>NZ_CP102271.1:1208750-2417500 GCF_025148785.1 Catenibacterium mitsuokai
TAAAAGGCAAATGTATTGTATTAAACGCAAAGAAAATGAACTTTGATGGAAAGTTAGATTTTTCTGTATTATCAAGTGATGTCACTGTCTATTATGATACAACTGAAGATGAATTATTATAATGTATTCAAGATGCAGATATTATCGTTTCAAAAGACACAATCCTACAATTTCCAGATTCGGTCAAACTCATCTGTGAAGCAGGTACAGGCTACAACAACAAAGACTAAGAAGCTTGTCAAAAGAAAGGAATTACAGTATGTAATATTCCTACTTATAGTACAGAACGTGTGGCACATACTTTAATTATGTTGATGTTTAACATGCCGTGAGCAAGAATTCCCCCCACCTCTATACATGGGGGATGAATTGCGGTAAACACTCCGAAAAATAAGAAAAGCTGTAAAATTTTAAGTTGAATTTTACAGCTTTCTTCGCATATAATAATTATAGAAAATGGTTATTCATTAAGAAAGGAGACCGATTTGTATGGCAAATATTTTACCAGTGTCTGATTTGAGAAATTATAATGAAGTTTTAAAAAAATGCCACAGTGGAGAACCGGTGTTTTTGACTAAGAATGGCAGAGGGCGTTTTGTAGTGCTTGATATAGAAGATTATGAGCGTGATCGTGCTGAGAAAAAGCTATTAATGAAGCTGCAAGAAGCAGAGAAAGCAGTCAAAGACGGCGAAGGCTGGCTTAGTTTGGACGAATTAAAAGCACTTGTAGGGGAGTAACCTATGCTGAACTTACGAATTAACCCATTGGTTGCAAAGGACTTAAAAGAAATTCGTGATTATATCGCTGAAGATAATGCAGAATATGCTGCCAAGACGATCAAAGAAATTTATGGTAAATTTGAAAATGTTCAAATGTTTCCGGGGATAGGTGCAGATCTTTCCAAAAGAGTTAGTTTTCGGACAGATTACAAGTATGCGGTTTGGGAGAATTATGTGATTATTTATAAAATTGGAGAAGAGTATGTAGAGATTTACCGAGTGGTAAATCGATATAGGGACATTACGAGGATTTTTGATTGATTTTTTTATTAATGAAGGATGAACCATGATTATTAGAGAAGCAAGAACAGAAGATATAGAAAGAATATTAGAAATATATGACATTGCAAAAGCATTTATGAGAGAAACAGGTAACCCACATCAGTGGAATAGCAGTTATCCTGGTCTTAATATATTAGAAGAAGATATAAATAAACATCATCTTTTTGTGATGGAAGAAGATTCTATTATCCATAGTGTATTTGCTTTTATTATAGGAGAAGATCCTACATATAAGGAAATAGAAGGTGCATGGCTTGATCACAGTACTTATGGTACGATTCATCGTATTGCGAGTGATGGAACTATGCATCATGTTTTTAATAAGGCAGTCAATTTCTGTAGTGAGAGATGTGCTCATATAAGAGCGGATACACATGAAGATAATAAGGTTATGCAGAAGGTTATATTAAGAAATGGTTTTAAAGAAACAGGAATAATCTATATAGATGATGGTACACCTCGAATAGCATATGAGAAGGTGAAATAATGATTTGTTCTAAATGTGGATGTAGAGTAGAACCAGGTATGAAGAAATGCCCTGTATGTGGAAGTATTCTAGATAACGAATATACAAGATACGAAAAGAAGATGAAGAAAAAAAGAATACAGAAGAAAGCTGTTGGTTTTCTATTTCTTGTATCTGATATTATTCGTACTCTTATTGGTGTAGGTATAGCTTTATTTGGCTGTGTTGGTATGATGGAAGGTGATTATCTATTTGCAGCTAGTATAATCCTATTTGGATTATCGTTAATCCCTTATTGGTATAAGAAAGCATCTAATAAATTCATTGCGATTATCCTACCTATATTGTTTGTACTTCTGGGGGTTCTAGTTTTGTTGTTTACTATAGATTGACAGGAGAATTTCTCCTGTTTTTTTTTAGATTTCTAGAACATAATACTTGGGTGTACTGAACTAAAGTTTAAATTGCTTTCAAATATTTCAAAATATGAAAGCACAATGTTATATGATTGCAATTGATTGCATATGCCTAGAATTGGTGATAGTATACAGTTAAAGGAGAGTGATATATATGGCAAATACAACAGCTGTTTATGCCCGTATTGATACAGGGCTAAAAGAAAATGCTGAAGAGATTCTTTCTCAATTAGGCATTACGCCATCTAGTGCAATTCAGATGCTGTATAGTCAGATTGTATTAACCAGAGGTCTACCGCTTGACCTGCATTTACCTCCTACTAATCCAACTGCAATTGGTGGTATGAGTAGAGAAGAACTTGATGCAGAGTTAAGAAAAGGTGTTGAGTCATTAAAATCGGCAAAAACCTATACGGCAGATCAGGTTGATGCAGAATTGGCTAAGGAATTTGGCATATGAATGACAGGTATTCTGTAATCTATAATGAGGAAGCACGAAAAGATATTAAAGAGATTTATACTTATATTGCTTTTAAGTTAATGGTTCCTATTACTGCCGAGGATCAGATAAACAGAATTAGAAAATTGATCCATTCTCTTGATTGCATGCCTTCAAGATATCCAATTGTTGAATGGGAACCATGGAAGAGTTATGGAATGCATAGAGCACAGGTGAATCATTATGTTGTCTATTACGAAGTAGATGATAGTCAGATGGAAGTCATAATTATCAGAATATTCTATGATGGGCAAGATGTAGAAGGTATTACGTCACATATTAGTACTGATAATTGAATATTTAAGGAACAGTTATGATGATAGTGCTGTTCCTTTTATATTTTTAGGATAGAAAACTCTAAACATATGCAAAATCTATTCTAAAATATATTTTTTTAACACCTTTTTAAAGGCATTATAAAACCTCTATTCAAGACATAAGTTGAATAGATAGTGTATAATAGACATATCTTTGATACATAGAAAGGACGAATAATAATGAGATTATTTCATTTATCTGATCTTCATATTGGCTTAAAGCTGATGAATAGAGACTTAATTGAAGATCAACAATATATACTTGATAAAATTGTACGTTATGCAAAAGAAAGACAACCGGATGCAATTATGATTGCAGGAGATATTTATGATAAGGCTGTTCCTAGTGCTGAAGCAGTGAGTTTATTTGATGATTTTGTGACTTCTTTAAAGGAAGCAGTACCCCAATCTACTATTATGATGATTTCTGGTAATCATGATAGTGCTCCTAGAATAGATTGTTTTAGACAGGTACTACTTAAACAGAACCTCTATATGGTAGGTAACCCTCCTGAAAAAGAAGAAGATCATATTGAAAGAATTACTTTAAATGACAATTATGGACCTGTACATTTCTACCTTCTTCCTTTTGTGAAGCCATCCATGGTTAAAAACATTATAGGCACTAACGATGGAAGAAATTATTCTTATAATGAAACACTTAAAAAATTAATAGAAAGAGAAGAAATAAATACAGAGGATAGAAATGTATTGATTTCTCATCAGTTTTATTTACCTGTTAATAAGAAAGCAGAAGATATAGAACGTGCAGATTCTGAAATACGTACTGCAGGTAATATTGATGAAGTGAGTGGAGAAGTTTTACTTCCTTTTGATTATGCGGCATTAGGGCATATTCATAAGCCTATGAAGGTAGGAAGTGACTTGTATCGTTATTGTGGGACACCTCTCGCTTATTCTATGAGTGAGGCAGGACAAGATAAAGGTATTATTGAAATAGAAATGAAAGAGAAGGGGGTTGTAGAAACACAGGTTCTTCCTTTAAAACCACTCCATGAATTAAGAATTATTGAAGGGGAATTAAAGGATGTATTAGAACAGTCTTGTGATGATTTTGTGAGAGTAGTACTTACAGATAAACAGGACCTCAATGTCTTTGAAATGCAGGAGAAGTTAAAGAACGCCTTTCCTCGATTATTAGAAATTAGAAGAGAAAATATAAGAAAGAATAACTATCAGGCAGTCGTGAAGAAGGATGTCAAAATGGATCCATTTTCTTTATGTACTGATTTCTTAAATGGTGTTGATGAAGAAGAAAAAGAACTTCTAGAAGATATTATCAACCATGTGAAGGGAGTATAATATGAAGCCTATTAAACTTGTAATGGAAGCTTTTGGTTCCTATGCATCTAAAACTATTATTGACTTTAGTGAACCAAATCAGAACTTATTCTTAATCACTGGAGATACTGGCGCAGGTAAAACGACAATCTTTGATGCAATCGTATTTGCTTTATATGGTGAAAGCAGTTCGACTCTTAATAAAAAGACAGGAACTCTTTTGCAGAGCCAATTTGCCTCATTAGACGTCAAACCCTATGTAGAACTTACTTTCTCTCAAGGTTATGGCGATGATGAAAAGATTTATACGATTCATCGTATTCCTCAACATTATACTTATTATAAAGCAGGGGCTAAAAAGGGCTTGAGAAAAGAGAAAGCTGAATCTGGAAGTATCGCATTAATGATGCCGGATGGGTCTGAGTATCCGCAGAAGGAAGCCAATAAGAAGATTATTGATATTGTTCATTTGACTAAGGAACAGTTCATGCAGGTCGCAATGATTGCTCAGGGTGAGTTCATGGATGTATTACGTAAGACATCGAATGAAAAGAAGGAAATCTTTAGAAAACTTTTCCATACAGAAATCTATAATGATATTGTAGAAGAACTCAATCAACGTAGAAAAGAAACTGAGAAGAGTATTGGTGATATCAAGACAAAATGTATGAGTGAAGCAGGACATTTAAGTGTGGATGAAGGATATGAACAATTGGTGTTCTATATTGAAGCAATTAAAAGAGGAGAAATCAGTTACTTAGATGAACTTGTACAAGAATTAGAAGTTTATTGTAAGATTCAGGAAGAAAAACTGAATGAACAGAAACAATCTTTAAATGAAACTGAAAAATTAAAGGAAGAGAAGAAGTTTCAGTTAGATAAGGGAAGAGAACTGATTGATGCTTATTCAAATTTGGAAGTAGCCAGTAAACAGTTAACTGCTTTAGTTGCTCATAAAGAAGTAATTGAAAATAACTATAAGATGGCGTCAACAATTGATCATGCTTATAAGATCAAACAGGCATATGATGCTTATGTAGACGCTGATAAGCAATTGAAATTAACGCAAAGTAAACTCGATGAAGAGTTAAAAAGAGAGCCTGAACTGCGTTCAAAGTATGAAGAACTAAAAGAAAAGGATAATCGTGCTGATATAAAACACGAAGAATTTGTTAGATATTGTACACAAGAAACGGATAAAACGAAGAAAGATTTAGATAATAGAAAAACATTAAGTGATAAAACAAAAGAAATATCTGATATCAATAAACATACAGATGATTCTATTGAACAGCTGAATCATATAAAGAATTCTAAGAAATCATTAGTTAAGAAGCAGGAAGAAGGCAAAAAAGAATTAGACACTTTAAAAGATGTTGATACAGAAGCCGTTGTATTAGAGTCACAGCGTAAAGATTTCAAACTGAAGGTGGAATCTTATAATCAGCTAGTCAAAGATTTCAACAGTATTCAAATTAAAGAAAAAGAATTCATCACTACGCAGCATAACTATGCACGTTTAAGTGAAAACTATGGAAAGAAGAATCATATATATGAAGAGGCAAATAAGATCTTCCTAGATGCACAGGCAGGTATATTGGCTTCTACTCTTGTAGAAGGGACTCCTTGTCCTGTGTGTGGTTCTATCCATCATCCATCTCCTGCCTGCTTAAAAGAGGGTAAGGTACCAACCAAAGAAGAATTAAAAGATTTAAGAGAGACAAAAGATCAGGCGCTCATCTTAATGCAGAAAGAAAGTGCTAAGGCTTCTTCTTTAAAGACAACATTGGATGATATGAAAACAAAATATGATCTAGATTTAAGCAAGCTTGGTGCGATACTTGAATGTGATAATGATCTAGAATTATTTGAAAAGACATTGGTGAATGAAAAACAGATATTACAACAACAGGCTGATCATTTAAGAGATAAGAAAGAACGTTTCAATGAATTAAATACACTTCTTGAAAGTATTGATATAAAGTTGAAACAATATGAAGAGAAGGAAACTGCAATCACTGAGGCGATTCATCAATATGAAGTCAAGAAAGCTTCTCTTGATACAACTATTTCGCAATTAAAGAATCAGTTAAGCTATGCATCAGTAGAAGAAGCACAGAAGGCTTTAGATAAACTTATAAAGGATCAAGAGGCAGAAGATATTGCCTATAAGTTATTTAAACAGAAAGTGAGTGCTTCTCAAACAGCCTATGATAAGTGTCATACATTGATTAACACTTATAATGAATCTCTTCCACGATTAAAAGAAAGAGTTGAACAGGCAGATAACCATTATTCTCATCTAGTCGAAGAACTTCAGTGTGATGACTGGCAGAATATTATTTCAAAGTATCAGGAAAAAGATATTCAGCAGTTTAATGAACAGTATATTAGCTATACAAGAAAGTTTTCTGAATATACTTCTAAGAAGGAAACAATTGAAAAAGGAATTAATGGACAGCCATGTCCTGAACTTACTGTATTAGAAAATGAATACAATCAGGCAATGGATACTTATAAAAATCAAGCGGGTGTTGTACAGGTATTAGAACATAATTATACAAATAACAACGAATCATTAAATACCTTAGATGATATAGTGACTCATGCGAAAAAGCTGATTCATAAGAATCATCAATTGACAACTTTATATAATCAGCTTTCAGGTAATGTATCGGGATCTAGAATGGATTTAGAAACCTACGTTCAAAGAACATATCTAGAACGTATTCTTGTTGAAGCCAACAGACGTTTCTATGACATGTCTGCTGGTCAATATGAATTACATTTAAAGAATATTGAACAGGCGGGAGAAGGTAAAAACAAAGGGCTGGACTTAATGGTTTATTCTTTTGTGACTGATTCTGAAAGAGAAATTAATACATTGTCCGGTGGAGAATCATTTATGGCTGCACTTTCTTTAGCTTTAGGTATGGCAGATGAGATCAAGGAAAGTGCTGCAGGTATTGATTTAGATATCATGTTTATTGATGAAGGTTTTGGCTCTCTCGACGATCATTCAAGAGATGAAGCTGTTAAAGTACTTATGGATATGTCAGAAGGAACTAAGCTGATTGGTATTATTTCTCACGTATCAGAATTAAAACAGGAAATAGAAGATCAATTAGTTGTCTCAAAAGATGACAATGGTTCCCATGTAAAATGGCAGATCAGCTAAAAAAGATTGTCGTATGATATACACTTATGGCATAATGAGTGTGCGAGGTAAATACAATGAAAAATATTATTACACTAAAAGATGCATCGGGTACAGATATTGAATTCAAGATGCTTGATCAATTCACTCATGAAGAGCGTACATATGTCGTCCTTATGCCACATAATGAATCTACAACTCAGGTCTCTATCTATGAAGTAGTGCCTACTAAAGATGAGGGTGTAGATGGCTTATTAGGTATCACACCGGAATTGACTAATGTTCTCTTTGAAGTATTCAAAGAAAGAAACAAAGATAAATTCAATTTTGTAGAAGAATAGGCGATTGCCTATTCTTTTTTTTCTGGAAGTCATTATTTGTGCATGATATTTCTAATTGTATACATAAAGAGAATATAAATAAAAAATAGTTATATTTGGGTGTTGTAATATATAATTGTTACTGTATAATAGAGTATGGCATTGAAAGAGGGGAAGCATTATCTTATGAAAGAAGAGAAAAAGACAAATGCTGATTATAATGGGGAAGATAATCAGTTCAAATGCCAAAAGAAATTCTCCAATATACATATGATGAGAAATGGCTATCAGTATTCTGATCGTTACCTTGTCGTCAAGGCATCTCATTATATGCAAAAAAGGAAGCTGTAAGGTTCTTAATTGAGCCTTACAGCTTCTTCTATTTTTCATTGTAATGTGTATAAAATATGTTAGAATAGTGAAGGTTAAATTATTTGTGGTAAGAAATGGAGGATAATTTTATGGGGCTACAATCTAGTAGAAACATGAATCTCGCAGATCCTATTATTATTGCAGGATTAGGAGGACTTGGTGGCGGTGTCATTGATTCCTTAAAAGGTAAAATAAAAAATGATTATGATGATATAAATAGAGTAGAAATGAGAATTGTGGATATGACTTCTCATGTTAAGAAAACACATATAACAAATGATGAAATCATTATCCTAGATCCTCGTGGAACAGATTGTGACAGAACACTTGGACAGAGCATCTTTAGAGATGAAAAGGTTTATGAAGGTATTAGAAGTGAATTTAAGACACTTATTGAGAAGATGATCTCTATTGCTGGAGAAGATCATATTAATGTATTGATCGCATCTGGTATTGTTGGTGGTACTGGCGGAGGCATCTTTGTTGATTTCACTTATATGATTCATGATTTGTTTAGGGAATGCCATCATAAGAACTATAGTATTTGTGCTTATATGTTTGATGCTGAAAGCACGGATGATCAGGATGAAAAGAATCAACAGATGAAGCGAAATGGTCAGGAAGCTTTAGAAGAATTACAACATAATATGAATATCACTACGCAGGAACATCTTTATCATGCAACAATCGGACAAAGAGAAATCACTTGCAGAAAGACATTATTTGAAGAATATAAACACATTTCTTTTTGTCTAGGTGATGATGATAAACTCGATGACTTAAAAAAGCGTATGAGTACATTAATGATTGAAGAATTCTTATACTAAATCAGAACGACTATATAATGCTTTTCCAATAATTTCTACAGGAAGACTTTTTACTTCTTCCTTAGAATAATAACGTGCATCTACAGAAGGGTTAGCTGGCTGTAAAATCAGTAACCCTTCTTTTTTTATAACCTTTTTTACAGTCACTTCACTACGTCCTATTAAGACGACCGCAATTGTTCCACTTGGTACATCCTGACATTTCTTGACATATAAAAGATCACCATCATGAATATGTGCCCCCGACATAGAATCTCCCACGACACGTAAAAAGAAATCACCACGATAATAATCATCCTGTGTGACCTGTTCATACCCTTCAAAGTTTTCATCAATAAGCAAGTCATAACCTGCTTTAACTTCTCCCAGCACGGGCTTTTCAAAACGTTCTTCATTATTAATAAGTGATTCTACATCAGCGCCTAATATAAAAGAGAGTTTTTCTATGACTTCAGGATTGGTTACTTTTGTATCTCCTTTTAACCATCTAGTAACAGTTGAACGATTTACGCCTAACTGCTTCGCAATATACTCATTTGATACACCCATCTTTTCCTTATACTTTTTTAGATAATCTTTAAAATTCATTGAATCCACCTCTTTTTAGGCATTATACAATAAATTACATTTTGGTGCAATGAAATGCGTCACTCAATGTATGTACATCATCAATATGGTGCAAAACAGATTGAAATATGCACCACCACTTACTATAATAGTGATAACAGGAAGGAGAGAAAATGATGAATAAAGTATATCTATGTATTGATTTGAAAACTTTCTTTGCATCTGTAGAATGCAGTGAAAGACATCTTGATCCCTTTAAGACAAATCTTGTTGTTGTGGATCCAACAAGAGGTAATGGTGCTTTGTGTCTCGCAATTACACCTAAGATGAAAAGCATGGGGATTCATAATCGTTGTCGTATATTTGAGATTCCTAAAGGGGTTGAGTACATCACTGCCATGCCTCGTATGCATCTCTATATGGAATATTCAGCACGTATTTATCGTATTTATTGTCGTTTTGTCTCATCGGATGATATTCATGTTTATTCTATTGATGAATGTTTTATTGATATCTCGTCTTATATGCATCTTTATCATAAGAGTGCGAAAGAGTTTGCGAAAATGTTGATGAAAGCAGTATTTGACGAGACGCATATTACTGCGACTTGTGGAATAGGAACCAATCTCTATCTTGCGAAAGTCGCCCTTGATATTATTTCTAAGCATACGAAAGAGAATATCGGCATACTTGATGAAGAACGTTATCAGAAATACTTATGGCATCATTTGCCAATTACTGATTTCTGGCATATGGGAAGTGGAACAGCCAATCATCTATTAAGACTAGGTGTGGTGGATATGCATGGTATTACACAGATTCCTGAAGAGGTGCTCTATAAGGAGTTTGGGATTAATGCTGAATATATAATTGATCATGCCTGGGGACGAGAATCGGCTACAATTGCTTCTATTAAGAAGTATCGTCCTAAGAATGAATCAGTCAATAATTCACAGGTTCTCTTTTCTGATTATGAATATGAGGATGCCTTACTTGTTGTGAAAGAGATGGTTGAATTGAATGTTTTAAGACTTGTTGAATCACATCTTGTCACAAATCATATTAGTCTTTATATCGGTTATTCACGTACAGATGGCGGGGGATGGACAGGAGGTTCAAGGAAGTTGACTGTTTGTACGAATTCCTTGAATATTCTTATGGATGAATTCATCTCTCTTTATCATCTAAAAGTCAAGAAGGGTAGAATGATCAGACAGATTTCTATTTCTTTTGGAGATATTTTAGATGAGTGCCATGAATCCTATGATTTATTTAGTGATATAGAGGCATTAGAGGAAGAAAAGAAGCTGCAGAGAGCGATTGTCTCTATTCGTCATAAGTATGGGAAAAATGCAATATTAAAACTTATGAATAAACAGGAAAAAGCAACTACAGAGAAGAGAAATACATTAATAGGAGGTCATAATGCCTAAGAAGGTGGATCGTGCACGCTTGTTTTTAAGTTTTGATGCACTTAAAGGATTTAAAGAACTGCTTATAGAAGATACATCTGTTCCAAGAAAAGAACTATGCGAAGATCAATATTATGAATTGGATTGGAAGATTCATCAGTTAAAGGAAGGTGATCAAGTAGAGGTCATCTATTATACTGGTTCATCTTATTCAAAAATCACAGGAATTGTACAATCTATCAACCTCACTCATCACTATATCTATATAAATAATCATAAAATACAGCTAATGAATATCTGTTCATTAGAACTATAATGTGTTCTTTTTTCATGCCCAATCTTTTGCCACACCTTTCTTTATTAAAAGTTGTACAGATATAATAAGTATAGAAGGGGAAGTGAGGCGTGTGCTGAATTATCAAAAATTGTTGATGCCTTATAAGAATTTTAAAGGGGATCCTATTATCGTTTATGCATTTTCACACAATCGGTCTTATACACTTTCTGATCAGGCATCCACTATCGCAAATATTGCGGATGCATATCAGTTGGACGCTGATATGAAGGAGAAAATTTCTGCTATCTGTTATATGCATGATGCACAGATCAGTAAAAATGAAATCATTATGATGATTGATGATGATGAACTTTATACAAAGCTCAATGAGTATGGGAAAATGTTATTGGAAATAGAAAATCTATTCACACAGGGAAGTGCATATTCACAATGATGTGCACTTTTTTATTTATTCGAGGAATATGATAGATATTTTTAAAAAGTCTATCATGTGCTATAATGGATGTGAAGAAGGTGAATAAGATGTGTAAAACTACACTACAAGAAGAAATAGAAGCTTTGATGTCTCTTTATCATCTAGGAAAAGCACCCTTATCTTATGCTTTAGGCTTTGGTGAAGTCACTATTACACGTTATTTGCAGGGAAGTACACCACATCCTGATTATGCACAAGTTATTCACAGTGCGCTATGTGATATTGATTATATGATGGATTTAGTCAATAGAAACCATGAAAAGATGGGTCCTGCCTTTAAGAAGGCAATCAATCGCTGCCTGGAACTTAAATCACAATTTTCCTGTTCAAAAGAGATTCTAGAAGTCATCTCATATCTTTTTTATAAATTAGAAGAATTGACTCCTATGCAGTTAGAATCCTATCTTTATTTTATTCAGGCTTATTCTTATCCTGAACCACTTTTTCATGAACATTGTGAAGCATGGAAGCAGGGAGTGATTTATCCTGATGTCTATCATCTATTCTCTACATTCCCATTTAAGGTTCAGGATGATGTACGTTATAAGATCATTGAAGATGCTTATCATCATCTTGATGATTCAAAGAAACAATTCATTGATGATATTCTCAATACATTCTCTCGTTATCCTTTAAAGACACTTGTCACACTCGCAAAAACAGGTCCATGGAAAAATAACTACCAGGAAGATAAAGTAACAGTTATTCCGCAACAGGATATACAGAACTATTTCAAGAGGAACTAATATGGAACAATTATATACACTACTCAAGAATTCCATCAATGAAGAAATGGGGTGGATGATTGATCATATATATGAGGATTATAAAGATACAGAAGATATTCTTGGTTTTGCATTAAGCTGTGAGAAGATCTTACGTCTTTATTATGGGGCAGACATTCATGAACAGATTAGAGATCTGCTTATTTATGTTTTCTATGTTTACTTAGATTATGATGAAGACAAGATAGAATTACTCTTGGGCGAATATAATCCTGAACATAATCGATATATACAATAACATATTTAGTGATAATAGAAACATTATGGATATATAGAAAACGGCATTACTAATAATATAAATGAATTGGATAATACTTTAAAATGAAGTATAATAGAAAAGAAAGGAAGTGTTAATTGTGTGGTATCAAGAAACAGTATTTTATCAAATCTGCCCACTAGGACTTTGTGGTGCGCCTGAAAAAAATGATGATATCCAGGCTCATCGTATTTTAAAAATCAAGGAGTTTGTACCATATCTCGAAGAATTAGGAATAGGTGCTGTGTATTTCAATCCTGTATTCAACAGTGATTCACATGGCTATGATACGCGTGACTATAATCTCATCGATACGCGTTTAGGTACAAATGAAGACTTTGAAGAAGTATGTAAAACACTCCATGAACATGGTATTAAGGTTGTGTTGGATGGTGTATTCAACCATGTTGGAAGAGGCTTCTTTGCGTTTAGGGATGTCCAGGAAAAAGGACCTTCAAGCCAATATGCGAACTGGTTCCATATCAATTTTGATGGAGATTCAAGCTATGGTGATGGATTCTGGTATGAAGGATGGGAAGGTCATTATGAGCTTGTTAAATTAAATCTAGATAATCCTGATGTTCAGCATTATTTACTTGATGCAGTCGATTACTGGATCAGATGCTTTGATATTGATGGCTTAAGACTAGATGTTGCTTATTCATTACCTAGATGGTTTATGGCAATGTTATCAGATCATTGTAAGAGTCAGAAACAGGATTTCTTTATGCTAGGAGAAGTTTTAGGTGATAATGCAGGTTATATGTATACAGAAGCTAAATTAGATGCGATTACTGATTATCCATCATATAAAGCTTTCTGGTCTTCATTCAATTCTTTGAATATGTTTGAATATGCTCATACACTAAAGAGAAATGCGATGGATATGTATAGAGGAAGAGACTTGCTTACATTTGTAGATAACCATGATGTGAATAGAATATCTAGTACTTTGACTGATGAAAGAAAACTACCATTAGTGTTTGGCTTACTTATGGCAGTTCCTGGTATTCCATGTATTTATTATGGTTCTGAATGGGGTATTAAGGGTGAAAAGATTCAAGGAGTGACTGATGCACCACTTCGTCCAGAACTTGATGCACCTGCACCAAATGATTTATCCGATTTAGTTTCTAAATATATTCATATGCGTAGAGGACATAAAGCACTCTCTATGGGAGATTATAAAGATCTTGTATTGACTAATAAACAATATGTATTAGAAAGAAACTATGAAGGAGAAAAGATTGTGGTCGCATTAAATATTGATGATGCACCTTATACAATCTATCCACCTATTGAACAGGGTTCTTATCAGAATCTTATGAGTGGAGAAATGGTGGATTATAACGGACAATTAGAATTACCACCACTTTCAATCACATATTTATATAAGCATGCATAAGGCTGAGCAATCAGCCTTTTATAAAGGAGAAAAAGATGCAGGAAGATATTATACTTAAAATCTCAGAACAATTAAATATTAAGACAGAGCAGATACAAAATACATTAAAGTTATTAGAAGATGGCTGTACAGTTCCTTTTATTGCTCGTTATCGTAAGGAACTCACTCATGGATTAGATGAAGAACAGATCCGTGTAATCCAGGAACAATATGACTATCAGGTCAATCTTAAAAAGAGAAAAGAAGAAGTTCTTGCAAGAATAGAAACACTTGGACATTTAAATGATGATATTGTGAAGATGGTTGAAGCTTGTACACGTTTATCACAGGTCGAAGATATTTATCGTCCATATAAGCAGAAAAAGAAAACAAGAGCGAGTGTAGCCATTACAGCTGGACTAGAACCTTTATCTAAAACACTTCTTTCTTTACCACGTATATTTAATGAAAAAGATATAGATGCCTATTTGAATGATACAATCACTTCTAGAGAAGAGGCATTGCAGGGTGCTAAGGATATCATTGCAGAAAAAATTTCTAATGATATGACAGTACGTAATAAGATTGTTGATTCTATGATGCATTATGGACGACTTGTCACATCTAAAAAGAAGAATGCGATTGATGAAAAGATGACCTATAAGATGTATTATGACTATTCTGAAAATGTCTCACGTATTGCGACACATCGTATTATGGCTATCGATAGAGGAGAAAAAGAAAAAATCCTCAATGTCTCTATTAGTATCAATGAAGACTATATCAAAACATTTGTCGTAAGACGTTATATTAAGAATCCTAAGAGCCCAACAGCAAAATATGTCGATGAAGCCATTGATGATGGCTTAAAGCGTCTTGCTTATCCATCACTTGAAAGATTAGTGAGAAATACTCTTACTGAAAAAGCACAGGATGCAAGTATTGATGTCTTCTCTGATAATCTAGGCAAGCTTCTCTTACAGGCACCGATGAAAAATAAGAGAATCTTAGGCTTTGACCCAGCTTTTCGTACAGGATGTAAACTTGCAGTTATTGATGAATCAGGTAAGAAGCTTACAGTCGATGTTATCTACCCACATCCTCCAGTCGCAAAGGTGAAGGAATCAGAAAAGAAACTTGTAGACTTATGTCAGAAGTATGATGTTAACCTGATTGCGATTGGGAATGGAACAGCCAGTCGTGAAAGTGAAGCATTTGTCGCAAATACTATTAAGAAATATCACTTACCTGTGAGCTACACAATAGTCAGTGAAGCAGGGGCAAGTGTTTATAGTGCTTCAAAACTAGCGATAGAAGAATTCCCAGATCTTCATGTTGAACAAAGAAGTGCTATCTCTATCGCAAGAAGACTACTTGATCCTTTATCAGAACTTATCAAAATCGATCCCCAGTCTATTGGAGTAGGGCAGTACCAGCATGACCTTCCTACTACACAACTTAAAGAAAGACTTGATTTCGTTGTAGAAAAAGCGGTTAACCTAGTTGGTGTAAATATCAATACAGCCAGTCCAACACTTCTAAAAAATGTATCTGGACTCAATGCGGCAACAGCCAATAGTATTGTCGCTTATCGTGAAGAAAATGGTAAGATCATGAGCCGTAAAGAAATGAAGAAGATTCCTAAAATTGGACCGAAGGCTTTCCAGCAGGCAGCCGGATTCTTAAGAATAGAAGAGGGCAGTGAGCCACTCGATCGTACGAATATCCATCCAGAATCTTATGATGCGACAAAAGCAATCTTAAAGGCATTAAACTTAACGACTAATGATTTAGGAACAGATGCATGTAAGAAGGCTGTCTCACAGGCTAACATTACATCACTTAAAGAACTTACAGGACTAGATGACTATACACTTAAAGATATCTTAGACTCTATTATGAGACCACTAAGAGACTATCGTGATGATTATGATGGACCAATCTTAAGACAGGATATCTTGACTTTAGAAGATCTTCATGTACACGATAAGCTAGAAGGGACAGTCCGCAATGTCGTAGACTTCGGTGCCTTTGTAGATATTGGATTACATGAAGACGGACTTGTCCATATCTCTAAAATGAGTAAAAACCGTATTAAACACCCAAGTGATGTTGTTTCTGTAGGAGATATCGTAACGACATGGGTAGATACAATTGATGAACAAAGACATAAAGTTCAATTAACTATGATTGATCCCAACAAATAGAAAAAGATGATTCCAAAAAACGGAATCATCTTTTTAGCTTCCTTAGGTGAAAGAATACATCTATACCAAGTAACATAGAAATAGTAAATAATACAATAGACATATAATAAGACTCAGTCAATACACCACATAACATACACATACAGCTAAATACTGTTTTTATAATGATTGAGAACTGTTTCTTTTGATAAGTTGTTCTATTGTAATCATCACTCTCAGTCACATTGACATGTAACTGACCATTCTTACTCATCTTGATTAAATCATAGACAATCTGAGGTAACGCATAGCTTTTCTTTAGTGTCTTATAAAGGTTCTGACCTATTTTTAATCCTTGATCCTTATAATTCAGATCTTTTAGTACTGTATTACGCTTATGATTAATTAATATTTCAATCAAATTAGAAGTTGGACTGATCTTCTCTAAAGTTCCTTCAAGAGTCACTAAACAACGACACAGTAAAGTGAGTTCTGTTGGTATCGCAATATCATTACTTGTCACAATATCAAAACATTTCTGGATTAATTCAGAGAAGTTATAATCAGATAAGCTCTTTGCCTTATATTCACTTACAATTGAATTTAATTGTTGTAATAATTGTGTTTCATCTATCTCATGATCCGGTGTTACTAACATCAAGAATGCTTCTTCTAGATCATAAATATCATCTTCAATGAGTGCCTGTAAAGCAAGCGATAAGATATGCTGAGTAAAGGATGACACAGTTCCCATCATGCCAAAATCTATCCAGGCAATTTGACCTTCATCTATTAAGATATTGCCAGGATGAGGGTCTGCATGAAAGAATCCATCATCTAGAATCTGTTTACAACAGTTATCGGCCATCTTCAAGGCAATCTCATCTAAGTCATATCCTTCATACTTTAATCTCTTTATTGCATCAATAGGAATACCATCAATATAAGAATAAACAAGTAAATGATTGGTTGTATATTCATTATAGACATGAGGTGCTTTAATATAACGTATATCTTTTTGATTATTCGCAAAGACATTCAGATTATTCGCTTCGTTTAAAAAGTTCATCTCTGTCTGGCTTGTACGCCATAATTCATCAATAATAGAACGATAATCAATCAGATCACCTGTTCCCGTCACCATCTTCAACAAGCGAGGAAACTTATGCATAATACGTACATCAGCTTCCATGATTTCATGAATATGAGGTCTTTGAACCTTTAATACAACTGTATCACCATTTAATAAATGTCCTAAATGAACCTGCGCAATAGACGCACATCCAATAGGCTTTTCTTCTATATTCTTAAATACATTCTCTATTGGCCGTCCTAGTTCTTCTTCAATAATACTACGAATAGTAGAAAAACTAAGAGGCGCAATAGACGCTCTTAGTTTTTCAAACTCTTTACAGTATTCGAGAGGTATTAAATCACTACGCATTGACATGATCTGTCCTAATTTGACATAAGTAGGGCCAAGCTCTTCAATCATCTCTCTTGCCTTAATAGGAGTCAGACCATTTTTAATATCATGTTTCTTGATGATAGAGAGTATTTCTCTCATACGTTTAATATTACTGATTTTCTTCATGATCTAATGCATCAAGCTTCTGGCGCAAAGCGTTACGTTCTTCTTCAGTCATGTTTTCTACATGTTCTAACAAGTCTTCACGTGCTTTTCTTTTTAATTCTTCATTCATCGCACGTCCTTTATTGATGGTATCCTGACCTTTTTTCGCAAGACTATCGGTTAAGTCTTTAGAACGATCAGCGATTTCAGCAGCTGCACCAATACCTACAAGTACTGTCTTTTTCAACAATTCACTCATAGCCATATGAATACCTCCTTTCAAATACTATTTTATCACAACTAAAACCAGTGGTTAAGTAATATAGACCTTGAAAGAATAATTGTGCTATAATGAAAAAACGAAAGGGAGTTATCAGTATGAAGAAAGAAGAATATATAGGTGTATTTGATTCAGGTGTTGGAGGAGTGAGTGTCTTACAGGCTATTCATGAAATGATGCCAGGAGAGAATCTTTATTTCTTTGGTGATTCACTTAATGCACCTTATGGGGAGAAAACATTAGAAGATGTCCAGCAGCTTACTCTTAATGCGATAGAGAACATGAATAAGAAGAAGCATTTAAAGGCCATCGTAATTGCCTGCAATACAGCAACAAGTGCTGCAGTGACATTATTGAGAGAAAAATATACAGATATTCCTGTTATAGGTATAGAACCTGCATTAAAACCAGCAGCTTTATCTAAGAAGAACAGCTGTATTCTTGTAATGGCGACAGCCAATACATTACGTTTAGATAAGTTTCATCAATTAGCTGAAAGATATGATAAATCAGCCACTATTATTCCAGTTCCATGTTATGGACTTGCTAAACGTATTGAACAGGGAAATTTAGATGAACCAGATCTCATTGAATTACTTACAGATTTAATAGGTCCTTATAAAGGTAAAGTAGATAGTGTCGTACTGGGATGTACACATTATCCATTTGTAAAAGATCAAATAGCGACAGTTTTAGGTGATATTCCGATGTTTGATGGAGCTTATGGAACAAGTAAACATCTTTATAATTGTTTAAAGGAATGTGATTGTTTGAATGACCAGAAAGAAGGAGATATCCTTTATGGTTCATCCAAGGAAGATGAAATTCCTATCTATAAAACATTTATGAATACACCAATCATCTAAAAAGCCATTCACATGGCTTTTTTACTAGGAGAACGTATGAACTATATTATTATTAATAAAGACAACATAGACACAGAACATATATGTTGTGCTATGTCTAATAAGAAGAGTCTTCAAAAGAAAGAATGGTTAAAAGAAAGATTTGATGAAGGTTTAGTATTTTATCGCAGTGAAGAAAGAGGTAAATGTTTTATTGAATATATTCCAGATCAATATGCCTGGATACCTATTACAAGTAATAACTATATGTATATCAATTGTTTATGGGTATCTGGTTCAATGAAAGGACATGGCTATTCAAGTGAGTTATTAAACTATTGTCTAGAAGATGCACGTCAAAAAGGTTATAAAGGCGTTTGTATTCTATCGTCCAAAGGACGTAAGAAGGAGTTCCTTTCTGATTATAAATATTTGACACATAAAGGGTTTAAGATAGCCGATGAATCAGATAATGGTATTGTACTTATGTATCTTCCGCTCACTGAAGGTAATCCACCACAGTTTAAAGAATGTGCCAAACATCCGCATATCAATGAACAGGGCTTTGTATTATATTATACAGATCAATGTCCTTTTACAGACTATTGGGTACCACGCATAGAAGAAGTGGCAAAAGAATACAACATTCCTTTAAAAACGATTCATATTACAACACGTGAACAGGCACAGAACCTTCCAACACCAGTTTCTACCTATGCATTATTTAAAGATGGAGAGTTTTTAACACAAGGAATCCTCAATGAAAAGAAATTTTTGAAATATGCAGGAATAGATATGTAATAACATATTTTCCCACAAAAACCACATTTAGGTATTAAGTTTAAGATATATACTAGAATCAGAAAGTGAGAGTGGTATTATGAACAACGAAAATTTAAAAGATGTTTATGAAAAGCAGAATAAAAAGAAAGTCAGTCGTTTAAGCAAAAATATAGGTAAAGCATTTATTGTTGTGGCATTAGGTTTTGGTGGAGGCGCTGCTGGTTCTTATTTTATGAATAACCAGGGTACTACAGTAGTGACAAAGACTACTACAACTAAAGCAACAGGTACATCAAATGATGCATCAAGTATCTCTTCTAAGATGACACAAAGTGTTGTCGCTATTACTACTGAAAATATCTCAAGAGATAACTTCTGGTATGGGTCACAGGTATCAAGTGGTGCCGGTTCAGGAGTGATCATGAGTAGCGATGGTTATATTATTACCTGCGCCCATGTTGTTTCTGGTGCAAGTACAATTAAGGTCACTACAAGTGATAATAAAACATATGATGCAACATTAGTAGGAACTTATAGTGATAATGATATTGCGGTACTTAAGATCAATGCAACTAATTTAAAACCAGCAACATTTGCGAATAGTGATAAATTAATTCAAGGTCAGTCAACTTACGCCGTAGGTAACCCAGAAGGTACATTCAGTGATTCTATTACTTCAGGTATCGTATCAGCCTTAAATCGTAAGATTACAGTACAGCTAGACAACGATGACTCGTCTTCATCTAGTGAGTATGGTCGTTTTGGTCAGCTTTATAGCTCTTCTAAGACTATTTCTATTTCAGTTATTCAGACAGATGCAGCCGTTTCTCCAGGTAACTCTGGTGGAGGATTATTTAATGGAAATGGTGATCTCATTGGTATTGTGAATGCAAAATCATCCGATACAAACAGTGAAGGTTTAGGATTTGCGATTCCTTCAAATACTGCATTAAAGATTGCGAAAGAACTCATCAACAAAAGTAGATAATGGACAAAAAGGACAGTTTCTGTCCTTTTTTGTTAATATGGAGTTTATAATTAAATACTATATTAATGACATGGAGGTATTTTATGAAAGAAAAATTTATAAGATTCATGCAGGGAAGATATGGTGGAGCAGATAAGCTCAACAGTCATCTCATGTATTTATTGTTTATTTTAGTTATTATAGAGTTATTTACTGGTTCAAAACCATTAATGATCTTAAGCTTATTTTTGATGATTTATATTTATTTCAGAATATTTTCTAGGAATATCTATAAACGTTATCAGGAAAATCAGAAATATGTACAGCTTATCGCACCTATTACAAAAAAGGTAGATTTCTTTAAGAAAAAAAGAAAAGATAAAACACATAAATATTATAAATGCCCAACATGTAAACAGGTTGTTCGAGTACCCAAAGGACGTGGAAAGATTGAAATCAGCTGTCCAAAGTGTCATACTAAGTTTATCAAAAGAACTTAGGGGGGACTAATATGTTGAAGGTATTACTTATTCCAGCTTTAGATGATTCAAATATTGAACTTATTAAAAAGTCATGTTCTGATATGAACCTTTTAAAGGTAAACAAAGATGATTTAACACAGGAAATGATTGATGAAGCAGATGTCATTGTAGGTAATCCACCAAGACAATTTAACTTGAATAGACCTACACTTAAGGCATTATTGTTAAATAGTGCAGGTAATGATCAATTTCTTTTGCCAAATATCTTAAATAGACAAACACTTCTTACAAATGCAAGTGGTAGCTATGGTCATGCCATCTGTGAACATATGATGGGAATGATCTTCAGCTTTAATAAGAATCTACGTTTTTATTATGATCGACAGAAAGAAGCAAGATGGACACCATTATTTACTGGTAGAGAAATTTATGGCTCAAATGTCTTATTGCTTGGAGTAGGGGATATCGGTACTGAATTTGCGAAAGTATTAAAGGTACTTGGTGCCAATGTAACAGGACTAAGAAACTCTTATAAGGAACATCCTTATTGTGATAATATTATCACTTCTAAAGAATTACATGATGTATTACCAAAGATGGATTATATTATTACTTCTTTACCAGCAACCAATGCAACATTCCATATGTTAAGCCATGATGAGTTTTCATTAATGAAAGAAGATGCTATTGTATGTAATGTAGGTAGAGGTAGTGTGATTGATACTTATGCTTTATTAGAAGCATTAGACAATAAGTCTATTGGTGGGGCATTACTTGATGTTTTTGAAGAAGAACCATTACCAGCTGATTCACCATTATGGAAAAATCCGAGAGTCATGATTACACCGCATTGTTCTGGCGGGTACCATTGGAAGAGCGTACAGGACTATTATACACAATTAGTCATTAGAAACCTCAATCACTTAAAGAACAAGGAACCATTAGAAAACCTTGTTAATAGAACAAAAGGCTATTAATAATAGTAAAATGGACCCTGTAAAAAGGATACGATAAAAAAGGAAATACGAATATCCTGTTCGTTTGAACAGGATATTTATTATATACACAAATATGTTAAGCAATATTCGAAAATATACAAAAATATAAATAAATGTGTTGACAATGAATGTGTTGTGATGTAACATTCAGATAAACCTAAGAGCGGGAGATAAAACTTTGTAGAGGGCTGATAGAGAGCTGGGGATGCTGGAAACCTGGTAGTACCACAATGATAAATGGACCTGTGAGGGCGAGGGGGAAAGGCAACAAGTATCCTGAGACGTGATGCAAACGTTATAATGCAAAAATGTGTTAGCATTTATGAATCAAAAGGTGGCTTAAAGAGTAACATCTGTCTTTTGGGACAGGTGTTTTTTTATTACCTGCTAACAAGTTGGGAGGAACTCATATGAAGCGATGGCGTCGTTGTTTGAATTGAATCAAAGAAAACAAAATTTATGAAAACGAAGAGGAACAGAACAATGAACAAATTATTAGGAACAGTATTAACTTCAGCATTAACAATTTCACTTTTAGCAGGATGTGGAACTTCTTCTAGTAATAAGAAGAAAGTAGGTATTATCCAATTTATGGATCATACATCATTAAATGAGATCAAGGATTCATTCGATAAAGAAATGAAGACTCTTGGATATGATGATAAGAATATCGAATATACATTCAAGAATGGTCAGGGTGACACAAATACTTGTGCAAGTATCGCCAATGATTTTGCCGGAAAGAATTTTGATTGTGTCATGGCAATTGCGACTCCTGCAGCACAGGCCGTTGCTAAACTTGCTACTAAGACACCCGTTGTATTTAGTGCAGTGACTGATCCTGTAGGTGCACAGTTAACGAGCTCATTAACTAAACCGGATAAGAATATTACTGGTACAAGTGATGAGGTACAGGTTGATCAGATTATTGATAAGGCATTAGAAATCAATCCAAATACAAAAACAATTGGTATGCTTTATAATAAAGGTGAAGCCAACTCAGTGACTAATATTAAAAAGGCAAAAGCTTATTGTGCTAAGAAGAATATCAAGGTAGAAGAAGCAACAATTGCATCAGTCAATGAAGCACAGAGTGCTGTCAATGTATTAAATAGTAAATATGATGCTATTTTTGCACCAAATGATAATACAGTTGCAAGTGCGATGAATGTAGTCAGTGATGCATGTAAGAAAGCAAACAAGCCTTTATATGTAGGCGCTGATTCAATGGTTAAAGATGGTGGTTTCTTAAGTGTTGGTATCGATTATAAAGAACTTGGTAAAGAAACGGCTAAAATCGTTGATAAAGTATTAAAGGGTAATAAAGTAGAAAATATCCCAGTGAAAGTATTTAAGACAAACTTAAAAATCTATGTCAATACAACTACAAAAGATAAATTAGGTATTAAGTTACCAGAAAACATTACAAGCGATAGTAAATATACAGAAATCTAAGGAGTTTTTATGAATAGTACAGTTATTCTTGGAGCCCTAGAGTTAGGCGGCATATTTGCCGTCTTATCTCTAGGCTTATATATTAGTTTCAAAGTTTTGAATATTCCAGACTTGACAGTGGATGGAAGTTTTACAACAGGATGTGCAGTGAGTGCTATGGTGGCAGTGGCTGGCTACCCAGTACTTGGTATGGTACTTGGATTTGTAGCAGGTGCGATTGCAGGAATGGTGACAGGTTTACTCATTACTAAGCTCAATATCAATGAAATCCTAGCCGGAATCCTTACACAGACTGCTTTATATTCAGTGAATCTACGTATTATGCATCAGACACCAAATATCTCATTATTTAATCATAAGACAATCTTCAGCAGTACAACTCAGTTTGAACCTTATGATAAATTATTGATTATTGGTGTGATTGTGATAGTGATTACCGTATTATTGAATTATTTCTTAAAGACACAGATGGGGCTTGCACTTAGAGCCTGTGGTGATAATGAAGCGATGGTACGTGCGAGCTCTATTGATACAGATAAGATGAAAATTATTGGTTTAGGACTTGCTAATGGACTAGTTGCTTTAAGTGGTGCTTTATTTACACAGCAGCAGGGCTATGCTGATATCACGAGTGGTATTGGTATGATGGTCATCGGACTTGCTTCTATTATTATTGGTTTGACATTCATTAAGAGTGATAAAGTGGCAGTATGTCTAGTTGGTACGATTGTAGGGGCTATCTTCTATCGTTTTGCCTTAACAATTGCCTTATACTTAGGTCTTCCTTCAGGAGACTTAAAGATCCTATCAGCATTTATTGTTGTGATTGCGATTTCTTCTGCAACACTCAAGAGGAGGTTCAAGAAACATGCTTAATATAAAAGATTTAACAGTTATATTTAATGAAGGGACAGTCAATGAAAAGAAAGCTATTGATCATTTATCTCTTCATCTTGAACCAGGAGATTTTGTGACTATTATAGGGTCTAACGGTGCAGGGAAATCCACATTGTTTGGTGCTATCTCTGGGGCAGTAGAAACAAAAGAAGGAACAATTGTCTTAGATGATAAAGATATCACTCATGAAAAGGAATATGTGAGAAGCCGTACTATTGGTCGTTTATTCCAGGATCCTTTGAGAGGAACAGCCCCTTCAATGACAATTGAAGAAAACTTATCTTTAGCTTATCAAAGAGGAAAACATTTCTCACTTACACCATTTACTCATAAACACCATGATGTCTTTGTAAATGCATTAAAGGATTTAGATATAGGCTTAGAAGACCGTTTAACAACTAAGGTAGGTACTTTATCTGGAGGACAAAGACAAGCCCTCACACTATTAATGGCAACTTTAGTTAAACCACAATTACTTTTATTGGATGAACATACTGCTGCACTTGATCCTGCAACATCTATCAAGGTGATGAAATTATCTGAAAGAATTGCGAAAGAACATCATATTACCACTATGATGATCACCCATGATATGGAAGATGCTCTTAAATACGGTAATAGAATCCTGATGATGAAGGATGGAAAAATCATTGCGGATATTGATGAAGAAACTAAAAAGAAAATGACTGTCGAAGAACTTGTAAGAAAATTTACTGAAACAGGAGAAGCGAATGACCGCGTTCTTCTTCACTAGACAAGGATGATCCTTGTCTTTTATAATGCATGAAAAAAGCAGACTGAAGTCTGCTTAGAGGTAGTATTGTTGGAAATAACGTAATCTGATTAAGTCACAGATTGACATGATCTGGTAGTTGAAATCAATTGAATCAAACTTACCTGGTACATAGATTACTGTTGTATTTCCATTAAAACATGACTGTGTATATTTACGGTTCTGCGTGATGAGTAATGAATATGCCTTTTCAAAGCTGCAATTATCATATTTCTTCATTTCTTCTAGACTACGTCCTGTAGCACTCACAAAGATGACAACATCATCTTCATTAAATTGAATAGGATCATACTTATGATAATGGATAAATGGACGTCCAAAAGAAATCATATCTGTCTGTAACTCTACGGCAATAGAACAAGGATATAAACCACCAAAGATAATAATACGTTTTGCTTTATAGAAATGTTCACAGATAGAAGTAATCGTGTTCGCAAGTACTTCTTCGTCCATTGCCTTGTCCATCTTCGCTAAGAATTTCTGAGGAGTTTCTCCAAATAATCTGACACGAATCTGATTCAAACGTAACTGATGATCAGCTTCTAATTTAAAACGGAAATCTTCATAAGTAGAGAATCCAAATGATAATAAGAAGCTATAAAGTTCTTCTTTTCTAAAAGCACCTTTATCTAAGAATTCTTCTTCAGACATTTCAAATATATCTAGATAGTTAAAGATAATGAAATTGCATATTTTATAATAGTAATCATTCTGCATCGCACCATTTAAATAAGTCAATATTCTACTAAGTAACAAGCCCATTATATTCACGCCCCTTTTGGAATATTATATCATAGTTGTAATAATCTTTAGAAATAATTTTGTATTATGTTTTATTTTGTTTATAATGTAGAAAAAGGAGGCATATTTTATGCGTATTAAAGAACTACCATTAAGTGATATTCACTTTATTCCGTCAGAATATACAGATCATCTCTATCATTCTATTATTAGAATCGGTTTCTCTTTTCCTATTAAGGTCAAAGAAACAGGCTGTGGCTATTTGTGTGTAGATGGCAATAAGAGATTAACTGCTTTACGCGATATTTTAGAAAAAGATCCTTCATATAAAAGAGGAGATAAAGTCAAGGTGATTGTAGTCAATAGTACTGATAATCGTTCGAATGACTGTTCTCGTGGAAGGAATACTCATTAATGAGACTGATAGACATATTTGTATTAAATAAATGCGGAAGTAAGAAACAGGCGAAGAAGGCCATTAAAAAGGGACTGATACAAGTCAACAATGAAATAGTTGATGAAGACATGGACATAACTGATGAAACAGTTATTTATGATTCTAAGATTCTTGATCCTCATCCCTTGAAATACTATATCATTCATAAACCATCAGGCTATGTATGTGCCAATAAGGATTCTCATGATCCCTGTCTTATTAGCTTGCTTCCAGATGATAACCTTCATTATGTGGGGAGATTAGACCGTAATACAACGGGTCTAGTCATTTTGACTAATGATTTGAAATTAAGAAAAAGACTCACTCTTCCTGAATTTCATATACCTAGAACCTATGCCTTTACTTGTTTAAATCCTTTAAAGGATATAACACCTTTTAAAGAAGGTATTACTATTGATGGAGATGTAAAATGTTTACCTGCAATAGTAGAAATGACAAGTGAATATGAAGGTGTCATCACTTTAGAAGAAGGACGTTATCATGAAATAAAGAAGATGTTCCTTTCTCTTAATAATAAGATTACATCACTTCATCGCATTATGTATGGAGATATCTCGTTAGGTGATCTTCCAAGTGGTACATATAGAACTCTCACTCAAGAAGAAATCAATCATTTAAAAGACATTACTAGGAGGCAGTTATGCAATATATCAAAGAAATAGATATACATGGCTATACCCAGCAGGAAGCACGTAAGATGATCGATGCAGCTTTAAAGAAACCTGATGCATTGACTTTAAGAATCATCCATGGATATAATCAAGGACAGACTTTAGGTCAGATGGTGAGAAAAAGATATCGCAGTCATCCTCACGTACAAAGAATAGAATTATCTATGAATCCAGGTATTACAGATATTATTACAAAATAAAGGAGTTAACTATGACAAAAGATGTATTAGACTATTTTAAAACTATTTGTAGTATTCCTCATCCTTCAGGACATGAAGAATTACTAGGCAACTATATAGAAGAATTTGCACAGAATAATGAACTTGATTATGCAAGAAATGAAATAGGGGACATTATTATTTATAAGGAAGCTACGCCTGGTTACGCAGATCATGCACCTATTTTACTACAGGGTCATATGGATATGGTAGCTGAAAAAGAGGAAGATAGTAACCATGACTTCCTCACTGATCCTTTAGAAATCTATGAAGAAGATGGTTATTTACATGCAACAAAAACAACTTTAGGAGCAGATGATGGTGTGGCAGTGGCTATCATGCTCGCTTTATTAAGTGATAATAGCTTTAAACATCCTCGTTTAGAATGTTTATTTACTGTTCAGGAAGAAACAACTATGGATGGTATTACTCATGTAGATAAGGATTGGATTCATGCTCGCAAGATGATTTCTTTAGATGGTGATGTAGTAGGAGAAACAAGTGTTTCTTCTGCAGGTGGCGTTCAGTTAACTATTAGAAAGAATGCGACATTTGTAGAATCTCATGATCAGGGATATAAGTTCTATGTAAAAGGGTTATTAGGTGTTCATTCTGGTGATGCGATTAAAGAAGGTAGAGGGAATGCGATTAAGATTGCAGGACTTGTACTAAAAGCATGTTTGGATAATGGTTTTGATATCCGTTTCTCTTCACTTAATGCAGGACAGAAGGCCAATGCAATCTGTAGAGAAGGTTTATTTACTTTCCAGTCTACAAGCAATAAAGAAGAATTGAAGGCTTTTATTCATGAAAGAATGGAAGAACAGAAAGCTCTTTATCCATTAGAACCTTTAGATTATACATTAGAAGAAGAACAGAGTGGTCATGTAATCTTAGATAGTGATGCACTTATTCATTTCCTTGCGTTATGTCCATATGGTGTAGAAAAGTATTCTTATTACTTCAATCATTTCCCAGTTCTTTCTTTGAATTTGGGGATTATGGAAACAACAGAAAAGGCTGTAGAACTTATTCTGTTATTACGTAGTGAGAATGAAATCAATCTTAAACTACTTGTAAATGAAGTCGAAACATTGGCTTCTTTATTTGGCTTAAGTGTGACACCATCAGATGAATATTATGGTTGGAGCTATGATCCTGATTCTCAGTTACGTAAGTCTTACAAGGAAGCTTATAAAAAAGCATATGATAAAGAACTCAAAGAAGTACCGACTCATGGTGGATTAGAAACAGGTTATATGAGTCGAATATTTCCAGATATGGATATTGTGACTATGGGACCAAACTGTATTGATATTCATACACCACAGGAAAGATTAGAAATCAAGACACTTTATGAAGTCCATGAATTTTTAAAGAATTGGCTAGGAGAATTATAATGAAATGTGATATAGCGAAAAAATGTGGAAGCTGTCAGTTTATTAATCAAGGATATGTTAAGTCTTTAGAATATAAGAATGAAGAATGTAAGAAGATCTTTAAGGATTTAAAGGTCAATGTACACCCCGTCTCTGGGATGGAAGATCCTTATTACTATCGTAATAAGACAATTATTGCGTTTGATAAGACTTATAACTATGGTTTATATGAAGAGAATTCTCATCGTATTATTCCTTATAAATCTTGTCTCATTCATGATCAGGAAACAGATGCAATTATTAGTAAAATAGCTATACTATTTAGAAAGTATAGAGTTTCTATTTATGATCCACAAAGAAGAAGAGGGGAAATTAGACATATTCTTATTAGACGTGCAGTCAAGACAAATCAGACATTAGTTGTCATTGTTTCTAATGAAGCTATCTTCAAAGGTTCTAAGAACTTCTGTAATCAGCTTGTAAAAGCTTTTCCTTCTATTAAGAGTATTGTCTTAAATACAAATAAGAGACAGACAAGTATTGTATTAGGTGAACAGGAAAAGGTTCTTTTTGGGAAAGGGTTTATTGTAGATGAACTATGTGGAATGACTTTTAAGATTTCTCCACGTTCTTTCTATCAGATCAACCATGATCAATGTGAAGCATTATATAGTAAGGCGTTATCTCTTATTACAGTCAAGGATCCTAAAATCATGGATACATATTGTGGCATTGGGACAATAGGTCTTATTGCGAGCAAGAATGCGAAACAGGTTATTGGTGTAGAACTTAATAAGGATGCCGTGAAGGATGCAAAACTGAATAAAACTTTTAATAAGGTTGAAAATATCAAGTTTATTCAGGGGGATGCGACTGAATTCATGGTAGAAGCAGCAAAACAGAAAGTAGATGTAGATGTGATTATTATGGATCCACCAAGAAGTGGTTCTACTGAAACATTTATTAAAGCAGCTGTTTCTTTAAAGCCAAAAGAAATAGTTTATGTTTCTTGTGATCCTCATACACAGGTAAGAGATTTAAAGTTATTTAGAAAATTAGGATATGACTTTAAGGATGTATATCCTTATGATATGTTTCCATTTACGAGCCACGTGGAGACGGTAGTACTGCTTTCCCACAAAAAGCCAGACAGTCATATCAACATAAAAGTGGAGTTTGGCGAGGGTGAGGGTAAAGTTCCGTTAAAAGCAATCGCTGAAAGAGCAGAAGCCTATAAGCCGAAAGAGCGAGTCACCTACAAAATGATAAAGGAGTACATAGAAGCGAAGTATGGCTTCAAAGTACATACCGCATATATCGCAGAGGTTAAGAGAGATTTAGGTTTGCCGATGTATGATGCTCCAAATGCGGTAGAGGAATTAAAAAATCCGAGAAAACATCCAACAGCGGAAAAAGTAGAAGCAATCAAAGATGCTTTGAAGTATTTTGAGGTAATCTAAACGGATAAGCGTATCATTAGAAATAGTGGTACGCTTATTTTTTTTCGCTCAAATTTGCACCTTTGAACAGTTTTGGGCTTCTATATATAATGAAACCAGAAACGGAGGTGCTGTTTATGAGAGAGCAAACATATCACATATATCTGGATAGTCGCCAAAAGACAACCTTATTACATAGCCTTGTAGAGCTGAAAAATCAGCTTATACAGCAAGGCAGATATGCAGACTGCGTTGACGAACTTATATTTAAGGTCGCAAACGCACCTGTCAAGAAGCTGAGAATTGAATATGTATAAAGTACAAATCATCTGAGCCGCTTATTCTTAACTTACTAAGAGTAGGCGGTTTTTTTGCGTTCTGCTTTCTCTGCTACTCTTACATAGCCGCCTTGACAAAGCGGCTAAATCTATGCGAAAGGAGGACGCACAAATGTCAAATTGCAAAGTAATTGCTCTGACCAATCAGAAAGGCGGTGTCGGCAAGACAACAACGGCGGTCAATCTGGGCGTGAGCTTGGCACAGCAGGGAAAGAAAGTTCTGCTTGTCGATGCGGATGCACAGGCTAACCTTACAATGTCGCTTGGCTATCCACGACCAGACGATTTACCCATCTCCCTTGCCACCATTATGCAGGACATCATTGACGATAATCCCATAGATGTTCAGAACGGTATCCTGCACCACGGTGAGGGCGTTGACTTGTTACCCTCTAACATTGAGCTGTCTGGTCTGGAAGTAAGGCTTATTAACGCTATTAGCCGTGAGCGTGTTCTAAAGACCTGTATGAGCGAGGTTAAAAAGAATTATGATTATGTGCTTATCGACTGTATGCCGAGCTTGGGGATGTTGACAATCAACGCATTAGCGGCGGCTGATAGCGTGATTATCCCCACGCAGCCGCATTATCTTTCAGCGAAAGGTCTGGAGCTGTTGCTACGCTCCGTGTCAAAAGTCAGGCGGCAAATCAACCCCCACCTGCGGATTGACGGTATCTTAATGACGATGGTAATGCCACGCACCAACATTTCTAAGGAAGTGACTGCATTGGTAAAGAGTGTATACGGTCAGAACATCAAAGTCTTTGATGCCCAGATACCGCACTCCATCCGTGCAGTTGAAGCCACGGCAGAGGGAAAAAGCATTTTCGCTTATGACAAAAACGGAAAGGTTGCCGCAGCTTATGAGCAGTTCGGAAAGGAGGTGGCAGACATTGGCGAGAAGCAAAGAAACAAAAATCGAGCTGACCGCTTACGATGACCTGTTTGAAACAGACCAGAGCCGTGAAGAAGCGAAGCTCAGTAAGATAAGGGATATTCCCATTTCAGAAATTGACGAGTTCCCAGACCACCCGTTTAAGGTTTTCATAGACGAGGATATGGAGCAGCTTGTCGATAGTATTAAACGAAATGGTGTAATGACCCCTGCGACTGTTCGGCTCAAAGAGGACGGACGGTATGAGCTTATCAGCGGACACAGGCGGAAAAAGGCGTGTGAGCTTGCAGGATTGGAAACGCTGAAATGCGAGGTTAAGGATTTAAGCCGTGAAGAAGCCATTATTGTAATGGTGGAGAGCAACTTGCAGAGGTCAACGATTCTACCGAGTGAGAAAGCCTTTGCCTATAAAATGCGGCTTGAAGCAATGAAGCGGCAAGCAGGCAGACCCCCGAAAGAAAATGCGTCGCCATTGGCGACTAATTTACCGAAAGGTCGTTCCGATGAAGAATTGGGCGAACTTGTAGGAGAAAGCAAAGACCAGATACGCCGCTATATCCGCCTTACCGAGCTTGTTCCCGAAATTCTGCAAATGGTCGATGACAGGCAGATTGCTTTTCGTCCTGCGGTGGAAATCTCTTATCTGCCCGAAGAGCAGCAATACACTCTGCTTGAAGCGATGGAGTACAGCGACGCTACCCCGTCACTTGCACAGGCTATCAAAATGAAGAAGTTTATGCAGGATGATAAGCTCACGGACGAGGTTATTCAATCCATTATGGAGGAGGAAAAACCAAACCAGAGGGAGAAGCCTGCCTTTCGTGATGAACGGATAATCAAGCTCATCCCCAAGTCTATTCCCAGAGGGCAGGAATCGGACTTTGTTGTGAAAGCGTTGGAGTTTTACAACCGCCATTTGCAGCGGAGCAAAGACCGTGAACGATAGCCACACACCGAGGGCGAGGTCTGCCTGTTTACGGTGGATAGCCATATTTTCGGCTTCCCCCTCTCCACACCTCTCCCCCTAACTACTACCAGTAACTATCCGAAAAAAGAAAATATATGAGCTGCCAACAGGCGGCTTTTTTCGGTTAGTAAGGTAAATTCAACTCAACAATAACAGGAGGTAAACGATGAAATTTCGTAGATTATTCAAAAAGGCTGCGGTTGCTCTTATGGCTGCGGTCACGGCATTGTCCGTTTTGCCTGCGACAACGGCGTTTGCTGCGGGCGATATAGGCACGATTTCTTTTACCCACACCTATGACAGCAGCGGCAATACGATGAGATACAATTCAAGTGCTGTCTTTGACGGCTATACCGCAGGCGGTACGGGAAAATACAAATACCGTATGTTTGTGGACGGAGAAAATGCGTTCTGTATTCAGCCGGGCGTACCGCTGAAAACGGGAAACACCTTGAAAAAGGCTTCCTCAGATACTTGGAACGCCCTTTCCACAAACCAGAAAAAGGCGGTTGGACTTGCCCTGCTCTATGGGTATCAGGGTAACCGCAGTCATCTGTCGGGCAGTGATGATGAAAAATGGCTTGCGACACAGACTCTTGTATGGGAGTTTGTAACAGGCTGCCGTGAAGCCACAGGCTCATATCAGCAGAACAGTACAAAGGCATACAGCCTGCACTTCGGCTCAAATTATCCCAACAGCGGAGCAAAGGCTGCCTATGACCAGATTGTTTCGCTGCTGAGTGAGCATAACACCATTCCGAGCTTTATGTCGGGCGGTAAAAATGATATTACCAAAGAGCTTGCCTATAAGGACGGAAAGTACAGTATCACGCTGACCGATAAAAACAGTGTCCTTTCCGATTACAGCTTTTCAAGCTCTGACGGAAATGTAAAGGTGTCAAGGTCTGGCGATAAGCTGACAATCAGCTCTGCCGTTGCCGTTTCTGGCTCTGTCCGTATCACGGCAAAGCGAAACGGCGTGCCGACAGTCAGCGACAGTGCAAAGATGATTGCTTACGGCGACCCGAACTTGCAGGATTTGGTAACGGGCGTTGAGAACGCCGATACGGTTGTCGCATATCTCAATATTGAAACGCCGACAGGCACGATTGCCCTGAAAAAGACTTCCGAGGACGGCGTTGTCGGCGGTATTCAGTTTAATATCAAGGGCGATAACTTCAACAAGACCGTAACGACAGACAAAGACGGAAATATTACCGTGGAAGGCTTATTCCCTGCCACCTATACCATTACCGAACAGTCCATTGACCGTTACGAACCGCAGAAATCCCAGACTGTAACCCTTATTGGTGGAAAAACGACCACGGTAAACTTCAACAACACCTTGAAGCGTGGCTCTCTGGAGGTTATCAAAAATTCCGAGGACAATCTGGTAGAGGGTGTGAAGTTCCACCTTTACGGAACATCTTTAAGCGGCTTGCCTGTTGACGAATATGCCGTGACCGACGCAAAGGGTGTGGCGAAATTCTCTGATGTCCTTATCAGCGGAGATACGCCGTATGTGGTTGAGGAAGTGGATACGGCTATCCGCTATGTCGTTCCTGCATCCCAGACAGCACCGATTGAATGGGAAAAGGTAACGAGCCGTACCTTTGTCAATGTACTCAAAAAGTTCAATGTGACCGTGACAAAATCCGATGTGGAAACGGGAACGGAACAGGGCGACGCTTCTCTTGCAGGTGCGGTTTACGGCATTTACAAGGGCGAAGAACTGATTGACACCTACGCCACAGACAACAACGGTCAGTTTACCACAGAGTATTATGTCTGCGGTGATGACTGGACTATCCGAGAAATCAGCCCGTCCGAGGGATATTTGCTTGACCCGACCATCCACAAGGTAGGAGCAGAGCCAGAGCTTTATACCGTGGAATATAACTCTACCGCCAATGATGTAAATGAGCAGGTTATCAAAGGCAATATCGCTATTATCAAGCACACCGATGACGGCGAAACCCAAATTGAAACGCCCGAAGTCGGGGCTACCTTTGAGGTCTATCTGAAATCGGCAGGAAGCTTTGAAAATGCAAAGGAAACCGAGCGTGATGTCCTCACTTGCGATGAGAACGGCTTTGCCCAGACAAAGGATATGCCTTACGGTATCTACACCGTCCACCAGACCTCTGGTTGGGATGGGCGTGAGCTGATGAAGGACTTTGATGTGTTTATCAGTGCCGACGGTCAGACCTACCGTTTCCTAATCAACAACGCCAACTTTGAAAGCTATATCAAGATTGTCAAGAAAGATGCGGAAACAGGCAACACCATTCCGTATGCAGGTGCAGGCTTTCAGCTTTATGACCCGAATGGAAACCTCATCACAATGACATTCACTTACCCCGAAGTAACGACCATCGACACCTTTTATACCACAGCAGACGGTTATCTCATCACGCCGCAGACTTTGGAATACGGCAAGGGCTATTCTCTTGTAGAGGTGCAAGCTCCGTATGGCTATGTCTTAGATTCCGAGCCTGTCTATTTTGATGTGGAGCAATCCGATTCCACCGAAGAAAGCGGCATTACTGTCATTGAGGTGGTACGCTCCAATCTGGCACAGAAAGGCACGATTACTGTTTCCAAATCTGGCGAGGTGTTCAGCTCCGTATCCGAGAATAACGGTCTGTATCAGCCGATTTTTGCAGTAAGCGGTCTTGAGGGTGCAGTTTATGAGATTACCGCCGCCGAAGATATTTACACTTTGGACGGAACGCTCCGAGCTTCCAAAGGCGAGGTTGTGGATACCGTTACCACAGGTGCAGACGGTACGGCAAAATCAAAGGAATTATACCTCGGAAAATATGAGGTCAAGGAAATCACAGCTCCGTTTGGAATGGTGCTGAATGATGAAATCCACTCTGTCGAGCTTGTTTATGCAGGTCAGAATATGGCTGTTACCGAAACGGCAACGAGCTTCTATAACGAGCGTCAGCGTGTGGGAATCGACCTTACTAAGAGCCTTGAGGTGGATAAAAATTACGGTATCGACAATAATGGAGAAATCTTTGATGTAACCTTTGGCTTGTATGCGGAAAAGGATATTGTTGCCGCAGACGGCACGGTAATCCCTGCCGACGGCTTGATTGAGATTATCTCCTTTGACGAGAACGGCTATGGCAAGGCGGCAACCGATTTACCGTTTGGCAGCTACTATGTCAAAGAAATCTCCACCAACTCCGCATATATCATAAGCGACCAGAAATACCCTGTAACCTTTGAATATCAAGGACAGGACACTGCAACCGTCCACATCACAGCAAATGACGGCGAAGCCATTGAGAACAAACTCATTTACGGCTCTGTCAGCGGTAAGAAATCAGATGAGGACGGCAAGGCGTTAGGCGGTGCGGTCATCGGTATCTTTAAGGCAGGCACAGAGGAATTTACAAAAGAAAATGCTATCCAGACTACCACATCAAAAGATGACGGTAGTTTTTCTTTTGCCAAAGTGCCCTATGGTACTTGGATAATCCGTGAAATCGAAAGTCCGAAAGGCTTTGTACTATCCGAAGAAGAAATCGCCGTTACTATCGGCAAGGTGGACGAGGTTGTGGAAATCGAGCTTATCAACTACTTCATTAAGGGCAGCATTGAGCTGACAAAGGTGGATAAGGATTATCCAGACAACAAGCTCTCTGGTGCTGTCTTTGAGGTATTTGCCGATACCAACGGAAACGGCGAGTTTGATAAGGACGATGAGCTGCTTGGAGAAATGACCGAGCTTGACGGCGGTATCTACCAGATGAAGGAACTCCGCTACGGCAAATATTTTGTCCGTGAAAAGGCAGCTCCGACAGGCTTCGTACTTGATGAAAATGTCTATACCGTATCCATTGAGGAAAACGGCAAGACCTATGTGGTAGAAAATGAAGCAGGAAAAGGCTTTGTGAACGCCGCACAGACAGGCTCTCTCAAAATTGTCAAAACATCTTCCGACGGCAAGGTTGAGGGCTTCTCTTTCCGAGTAACAGGCGTAAACGGTTATGACAAGACCTTTACAACTGACCGAAACGGCGAAATCTTCGTTGAGGATTTGAGAATTGGCGAATACACCGTATCCGAGGTAAGCGACAAGGCTTCCGCAGGATATATTCTCCCTGCCGACAAACAGCTCACTATCAAGGTCGGTGCGACCACGATTGTCCAGATGCACAACGAGTTCAGAGATACCCCGAAAACGGGCGACGACTTTAATCTGGGCTTGTGGGTAAGCCTTGCGGCTGTTTCCCTTGCAGGTGCAGGAGTGCTTGGCTTTATCGGCTTTAAGAACAGAAAGAAAAAGGAGGATTAAGGAATGGACGCTAAAACGATTGTTGCCATAGTTCTTGTGGCGTTTATCATCGGAGCTTGTATTTGGCTCAATATCCGAAATAGGAAGAAGAAGTAACCCGATTTCGCAGGAACGGGGCGGCTTGCCACAACGAGCCGCCCTTTTCCTATTTATATGGAGGTGTACGATGAGAAATCTCAAAACCATTGAGGGCAAAGTGAAAGCTATTCTGGAAAAGGACGAGGAAGCCAGAAATGACGATATGCTGTTGTATCTAAAGGTGTGCAATACCTGTTTGAAAGACACAGGGGCAATGCCCTTTGCAGAGGTAATGCTGCAATACCGTTATCTTGGGCTTCCGAGCATTGAGAGCGTGGGCAGGACACGGCGGAAGCTGCAAGCGGAGTTTCCAGAGCTTATGGGAAGCAGTCGTGTTCAGAAGCTCCGTGCCGCAGGCGAAAAGGCGTACCGCAAGTACGCCAAAGAATGAGAGGTGCTTATGAACGAAGAAAAACGCATAAACGGCGGTTATGAAATTATCGAGAGCTGTACTATCGGGAGTAACGAGCTTGTCATCGGTCATAACCCAAAAGCTCCTAATCCGTATGTCTGTTGGTATTGTAAAAACGGCAAGGAATATTTCTGGGGCTATTACTGCAATGAGCTGTCCTCTGCCAGAGAAAAACTGAATGAACAGTATAAAACCGAGTGTAATATGCCGTACAATCAGCCCCAGAAAAAGCAAAGGCAGCGTGATGACCGTGAGCGATAAAAAGAAAATATATGACTGTACGACCTGTCCTTATCCCCGATACAAGGACGGGTCTATTATTTTCTGCGATGTCTGTATCCGAAAGATTTTAGACGAGCAGAAAGAGAAAAAACAAAGAAAGGAGCAACCCGATGGAGAATGAAGAAAAGCGTATGCTTGGCGATTATGAGGTCAAACAGAGTATCCATATCGGCAAAAAAGAGGTTGTTTTCGGTGTAAACGAAGCAGACAAATATCCCTTTATGGTCTGCTACTGCATCTATGACAACCCTCTGTCAGCAGCGTGGCCGACAGAGGGTGTCGGTACAGACGATTATCTGGAAGCAATGCAGATATTTACTGACCGAGTGCAGGCACAGATTGAAGTCGTCAAAGAGGAACAATCCCGATTTGATTTTGATATGACCCCGTTTACCACAGAGGATTGTATTCCTGATAACCGAAATGAGAGCATTGTTGGCAAGGTGGTGGTTATCAATGCAGAGCTTAACCGCTATGAATATCAGCACTCCGCCTATCAGCTTGTATTGGTGGACGGCGGACACGGTGCAATTGGCGGCAGAGGTCAGGCGGTATTCGGTACTTGCCTTGCAGACGGTAAGCGTGCCAGATGGGAAAGGTACGATGTGCTTGGCGTTATCAAACCAGAGAAAATGCCCGATTGGGCAAAGGAAGCGGTTGCCACAATCAAGAAACAGGAAAAGGCAAAGAAACCCCACAGTAAGGAGGAACGCTGATATGGAGATACGGGCGATTGCACCGAATGAATGGAAATACACCTATTCCCAGAGTATGCAGATAACAGGACAGACAGGCAATATCGGTCATCTTCGTGGCGACTTCGACTCTGGCGGTTATGGATTTTATACCACTTGGAACGACCACAGACCGCAATGGAAAACAGACGAATTTAAGACAGAGCTTGACGAGGTTATCAACGCCCTGCGTTCTCCCGAATATGGGCTGTTACAAAATCGCCCTGCTATGAGCGAGTATGCAAGGCGTTTCCCCGATAGTGCCTTTAAGGGAAACTACTGCACCGAGTACGGCTTACGAGTGGATACCGAAAAGTATGCCTATCTGCTCCGCTTAAATCCCACAAAGGGCGACTATAATTTTTACTGCTATTGCTATGTCAAGGAATGGCTCGACAAGCATATCGGCAATGCAGAAAAAGGTATCCGTTTTATTGACTCTCATTACAAGGAGCTGTTTCGTATTCCAGACGGCGGCAAAATTCGTGTTACCTCTGCTTGGGGCGAAAAGTCGGAACACACCTGCCGTTATATCGACGAGTATCATACCGAAGTCGGCAATTACCTCTATCATATCTGCGAGTTTGCCGAGCGTATGGAGAAAAACGGTGCGACCTATGAGCCGATACTTGCTGAGCCGCAGGCGGTCAAAGCACCGAAGCATAAGAATTTAGAACGATAAGGAGGATTGAGAAAATGGCTGTAAATCAAAAAGCAATTAAGGTCTTGAACAAGATTTTTGAAGCTGGCTTTACCGATGAAAAAGAGATTTCCGCAATGACAATGGATGATATTCTCTCTATGCAGGGCATCACGGTTGCGGACATTACCATTATCAACGACCTGCAAAAGAGTATCAAGGCGAACAAGGTCATTTCCTTTCTGGGCGGTGGTGCGGAATGAAAAAGCACAGATATAAAGATTTAAGACGATAAGGAGGTGTACGAAAATATGGCTGCGAAGTATCAGCTAATTACAGAACTGTATCAGCGTACAGGTGCTGCGGTTTCGAGGAATCCGCAGGCGTGGCAGAACTTTCTATCCTCTGCCTGCCGAAATTATAAGTGCCGCTTTGATGAGCAGCTCTTGATTTTCGCTCAACGCCCCGACGCTACTGCTGTAACCACGCTTGAAACTTGGAACAAACAGTTTAAGCGTTGGGTAAATAAGGACAGCCGTGGAATAGCGGTGTTTGATACGAAAGGTCGCAGGAATACCCTCAAATATTACTTTGATGTTTCCGATACCCACGAGGGATATTATAACAGCCGCCCTGTTCCGATATGGCAGATGAATGAGCGATACGAGCAGGCGGTCATTGAACGGCTCTCCGACAGGTTTGGAGATTTAGAGGGTAACGATTTGGACGAAGCTCTTATGCAGACCGCTAAAAACGCCGTTGAGGACAATTTGCCCGATTATCTGGCACAGCTTAAAGAGTGTACGAAGGACAGCTTTTTAGAGGAACTTGACGACTTCAATGTTGATGTTATCTATAAGCGGCTTGCGGTGAACAGCGTAGCTTTTATGCTGATGAGCCGTTGCGGTCTGGATACAGGAGAGTATTTTGAAACCGAAGATTTTTCGGACATTATCAATTTTAATACCCCTGCCACGATAAACGCTATCGGACTTGCCACAAGCGATATTTCCGAAATGGTACTCCGAGAGATTTCCCAGACCGTCCGAAATGTGCAAATTGCAGAGAAAAACCAAAATCGCACCTTTGCATCAACAGTCCGAAATCAGTATGATAAGGGCAGAAAACAACCCGAAAGGAGCAACGATAATGAGCGAAATCACTTACACGAAACAGGGGGATTACCTTATTCCCGACCTAACATTACCGACAGAGCCAGAACTTCAGCTTGGCAGATACGCTATGATGCACAGGAATTATCTGGAGCAGAACAAGCGAGTGACTTATCTCAATCTGCTGACATCGGGCAAATTGAACGAACATCTCTACCAGACCGAACAGACCGCACTCCAGAGATTGGAGCTTCTGACGAAGCAGCTCTCCGAGGAACAGGGCGTGACGGAGGAGCTGAAAGAGAAAGCACCGATGCAGTGGGTAGGAATGATGAACAATATCCGCAGTCAAGCGGAGGAGGTCATCTTGACCGAACTGATTTACAAGTAAGCATTGCCAACGAAGATGAGGTCAGAGCCAATCTCCCCACAGTGGATGAACAGATTGAAATGATGGTTGAAGCAGAGGAAGAAAAGTCCTCTGCTTTTTCCGTTTCACAGGAGGATATTGACTCTGTTCTGGTAAAGGGAAGCGGTTTTCAAGACGGCAAGTACCGTATTTATCGTCAGTTCTGGAAGCACGAGGATAGCAAGAAAAATATTGAATTTCTTAAAAAGGAATATGGTATCGGCGGCGGTACGCATTTCTATCCAGACGGTACACAGGGCGGTGCTTGGTTTAGTGGAAAAGGTATTGCCATAGAAAAGCACGGTTCATATACCGAACCCGATGTACTTCTCCCTTGGTCAAAGGTTGAAAAACGCTTGCGTGAGTTGATAGTGAAGAATAAATGCTATCTCAATCCAAAGGAGGAAGAACATTACGCCGACTATCTGGAAAAGGTCGAAGCTCCGCAATATGAGATTGACACCCAAAGGAAGATACGGCGACAGGTCTTTATTGACTCAAAGCGTGATTTGCCCCCTGCTGATAAACGAGATACCCTTGCTTTGCGTTTGTCCGATTTCATTCGTGACTTGGATAGATATGAGAAAGACTTGCTTGCCAATGTGGAACGCACAGACCTTGAAAATGTAACTGCCGAGCAAATGGAGCAGCATTTGTCTGACCCTGCCACCGTTCAACAGCTCATTGATTTTTTGAAATCCATACAATGGAAAACAAGTGATGTTTTCAGCCGCAGTAATGCGTGGAGCTTCGGACAGGAGCTTTTAGAGCTGCATCCTCTGCACTACCTCTATCACGAGGGCGATGTGGTGTATATTGATGCGTATCAGTATGAGATAATGACAATTTCCGAGGATAGCGTTTCTCTGCAAAATGTCGAGTTTCCTCTGTTCGGTAAAGAGTTTAGTCGTGGCGACCTTGAAGAAAAGCTGAAAGAAAACTCCGCAAACGACCATTTGAAAGTGGTTGTTACCGAGAAGCATAAAACAGAAACACTATCCGAGGAAAAGCCCGACAGCTTGGATTTTTCTATCAGCTTTTCGGAACACCCTGCCTTTTATGATAAGGAGTTCAATGACCGCTTTACCAATTTGAGCTTTGCTCTTGGAAACAAGCTCCTCGGCGTTTTGGATGAAAAACAGCACCGTGAGCGTGAGGGCGATAAAAATATCGGTTGGTATCACAAGACCGATTTTGAGATTTCCGCTGTTGTTGACGGAGAGGACATCCACTATGACGGACGGTTTGACATTGGCGACGGTGAGGGCGATTTGATTGCCCATATCAAAAATTACTATGATTACTGCCTATCCCCGAACTGCCCTTTTATCCCAGAGTGGAAAAAGCAGGGCGAGGACTACTACCGAGAGAAGATGGAGAGTTTGTGTTTCGGGCGTGAGAAGTTCATTCCCTATCTGGAGCAGCACACCGAGCTAACGAAAGAGGATGAAACGCTCCTTGCCGAGATTATGGCTACCGAAAGCGACTGGTTTAGAGTACCCGAAGAAAAATCGTCCGTTGACGAGATGATTGCATACGCTGAACAGGTTGCTGCGGAAAGCGAAACCGAGCCGCCAGAGGAACGCTTTGAGGTTACAATGACTTCCGATGCGTTTCCCGACCCCGAAGATGCCTACGCTATCTGGGATAACATTCGAGAGGAATACTATGCCGATGATTACGGCAAATTGTTGACTTATCCTACCGAGGAGCAAGCCGAAGCAGGACTTTTGAAAGTCAGAAAGACCGTGGCAGATAAGGAAGCCGAGGAATGGCTGTATGCGGAACGGGCAAAGCAAGGCGTAGAGCCTGCCCCAGAGCAGGACAATTCTGACCTCATCGGCAAGGAAATCACGCTTGATAATCGCCGTTATGTCATTGAAAGCGTTGGTAAAATCAGCGGTGATGTTTCTATGCGTGACATCACATTCCAGAACGAGGTAGGCTTCCCGATTAACCGTGTGGAGAAGATTACCCGTGTCCGTGAATGGTTAGACGCACAGGAACAGGCAGAGCCGCTTCCCGAAAAAGAAAAAGCCCCTGCCGTTACCGCAGACCGCAACAACTACCGCATTACCGAGGATACTTTGGGCATTGGCGGAGCAAAGGAAAAGTTCAAGGCGAATATGGCGGCGGTCAATCTCTTGCACGACCTTGAAATCGAAAACCGTCTTGCCACACCCGAAGAACAGAAAATACTTGCAGGATATGTGGGTTGGGGCGGTCTGTCTATGGCGTTTGATGAAAACAATGCGGCTTGGGCAAATGAATTTAAGGAGCTGTATGTGACTCTCTCCCCAGAGGAATACCGTGCCGCAAAAGAGTCCACGCTGACTGCCTTTTATACGCCGCCTGTTGTTATCAAGGCAATGTATGAAGCACTTGACCGTCTGGGCTTTTCCGAGGGCAACATCTTGGAGCCGTCCTGCGGTACAGGCAATTTCTTTGGTCTGCTTCCCGACAGTATGGCAAAATCAAAGCTCCACGGTGTAGAAATCGACTCATTGACAGGCAGGATTGCAAAGCAGCTCTACCAGAAAGCGAATATCGCCATTGAGGGCTTTGAAAAAACAAAGCTCCCAGATGACCACTTCGATGTGGTGCTTGGCAATGTGCCGTTTGGCGATTTTAAGGTAAACGACAGCCGATACAACGCCCAAAAATTCCTCATACACGATTTCTTTTTTGCAAAGGCATTGGATAAAGTCCGTGCCGGCGGCGTGGTGATGTTCATTACCTCTAAGGGTACGATGGATAAAGCAAGCCCAGAGGTGCGGAAATATATCGCCCAGAGAGCAGAGCTGTTAGGAGCAATCCGTCTGCCCGACAACACCTTCAGAGCAAACGCAGGCACAGAGGTCACAAGTGATATTCTCATTTTGCAGAAGCGTGACCGAGTAATCGACATCGAGTCAGATTGGGTACACCTTGATACGGACGAAAACGGCGTTACGATGAACAGCTATTTTGTCGAACACCCCGAAATGGTGCTTGGCAATATGGTAATGGAAAGCACACGCTTCGGCAAAATGGACGCAGCCTGTAAAGCAAAAAAGGATATTCCTCTTGCCGAGCTGCTTCACGAAGCCGTGCAGAACATTAACGGAGAAATCCCCGAGTATGAGATTGACGAAATCTCCGACGAGCAGGACGAGGTTATTCCTGCCGACCCCCAGCGTTAAAAACTTTTCTTACACTCTGGTAAACGGCAAGGTCTATTTCCGTGAAAACGATGTGATGACACCTGCCAATCTTTCAATGACCGCCGAGAGCCGTGTTAAGGGCTTGGTGGAAATTAGGGATTGTGTGCGGAAGCTCATAGCATACCAGACCGAGGACTATCCAGAGGAACTCATACGCACCGAGCAGGAAAACCTTAACCGTCTGTACGACGCCTACACAGCAAAGTACGGTCTAATCAACAGCCGAGGGAACTATCTGGCGTTTGCTTCGGACGAGAGCTACTTCCTTTTATGCTCTCTGGAGGTGCTTGACGACGAGGGCAATTTCAAACGGAAAGCCGATATGTTCTCCAAGAGGACTATCAAGCCCCACCGTGCCGTGACTTCCGTGGAAACGGCAAGCGAAGCCCTTGCAATCTCCATCGGAGAAAAAGCCTGTGTGGATTTGCCGTTTATGGCGAAGCTGACAGGCAAGGAACAGGCGGAGCTAATCCGTGATTTACAGGGCGTTATCTTTAAAATACCCCAATCCGAGCCTGCAAAATATGTGACCGCAGACGAATACCTGTCTGGCAATGTCCGCAATAAACTTGTGATTGCAGAAACGGCGGCAAAGACAGACCCAGAACTTATAATCAACGCCGAAGCACTCAAAAAGGTTATTCCAAAGGATTTGAGTGCGGGCGAAATCTCCGTGCGGCTTGGTGCTACTTGGATACCGCAGGAGGATATTCAGCGGTTTGTTATAGAGCTGCTGACCCCATCGAGCTATGCGGCAGGCAGAATCAGGGTACGCTATACGGCGATAAACGGCGACTGGTTTATAGAGAATAAGAGTTCCGATTACGGAAATGTCAAGGCGGACAGCACCTACGGTACAAAGAGGGCTTCCGCCTATCGTATTATCGAGGACACGCTGAATCTGCGTGATGTGCGTATCTTTGACTATGTTCTGGACGAACACGGCAACCGAAAAGCGGTATTTAACCATAAGGAAACCACGGCAGCACAGGCAAAGCAGGAAGTAATCAAGCAGGCGTTTCAAGATTGGATATGGAAAGACCCAGAACGCAGAAACCGTCTTGTCCGTTCCTACAACGATACTTTTAACTCTGTCCGACCCCGTGAGTATGACGGCAGTCATATCACTTTCGGCGGTATCAGCCCAGAAATCACGCTCCGACCTCACCAAGTCAATGCGATTGCCCATATCCTTTACGGCGGCAACACGCTCCTTGCACACAAGGTCGGTGCAGGCAAAACCTTTGAAATGGTCGCCGCAGCACAAGAAAGCAAGCGACTCGGACTCTGCCAAAAATCTATGTTTGTTGTACCAAACCACCTTGTCTGTCAATGGGCTTCCGAGTATCTGCGATTGTATCCGAGTGCCAACATTTTAGTGGCAAGAAAGCAGGATTTTGAAACCGCCAACCGTAAAAAGTTCTGCGGCAGAATTGCCACAGGCGATTACGATGCGGTCATCATCGGGCATAGTCAGTTTGAAAAAATACCGATGAGCCTTGAACGGCAGTACAATATGCTCCAAGAACAGCTTGACGATATTGAGCGTGGTATTGACGATATTCAAAAATCCCACGGTGAACAGTTTACGGTCAAGCAGTTAATGAAAACCAGAAAGTCTATCCAAGCGAAGCTCGACAGGCTCAACGACACCAAGCGTAAGGACAGCGTGATTGACTTTGAGGAATTGGGCGTTGACCGCCTGTTCATTGACGAGAGCCATTTTTATAAAAACTTGTACCTCTACACCAAGATGAGAAATGTCGGCGGTATTGCTCAGACCGAAGCACAGAAAAGCTCCGACTTATTTATGAAATGTCGCTATCTGGACGAAATCACAGGCAACCGAGGTACGATATTTGCAACGGGGACGCCTGTTTCAAACTCAATGGTGGAGCTGTATTCTGTTCAAAGGTACTTGCAGTACGACACGCTGATGCAGAACGGCTTGCAGCATTTTGACAGTTGGGCTTCGACTTTTGGAGAAACGGTCACGGCTCTGGAGCTTGCTCCAGAGGGCTATACTTTTATAGGACGATGAATTTAACTGTCCTAAATTGAAAAAATACATAAGGAAGGAGGTAAAAAGAATGTCAAGGACTTCAAGAATTACAGCACTTTACGAGCGTTTGTCGAGAGATGATGACCTTACTGGCGAGTCAAATTCAATAACCAACCAAAAGAAATATTTGGAAGATTACGCCCGAAAAAACGGTTTTGAGAATATCCGCCATTTTACTGATGACGGATATTCGGGTGTGAATTTCAATCGCCCCGGCTTTCAATCTCTGATAAAAGAAGTTGAAGCAGGAAATGTAGAAACCTTGATTGTTAAGGATATGAGCCGATTAGGGCGAAATTATCTGCAAGTAGGGTTTTATACGGAAGTTTTGTTTCCACAGAAAAATGTCCATTTCCTTGCAATTAACAACAGTATTGACAGTAACAACGCTTCGGATAATGATTTTGCTCCGTTTTTGAATATTATGAATGAATGGTATGCCAAAGACACGAGCAATAAAATCAAGGCTATATTCGATGCTCGTATGAAAGACGGAAAGCGTTGTAGCGGTTCTATCCCTTATGGATATAACCGACTGCCGAGCAATAAACAAACGCTTGTAGTTGACCCTGTGGCTTCGGAAGTGGTAAAGCGTATCTTTCTGCTTGCAAATGAGGGCAAAAGCCCACGAGCCATAGCGGAAATACTGACCGAAGAAAAGGTTTTAATTCCTGCCGCATATGCAAAGGAATATCACCCCGAACAGTACAACGGAATTAAGTTTGCAGACCCTTATATTTGGGGCATATCTGCCATTAGAACGATTTTAAGCAGGCAAGAATATCTTGGGCATACTGTTTTAAGAAAGTCGGTCAGCACCAATTTCAAACTGCATAAGAGAAAGACTACCGATGAAGATGAGCAGTATGTGTTTTATAACACCCACGAGCCTATCATATCGCAGGAACTTTGGGAAAGCGTTCAGAAGCGAAAGAAACGAGCGAACAGAGCTGCGGCAAGAGGAACGCACAGCAACCGATTAAGCGGTTATCTGTATTGTGCCGACTGTGGCAGGAGAATGACTTTGCAAACGCATTACAGCAAGAAAGACGGTTCTGTTCAGTATTCTTACCGTTGCGGTGGGTATGCAAGCAGGGTTAATTCCTGTACTTCCCATATGATTAGTGCTGATAATGTTGAAGCCTTGATATTATCGGCAGTTAAACGCTTTTCAAGGTTTGTTCTGAATGATGAACAAGCCTTTGCCTTGGAACTGCAAGCTCTGTGGAACGAAAAGCAGGAAGAAAAGCCGAAACTTAATCAATCGGAACTGCAACGCTGTCAGAAACGCTATGATGAACTCTCCACGCTTGTTCGTGGGTTGTATGAAAATCTCGTATCAGGTTTACTGCCCGAAAGACAATACAAGCAACTGATGAAGCAGTATGACGATGAGCAGGCGGAACTGGAAACGAAAATGGAAATGATGAAAACAGAACTTGCCGAAGAAAAAGTAAGTTCCGTTGATATTAAACATTTCATTTCGCTGATACACAAATGCAAAAATCCTACGGAAATCTCCGATACGATGCTTAATGACCTTGTTGATAAGATTGTGGTTTATGAAGCAGAGGGTGTGGGAAAAGCACGAACACAAAAAGTTGATATTTATTTTAACTATGTCGGTCAAGTAGATATTGCCTACACCGAAGAAGAACTTGCCGAAATAAAAGCACAGCAAGAGCAAATTGAACAGCAACGCTTGGCAAAACAGCGTAAGCGTGAAAAAGCCTACCGAGAAAAGCGAAAGGCATTGAAAATCGCTGAAAACGGTGGTGAAATCGTTAAGACAAAGGTTTGTCCTCATTGCAACAAGGAATTTGTCCCGACAAGTAACAGACAGATTTTCTGTTCAAAGGAGTGCTGCTATCAAGCAAGACAAGACGGAAAGAAAGCCGACAGAGAAGCGGAAAAAGGCAATCATTATTATCGTCAGCGTGAATGTGCTGTGTGTGGCAATTCCTATTGGCCTACACACAGCCAGCAGAAATTCTGCTCCGAAGAATGCCAAAGGGTAAATCACAATAAGAAAACTTTGGAGTTTTACCACCATAAAAGAGAAAAGGAGAAGTCGCAATGCAAAGATTTATCACAGACGAAAGAACGGGTATCCGATATGAACTTATCGGGGACTATTACTACCCCTGCCTAACCGCAGAGAAAAAGCCTTTGCTCTCAAGGTACGGAAGAATTCGAGAGCGATATTTGAAAGAACACAAGCGAGTTTTATATTACACTCTGCTGACAAGCGGAAAGTTATATGAACACCTTGCCGAGATTGACACTTCAGCTTGTGATATGGCTGAATATCTCATAAAGGAAATGGCAAGAAAGCAAGGAGTTACCGAGCAATTAAAGGCTGTGGATATGATGAGATGGATAGGATTGATGAACAATATCAGAGTTTGCGTAGATGAAATCGTATTAAAAGATATTGTGTATTCATAACGGAATACTGCCCGAAGAAGAACTGCTGTCGAGTGATGGCAGTTTTTTTTCGGTAAGTGTTCAAGAAGTTATTAAGTCGGGAGTGCAGTCGAAGTGGTTTAACGCTATTGACAAAACGCCTAATTTACGCTATAATAATGGAAAATTACGCAAGGAGGTTGCCTAATGGATTTGGGTGAGGCTATCAGAATAACAAGGCAAAAAGCCTTTTACACACAAGAAGATTTTGCACAAAAACTTAATGTTGCTTTGTCAACCGTTAATCGTTGGGAACTTAATAAAGCAAAGCCTAATATGAAGGCTATGAAGGCAATTAAAGTTTTCTGTGAAGAAAATGAGCAACCATTTGAATTTATTGAAAGTCAATGGCTTGGTTACTCAGAGGAGGAAAACAAGTGAACGAAACAATTAAATTTGTCGATTTGTTTGCTGGGATAGGTGGAATACGCAAAGGTTTTGAGTTGGCGTGTTCAGACAGAGGTGTTAAAACGGAATGTGTTTTTACTTCGGAAATCAAACCGTATGCTATAAAAGTCTTAAAGCAAAATCACCCAAATGAAACGATTACGGGTGACATTACACAAGTTGATGCAACAAAAATCCCGGATTTTGATTTCTTACTTGGGGGATTTCCGTGTCAAGCGTTCTCTGCTGCGGGGAAAAGATTAGGTTTTGAGGACACGAGAGGAACATTGTTTTTTGATGTTGAACGCATTATGAAAGAAAAACGCCCCTATGGATTTGTCCTTGAAAATGTTGAAGGCCTTGTAAATCACGATAAAGAAAATCCAAAAGATAAAATCGGAAGAACTTTAACTACTATCCTTGAACATCTCGAAGCATTAGGTTACAAGGTATCTTGGAGAGTGCTTAATGCGAAATACTTTGGCATTCCACAAGAGAGAAAACGAATTTATATAGTTGGGACAAAAAAGGAAAAGCCAAATCTTGAAAAGTTTCATCGTCTGGACTGCTCTTTGGCAGATGTTTTAGAAACTGGTATTCCAACTATGGACAGTAAGTTTACAAGACTATTGTTAAAGCATTATTCAGTCGAAGAATTATTTGGAAAAGCAATTAAAGATAAGCGTGGTGGCAATAACAATATTCATAGTTGGGATATTGAACTGAAAGGCTCAGTAAGCAAAGAACAAAGAAAACTTCTCAATACTATGATGACTGAACGAAGAAAGAAAAAATGGGCAGAAGAATATGGTATTGATTGGATGGATGGTATGCCTCTAACAATTGATATGATTCGCTCGTTTTGCGACTTTCCAAACTTAGAAAAAATGTTAGAAGATCTTGTTTCAAAAAAATATCTTCGCAAAGAATATCCTAAGCGTAAGGTCGGTAATCGTAGAGAGCAAGATTCAAGTTTGCCATTAGGCTATAATATAGTTGCAGGAAAAATGTCATTTGAGGTAAGTAAAGTTTTATCGCCAGATGAAATTGCACCAACATTGGTGGCAATGGATATGCAACATTTATTTGTTCCAGACGGAGATGGTATTCGTCAACTAACGCTCAGAGAAGGCTTGAGATTATTTGGCTATCCCGATGATTACAAATTTGATGTTTCTATTGATGAGGGATATGACCTTTTAGGAAATACAGTAGTAGTTCCGGTGATTAAGGCTGTTTCTGAGAGAGTTCTTGATATATATGAAAGGGATTGTTTGAAATGAAATTAACGGCTCAACAAATTTATGACAAACTTATAAATGAGGATAAAATTAAGACGGTGAAAGGACAAATTCGCTTTCACTTGGGCGATGTTAGTATTATCGTAAAAAGGAAAGATGTTGTCGGAAATATCCTTCAAGAATGGCTTGAAGGATGGCTTGCTGCAAGAAACATAGAGTTTGACCCAAATCCAAACACTCAAATGCCACCAGATGTTTATTTGAACCCGGAAAATCACACAGAAAATCTTCTTGAAATAAAAGCGTTCAATAGAGAGTCAAGTCCTGCTTTTGATATTGCGGATTTTAAGGCTTTTGTAAACGAACTCATTGAAAAGCCATATCATATCGACACGGATTTTCTTATTTTTGGATATGTTATGGATGAAGAAACTGGAGATGTAATAGTAAAAGACCTTTGGCTCAAAAAGATATGGGAAATCACAAAAACAATGGATAATTGGCCTATTACTGTTCAATATAAAAACGGAATTTTACAAAAAATGAGACCGGGTAACTGGTACACTACAAGAGGAAACGCTCACGTTTTTGAGTCGATGACCGATTATCTGTCCGCCTTTGAGGAAACGGTATACCAGAACCCTGAAACAAGAACGCAGGGTGCACAATGGAAAAACAGATTTAAAAGAAGTTATAAAAACCACTATGGAGTAGATATTGATTTCCCCAAATGGGATGATATTAAAGGAAAATACGGCAGAAATTAAATCTATACATATATGGCGAAAAGCACCGTAGCAATACGGTGTTTTTTGTTACCCTAAAACCTAAAATCCCATACATAACCACGGGTTAGTACAAAGACCTTGTGTTTCTTTTGAAAGGCTTAAAACGAGGATTTCCCTTGATTTACGCTCCGAAAAGCAACACAAACAAGGCTGATGTATCAATCTGTGGTTTTTATATTTTCAGACGAAAAGGAGAACAAAAAATGATGAAACAAATTGAAAATGAAATTAATTTCAGCGTACCTCTTGAAATTATCAAGGCAAGTGAAATCGAGCCGAAAGAAGTAAAATGGCTGTGGTATCCGTATATTCCGTTTGGCAAGGTTACGCTGTTGCAGGGAGATCCGGGCGATGGAAAAAGCAAGTTAATGCTTTCCATTGCCGCCCTGCTCTCAAAGGGCGAACCTCTCCCTTTTATCGAAACGGAAGAAAACGAGCCTATGACTATCATTTATCAGACAACGGAAGATGACGCAGACGATACCGTAGTACCCCGTTTCAATTCTGCCAAAGGGAACGGAGAAAATCTAATCTTCATTAAGGAAGATGAAAAGACTTTATCTTTTGGGGATAACCGTATTCGTGAAGCGATTGAAAGGTATAACGCAAAACTTTTAATCCTTGACCCGTTGAGTTCCTATATCGGAGAGAACTGCTCTATGAACAATGCCAACGAAACAAGAGCCGAGTTTAATCATCTGATAGCGGTTGCGAAAGATACGGGTTGTGCGATTGTCATTATCGCTCATATGAACAAGATGAAAGATAATAATCCACTCTACCGCACCAACGGCTCGATTGACATTGCAGGTGCTGCAAGAAGCATTCTTGCAATCACACGCACACCGAACAAGGAAGCACCTGCGGAAAGATATTTGGTGCAAGTGAAATCAAATCTCGCACCAACAGGTTCGGCAATTCTTTTTGAGGTTGCCGAGAAAGGTGTGGACTTCATTTCCGAAATGGAGATGACAGCCGAAGAAGCGTTTTTATCTCTTGCTCCACAAATGGGCAGACCGAATGAAAAAGAGATGAAAGCAAAATCATTTCTCATTGAAATGTTGCAGGGCGGAGAAATGCTTTCTTCGGATTGTGAAGAAAAACTTGAAGCCGCAGGGTTTAAGAAATCGACTATCAAAAAGGCAAAGAAAAACGCAGGAGTTATCTCCAAGAAGAAAGGTTTTCTCTGGTATTGGTCTTTGCCGATGGGCGATATACCGAGAGAATAAAAACAGATTGTCTGACGGTGGGACAGTCTATTTTTGTGATTGAGGTATCAAAGGAGGTCAAGGGGGAACACCCTTGCCCACGACATCTTTGCAGACGAAGTCTGAAAGTGTCATAGTGGGTTACACACATTCAAAGAATGTTGTGTAATGGCTTCGCCCTACCGAGAAAGGAGAACGAAAATGGCGAAAGAAAACAAGGCGGATATGAGTTGTGCAAGGGTAAAAAAGTATTCCGCTTCTGATGTGAGCAAGGCGGAAAGGCATAACGAACGCAAAAATGAAACCTACGAAAATATGAATGTCATTGAGGAGCGCATACCTTTTAATGTGCATTTCAAAAAGCCTTTTGCTCCGACCTATATGGAACAGTTGAAGCAGATGGAAACCGACGGTCTGGTATCGCTTCGTGGATTGAGAAAAGACGCAACACTCTTTAATGAGATTGTGATTGATGTGAATACGATGTACTTCGAGCGTAACGGTGGCTATGAGTATGCAAAGCAGTTTTATGAAGAAGCCTATCATTTCATCGAGAAAAAATTCGGTGCTGACAATATCATATCGGCTGTAATGCACGCTGACGAAATCAATGTAGCTGCGACCGAAGAACTCGGAAAAGAGGTTTACCATTATCATCTGCACGCTATGGTATTGCCCGTAGTCGAAAAAGAAATCTTATGGAGCAAGCGTTGCAAAGATGAAAAACTGCGAGGAACGGTTAAGGAAGTGGTCAATCAGATAAGCCATTCAAAGAAGTGGAAATCGGATATTCCGCTAACCGATGAAAAAGGCAATCCGTTATTGCGAAAGAACGGAAAACCAATGTTCCGAGCCTCATACAGCATACTTCAAGATGAGTTGTTCAATTATATGACCGAGCAGGGCTTTAAGGGCTTTCAGCGTGGTGAATACGGAAGTACCGCCGAACATTTAACCTCTTTGCAATATCAAATAAAGCAGGACAAGGAACGCTTGGAGGAACTGCAACAGCGTATTCAGAAAGAGCAAGTGAAATATGAGCCTGTCCGTCATATCTCGAAGACCTTAAACGAGATTGACGGTATGGGACAGAAAACATTTACAGGCAAGATGGCAATATCCAAAGAGGACTACTCACAACTGACTGCACTTGCCAAAGAGGGCATTACAAGTCGTGCCGAAATCAAGTCATTAGAGCAAAATGCAAATTATTACAGGCAGAAGTATTTTGACAGTGCAAACGCACTTGAAAGAATGAAAACCAAATACAACGAGCTGAAAGAAAAATGCAGACCGTTTCTTGAAGCATTGGAACACTTCCCCGAAGTTGCCAAACTTTTCACCGAAAAAGTAAGGCAACTTTTTTCTTTTAATGAAGAACAACAACGAGCCGAAAAAGAAGCAAGGGAAAAAGAAAGACAAGAGCGTATCAAGGCACGAAGAAATAAGCGTGATATGGAAAGATAATCACTTCGACTACACTCCCGACTTAATGACTTCTTGGATTGTTGGGAATGTATTTTCGGGCAGTAATCGGGACACTTGGCAAACGAGTGTCCCATATTTTTTGAAAGGAAAGGAAGTGAAACAATATGGAAAACAAAAATTCAAGTTATTCGGTGCAAATTGGAAAGACCACTTTTATTGTGTGCGTGAAGCAGTCGGAAACCGCTAAAAAGCCGATAGAAAAGGTATTTAAGGATATATGCAGACACGAGGTTCAGGAAGATTTCTTTTCAGCCGGTTTGTTAAGTTTAGAAAAATTAAAGAAATCATCTTGACAAATTCGTTCCCGAGGGTACGAACTACCGTGCTAAGACGAGATTTGCAAAATTTTATAACCTGCCAGAGCTTATGCAGATGTTCCGAGAGGTTGCGGACATTCAAACCGCCGATATGTTGAAGCTCCCCGTTCCAAAGGTCAATTACCACAATATCAAGACCAAGCCGAGCGAGATACAGACAGAAATGGTCGCCAACCTTGCCAAGCGAGCCGAGAAAGTCCGTGCCAGAGCTGTTGAGCCGAACATCGACAATATGCTCAAAATCACGAATGACGGGCGAAAACTTGCACTCGACCAGAGAATGATTGACCCGATGCTGCCCGATGACCCCGACAACAAGGTCAATGCCTGCGTGGATAATGTCTATCGTATCTTGGAGGAACACGCCGACACGAAAGCAACGCAGCTTGTGTTCTGCGACCTCTCCACTCCGAAAAATGACGGCAGCTTTAATATTTATGATGATATTCGGGGGAAGCTCACCGAGCGAGGTATTCCTGCCGAACAGGTACGATTTATCCACGAAGCGACCACGGACGCACAGAAAAAGGAGCTGTTTGCAAAGGTACGAAGCGGCGAAGTCCGTGTGTTACTCGGCTCTACCCCGAAAATGGGAGCAGGCACAAATGTCCAAGACCGCCTTATCGCCATTCACAATTTGGATTGTCCGTGGCGACCCTCTGACCTTGAACAAAGACAGGGGCGTATCGAAAGGCAAGGCAATATGTTCCTAGAGGTTGAGGTTTACCGCTATGTTACAGAGCAGACCTTTGACGCATATCTCTATCAGTTAGTGGAGAGCAAGCAGAAATTTATCAGCCAGATAATGACGAGCAAAAGCCCTGTCCGTTCTGCCGAAGATGTGGACGAGGTTGCTTTATCCTTTGCAGAGGTTAAAATGCTTGCCACAGGCGATGAGCGTTTCAAGGAAAAAATGGACTTGGATATACAGGTATCGAAGCTCCGAGTGCTGAAACAGAGCTATCTGTCCGAGCATTACGACCTTGAGGACAGAATCTTACAGCAATTCCCAAAGCTGATTAAGGAGTATGAGGAACGCATTACAGGCTATGAAGCAGATACCGCACTTGCTGAACAGCACAAGCCGCAGGGCGAGGATAAGTTCTGCCCGATGACCTTGCAGGGCGTGACCTACACCGAAAAAGCCGATGCAGGACAAATGCTGCTTGCTATTTGTAAGGAGCATCCGCTGTCACAGCCGACTGAAATCGGCAGCTACCGTGGCTTTCAGTTGGAGGTTTATTATGACACAATCAATTCCCATTATTGCTTAAACCTCTGCGGAAAGTGCAGGCATAAGGTTGAGTTAGGCTCTGATGCTCTCGGAAATCTGACCCGAATTGAGAATGAGTTGTCAAAGCTCCCTGTCAAACTTGAAGCCGCAAAGACCAGAAAGGAGGAAACTGTCGCACAGCTTGAAAACGCAAAGGTTGAGGTGGAAAAGCCATTCGCCTTTGAGGAGGAGCTGAAAGAGAAAACCGACAGGCTGAACGCCCTTAACATCGAGCTGAATCTGGACGAAAAAGACCCCTCTGCCATTGATACCGAGCCAGAACAGGGCGACGAGCCGCCCGAAAGAAAAAATAAGAATTTGGAACGGTAACACCGTTTGCACATTTGTATTGTGGAAATCTGGGCATTATAATAGGTGTAGATTAGCAAACAGCGGAGGTGGTAAAGGTGTCTGGCGAGTTCAGATTTGAAACATTTGTAGATGTCCACAGCAATATTTTTAATGAGTATCTCAGCTCTGTCATAGCGAAGCTCCCGAAAGAAAACGAGGAATACCGTGCCGTACAAGTCAAAATCAAGAAATTGTATGAAAAATATCCAAAGGTGTTCGGCGTGTTTGATATGGAGAAATCTGCGGAGCTGACCGAGGAAGAATGTGCGGCTCTCATTGAGGTAATGGAGCTGAAAAACAAGCTCACAGACTTGGAAATGCAGTCCGTCTATTTTCGTGGTTGCTATGATAGTGTAGGGTATCTCAAAAAAGCAGGAATTTTATAACGGACTGACCGAAGAAAAAGGCGGCGTTGGCGTGAAGCTGATGCCGTCTTTTACATAGCCGAGAGGTGGAAAATAATATGTCTTTGTGGTATAATTGGTGACACGAAAAAATCTAAATTAAAAGAAATGAGGTAATAAAATAGATGAGCTTTAAAGAATGGTTTGATACAAATTGGTATTCAAACTGCTTTACTATGATAACCGTTGTGTTATCGGGAATAGTATCATTGATAATTTCAGCAGTTTATTATCATAAAGGCAATAGGAACAACTTAAAAATGTCAGTTATCTATCCAATAGTTAGATTGCTAAAAGACGGATATACTCGGCAAAATTACAATTCATTATGCGAGATTTCCAAGGAGTATAGTACACGATATATGAGCAAGAATGAAGCAAAAAAATTGATGTTGCTTTTGGTTGCTTATAAAGAGGTCAGCACTTATAGTGATATTTATGTCAAAGCTGCTATATTATTTTCATATTTTGAGTACAAGCTGAAGAAAAATCAAATAGAAGTCAAGCCCGTTCCTATGGAATATGATGGAGAAATTGTTTATTATGATTATCCCCCAGACCTGCATTATTTGTCCAATGATTTAGAAAGGGCATTAAAAAATTTCGACCCCGATTGCGAGCCAGATGAATGCAAAGATGCAATAATTTCTCTTTATTCGCATTATTGCAAGGAATACTATTCTTCAAAGGAAATCGAATATTTTGATGATTATACACTTCAAGAGGTATTAGAAAAATCAAAAATTCGTGAAGAATGGGATAATAAATTCGATGCTGTTAAAAATGCAAAAGAGCAGTTTTTGACTTTGAAAATAGCTAAGGAAATTACAACTGAATAAGGTTATATACTGTTTTACATAGCCGAGAGATTTTCATTTAAAGGAAAATCCCTCGGCTTTTTCCATTTTAAGGAGGTGATTTTACCAATTGAGAAGCAACAGACCCTATGTTCAGCTTGACCCTGCCGTGATTGAGCAGGCACGGCAAATGGACTTGCTGACTTATTTGCAACACTATGAGCCAAGTAATCTAAGGCGTGTGGCAGGGAATGTTTACTGTACCAGAGAACACGACAGCTTGAAGATTTCCAACGGCAAATGGTATTGGTGGTCGAGAGGTTTCGGCGGCGTTTCCGCCCTTGATTATCTCATCAAGGTCAAGGAGTATTCCTTTGTGGAAGCCGTGCAACAGCTCACAGGCGAGGTCGGTCATTGGATACCGCCGCCCCCTGCTCCAAAGAAAGACGAGCCGAAAGAGCTGTTACTACCGAACAGATTTAAGAACTGCGACAGAGTGATACAGTACCTTTTCGGGCGTGGCATTGACTATCAGCTCATACAGGACTGCGTTGCGGACGGTACGATTTTTGAGAGTGCCGAGTACCACAACGCTGTTTTTGTTGGCAAAGACGAAAGCGGAACACCCAAGTATGCTGCCTGCCGCAGTACCCTCGGAAGCACTTTTAAGCAGGACGCATCGGGCAGCGATAAGCGGTATTCGTTCCGACTGTTGGCGAAAGAGCCGACAGCTTCGGTGCATTTGTTTGAAGCCGCTATTGATTTATTGTCCTATGCCACCTACCTCAAATGCGAGGGCAAGGACTACCGAAAAGAAAATCTGCTCTCTTTGTCGGGCGTGTATCAGCCCAAGAAAGAGATACAGGACAGCAAAGTGCCGATTGCTCTGACCACATTTTTGAAAGAAAATCCGCATATCAAGACCATCATTTTGCATTTGGACAATGACAAAACAGGTCGGCTTTGTACCGCTGCATTGAAAGAACTGCTCAAAAAAGACTATGAAATCGTTGATGACCCTCCGCCTGTCGGCAAGGACTTCAACGATTTTTTATTGTCCTATTTAGGTATGGAACAGCGAAAGACGAGCCGTGAAAGGAGTGATGCCCGTTGATTGTCCGCTGAATTATTTGCCCAAAAGCCAACAAACCAAATCAATTTTAAGAACGAAAGTGAGGAATTTACCCAATGAAAAAGTATGATGTAACCCTGCGAGGACACTATGAAAAGACTATCTCCGTCTATGCGGACAGCCCCGAAGAAGCAAAGAAAAAGACCGAAATCGTCCTTTTCGATACCGACCTTATCGACTTTACCGACGACGATTTTGTCTGCGGCGAAGCCGACATTACCGAGTCTTTGACGGACGGTTGCGAGGACAATGAGGACGAGGACGCCTGTCTTGAGTATGAGGATTGTTCGGAATGTCCGTACTTCTGCCCCGTATGCGGAGAATGTGTGTACGAGGACGAGTGCGAAGATTAAGTCTTACCAAGCACTGAATTTGGCTAACCAAATTCGCTTGTTAGGGGCTGCCCCTAATACCCCATAAAAACAGGAACACCGCAAGGGTATCCCATTTTGCCGTGAAGAACACGGCATACAGAAGAAAGGAGTTTTTAAGAATGAATGAGCTTTTGTTTTTTATTATCGGCACAATGCTCGGCGGTCTGGTCGGCGTTGTGCTGATGTGCCTTTTACAGATAAACAGGCTCTCCCAAAGAGAGGAAGTGGAAAATGCGAAAACGAAATGTGCAGATACTTTTCCGCTTGAATGAGGAAGAAGCAGACTACCTTTATGACCTTGTCAAACGCTCTGGTCGTTCCAAAGAAGCGTTACTCCGTTCAATGGTCAAAGGGTATCGGCTCTGCGAGAAGCCAGACCCAGAGTTCTATCAGATTATGCGTGAGCTGTCCACCATCGGCAACCGTATCAACCAGCTTGCAGTTAAGGCAAACGCCCTTGACTTTGTGGATACGCCTATGCTCCGTGAGGAAGTGAAAAAGTGGCAGCAGTTCCAGATGGATGTCCGCAAAAAATATCTACTCCCTAAAGGGAAGTCGGACTAATGGCAGTCTGCGAGATATGGGACGTACGTGGCAGGCTCGACCACCCAATCGACTATGCCAAAAATCCAGATAAGACCGCCAATCCGAAATATACCGAAGCTGACTTGCAGGCTCTCGGAGATGTGATGAAATACGCCACCAACGGCGATAAGACCGAGAAGCAGTTTTTTGTTACAGGCGTAAACTGCGATACCGCAACTGCCAGAGATGAAATGCTGATTGCCAAAGCCCAATGGAATGATGAAAGCGAGATTGTCTGCTATCACGGTTTTCAGAGCTTTAAGTCTGGAGAACTAACGCCAGAGCAGGCTCACGAGGTCGGAGTAAAACTTGCCGAGAAAATGTGGGGCGATAGATTTCAAGTGATTGTTGCCACCCACCTTAATACGGACTGTCTGCATAATCACTTTGTGGTCAACTCCGTTTCCTTTACGGACGGCAAGCATTATCACGACAACAAAGCGAACCTGCGGCTTCTGCGTCAGCGTTCCGATGAGCTATGCCGTGAGTATGCTCTGTCCGTGATTGAACACCCAAGCGGCAGGAAAAAGCCATACGCCCTTTATCAAGCGGAGAAGCAAGGACTTCCCACCAGAGATAATGTGGCAAGACAGGCGGTTGATGAAGCTATCTCAAAATCATTTACGCTCAAAGACTTTGACCGTCTTATGGCGGAAATGGGCTATAAATGCAGTTTTGACCCCAACCGCAAATATTGGACGATTATCGGCAGAGGTTGGAAACGCCCCAAGAGGTTATACAAGCTCGGAGAGGATTATACCAACGAGCGAATTATGGAGCGTATCCGTGAAAACTCCTACGCCGTAAAGTTTAACCGATTTACCGAGCCGACAAAACAGGTCAAAGCTTATCGACTTAAAGGTTCTTTGTCTGGAGCGAGAAAAATCGGGGGCTTGCGTGGGCTGTATCTCCATTACTGCTACAAGCTCGGTATCCTGCCGAAGGGCAGAAAACAAAATTATGCGAAGCTCCATTATATTCTCAGGGACGACCTTATGAAAATGGACGCTATCACAAAAGAAACAAGGCTGCTTTGCCGCTGTCACATTGACACCGCAGAGCAGCTTTTGTCCTATCAAGGCTCTTTGGAAACGGAAAAGAATGAGCTGACCGAACAGCGTAAGGAACTTTATTCCCAGAGCCGCAAATTAAGCGGCGAAGAAAAAGAAGCGGTCAAGGCTCAAATCTCCGACATTTCAAAAAGGCTTGGCGAAATCAGAAAGGAGGTCAGGCTCTGCGAGGGTATCGCCGCCCGTAGCGGTACGCTCAAAGAAAAATTGCAGACAGTGCGGGCAGATGAACAGGAAATTAAACGAAAGGAGCTGATGAAGAATGAACACAGGCGGCGATGCGGCGGAACAAATCGTGAGGATGAGCTTAGAGGGATTTGAGGTTGCCGCAAAACTGACAGGTGCAGGTGCGAAGAATATCGCTGTACTTCTGTATTCCATTCTCAAAGAGGAACAGAAAACCAAAGGTAAAGCAAGGCTGACAAGTATGCTCCGTTCTGGCAAGGAGCTGAAAGTCTTTACCGTGAAGAATGAGGACTTGAAACGCTTTACGCAGGAGGCGAAAAAATACGGCGTTCTCTATTGCGTTTTGGCTGACCGTAAGAACAAAGACCCCAATGCGGAGGTGGATGTGATTGCCCGTGCCGAGGACGCATCGAAAATCAGCCGTATTGTGGAACGCTTCAACCTTGCTTCGGTGGATACCGCTTCCATTGTGACGGAGGTTGAGAAAAGTAAGGATGAAAAAATCGATATGCCAGAGCCAGACATCGGCGTGCAGGAAAAGGCAGAGAAAGATAAGCTGCTCGACGCTCTTATGGGCAAGCCAACGCAAAAGGAGGAAAACTCTACAGAAAACCCCTCGGTGGCAAAGACAGAAAAATCCCCTCCGTCCGAGCCTTTATCCGAGAAGCCAAGCAAGTCCGCAGAGGGGGCTACTATGACTGACAGGAAACCGTCCGTCAAAGAGGAATTGCGGAAAATCAAGGAGAGCCGCAAAGAGCAGGAAGCCGACGCCCCTGTTGCCCAGGACAAAAGCAGGGCTTCCGACAGGGCAAAAGGTAAAGTCGGCAAGACTGAGCATAAGCAGCCACCGAAAAGAAAATCCCCTAAAAAATCGAAAGGAGAAAGATAAACAGTATGAGTATTTATGATGTTTTCAGCGGCGGTAATAAGCCGTATGACAAAGAACAGTGGGCGGCACAGAAACAGGCGGAGCGTAAGGAAGCCTATGAGCTGATTGACAACACCTGTTCGGAAATGGCGGTAAACGGCGACAGCTTCCGTCAGTATCTTGATGTGCAGGGGCGTTTTGACCGCTACTCCGTTGCCAATGCCGTTCTGGTATCGGCACAAATGCCCGAAGCGACACAGCTTAAAGATTACGGCAAGTGGAAACAGAGCCGTGTCTATGTGAACAAGGACGCACAGAAAATCACTATCCTTGAGCCGAGTAAAGAATATCTCCGTGATGACGGCACAAAGGCGGTATCGTATAACGCCAAAGCGGTCTATGACATTTCCGAAACCTCGGCAAAGGACAGGCAGGAAGCCGCAGAGCCGAAATCAATGCGTGAGCTTGTGTCCGCAATGATTGACGCAAGCCCCGTTCCGTTTCAGCCTGTTGATGACCTTGAGCTTCCTGCCTATTATGACAGCGAACAGCAGACTATCTTTATCCGCACAGGCTTGAATGAAGAACAGCTTTTCGTCAGTATGTCAAAGGAGGTCGCTGCGGCGGTTTATGATTTTAAGTACAACGAGAGCCGTAATGCTTCCGAGTTCAAAGCCTACTGCGTTGCCTATATGGTCAGCTCCCGTTACGGCGTGGATACCAGAGGTTTTAACTTTGACAGACTCCCGAAAGAGTATGCCGAAATGGAAACGCAGGATTTCAAGAGCGAGCTTGGTTCTATGCGTGATGTTCTGGGCGAGGTGCAGTCGGAAATGTATAAGAGTATGGAAAAGAACAAGCCTGCCAGAAACAAAGAACAGGAAAGATAATCGGAGGTGCAGCCTATGAAAGAAGAACGATACCACATCGCCCTTGACAGGTACGATAAGAATATCGTTTTGAATGCCTTAAACACCCTGCGTAATCAGCAAGTCAAGGAGGAACGCCCCACCGACCCTGTTGACGATTTGATAAGCACGGTGGCTCACGCTCCTACACGAAAGGTAAGGGTTATGCCCTGTAAGTGCCGTGAGGAACGATAGCGATAAGAAAGCGAGCTTAATCCTTGCACTCTGCGGTATCGTTCCTGTCGTGTGGTTTGCCCTGCTGACAGCACCTTTTGTCAGCGGCGGTCTGGTAGAGATAGTGCGAAGCCTGCCCCAAGCAATGAATAATCCGTTTTCCGTAACGGTGTGTGAGGACAGCCTAAAAACTGTCCTTATTTTTCTGCTTGCTTACGGTATGGGTATCGGTATCTATCTCTCCACACGCAGGAACTACCGCAGGCGTGAGGAACACGGCTCTGCAAAATGGGGCGACGCAGGGGCAGTCAACAAAAAATATCGGGATAAAGACCTGTCAGCAAATAAGCTGCTGACCCAGAATGTTCGTATCGGTCTGGACGGGAAAAAGCACAGAAGAAATCTGAATATCCTTGTGTGCGGCGGCTCTGGTGCAGGCAAGACAAGGTTCTTTTGCAAGCCGAACGCTATGCAGTGCAATACCTCAATGGTAATTTTAGACCCGAAAGGCGAAATCGTCCGAGATGTAGGCGGTCTTTTGGAGAAGAAAGGATATGAGGTGCGTGTGCTTGATTTAATCAATATGCAAAAGAGCTATTGTTACAATCCCTTTGTGTATCTAAGGAACGACAACGATGTGCAGCGGCTTGTGACCAATCTCTTTAAGGCGACCACGCCGAAAGGAAGCCAGTCGCAAGACCCTTTCTGGGATACGGCGGCAAGTATGCTCCTGCTATCTCTGGTGTTCTATCTGAAATACGAAGCACCGCCAGAGGAACAGAATTTCCCGATGGTAATGGAGCTTCTGCGTGCAGGCGAAGTCCGTGAGGACGACGACAGCTATGTAAGCCCTCTGGACGAATTGTTTGACCGTCTGGAGATGGTAAACCCAGAGCATATCGCCTTAAAGTATTACAGGGATTACCATTCTGGCTCTGCAAAGACCTTAAAGAGTATCCAGATAACCCTTGCGGCAAGGCTTGAAAAATTCAACTTGGAGAGCCTTGCAAGTTTAACCGCAACCGACGAGCTTGACCTGCCGAGTTTGGGCGAGAAGAAAGTCGCTTTGTTTGCTCTGATACCCGACAACGACACGAGCTTCAATTTCCTTGTGTCGATTTTATACACGCAGCTATTCCAACAGCTTTTCTATCTTGCCGACCACAAGTACGGCGGAAGCCTGCCCGTGCATTGCCACTTTATAATGGACGAGTTTGCCAATGTTTCGCTGCCCGATGACTTTGATAAGATAGTCTCGGTTATGCGTTCCAGAGGTGTGTCGGTCAGTATCATTCTGCAAAACTTGGCACAGCTCAAAGCATTGTTTGAGAAGCAATGGGAAAGCATTGTGGGCAACTGCGACGAGTTTTTGTATCTGGGCGGTAACGAACAAAGCACACACAAGTATGTGTCGGAACTTTTGGGCAAGGAAACCATTGATACCAACACCTACGGAAAGAGTACGGGGCGAAGCGGTAACTATTCTACCAACTATCAAATATCAGGGCGTGAACTGATGACACCAGACGAAGTGCGTATGCTTGATAACCGCTACGCACTTCTTTTTATTCGTGGAGAACGCCCTGTTATGGACTTTAAGTATGACATCTTAAAGCACCCGAATGTGAAACTGACAACTGACGGAGGTCAGCCGCCGTATATCCACGGTGAACCGACGCAGGCTGTCGCAACCCTTGTATTTGACAACGCTTTGATGAAGAACGCTGTAAGCGTAAAGCCTGTTAAAACATCTTATGAACTTCTGTCCGAGGAGGACTTGGAGGAACAATTCAAAATTTAAGGAGGATTTATCTATGAAGTATTTTAACAAGAAGAACACCCAGAACAAGGAAACCACCAAACTGCCGATGACGGGCAAGTTAAAAAAGGGATTTCGTCATTACTGCGTGGCGGTACTCGCTGTCACAATGGTACTCGGAACTTCCGTGACAGCCTTTGCTGCCAACGACCCGATTACCGTAGTCAACAACCTTTCCGATTTTATCTTCGGTTTAATCCGTGCTGTCGGTATGATTTTGCTCGGCTTCGGTATCGTACAGATTGGTCTTTCGCTCAAATCTCACGACCCGTCCCAGAGAGCAAACGGCTTTTTGACCCTTGCAGGCGGCGTCATCATTACCTTTGCAAAAGAGATTTTGACTCTTATCACAGGCTAATATCAGACAATAAAAAGACACAAGACAGAGCTTACGGGGCAGATCCGCTTTGCGGTTTGCTCCGTAAGGCTATTTTAAGAACGGAGGTGGTTTAAGTGTCTGATAATTGGGTCGTACAGAATTTAGAAAACGCTCTGAATACTTGGAATGAGAAATTAGCGGAAATATGGCAGCTCGTTACCCAATCTCCAGAGCAGTTTAAGGGCGGTACGATATGGTCAGTTATCGTCAATATCCACGGTGCGTTGCAGGCTATCGGGCTTGCCCTGCTCGTATTGTTTTTTGTCGTAGGCGTAATGCGTACCTGCGGTAGTTTTGCAGAAGTCAAGAAGCCCGAGCACGCACTCAAACTCTTTATTCGATTTGCCCTTGCCAAAGGTGTTGTAACCTATGGCTTGGAGCTGATGATGGCTCTGTTTAATATCGTACAGGGCGTGATTTCCACCATAATGAATACCGTAGGTTTCGGTACAGCAGCACAGACAGTACTACCGCAGGAGATTGTAACTGCCGTTGAGGAGTGCGGATTTTTTGAGAGTATTCCTCTATGGGCGGTTACGCTTATAGGGGGTCTGTTCATTACGGTTCTGTCATTCATTATGATAATGTCGGTTTACGGACGATTTTTCAAGCTTTACCTTTATACCGCAATCGCTCCCGTGCCGTTATCTACTTTTGCAGGAGAGCCGAGCCAGAGTGTCGGCAAGAGTTTTATAAAAAGCTATGCCGCCGTTTGTCTGGAGGGAGCAATCATCGTCCTTGCCTGCATTATCTTTTCTCTGTTCGCAGCCACGCCCCCTGCGGTTGACCCCAACGCTGCGGCAGTATCAATGGTGTGGAGCTATATAGGAGAGCTTGTATTTAATATGCTTGTTTTGGTTGGTGCGGTCAAAATGGCAGACCGTGTTGTCCGTGAAATGATGGGCTTGTAAAGGAGGTGCAACCTATTGGAAGTCAAGATAAATAAGGAAATCCGTAACTACACGGAAAGTATGTTTTTTGGACTGTCACTAAGGCAGTTCATTTTTTCTGCCCTTGCCTGCGGCGTGGCTGTAGGTCTGTTTTTCCTGCTCCGTCCGCATTTCGGAACAGAAACCCTCAGTTGGGTATGTATCTTAGGTGCTTCGCCCTTTGCGATGATGGGCTTTGTGAAATACAACGGTATGACCGCCGAGCAGTTTGTCTGGGCGTGGATTAAGTCAGAGTTTTTGATGCCGAAAAAGCTGATGTTCCTGCCAGACAATCTCTACTATGAAGCATTGAAGCCTAATATCGAAGCCCGTGAGAAAGGTTTGCCTGTTGCTCAAAAGAAGCAGAAACGGCAGACGGTGAAGGCAGAGAAAAAGAAACCAAGAAAATCAAAAAAGCGTAAGGAGGCAGACTATGATAAAAACGCTTAGAAACCTGTTCAAGCAGGACAAGGAGAAATTTGTTGTGCCGAAGTCGGTGCAGGCGGTTATCCCCATTAAGACAATCTGGGAGGACGGCATTTTCCTTGTGGGCAAGAACAAGTATGCAAAGACCTTTAAGTTTGAGGATATAAACTATGCCGTGGCAAGCCGTGAGGACAAGGAAGCGATGTTCCTTGAGTATTCGGAGCTTCTCAATGCCCTCGACAGCGGTGCGACCACGAAAATCACTATCAACAACCGCCGCTTGAATAAGGCGGACTTTGAGCAGACCATTTTAATCCCTATGGCGGAGGACGGTTTGGATAAGTACCGCACAGAATACAACAAAATGCTCCTTGATAAAGCGACAGGAGCTAATTCTATCGTGCAGGATAAGTATGTGACCATATCCGTCTGCAAGAAGAATATCGAAGAAGCACGACACTACTTTGCCCGTGTGGGAGCTGACCTTATCGGGCATTTCTCAAGGCTCGGCTCAAAATCCACCGAGCTTGACGCAGAAGAAAAGCTCCGTATCTTCCACGATTTCTACCGCACAGGCGAGGAAACGGCATTCTGCTTTGATATGGTGCAGAGTATGAAAAAAGGTCACGATTTCAAGGACTATATCTGCCCCGATACCTTTGAGTTTGAAAAGGACTATTTCAGAATCGGCAACCGATACGGGCGTGTGATTTTCCTCAGAGAATATGCTGCCTATATCAAGGACAGTATGGTAGCCGAGCTTTGCGAGCTGAACAGAAATATGATGTTGTCCGTGGATGTCGTTCCCGTTCCCACAGATGAAGCGGTGCGTGAGGTGGAAAACCGTCTTTTAGGTGTGGAAACTAACATCACGAACTGGCAGAGAAAGCAAAACCAGAACAATAACTTTTCGGCGGTCATCCCTTATGACCTTGAACAGCAGCGGAAAGAAAGCAAGGAGTTTTTAGATGACCTGACCACCCGTGACCAGAGAATGATGTTTGCGGTGCTGACAATGGTGCATACGGCGGAAACTAAGGAACAGCTTGACAATGACACCGAAGCCCTGCTTACTACGGCAAGAAAGCACCTCTGTCAGTTTGCGGTGCTGAAATATCAGCAGATGGACGCACTCAATACAGCCCTGCCATTTGGTGTGCGAAAGATAGATGCTCTGCGTACCCTTACTACGGAAAGCCTTGCGGTGTTTATCCCGTTCCGTGTGCAGGAAATCTATCACGAAAACGGCGTGTATTACGGACAGAATGTAATCAGCAAAAATATGATTATCGCCAACCGCCGCCACCTGTTGAACGGCAATTCCTTTATCCTCGGCGTGTCTGGTGCAGGCAAGTCCTTTACGGCGAAAGAGGAAATGACGAATATCATTCTCACAGACCCTAACGCTGATGTGATTATTATAGACCCAGAGCGAGAATATTCGCCCCTTGTGAAAGCGATGCAGGGCGAGGTCATTCACATCTCTGCCACAAGTGAAAACCATATCAACGCTATGGATATGAACTCCGATTACGGCGACGGTGCAAACCCCGTTATCCTCAAATCGGAGTTTATTTTATCCCTCTGCGAGCAGCTCATCGGCGGTAGCACTCTGGGGGCAAAGCAAAAGTCTATCATTGACCGCTGTACGGCGAGCGTGTACCGCTACTATCAGCAGGGCAATTATCAGGGAACGCCGCCCACCTTGCAGGACTTCCGTGAGGAGCTGTTAAAGCAGAACGAGCCAGAAGCACAGGAAATCGCCCTTGCCATTGAGCTGTTTACGGACGGTTCTCTCAACACCTTTGCCAAGCACACCAATGTGGATACCAAGAGCCGACTTATCTGCTATGACATTTTAGATTTAGGCAAGCAGTTACAGCCTATTGGTATGCTTGTTGTCCTTGACAGCATCTTAAACCGTATCACACAGAACAGAGCCAAAGGCAGGAACACATTCATTTTCATTGATGAGATTTATCTGCTTTTCCAACACGAATACTCTGCGAATTTTCTCTTTACCCTCTGGAAGCGTGTGCGTAAATACGGTGCGTACTGTACGGGTATTACGCAGAATGTTGACGACCTCTTACAGAGCCATACGGCGAGGACAATGCTTGCAAACTCCGAGTTTATTATTATGCTCAACCAAGCGTCTACCGACAGGATTGAGCTTGCCAAGCTCCTTAATATCTCTGACCTTCAGATGAGCTATATCACGAATGTCGGTGCAGGACAGGGCTTGCTCAAAGTCGGCAGCTCTCTTGTGCCGTTTGTCAACAAGTTCCCACGAAACACCGAGCTTTATAAATTGATGACAACTAAATTTGGTGAGGTTTAGGAAAGGAGAATTTTCAATGTCTAATATCCGATTTCGCTCTGCAGCTCATCGGGATTTCTTTCTGGAAATGATGAACAAGAGCAAAGTAAACGACTGTTATCACAGAGCCTTTTTCTATGTAATGGGCATTGCCGCAGAAACGAGGGCAAACATTAACCAGATGTTTGACTTTAAGATGGACTGTATTGAACCAGAGGGTATGCACGGCGGCTGGCAGACAAGCGGCACGGTCAAGGTCTGCCACCTTGCCTTTAACCTCTGGAACGGATACACCGATAAGGAGCGTCCGCAGGACTTCACGCCAGAGGACTTATTCTGCTGTGAGTTTGCCCCCTACTTTATGGAGGGAATCAAGGTAAGGTATCCAGAGTATTGCAGGGAGCTTCCTGCACCGAAACAGCAGACGGAACATTCAAGATGAGAAAGGATAAGCTTATGAAAAAATATAAAATGCAGATTTGTATCGCTGCCGCTGTTGCCCTGTTGGGTACGGCGGTTTTTTGCGGCTTTCAGATTTATCACCATTATGCACAGGTGGAGGAACAGACGGAAGCCTTTGAACAGATGGCGGAGCTTGTGGAGCAGGCTCCCGAAGAAGCAATCCCAGAGGATACGCCTGTCAGTGAGGGCGAAGATGTGCTTGCGAAATACAACGAGCTGTATCTGCAAAATGAGGATATGGTCGGTTGGATTTCCATTGCCGGCACGAAGCTCAATTATCCTGTGATGCAGACCCCGAACAATCCGAATTTCTATCTGAAGCACAACTTTGAAAAGGCGTACAGTGATTTGGGAACGCCCTATATCCAAGAGAACTGCAACCTTTCAGAGAGCGACAATCTTGTGATTTACGGTCATCACATCAAGGGTGGCAAGATGTTTGGAGCGTTGGAGGACTACAAGGCAAAGAGCTTTTATGAAAAGCACAAGACCATTCAGTTTGATACGCTGACCGAGCAGGGCGAATATGAAATCGTGGCTGTGTTCAAGACTGTTGCGTACAGCTCGGAGGGCTTCCGCTATTACGATTTTGTGGATGCAGAAAATGAAGAAGCCTTTGATGCGTATGTTGCCAAGTGTAAGGAGCTTTCCCTGTATGATACGGGCGTGAGTGCCGCATATGGCGACAGGCTGATTACCCTTTCCACCTGTGAATATTCTGCCCAGAACGGCAGGCTTGTGGTGGTGGCGAAAAAGGTATCTTGATATGACCGCAAAACTTCTGGGAAAGGAGGTTTTGTATGGCGAATATAAAGACCAGAGATGCGGTCAAGGGTACGATTAAGACCATTGACAAGGCGGCTATCGCAGGTGAGCGTATGAAATCTGCCTATGCCAAGACAAAGGATAAGGCGGAACAGGGCTATTATTCTGAGGAAAGCTCTGCCACCGAGTATGCTTCCGATAAGGTGTCCTATGCGGCTGACTGTATCAAGGACGAGGGCATCCATCAATTCAATAAGCAGGGTCAGAAAAGTGTGCAGACCACAAAGGAAAATGTCGTCAAGGCAAAGGATAAGATTGCGGACTTTAAGACCAAACGGGCAATGAAAGCTGCCGAGCAGAAACAGGCACAGGCGGCTTCTGTACGAAGCGGCTCTGCTGTCCGTCAAAGTGCCGCTAACCGTGCGGCTGTTCCCGACACCCCTGCCCCGACCATAAAGACAAAGCGGCAGGTGGAAAAGACGATAAAACAGTCTGCCAAAAGTACAGGAAAAACGGTCAAGACTGCCGCCAAAGGTACGGTAAAGTCAGCCGAAAAAGGTGTTAAAACGGCTCATTCCACCTCAAAGGCGGCGATTAAGACCACACAGGCTTCGGCAAAAGCGGCACAGAAAACCGCACAGGCTTCTGTTAAGGCGACACAAAAGGCAGCACAGGCAGCGAAGGCAACGGCAAAGGCTACCGCCCAAGCGACAAAGGCGGCGGTCAGAGCGACTATCGCCGCTGTCAAGGCAATCATTGCAGGCACAAAGGCTCTAATTTCTGCCATTATCGCAGGCGGTTGGGTTGCGGTTTTGATTATCCTTATCATTGTGCTGCTTGGATGTGCAATATCCTTATTCGGCGGTGGCGGCAACAGCAACTCCTATACGCCAGTCAGTGCCGAGGTGGAAGCCTATGAGCCTTTGATACAGCAGTATGCAAGGCAGCACGGCATTTCTGAATATATGGAGCTGATTAAGGCGGTGATGATGCAGGAATCTGGAGGGCGTGGGAATGACCCGATGCAGGCTTCCGAGTGCGGATATAATACCCGTTACCCGAATACGCCAAACGGCATTACTGACCCAGAGTATTCCATCAATGTAGGTATCCAGAATTTAGCCGCCTGCCTGAGTGATGCGGAAGTGGAAAACCCGATTGATATGGAGCGTATCAAACTTGCTTTGCAGGGCTACAACTTCGGAAACGGCTATATCTCGTGGGCGAAAACCAACTATGGAGGATATTCCTATGCCAATGCGGTAGAGTTTTCTACTACACAGGCAGAACGCTTAGGGTGGGACAGCTACGGCGATACGCAGTATGTTTCCCACGTCCTGCGGTACTATCCATACGGACGGGCATTTACGGGCGGCGGCAATCAAGCCATTGTGGAGGTTGCCTTAACGCAGCTCGGCAATGAGGGCGGTCAGCCTTATTGGTCGTGGTACGGTTTTGACAGCCGTGTGGAATGGTGTGCCTGCTTTGTATCTTGGTGTGCCGACCAATGTGGCTATATCGAAAGCGGGCTTATCCCGAAATTTGCAGGCTGTGTGGACGGCTCGAATTGGTTTAAGGGCAACGGGCAATGGCAAGACCGAAGCTATGAGCCGCAGGCAGGCGACATCATCTTCTTTGATTGGGAGGGCGATGGAGAAACAGACCACGTTGGACTTGTGGAGCGTGTTGAGAACGGAACAGTTTATACTGTTGAGGGTAATTCTGGCGATGCTTGTCGTCAGAACAGCTATGCTATCGGCAGCAGCGTGATTTACGGTTACGGCGTACCTGCCTATTAAAAAAGGGCAAAAGAAAAACCAGAGGTTTTTTATTCCTCTGGCTCTTTTGCCTTACATAGACCATTTGCGGTTGCTTCAATAATTGCAAGCTCTTTATCATCAAGTTTATCAAGTAACGTATCGAGCTGTCTGCGTTGAGAAGTCTTTTCTACTTTTTCGTCAGCGAAAATAAACTCATCAAGCGAAATATGAAACATACGGACAAGATAAATAAAAAGCTGTATGCTCGGAAACTGACCCTCATTTTCAATGGACTGAACGTGACGGATGGAATATTCTATGATGCCTGCTAATTGCTCTCTTGTCATATTTTGTGCAATACGGGCTTTTTTAATCGCCTGCCCAATCGGTGCAAAGTCGATACCGAAGTTGTTATCTCTGCCATCCATTTAATCACCACCTGTCCTTGAATTTTCTACTCTATATTGTACAGAAATCTCACTTCTTATTAAAGAAAGTGACATTTCCTATAACAAGAGATATTATCTCCTGTTTCAAGAGAAGAAAATTCATATTTGCACACTTGTATTCTTCGGACAAACGAAGTATAATGTATATCATTATGTAGGAGGTGCGATATGGATTACATTACCACAAAAGAAGCAGCCGCAAAATGGGGCATATCAGATAGACGGATTTTACAGTATTGTAATGATAAGCGAATTGATGGGGCAGTTAAAATGGGCAATACTTGGCTGATACCTAAAGACGCTAATAAGCCTGCTGATGGTCGATATAAAATGAATAAAGAGAAACAACTTGGAACAAAAGGAGATTTGTTAGATGAATAAATATAAAATAATGCTTGTCGATGATGAACCAGATATTTTAGATTTGCTTGATAAGGCTCTTACCATAGAGGGATATTGTAATATTACGAAAATTGATAATGGGCTGTCTGCTATAAATACTTGTAAAGAAATAAATCCAGACATTATTGTTTTAGATGTTATGCTTCCCGATATTGACGGTTATGAGGTGTGTAAGAAAATCCGTGAAATTTCGCATTGTCCAATTCTTTTTCTTTCTTCTAAAAATGACGAGTTGGATAAAATACTTGGATTGGCTGTCGGCGGTGATGATTATGTAACAAAGCCATTTAGTCCGAAAGAAATTGCATATAGGGTGAAAGCACAATTACGCCGTGCAGAATACAAGTACAATCCTAAACAAGATTTCTCTGTCAGAATAGGCGAACTGATGATTGACGCTGACGGCTGCCGAGTAATGAAAAACAATAAAGAAATCGAATTGACTGCAAGAGAATTTGAAATATTACAATATTTAGCTCAAAATGTAGGGCGGGTTATCAGCCGAGAACGCCTGTATGAAACTGTATGGGGAGAGGACAGCTTTGGTTGCGACAACACTATTATGGTGCATATCCGCCATTTGCGTGAAAAATTAGAAGATAATCCTACTGCTCCACAATACATTATTACAATGAAAGGCTTAGGATATAAGTTGGTAAATCCAAATGAAAAGTAAAAGAAAATATAAGTTGCTTGGCAGAACAGTAGCTTTTATTATCACATTGATTTTAATGATTTGCATAATGGCAATCGGCTTGTTTTATTACATATTCTCAATTCCTGAGCCATATGGAATCAGTATCACAGATTTTCCGAAGAATTTTACAAATAGCTATACGGTGTGGACAACCTATGAAAATGGAAAGCTAACGATAGAAGAAAAAGGTCTGAAGCGACTGGACGAATATGGTTTATGGATTCAGTTTATTGATGAAAACGGCGAAGAAATATTCTCTCATAATAAGCCAGAAAACTTTCCTACAAAATATACCGCCGCCGAGTTGCTTGCACTTACTACAAGCGATTATGAAAATGGTTATACGCTGTTTGTAAACATCCTTGATGATACAGACAAAGAATGTAGTTACATTGTTGGATTTCCGTATGATATTGGGAAATATATGCTCTATTATAACGGCTCAAGAATTTCACGGCTTTCTCCAGCGGCAAAGCTGCTTACTATGGTCGGATTCGGGATTTTAATGATTTTTATTTTTGCTTACAGTGTTTGGCTTTCACGTAAGCTGTCAAAGGTTACAAAAGGTATAAGCGGAATATCACATCGTACTTATACGCCGTTAAAAGAAAATGGCATATTCAGCGAAGTCTATCAAGAATTAAATAAAATGTATTTTGATATTCGACACGCCGATAAAGTAAATGAAGATACAGAACGGGTACGTAGAGAATGGATAACCAATATTACACACGACTTAAAAACGCCACTTTCTCCGATTAAGGGATATGCAGAGCTGCTTACGGACAGTTCCAATCTCACAGGTGAAACTTCAAAAGAATATGGAGAAATCATTTTAAGGAATGTCAATCATACAGAGAAGCTGATTAACGATTTGAAAATGACTTATCAGTTGGATTCTGGTGCATTTGCGTATAGTCCAAAAGAAACACAACTCACACGCTTCATAAGAGAGTTGGTTATTGATATAGTGAATGACCCTGCTTTCTCAAACCGCAATATTGAATTTGAAAGCAATACTGATGAATGTATTGTTTTGATTGACCCAGATTTATTCCGCCGTGCCATTCAGAATATTATCATAAACGCATTGACACACAATCCGCCCGAAACAAAAGTATTGATTTCTACTCGTATAGATGTTCAAAGCAATGTCCATATATCAATTTGTGATAACGGAGTAGGGATAAGTGAAGATGAATTACCAGAACTCTTTAGCAGATATTATAGGGGAACAAGTACGAAAGAAAAATCTGAGGGCAGCGGACTTGGACTTGCTATTGCAAAACAGATTATAGAGCTTCACGGTGGGAATATTACAGTGAGCAGTAAGCGTGGGAAAGGGACAAAGTTTGAGATTTCCATTCCAGAACAAAGAAAATAGTTAAGGTTAAATTAAGATACGCAAAAGCCACACCTAAGATGGGTAGTTTATGCTATAAGCATAGGCTGCCTTTTCTTTATGCCTATTAAAATGGACAGGAGGTTTTTGTATGGAATTACAGTTACAAGAATTAAATAAACAGTACGGGACAAAGTGTGCTGTAAACAATGTGAGTGCGACATTAACATCTGGGGTCTATGGACTTCTTGGAGCGAATGGTGCGGGTAAGACAACCCTTATGCGAATGATATGCGGCGTGCTAAAACCAACCTCTGGCAGTATCAGATTAAACGGAAAGTCGATTGGTGAATTAGGAGAACGATATTATACCCATTTAGGTTATATGCCGCAGGATTTCGGCTTTTATCCCGATTTTACTGCACGTGAGTTTATGATGTATATGGCTGCTGTAAAAGGTCTTGATAAACGACAAGCAGTATCCAGAACGGAAGATTTACTCAATATGGTAAATCTGAAAGATGTAGCGGACAAGAAAATTAAATCTTATTCGGGAGGTATGAAACAGCGTTTGGGCATTGCACAAGCAGAGCTAAATAATCCATCTATCCTTATTTTAGACGAGCCGACAGCAGGACTTGACCCAAAAGAGAGGGTGCGTTTTCGTAATATTATATCTGATTTAGCAAAAGAAAAAATTGTTGTATTATCTACACATATTGTATCAGATGTTTCGTATATCGCTGATACAATTTTGATGATGAAGCAGGGACAATTCATTTTGCAAGAGCCGATGACCACGGTTACAGACCACATTCAAGGAAAGGTTTGGGAACTATTTGTCCCTGAAAGAAAGGCTGATGAATATAGCAGGCATTTTTCTGTTGTCAATCTTCATCACGAAAATAATATGGTACGATTACGCATTGTAAATGAAACCGCACCATCAGCAGATGCCTATACGGTAGAGCCAAGTTTGGAGGATTTATTTTTGTATCATTTTGGCGAAGAAACACAGGAACAGGAGGAAAAATAAGTATGTTGATTAAATATGAGTTTTTAAAAATTTTGCGTAAAAAGTCAACTTTAATTGTTATGGTGGTCAGTTTACTTTTAACAGCGTTTCTTTTTGGATTACCTATTATGCGATATCAGACCTATAATCAATACGGTGTTATAAAAGGCACAGAGGGTATTGCATACGAAAAGGCACAAGCCGAGAAATATGCTGTTCCTTTGACTGAGGACTATGTAACCGAAACAATCCAGGATGTGCAGAAACTTTTTGAAAATCCAGATAATATAGGAACAGATGGAAATGAACAGTTTTTAATAGGCGATGCCTATTGGAACAACATTGCACCGAGAGAAAAAATGCTTACTTTGATTGCAAAAGCTTATAGTAAGCCCAATGAATATGTTGGCTATAATAGTATGCCAGATTTAGATGTATCAAACGGAGCAGATTTCTATCAAGCAATGGAAAGCAAGAGGGAAAACATACTCAATGCTCCATCTTCTAATTTATCCAACGAGCAAAAAGATTATTGGAGAAATATGGCAAGCAATATAAATATGCCGTTAAAATATGGCTATTTTGAAGGTTGGGAGATTATTACAACTTCTTTTGAACTTTTAATGTTTGCTATATTAGCAATCTGCATTGTGATAGCTCCCGTTTTTTCTGGCGAATATCAAGCAGGTACTGATGCTGTAATTTTGTCTGGGAAATACGGAAAAACAAAATTGATAACGGCAAAAATTTTAGCTTCTCTTTTGTTCGGAACTATTGCATTTGTACTTCACATTATTGTGGCGTGTGGATTGCCGCTAATTGCATTTGGTATAGATGGGTGGAATTTACCGTTGCAGGCAGCTGGTTTATCAATCCCATATCCGTTTACATTTCTGCAGGCGACTCTAATCAATGTAGGCGTTATTTACTTGGTACAGTTGGCAATGATTGGGCTGACGCTCCTTTTATCTGCAAAAATGAAAAGTCCTTATCTTGTTTTGATTGTACTTGTACCAATACTTTTCATTCCGTTGTTCTTGGCGCCAAATGGAACGACAGGAATATATAACCTTACTCTGTTTTTATTACCTTATCGTGCAACTATCCCCGAATTAGGTAAATATATTTCTTATCAGTTTGGAGGGTTGGTATTGGATACATTTTCTATGAGGGTAATAGTATATGCTGCATTAACAGTAATAACGCTTCCACTTGCCAGATTAGGATTTAAGAAACATCAAGTTGCATAAGGAGAGATATGAAAAAGAAAAAATTGATTATCATCGGAGTTGTTCTATTTGTTACGATAATTGTTGCTGTAATCACAATTAATCAAGTTTCTAAATGGTCTGAAATGTCATTTGAGGCGATTGTTCAAGAAACTGTTACTCAATCAGATGGCGAAATCCGTTTGATAGTTGAACGGACAACAGAGATTTATGGAAGTCCATTTAATTCACTTTTAATTAGTGATAGCACTAAGTTAGTAGACGAAGAAGATAATATAATATCAATTACAGATTTTAGTCGAGGTGATACCGTAATGGTGGTATTGAAAGACTCATTTGATGAAGAACTTATCTTTTATTATCCTACCGTTTATCAAGTAAGGCTTATAAGCTCGGAAAAATAGTTAAAAAAAGAAAGAAACCCACTGAATAAAAAAAACGGTGTTTTTGGTGGGCTGTTTCTTCACGCTCAGATAAACAGAAATCCCTCCAGACCCGTTTGAGTTTGGAGGGATTTCTTATGTGTTGGTCAAGTACCGACAATTCACTGCTTATCAGAAGCAGTAGCTTTCTACATAGCAACACGGATTAGCGAGGATAGTCTGTTAAAAAAATCCTTGCTTCAGCGAAGGAGTATTCTGCTTCACAGGTAGAAGCTAAATATCTATATAATAGAAACAATAACACCTATATCCGCATTGGTTTGACGACCTTTGCGGATTTTCTTTTGTCGTTTTTTGCAGAAATACGCCGCAGGGCTATTTCTGCCGTGGGATGCCGTTCTCCGCCTTTCAATCTGGATTTACAAAAAAATTCAGATTGGAGGTAACAGATTATGGCTTACAACAAAGCCAAAGAAGAACGGAAATGGCGGCTCTGGAAAGAAGCCGAAGAAAAGAAACTGCGAAGTTTAGGTGTCAGCGAGGATGCTATTGAACAGCTCCATATCCATGACTGGGCGGTTTTCAATTCCGACAGGAGGTATTATCAGCGTTTGCAAGACGCAGGTACATACCTTGAGGAGATTGCAGAACAAGACCAACCGATAGAAGCAAAAACGGTTGAGGATTTACTTGCCGACATTGAAAACGAAAAGCTCTATGCCGTTTTGATTAAAGTGGACAAGCAGACTTTACAGGCGTTGTTGCTCAAAATGCAGGGCTATTCTACCCAAGAAATTGCATCGAAGCTCGGTATCACGGAAAAAGCTGTTTACAGGCGAATGGACAGGCTCAAAGAAAAAATAAAAAAGTTTTTTGAATAGAGGGGAAATTTGAGGTTTCCCACGGGCTACTGGGTGAGAGGACAAAAACTCTTACCCAGTTTTCCTTTGTGTGGCGAAGATTGGGCAGTTCCTTGACAACCGAATACCTATTCGCCAAATACTTCCTCTTTGTGATTGTGATGAGCATAAGCGTGTGCAGCGGTACGCCATGACCTGCCGAAAGGCAGAGAGCGATAAATGCCGACTCAAAATATCGGGCAGCTCCCGATTCCGCCATAACCCACAAAGAGAACAATGGTACTCCCGTCCAGTCACAGTCCGAGCGTGATTAAACTGTCGCAGGCAATGAGGGCGGCTCTGTCAGACCGACAGTTGGGGTGAAACTCCCGTGGTGTCAGTTCGCTGCTGACCGTTTGGCGACTTCCCATAGCATTTCGGGGTGTCGAGGACAAATTGAAATGCTTCCTATCATAATGCCAGATACAGGGCGGTCATAAGAACAGAGCTTTGTTTATATGCTCCGACCTTAAATACTTCCTTGTGTTTGGCTGTTACATAGGCAGGATGCTCCTGCCTAAATCCAAATGGGAGGTCAAACACTATGGATAGAATCATTAAGCGTGGCGACATCTACTACGCAAATTTAAACCCCGTCATCGGCTCGGAGCAGGGCGGTACACGACCTGTACTTATCATTTCTAATGATACAGGGAATAAGCACAGCCCTACGGTCATTGTAGCGGCGATTACAGGACAGATTGGAACAAAGAAAAAACTACCGACACACACTATCGTACACAATGTCAATGGACTTGATAAAGATTCCATTATCTTATTGGAGCAAATTCGTACCATTGATAAACAACGCCTGCAAGAGTATTTAGGAACCCTTGATGGGCGTTTTCTTGTTGCTGTTGATAAAGCTCTGGCTATCAGCGTTTCGCTTGAAAAAAGAATTGATAAAAATGTGTAAATGTGAATGTGTGGGTGGATTTGCACATTCGCCAAAGGGCGACTGTATCTCTATAATTTAGAGTGAACAGCCGCTTTGCTCTTGCGGAGGTATTCAGATGGAAAATGTAAAAATAATAGAGAATGCAGAACAGCAGCCTGACATTGTAGCTGATGAAAAGGAAAACTTTGACGCTTTTATCAGTGCTATGGTGCAGATAGTTGAAAAATACGGAAAATCAGTTCTGCAAGATTTAGATTGTGTTGCGTAATCTTACGCAACCTTACATATCACATTTTTCTAAACTATCGGAGGTAACAGAATGAACAGAGAGGGAAAGAAATGTGTTTTATATCCAAGAGTAAGTACAGAAATGCAGGTTGATGGATATAGCCTTGAAGGTCAGAAAAATAGTTTGAAACGATTTGCAGACAGAGAGGAAATGGAGATTGTAGGTGTATATGAGGACGCAGGAAAGTCAGGAAAATCTATTGAGGGGCGACCTGCATTTAAGAAAATGCTGTCTGATATAAAAAACGGATTAGAGATAGATTATATTTTAGTATATAAGTTGTCACGCTTCGGAAGAAATGCAGCAGACATCTTAAATTCATTGGAGTTCGTTCAGTCTTATGGCATAAACCTTATTTGTATTGAAGAAGGAATTGATTCATCACAGACAAGCGGAAAGCTTTTAATATCTGTTCTTTCTGCTGTTGCAGAAATTGAGAGAGAAAATATTATAGAGCAGACAATGAATGGACGCAGGGAAAAAGCCAGACAGGGCGGTTGGAATGGTGGCTTTGCTCCTTACGGATATTATCTTGAAAATAATCAGCTTTTAATAGAAGAAACGGAAGCGAAAGCTATTCGCATTATCTTTGAGAAGTTTGGTAATTCTGATATTGGACTTGGCGGAGTGGCGAAATATCTTAATCTTCAAGGAATTAAAAAGATACCACGCCAGAATGGGAAATTGGAAACTTGGAGCAGCCATCTTATACGGCAGATATTAGATAATCCTGTTTATTGTGGTAAAATTGCTTACGGAAGAAGAACAAGGGAGAAAGTAAAAGGAACTAAAAACGAGTATAAACAGGTTCACACCGATGATTATATTTTAGAGGAAGGACAGCACGAGGGTATTGTCAGCGAGGAATTATGGGAAAAGGTTCGTGCAAAGCGTATCGCCACGGGAATTAAGCAACCGTCAAAGGTTGGCAAAGATAGGTCGCATCTTTTGACAGGTGTATTGAAATGTCCTATGTGTGGAAGCTCAATGTATACTAACAAACACGCTTGGACAAATAAGGACGGTACATATAAGGAAGTCTATTATTATATATGTGGGAGAAATAAGCAGGAGCGAGGACATCATTGTGATTATAAGGCTTCTTTGAGAAAAACAGATATTGAGCCGCTTGTTATTGAAGCAGTCAAAGAGTTGGTAAGTGACAAGTACTTTGCCAGAGAGATAAAAAGCAGAATTGGAATACAGACAGATACAAGTAATGTTGATAAGGAAATTGCAAATTATGAAAGTAAGCTGAAGGAGGTTGATTTGAATAAAGCTCGTCTGGAACGGGAGATTGATAATCTTCCTGCTGATGCCCGTTATCGTGAGAGAAAAATCCACGATATGACATTAAGACTTGATGGGCTGTACGATACGATTGTTGAGTTGGAGGAACGAATTGAAGATGCAAAATTACGAAGAAGTTCTATTGAGATGGAAGCCATTACTCTGGAGAATGTTTACAAAATAATGAAGAATTTTGGAAAGCTCTATGCTATAATGAGTGATGAAGAAAAGAAAAGCGTTATTTCTTATCTCATAAAAGAAATTCAAATATACCCAAACGGAGAGTCGGAAATGCCGTTGAAATCAATAGAGTTCAATTTTCCGATATATCGTGACGGTAAGGAAGTAAGGAAAGTTTTGTGGGAAAGAGGTAATACCGTTGAGACGGTCTGCTTGATGTCTAGGAAAGAGAAATAAATAGCGAAAAGTAGCGTATTTATGGGCTTTTTTGAGATTAGTAGGTAGCTCATGAAAGTCCGTATTTCTTATATTGAAACATATCTACTGTAAAAACGGTCAGAGGGTTTAGGCTGTGGTTTAGATGTCGTGGGTTGTGGCACTAGGATAGATGTTATCTAGGGTGCAAACTCAATTTGAGTGAGTGATTTAGATGTTGTCTAATCCGGCAACTCGACTGTTGGCAATATAGCAGGCAGTGGATTAGATGTTATGGAAAGGTGTTGATAGTAATGAGTGATTCGCAGATTACGATTTTTTACTCATGGCAATCAGATTTGCCGGGAAACGAAACAAGAAATATTATACAAGATGGTATCAAAGATGCTGTTCGTTTGTTAAGAGATACTGTCGATATCGAGGCAGACCGTGATACAAAGGGTGAGTATGGTTCTCCTGATATTGCAAATACGATTTTCACTAAGATTGATGAGTGTGATATTTTCGTTGCTGATGTAAGTGCGGTTTGCAAATATGAGGTAACGGATAAAGATGGAAATGTAAAAACCAAATATATGCCTAATCCTAACGTTATGTTAGAACTTGGATACGCAACTCATGTTGTTGGATGGGATAATGTTATATGCGTCTTAAATGCGGATTATGGAACACCTGAAGACATGCCTTTTGATATTGCAAGCCGAAGACTTACTCCGTTTTCGTTAAAGGATGGTTCTAGTAAGGGTGACGCAAAACGTTTTATTAAAAGTGTAATTCAAGAAACAGTAGAACATATTTTAGAAAACGGGAAGCGTGTAAAATCTGGTTTCTCAGACCTGCGTATTGGAGCTTATATTGACGGGACGATTTGTAATAAGGTGATGCCTTATAGTATTGCGTCATCTGCGAAATACCTTGCTATTAAAAAACAAGCAATAGATGAATGTATTAAGTTGTTTGAAGAATTAAAATCCATAAAACTTTCTGCATGCACTCCGGAACCAGAGGATACGCTAGAGGATTCAGAGAGCACATCATCAGAGATTATCACGACAAAAGATGGTTCAATTTTAACTCCTATAAAAAGTCCATTAAATGTGAATCTATTCAAAGTACAACAAGTATCAATTAAAGACGATGATAGAATTCGAGTATGTGATTTTGCAAAACAATACTTATCAATAGATATAGAAAAAGACGATGATATATTTGAGATGGGAAATCTGAAGCAAAAATTTTCTATTGGTATATCCTCATCATATAAATTGTTCGGAGAACCTGAAGAAAAAGAGAAATATCAGAAACTGATGAGTCTTAAATATAGATTGCATCAGATTAAGATGCATGACTGGTATATTACAACTTTTGATGGTTATTTATTGATACCATTAGCAATTGGTAATGTATCAACAATTCCAGATGAGGACATAGATATTTTTATTTCTATAGATGCATCAAAAGCGAAGGTTGTTTTGCCAACAAAGAAACTAATTAATCCTGAAATGCAAGGCCTAGAAGGTCTTCTGTATGACAATGGAATTATCAAGAATCTTTTGATGATGCCTGAATCATCAGATATTTCTTATGACACCGATATATCATATAATTTAGCAGATAGTTTAGCTGTAAGTCAGGCATCAGTAAGAGCTCATTTTGGAGGGAACGGGATTCCTACTTATAATTCAGAAGATTATGAAAGGGAGTTATCAAAATATATTGCAACACCTACTTCTGATGGTGAGTTCACATTTTCTGTTAGTTCTCTGAGAGCAAAAGAGAAAAAATGGATAGGCCCAGCGCTTCTACTCAAGCCATTAGCTGAATCGTTTGAAATTAAGTATTCTATTAAATCGAAAAAATCTGATGGTAGCTTGAATGGTACTATAAGTTATTAATGAATAAAGCTCCCCATCACTGGATAGTTCCAGTGGTGAGGAGCCTTTCTATTTTATGCTTATTTTTCTACGTCGACCTTAAGTCCGGATTTCAATTCTACTGTGCAGTGGGGTGGCCAGATTGTGATTTGCTTAAGCCAGCGTTTTACAAGTGCTTCATCAAATAATGTAAGGTCGGAAGACTGGTTTTTATGAAATCCTGCAATTCCGTTATTCGCTGTAGCTGTTCATCGCGCTGTACCGTATCCATTGAGGCCTGCTGGCGCTTTTCTCTGAGTGCAAAAATCTGGTCGGCAATCTCATCGTAGGCTTCTTTGTTATTGGCCTTTTTAACAAGCTCCTGCTGAAGTTCCATAAGCTTCTCATCAATACCATCAGTGGTGATGGCTGCAGAAGCTCTGATGACCTGCGCGATATTTTGCTGTAACTGCTTCTGGTATTTGGATTTATCACCAAGAAGCTCATTCAAGGCAGTAAGGACGATTTCCTGCAGGTCAAGCTCATTGATTGTTCTAGCGTGGCATTCAAGGTCAGTAGGTTCTAACTTGCTAATGCAGCGCCATACGATGGATTTGCAGCCGCGATTGTTCCAATGAATTCTTCTGAACATCTCACCGCAGTCGCTACAAATGATAATCTGTGAGAAGCAGTGGTTGCAACTGTAACTTCGTTTCTTTCCATTGGCACTGGTCTTAACCACTCGCCTGCGTACCAACTCTTCTTGTACTCGCATGTAGATTTCTTTTGAAATAATCGCCTCGTGGTTGCCCTCAACATAATACTGCGGAACGATTCCGGTGTTCTTAACTCTGGTCTTGTTAAGAAATTCAGTAGTGTAAGTCTTTTGGAGAAGGGCATCACCGATGTATTTCTAGTTGCGGAGAATCTTGTTGATGGTGCTTGTATGCCATCGTGGTTTACCTGCGCCGGTGAGAATACCGTCTGCTTTAAGGCCTGCTGCAATCTTATCCATGCTGGAACCTTCAAGGTACTCACGATAGATTCTCTTTACGATTTCAGCCTGCTCTGGGTCAATGACAAGGTTTCCTTCTTCATCTTTTGTGTAGCCAAGGAAGCGGTTATGGTTAACCTGCACCTGACCATTCTGGTAGCGGAACTGAAGTCCAAGCTTTACGTTCTGGCTTAAGGACTGTGATTCCTGCTGAGCCAGTGAAGCTATAATCGTAAAAAGAACTTCACCCTTAGCATCCATTGTATTGATTGCTTCTTTTTCAAAAAATACCGGGATGTTCTTTTCCTTTAGCTGCCTGATGTACTTCAAGCAGTCTAAGGTGTTTCTGGCAAATCGGCTGATTGATTTTGTGATAATCATGTCGATGGTGCCAGCCTCGCAATCTTCAATCATACGGTTGAATTCTTCTCTGTTCTTTGTGTTGGTACCGGAAATGCCATCATCAGCGTATATTCCGACAAATTCCCATTCAGGATTCTTCTTAATATATTCTGTATAGTGCTCAACCTGAGCTTCATAACTTGTAGCCTGCTCATCGCTGTCAGTACTAACTCTACAGTACGCCGCGACTCGGAGTTTAGGCTTTGCATATTGCTTACGACCGGTATTACCAATTTGTCGTTTGACAAGAATGACCAATACATTTCCCATCAAATAACCTTGCTTTCTATACGGCTGTATAAGCATTTCATCGAGAAGATAACGGTTTACTACGAGAAACTGGTGGTCGAGTTTAAATCAGATTTTCAGATTGAAGTGGAAGCATAATCAAAACAAACGAGGCGGTCGGAAATTGATCCGGATGTCTTTTTGTTGTGCTATGATGAAATGTTTACATTCGTGTGGTATAATAAATTGAACTGACAGTGAAATCTAGTCGTACAGAAAGTTCTACGGTGAGTTAGGTGCTTAGAAATAATGTTGAGATAGATGTAAAAGTTAAGTGCGTAGAAGAACAGACCACTCAGGCAGTACTCACTGAGAAGGTTGGCACATCTCCGTCATAAGTGAATCGTCTTATCAAGAGTCTCAAAAAGATCGTAAATAAGACGTTTGTTCAGATGATGGAACAGCTCGGCTATGATAAAGAGATTTCTTACGTAAAGAGGTGAATTCGCAAGAATTACATTCTCCATAATAGAAATATCGTGAAAGGATTATTTGACATGAATGAAGATACGATTGTTATTCCACCTGAATACGTGGAAGTAATTGATGCCTCTGAATATAAAGAGGAACTAAGTGAACATTTTAAACAGGTGCCCGAAGTAGCAAAACCGCTGCTTAAGGAAGCGAAGACTGCCTTCTTAAAAATTGAAAAGGCTCTTTATACTGCACCGGCATTCATTAACGCAGTTAAGGCCGCGATACCGGATGTTACATTACAAGCTGTACTGACGGATGAGCAGAAGCAGCAGATTGCTAAAGGTGCACTGAAGCTGATGACTAAGAAAGACGGATCCCTTATGGCGAATCTGATCAATCCTGAGACTAAAAAGATTGTGGCGACTATTCCATTGAAATCAGTACAGATGGCTCCGGAAATGACTCAGGCAATGACAAGTTTTTCTGCTCAAATGCAAATGGCCCAGATTGCTGAACAGATACAGGCGGTTCAGCTAGCGATTGAAGAAGTAAGAATAGGTCAGGAGTATGATCGCTTGGCAACGGCTTATAGTTGTCAGCAGAAGCTACTTCAGGCAATGGAAATAAAGAATCCGGAACTAAAGGCTATGGCGCTTATGCGGCTTGCATCTGCAGCAGAAGATAGTAGGAATCTTCTCATGCTGAGCCAGAAGACTAATGTTGAGTTTATCACAAGTCAACCGGAAAATTTCTTCCAGAAGATTTTATCAGGAGCTTCGACCGATAAGATTAATGGCAGAATGAGTGAGATCCGTGAAAGTCTGTGTGCGGTTAATATGGTGTCTTTTGCGGAAGCGTTGGCATACCAGGAGCTTGGCGAGCATGAGGCTGCAAGAAAGAGCTTGACATATTATTCAAACTTTATCGAAGATACCTATTTATCTGTTCCGGAATTGGTAGAGCGTCTTGATCTGATTGATCCATCACCTGAAAATTATTGGTCAAAGACATTACCGGATATTAGTAAAAAGGTTCAGGCACTTCCGTATGTACCAGAACCAAAGCAGATTGAAAGTAAAATTGGTCGGAGGAAAAGAAAATGAGTAATGAAGCAGAAATTCGAATTTGTAAAAACAAGAAGTGCCAGAAGGTACTGCCGGCTGGTTACAAGCATAAGTATTGCGAGGCGTGTAGAAATAAGCATGCTGAAACGGTTAAGAATGTCCTAAAGGCAATAGGAGCTGGAACTGCAACTGTTGCTAGTGCTGCTGTTATAGTATTTACAGGTGGAAAGATTAATCAAAAGAAATAGTGAAGGAGGAATAGAGATATGCGATCTATAAAAAAAAATGTGCCGAATCCGTCCTCTGAACAGGTAGAGTTTTATCTGCGAGCTTGGGATGAACTTGAAAACTATCATCTGCAGGAAGATGCACTGGATAAACTCTTTTTCCAGCTTTGTCCTGAGAATGTAGAGATGTCGGATATTCTATTAAAGGTTGCGGCACTTAATGATTTCTACAGCACGAATATCTTCTCTGTGTACCCTGTTGCAAAGCATATCTTGTCATTGGATATAGATGCTCGTCTGGAGTCGGGAGATGTTACCCTTGTTTCAGATTTGCAGAAAGTAACAATTAACGGAGTGGAGAAGAACTTCTATTCATTCTCTACGAAGTATTGTAGTCACCATAAACCTTTTGAATATCCGATTTATGATAGTTATGTAGAAAAGGTTTTGTGTTACTTCAGGGATAGAGATGGCTTCACAAAGTTTAAAACTACAGATCTTAAAGATTATGAAAAATTCAAGAGTACGCTAATTGACTTCAGATCATTTTATGGTTTAGATCAGTATAACTTGAAAGAAATAGATAAATATATGTGGCAACTTGGGAAGGCGTACTTCCCTAAAAACTATAGAAAGAAAAAAATGAAGAAGGAGCAGAAATGAACTGCTAAGAAATGAGTACATCTCAAACGATTTGTCTTTATGGTAAGGGATATATAGGGTTTTAGGCTCTGGATTAGGTGTCATAGGTTGTGGCACTAGGATAGATGTTATCTAGTGTGCAAATTCAATTTGGGTGATGATTTAGATATTGTCTAATCCGGTAACTTGACTGTTCGCTTTATAGCACGGAGAGGATTAAATGTTAGGGGAGGCAGAGATACATCAGAACTATGTGTAGAGGATGTCCATTTGCTTTCTAAGAATGGAAGCTTTACTATCTTACAAAAAATAAAGAAGAATAACAAAACAACCTTTCAAGCATCATCAGGGTTGGGAGGGTTTCATACAGTTATGCAACATTCTTAATAAACGACAGCATTATCAACAGTGGATTCGTCAAGTGAGTTTTCTTTCACCCAAATGCAAATATAAGTGATACGTTAATCACTTGCAGCAAAGAATTGACGTTGTGCTGCAGGGACGATTTTTAACCTGTCACTTGCAGTAATTTCGACAGTATCTCCATCAATGATAGTAGTTCCTTTTCCAGCAATAATTCCATAGATTTCTTCATTATTTCTATGAGAATGAACGAAAGGAACACCTGCACCAGCAGGAAGAGAATTAATACTTACTTCAGCACCAGTTAAAGAAAATGCTTCATGAAGTTTTGTACGACCTTCATTACCAACATTGGTTTTTGTATAGTTTGACATTTGAATTACCTCCATTTTTATTAGCAACCTTGTTGCTTGAGTATAGTATAATCATTTATACACTCTAAAAAAAGTACGCACCTTTTTGTAACTGTACATAACAAAATGAATATACTATAATATTTTTGAAATGAGGTGATTGCATATGAAGACAAAAAAGGAACTTCCAGAATGTCCTGTTGCAACATCAGTGTCTTTAATTGGTGGTAAATGAAAGCTATTGATCATAAGAAATTTAAAAAGTCGTCCATGGAGATTCAATGAACTTCAAAGAGATTTAGATGGAATTTCTCAAAAAGTACTAACTGATAGTCTGAGGCAGATGATAGATGATGGCCTTGTTTATAGAAATGATTATCATGAGAATCCACCAAGAGTTGATTATGGACTGACTGATCTTGGAAAAGAGATGATGTCGATTATTGATGCATTGGCAGATTTCGGAAATTATTATAAAACAATTGTTGATTAAGCCTAAGACTCCTTATCACTGAATTTAGTTCGAGTGATGAGGAGTTTTTTTACACTTATCTTTAAATATTTACCTACATTTTTATTTTATCCTTCGCAAGAGTTTTTCTCTTTCATTTTTTACCATATAACAGCAAAAAAAGGCGTTACAAATAATATGAATTGTTTTCAAGTCAATGAACTAAAAAGAACAGCTCAACACAAAGCTTATTGTGAAAAAGACTGGGAATGGTAGTCGGATTGACTGGGTATGAGTAGAAAATCAAAAAAGAGACTATCATTGCGATAAGTCTCTTTTTGATTCTTTCTTCAAAAGATGAAAATCACTTAGGGCTATATACCTTTTTTAGGAAAAATCACAGAATTATTTTCATATTTTGCTTCAAAAGTTGCCTGGATAGAAAGCTTCATAAATAGTTTTCTGTCTACATCGCTGACCATAACAGATGTATGAGCCTGACATCCTTTTAGATTAGGAAGCTGTTCCAATGCTTTCTGAGCATTTGGATCAGAAGCTGCGCTGACAGATAATGCAATCAACACTTCGTCCATATGTAAACGTGGGTTTTTGCTTCCAAGATACTGTGTTTTTAAAGTCTGGATTGGTTCAATTGCTGCAGGTGAGATGACTGGCTGACTGTGTGGAATACCAGCAAGCTCTTTGAGTGCATTTAAAAGGAGTGCTGCGCAAGGACCAAGGAGGTCTGTAGTCTTACCTGTGATCATGCGGCCATCTGCAAGCTCTAATGCAGCAGCAGGAGCTTCTGTTTCTTCTGCACGAGAAAGAGCAACGTCAACAACAGGGCGATCGTGGACAGTAATACCCGCCTGGTTCATAAGCATCTCAATTTTATATACTTCTTCCTCAGAACATTTACCTGCAAGAGCACGTCTTCTTGCATCATAGTAGCGACGGATGATTTCCTGGCATGAAGCATCCTTACATGCATCATCGTCACAAATACAGTTTCCGGCCATGTTAACCCCCATATCTGTAGGAGAGTTATAAGGACTCTGTCCATAAATACGCTGGAACATTGCTTTAAGTACTGGGAAGATCTCTACATCACGGTTATAGTTGACTGTTGTTTTTCCATAAGCTTCTAAGTGGAAAGGATCAATCATATTTACATCGTTAAGGTCTGCAGTTGCAGCTTCATATGCAAGGTTAACTGGGTGCTTCAATGGGATATTCCAAATAGGGAATGTTTCGAATTTAGCATAGCCAGCACAGATGCCTCTTTTATGCTCATGGTAGAGCTGGGAAAGACAGACTGCCATTTTTCCACTTCCAGGTCCAGGTGCAGTAACAACAATGAGTGGACGAGATGTTTCGATAAACTCATTCTTTCCATAACCTTCATCACTAACAATATGTGGAATATTAGAAGGGTACCCTTCAATCGGATAATGAAGATATACCTTAATGCCAAGCTTCTCTAATTTGTTTTTAAATAAGGAAGCACTCTGCTGTCCACTGTACTTTGTAATAACGACACTTCCTACAAACAGACCATGTTCTTCAAAAATAGACATCAATCGAAGGACATCTACATCATAAGTGATGCCAAGATCTCCGCGTACTTTATTCTTTTCGATATCCTCTGCGCTGATAACAATCACAATCTCAGCCTGGTCGCTAAGCTGCATTAACATACGCATCTTAGAATCTGGCTGGAATCCTGGGAGTACACGAGATGCATGGAAGTCATCAAACAGTTTTCCACCAAACTCTAGGTAGAGCTTGTTGTCAAATTGAGCAATGCGTTCGCGAATATGAGCAGACTGCATCTGCAAATATTTTTCATTATCAAATCCTATGTTCATCATTCTATCCTCTTTCCTATAATTTTATTTTTAAACAGTTCATTCTATATTGAACCAACATTTAAAACTACCGTCTAACAATATACTACGGAATATGGGAAGTTTACAATCTTTTTATAATCTTTTTTAAACTACTCTAAAGTGAAAAGTTAAATTCCACTTTAGGCGGGTCAAAGTTGCGTTTAGTCTTTCACATCTTTCCAGTTGATTTTACTCTTACAGTTGAATTTACTTTTACACCTTCAATAGTTGAATTTTCTCCTTCAGGTATATAATTACCGTGATGTCTGTTTCTCTATTTCATGAAAGGCTGATTATCATGGCTAAATCAAATAAGAATTTACATCTTACTCTTTCAGAAAGACAAATCATTGAGAGAGGGATAGAAAATGGTGCTACCAAGGCTTCTATCGCTGCAACTCTTGGGAAGGATAAATCAACTATAGGCAAAGAAATAAAGGCACATAGAAAACATTCACATTACTGCAGTTTTGATCCTGCATGTGCCAACAAGGACAGATGCAAGCATCATCATGTATGTAAGGATTGTGCTGATTTGGTAGTTTTTAAATGCAAGCGAAGAGACAGATCTCCTATGCCTGCAACGGGTGTCCTAAATTCCAGCACTGTAGATTTGACAAGTTCACATATTCTGCGATCTCGCCAATAAGGAATATATGGCTGATCTCATTGAATCAAGAGAAGGAATAAACATGACATACAGCGAACTTAAGGCTTTAGCTGATGTCATTGTCCCTCTTGTTAAGAAGGGTCATTCACCATATCGATCATCACTTCTCATCCTGAACTGAATATTTCTGAAAAGACATTATACAATTACATAGAATCTGGCGTATTTAGACAGTTCGGCCTGCTTGATATTGACTTAAGAGTCAAGACAAGAAGAATATCAAAGAAGGATTCTGTCAAATATAAAAAAAGAGAAGACAGAAAGTTCCTGATAGGCCGCACCTATAAGGATTTCATCTCATATACTGACGATCATGACAACGTTAGTATTGTCGAGATGGATACCGTCTACAATGGGCAAAGCGGTCCTTCATGCAGACTTTTAAGTTCCTGTCTTACTCTTTCATGTTCATTATATACCATGAAGAGAAGACTGCAAAGGCTATGGTTGAAGGCGCAGCCCTTCTTGAATCAATATTAGGAAAAAACCTTTTTGTAAAGGAAGTGGAGGTCATCAAGACAGATAGAGGTACTGAATTCTCAGATGCAGATGGACTAGAAAAGGACAATGATGGCAGCATGAGGACTCATGTCTTTTACTGTGATCCTATGCAATCATGCCAGAAAGGAAGTCTTGAGAACAACCACAAAGAGATACGTTACATATGCCCTAAAGAAGCAGATCTCAAGGATCTCGGTTTTGATTCACAGGAGAAGGCTAACCTCATGGCATCCCACATCAATTCCCAGCCAAAGGAGAACCTAAAAGGAAAGTCACCGCTGGAGATGATGGAGTTCCTAAGTCCAGATTTATATAAGAAATTCATAGAATTTGGAATCAAGAAAATAGAAAATGATGAAATAATTTTAAAACCATATTTATTAAAAGAAGATAACTAAAATCATTCGGAGAATGTATGAAACATGAGATGCAGACTGACAATAGCACATGCAGTTAAAGTGGAATTTAGTCTTACACCCGAAAAAAATGAACGAAATTCCATAGCTTTATTGTGCCTTAAAATACAATGATTTCTGTGATTAAAGTCACACTTCTTATATACGTATGACTAATTTCCATTTCTAAAACAAAAAGAATATCAGACTTAATATCCGATATTCTTATGAAAACATTATCCTGAACGAGTAAATTCCACATTTGTTTCGTTCTGTTTTAAAGTGGAATTTAACTTTTCACTTTAGCTTTTTTAAACTACTTGTTTAATACTAAAATTGTATTTGAATCTCCAAAAACACAGGTGAGTGAAAATTAAATTTCATAAACACCGATTAAACGGCGTTCTTGAAGATGAACCGGCCACATGGATTTTCAATCTGTTCTATAATTGGATTAGAAATCAGATGGAGGTATTCCTGACTGTTATGATTTATGCATTCACATAACAGAATATCAGTGCAGAAAAATAATAGAGTTGTATCAGCAGTAAAATATGGTATTTTGATGACGTTAGCATTTGGAATTACGTGTTGTATACTACGTCAGTTTATAGAGTAACCAATGGCATCATTTTTCTCTACAGATACAGCATCTATTAATTCAACAGGGCAATGGTTTTAAGCAATATGTTTCTGTAGTAGATAGAAAGCAAAAAAATCTAAATTAGAGGTGATTTAATGAATGAACTATGGGATAGGATTATAGAAGATTATAAAATAGCAAGAGAATGTCTAGTGTATTCAAAGAAAAAAGATTGCTGGACACGTCAAGAAGACAAAGGAATGTATCATTTATGGTCAGCATATTATGCAGCTATAAATGCAGAGGAAAAGAATCATTTATATTATGCAAGAGTTTTATCATTGATGGGATGGGAAATGTATCCTAAAAGTTCTAACTATGAATTGTTGAATAAGTATTATAAGCCAGCGATGGAACAATATGATCTTGCATTGAAGGAAAATCCACACTGTGCTTATCCTAAAGAAATAGAGAATGTTAGAAAAAGTTATGAATACTATAAATACACTGTTGAAAAAAGTAAAATAAGAACTGATGCAGATTATTATAACGCGATTAAATTACTAGAAGGTCATGAATGTTTAGATGAATTTTCATTTCATGATAGCAAGTTCATCAGTTTAGAATGTAATGATCAATCAGCCGTATTGAAGCTACAAGATGGCGATATTTATCATTTTGAGTTCAGTAATATTTATGATATAGAGATGAATTGTGATCCACTTACAGCATATGTAAATGATTTTGCTATATATCAAGCTGCACCTGATTTGGAAACTATTGTATTTGATATAGAGTTTTTAAAAATCATTTGTAAGAATATCAAGGTATATAAATGATTATGATATTGACTTGATTTTTGAAAAATGAAAACGGATGACAACCAATTCGGCAACTTGACCATTTAAAGAGGTTGCAAACAGTGAATTAGATCTGAAGAAAATAATCGATTAAATAGGAGGTTAGAAAAATATAAAATGAACGAACATAGAATTAATTTTAGCCCAACAGGTTGAACTGAAAAAGTAGCAAATACAATAACAAAATTCTGGAACAAAGTGAAAGACATAGACCTTTCAAAAACTGATTTGGATTTTAGTTTCATTTCATTAAGAATAGAGGACATGCCGTGATTGCCATGTCTTCTTTTGGTGGAGTAGCACCACAGCTTGCATTAGAATGGCTTGCTAAGATTAAAGGTAATCAGTATAACTGTGTAATTGTTGCTATATACGGAAACAGAGCTTATGAGAATACGCTTGTACTGATGGAAGATTATGCTGTTATAGCAAGTTTTCAAGTGATTGCGACTATATCGGCAGTTGCGGCAATGGCAAAAAAAGGCTTAATCAGTCAGAAAAGAATGTGAATTGTTCATATAAATTGGAAGTTGTTGAACTGTTATGGATAGAGTCAAGAAATACCTACAGAGATCATTTTTTATCAGTCATAGACGAATAGTTATATCATGAATATTTCTGCTCCGCACTTCTCTTAAATCGTTACCTGTATATTTTTTTGTGGGGAGAAGTAGTCGTTTAAAAAAGAAAAATGAATAAATTTCTACTTATTCTAGTGCAGCAGAATACTCAACAACTGTTGCTTCTGTAAATGATCGGCAAGACAGTATTGAACTGATGCTAAAAAGCTACATATGGGATTAACCACTTTGGTAGCCTAGAGCTTGTTAAGAATTTGCAGTGTAATTGTTAGATTTTTTACTAAATTATTTTGATTGTAAATTTGAGTGCTATGGAAATTGCATTAATAAAATCGAAACTTTTAAGAAAAACTATAGTGTAAAGTATTTTAAGTTATTAAAGGAGAAAAAATAATGAAACCAATTATAGACTATGATGCCAATAAGTTGTTGTACCCTATTTTTAAAAGCATGGCTATTGATTCTGATGGAAACAAATATATGCGTTTGTCTGAACATATGGCTATGGATGTAAATACAGGGAAAATTCATGCAATATCTTCTTGGCCAAAGGATAAATAAAAGAAATAATTTCTAATAAGCAAATTGATCCTTATTATCGGATTAAGTTGCAATAGTAAAGAATTTGAATTATTAATGCCTATATTAGTTTTTGTCTGATATCAGCAATTCTTATTTCTGTTAAAAACATATCTGATGCAATATTCAAGATTACTGTCATTTCACGGGGGGCTTCACTGTTCGAATCAGAACTAGAATATGTTGAATCATTTCTATAAAAAGCATCTAATATAACACTGATTATTGGTATTATATTTTCAGATATGCAAGCCCATTAACGCTAATTAATCTGCAAGTAGCAGACTCATCAAGAAGAAGTTTCCAGAGATCTGTAAATTCCTTTGAAAGGAGATGTTCTAGTCACCGAGTTTCTATCTACTGACCACAGGTCTTGTGATGGTAGAAATCATCCAGCAATACATACAATCTCAGGAAAGCAAGGATGACAAACAAGACAAAAAGGTACAGACTGTATCCAAATGCTGATTAGAGAATTATGTTTGCGAAGACCTTCGACCGCTATCGAAAGGTCTATAATTTCATGCTTAACGATAAGATTGAAAGCTACAAGGAGACTGGCAAGTTTGTTTGTGTGACACCTTCCAAGTATAAGAAGGATTATCCCTTCCTTAAGGAAGGGGATAGTCTTGCACTTGCCAATGTTCAATTGAATCAGCAGGCTGCATTTAGAAATCATTTCAATAATTTATGTAAGAAGCAGACGTCTTTCCAAGATTGAAGTCTGCAAAGCACAATAGAAAGTCATATACTACAAATAATCAGAAGGGTACTATAGCTATCATTGGAAACAGTATAAAACTTCCTAAGGTAGGAAGAGTGAAGGCAGTTATCTATAAGCATCCTGAGGCTGACTGGATCATCAAGTCTGCCACATTTTTAATCTTAGCATCATCAAATTGAGTGAACCATCTATGGATTGACCTATTGGAAACTCCTTGATTATCAGCAACCTGTTGAAAAGTAAGTTCAGAGTGATTCTTTCTATATTGAACTGCATCCAATTTAAACTGTTTGTACTTGGTTATTATATTGAATTGCTCTATGTGAGGCGAAACGAAAACGAAGAATAATTCTGTTTTTAGGTATATACAATGCTCTATTGAAATTATAAAGGAGGCAATGTGATATGAGTAAAGAAGTAATAAGGGAAACGTCCGAGTGGAGACCGTTTTCAGACTTAAACCTAGTACAGCGCAATATTTCTGGTCTTGGATACAACAAGGACTATATTGAAGAACATGGTCTTAATGATACAAAGATATTCCATTGTACAAACATGGTAACGGGTGTTATGTGTTATTTTGAGCCACTTGAAGTTCAGATAGTTGATAATGAGGTTTTTTGGAGATATAACGAGAATCTAGTTCATATGAAGGCACCCGAAAAGTTTGAAACGCAATTTGGGACTTTTTACAATCATAATCATGGTGAATTTACAAGCTGGCTTGGAAAAGATAATTACCATGGTCTGCTTGAGAAAGAAGAAATAAACAGTTTATTTGGGCGTGCTGATTTTTTTGTTGAAGGAAATTATTGTGATATGTTTGATTGTGGAGAATACTCGTATGCTATTTCCAACTTGATGCATCTGGGACTTGGAACCTTCAAAATCATAAGGATCAATAAAAAACTCGAAGCTGTCGCTATTTATGAAAATTATCACAATAACAAGCATACCAGACTTGAATATGAAGGACGTTTTCAAAATACAGAAGGGTATGTTGTCATAGCCAGTGGTTCTCGAGAATTAGAGAACGATGGAGATAGGCGAAAATATCAGGACATTACAATCCTGTTTCAAATTTCTGGAAGTGGAAAGTGCATAAAGAGTTGTGAGTGGGACTTTTCAATTTCCTCTGCAAACAGTATGGTTATAAAGGGTGATTATGTATATTTCGGGCAAAATAAAATGATAACCCGTTTAAATATACAATCAGGAGAGACAGTTTTCTTTACTAACAAAACAGATGAAGAAATTGCTGCTCTTGTAAATATATGGCGATAAGAGAGTTTATATGGGATGGACAGAACGTAAAGAGATACTTACATCATTTAAAAGTATTATGAATTACATAGAAAAGGAAGACTCTTTTCACGACTATCGAATCGGAACCATTCATTATTTAGAGAACGAGGTGGAATTGACAATTGAGGAAGTAATTCCTGGAGCGAAGATTCAGGATAGCACAGGATTTGTATGGGATTTTCATTTTAAGGGAGTTACTTTTTTCAAAATATCAGTAGATATTGTTATGGGATTTTGGATTTGGGAAGTGACACATGGAAATTAGCCAAATGAAATAGCATTTAACCTTAATTCGGGTTTTGTCAGTGTTGCTGCCGAATATATCGAATTCGGAATACCATCACTGGAAGAATGAAATATGGTGAAACATGGTCGAATATTATAATTAGTACAATGTCGATAAGAAGAAGTACATTTGTCTTGGTGATTTTGATTACGGAAACAAGTTATATGTTTCAATGTGCAAGGATAATCTATCACTTCACTTTCTTCAAACATCCTTGGCAAAAGAACAGAAACGAATAGGGTAGTTATGATAGGATTCTTGGATGATATCAGGAATAGTGAAAACCTGATATATAATAAGAGAAATATTATAAATACTATAGCTGTATTGTTTTTTAGAATAGCAGTAGTGACTTTTTCAAAATATTTAGATTTTTGCCAAGTTGAACTTCCAAATATGCTTATGACAATAGATACTGCATTGGATGTCCATAGTTTTATTGGACGCTTTGCAATCTAGGTATTTATTGCATTGTGTTTTTTATTTACAGCAACTCTACGATAAGAATAGGTATTAATGCTTTTTGTTGGAATGGGGCTAGTTACTATTTGTGTTCAAACTATATTGCAAGATTTTTTTCCTTAGAAGTTATGCAATGTTTTGGCTTGGATTCACTGAAATAGAGAATAGTATGGATTCCTCCTAAATAATAAAAATACCCCTCCAGGCAGGGAGGTGGTTATGCAGGTTTGCGATACTTTTAATGGATGACAGCGTCATCAGCTGTGAAACCGCCAAGTGAGTTTTCTTTTACCTGAATACAAATATAAGTGATGCCTGAATCGCTAGCCGCAAAGAATTGACGCTTTGCAGCAGGACTGATTTTTAACCAGTCACCAGCAACAATCTCGATTGTTTTATTATCGATGGTAGCAGTTCCTTTTCCAGAAATTACACCATAGATTTCCTCGTTGTTCTTATGGGAATGAACGAAAGGAACACCTGCACCGGCAGGAAGAGAATTAATACTTACTTCAGCACCAGTTAAAGAAAGTGCTTCATGAAGTTCCATGCGTCCTTCATTACCAATATTTGTTTTTGTGTAGTTTGACATTTGAATTACCTCCATTTTTATTTGCAACTTTGTTGCTTGATAATAGTTTAATCAGTTACACTTGCTTAAACAAGTACGCACATTTTTGTAACTGTACACAACAAAATGAATGCGTTATTATATAAATGGAATGAGGTGACAACATATGAAGACACGAGAAGAACTTCCAGAATGTCCGGTTGCAACTGCTGTATCTCTTATAGGTGGAAAATGGAAGCTTTTAATAATACGAAATCTAAAAAATCGTCCATGGAGATTCAATGAACTTCAGAGAGATTTAGAAGGTATTTCTCAAAAGGTACTTACTGATAGTTTAAGACAAATGATTGATGACGGCCTTGTGTATAGAAATGATTATCATGAGAATCCTCCAAGAGTGGATTATGGTTTAACAGATCTTGGAAGAGAAATGCTACCTATTATTGATGCATTAGCGGATTTTGGTGATTATTATAAAACGATTGTTGATTAAAAGAAAAGACTCCACATCACCGGATTAGTTTTGGTGGTGAGAAGTTTTTGTTTTTATGTGCATCTTTCAACACCTACCTTAAGTCAGGATTCCAATGCAATGGTTCAGTAGGTTGGCCAAATTGTTATTTGCTTAAGCTAGCACTTTATAAGAGTCTCATTACTCAAGTACAAGTGGAAAAGATGGTTATAAACACCGTATATACTCCAGTAGATATGCCAATTCCAACATTTTTGTCTGTATGTAATTCGGGACTATTTACAGGCGAGTTATATGGAATAATCGTGGCAAGAAATCTACGGAAGTATGGTTATGTGAATTTTGATGCTTGTAGTACATTCTCTTAATCTACTAAGTATCTGGATTCATAGAACTAAGGAAGAGTTTGAATTTTTGGAATATCAAGAATTATTAAAAGAACTTGAAGAAGATTGAGAGTGGGAAATAATAGGTCACTTTGCCTGGCGGCGATATTCCTAAGGCTGTAAAAAGAAAATATAATCGAGTATTTTGAGTGGATTGACACATTCTAGTTTTTGAAACGGAGAAATCGTAATTTGAAGAGGTGATAAGATGGATTTTAGACAAGCTGTCATGCAAGATTTGCCACAATTAAAAGATATGTATAAACGAATTATTAAAAACATGAATGAACAGAATATTCAAATTTGGGATGACATTTATCCTTGTGAATTTTTTGAGGACGATATAAAAAATAATAAACTCTATATTTTGCTGAACAATGGAGAAATAGTATCTGCATTTGTTTTGTCTGATACAAACTCAGGAGAAACTGCAGTTGAATGGAATGATAATCATGCAAAAGCTGTATATATTGATAGACTAGGTGTAAATATTAAATATTTAAAAAAAGGTTTAGGTAGCCTAATGCTTGATAAAGCAAAAGAAATTGCAAAAACACTTAATGCTGAGTATCTTAGACTTTTTGTGGTAGATATCAATATACCAGCAATTCAACTGTATACTAAAAAAGAGTTTGTAAAGGTTAATGGTGTTTACAATGAGATATTTGATGATGGCTTTGTATTGCATGAGCATGGTTATGAAATAAAACTTTAATAAGAATTATAGATTTCTGTTTGTAAGACAGTATACTTTTTATCAATAGATTTGACTAATCGTTAAAAAGTGCAAATTCCCGTAATTCGGGGTAGTTTATAATATAACTACAAAAGCACCATTAAGGTGCTTTTGTTATGAAGCATGTATTTACATTATAAAGAATTGATGTAATTCATGTTTTCTTTTCAGATTAACATGACATCACTTTGGTTTCTCTATATAATACTCATTGAGGTGAAAAAGTGTGAAACAAAAATCAATCTAAACGTATAAAAAAAGACAAACTTAAAAACAAGTTTGAATAATTTAGAAAAAATAGAATAATTGAATATTATGGTTTAGTTAATTTAGAAACGTCAAAACCTGATTTCTTAAGAAACTCAATTGCTGATTCTTCTGTTAAATCTTGTTGCTTTATAGGTGGATTAGGATTTCTAAATGATTCATAATCTGAAGGATTAAATGTCTCTCCAGTAAGAATCATATGGTATATACTGACAAGCATCATTCTTGCAATTGCGATAATGGCTTTCTTGTGACCTCGTCTCTTTTTGATACGAGAATACTTAATTCCAAAATAGCCCTCCTTATCTTTGATTGCTCCAAGAGCACACTGAACTAATAAAGGTTTTAAATATTGACCTGCTTTAGAAATACGAACTGATTTTTTCTTATTAGCACTTTCGTTATTTGCAGGTGCTAATCCAGCCCAACAGGTTAGTTGTTTATCTGATTCGAATTGTTTCATATCTACTCCGATTTCTGAAATAATAAGGATTGCAGATAAAGTGCTGATGCCTGGTAGTTGGGTGATGTGCATGAATTGATCGAACATTGGTGCTGCACGTTTCATCATTTCGATTTCACAGTTATCAATATGGACTTGTAATTCTTCCATATGAGTCATTGACTCATTCATTTTAAACCTTTGATCAGTTTCAATATTGCAGTGTTTAATGGAATCTAGAATCTTATCTTTATTTTTACACGATCTATGGATACATTTCAAAATTTTCTCATCTTCAATGATATCTGACTCAAGTACTTCTTTCATGATTGCTTGTGCAGACTTTCCAAACGGATCTGAAAATACAGAACCAATACCGATATTGGAAACTGTCATACAGTTCTGATATCGATTACGTTCAGAGGAACGCATCCCAACCAATTTATAGCGATAGCGAGATATTTCTCGTAAAGCTCTTATTTCTTTGGGTGGTATAAAAGAAAATTTGATTAGATCATGTTTAAATAAATCACAGATCCATTTTGAATCTTTCTTGTCAGTTTTCTTTCCTTTAATTGCTTTGACATATTTTGGATGAGTTAAGTAAATATTGATTTCATCTTCTAAGATGTTGAAAATTGGAATCCAATATTTACCAGTAGATTCCATGCATGCATCAAAGCATTTGTGATTAATGAGCCACTGTTTAAGATTCAGTAAATCATGGTTTAAAGTTGAAAACGTTTCTTGGATGTATTCAGTAATACGAGTTTTCTTATTAGTAATACCGATTGTAGCCACAATGATATTCTTGTGAACATCCATGCCACAGCAGATTGGTCTAACAATCTTCATAAAAAAATCTCTCCTTTCATTGAAAGAAGAGAAGTGGCATTGACTGCTATCTAAGCTAATCACTCAGTTGATTGTACAATCATAAGTGTCCTGGCTCTAAGTCCAACTTATTTGTGCTTGAAAAGATAGCGGCGACTTATAAATATTCAGGATATTCTATTTAAGTAGAATTGCCTACTCACCCCTACGTGCTCTGTAGTATACCACCTCTCTTTGATTATACTATTATATCGAGAGGCACACTAGAGTTTTGGTGGATTTGAGTTTGGTTATATATTTGTGTCCGCGCAACGAAGGTGCGGGGAAATGGAGGAAAATATGAAACTAATTAAAAACATTCAAGTCTATGCACCAGAAGATTTAGGTGTTAAAGATGTATTGATTTCAGATTCTAAAATAGAAAAGATAGATGATCATATCACATATCCTTATTCTATTGAAACAATTGATGGTACAGGTTGTGTCCTTACACCAGGTCTTATTGATCGTCATGTTCATATTACTGGTGGTGGGGGAGAAGCAGGCTTTATTTCTCGTGCTAGACCTATTGAAGTCAATGAAATACTAGATGCAGGTATTACTACTGTGATTGGATTATTAGGTACAGATGGCTATACAAGAAACACAAAAGAATTATTCGCCAAAGCAAAAGAATTGACTCAAAAAGGTGTCCATACCTATATTCTAACAGGAAGTTATACATATCCTACGTATACTCTCACTGATTCAGTAGAAGATGATATTGTATTTATTGATAGTATTCTAGGTGTTAAGCTTGCTTTAAGTGATCATAGATCAAGTCATATTACTGATGATGAACTTGTTCGTTTAGCTTCTCAAATCCGTACAGCAAGTCTTATTGCTGGAAAACAGGCTAATTTAACACTTCATATGGGTGATGAAAAACAAGGATTAACTCCTGTATTTCATGCATTAGAAAGAGCTGATATTCCTGTTTCTTTATTCCAGCCTACCCACTGTAGTCGTAATCCACACTTATTTAAAGATGCACTTAAGTTTGCTGAAATGGGTGGTACAGTTGACTTAACATGTGAAGGTGATGGCAAGACTCTAGAATTCATTAAACAGTTTAAGGATACTTCTAAAGTCACTATTTCTAGTGATGCACAAGGCTCATGGTCTACATATAATGAAGATGGATCTATCAAAGAAATTGGTATTACACCAGTCTCTAACTTAAAGAAAGAATTTATTTCTCTAAAGAATGCATTGGGATATGAAAAAGCTTTACCATTCTTTACTCAAAACGTAGCGCATGTACTAGGCTTAAAAAATACAGGTAGTATTAAAGAAGGCTTTGATTGTGATTTAGTTGTATGGAAAGATGATGAAATTAAGCATATCATCACAAAGAAAGATTAATGCTAAATAAAGGTTCTGATTTTGATAAATGTCATTCAGAACCTTTTCATTTCTAAGAAATACTAAGGGGATACCATACTAATATAAAGAAATATGTTATATTCAGTCACTTATCAAGATGGTTATATTTAATCTGACTATTCTTATAAATACAGATGGTACCTCACACAATTGTGAATCATCCTTTTATGTAGTGAAGTAAGATGAATTTCACTTTCTTATAGTATAATAAGAGTTCAATATAAGATGCTGAATGTATGGCTTTTTCTGATATGCTATAATATAAAAGCAGAGGATCTTATAAATGAAATGGGAGATTTTATTCTAAAAAAACATATCACAGTAATTACCAAGGCTGATTCCTTTGTAAATCAGCCTTTTATGTTATAATGGATTTGAAAGGATGAGACATATGAATAATATAAAAGAGAGAATCAAGATATTCTCAGGTGCGAAGTTAAAATATATCGCATTTGCCTCAATGTTGATTGATCATTTCAATAAAGCTATTATCTATCCTAATCTGGATGGTGGTATGTTAAATAGAATAAGTGATTTATTTGATATTTTAGGAAGAATTGCTTTCCCTATATTTATCTTTCTTTTAATAGAAGGGTACTTCCATACGAGAAACAAATATAAATACTTAGGAACTCTTCTTCTATTTGGTATCATCTCTGAAGTCCCATTTGATATGTGTACATCAGCTGTGTTCTTTGAACCCAACTGGAACAATATTATGTTTACACTGTCATTTGTACTTGCCATTATATGGATTATAGATGTATTAAAAGAGAAACTGAATAAACCATTATGGTATGTTGTATCCATCCTCATTGTCGCAGTTATGTGTTTTGTAGCTATGAATCTAGGATTAGATTATGAACATCATGCCGTACTTATTGGCTATTTCATGTATATATTTCATGATAAATATATCTATTCTATACCATTTTGTTATGCGTCAATGTTTAAGGAACCCTGGGCATTACTTGGATTTGGCTTGAATCTGACTTATAACGGAGAAAGAGGTAGACAAAATAAGTTATTCAACTATTTCTTCTATCCAGTACATTTGCTTATTTTAGGAATAATAAGAATGACTTTTCATATTTAGATACATCATTTAAAGTTCATAATAATTGTGTAGTATTAAATTATACAAAAAATATACTTGAAACGAGGTAAATACATATGATTATTGAAACACTCTTATCAAAAAGAGATCAATTACCCCTAGAACTCGCTATTATTGAACCAGAAGGAGAGGCTATCGGTATTATTCAGTTAATACATGGAATGTCTGAACATAAAGAACGCTATTATGAGTTTATGTACTATTTATCACAACAAAGCTATATTTGTGCCATTCATGATCATAGAGGACATGGTGCAAGTGTAAAAGACACATCACATTTAGGATATTTCTATACAAACGATATAACATATATTGTAGATGATGCTTATCTAGTTACAGAATATTTGAAAAACAGATATCCTACATTATATATCTCTATATTTAGTCATAGTATGGGTACATTGGTTTCTAGAAACTATCTAAAAAAATATGAAAAGCATATTGAAAAGATTGTATTGTGTGGTCCACCTACAGAAAATAAGCTTGTTGATTTAGCATTATTTGCAGGAAAACTTACCGGATCATTTTATAAAGAACATAAACCTAATAAGATTCTGAATAAATTATCTGTAGGATACTACAACAAAGGCTATAAAACTGAAAATGAATGGATCTGTTCTAACTTACAGACTGTGTCTTCATATAACAACGATCCTCTATGTGGGTTTACTTTTACTACAAGCGGCTTTATAAATCTATTTCAACTATTAAAATCAGCTTTCATCAAAGATGATTGGAATCCACAAAACAGTTCATTACCTATATTCTTAATTGCGGGTGTTGATGATCCAGTCATTCAAGGAAAACAGAAATTTAATGAATTAGAAGAGTTTTTGAAAGAAGTAGGTTATGAAAATATCAAGAGTAAACTGTACAAAAATAAAAGACATGAACTACTCAATGAAACAAATAAAGAAGTAGTATATAAAGATGTTCTAGACTTTTTCTATGCTAATTAATACAGGAGGTTCTATATGGTTTTTGATTTTAAGAAAGAATATAAAGAATTCTACATGCCTAAAAATAAACCCATGATAGTCACTGTTCCCCGTGCTAACTATATTGCGGTAAGAGGACAAGGAGATCCAAATGAGGAAGGTGGGGCTTATCAGAAGGCTATTAGTGTACTATATGCAGTCGCTTATACACTTAAGATGAGCTATAAAACAAATTATAAGATAAAAGGATTCTTTGAATATGTGGTTCCTCCACTAGAAGGTTTCTGGTGGCAGGATGGTATTGAAGGTATAGATTATGACAATAAATCTACTTTTAACTGGATTTCTGTCATTCGTTTACCAGACTTTATTACTAAAAAAGATTTTGAATGGGCAGTAGAAACTGCTTCTATTAAGAAAAAGATGGATTGTTCTTGTGCAGAATTTCTTACTATAGAGGAGGGATTATGTGTACAGATGATGCATATTGGTCCTTTTGATGATGAACCAGTTTCTGTTGCACTTATGGATAAATATCTAGAAGAAAATGGATATATCAATGATCTTTCAAAAGAAAGATTACATCATGAAATATATCTTTCTGATGCAAGAAGAGTCGCACCAGAAAAATGGAAAACAGTTATTAGACATCCCATCAAGAAAGGAGTTAGACATGAATGAAAAAATAGGAGAAGTCTTCTCTATCACAAAGGATAATCAGCCAATACCAGGCTGTACGACTTCTAAAGCAGTAAATGATACACTCACTTGTTTCTCACTCGCAAGAAATACAGATATAAGTGCAGAAATCTATCCTTATTATAAGATGATTTATGTCTTGAAAGGTCAGTTGGAAGTCTATGGAAATAATGGCTATACTAAAGTAGTTAAAGAAAAGGAAAGTTTTATTACATTCACTGATACCCCAATAGGTATAAGAACTAAAGAGGGTGTCATATATACAGAAGCAATGATTAGGAGGACAGATATTATGAACGAAATAATTAAACCAGGAGAAGTATTTAAACTTGCAGAACTATTACCTTATTCAGAAGGTAAGATTATCAATATGGATATTGTACATAATGAGAAGATGAAATTTATAGTAATGGCATTTGATGAAGGAACTGGACTTACTGAACATGCAGCACCAGGAGAAGCTATCATCTTCGCATTAGATGGTGAAGGTATCATCAGTTATGAGGGTAAAGACCATGTCATTAAAGCAGGAGAGAACTTCTGTTTTGCGAAGGGTGGCATGCATGCAGTCAAAGCATCTAAACGTTTCAAGATGGCATTACTTCTTACATTAGAATAATGAATATATTACCTAGAACGAGATTCAATGTAGTCTCGTTTTTTTACGTCTTCATACTTCTTGAAATAGCTCAAATTAAGAGTAATAATAATACTGTTCATTAATGGGGGGATTTAATGATATGACGAAAGACTTAACTCAAGGCAAGATTATGCCTCTTCTTTTTTCTTTTACCGTCCCACTCGTTTTAGGTAATTTATTTCAGATGACCTATAATGCAGTAGATAGTATTATAGTAGGACAGTTCGTAGGGAAAGAAGCACTTGCCGCAGTAGGAATATGTAACCCAATCAGTACACTAATGATTCTATTCTTAAATGGATTATGTATGGGTGCCAGTATTCTTATGGGGATTCAATATGGTGCTAAGAATTATAAAGCATTAGAAAGACAGATCAGTACAACTATGATATCAGGTGTTGTATTCTCTTTTGTACTTACTATCATATGTTTATTATTCGCCAAACCAATATTAATGTTGTTACAGGTTGATCAATCAATATTTACGATGACTACAGAATATATGCGTATTATATTCTTAGGTCTTATGTTTACATTTCTTTATAACTTTTTCTCTAGTACACTAAGAGCTCTAGGTGATAGTGCATCACCACTTTATTTCTTAATTATCAGTGCTATATTAAATATATTTGGAGATTTATTCTTTGTAATTGTATTAAAGGCAGGATGTAATGGCTGTGCTATTTCTACAGTACTTAGTGAAGCATTATGTTGTTTATTCTGTGTGATCTATATTCAAAAGAAAGTACCTATATTAAGACTTGGGAAAAAATGGCTTGTCTTTGATTCAAGTTATTTAAAGAAAACAGTAGCTTATGGATGGGCATCTGCCATGCAGCAGGCTACAGTACAGATGGGTAAGATTGCGATACAGGCATTAGTCAATACGATGGGTGTTTCTGTCGCTGCTGCTTTTGCGGTTGTCAATAGAATAGATGACTTTGCGATATCACCAGAACAAAATATAGCCCATGCAATGACTGCACTCATGGCTCAAAACAAAGGAGCAGGTAAAGACAATCGTATGAAGGAAGGCTTTCGTTGTGGTCTTATACTTGAAATAACCTATGCTTTGATAGTTATGTTAATATGTCTATTATTCGCAAAAGAACTTATGAGTTTATTTGTAAAAGATACAGAAGTTATAGGTCATGGTGTCACTTATCTTCATCTCATTGCAGTCATGTATATTCTTCCCGCATTTACTAACGCTATTCAAGGATTCTTTAGAGGGATAGGGGATTTAAAGGTTACACTACTTTCTAGCTTTACTAATATGGGAGGAAGAGTTATTGCCGCAATACCTATGATTTTATTATGGAACTTTGGAATAGAAGCATTACCTTATTCTTACTTGATAGGATGGATTGCGATGTTATTAGTGGAAGCACCTCTCATGATTCGTATATATAAGAAAAAATAGAAATAATTAGGGCGATAGGGTAATCCTGTCGCTTTTACTATATAATGAAATAAAGGAGGATCATCTAATGACTATACAAGAAAAAGCTGAACGAATACTTAAGGGCATTAAGAAAGAAAAAGGAAACAATCCTATACAGATATTTAAAAATATTGCGAAGAATGATTACATTAATATGCATGGACCTGAACATCATATTTTAGATGGAGCATGTTTACTCATCGCATTTAAAAATGCGGGTGGTGAAATTGATTTAGATGATGCATTAAATAAAATCATGATAGAAGGATTAAGAATGCCAGGTGCCATGTGTGGTTTTTGGGGTGTATGTGGTGCAGTCACATCTCTTGGTGCTGCATTATCTATTATTGATCATACAGGACCATTATCAGTGGATGGTACATGGGGAGACCATATGGAATTTACTTCAAATGCATTAAAAAACTTAGGTGAAATCAACGGGCCTAGATGTTGTAAAAGAGATGCTATAATCTCATTTAAGAATGCGATTGATTATGTAAATACACATTATAATGTCACTTTGGAATATGAACATTCATCTTGTCACTATTCAAAACTGAATAAGCAATGTATAAAAGAGAGATGTCCTTATTATGGATAAAAAGAAAGTTGCATTTATATGTGTTCATAATTCATGTAGAAGTCAGATAGCTGAAGCATTAGGTCATTATCTCGCATCTGATGTTTTTGAAAGCTATTCTGCAGGAACAGAAACAAAACCAATCATCAATCAAGATGCTGTTCGTATAATGAAACAAATGTATGGCATAGATATGGAAGAGGCGCAATATTCTAAACTTATAAATGATATTCCAAAACCGGACATTGCGATTTCTATGGGATGTAATGTAGGATGTCCTTTCATAGGTAGACCATTTGATGATAACTGGGAATTAGAAGATCCTACAGGTAAAAGTGATAAAGAATTCGTAAAAATTATTAAACAAATTGAAACTAAAATATTAGATTTAAAGGATAATTTAAAGAACTAGGAGAATTCATATGAAACTCTTATATCGTTTTTGCTTATTAATTGCAATTATACTCTCCCATATCATGTGTGCTGTTGTTGCTTATAACTATTGTAATATGGAATGGGAGATTAAGGTTGGAGGAACAAGTGCACCAGTTGAAATGGCTTATCTCTATGCGATTCCTTTTGTGATAGGAATTGTCTTATGTCTGATTGGCGCATTCTATTTCAAGAAAAAATCATGTTAATATAATTATAAGGAGGAAATCATGGATAAAATCAAAAAGAACTGGATCAATTATTTCATTATTCTCATTGCTTTTTATATCGTTCCAATGCTGATAAAAGATACAGGAAGTGGCATGTTTATTCTACTCATTGTCATTCCCCTTATAACATTGATCACTTCGCTTATATATGGATTAAGAAATACAGTTGATTTCATCTATCCTCTAATTGTCGCAATTCTGTTCATTCCTACATTATTCATCTATTATAATATTTCTGCCTGGGTGTACATTATCGCATATTCTCTCATTGCATTCATAGGAGAACTATTAGGTAAAACACTTCAAAGAAAATAATAATTCTCTTGCCTTGAAGTTCACTTTAGCCTTTTCTTATAGAAAAGGAAGGATATTATGAGTAAAAAAGTCATTGTATTATCAACAAGTCTAAGAAGTAGTAGTAATTCAGAATTACTTGCGAAAAGTTTTGTAGAAGGGGCAAAAGAATCTGGAAATGAGGTAGAATATATCTCACTTAAAAATAAAGATATTCGTTTCTGTATTGGATGTCTTACATGTCAAAAAACTGGACATTGTGTTATTAAAGATGATGTTGCGGGTATTATGGATAGTGTAATCAATGCTGATGTTGTTGTATGGGCTTCACCTATTTATTATCGCTAAGTTTATGAAAAATGTTGCTACTAGATCATTAAATTTAACTTAACGCCTATTTTTCTACTTTATAGCCACCTAACTCAAATCATCATTTCTCGAACAGTTGTAAAATGATCTTAAAAGGTCAGGTGAGTGCTATGATAACTGAAAACCAGGTAAAAAACTATTTAAGATCTAAGGATAAGGATTATGTAAATAAACTTATCGAATCATTATATGAACAGGATGATGAAGACATTGATCCATCTCATAAGGCATGCCCTATATGTGGTTCAGTCCATTTCAAGAAGAATGGAAAAGATAAGAACAGACATCAGAGATATATCTGTCTTGACTGTCACAAGTCTTTTAGTGATAGAACCAACACCTTATTCTACTGGTCTCATTTTACTTTGGACCAGTGGCTTCACTTCATTGAACTGGAACTATATAAAATGCCTCTAGAGGGTGAGGCTCAAGTCTTAGAGACAAGCAAGACGACCTGCTTCTATATGCGTCATAAACTTTATCATGCAGCATCTGAAATCATGGGTCATCAGAAATTATCTGGTGAAGTTGAAATAGATACACAGTATAAAAGTATAAACCTAAAGGGAACACGTCCTCAAAATATGCCTAGATACTCAAAGAAAAGAGGTAAACAGGCTGCATATAGAGGAATATCTCATCACAAGGTTGCCATTGTCTGTGCTACAGATGAAAATGATCATATGATGATGCAGGTATCAGGTCTTGGAAGTGAGTCATTCGATAAATATAAAGCGAATAAAGACTACTTTAAGGATGTGGAAGAGTTCATATCAGATTCAAAGGCAAGCATACAGCAGTTTGCCAACTATCTTGAAGCAGTAAACAATAAGATAAAGACATCTCCTTTAGAGAAGAGATATCTTACTGATGATGGTAAATCATTAGGAGCTGTCAATGAGATGATGACAGAAGTAAGCTCAATGATACAGACAACAAGAGGCGTTGGCACCAGATACATACAAGGTTATCTAGATTTCCTGCTTCTTAAGAAGCAGGCTAAGTATACATTCAAGAGAAAGGAAATGGCATCTGAGATTCTAAGAATGATGATGGATACTGAGGCTTTCAGTAATGAAATGGTAAGAGCTACACCTATGCCTATTTCACTTAAGGAAGCATATTACGAATATCGTTATGGTATATTCGCTGAATAAGATTACTCAAAGCAACAATTTTCTTAAATTGAGCGTTTATTATTATGAAATGAGTGGTCAGATGAAAACTCTTATTGATCGTCTCAATCCAATGTATTCTAAAGATTATAGGTTTAGAGATGTATATCTTCTTGCGACAGCTGCAGAAGAAGGAGATGAAGTCTTTGAAAAAGTCATTACTGGACTAAATGGCTGGATTGACTGTTTTGAAAAGACATCTATTAAAGGCACTGTCCTTTGTGGTGGTGTATCTAGTGGTGGAGATATATCTAGTAATGATAAGCTTAAAGAAGCCTATAATCTAGGTTCTCATGTATAAGGCAGACATTGTGATATTTGATTATACAATTGCTGCACCATTTATCTTACCTGCAGGAACTGATACAATTATTAAATGCACACTTGCAAAATGGACAGGTCTTGCCTTTAAAATTCCGTGTACCTCATTAGAAGAATGTAAGAGTAAAGATTAACTAAAATAAACAGGCATCTATTTCTTATTTGGGAGAGATGAAGCGACCAATAAAGGTATTGTCTATATTGGGCAGGCAGAAGTGCGTAAGAATGGTAAAGGTATAAGACAATTAGATGAAGAATCATAAGCATGAACACATGATGTTCATGTTTTTTTGTTAGTTATAACTAATATATTAATTGTGGTATCTATTTCATAGTGATATACTAAATCTGTAAGTTAGTTCAAACTAACAAAGAGGTAATATCATGAGAATACTTATATATGGTGCAGGGGTTATTGGTTCATTATATGCAGTTTTGTTGAAAGAAGCAGGGTATGATACAACTATTTATGCAAGAGGACATAGACTTGAAGCCCTTCAAAATCAAGGACTCCTTTATAAGAAAAATAATATAATCAAAAAAGTAGATATCAAGGTCATTGATTACTTACAAGATAATGATATATATGATTTTATTTTTTTAACTGTTAGAGAAAATCAATTATATCAGGCACTGAAAGAATTGAAATCCAACAAAAGTAAAAACATTATCACAATGGTTAACTCAATAGATAATTATGAAAAATGGGAAAGCATTGTAGGAAAAGGAAGAATATTGCCAGCTTTTCCGGAAGCTGGAGGCAGTATCACAAATGATATACTTGATGCATCACTTACTCCAAGATTTATACAGCCGACTACTTTTTCTGAAATAACTGGAAAAAAGACAAATAGGACACAGCGGCTCTCAAAAATATTTAAACATTCACGCATACCTTTTCAGCAGGTCAATGATATGCATATATGGCAGTTATGTCATATTGGGATGGTTGTACCTCTTGCGAATGCTTATTATCAAACAGAATATCCTGAATCCGTAGGTCAAGATAAACTTGTGATGAAAAATACAGCGAAAGAGCTTAAATATAATTTCAAGATTTTATATGAAAAACTTCATACATTATCACCTTATAAAATGCATATCTTTAGAATTTTACCAATACCAATAATTACATATATTTTATCGCAGACTTATAAAAGTCACTTTGGATATACATTCATGTATCAACATGCAATAAAAGCACCAGATGAAATGAAAGAACTACATAACCAATTTTATTCTTATATTAAGAAAATGGAGATTATGAATATGACAAATGAAGAATATAAACAACTATCAATCAAAGAATTTACTAAAGCAGCTGGAAGATATGAGGGAAATCATGCAGGTCTCTATGAAATGTGTAAGAAGGATTATCCAGATATCTTAGAAGAATTAGAGAAAGAACCATTTATAGATTTACTTGATGCAGGATGTGGGCCAGCACCTATGATTTCTTTATTATCAGGAAAATATCCAGATAGACATTATATAGGTCTTGATCTTACACCAGCTATGATTGAAGAAGCTAAAAAGAAGAATATTCCAAATGCAGTATTTATAGTAGGGGATTGTGAGAATTTCCCTTTTGAGGAAAACTCATTTGATGCCATTATCTGTTCTATGAGCTTTCATCATTACCCTAATCCACAGGCATTTTTTAATAGTGTAAAAAGATGCTTACGTCCAAAGGGTAGATTAATACTTAGAGATGTTACTAGTGATAATAAGTTTCTTGTATGGGTAATGAATACATTTGAAATGCCTCTCGCAAACCTATTTGGTCATGGAGATGTTCAGGTTCCTACAAGAGATATTGTATATAAATGTTGTAAAGAAGCAGGATTAAAAGTAGAGAAGTTTGAAATACGTAAAGGGATGCGCCTGCATTGTGTTGTAAGAAAAGAAGGCGATTCAAAATGAAAATAAATGTAAAAGGTGTACCAGAAACAATGATCCAGACTCTTTATGCACGTGCTAAAGAAACAAGTCAAAAGAATCCTAAAATCAAAGATGAAATGGCTGTATCAATAGTCAAACAATTAGATTATGACTTTTCTCAAGCAGATCAAGATAAAACAATGCGTTCTGGTGTGATTGCAAGAACAATTGTATTAGATAAGATGGTAGAGGAATATTTAGATAAACATAAGAACACTATTGTGATTAATATTGCATGTGGTCTTGATACAAGATGTTATCGTATGAAAGGAAAATATATACGCTGGTATAATCTAGATTTACCTGAAACGATGAATATAAGAAAACAGTTTTTAATAGAAACAGGACCTATCTATCAAATCGCGAAGTCAGCTATGGATGAAACCTATACAAATACTATTCACAATGAAGGAGAAGACGTTCTAGTAATCATAGAAGGTTTGACTATGTATTTAACTGAAATTGATATTAAGAAGATCTTTTCTATTATCGAACATGCATTTTCAAATGTCACAATAATGGTTGAAGTGATGTCACCTTTTATGGTGAATCACATTAAAGAAAAATCTATAGAAGACAGTTGCGCAAAATTTACATGGGGTATAAAAAATGGGAAAGAACTAGAAAAACTTATCCCTTCATTTTCTTTTCTAAAGGAAGTAAGTCTTGTAGAGGGAATGAAGCAATTGATGCCTATATATCATGTTTTAGGTAAGATTCCTTTTATTTCTCATGTATCTAATAAAATAATCGTGTTAGAAAAACACATTTGATAAAGAGATGATCATAATAAATAAAAGACATTTTTATACAGAAATGGATGGGGGCTATGGTGTTTATTGGCAGTGTAAGAAAGAATCAGACTGTGCAATGATTGGCGATGATTCAGAAAACTATTTAGCCCGTACTTCTGTAAAATGGCTCCATAAGCTTGGTTTAAATGTGATGACTATGTCTCCTGCAAAAAAGGATTATGGACATCATAATTATCCATTAGAACGTATAGAGAAAGCTATAAGATGGTTAAAAACATCCGGTAATCAAAAGATAGGAATTGTCGGTGCCTCGACCACAGGAACTCTCGCTTTAACAGCCGCTTCTTATTTTGAAGATATCACACTTACAAATTGCAATGTGCAATAGAGTAGGACAAGAGAGTGAAATGAACTTCTCTGGAGAATCCATTGTAGTAGGTCCAAATGGGAAAGTTATTAAAAAAGCAAGTGATCAGGAAGAAATCATATATGTTGATATTGATTTGTCTGACTCCAAGAAAATAAGAGAAAGTAGACCCTATACACAGCTAAGAAGAACTAAATTTTATCAATAAAATTATCTTGCCATAAAGTAAGGTTTAGCCTTTATACTTGTAGTAAGGAGGTTTATTACTATGGGTAAAATATTAGTTGCTTATTTTAGTGCAAGTGGTGTTACAAAGCATGCGGCTGAAGAAGTTGCAAAGGTGGCAGGAGCTGATCTCTATGAAATCAAACCAGAAGTCCCATATACAAAAGCAGATCTTGATTGGATGAATAAGAAATCTAGAAGCAGCATTGAAATGGAAGATAAATCAACACGCCCTGCAATTATTAAAGATAATTTAGATGTATCAAAATATGATCATATTTACTTAGGTTTTCCTATCTGGTGGTATGTTGCACCTACAATTATCAATACATTCCTAGAAGCGTATGATTTCTCTAACAAGACAATTACTCTATTCGCCACATCAGGAAGCAGTGGTTTAGGAAATACTGTAAATGAATTAAAAGTATCAGCACCCAATGCACTCATTAAAGAAGGGTTATTACTAAATAATCTCACAACTCAAAAAGTCAAAGAATTATTGGCCTTATGATTATTCATAGGGCTTTTTTGATATAATAATGGAAAGGAGACATCATTATGGATAAAACAATGAAAATAACAGGTAAAGGAAAAGTATCAGTCAAGCCTGATATAATACGTCTTAATATGACAATGGAAGAATCATATAAGGAATATGAAGTCACATTAAGACAATCTAGTGAAACAACAAAAATATTGAAGGAGTTATTTGTTTCTCTAGGATTTAAAAATGATGATTTAAAAACTAGAAGCTTTGATATTAATACCAAATATGAAAGTTATAAAGCCAAAGATCAAAGCTGGAAAAAGAGATTAATAGGATATACATATACACATCATATGTTGATAGAATTTGATGCAGATAATAAGAAACTAGGTGAAATACTCTATGCTTTGGCACATAGTGTGATTACACCAGAAATCTCTATTGAATATACAGTCAGTAATCCAGAAAAGCATAAAGATAAATTATTAAAGAATGCGATATAAGATTCAAAGCACAAAGCTGAAGTCTTAGCAAATGCTGCAGATGTTAAATTAGGTGATATCGTATCTATTGATTATTCGTGGGGTGAAATCAACTTTGTCTCAGAACCTATACAGAATTTTGCATTCGCAAGTGCAGAAAAAACAACAGGTAGTCCTGGTTATGATATAGATATTGAAGCAGACGATATTGATGTTACAGATACAGTAACTGTGATTTGGAATATTAAGTAATGTACGAATAGCTAGGATTGAAAGGCGTTGAGATGTTTGACAATAATTGAACTTATTTCAGATCTGTGTGATAGCGAAGTACTATATGCTATAACAGATGGAGGCAGTAATAATACAATTCTTGATATAGAGGACTCTGAAAAGATACAGGCAACCTTACAGCTGACGAATGAACTCGTTAAAGGTCGAAAATCGGGTAAAGAAAAAGGTTGGCTAACATTAGAAGATGTAAAAAAATACTAGGTATTATCAAATGATTTATGACAAAGGAGATGTAAAATAATGAAGTTTAAAATTATAAAAGCGAATATTGTTGATGTTGCTTCAGATGCAATTGTTTTACCTGCAAATGAAGCACTTAAGGAAGGCAGTGGAACATCTAAGGCTATTTTCACTGCTGCTGGTAGAAAAGAGTTAACTAAAGCATGTAAAGAACTGGGGCATTGCAGTACAGGAAGTGCTATACCAACATTAGCCTATAATTTGAGTTCAAAATATATTATTCATGCGGTTGTGCCTAAGTGGATTGACGGAGAACATAGCGAGTATGACTTATTAAGTTCTGCATACTTAGCATCACTTAATATTGCAGAAGTGATGGGATGTGAGTCAGTCGCATTTCCACTTCTAGCATCAGGTAATAATGGCTTTGATAAGCAGCTCGCAGTTCGCATTGCTGAGGAAAGCATTAAATCATTCGAAGGTGTCAATCTAAAGAAAGTATTCCTAGTGGTTTATGGTGATACTATGGAAACTTATATGAAAAGCTTAGGTTATAATGTACTCGTTATCCCCGCTCATGTCAAAATGAATGATAAAAAGATCCATCATCAAGATAAACAGAAAAAACTGATTGCTGATGGAAAAGATGTTGCACAGGATATACTTGAAGCTCAATTAGAAAAAGCTATTGAATGGATAAAGAAACCAGAAAACCAAAAGATACTATTTGAAGCTGGCATAGCAGTATTCAAGTTAGCATTTAAGAAGATTAAGAAATAAACTTTAGTAATGATTGATGTGCCATTACGTTATGCACCATTTGGTGATAAGAAGTTTAAACTACTAAAACGTATTATGTAAAAATTCTTCACTTATAGAAATATACTTCTCAGTAAACAGACTATCCTTTTCCCAGATGAATTCAAAATTATGCTGGAGCTTAAAGTCATTTAATACAATTTCTTTTAATACACCTTTTTGTAGTTCTTCTTTAACTGCAATCTTGTAAATAAAAGAAATACCACAATCTTTCTTAGTCAAACTGATGATAGTATGCATATTTTCTATCTGTGTATAATGTATAAAATCAGAAATAGACAAACCACGTACTTTTAGACTTTCTTCAAGAATATGTCTAGTACCAGAACCTTGTTCTCGTACAAGAAGTCTTTCATCAAGAAGGTCATGTAAAGTATTGGGTATATTCTTAAACTCATGTGATGCAGCACAGACGGCAATATAGTCCTCTGTGCTGTATTTTTTATGACTATATTTCTCTTTTGGATAATTTCCTTCCACAATAGCCATATGAATCTTACCTTGATCTAATAACTTTAATAATTCTGCTGTATTTCCATAATGAAGATGCAGATTCATTTCAGGATGATGCTTGATAAAATCAGCTAATCTATCCACTATCGCGTACTCACCAATTGTCATAGTTACACCAATCGACAATGTTTCTATCATTCCTTCATGACTTTTTATCTCTTTTTTAATATTCTTCTCATCATTCTGCATAGTCATCAAATATTTTCTTAATATCTTTCCGGAATGTGTTAATGATAACTGTTTATTTGAATATACAAAGAGTGTTGTTTCATATTCTTCTTCTAAATAATGAATATGCTGTGATACAGCTGGCTGAGTAATATGTAGTTGTTTTGCAGCAAGCGTATAGTTTAATGTCTCACATACTTTTAAAAAAGTATGAATACGATACTAAAGAATATCGAAAAGTGGCTATTTAAGCCACTTTTTTATGCGTGTTTAAACTGATTTAGTTGAGAAAGATAACAAATAGGTAACGAAGAATTAATAAAAAAAGAGCTATCTTTCGATAGCTCCGCAGACAGGCTCACTTAGAGTACGACTGTCGCTAGTTTCATAATAAAATACTTGGGCAAGTCTTTTTATTACGTTCTCTATTATAAAATCAGAATTAAATTATATCAAGAACAAGTCTGAGTGAATGATCACTAGACTTTTATTTTGTTTACTTCAGTCCATAATCTATTCTTTGACTCATTGGTGTACACATCAAATGTAATATCGTTCATTCTGTGGCCTAATACCTTCTTTCGGATATAGACATTAAGGTTATTCATTTGGCATAGCGTAGCGAATGTTTTACGCGTATCATGCATTGTATGATGTGTATTCAATAGCTTGTTTACTTTAATCAATACAGTTCTAGTAGTAAAATTAGCATAAGTTACATCTACCAGTCTCTTCTCGGGCTTTAATAATTCATCGATAACAAATTGCTTGATATCATCATGGATAGGCACGATTCTATTTTTTCCAGCCTTTGTCTTAGACCCGGTGATCATATAGCTTATGAGTCTTTCAGTGCCGTCATCATCGCATTTTTCATCAATATGAATATTATCTCTATTGATATTCAGCAGTTCATTAATTCTTACACCAGTATAGATAAATATCAGCATTATATGCGCTTCTGGAGTATCAGCTTTCTTTAATGTTAGTATTTCATTAATAGTATAAGGTCTATGCATATCAGACTCTTCATACTTAGCAATTCTTATATAAGAAGTATAATCATCATTACGCTCAATATACTGATTAACAACAGCATATCTAAATACCTTTGTGCATATCGTCTTCATATGTACCTGTGTACTGTGGTTAGATCCATCTTCATCAAATACATCCTGAATCATTCTCAGAGTTATCTGATCTATCTTTAAATAATGCAGCTTCTTCAGATGTTTAATTGCACCATGCATACTATTCTGTGTTTGAGATGACAACAAAGAAAACTCGTCCTTATCAAGAATATAATATATATCCAAGAATGTAGGCACTTTCTTACTCATCTTATCCTGAACCTTTTGATATACCTCAGGATCAATCTCCATTGCTTCCTTCTTGCTTATCGTATTATTCACAGTAAGAGAATACAAAGACAATGCATTAAGCGCTTCTTGATACGTTTCAAACGTTCCAATTACTAATCTTTTCTTTTCTCCATTTGTCAGATTTCTTTCATCCAATGTAACTTTTGCGCAAAACGGCTTTCTTCTTCTGCCGCTAAGCTTTACTACCGTCCCTGATCCATTAGGACGTCTTTTATACTTTACCATAATCATATTCCTTTCTTGATTGCCTCAAGCGTACTAATTATGGTATAATTGAGTACGCAAAAGGACTATTTACTCGATACAAACTTTTGCTCGACCAATACTGTTCCCGCAGTATTGGTCTTTTTTAGTAGTTTTTTACCAAAAATTTTAAAGTAAGCTTGAACTGGTAGTCTTCTTCACTTACTAATCCATTATTATGCAATATCTTGCAAGGGCCACCGTGTATGATAAGAGTTGGATTATATATCTTATTAGCCTTTGTCCATTCCCTTATTCTCTTGCTGTATCTTTGAGGCACATAACTTAATCTACATAACTTAGCAAATATATACATAGCATTAGGATCATGCTCATTCTTATTATCTGTAAGAATATTAAAGTCACATGTTCTATATACATCATATTTAAAAAGTACCTTGCGGTCACCAAAGTTATCAGCAAAGTAATCCATTGAAATTGGTGCTACTTTCTGCATATATCTCTTTATTTCATCCTGAGAATATGCAGCAGAAGTTAACTCCATTTCATAGTAAGTAGTATTGTCTTTAGTTGGCTGTTGTGGTTCTTTAAATAGTTCACTGAAAAATCCCATGTTGTTTTCCTCCTTTCGCCCATTTTATAAATGGGCTTTTTTTACTTTTCATCCATCTTTTTTTGGATTTTTTGTGTGAAATCATTAATGTCAGCTTCATACATAGATATTAGTTTTACTAAATCAATTGATGAAATATTATTTCTGCCATTCTCGATTTCAGATATCCATGATTTTGTTTTACAAAAACGATTAGCAACATCTTCCATTGTATAAGAAGTATTTTTTCTAAGCTGTCTCAATAGCATACCTTGATATTTTAATAGCTCAGATGTGTGCTCATCTTCTATTTTTTTCTTCTTCATCAAATACACCTCCTGTATATAATATAACAAAAAGAACATAAATAATGTATAAAAATACATTAATTCTGTAAAAAAGTTCTTAAAGTACATTGACAATGTATTTAGTCGATAGTACACTATAAATGTACAAGGAGATGAATGCAAATGAACGAACAAATCAGATTAACCCCAAAAGCAATCCGTATCAATATGGGGTACTCACAATCTCAAATGGCATCAGAAATTAATAAGTACGTGCCAATGGATGAGCGAAAGTACAAAGAAAGAGAAAACAAAATTTCTAAATGGACCGGTCTAGAGATCATTGCTTTTGCAAAAGTCGCAAATATATCAGATATCAGAATCATTAAATTAGATTAATTTTTTTAATCTATTTGTACATCATAAATGTATTTTATATCATGCCCACATACAGCCATATCACTAACCATTTTTTTAAACTATCCCATAGAATAAAAGTAAAAGTTTTGTATCGAGTATCTTTTCATTAAGTTAAATGACTATCAATAAGTGGTATGGATCTATGTGGGTGTGATTACAAGGAGGTGATGGAAAATGCGAACAGCAAATAAAAATGAATACTCAATGAGTATTCAGGAGGCAATGGATATGACAGGAATGTCCAGGAACTTCATTCTTAATGCAGTAGAACAGGGTAAATGGCCAGGTACTGTTATTACAGTAAAGGGTCGTAGATCGGTTCATATTCCAAGAATTGCATTTATGCATTATCTAGGCATATCTGAAGATAACAATTAAATATTAAACAAATTTATAGGCATCTAAGGCCGGAGGATTGATATTTTTTCTAAGACATTAGTTATTTTCATTAATTTTCACTTTCGATATAGAACCTTTGTAGGATGGATGCATGTAGCTTTTACTGGTCCTCCGGCGCTAGATGCCTATGAATAATTAGAATCCAAAGAAAGGAGGATTAAACATGCTTAAGGAGAAGAAGACTTATGAACTATTTTTCTGTGATCCTGATGGAGCACGTAGAAAGATAGATACTATTCCTGATTATTGTAAAGCCGTTGTAACCGCAAGAGGATATTCTACCAGTTTTAAGAGTGATGTAATCATTCATGAAGTATCGGGAAATAAGATGACAGGTAGAATGATGCTCTACTCATATGCCTCAGGGCAATGGTGGAGACCTCTAAATAGCTAAAAAAAATGGAATGCTAAGCGATAGCATTCCGGTGTGTCTTTAAGCGAATTCTGAATGAGCCTCTTTTCGAGGCAACTTCATTATAACAGATATTGAAGAAAAAAGGAGCGATTTTGAATGAAAAAATTAAATAAGAATAGGGCGTTATGCCTTTTATCAGATGTATGCATATTAGTGATTCTAATTTCCATGGTTCTTACAGGGAACAACTGGAACTCAACAGAAGTGAAAGTCTTCTGCTGCAGTTCTTTGTTCATGAATATGCTGTTCGTGCAGTATTTCTTGATTATGGGAGGTAGATAACATGGATCTAGAGTTACAGAAAGAGATGTTTGCTGATCATATCGCAACTCTCAAGGATTATGGTGATATCAAGGTTCTTGATTTCCAGAAGCCTGAAAGCAACTACTACAGAATCAGATTCATATTTGAAGATGACCATGACAGAGTGCATATCTCTGGTGATCTTGGCGAGCTGATTGCCTATAGCTATGCCGGCCTAAATTTTAGAAACTTCATAGATTGGTGCCGTCGAGATTCTATCTTTTTCAAGCTTAAGGTGAAATGCAGTAGTCATCCTCTCTACACATATGATAGAGAACTTGCTGAAAAACAGCTTCTTCAAAAGACAAAGGATAACTATACGCTCGATAGAATTGCTGATTACTTCGATGTATGTGAACCTGAAGATGCAGTCAAGCCTTTTATAGAAAAGGTTTTGGATGGTTTCAGTGATACAGAAGGCATCTGTGAGATAGGAGAAAGAACACTTTTGAATATAGATTATTCAGCCTTTGACCCTATTGATGAAATCGGATTAGAAGAAGGCCCTGATGTTTTTGATGTCTATCTTATGGCTTTCAAATTGGCATATAGACAGCTGCAGGAGAAGGGAGTGGTGAAGTGATGCATAAAGTATCTCATGCTCCAATGGAGATGATGCATAAGAAGGTGGTAAGAGATATCACCAAGGCGATTGATCATACATATTATGGTGCATCAATAGAAGATGTCTCTTACTCAGAAGAGATTATTGATGATATGGATATCATTTCTACTATTCATATAAATGGTGCTAATGGTTCACACTTTAAGGCTCAGGAAAAAAATCTTCCTGAGTATGAGATGCTTGAGTGGATCATGCATCAGTTTTTAAGATTTCTAAGGGAGGAGTCACTATGATGGCAGAAATTGATACAGCAATATTGATAGGCAGCATCAGTGATATAAGCGAGTTGGAGTATTTAAAGGATATCATTGATGCAAGAATAAAATATCTAAAAGAAGGCACTGTCAGAGCAGTAGTGAGCGCTGCACTGGAGGAGGAATAGACAATGGATGTATTTGGATTATTAATATCGATATTCCTTGCACTCATTACCAGTATCAACATTATTGGTATATTAGCAAGTTTCAACGCAATCAGAAAATATCAAGAATCATTAGATATTCTTCACGAATGCGAGGATATCCTGTCTATCTTGGAAAAATATAGAAAATAGGGGTGATGAACTCTGACTGCTGAACAGATGGAAGCGGTCTTAAGTGAATTTCTGAATGAGATGAAGTATGAAGAAAAGGCCCCCAATACTGTAAAGCAGTACAGAAGGGCATGTACTAATTTCTTGTCCTCTATTGAAGATAAGAACAAGGAAGTTAAAAAGGATGATGTGATGGCTTATAAGAGCAAGATGCTTGATGAATATAAGCCATCCACTATTAATGTTTCTATTATCTGCATAAACAAGTTTTTACGCTACTGTGAGACGGAATCATTGGAGAGGGGACAACGCTCAAGGATGGAAGTAAAAACCATCAGAGAACAGCGTGTATCATCTCTTGAGGATGTACTGGAACCGGGTGAACTTAAAAGACTTTTAAAGTATTCAAGAAGGCTTGGATATGATGACATATATCTTATTATCAAGATTTTTGCATATACAGGAATAAGATGTCAGGAGCTGAAGGATTTCACTGCAGAGAATATGAAGCACACTATTATCAGAACCAATTCGAAAGGAAAGGTTCGAGAAATCATTTTAAGAGATGATCTGAAGAAAGAGATTAACCAGTACATGAAGAGACATGGAATTACTGGTGGTTATGTATTCAGGAATGATGATAATGATGGATTGATTCCTTATCAGACTATATACAGAAAGCTTCAGAAGGTTGCTGGAGCCGCGAAGGTCAATAAGAGGAAGGTTCATCCTCATTCCTTCAGACATCTGTTTGGCATAGTGTTCATGCAGCAGGGCGGTAATATAGACGAGCTTGCTGATATCTATGGACACTCATCACTGGAAACTACACGTATTTATCTGCGCACTACTGCGAAGATGAAAAAGGAGAAAATGAGCAGACTGAAGTACTAAAAATACTGCTCAAAACGCTTTAAAATACTCCAAAAACACTCCAAAAGTATTGTTTCAAAAATATCGTAAAAAACATTGATGTATACTACATATTTTCAAGAAATCGGAGTGAGAGATAACATAGGGTTATCTTACACGCATTTTATACGTTCTGAAGGTCCGACAGAAGCCCTCAGAACTACATACTAGATTACCTACATTCTAGATTAAAAGCACATTCTAGATTATCTACAGTTCTAGTCAATTCTGTCAGATTCTGAATGAAAGGATGACTGTTATGGGTTGGATTGGAATAAACAGGGATATCATCAACTCCAACATATACAAGGATCATGGAGCAATGAGAGTCCTGCTTCATCTATTACTCACTGTCAACTACTCAGCCGTCGAATGGCAGTCAATCACAATTGACAGAGGTGAGACAGTCACATCACTTAAAAGACTTTCTGAAGAGCTTGGAATGTCCAAAAATACTCTTCTTAAATCATTATCAGCCCTTGAGTTTTCAGGGGAGATAGCCAAAAAAACCACGAACAAATATACACTCATAAGAGTAGTCAACTACGACTACTGGACACACATGTTTGTATCAGATTCGGAAAATAACAAAAATAGCGGTTCAAAAAATGAACCACAAGGAAATGATTGCGGTTCAAAAAATGAACCGTTGATGTTCAAAAATTGCACCACTGCGGTTCAAAAAATGAACCGTTGCGGTTCAAAAATTGAACACAATATAACAAAATACAAGAATAATACAAAAAAACAAAAACACTCTCAGGATGCGGAGCATCCTTGTGAGAGTGAAATGTGTGATTTTCTGAAATCTAAGGGTTTTGGTGAAGAAGTAGCAAAAGCAGCATTTCTTTCCTGTGATGCATTTGGTTTTGAAAAAATCGGTAACTGGAAAGCTTTCTGCCTGAAGGTTGCTAGAACAAAGCAGGCAGACATCAAACCTTTGCCTACCAAACCGAAGAGAAAGAAAGAGCACAGACAGGTGACTGAGGAAGACAAGGCAGAGTTAAAAAAGTTGATGGAAGACCTAGGAGGAAATTTATGAAATCACTCATAAACAGTCGGGATAAGAAAATGGATAGACCAGAAATGTTTGAAAATTTCATTGATGCATTATCAGCATCAGACGTATCGGGCAAGTTGAAAGTAATGCTGCTAAAAAAAGGGATTGATATGATTCAATCTGCAGAATGCCTGCAGTATCTTCAGAGGCTTGATGATCTAGACAAGATGTGCATCTTGAATGTCGCAGAAGACAAGAAAAGGGGCGCCAGCGCATGATCAGCAATCTCAATTTTGACAATCTAAGCGCAAATACAAATACAGTTCTTGGACTGATCATTGACCAGTGCGTAGACAGAAGAGTGCCTCACTGTACTTTCTCAATGACGGCACTAAGAGATAAAACTAAATTCTCAAAACAAAGGATTCAGATGAGTCTCAAGCAGCTTGAGGACCTTGGATATATCAATATTTCTAGAGTTCCGATGGGTGGGTACAGATACTACCTGGATGGCGAATCAATCGCTATCTATACAAATGAAGTTGAAAAGTATTCAGGCAGCACACGCTTATAATTGATTAAAAAATAACAATAGTCTCAAGCAAAGTGACTTTGTTCGATATTTTACATGCACATCTCATGCGTGCAGCTGCTTTGGATAAATATTAATCAGGAGGAAAACATGGAAAAGGAAACAGCAATAGAGTGTCTTGATAGGATAATCGACAGACTGAGTGATGATCAGTTCGGATATCTTATCGGCGCAATCGGATATTTAAAGGATTACATCAATTCTAAGGAATAAATACTACGGCATCATGGTCTTTTTAAGCTTATAACATTTAGAAAGAGTACTTTCTTTATACTTCAGAATGATCCTCGCATGATCATGGTGCCGTAGCGATTTCTATTACATGCAATTTGAAAACAAACCAAACAGTGCTTCATGATTTCACGACTTCGTGAGAACACACCACATCTCTCTCTAATTTTGCTAAAGAAATCATGTGCACTGGGAAGGTAGAAAGAAGGAATTGAAAATCAATTCGACAGAGTAAAGGAATTCTTTCTACTCTTCTAGAAAGGAGGAGCAATGAATTATCTGGTATTGATATTCATATTATTCATTGCGGTATATGCATCATTATGAGCAAAAAAAAATATACAAAATTGAAATACGATGGCTTTCAAAGCTATCTGAAGATAGAAGAAAGACTTTTTGATGGATGGCACTGGCAGTTTGAATTTGAGAACGGATGGGTAGTCAGTGTAATCAAGCACAGATACTCATACGGAGGCAAGGATGACCTGTTTGAAACCATGCAGTATAAAAAACAGGGATTTTGTGAAGGTGAAGTACTTGGTGGTATGAGCAATAATGAAGTGCTAAAGCTTCTAAGAATAACAAAAGATTTAAGATAGGAGAAATAAAACTATGGGGAATCATTTAAGAACATGCAGATATAATGATGAAAACTATCTTTTTCATTGTTTTGAATATCGTTCAAGCATAGTTCAGCCATCAATTGCAGTTGGTGGACATCCAGGAGAACAGGTAAGTAGACTATTCGCTCTAATCGAAGATGAAAAAGGCAATATCTTCAGAGTAGATCCTACAGCAATTGTTTTTACTGATAATGAATTTAGAAATTATTTTTTTCCGGAGCCAAAGAAATGAAACAGGAACAGATATGGAAGTTCTGGAAAAACGGCAGAAGAGAAGGGACTTTTTTTGAAGTCTCCAACACAGGCCATGTCTTAAAGCATTATAAAAATGGAACGACTAATATGTGCAGCCCATTCTTAAGAAAGCCACAGATAAGAATGGGCCATTCTCCAATACTTTATGTAAAAGTCGATAACAAAGATATGAATCTAGCTAGAATCGTATATGAGGTATGGCATGGGCCAATCTATAAAGACTGCAGAATCATCCATAAGGACGGCAACTACAAGAATAATCATCAGGCAAATCTTCTGATGGTAACAAATGAAGAAGCAGGAAGGATAGGCGCTTTAAGGCAGAGAAAAGGCAAGCCTATCTATAATGCTGAGACAGGTGATATATACAGAAGTTCAAGAGATGCTGCACTTAAAACATATATATCACGTATGACGGCGCTTGAATATGTGAATGGCAAAGTGTTCAGTCCGTTAGTTCCAATGATGTTCGAAGAGGATATGAGAAAAGTTGCTGCTGCATATAAAAAAGTCAGAAATAGAGGAAGTTTCAACAAAAAGAACAAATTCGAAGTAATTGCGAATGCTCTTACTCCTGAACAGTATGAAAGACTAATGAAAAATATTGAATTACTGTGTTGGGATGAAAAGGTAAAAAGATATTACTGAAGGAGGATGGATCTAGATGAAGTATATAATTGACAATATCAACAGAATGGCTGGAAAGTATACTCCTCACCAGGTCTTTGCTGACTGGGTGGAGATGTCAGCATTATCAATTGCACAGAGTATCGAACCAGTTGAAGAACGTGAAGAAGCTTTCTTCAGTATCGCAAGAAAATACAGTGAAGATGATTTCTTTACACTTGGATGCATGCTAGGACGTCTTTCTTTTCTTCTGGAGAACGGCCTAGATGATTATCTAGGGAAGATCTACATGGAATTAAGCACCGGAAACAGTCATACAGGTCAGTTCTTCACTCCATTTCATGTATGTGAGATGATGGCAGGCGTTGCGTTAGCTGACTATGATGGAGAAACTGAATATCTTAATGAGCCTTCTTCTGGTGGTGGAGCAAACATACTTGCATACGCAAAGGTAATGAAAGCAAAAGGGTATAACTATCAGCGACTATTGGAAGTAAAAGCACAGGACTTGGACTATAAGTGCGTATACATGACATATGTGCAGCTTTCACTAGCAGGAGTGAATGCAGAGGTCGTTCAAGGAAACAGTCTTGAAGGGAAGCATAATGTAGTGCTGCATACACCTATGTATTTAATGAGAGGTGGTTTAAGTGTTAAAGGACGAAATAATCAATAGAGTATTAAACTCTATGAAAATGCTGAATGGAGAGGAACTGACAATGCTGCGAGGGGTATTGCTTGTAGCACTTGATGGTGTCGAAGTAATCAGAACAAAAAATCAAATTTCGACAGAAGTATTAGATGACAATGAGCTTATCCAGAGATTTCTTATTCAGAAAAAAATTGACGGTTTATCAAAAAGAACCATTGATTACTATAGAGTAACACTTGAAAAATGGCTTCATTTCTACATCAAAAAAAGCGTTCTTGAGTGGACTAGAGATGATGTGAGAATGCACTTTGCAAGAAGAATGATTGATTATCCTGATGTTTCTAAAGTGACTATAAATAATGACAGGAGAAACTTCTCGTCTTTCTTCACATGGCTCATGGATGAAGGCTATTTGAGGAACGGCAATCCAATGAAAGCCATGAAGAAAATAAAAGTAGATAAAGTTATTAAGGAGCCAATTCCTGATGATCAAATTGAAGTGATGCGTGACAAGCTTGCAGAAAAGAAGAGCGCCAATAAAATAGGCACAAGATTGTGGCTGAAAGCAGTGAGAGACCAGGCAATTTTTGAATTATTACTTACAACAGGATGTAGAATCGGAGAATTGACTACTGCTAAAATAAAGGATTTAGATTTAGAACGTAAAGAAATTAAGGTATTTGGTAAAGGTGCAAAAGAAAGAGTGTGCTATCTAAATACTTTAAGTGTACTCAGGATGCAGCAGTGGCTTGAAGCTAGAAAAGACATAGAGAATGAATATATATTCGTTTCTTGTGATAGTGCTAATGGAAAAAAAGGAAACCATGCAAGACTGCAAATAAGCGGCGTAGAAATAAATATCAGAAAACTCGGAAGAGAATGTGGCTTCGAAAATATACATCCTCATAGGTTCAGAAGAACTGCAGCAACTACCGCCTTAAGAAAAGGCATGCCAATAGAACAGGTACAGTTGATGTTAGGTCATGAACAGATTGATACAACAATGATCTACGCTAAGACTGACACTAAGAGTGTTAAATACTCACATGATAAATATATGTAATGGAAGGTGATTATATGAGTTACAGCATTGGTATTTATGTAAAGGTTGAAGGATGCAATAAATATGCAGAGATTGCATACCCTGATTATTCTTCTCCTACTTACAATCTAGGAAAGCTATTTAGAGCCTGTATGGATTGGAATTTTAAAAGTAGTGAATATTATAGATGTGATTATGTAATGGAACGTATAGATAAAGGAATTAAAGAAATAGCATATAATTCTGATGAATATACAGAATTGCTGCCCAGCAATGGCTGGGGAACAATGTCCAGTGCTCTAAATACGTTGGATTCCATCAGAGAATGTATTCTAGAACAGGCTGAAGATATTCCAGTTGATTGCATGTATATGAAATGGGAGTGATTGTGAATGACATATAATGAAATTTTAAGAATGGTTAAGAATGCAGTGGATAATGAATGGTACCGTGGAAATGATTATGAAAATTTAAAAAAGGTTATTCTTAGGTGTGCAACTGATATATATATTGAACAAATGAAAGCAGGAACACCTAAAGATGATTAAGTTTTCAAATATAGAGTCACCATCTGTAGGAAGACTTCATGCCATTCAAAAATTAGGATTAGGTAAGACATTAGAAGAACATGAAAAGCGTGAGTTGTATAAAGAATACTTAGAAATAAATGAACGTTTGGAACGCCAGAGACTTATTGATTTCCTTACTTTAGGAAAAGAAGGAGCAATAAAAAAGAACCTAGGCAAATTGAATCTTATGATTGAGGAAATAAATCAAAAGGAGAGTTCAAAAAAATGATTAAACCAACACTTCAGAAACCTATCACAATAGGCAGCTTACAAAAATATTCTATGGAATTAGAAGCATTAGTACATTCTCTTGAATATGAAAGAAGTGGGCTGATAAAGGCATACAATGAATTGGCTGATGAACTTGATAAAGTAAAAGAAGAAAATGAAGTCTTAAAAAGTGAAATAAGAGGAGACACTAGTTTACCTTTTAAATTAAAGCTAGATGATGCTTATGTTTTTTCTAGTCCGATTACTTTTTATAACGATTCTGTAAAAGAATGTTCATCAAATTGTGAAGCATGTGAACGAAATTGTATGGAGGATCTAATAAAATGTATAAAAGACCAAAAATAGAAGATTTTATCGATGATCCTGATAGAAACGGCTCTGACGGATGTACTGTTGTATTTTGCCAGGATGAAGAGGAAGAATACTTAGAGGCACTTGAAAAATACTGCGATTTTCTTGAATCTATTGGTGGTGCTCAGGTTTTGTTAAGAGCTAGAGAAGAAGAAATTGAAGAACTGAGTAGATGTGTCAAAGCATACGATAATGATATTATTGATACTAGACATGCTTTATTTATGGCAATTGAAGATGCTACAGATGGTTTAGTGGATTGGAAGAAATATGTAGATAAGCGTAATGCACGTGAGTTATATGAAATATGTAAACTTTACTATACTGACATTAATACCTCAAATAGAGAAACAAAAACAATGGTACTGTTCTACAACTTGCTAGCACAGGAGGAGTCAAAATAATGATTGTAACAGATGATCTAGATGAATATGTAGCTCTTAAAGGTTTAATTAATCATTGCTCATATACATATGAGAGTGATACTTGTTGTCAGAATTGCAAACTCAAAGAAATATGCAGTGTAGCTTTAGGCTGCTCAACTTTTCAAAATTTCAAAGTAAAATATGAGCCGCATTATGATGTTTCTGAAGAAACTCCAAGAGAATTAGAAGCCAAAACATTAGATGAATGGAAGAAAGACGGTGATAAAATTGAACTTACTTTTTAAATATGCAATTACATACTTTTATAAAAGTGGATACATCTTCAAACTGCATGCACAGAATAAAACCGAATTAGAAGTACTCAAAGAAGGATTCTATGAATGCAAAGATAAGTATCTTTATATTTCGCATGCAGTCGTCACTTATTGGGTTACAGGAATCGTTGCAGATGTGTGGTTGTAGGAGGAGTAGTGATCAGTGTCAAGGTTCATTGAAGTGTGGTCATTATTTAAATGTCCAGAAAAAAGAAGCGATTATTTTAAGATGAGAAGATACTTTTCTCTTATCAATTTAGATAACGTAACATATAGACTTGAAACTAGAAGAGGATACAAGTATAGCAAATGCATATCTTTCTATTTTAATGATGACAAGATATTTGAAGAAAGATATCTTGATGATACTCTTGCATTCAAAAGACTTAACTATATAAATGAATTCAATATTGATAAGGATTTTGATGGAGTAATTGAATTCGAAAACAAAAAGTATGATACTAAAGATATAGTAATGATTAAGCATACCGGTCCTTATAAGATTTATGCAGGTAAGACAAAAAACTTCTACAGGTTAAAGTTGCAAACAAAAGAGACATTTATAACTATAGTTAATGAAGGATTAACAGATGGATTTAATTTTATAAGCAGCATTCAAAGAAAATACATTAGATGATCATCAAGGAGGAATCAAATGAGTAGAGTCAAAGAGCAACTAGAAAATTATAGATTTCTAAAAGAGCGAGTTGAATACTTAGAAAATAGATTAGTAAATGTTAAAGCTATTAGTTATTCTTCTTATGGCTCTACTGGCATTCCTAAGACTAAACAGGATTTGATTCTTGAAAAGGATGAACTCATTAAAGAGATGGATGAGACTAGAAGACTTGTCTATTCAATTAAAGATACAAAGCTTAGATGTATATTGTGCTATCGCTATCTTGATGGCATGACTATTGAACAGGTAGCAGATGAAATGAATTATTCAGCTCACCACGTCTGGAAAATGTTAAGAGATGCATTAAGTGAGTTAGAAAATGCACATAAATGCACATAAATGCGTGAAAATGAGTGGAAATGATAGTTTATGTAGTTGAATGTCATGTTATCAACATTATATAGTTAAAATGTAGAAATAGTTTGAGAGAGAACTATAATTCCAAAGCGCTCATAGTAGCGCTTTTTATTTTGTGAGGATTAATTATGGCACAAGGAATGAGAGGTCACTGGCATCAGTTTTATGAGGATCATTACGAGATTAAGTATGATGATGAACGTCATTGTGATAAGAAGATTGTGTTCTACAGATGTATGATCTGTGGACGTGAGCACGTTGACGTATACTTCAGTAAGCATATAGATGCTAAACATAAGTCTACTAAAGCATTAGAAAAGAACAAAAGGAAACATCATGGCTAGAGGATACAGACCTGACCAGGATAACGCTGGACATAGAAGACAGTTTCTTATTAATAAGAAAAAGATACTTGCTACACAAACTGTCTGTGGTATATGTGGCAAGCCTGTTGACTTCACTAAGAAGTATCCTCATCCAATGTCTCCATGTATAGACCATATCATTCCAGTAGCTAAAGGCGGTCACCCTAGTGACATGGACAATCTTCAGCTTGCGCATTGGATTTGTAACCGTGAAAAGAGTGACAAGCTTTTCAGACGAATAGAAGTAAAGAGAGACAGTCAGATAATGAACGACGATCTTCCTCATAAGGTAGATTGGACTACATATAAGGCATCTTAAGACCATTTTTATTGATGGTCTTTTTTGTTGCCAAAAATAGGGGCTATATGACCCCCTAAGTCCTGGAGACATAGAAGCCCTTGTACTACGAGAATTTCTCGCTGACAAGAGTTTTGATAATCTCGGGCACTAATTCTAAATCACTTTAAAAGCCTCTCAGAAAGGAAAAAAACAGGTAAAAAGATATGAATTATAAAGGAATTGAATACTTGAGAGCGAAGCTTTCGCACAAGAGAACAAAGGTATTGGAATGTTATAAGTATTATGACATGAAGGATCAGATGGACCCTTATCAGACCAACACCCTTCCTGAAAAGCTGAGAAGCATAAGCAAGAAGGTAGGATGGATTCCAAAGGCTGTTGATACATTATCAAACCGTCTACAGTTCAATGGATTCAGTGAAGACGATATCATGAATCTTGATAATATCTTCAGAATGAATAATAGAGATGTGCTCTTTGACCAGATGTTCAAGGGGGCAATCATCTCTTCATGTGACTTTGTGTATATATCCAAAAATGATGATGGCAGTGCTAGACTTCAGGTGATAGATGGATCCAACGCTACAGGTATATTAGACACATCTACAATGATGCTTACTGAAGGGTATGCAGTACTTGAAAGAGATGCTGAACTAGGCAATCCGCTAGTAGAAGCGTATTTCACCTCAGATGCAACTTATTTCTATACTGAAGGTCAGCATAACCCCTCAATGGATATGGTCAATGTAGCACCTTATCCACTTCTAGTGCCTGTTATCTATAATCCTGACGCTACAAGGCCGTTTGGCAGAAGCCTCATATCAAAATCACTCATTAAGTATGTAGATGATGCTAAGGAAGCATTGAGACTCATGAGCGTAAGTTCTATGTTCTATTCATTCCCACAGAAATATGTGGTCGGGCTAGATGATGAAGTAGAACAGTTCGATAAGTGGGGCGCTACAATGTCCTCAATGCTTGCATTTACTAAAGATTCCGATGGCGGTGTTCCGACAGTAGGGCAGTTTAATCAGCAGTCAATGTCTCCATATAATGATGTGCTCAAGACTCTTGCTTCTATGTTTGCTGGAGAGACAGGGCTCACATTAGATGACCTTGGATTTACTACAGAAAATCCATCCAGTGCTGAAGGAATTAAAGCATCACACGAAAGCCTTAGACTGATGGCAAAGAGTGCACAGGATACATTCAGTGTAGGCATCATTAATACAGGATATCTGGCTAAATGTGTTGAAGACAACAAATCATATAAGCGTACTGAATTTGCGAATATCACCGTACGATGGAAGCCAGCGTTTGATGTTGATGCAACTATGCTTTCAGGTATTGGTGATGGTGTATCAAAAATCAATGGAGCAATTTCTAACTACTTTGATAAGGGTACGCTTGAAGATCTAACAGGCATCAGATCTTCTAATGACAATACTCCTGCTTATTTACAACCTTTAGACCTAGACATAGATGATGGTGAAGAAGATGAACAGTGATTTATCCAAAGAACTGCTCAGGAAAATAAATAAGAGCTTTACTCTAAGTTACCAGAAATCTGAGAAGATAAGAAAACTATTATCAGCCATTAAAAAGAAGGACTGTGATTATCTCAAGGCAATGGAATATGCAGAAGAAGTCGGAAAGATTCTAGCTGAAGCATATATGAAGAATCTCTCTTCAGATGAACTGCCAGATGGCAAGATGTACTACGATATTGCGAGTGCAATACTTAACCCTACATTAGAGAATAATTATGGACTTATTTCTTCTTATGTATGTGGTGCAATGGATGTAATGAATAAAAAGGCAGGCATAAATGTTAAGGCAAGAAAACCCTCATACAATGTAGACAAGACATTGGGACTCATTAAAAAGGTATCTGAAGCAGAACACTTCGATGATGTAAAAAATTATCTAAATGAGCCAGTCATAACTAATGCATTATCGATTGTGGACGAGGGTGCTAGAACAAATGCAGACCTTCACTATCGCATGGGATACAAGCCTGTTATTGTGAGAAGAGCATCCTTTGGATGCTGCAAGTGGTGCAGAGGTCTTGCGGGAACCCAAGAGTATTATCCCACTATGAATAGAGATATCTTCAAAAGGCATCAGAACTGCAGATGTACAGTTATATATGATCCAAGAGACAGCGACGGGAAGGTTCAGGATGTTTGGAGCAAGAATTGGAACAATGAAAGAAACAATAAAATTGAACAAACAGTTAGTAAAAAGAACCTTAAAAAATTAGATCTTCAATTATTTGCTAAATATAAGAATATCCCTCTTTCAAATAGAGTAAGAAGTGAATTAAATACTTGGCTGAAGCATAAAGAAATAGAACCATATACCTATTTATCTACAGAAATTGATGATTATAAATATTATTTTATTTATTATGAATTCGATAAATATGTTATACTTAAGAAAGAAAAGATTGAATAGAAGAGGTATAAATATGGAATATACAGAGATGCAAATGGAATTGAAACAATTTCTTTTAACAGTAAAAACAATTTCTGATACCAAATGTTTTGTTGAAGGGGTGCTTAGCCTAGTAGCGCATGAGGATGATTTGAAAGTTATGTATGATTGGATCAAAAAACATCCTGATGCAAATGAATCTCAAATATTAGAAAAAGCGCTTGATTTAAACATTCCAAGGACAGAACCTGAAAGAGTAATTAAATAAAGAATCTTCTGCCGACATAGTCGGTTTTTCTTTTACCAAAATCTAGGAAATAACACAATGTTAAAAAGACTTTTAGGTATTATTGTACTTGTAATCAGTTTAGTAGTCACATTATTTGCTACTAAATATAGTGAATAATTATATAAATTTAATATCCAGGAGGTGGTGTCAATTGATTGTGACACCTTTTTAATTACACAAAAGTAGGAGGTTAAAGGCACATGTCTAATAAGATAGGCAGACAGACTCCTACGAATAGTTACATTATCCCTTATAAGAGCACATTAGGGAATGAAGCTATAGAACTATACAACAATACCACACGTAATGCTATGGAATGGCAGGAGATACAGATGATGGACATAATGGCTGTTGATGATGACGGTCAGTGGGTCCATATAAAATACGGATATTCAATACCGAGACGTAACGGGAAGTCTGAAATCCTTGTCATGAGAGAACTGTGGGGACTGCTGCATGGGGAAAAGATTCTACATACAGCACATCGTACAACCACATCACATGCTTCGTGGGAGAAGCTTAAGCAGATGCTTGATGAAAATGATTACACTGAGGTTAAAAGAGCAGATAAGGAAAAGACCTATGAAAAGTCCTATACAGCTACAGCCCAGTTTGGACTGGAGACAATAAAAATACTTGATGATGGTGGGGGAAGTGCTTCCTTCAGAACTAGATCATCAAAGGGAGGGCTTGGTGAAGGCTTTGACCTTCTCATTGTGGATGAGGCTCAGGAATACACCGAAGATCAGCAGTCAGCACTTCAGTATGTAGTTACTTCATCAGAGAACCCTCAGACACTTATGTGTGGTACTCCACCAACTGCAGTATCTTCAGGTACTGTATTTGTTAATCTGAGAAAGGAATGTCTATCAGGAGGTTCTGATACGAGTGGATGGGCTGAATGGTCTGTAGAACATATGTCAGATGTTAAAGACAGGGATATATGGTATGAGACGAATCCATCGTTAGGCCAGACACTGAAGGAGCGTTCTGTTGCTGCTGAAGATTCAAGTGATGAAATTGACTTCAATATACAGAGATTCGGTCTATGGCTTCAGTATAACCAGAAATCAGCAATATCAGAAAATGAGTGGAACGCTCTGAAAGTAGAGACTATTCCAGAGTTTAAAGGTCCTCTCTTTGTTGGCATAAAGTATGGTCATGATGGCAGTAATGTTTCAATGTCTATCGCAGTCAAAACAAAAAATGACAATATACTAGTTGATGTCATTGGATGCAGACCTATTCGAAAAGGAAACGGATGGATTGTTGACTTTCTTAGAAAGGCTGATATTGCTGCAGTTACAGTAGATGGTGCAAACGGTCAGCAGATGCTTATCAACGAGCTTAAAGAGGCAGGCATCAAATTAAAGATGATCATACCAAAGACTGCAGATATCATTGCTGCAGGCGCTTCATTTGAAAAGGCTCTGTATGCTTCAAACATATGCCATTTTGGTCAGCCATCGCTGTCACAGTGCGTATCCAACTGTGAAAAGCGAGCTATCGGAACAAATGGGGGATTCGGATACAAGTCAATCATTGAAGGGGTTGACATTTCTCTTCTTGACTCAGTAGTGCTGGCACATTGGCAATGCTCTCTCAAGAAGGCAAGAAAGAAGCAGAAAGTACTTATTTAGAAATTACGTAACTATACGGAGAAATAGGAGAAATATATATGAGTTTTACACCAATCAATACACAGGAAGAATTTGACAATGCAATCAAAGAAAGATTAGCTAGAGAAAAGAAAAAATATGAAGGATATATGTCACCTGAGGATGTACAGGCGCTTAAGGATACTTATTCAACTTCTAATTCAGAAGAATTAGAGAATCTAAAAAATGAAAATACGTCATTAAAGCAGCAGGTGGCAGGATTCAATAGAAAAGAACTTCTCAACAAGGTAGCGGCAGATAACAAGCTTCCTTCTTCAGCCACCCAGTTCCTAAAGGGAGAGACTGAAGAAGAACTCAATGAATCTGCAAAGGCACTTGCTGAACTATTTCCAAAGCCTAGCAATGAGCCTCATGCAAAAGCACCTGAACCAACATCACCTACCGCAAATAATCAGTTAGGTGGTGAGATGTCCGGTGTCGAAAAGAAGTTCAGAGAAATGAATCCAGACTTAAAATTTTAAAATTTAAAGGAGAACATACATATGGCACAGAATCCAGAATTACAGGAAAGATATTCAAGTCTTGTATTAGCTAAGCAGAGAAAGACATCATTATTTATCAAATTATTTAATAAAAATTATGATGGTACACCAACAGCAGGCGCCGTGAAAATTCCAGTAAGAGATACAGAGGTAGCAGTGAATGCATACGATAAAACAAATGGTGTTTCATTAACTTCATCAGCCACATCATACAAAGTACTAGTTATCGACAATGACAACGCAGTCAATGAATTGATTGATAACCATACAGCTGCATCTGTTCCAGATGGATTAGTAGCAGAAAGACTAGATTCAGCAGGCTATTCAATGGCTATGAAGATCGATACTGATCTAGGTGATGAATTAGTTGCTAAAGGAACAGCAATTACAGATACGAAGGCACTCACTAAGACAACTGTATATGATGCAATCATCGATGCTAGAACACAGGCAAGAAAGGCACATATCGCCCCTAGCGAGATGTGGCTAGCAGTTTCTACAGAAATGTATGGATTATTATTAAAGAGCGATCAATTTGTAAGAGCTTCTGATCTAGGTGATTCAGTAGTACAAACAGGAGCAATCGGAAAAATCGGTGGCATCTTAGTTTATGAAGCTGATAATTTAACAGATGCAACAGTTGACTTCATTTTAGGTAATAATGTTTATTGCCATTATGTGGATGATTGGATGGTGCCTGTAACAGTCAATGATCTTGCTGATGGTTCCCATATCGGTGCATGTGCTGTACAAGGAAGAGATGTCTACGGCTATATGATCTCTAGACCAGATACAGTACTGGTTAGAAAGCACGCATCTTAGTAGGTGATATAGATGGATATCTATGCATCAGTAGAAGATTATGAAAAAGTCTACAACATTGCTCTAAATAACGAGCAGCAGAAACGCTTATTGATGCTCATTGAACTTGCTTCCTCTCTTTTGAGAGAGGAGGCAAATAAAAGGAATATGAATCTAAGCGCTGTTATCAGTTCATCTGATGACAAAGCTAATGTCGCAAAAATGGTTGTTCTTGCATGTGTCCATCGTGTAATGTCTAAAGATGATGGTCAGGATATGCCGCTTGAACAGTTCTCACAGTCAGCGCTTGGATACACTTTCAGTGGTACATATGTGAATCCGGGTGATGATCTTTATTACTTAAGGAATGAACTGAAACGAATGGGTATCATGAAGCAGAGATATGGAGCAATGGACATATATGAGACTTAAAGGAATCACGATAACTGTATATCAGAAGAAGCCTACTGGCAGTGATGCATTTGGGCATATGCAGTATAAATATATTCCAGAACAGGTAGATGATGTTCTTGTAGCACCAGTCAGCAGTTCTGAATTATCATCTAATCAAAACGTATCTATTGCCAAGACTCAGTATAATCTTGCCATCCCAAAAGGCGATATGCATGACTGGACAGATACTAAAGTAGAATTCTATGGCAAGACATGGAAGACGGTAGGTGAACCAGTAGAGGGAATCGAAGAGAACATACCTCTTCGATGGAATAAGAAAGTAGTGGTGGAAAGATATGAGTAATCATTATAAATTCGAACTGAATAAAGAGGGCGTAAGGCAGTTGCTAAGTGGCTCTAAAATGCAGAACATCGTTTCTGCATATGGAGAAAGAGTACAGAAAGCGGCTGGAGAAGAGTATGCGATGGAAGTGAAAGCCAATAAGGACCGCTGCTTTGTGAAGGTAAGTCCTTCTACACCACATGCATACTATTCTGAAAGGAAACACAATACTCTTCTCAAGGCTCTTGGCTCTGCAAGAGGTAAATAGACATGATCATAGAAACATATATCATTGATTATCTTCAGAGGAAGACAGGAGTATCCTGCTATGCACAGTATGATGATGCATCTCAGGATACTTTTATTGTTGTCGAAAAAACAGGAGGATATACTGATAATTTCATCAGACATGCCACTCTTGCGATACAGTCATACGGCTCATCGCTTTATGAAGCTGCACTTCTTAATGAGAAGGTAAAAGAAGCGATGGATAATGCTGCAGAATGCCCAAGAATCTCTGCAAGCAGACACAACAGCGATTATAACTATACCGATACAAGTACAAAGCATTACAGATATCAGGCAGTATATGACCTGGTTTTTTAATTATAAGGAGGAAATTATATGGCAAATGTAGATGCATCAAATATAACAACAGGCAAGCCTAAGATTGGAGGTGCTGTCTGGTCGGCGCCTGACGGTACTACTTTACCAACGAGTGCAGCTGTAGAACTTGATAAAGCATTCAAATCACTTGGATACTGCTCTGATGATGGTGTCAAGAATAAGGCATCTTCTTCAAGCGATTCAATCACTGCATGGGGTGGAGACACTGTACTTGATGTTGATAAAGATTTTTCAGACGAATTCAGTCTCACATTGATTGAATCATTAAATATTGATGTATTGAAGGAAGTCTTTGGACAGAAACAAGTAACCGGTGATATTGAAACAGGAGTTACTGTAGATGTAAAAGCCAACACAAGGGGATATAGAGTACTTGTGATTGATATGATTCTTGCAGAAGGAACAGTATTGAAACGAATTGTTATTCCGGCATGCAAGCTTACAGAAGTTGGCGAAATTACATATAAGGATGATGATGCTGTAGGGTATGACTGTACATTCAAGGCAAGACCTGATGGAAGCGGATCATATCATAAGGAATACATCATAAAAAAAGGAGCATAGCAGATGGAAGAGAAAATCAAAGGTGAAACAGCTTCAGGATTTAAGTTTGAAATCAATAAGCGCCTTATGGATGATTATGACTTCATTGAAAAGGTAAACAATATGGCTGAAACAGGGCTCGGAATGCCGGATTTAATTAAATATATGATTGGTGATGAAGGTTATAGAGCACTGAAAGAACACTGCAGAAGAAAGGACGGCTTTCTTTCTCTCAAGAGAATGCAGCATGAAATGAATGACATGATGTCGGTCAAAATTTATGATGGTACTGACTTAAAAAACTCGTAATCCTCGCAAACCTTTTGCGAGGTTATAAGCATCAGATTATATGTGATTTGGCTGAAACATATCATATATATGACTTCATGTCTTACAAGCCTTCTTATATCTACGTTCTTGTCAGCGGATTACGAAATGATTCAAGACTAAAAATGGCAATGGAAGAACAGAATATAGATACTCAAACTATACTAAGTGCACTCGCTGTTGATTATCTGGCACTTCTTGCCTGGTCTAAGACAAAAGACGCTCAGAAAAATAGAAATCGTCCTGAATCAATATATGAAAAGCTGATGAATCCTGTAAAGAAAAAGCAGACCGAAGGCTTTAACAGCGCGGAAGAGTTTGAAAGAGCAAGAATGCAGATCATAAGGAAAGGAGGCGCTTAAATGGCAAAACAGAATGGAACTGATTTAGGCAAGGCCTATGTGCAGATTGTTCCGTCTGCTCAGGGCATTAAGGCATCCATCCAGGAGGTCATGGGGAAACCTCTTGAGGAACAGGCAGACAAGAGTGGCGCAACTTTCGGAAGTATGCTGGTCTCTAAAATCAAGGGTGCTATAACTATAGCTGGAATAGGCAAGTTTCTCAGTGCCTCACTGACTGAAGGAGGCGCACTCCAGCAGTCCATAGGAGGCATTGAGACGCTCTTTGGCAATAGTGCAAATGTGATTAAAAAAGCAGCACAGACAGCATTTAAGGATGCAGGTGTTTCAGCAAATACTTATATGGAACAGACCACATCATTTGCGGCTTCATTGGTATCTTCATGCGGTGGAAATACTGCAAAGGCAGCGGAAATTGCGAAAAGGGCAATGGTTGACATGTCCGACAACGCAAATAAAATGGGGACTGATCTACAGGATATACAGAATGCCTATCAGGGCTTTGCAAAGCAGAACTATACGATGCTTGATAACCTGAAACTCGGGTATGGCGGAACCAAGACGGAAATGGAAAGACTTATAAAAGATGCATCTACATATAAGGATTCCCAGGAAAAACTAAATGTATCAGTTAAAGATGGTGATATGTCGTTTAGTAATATTGCGAATGCAATTTCTGTAGTACAGGACCACATGAAAATCAGTGGAACGACCGCAGAAGAAGCAAGTACTACTCTTACCGGTTCTTTTGGAATGGTCAAGGCATCAGTTAAGGACCTTCTTGGTGCACTTTCTACTGGTGATGGTGTATGGCGTACATTCGAAAATACTGTTTCATCATTAGGCACATTTATAGGCGGTAATCTGCTTCCAATGCTTGGAAATATTGGCAGTTCAATTGTCAGCGTACTGACTGAATCTTTCAGCAATATGCCGGGAATATTGGATGCTGTTCAAAAGTTTGCAAGTAATATTGCAGCACAGGCACCTCAGTTCATAAAAAGCGGTTTTGAACTTCTCAATAAATTGGCTGATGGCATCGTTTCAGCTCTTCCTGTGATGATTGCAAAAATTCCGACGATCATAAGCACTTTTGCCAATATCATCAATGATAATGCACCAACCATTTTGATTTGTGGTATTAAACTAATTGGCAAATTAGCACTTGGATTGATACAAGCAATACCGACATTGATTGCGAATATTCCAAAAATCATTATGGCTATTGTAAACGTTTGGAGTGCATTTAATTGGCTTCAACTTGGAAAAATGGCCATCACTGGTCTAGGAAATGGAATCAAAGCATTATTCGGATTCCTGAAGGGTACAGGAAAAGAGGCATTAGATACTGTATTGATTAATATTATGATATTGCCTGAAAAACTTGGCTCTTTAGGTGGCAAAGGTATACATGGATTGATTAATGGTATTAAATCATTATTCGGCGCTTTAGGCAGTGCAGCAGGAAAGATTTTTGAAATCATTGTGAAAGCACTTGCTTCTCTTCCATCAAAGATGCTATCCATCGGAAAGAATATTGTCGAAGGTATCTGGAAGGGTATTTGGAACATGGGAGGATGGATTGCTAAGAAGATTGGAGACTTTGCGGGCGGTATCGTCAAAAGCTTTAAAGGATTCCTTGGCATCCACTCTCCTTCTAGAATCATGAGGGATATGGTCGGCAGATTCATCGGTGAAGGTATTGGTGTCGGAATTCTAGGTTCATTTGATACCGTCAGAAAGGATATAGCAGCATTCAATGATTCACTTATTGATGAATTCAATAAATCTGACAGTCTTGGCGCTTCAATGACTTTCAATGCTGTAAGAGAAGTCAAGATGCAGCTAATCAATGAAGGATTTGATAAACCGCATAATGAAGATAGAAATGGAGATATCTATCAGACAATCAACATTACAGCGCCTGACGCTGTAGATCCATCTGAGGTATCAAGACAAACAAGAAATGCAAATAGAGAATTGATTCAGAGACTGAAAGGAGCATGATATGAGTGATAAAGAATACAGAACGATAAAGTGTACAAATATGTCCGGTTATTCAATTATTTTTACAGAAACATCACTCTCTCCTTTTGTAATCACTGACTGTGATGGATTGTATGAGTCACAGTACAATGTGAACATCCAGGAAAACGGCAATTCAGATGGAGCTACCATTCTTGGGCACACAATGAAATACAGAAACATTGTATTAGAAGTTGTTGATAATGAGCGCTATGCTAATCATAGAGAGATGCTTGATAGGCTTTTCTCTCTTGATGGCACGCTTGAATACGATGATGGCACACATAAAAGAAAGATAGACTATACAGTAGAGAAAGTAACCGGTACAGATGGCACGCATTATAAAAGAACACATCAGATATCCCTTATCTGCGCTGATCCTTATTTCAAGGACATAGAGGATAACGACATAAGCATGTCAAGAATCGTGCCACTTTTTGAATTCCCTCATGAATTTACAACAGAGGAAATATCAAGAATAGAAATAGTACAGAATCTAGAGATAGATAATCAAAACGGCTCTGAAACAGGCATGACTATTACTATTGAGGCTATAGGAAGTGTTTTAAATCCTTCAATTTCAATCCAGGAATCAGGGGAGCACATGACTATAGGCATTTCTGGCAAGAAGGATTTTACATTAGAAAGTGGGCAAAAACTTATTATCACAACGCTTGTAGATGACTGTCATGTCTATCTTTTAAAGGATAGAAAAAAGGAAGAAGTAAATATGTATCTTCCTACATCTGCAGATTTCATACGACTGCAGCCAGGGATTAATCATATAGGATATACAGCAGATTCAGGTGCTGAGAATATGACTGTATCAATCTCATTTAAAAGAAACTATGTGGAGGCCTAATTTATGATCATAAGAATCTATGATAGAGATATGAATTTTCTAGGTCAGATTGAAAATATTTTCTCTTTACAGTGGACGCGTAAATACACTTCATGTGGTGAGTTTGAAGCACATGTACCAGTAACTGCATATAATGTGCAGCTGCTGAAACTTGAAAATCTTTTCTACCTGAAGGGCAAGAAGGAATGCGGAATCATTGAGAGTATTTCAATATCTTATGAGAAATCAAAAAAAGAGATTACAGTCAAAGGAAGATTCGCATCATCGTATTTCTATAGAAGAATCATCAAAGGGACATATAACTTTAGTGGTCGTGTAGAAAGCTCTATGCGAGAACTGGTGTCAAAAGCAGCTATTCCAGGAGTTATGCTAGGCCCCGATAATGGATACACTGAAAAAATCAGTTATCAGGCAACATACAAAAATATACTTACATACATTGAAAAGCTTTCACAGGCTTCAGACATAGGTTTTCGTTTAAGGCCTGACTTCGATGAAAAGAAATGGATATTCGAAACATACAAGGGTGTTGATAGGTCTGATGGCCAGTATGATATATCACGTGTCATCTTCTCGCAGAAGAACGGAGATATTGAAAAAGCAACATATAGTGCTAACTCAAAGACATATGCAAATGTGTGCTATGTTGGAGGACAAGGTGAAGGTTCAGATAGACAGATAGAGATAACAGGCAGTACATCTATATCCGGACTTGATAGAAGAGAGATTTTTATCAATGGGTCTGATATTTCAAAAGAAAACATCAGCGACCTTGCATATAAGAATGCACTCATTGAGAGAGGAAATACAACACTTAACAGCAATATACTTGCTGAATCATTAGAAAAAGAAGATAAGATCAAAGGGAATTATAACTATCCTTTTGATTATGATCTTGGTGATATAGTCACAAATAGATTTGAATACTGGGGAATGACCTCAAATGATAGAGTGACGGAGGTTAATGAGGTATACGAGCACGGAGTAATGAAGGCTGTGCCTACGTTTGGAACACCTCTTCCGTCAACGATAGATTGGAGTGATAACTAATATGGCAGATACAGCTACAGATGAACTAGGGTTTCCGTTCGATTCAATAAGCGGAGACAGAAAGATGTCAGCATCATCATGGCGCAAGATGCTAGGAGAATTATTTACTGATGGTATATGTGCTACTGATGACTTTCATGTCCAGGCGAACAACAGCATGCAGCTTACAGTTGCTGCAGGCAATGCATTTGTGAGAGGCGCATTCTTTCCATCAGAATCACAGACAACACTTGCGATAGAAAGTGCAAGTGGGACTTATGATAGATATGATGCAGTTGCTATCGAATTTAATGCATCAGAAAGAAAAGTATCTCTAAAGGTAGTTAAAGGAGGATCAGACTCAAAGTGGCCTGATCCGTCAAGAACAGATTCTGTTTATCAGCTTTTTATTGCAGTGGTCAATATTCAGAAGGGCGCCACACTGCTTACCCAGGATAATGTAAAAGACACAAGAGCTGATACCTGGTACTGTGGATACGTTACATCAACTGGTTCTCAGGAAAGATTTGAAAATGAGCTTGCAGATCTGAAAAGCAAGTATCAAAATAAAGCTTTTACTCATAAAGATACTATTGATATCAAAAATGGAATTACACTAGAAGCAAGATGGAATGATACTATTGTAGAATTCTGCTGGTATGGGAATTTATCAAGTAACTGGAGCATGACAGGTGGTGCTGATGGTGAAAAATTCGGTAATGATTCTACTATGAGCAATGTGCTTTCATCACATACAGCTTTTATGTTCAATATTTTTGTGAATCCGGATTATCCATTGATGTTCAAATATGACAGAGTCAAGAATGGGTTCTGTATATTTTCTATGAAGACATGTACAGTGCCAAAAGGTACATGGCTTTCAGGAACTCACATGATGCTCAGATAGGAGGCAATTATGATAAGAGGTACTACAGCCACATTAGTATGCACGCTTCCTTTTGAAGTAAACAAGCTTCAGTATGCTTATCTTACAATCACACAGGATAAGAAGATTGTCATTGATAGACAGATTGACTGTACTGCTCTTACTGGTAATAAGATAGAGGTGCATCTCTCACAGGAGGATACGCTAAGGCTAGTGGAGAAGCTTCAGGCTGAGATACAGCTAAGAGGTGTAACGGTTGAAGGAGAAGCGGTCGCATCAAATATAGTCACTACATATGTGGAAAGAATACTTAAAGACGGAGTGATATGATGTGCATCTTAAATTAGAATTCAGACCAAAAGACATATCTCTAAGATTCATCATCAGGGATATGTCTTTTCATGCTGATATGGATATTAAAAACGAAGAGTTCAGGCTTGAATTCAAGAATTATCAGGGGATAAAGAATGCTGATGTATATGATGGTGCCTATACAGTAACGCCAAAGGATATATCACAGCAGCTAAAGACCAAAAACAAGCTAATGAACAAGGATGTAATGGTAAAGAGGATACCTTTCTTCGAGACTAGCAATGAAGAAGGCGGAAACACAGTATACATAGGAAAGGAATTATAAAATGGCAGAAACTAAGTATATAAATAAGGTCGTCTATGGCGGCAAGACATTAATCGACTTGACAGGTGATACTGCGACAGCAGACAAAGTATTGAAGGATTTAACTTTTCACGATAAGACAGGTGCAACAGTCACAGGTACTTGTACATTTGATGTGGATTCTAGTGACGCAACTGTTGCAGTTGCTGAAATGCTAGCTGGAAAGACTGCATATGCAAGAGGTACTAAGTTAACTGGTACGATGAAGAACAATGGGTCTGTTAAAGGAAGTATTACAACAAAGGCACAGGTATACACGATTCCACAGGGCTTCCACGATGGTTCAGGCAATGTTCAGATTTCTACAGCTGAACAGGCTAAGATCATTCCTACCAATATCCGTGATGGAGTGACCATTTTAGGTATCAAAGGTACTATGTCAGGGACTGAAGGTGCTAAACCTCAGCAGAAGACAGTGACACCAAGCACCACTACACAGACAATCATGCCTGATACAGGATATAACTATTTGTCACAGGTTACTGTTAATCCGATTCCTTACGCTGAATCTGAAAATTCAGCCGGAGGAACTACAGTAACAATCGCGTAGGAGTGACTGTATGAGCATTAATAAGGTCATATACAATGGCAAGACATTGATAGACATATCAGACAGTACAGTTACTGCTGATAATATTGAAGAAGGGCTTGTGGCTTATTCTGGCGACGGAAAAAGGGTGGTAGGAACTAAGATGAATCTAGAAGACAGAAGCAAAAGAAAACTGATTTTCATTGGTGACAGTTATGGAGATGGTTATACTCCTGATGGAAATACAACAGGATGGTGTGACAGACTTAAAAGCAAGTTAGTTAATTGTCACTTTACTGCAAACAACATCTATATCAATCACAAGGGTGGTGCATCTTTTTCTAATCCATCCAATAATTATCTGACACTACTGAAAAAAGTTGAATCTCAAGTTAGTAACAAGAAAATGGTAACTGATGTATTGATTGGCGGAGGATATAACGAACTGGCTTATGGAGATCAAAAAGAAACGGTGCAGAATTGCATTAAGACATTGATTGGTTATGTGCAGAGCACTTATCCAAATGCAATCATTCATTTTGCGCCGTTTGGGGTTGCATTTAAAAATAGGGATAATCAGTTTGCATTAAAATATAAATTGATGCCGATGTATAGAACTGTAGCATGTTATGCCGATTTGCCATTCGTAGTAGTGCCTGATGCTGAAAATGTTCTTTCAATTGAAAATATGATGTCGAGCGATGGAATCCATCCGAATGGATGGGGATTAGAATACCTATCTGAATTTTTAAAAGGCTACATGCTAGGAACTGGAAGCAGTGCAATGGAAAAAAGACAATTAGGTGTTGGTTTAAATGGTGGAACATTTACAGGGACGATGTACGGACAGTGCTTAGGTGATATTAATATCTACAGAATTATGTTTGATACAACAGTCAAAAATCTTAATTCAAATGGGCCTAACGGCTTCAAACTATATACTCCTACTCGTACGAACGCATTTCCTTGGAGAGCTCCAAACATGGGATATACGGATGCAAATGCAATTATTTATGCAAACGGTGGCTTCTATGACGTTCCTGTCAAATTTAATGTGACAAATAAAAACGAACTATATATGCAGATCAAGCAGTGTAACTCAGCCCACAATAACTATCAGAGTTATTCAAACATCACACAGATACAGCTAGATGCATGGATCATTGCAGAAAATATGTAAATAAAGAGGTAATAAAATGAAATTATACGACACATCATTAAAGTATATGGACACTATCAACGCAGTTGGAGGAACTATTGTAGCAGTATTGACTGCTGCATTAGGCACACATTGGTTTTTATTCGTAGGCTTTTTAACACTTAACATTATTGATTACATCACAGGAGTTAGAAAATCAAGATTAACAGGCAAGGAAAACAGTGCAAAAGGAGTACGCGGAGTTTGGAAAAAATTAGGCTACTGGCTTATGGTGCTAGTAGCATTTCTTGCGTCCGCTATCTTTATTGAAATTGGACAGACTATCAATGTTGACTTGACTATCACTACATATGTAGGTTGGTTTACTTTAGCGTCACTTATTATTAATGAATTAAGAAGTATTATTGAAAACTTTGTAGAAGCTGGCGATAATGTGCCATCTGTATTAACAAAAGGCTTAGAAGCCGCTGAAAATGCAATCAACAAAGGAGAATAATCATGGCAAGTTATTTTAATCTAACACTTGATACTCTTGCTCCGCAAGGGTTGACCATCAAGTTAAATAATGGATCTCAGTATACTACATCTAAATCAGTTACATTAAGTATTGCTTTATCCGATACTTCTACTACCGGTTATCAGATGAAAGTATGGGGCATCAATGGCGCTGAAACAGAAGCAGATGCATCCTGGGAGACTTATGCATCTTCAAAGAGCATCGCACTTCTTGATAATGATGGACTCAAGACAGTTTACGTAAAAGTACGTGATGATGTTTACAATGAGACAGTTGCAGCATCTGCTACTATCACATTAGATACTTCAGTTCCAGCCGTTACTATCATTGGACCGGACGTTTCAAGAATTTCAAAGACATCGCCAAAAGACGTGGCTACATTCAGTTTTACAAGTGATGTTGCATTTACAGAATATAAGATTAAGGTTGTGCCATCAAAGTCATCATTACATGATGCTGGAACATTAATCAGAACTGCAAACGGCTCTACTAACATGAGCGCGACGGGAACATTTAAGGCTAGCACAGCAATATCTTGCAAGATTTATGGCAAGGATCTAGAAGCTGCATCGAGTGGTGATGGACAGAAGATCATCAAAGTGTTTGTTAAAAATTCGCTAGGTACTTGGTCAGTGGCATAAGATTATGGCGCAGGAATATACGGTAACATCTAACGCCACAATGCCTAGTATTCATGTCTCGGGAAGTGGACATAACATAGAAAAAATTACGTGGACTATTCCTTCTCTGCCGTCAAACGCTATAGTCACCAATGTTAAATTCACGGGTAACTTTCACTGCTCTTATTCATATGTAAATGCAGTCAGATTTACAGTGAATAACGGCAATCAATATAAGAAGACTACAAGTGTTACAATTAACCTCGGCACATCTCTTGATGGATTGGTAGAATGTAATGCTTGGGGTTCTTCTGGTGTCGCTATAGGAGAGGTATGGCTCACGGATGGTCTTATTACTATTACTTATAGACTAGCTGAAGCACCTATCGTAACAATTGATAGTATTGATAAATATCGAATATCTAGAGTGCTTGGCATTAATGAGTGTATCTGCAGATTTCATTGTGATATGGATATATCTGAGTGGGAAGCACGTGCGACACGTGATGGCGAGGCATCTGGCAGAGGAATAGGACTACTTGTAGAAAGTGGTACTGATTTAAGAACGGGCAGTACAGGAGTAGTAAGTGTAATTGACACAGAACTATCTAAAGGCGACGGAGAATATCTTATAAGGATTTATGCTAAGTCATCCGATGGAGTGTGGTCAGGATGAGTAGAGGATGGTTCACTCTTTTTCTTTATTCAGGTTCAGGTGAGGCACAGTCTACTGAAGTAGATATAGAAGTCTCTCATACTGCAGTTGTGAACATTGACAAGTGTACACACGTTAACGCTTCAATAGATGCTGATCATAGGAATATCAATATAGCTGCACAAACTGCATTAGATGCTGAAATTGAAGTAAGCAATACAATGCATATAGATATCGGAAAGGTTTCGCATTATGAAGGAGATGAATAAATGAATTGTAATAAGCGTGATATAGATGTGATTGAAGGAACTACACATCTTATCAGATTTTCGTGCTCGTCTGATGGCGAGCCTTTTAATTTCAATGATTATAAAGCGCTTCTTGTAATCATTGATGGCGATGAGACAAGAAGAAAAGAAACAACAATCAAGGATAATGTAATAACTGCGAAGATAGATCCTACTGATACACTAGGCAGAAGCAGAAACGAGCTTTCTTATGAATGCCGTGCTTTCTCAAACGCAGGAGATGTGTTTCATATATCTTTAGGAGATATCAACGTCATCAAGGCAAAAGCGCCTATTACCAAATATGAGGAGATATAAAAATGAAGATATTTATTTCACAGCCCATGAAAGGCCTGTCTGAAGAAGAAATCAGACACAATAGAGAAAAGGCTATCAAAAAAATCAAAAGTCTCTATGGTGATGATGCTGAAATTATTGATAGTTATATTAAAGTAGAAGGCACTCCTTTATGGTGCCTTGGTAAATCTATTGAATTATTATCAACTGCTGATGTGGCTTATTTTGCTTCTGGGTGGAATAAGGCAAGAGGCTGCAGAATCGAATATATGTGTGCATCAGATTATGGAATAGGTGCATACTTAGAGGAGGAATAAGAGTATGAATTTCAATGTACATGGTGGACATTCATTGAAATGCCGTGGTGCTAGTGGATTACTCGACGAAGTCAATGAAGATAGAAAAGTTAAGAACAGAGTTATCGAATTATTAAGAAATGAAGGACATACAGTATATGATTGTACCGACGATAATGGAAAAGACCAAAATTCAAATCTTAAGGCAATCGTCAACAAGTGTAATGATCATAAGGTTGACTTAGATGTATCAATCCACTTAAACGCTGGAGGAGGCACAGGAACAGAAGTATACATCTATGGCGATAACTCAAAAGCGAAAGATGAAGCAACTAGAATTGCTGATAATATTTCTAATGCTTTAGGAATTAGAAATAGAGGTGTTAAAACATCTACAAAGTTATATGTGTTGAGAAAGACTAATTCTCCAGCGCTGCTTGTTGAGTGCTGTTTCGTTGATAATGCAATTGATAAAGTGAAATGGAACGCTGATAAGTGCGCAAAGGCAATTATAGAAGGCATTTTAAATAAGAGCGTCAATGAACACGTTGAAACTCCTACACCTAAGCCACAGAGCAATGCATCTAGTGCTTTAGGTACTTATATGATTACTGCTAGCGATTTAAGTGTCAGAACAGGACCAGGGGTTAACTATAGAAGAAAGACATATGAGGAATTAACTAAGAACGCTAAGGCTCACGATTACGACAAGGACGGCTGTCTAAATTATGGCACTCGTGTTACAGTTTCTAAATTCGATGGAGATTGGGCAAAGATTCCAAGTGGTTGGGTTGCTAAAAGATGCTTGAAAAAAGTCTAATTCTATTTTTATTATGAGTTTATTCTTAAAGATATCGACTAAACTCGACTTAATTTCGATTAAATCTCAACTACACATTATATTCATAAGAAAAGACCAGGGCTTAATTTGCTCTGGCCTTTTTTGCTTTTATGAAATATTTCGATACCTTTAAATCATCAAATAGATAACAAATAGGCAACAATCTCTATTATTCCCTGTATTTAAGCCATTCTAAAATCCGAATTCGATAATCTAACATCTCATCACCTCATCAATAATATTTACTTATAGTTCAATAGAAATATATAATTTAATATTATTATAGTCAAGTGATATAATGAGCACACATTTAAAAGAAAGCAGGTAAATCATGGAAACTATTAAAAAGAATATATATGGCATACTTGTATGTTTAGTTATTGCGATTCCATCATGGTTATTAGGAAAACAATTTCCAGTTATCGGTGGGGCAGTGATTTCAATTCTTGCAGGTATGATTATTACTATGTTTTGGAAAGAAAAAGGTAAAGCAGCACCAGGAATCAAATGGACTTCTAAGATCATCCTACAAACAGCTGTCGTATTATTAGGTTTTGGTATGAACTTAGGTGTCATCTTTGAAACAGGAAAGCAGTCATTACCTATAATTATTTGTACAATCTCTACTTCACTTCTTATTGCATGGCTTTTAAGAAAGATATTACATGTACCTTCCAATACATCTATTCTCGTAGGTGTAGGTTCATCTATTTGTGGTGGTTCTGCCATTGCAGCTACTGCACCAGTCATTGATGCCGATGATGATGAAGTCGCCCAGGCTATTGCCGTTATTTTCTTCTTTAATGTCTTAGCTGCATTATTCTTCCCTATTCTAGGTAAAGCCATCGGCTTTGATACATTACATGGTGATGCATTTGGAATATTGGCAGGGACTGCCATCAATGATACATCTTCAGTTACTGCAGCCGCATCTACTTGGGATAGTATGTGGCATCTAGGGAGCGCTACACTTAATAAAGCTGTAACTGTCAAATTAACACGTACACTTGCCATTATTCCTATCACTTTAGGATTATCAATGATTAGAAGTAAGAAAAACCAGAAATCTTCAAACTTCAACTTAAAGAAAGCATTCCCTATGTTTATTCTTTACTTTGTATTAGCTGCCATTATTACTACAGTCAGCCTTCATATGGGAGTTAACAGCAACGTTTTCTTACCTATTAAAGAATTATCTAAATTCCTTATTATTATGGCTATGGCTGCAATTGGACTTAATAGTAATGTTATTCACTTAATTAAAATAGGTGGTAAACCATTATTAGTAGGTGCATCATGCTGGTGTGGTATTACTATTGTTTCATTACTCATGCAGCATGTGATGGGCATCTGGTAAGCATTGACTTTATATACTATATTTCTTAAGATAGAAATAGACTAACAGTGAGACTTAGTTCTGACTGTTTTTTTATAGGAGAATCATATGAACATTACAGTATATTTAGGTGCCTTACAAGGAAATGATCCAGTACTTAAGGATGCAGTAAAAGAGCTTGGTACATGGATTGGAGAAAATAATCATACACTCATTTATGGGGGATCAAAATCAGGATTAATGGGATATATTGCGGAAAGTGTATTGAATGCTGGTGGAACTGCGATTGGAATAGAACCACAATTCTTTATTGATGAAGAACTACAATATGATGGCTTAACAGAATTAATCATTACTAAAGATATGACAGAAAGAAAGACAAAAATGATAGAATTAGGAGATGCTTTTATCGCCTTTCCAGGTGGTACAGGAACACTAGAAGAAATATCAGAAGTGATGTCTAAAATTTCATTAAAACAACTTCATGCGCCTTGCATATTCTATAATTTGAATAATTATTATAAGGGTATGAAAGAACTTATGTCCCATATGATAGAAATGGGATTATCAACTCATGAGAAACAGAAGGGTATCTATTTTGCGGATCATCTAGACGATATAAGAAATATTATTGAGAAGGAATAGTGATTTTTATCATTATTCCTTTTATAATGGAATAAATAACAGTTAAGGAGACATACAATGAATCTAGAAGGACAAAACTTAGAATCGTTAAGAAGGATGGTTAGACATCTCCAAGAAGAAAATCAAGAATTAAAAGAACTTCTAAAAAAATCTCATATTACATTTAATGAATCAAAAGAAGAAATGACAACCCAATCTATAAATGAGGGTGTATGTATCAAGGATACTTATATTTATGATAAACTTGTAGCTTACTTTCTTACTTTATTTCAAGGAAGAAGAGATGTATATGCATTAAGAGGTTCTAAGGGAGGATACTTTCCACAATGTTATAATAGATGGAAAGAATATTGTCCTAAACAAAATAGTCAAAAAGGTGTGTCCTGTCAAAAGTGTCCTTATAAAGAGTGGAAAGCATTAGATAGAGAAGTAGGCAAAGATCACTTATTAGGCTACAAAGACAATTGTACAGATGTCATTGGATTATATCCTTTACTAGAAGATGATACATGTAAACTCATAGTTTTTGATTTTGATAATCATGATAATAAGAATAGTGAAAATAATGATTGGAAAGATGAAATTGATGCAATTAGAAAAATATGTCATGAAAATGGTATTGATGTATTAATAGAACGCTCACGTTCAGGAAATGGGGCACATGCATGGATTCTCTTTAAGGAATTTGTACCTGCCTCTCTTGCTAGAGAATTTGGATTACTACTCATTGAGAAAGGATCTCAATCTATTAATCTCAAATCATTTAGATATTATGATCGTATGTTTCCTACTCAAGATCATAGTGAAGGTTTAGGTAATCTTGTTGCATTACCACTTCAAGGACAGGCATTAAGACAAGGTAATAGTGCTTTTGTAGATGAAAACTGGAATCCTTACTATGATCAATGGAAATTACTAACAACAGTTCATCAATTATCTAAAAATGAGATAGAAGAACATATCTATAAATGGAAAGAAGAACTTTCAATCCCTCAAACTCTTCTTACAATGGATCTAGGAAAAAGAATTAAGCCATGGAAAAAGGATGAAAACTTCCATAGTGAAGATGTGATAGAAAGACTCTCTATTGTCCTTGCAGATGGTATCTACGTGGATACACTTAATCTTCAGCCACGAATCCAAAACCAGATCAGACGCTTATCTGCATTTGATAATCCTATATTCTATAAGAATCATAACTTAGGATTTTCTAATTGGAATCAGCCAAGAGTTATCTATTTAGGGGAAGACATAAACGACTATATAAAAATCCCAAGAGGATTATTAGAAACGCTACTTAATAAGTGCCATTCATCAAATATTGAGTATGAAATTGTTGATAAGAGAGAAAAGGGAAAACCTATTAATGTATCATTTACTGGAAAATTAAGAGATGAACAGCTGACTGCCGCGTCTGATTTATTAAATTATGACAATGGTGTTTTAAATGCAGCGACTGCATTCGGTAAGACTGTTGTATCTAGTTATTTAATATCTCAAAGAAAAGTCAATACACTCATTATTATGCAAAGTGTTTCACTAATAGACCAATGGGTAGATGAATTACATCGCTTTTTAGAAATAAACGAAGATCTACCTGTGTATAAAACAAAAACAGGTAAAGAGAAACAAAGAAAAGATCTCATAGGTGTATTACATGGAAGTAAAAATACTTTAACTGGTATCATAGATGTTGTATCAGTCAACTCTATTTATGACAATGAAGGCAACTGTCGTTTAAATCATGAATACGGCATGGTGATAGTAGATGAATGTCATCATGGTGCCTCTCATGTATTTGAAAATGTATTACGTCAAATTAATTCTAAATATATCTATGGTGTTTCTGCGAACGATAAAAGAATAGACAGACTTGAAAAGAAAGTCTATATGCAGTTAGGTCCAATTAGACATCAATATACAAGCAAAGAAAGAATAGAAAAACAATCTATTGATCATCATGTCTATCCACGATTCACAAGAATAATGGCGTTAGGTGATAGTAAAAATGATCTTAATAGTGCGTATGCGTTTATCTCTAAAAATGAAAATAGAAATAATATGATTATTTCTGATATCAAGAAGTGTATTGAAGAAAATAGAACACCTATCGTATTAACACGCTATAAAGATCATGCTAAATCATTGTATGAATCACTTAAGAAGAATGTCCTAGATCATACATATCTTATTTATGGTGATCATACATTAAAAGAAAATGAAGAAGTAAGAAAAACAATATTAGCACTTTCTCATGATGAACCTTTTATACTTGTTGCGACATCTCAATCAGTTGGTGAAGGATTTAATGTACCTAGACTCGATACACTATTTTTAACTTCTCCTGTATCTGGTGAACCTTTAGTTGATCAGTTCTTAGGAAGAATCAATAGAGATTATAAGTATAAAAAAAGTGCGATTGTCTATGATTATGTAGATTCTCATATTCATTATTTTAATAATATGTATAAGAAACGCTTATCTGCTTATAGAAAGATTGGTTTTGATGTGATTACTGATCTTGTAGACAATAAACAAAACGTGAATCACATTTACAATTATAATGATTATTTAGAAGTATTTAGACAAGATATCCATGAATCAAATAAAAGCATCATTATCTCTAGTCCTCAATTAAATGAAAAGAAAGTATTATCTTTTATTGATTTAATTAAAGATAGACAAGAAAAGGGTGTTTCAGTCAATGTATTCACCAAACAGACAGATGAACCTTATACAAATAATCTCATAGATTTATTATATGGTAATGGTGTATTTGTAGAAGTGTATCCTGATTTAGATTCTTATTTTGCAGTCATTGATCAAGAAATCGTATGGCACGGTGGAATAAACTTGCTTGGTAAATCAAATATCTATGATAGCTTAATGAGAGTGAAATCAACTACGATTGCGGAAGAACTTATATTAAGTCCTACAGAAACTAAAGATTGTGACTCCTAGGTTACAATCTTTTTTAAATCTCATAGTACAATGATATAATTAATAATGGAGGTGCGTTAAAATGATGGAATATCTCAAAGAAACACAGATGCTAGATTATTCTCATCCTAACATTCAAAAACTCATTTACGATAAACAATGGAAACAAATGAATGAATTTAACAGAATACAAGCAATCTATAATTATGTAAGAGATGAAATCTTATTTGGCTATAATAGTGATGATTATATACCTGCTTCAAAAGTACTAGCCGATGGCTATGGTCAATGTAATACTAAAGGAACTCTATTTATGGCATTGCTACGTGCCTGTGATATTCCATGTAGAATACATGGCTTTACTATTGATAAGAAACTACAAAGAGGAGCTATGACAGGTATTGTATATCATAGTGCACCTAAGAATATATTTCACAGCTGGGTGGAAGTTTGCCTTGAAAATCGATGGTATGAACTAGAAGGATTTATTTTAGACAAATCATATCTTAAACAACTTCAGAAAAGATTTACTAAATGTACTGGTCCATTTTGTGGTTATGGTATTGCAGTGAAAAACTTCAAACACCCTATAATTGACTTCAATAGAAATAATACCTATATTCAAAGTGAAGGAATTACTCAAGACTTTGGTATCTATGATTGTCCAGATACGTTACTAAAAGAACATCATCAAGAGATGTCAACCATTAAAACATTCGCTTATAAGTATATTGGTAGACATCTTATGAATTATAATGTAAAGAAAATGAGGAGACACCTCTATGGCATTTAAGATAGTAAGAAACGATATCACAAAAGTAGAAGCTGATATCATAGTTAATACAGCAAATCCACAACCAAAATGTGTCAGTGGCACAGATCTGGCAATATATGAAGCAGCAGGAAAAGAAGCGCTTCTTGCAGAAAGAAAGACTATTGGTCCTATTGAAAGAGGAGAGATTGCAGTTACTGGAGCTTATAATCTCAACGCAAAATATATTATTCATACAGTAGGACCTGTATGGATTGATGGAAATCATCATGAACTTGAAATACTAGAAAGATGTTATCGTCTACCTCTACAAAAAGCAATAGAACTCGGATGTCAAAGTATCGCATTTCCTCTTATTTCTACAGGCGTTTATGAATTTCCAAAAAATAAGGCTTTGCATATTGCAGTATCTGTATTCAGCCAGTTTTTGACAGAACATGAAATAGAAATCATTTTAGTTGTATTTGATAAAACCTCTTTTCAATTATCCAGCCAAATTGTCGGAGAGATTGATTCTTATATTGATGCAAACTATGTCAAAGAAAGTCATATCAATGAGTATCCTTTGAGCTATAGACGAAGTGCTCGTCTTCGTTCTTTATTTAATTCTACGTTTCATGAAGAACCATCTCTTCATTTGCCGAATACTTCTTTAGAAGATCAGCTCGCAAATATTGGTCCTTCATTTCATGATAAATTATTTGAATTAATAGACAAAGCGCATCTAGATAATAAAGACGTATGGAAAAGAGCCAATCTAGATAGAAAACTTTTTTCTAAAATTCAATGCAATAAGAATTATCATCCTAAAAAGAAAACTGTATTTGCATTATGTATCGCATTACAGCTTAATCTAGAAGAATCAAAAGATCTACTTGCAAGAGCAGACTGGGCATTTAGTCCAAGTAGTAAAGTAGATCTAATTGTACAAAAAGCAATCATAGACAAACACTATGATATTATGGAACTCAACATCACATTATTCAAATATACCAATGAAACTCTTGGAACATAACTGACGTCGGCACTTCATGTATCGACGTTTTTTAAATGTCGCTTTCAAAGCGACCATATATCTTTCCTCCTCATTTATACTGATAGTGTAATAAGAAAAGATTGGAGGAATATATTATGTATGGTGCAATTTTAGGAGATATTATTGGTAGTCCATTTGAATTTGATAGAGGAGATAAAACAAAGGATTTCAAATTATTTAGTAGAAGATCTCATTTTACAGATGATTCAGTCATGACTCTTGCTGTATGTGAGGCGTTACTTAAAGTAGGCCAGGATGCAACAGTCAAAGAAATTGAGGATGCTGTTATAACAAGTATGCAATCATGGGGAAGAAGATATCCTCATGCAGGATACGGAGGTTATTTTAGACGCTGGCTAACAGCCTGTCATCCCGAGCCCTATAATAGTTTTGGAAATGGTTCTGCAATGAGAGTATCAGCTGCAGGATGGCTTTATGATTCTCTTGAAAAAACAAGAGTTGTCGCAAAAGCAACTGCAAATGTAACTCATAATCATCCAGAAGGTATTAAGGGTGCAGAGGCGACTGCGAGTGCGATATTTATGGCAAGAAATGGTTCATCAAAAGAAGAAATCAAAAAGTATATTGAGAATAAATTTCATTATGATTTAAATAGAACACTTGATGAAATCCGTCCTAGCTTTCATATGGATGAAACTTGTCAAAAAACCGTCCCAGAAGCAATCATTGCTTTTCTTGAAGCAAGAGACTTTGAAGATGCAATAAGAAATGCAGTATCTCTAGGTGGAGATACGGATACACTTGGTGCTATTACAGGAAGTATTGCGGAAGCTTATTTTGGAATATCTGAAACATTAATATCTGAATGTAGAAATCGTATCAATAAAGATATGAGAGATGTTGTTGATACATTTTATAGTCTTGTTAGAAAAGATGATTCACCTAATACAAATCAGATGATTGAAAAAGCTATCAATCAATATTATGTTCATAATGATAAAGAAGGTATGATACTATTTATGAATATGATGATAAATGCAATGAATCAGGGTGGAGAATTTATTGTTCCTTATATTACTAAGAATCCATTCTTATCAAAAGAACAAATCAATAGTATAAGCATTGGTGACACATTTGCTCTTGATCATGATGTCAAACTTAAAATGGAAACAGTCAAAGATGCAAGTGGTATAGAGTGGCTAGGTGTATTTACTTCAACAGAAGAGATGCATAAAGGGTCTAGTGGCAATGTTCAGATCAATCAATCCATCCTATCAATTCTAAGATTAGCACTTGACTTAGAAGAGATAAATGGAATTGTCATCAATCCATTTGGAAAATATATGCAAATAAGTAAAGCTATGATACTACTATTGATTGGCATATATGAAGAACATGAAAAATAATTAAAAATCCTCAAGAGATTGTAACTAACTTGTTATAATCTCTTTTTTGCATTAAGAGCATATTTCCATGCTGAAAAAACTATGTAATCTATTACATATAACCATACTGTAATATTTGATGAACATATTTCTTTTACAATGTCAACATATGTGTCTTGACATCTGTCAACAACAATGATAGCATATGCATCAGCGTAGCGAGAGAGGCGCTTAATTTAGGAAAAGTTGGAAAAAGAGGATAAAACTATGGATATGATGAATAGAATCAAGCAGCTTAAAGAAGAGAAGAATGCTGTTATATTAGCTCACTACTATGTGGATGCAGATGTACAGGAAGCGGCTGATTTCATTGGGGATTCATTCTATCTTGCAAAAAAAGCAGCAGAAACAGACGCTGATAAGATTGTCTTTGCAGGTGTAGAATTCATGGGTGAAAGTGCGAAGATACTTAACCCTAATAAGCATGTATATATGCCAGATGCACATGCTGATTGTCCTATGGCTCATATGGTGACTATAGAAAATATTAAAAAAATGAGAGAAAAGTATGATGATTTAGCTGTTGTTTGCTATATCAACTCTACTGCAGAAATAAAAACTTATAGTGATGTATGTGTTACTAGTTCAAATGCAGTAAAGATTGTTAATAAGTTATCTAACAAGAATATTTTCTTTATACCTGATCAGAACTTAGGAAGCTATGTAGCAACTCAGGTTAAAGATAAGAATATTATCTTAAATAGTGGTTTCTGTCCAAGACACCATATTATGACTAAAAAAGATGTATTAAATGCCAAGAAAGAACATCCTAACGCTTTAGTAGCTGTTCACCCAGAATGTAAACCTGAAGTATTAGGAGAAGCTGATTATATTGGTAGTACATCAGGTATTATTGATTATATTGTAGGTAATGATGCAAAGGAATTTATCGTTGGTACTGTAGATGGTGTTTATGCCACTATCTTAAAACAAGCACCTGATAAGAAGCTTTATAATGTAGTAAGAACTCAGGTATGTCCTAATATGAAACTCAATTCACTAGAAAAGATTGTACATGTATTAGAAACTGGAGAGAATGAAGTATTCTTAGAAGAAGAATTTATGAATAAAGCAAAAGCACCATTAGAAAGAATGCTTGAACTTGCTAAATAGGAGATGACTAAAAATGACTAAAAAAACAGATGTTCTTATTGTAGGTACTGGATGTTCAGGATTATATTGTGCCCTTAAATTACCTGGGAACCTTAATATTCATATGATTACTAAGTCATGTGTAGAAGAAAGTGATAGCTTTCTTGCACAGGGTGGTATTTGTATGTTTAAGGATGAAAGTGATTATCATGCTTTCTTTAAAGATACACTAAGAGCTGGACATTATGAAAATAATCCTCTTTCTGTAGAATTAATGATCAGAAGTTCTCGTGCTGTACTTGATGATTTATTATCATATGGTACTGATTTTGCAAGAGATGAAGAAGGAAACCTTAAATATACAAAAGAAGGTGCTCATTCTACTAACAGAATTCTTTATCATGAAGATATTACGGGTAAAGAAATCACGAGTAAGCTTTATGCAGAAGTAAAAACAAGAAAGAATATCACTATTGAAGAATATGTAACTTTAACAGACCTTCTTGTAAAGAATGGTAAGTGCGTTGGTGGTAGAGTACGCAAAGGCGATGAAGAACATGATATCTATGCGAACTTTGTTGTACTTGCAACCGGTGGTATTGGTGGCAAGTATAAGAATTCCACTAACTACCGTCATTTAACAGGTGATGCCATTGATCTTGCTAAGAAATACAATATTGAAACAGAACATTTGGATTATGTACAGATTCATCCAACAACTTTCTATAGTGAAGATAATGAAAGACGTTTCCTTATTTCCGAAAGTGTCAGAGGTGAAGGTGCATTATTATATGATAAGAATGGTAATCGTTTCGTTAATGAATTATTACCTAGAGATGTAGTTTCTGATGCAATTAAGAAACAGATGGAAAAAGATGGTACTGATTATGTTTTAGAAGATTTAAGACCTATTGGTGAAAAGGAACTAAAGGAACATTTCCCTAATATTGTTCAGTACTGCTTAGATAAAGGCTATGATGTAACTAAAGAATGTATTCCTGTTGTACCAGCCCAGCACTATTTCATGGGTGGTGTAAAAGTCAATGAAAACAGTAAAACATCTATGGAAAATCTCTATGCTGTTGGTGAAACAGCATGTAATGGTGTTCATGGAAAGAATAGACTTGCTAGTAACTCATTATTAGAAAGTTTAGTATTTGCTAAAAGAGCCGCAAAAGATATGACAAGAAAGTATGAGGCCCCAAGTATGTTTGATAAGACAACGTTAAAATTAAATGTAGACCCACTAATCCTTTCAGCTCTTCGTGAAGATATTACAAGTGAAGATGTATCTACATGCAGTGTTATAAGAACTGCACAGCTAGGTGAAGTAGAATTAATTTGTAAAGAAAATGGTATTATTGCTGGGCTTCAGATTTTTGAAAGAACATTCAAATTATTAGATGAAGATGTGGATGTACACTTCTTTGCTCATGATGGTGATGAAGTCCATAAAGGAGAATTACTCGCAAAAGTAACTGGTGATATGAGAACTCTTCTTGAAGGTGAAAGAACTGCATTAAACTACTTACAGAGAATGTCAGGTATTGCAACTTATACACGTAAGGTTGCAGATTTTCTTAAGGGTACAGGTATTAAGCTACTTGATACAAGAAAGACAACTCCAAATAACAGAATCTTTGAAAAATATGCTGTTAAAGTAGGTGGAGGAAGCAACCACAGATATAACTTAACAGACGGTGTTTTATTAAAAGATAACCACATTGGTGCAGCAGGAAGCGTGACTAAGGCTGTACAGATGGCAAGAGATTATGCGCCATCAGTAAGAAAGATTGAAGTTGAAGTAGAAACTTTTGATATGGTGAAAGAAGCTGTTGCAGCGGGTGCTGATATTATCATGCTTGATAATATGAGTACTGAATTATTAAAACAGTCTATTGATTACATTGATAAACGTGCTGAAATCGAAATTTCTGGTAATGTTACTGCAGAAAACATCAATAGAGTAAAAGATATGGGTGTAGATTTCATTTCAAGTGGTGCATTAACACACTCTGCAAAGATTTTAGATCTATCATTAAAGAACCTTCATGCAATTAATGGGAGAGACTAAATGACTGGTAAAGAAAGAAGGGACTACATCCTTACAGAACTGATGGAAAATGATACACCGATTTCTGCTTCTAATTTTGCAAAACGTCTTCAGGTTTCACGTCAGGTTATTGTGAATGATGTCGCACTTCTTCGTGCTAATAATCATGTTATAGAAGCAACCAATAAAGGATATATCATACGTCATTCTGCTATGGTGGAAAGAGTCCTCAAAATGCAGCATACTGATGCAGATATAGAAAATGAGCTCAATACAATCGTGGATCTAGGTGGTTATGTCAAAGATATCTTTGTTTATCATAAGGCCTATCATATTGTACGTGCACCTCTTAATATCGCATCACGTTTAGATGTAAAGAAATATCTTGATAATTTAAAATGTGGGAAATCTATCTCTTTAATGGCAGTGACAAGTGGATATCATTATCATACAATCTGTGCTGAAACAGATGAAAGACTTGATGAAATTCAAGATGCATTGTCAAAACTTGGATATCTTGCAAAACTTCAGGAATATGAACCTGTTGAATTCTAATGTCATCTTCATTGATGGCATTTTTTTATGTATAATAAAAAAGGGGGATGAAATTATGATTTATGTAACGGGCGATATACATGGCAATCAATTTAAATGGCTTGAACAGATAGATCCTGTATTAAAGGAAGGGGATATTATTATTGTATGTGGAGATTTTGGAATAGGTTTTTTTCAGCAGAAATATTCTTCAGAAGAATCATTTTATGATTTTATAAGTGTTCAGCCCTATACTGTTTTATTTGTTGATGGCAATCATGAGAACTTTAATATGCTTAATAGTTATCCCGTGGAAGTATGGAAGGGGGGATATGTTCATAAACTACGTCATAATCTCATTCATTTGATGCGTGGAGAAATCTATATAATAGAAGGAAAAACATTCTTCACTTTTGGTGGTGGTTATTCTATTGATCAGCCATTTCGTAAAGAAAATGTTTCATGGTGGCCTGCTGAAATGCCCAATACAAAAGAGTATGAGAATGGATTACAACATTTAAGTAATATAGATTATGTGGATTATATTATTACACATACAGCACCGGATGAAACGGTTTATTTTCTATCAACTATTAAACAATTTCATATAAAAGGTGATGTTTATCAAGAAATGCCTTTGACTACTTATTTGAATGATATTCAGAAAAATACAAACTACACCCATTGGTATTTTGGTCATTTTCATGTAGATAAGGAATTGTGGAGAAACCAGACAGCTGTCTTTAATACACTCTATGAGTTAGAATCACATCAAATCATAAGACAATGGAACACATATGAAGAATAACATCTAGACTATAATACTAGATGTATTGACATCAAATAATAGATATGATATTCTTGATGTACAAGAGGTGATTAAAATGAAACGTACAAAGTTAGATGACCGTGAATTACCTGAATATACTCGCGGTGAAGAAATATTTAATATGGTAACGCATATTGTAGGGGCTGCTTTTGGTGTTGCAGCACTTGTATTATGTATTATATTCTCATGTTTACATCATAATGGTTATGGTTTAGCTTCTGGTATTGTATATGGTGTTTCTATGATTGTTCTTTATACAATGAGTTCAATTTATCATGGCTTATCTCCCAAACTTAAGGCAAAGAAGGTATTCCAGATTATGGACCACTGTAGTATTTTTGTCTTAATTGCTGGTACATATACACCAGTACTATTATGTTCTGTTAGACTGGCTGATCCATTCTGGGCATGGATTCTATTTGGTATTGTATGGGCTGTCACAATTCTAGGTATTGCATTAAATGCTTATGACATTAATAAATTCGCAAAATTTTCTATGGCCTGTTATCTTATTCTAGGCTGGTGTATCGTCTTTAAGTTTAACTTGTTACCTGAAACTGTAGGCATGAATGGTATATACCTATTAGTCGCTGGTGGTGTCGCTTATACAATTGGTACAATCTTCTATGGATTACAGGAAAAAATACATTATATGCATTGTATCTGGCACTTATGGATCTTACTAGGTAGTGTCCTTCACTTTTTATGCATTATCTTATACTGTATGTAACAGGCGTAAAGCCTGTTTTTCTTTTATATCTTTTAAAGTCATGCTATAATCGTTGAGGAAAGGATGATTAAATGAAAAAAATAAATTTTAAATACGGTTTTTTATACTTGATCACATTTATTATTGTATTAGGTGGCGATCTAGTAACTAAACTTGTAGTCAATGAATCAATGCAGTTAGGCCAGAGTTATCAGGTCATTAAAAACTTTTTCTATTTCACTTATATTCATAATACGGGTGCAGCATGGGGAATGCTTTCAGGTCGTTTCTTTCTTTTCTATGCAATTTCTATTATTGCTGGTATTATGCTTATTTATTATTTTATCAAGAGTGATAAATCCCAGATCCTATTAAGATTTGGAATTGTACTTATATTTAGTGGTATGCTAGGAAATCTATATGATCGTGTTGTTTTTCATTATGTAAGAGACTTTTTAGATTTCTTTGTATTTGGTTATGATTTTCCTATTTTCAATATTGCCGATATGGGTGTTGTAATAGGTGTTTTATTAATCATCTTAGATTTAGGAATTGGAGAATATAAACAATGGAAATACAATCAATTACACCAGAATTAGAAGAAAAAGGCTTACGTTTAGATAAAGTCATCTTAAATCACATGCCTGATCGTTCACGTACTGAGATTCAGAAATGGATTAAAGCAGGACAGGTTATTGTTAATGATAATGTTGAAAAAGCAAACTATAAGGTAGAAGAAGAGGATGTGATTCAGGTCACTTTACCTGATCCTCAGAGTACAGAAATCAGACCTGAAGATATTCCTTTAGATATTATTTATGAAGATGAAGATGTAATTGTCGTCAATAAGCCAACAGGCATGATTGTTCATCCATCTGCAGGTATCTATTCAGGAACACTTGTCAATGCGTTACTCTATCATTGTCATGATTTATCAGCTATTAATGGCATTACAAGACCAGGTATTGTTCATCGTATCGATAAAGAAACAAGTGGACTACTCATGGTCGCAAAAAATGACAATGCCCATCGTTCATTATCTAAACAGCTAGAAGAACATTCAGTTGTACGTCGTTATGTGGCACTTGTACATGGTGTTATTAATCATAATGTGGGTCGTATTGAAGCACCTATTGGACGTGACAGCAAGGATCGTAAGAAGATGGCTGTTACAAGCAAGAATGCAAAAGATGCGATTACAAACTTTAAAGTATTAGAACGTTATGATGATATGACACTTATTGAATGTCGTCTTGAAACAGGTAGAACACATCAGATTCGTGTTCATATGCAATATATTGGTCATCCAGTTTATGGTGATCCTCAATATGGTTTTAGAAATGATGACAATACTAATGGTCAGTATCTTCATGCCAGAGTATTAGGTTTTGTTCATCCTAGAACCAATGAACATATGTATTTTGAAGCACCTCTACCAGATTTCTTTGAAGAAAAGATCAAGGAATTAGGAGGAGAATATAATGGATAAACAGATTATTACATGGGATCAATATTTCATGGGCGTTGCAAAACTTTCTGCTTATCGTTCAAAAGATCCTAATACGCAGGTAGGTGCCTGCATCGTTAACAATGACAACCGTATTGTAGGTGTAGGATATAATGGTCTTCCTCGCGGATGTGAAGACGATAAATTCCCTTGGTCAGTAAGAGAAGGGGCTTTATATGATACAAAGTATCCTTATGTAGTTCATGCGGAACTCAATGCGATTCTTAATTCTACTCAGAAATTGCAGGATTGTCGCATTTATGTTTCTTTATTCCCATGTCATGAATGTACAAAAGCAATCATTCAAAGTGGAATCAAAGAAATTGTCTATGAAGATGAAAAATATAAAGGATCAGAAAGCGATAGAGCGGCTAAACGTATGTTAGATATTGCCGGCGTCTCTTATCGTAAAGTTCCAGCATTTGAAATAGAAATAAAAAAAGAGAATCACTAAGTGACTCTCTAGATGAAGAAGAAGGCCTATAGACCTTCTTTTAATTTCTTTAATGCTCCCTTAACACGCTTTGTATTAGTGAAATTCAACTTACATACTTTTGTAAGAATCTTTTCCCCATACTTGTTTGCAAGTTTAACAGCCACGATTTCGGCATTAGTGCCAGCCCCTCTAGCAAGGTTCATCTTTAAGCTCTTTGTCATACTAGCAAAATATTGTAGATATGCGTAACGAGAAATGATTTCTGCAGCTAATACTGCTAGGTATTGCTCATCAGCATTGGTTTCAAAAATCATATCTTTTACAACAATAACTTCGCTCTTTAGATAGTTATAATAAGTCTTAGGTGAAACGAACTGATCAATAACTTTGAATTCAACACTCTTCTTCACTTTCTGAAGAACATTCACAACAGCCTGGTTAAATAAACGGGCACGAATGTTCGCCTGGTTGATTCCATTATCAATCATCTTATTATAATGTGAGTTATCTAATACTAGTAGTGATGAAATGAGATGTCCTTTTAATAGTTTAGCGCAATTGATAATTTCCTGATTGGATAAATCATCGACATTATCAATTTTTAGGTTTTTAATAATCTCAAGTGCTTCATCATCGGCATAGCATGCAACAACACAAAGCGGCCCAAGAAAATCAGCAGATCCTGTTTCTGCAGCCCCGATATGAGGATGCATACATAAATGATCTGAGTTTTTTTCCTGCTCAATCTTCTTTGCTAAACTTCTAGACCAATGCTTTGCTTCATGCACCGCATTCTGTCCTAAAAAGCTTGCTTCATAATCCGATGTCACTTCAATGTCACAGCCAATAGCATGAGCTTTTAAAAGAAGGTTCTCGCTTTCGAATGGAACCATCTGACTGTCATAAAACTTCTTCATCTTGTTTAAAATGTTTTCATTAATCAAAAATTTAATTGGCTCCACCATATTCACCTCACATGTATTATTTTATCATAAATTTCATTTTTTTGACAGTATAAATTTCATTTGTTATAATTAAGAACCGACAGTGTTAAGGAGGTAAGTGCTATGAGTTTTCTCGATTTGATTCTTATCGCTTTTTTGTTGTATATGTTTTTTAGTGGATATTCCAAAGGTTTTTTCTCAACACTTTATGATCTGCTCAGCTTCATCATTATGATGCTTTTTATCTATTTAAATGTTGAGACAATTTCTTCAATAATCCAGATTTATAAACCAGTAGATGATCCATTATCTCAGTTAGGGGGCTCTGTAGTGAATATGTTGATTGTTTTTATCATCATGTTCATTATTCTAGAAATCATAAGAAGACTGATAGGACTTCTTATTAAACCATTAATCACAAAATTAACAGATCACTTTGCCTTGACATCAATTGTAAATCACGTATTAGGGGCACTGCTTCACGGCTTAAAAGGTACTTTTATAGCCTTTCTGGCGATGGTTATGTTTATTGTGCCATTTTTTGGTCCTGATATTCTTGCTGATTCTAAAATAGGACATTTAATCATTGAAGATGTGCCAATTATTTCAGAAACAGTATTAAATGAAGCAAGTGCTTATGGAAGTTTATTAAAAGGACAACATAACCTGCAATTAGAAGATAAAGATATATTAAGAAAAATGATTATAGCTAACAATCATGCCTATGATCATGGTCTACTTGACGAACATGATGCAATACAGTTTATTTATACTCAACTAGGCCCTGCCTTAATAAAACAGCAGGTAACTTTACCTAAAGAAGAAAAAATACAGTTTATCTTATTGTTAAATAAGACGCCTTATACAGAAACAGAAAAGAATATAATTTTAAATAATATAGGAAGTGAATAAAATGTTAGATAGTTATAAAGTCTTAGAATTTCCAAGAATTTTAAATCATATCGCAGGTACATGTCGTACAGAAATTGCGAAAAAGAAGATCTTACATCTAGAGATGTATGATAATTTAGCTGATTTGAACGAAGAACAGAATCGTTTAGAAGAAGCTATGACAATTCATCGTATTATGGGTACTTTGCCTCTTGCACCACTCAATGATATCAGTGCTTATCTTGCAAAGGCTAAGATGGATGGTATTCTCGCTCCTGAAGAATTAATGGCGATTGACCATATGTTAGAAAACATCTTTCAGGTCTCATCTTATTTTAATGCTTATGAAGGAGATATTATTCTATTAAGAGATCTCGTAGAAGGATTAGAAGGAGATAATGGTCTTCATATTGAAATCAATAGATGCATTATGCCTGATGGATCTATCAGTGATCACGCAAGTGAAACACTTTATCGTATTAGAAAAAGCATGCATGCATTAGAAGGACGTATTCGCCATTCAATGGAAGGCTATTTAAAAAGTGAAAAAAATTCTTTAAGTATGGATACTCTTTCAAGTAAAAATGACCGTTTAGTACTTGCAGTCAAGGCGCCTCATAAAAATGAGATTAAAGGCTTAGTTCATGCAACAAGTGCTTCTGGTCAAACATTCTTTATAGAGCCTGAAAGTGTTGTTGTTATGAATAATGAACTCAATGAGTTGAAAAGTCAGGAACAGACAGAAATCAATAAAATACTTCAAAGTCTAACTAGACGTGTCAAATACAACTATACAAGATTCTATTTTGATCAGGAACTCATGTCTGAACTTGATTTTATCTTTGCAAAAGCACGTTTTGGCTGTGATTATGATTGTGTAAAGCCTGATATCAATGAAACGGGTGTTCTCTCTTTAAAGCAGGCAAGACATCCCTTGATTGATCAGGAAAAGATAGTTCCTAACGATATTATTATTGATGGCAAGATGCTTATGATTACTGGTTCTAATACCGGTGGTAAAACAGTGGCTTTAAAAACAGCCGGTTTATTATCATTAATGGCTATTAGTGGGTTAGCTGTTCCAGCTATTGACGCTTCTATTCCATTCTTTGATGCTGTTTATACAGATATTGGTGATGAACAGTCAATTGAACAATCACTGTCAACATATTCATCACATATGAAGAAGCTTATCTATATACTAGAACATGCCACATGTCGTTCTCTTATCCTGATTGATGAAATTGGTTCTGGCACAGATCCACAAGAAGGGGCTTGTCTAGGAGAAGCTATCTTAGATACCTTATTAAATCGTGACTGTCGTATTATCGCATCAACGCATTATGGCGAACTAAAAAGCTATGGTCAGACTAGAGATGATATTACGCTCGCATCAGTCGGATTTGATGTAGAAACAATGCGTCCTACATATCGCTTGAAGCTTCATTCAATCGGTTCTTCTTATGCCTTTGAAATTGCTGCATCTTTAGGATTAGATCATGAGATTATTGATCATGCTTTACATAATAAAGAAGAACGTATGAGCGAAGCAGAAAAGTTAACTGAAAAGCTGACTAAGCAGAGTGCAGAATTAGATGAGAAAGAAGAAAGAATCGATCAGTTACTTGCAGATAATGAAAAACTTCATAATCGTTATGAACATCAGCTTTCTATTGCCACAAAGCAGAAAGATCGTATTGTAGAAGAAGCACAGCAGGAAGCCAATAAGATGCTTGAAGAAGCTAAGAAAACAATTGATGAATTGACTAAAGATATCATGGATCAAGGTTCTTTAAAACCCCATCAAGTGACTGCAGCCAAACACGCATTAGACCAGCAGAAATATGAAAAGAAAGAAATTGTAAAGGTCCAGGACCATGTCTTCAAGAAGGGGGATCATGTCAAACTTGATAAGATGAATAGAGAAGGGGATGTACTTGAAGTTAAGAAACATGAACTGTTGATTGATTTAGGTGGTCTCCAGGCACGTGTAAAAGATACAGAAGTTACTTTTATGCATGGCGCCTCTAAGCCTCAGAAAGTAAAAAAAGCCGGTACTAGACAGCATATGAAGAAAACAGGACATTATGAAGTAAATGTTATTGGTATGCGTTATGAAGAAGCGATGAATATTGTTGAAAAGTTCTTAGATGATGCTCTATTACTTGGTTATCCTTCAGTACGTATTGTGCATGGTATGGGTAAAGGGATTTTACGTAATGGTATAAGAAAGAAGTTAGATCATCTCTCTTATGTCAAAGAATATCGTGATGGTGGCCCCAATGAGGGTGGTTTAGGTGTAACGGTGGTTAGCTTTGAATAAGAATCTAGATTATATTAAAAAGAAGCTCTCATTACTTCCTATGTCTCCTGGCTGTTATTTAATGAAGAATACAGAAGGAAAAGTCATTTATGTAGGAAAGGCGCGAAAACTGAAAAATCGCGTCTCTTCTTATTTTACAGGTGCACATAACTATAAAACAACAAAGCTTGTAGATCATATATGGGACTTTGACTATATTGTAACAGGCAGTGAAAAGGAAGCATTATTACTTGAAATCAACCTAATTAAGGACTATACACCTGAATACAACATCATGTTTATGGATAATACCTATTATCCTTATATTGAATTAACGGATGAAACTCATCCAAGACTTAAAATAGTAAGAAAAACAAAAAACAAAAAGAATAAGTACTTTGGTCCTTATCCTGATGCTACTGCAGCAAGAAATACCTTTAAATTATTAAATAAGCTTTACCCTTTAAGAAAATGTAATCATGTTCCAGATAAGCCATGCCTCTATTATTCATTACATCAATGCTTAGGGCCATGTATCAACGATATTGATAAGAGCCAGTATGATGAAATCCGAAAAGAACTGATTTCATTTATTCATGGTAATACCAAATCAAAGATTGATGAACTCAATGAAAAGATGATGACAGCCAGTGATAATCTACAATTCGAGCTTGCAAAAGAATATCGTGATCTCATTCGTTCTATAGAATATGTTACTGCCAAACAGAATGTTCAATTTGGTGACTATAAAGATAGAGATATTTTAGGCTATTATATTGATAAAGGTTATATCAGTATTCAGCTCTTCTTTATGCGTGAAGGTAAACTTCTCTATCATGATTTTAATCTTGAGCCTGTAGGAGAAGATTTTGAAGAAGATCTGATTCGTTTCTTAGTTACTTACTATCAAACACATCCTGAACCCTATGAACTACTTATTCCTCAAGATGTTGATTTAGAACTTTTATCTGAAATATTATCCTGTCATGTACTTCAGCCTCAAAGAGGTGATAAGAAATCCTTAGTAGAAATGGCTAATAAGAATGCGAAGGAAGCACTAGAAAAGAAGTTCTTATTAAAAGAGAAAACGGATGAAAAGACAATCCTGCCTATTATTGAATTAGGTAAAAAACTTGGTATTGAGACACCTCATACTATTGAGTTATATGATAACTCTAACATCCAGGGGGCTTATGCTGTTGCAGGTATGGTTGTTTATAAGGATGGTGTGCCTTCTAAAAAAGATTATCGTAAATATAAGATCAAGACAGTAGAAGGCCCTGATGATTATGCTAGTATGAAGGAGGTCATCTATAGACGTTATTATCGTCTTTTAATGGAACAAAAGGAAATGGCAGATCTTATTATTGTCGATGGTGGACTTGGACAAATTAAAGTAGCTAAAGAAGTTATCGACGGTTTGAATCTTCCTGTACATATCTGTGGGTTATCTAAGGATGATAAACATTCTACTGCCATGCTTCTAGATGAAAATGGCAATCAGGTACCTATTGATACAAAGAGTCCGTTATTCTTCCTTCTTACACGTATGCAGGATGAAGTGCATCGTTATGCTATTTCATTCCATCGCCAGGTCCGTTCTAAATCATTATTTAGTTCTATTCTTGATGAAGTAGATGGAATCGGCGAAGCACGTAAGAAGAAACTTCTTAATCATTTTAAAAGTGTCAAAAAGATGAAAGAAGCGTCGTTAGAAGAATTAGAAGCAGTGATTCCTAAAAATACAGCTTTGAAACTCTATGAAGTACTGCACAAAGAATAAACTATACACTCATCATGATATACTATATAATTGACACTAGAGAGCAGGTGATTTAATGGAAAATAAGCGCAAGTATCTGTTTGTTACAGTCATTGCATTATTTATCGTTTCATTCTATACAATTAATCTCCGTTTTGATCCATTCTATCGTGTCAATGGAATCAACAATGACAACAGAATGATTATCGAGAAATATCTAAGTAAAGAGGAGCAGAAATATCTTGTAGAAAACAGAATCCCACTTTACCATTTTATGAAATTTATCAAGTATGATGGCTTTTATCTTCCAAATTATCAATATTATGAACTACTAGAAAAGACTGGTCGCTATGACAACATTAAGATCATTCTTTCTACTGGTAATGAATTAGCCGGAAAACTTCTTGATAGTTTTAAGAACAATGCCTATGATCAAGCTAAAAAGTTAGTAGAGCATGATTTGGAATCAGGATATTTATATAATCAGAATTTTGATTTTGATAAATTAGAAATATATTATCAAATGAGGCCGCTATATGATGATTATAGTTATGTGGATGATACAGAATATTATATTGAATTATTAAAAAATCGTGGATTATCAGATAAATTAATTCGTTCTTTTTTTGCGGATGCTTGTAATAACTACTCACGTTATGGATTGACAACTCTCATGACTCAGGCTAATAATCATGAGATATTCTTAATTGCGGATCCTTCATCTTTAATGACAACACTTAATGATACAAGTTATATAGGGGCTTATGTGCCACATAATCTTGTTCTGATGTCAGATATTCATCGTTTGAAATACGCTATGTATTTAGAGAATGATGCTTATGAAGCCTTAAAGAAGATGGTGGAAGCAATGCCTGATGATATTGCTGAAGATTTTTATGTCAAAGAAGCCTATGAAAGCTTCAATGATTTTCAATATTCAAATCCGGCTCTTGCCGGCAAAGATGAAAGACAGCTGGGTAGAACAGTGTCTATTGCTTCTAAATCCATTGCCTATCAGACATTTGAAACATCTGCCCTGTCACAATGGCTTGAAGCACATTCTTATGAATATGGCTTCATATTGCGTTATCCAAAGCGTATGGCTTCTTCTACAAATCATGTCTATGATTCTCATTATTATCGCTATGCAGGTAAGAAGACAGCCAATAAAATTTATAAAGAAAATAGCTGTATTGAAGAATATATTCAAAAGGAGGCAGTAAAATGAAGAAAATTGTAATCATGTCAGATAACCATGGTGATATGAATATGTTAACAGATATTAAAGTCCTAGAAGATGATGCAGATTACTATATCCATTGTGGTGATAGTGAATCCTATTCGCTTCAGGATTTAGATGGCTTTGTAGCTGTTAAAGGCAATAATGACTGGAGTCTTGATCTTCCTCAAACAGCAAGACTAGATATTGAAGGAAGGCATCTTCTCATCACTCATGGTCAGTTCTTTGGTTATTTTGACCGCGAAAAGAAAATGATTCAGTTCTTAAAAAAGTATAATGGAGATGTTTTGATCTCAGGTCACACACATATGCCTCTTGCGAAAAAAGAAAACGGCTTATGGCTTATTAATCCAGGCTCAACATCCTGGCCACGTGGTGGATCAAAACGTTCTTATGCAGTTGTAACGATTGATGATAAAAATGTAGATGTAATGATTAAAACTCTAGAATAGTGATACATTTAAATAAATAGGAATTGACATTTTATATCTTCCTATTATAATGAGCATGTAAAGTCAAATATAAAGATAGAGGAAGCGATGCATCAGAGTAATATGAGGAGTCGGCAGACTAAGAATCATATGAAAGGTAATCATCGCCGAAAGAAGATAAGCGGCAGCTTGTTGTCTTGGTGATTCAGGAAATACCTGTCTCACTCCTTCATGATGAAGAGGCGTTATCTTATCGTTAAAAGCTATACGATAACGTATGGTTTTTTTTCTATTTTTATATAGAAAGGGGTTAATTATGAAAAAGACTTTAATTACGCTTGCAGCAGCAGCACTTGTATTATCAGGATGTGGATCATCTCCAAAAGAAGATGACAATACTTTTACAGTAGGCATGGAAGCCGCTTACCAGCCATTTAACTGGCAGACTTCTAAAAAGACAGATACTGCTGTTAAATTAGATGGTGGTGCAGGTTATGCAGATGGTTATGATGTTGTCGTTGCCAGCAAAATCGCAAAAAAGTTAGGTAAAAAACTTGTTGTAAAGAAGATTGCATGGGATGGTTTACAGCCAGCTGTAGAATCTGGTGAAATTGATGCAATTATCGCAGGTATGACTGCAGACAAGAAACGTGAAAAGGGATTAGATTTCACTACACCTTATTATCAGAGTGAAATGGTTATGATTGTAAGAAAGAACAGCACTATGACTTCATTCAATGATATCCAGCAGTTCTCAGGTTACAAGGTAACAGGTCAGAAGAATACAAACTATGATACAATCATTGACCAGATCAAGGGCGTTAAACATCAGACACCTAAATCAACTTACCCAGAATTAGTTGTAGCTTTACAGCAGGGTGATACAGATGGTATTACTGCAGAATTACCCGTTGCGAATGGTATCGTACAGGCCAACCCAGATCTTACAATTGTTAAGTTTGCAGATGGTCATAACTTCAATGTAGATACTGCAGTATCAATTGGATTAAAGAATAATACTCGTAAAACAGCTGAATTTAAAAATATTCAGAAGGCTTTAGACTCTATTTCACAGGAAGAAAGATTAAAAATCATGGAAGATGCTGTTAAAAGAGCACCTACTGATAAATAGGAGATAAAATGAAAATAGATTTTCAATATGCATGGAGCCAGTTAATTAATAATTGGCCTCTGTTCTGGTATGGTATTAAGATGACAATCGCTTTTGCGGTTGTTGGTACATTAGCTGGTCTTGTTTTAGGTCTTGTTATTGGTGCTATTCGTTGTGTGCCACTCGATCCTCTAGATAAGCCAGTCACAAGATTTTTTAAACAGTTAGGACGTTTTATTACAGGCTTTTATGTATGGGTATTTCGTGGAACACCTATGATGGTACAGGCCGTATTCCTTTATTATTTATTTAAGCCAGTATTAAATTGGAATAACTTCACTGCAGGTATGGTTATTATTTCAATCAATACAGCAGCTTATATGGCTGAAATCATTCGTAGTGGAATCCAGTCTATTGATGCTGGACAGATGGAAGCAGCTAAGTCTTTAGGTATGACAAATACTCAGACTATGATCAATATCATCTTCCCACAGGCTATCAAGAATACATTCCCATCACTTGGTAATCAGTTTATCGTTAATATTAAAGACAGCTGTATGTTAAATGCAATTTCAGTTGTTGAATTATTCTTCCAGGCACAATCAGTGGCTGGTACTAATATGAGATATATTGAAGTATATCTTGTTGTTGCTATTCTTTATTTAATTCTTACAACTGTTGCAACATTTGTGCTTAACTACATTGAAAAGAAAATCAATAAGACAAACACAGTAAGTATCAAGGATAACTGCGCATAAGGAGGAAAAAAATGGATACAGTCATTGAAATTAAACATTTAGAAAAACATTTTGGAAACCTCCGTGTTCTTAATGATATTGATTTTACTATTGAACGTGGTAAGGTTGTGACTATTATTGGTTCAAGTGGTTCTGGTAAGAGTACATTATTAAGATGTATTAACTTATTAGAAGTTCCTGATGCAGGAGAAATCTTATTTAATGGTCAGAATATTTTAAAGGGAGATATGGATGCTTCTACTTATCGTAGTAAAGTAGGTATGGTATTCCAGAACTTCAATTTATTTAGTAATAAGACAGTATTAGAAAACTGTATGATTGGACAGATCAAAGTATTAAAGAAATCTAAAGAAGAAGCACGTGAGGAAGCTATGAAACAGCTTAAGGCTGTTGGTATGGATAAATTTGCAGATGCATCAAGCACAAAGCTTTCTGGTGGTCAGAAACAGCGCGTAGCCATTGCAAGAGCATTATGCATGAAGCCTGAAGTTCTTCTATTTGATGAACCTACAAGTGCTTTAGACCCTGAAATGGTAGGGGATGTATTAGATGTAATGAAGCAACTTGCAAAAGAAGGTTTAACAATGGCTGTTGTTACTCACGAAATGCAGTTTGCAAGAGAAGTCAGCGATGTAGTATGTTTCATGGATCAGGGTGTTATTGCAGAAATGGGTACACCTGAAGAAGTATTTGAACATCCAAAGACAGAACGTGCTCAGCAGTTCTTATCACGTTATTCTAATAGATAAAATATTTACTTGAGAGACGGTTAAAACACCGTCTCTTTTAATTTAACGTAATAAAGAAAAAGACTAGAGAGCAACTCTAGTCCAAGATAAAATAAAAACCTCGGATGACCCGAGGTTGTTTTTAGATGGCGTCCACGAGGGGATTCGAACCCATGACCGCACGCTTAGAAGGCGTGTGCTCTATCCAGCTGAGCTACGTAGACATTTGATTTCCGACTGCTCATTCATATTACCATACAATACAACATTATGCAATACTTAAAGCTTAAAAAATGAAAGAAATATGATTTAAAACCTATATAAAGGTTTTGTCAAAATAAAAACCCCGGTAATCCGGGGTTGTTTTCAGATGGCGTCCACGAGGGGATTCGAACCCATGACCGCACGCTTAGAAGGCGTGTGCTCTATCCAGCTGAGCTACGTAGACATTTTTTTTTGACTGCTCAAGTATAATATCATGACTTTTCATGTAATGCAAGTATTTTTTTACATAATTATAAGTGTTGACATAATTAATTATTTTCACATATAATATCGTCAGTTTGACATAACTAACATATGTTAGTTAAGACTAAATAAGGAGATGACTATGAAATACATTTGGATACTATTAGGCTTTATTAGCTTATTTCTTGGTACTATAGGAATTGTTCTTCCTATACTTCCTACTGTGCCTTTTTATATGGCGACAGTATACTGTTTTGCAAAAAGTTCGGAAACGCTTCATAACTGGTTTATGCATACAAAACTCTATAAAAAGCATCTTAATAGCTTTGTTAAAAACAGATCCATGACACTAATGACAAAATGCAAGATTATGGGTATGGTAACAGTTGTCATGTTAATTGGATTTATATGTATGAAAAATGTTCCTATAGGTAGACTATGTATAGTTATTGTATGGATTTTTCATATTTTATATTTCTTTATTCGCATTAAGACTATAAACAAGGAAGATGCAGTTAATGAATAAAGTAGAAAAGAAAAGGCTTAAAGAACAACAGACTATAGAAAAGATGATTCATCTTTATTGTAAAAAGAACCATCATACGAGTAAGCTATGTCCTGAATGTCAGGAATTACTCGATTATGCGAAAGCACGTAGTCGAAGATGTCCATTTATGGAAGAAAAGACATTCTGTGCACACTGTAAGGTGCATTGTTATAAGCCTGAAATGAGAGAAAGAATCAGACAGGTGATGCGTTATAGTGGTCCTAGAATGCTGATCTATGATCCCAAAACAGCCTTATGGCATATGCTATGCACAATAAAAGAAAGGGTATTAAAATGATTAAAACCAGACTTATAAAACTATTGTCTCACTCTAAGAAATATATAGCCTATACAGTCTTCTGGCAATGGATTGCTTTACTTGCACAAGTCACTGCAGTCTTTACTATTGCGGATTTATTAGGATATGTATTAGAAAACACTCTTACTATGAGTCACCTTAAAACTACATTTATATTATTACTTGGAGTCATCGTCATTCGCTATACATGTGAACGTATGAGTGCCCGTACGTCTTATCTAGCAAGTGTTGATGTAAAACGTATATTAAGAGAAAAGATTTATGATAAGATGCTTAAACTTGGTGCTTCTTATAGTGAACACGTCTCTTCATCTGAAATCGTGCAAGTTTCTACAGAAGGGGTAGAACAGTTAGAAACTTATTTTGGAAAGTATCTCCCACAGTTATTTTATAGCTTACTTGCACCTATTACATTATTTATTATTCTATGTCGTGTGAACTTCAAAGCAAGTATTATTCTATTAATCTGTGTTCCTCTTATTCCTATGTCCATTGTCGCTGTACAGAAGTTTGCGAAAAAACTATTAAGCAATTACTGGTCTACCTATACCGGACTCGGTGATTCATTCCTAGAAAACCTACAGGGTTTAACAACTCTTAAAATCTATCAGGCCGATAAAATGAAAGCTGAAGAAATGGATAAAGAATCTGAGAAGTTCCGTAAGATCACGATGAAGGTTCTCACAATGCAGCTTAATTCTATAAGTGTCATGGATATTGTTGCGTATGGTGGAGCAGCAGTCGGTATGATCATTGCCTTATCAGAATATCTTCATGGAGAAATCAATATGCAAGGAACTCTCTGCATCATCCTTCTAGCCAGTGAGTTCTTCCTCCCGTTAAGATTACTCGGTTCATTCTTCCATATCGCCATGAATGGGATGGCAGCCAGTGATAAGATCTTCAAGATTCTTGATTTACCAGAAACAAGTGCAGGAACAGAAGTATTACCTGAAAGTGAATTAAATATCGTATTCAATGATGTGCATTTCTCATATGACGAAGATAGAGATATTTTAAAAGGGATTGATATGACATTACCTCAAGGCACATTTATTTCTCTTGTGGGAGAATCTGGATGTGGTAAGAGTACAATTGCAGGTATTCTTGCAGGGAAGAATAAAGGCTATAGAGGAGATATTACAATCGGTGGCGTTCATCTCAATAATATTAATGAAAAAGATTTAATGAATCATGTTGCTTTAGTAAGACATAATAGTTATTTATTTAAAGGCACAGTTGAAGATAATCTTCGTATGGCTTGTCCTGATGCTACCAAACAGGAATTAGAAGATGCACTTGAAAAAGTCAATCTTTTAGGTTTTCTCAACACTCAGGATGGTATAAACACAAAACTATTAGAAAAAGCATCTAACTTATCTGGTGGTCAGTGTCAAAGACTCGCTATTGCGCGTGCTTTACTTAAGAAGGATACCTCTATTTATATTTTTGATGAAGCCGCTTCTAATATCGATATTGAAAGTGAAGAACTGATCATGAATGTCATTCATGAATTAGCAAAAACAAAAACAGTACTACTTATTTCTCATAGACTGGCCAATGTAGTAAAGAGTGATATGATCTATTTCTTGCAGGATGGATCAATCAAAGAAAGTGGTACACATGAAGAATTGATGAAACAAAATGGTGCCTATCAGCATCTTTATGAAAGCCAGATGGCTTTAGAAAACTATGGAAAGGAAGGAACTCTATAATGAATCAAGCAAAACGTAGGAGTGCTATTCAAATCATGGGTCAGCTGATTGGCTTAGTTAAACCACTTCTTATTTTTATGATATCTGCGATTCTTCTAGGTACAATCGGTTATCTATGTGCCATCTTCCTAACTATTCTTGCTGGACAGGTGCTTGCTCATGGACTCATTCCACAGTTATTCTTTCGAATGAAAAATACTAGACTTGTCTATATGCCTATTCAAACAATCATGACTATTATGATTGTCATCGCTTTATTACGTGGTATTCTTCATTACCTTGAACAGTATTGCAACCATTATATTGCCTTTAGATTATTGGCTATCATTCGTCATAAGGTCTTTGCAGCATTACAGAAGCTCTGCCCTGCAAAATTGGAATCCCGTGATAAAGGAAATCTTATTTCCATCATTACAACAGATATAGAATTACTTGAAGTATTTTATGCACATACTATTTCACCAATTGCGATTGCTTTGTTGACTTCTTTAATCATGGTAGTCTTTATTGGTCATTATCATATTCTTGCAGGATTACTTGCTTTGGTGGCTTATATTGTTGTGGGCGTTGTTATTCCTATTATTAATGGTAAATTAGGAAGCGAAGAAGGAATGGCTTTTCGTACACAGTTCGGTGAATTAAATAGCTTTGTATTAGATTCATTACGTGGATTAGATGAAACCATCCAGTATGGGCAAGGAGAAGAAAGAAAAAAAGAACTTGTTAGACGTTCTCAGGAGCTTGTTGATCAGCAGGAGTATTTAAGCTTTAGAGAAGGTGCACAGCGCTCTATCACAAATATGGTTATCTTACTTGCTTCATTTGGAATGCTTTTCTTAACATTGTCGCTTTATCTAAACCATCAATTAGGTTTTGAGGGTATTATTACATGTACTCTATCAATGATGGGATCTTTTGGACCAGTTGTTGCTTTATCTAGTCTTTCTAATAACCTGAATCAAACTCTCGCAAGTGGTGAACGTGTTCTTTCATTACTTGAAGAAAAGCCTTTAGTTGAGGAAATAGAAGGGGACATGGAAAGCAGCAATGTATTTAAAGGGGCATTAATGGATCATGTCACTTTCTCTTATGAAGATGAGACAATTCTTGATGATTATTCTTTAAAACTTGAATCAGGAAAGATTACAGGTATCCATGGTGTCAGTGGTTCTGGTAAATCTACTTTACTTAAATTACTCATGCGCTTCTGGGATGTCAATCAAGGAGCCATTACAGTAGATGAAGAAGACATCAAGCAGATTCCTACCAAACATCTTCGTGACATGGAAAGTTATGTCACTCAGGAAACGCATCTATTCCATGATTCAATTGCGAATAATATCGCAATCGCAAAACCTGATGCCTCACGCGCTGAGATTATGGAAGCAGCCAAGAAAGCTTCTATTCATGATTTTATTATGACCTTACCAAAAGGATATGATACAGAAGTAGGGGAATTAGGTGATACATTATCAGGTGGAGAAAAACAGAGAATCGGAATTGCTCGTGCTTTCTTACATGATGCACCGATGATTCTTATGGATGAACCAACATCTAACTTAGATTCACTCAATGAAGGTATTATTTTAAAATCATTAAAAGAATCTTCAACACAAAAAACAATCGTACTCGTTTCTCATAGAGTATCTACTATGAATATTGCAGATACTGTTTATGAAATGAAAGATGGAAGAATTTCTTAACAAGAGGGTGCTTAGGCATCCTTTTTTTGATATGATACATATGAGGTGAGAAATATGTTATGCGATTATCATGTACATACTATCTATAGTGATGACTCAGTGTACAAAATGGAAGATGTTATTAAGGATGGCATCAAAAAAGGAATAAATGAATTATGTTTTACTGATCATGTTGATTATGGAATCAAAAGAGATGTAGATGATCCTCTTGGTCCCGTATATCTTAATGGTCAGCCAATTTCTAATGTTGATTATCCTGAATATTATAAGGAATATCTATACTTAAAAGAGAAATATAAAGACCAGATGACTTTAAAGTTTGGATTGGAATTTGGTATTCAAGTACATACCATTCCAAAATATGAAGCTTTGTTTAAACAATATCCTTTTGATTTTATTATTCTTTCCATTCATCAAGTAGATGATCTGGAATTCTGGACAGGAGATTACCAAAAGGGAAGAACAGAAAAAGAATATTATGAAAGATATTATCAGGAGTTATATGATGTCGTGAATCTCTATCATGATTATAGTGTTCTAGGTCACATGGATCTTATTAAACGTTATGATGATCATGATGGTTATGACAGCTTTAATAACCATAAAGAAATGATTACGCAAATTCTTGAGACAGTCATAAAAGATGGCAAAGGAATTGAAATCAACACTTCTTCTGTACGTTATGAGATAGGTGATCTGACACCTTCTAGAGATATCTTAAAGTTATATTTAAAACTAGGTGGTACAATTATTACAATCGGCAGTGATAGTCATCAAGAAGATCATTTAGGTGCTTATATAGAGGATACAAAAAAAGAACTAAAAGAACTCGGCTTTAAACAATATTGTACTTATAATCAAATGGTTCCAGAATTTCATGATTTATAATATTCAAAAAAGATTGAATAAACCATGTGTTTCTTAATTTTGAAGAAAATACAACCCGAATTGCAAGCAGAAACTGGAAATAAGAAGATAAGTTAGTTTTTATAGAAAATAGTATTACCAGTTACATTAAGTTTAGCTAGTTCGTTAAGAAATAGTTCTTCAGAAGAAAGATATCCAAGTATCTTTCTTTTCTTCTGGTTTATTTTATTGTTTATATCAATAGTTGTCTCCTTATCAATTGTATTAATATCAGTTCCTTTCTTAATGAAATATCTTATAAGTCCATTGCAGTTCTCATTTGAGGCTCTGTCACATGAATGATAGGGTCTACCAAAATAGACAGTGGTTCTTTTCTCTTTTGATTTTGGCTTCTGTTCTATATCCTTCCACCTAGAAAACTCACTACCGTTATCAAAGGTGATTGATTTAAAGATATCCTTAAAGCTATCACCATAGAACTTATGAAGCTTGTTTATCTGCATATAGACCTGCTTTGAAGATTTGGCAGAGATAGGAATCATATAATAGAAGCGTGTCTTTCTTTCAATCAGAGTAAGATATGCACCATTCTGTCCATCTCTAGGTCCAGTAACTAGATCACCTTCCCAGTGTCCGAATTCTTCTCTGTCCTTGATATATTCAGGCCTTTCGGTAATGGAAGTGCCTTTCTGTCTTTTTGGAATGTATGACTTCCAGTTCTTCTTTGTCTTTCTTCTGACCATGCGTGGAAGATCAATAGGTTTGATGGATGTTCTTCCCTGGTGGACATAGCTGTAAAATGTTTTAGTAGACACAGTCACCATATTCTTTATAATATCTGGCTGATGAAGCTTTAAATAGTTTATGGTCTCATCAATAGAGGATAATCTATTTGATTTTACTTCCTGTTCGACAAGAGAGATGAACTCTTTTGATTTTTCAAATTTAGAGTTATTTGGAATCTTATGATTCTTGGATCTCTTTTCAAATGCAGCCATGGCAGAAAGTTCATAATGAACCTTGAGATTGTAATCTCTAACAGAGATAGTGGCATCCTTGATGATAGAATATATATTAGAGACAGTAGTACCTACAGTAGAAGCTAACTCTTTAATGAATTGAGTCTTACCAATGTTACGCTTACCAGGATGGGAAGCATTGAACTGAATCAACGAATTGATGATGAATTCATAATGAGAAAAATTAAGGTGTTTATTTTTTGCTTTTTGTGATATATTAATGCTGTTCATAGAAATCTCCTTATAAAGTGTGGTAACTATATAATACGATTTCTATGGACTTTTTTTATACAAAAATTGAAAATAGGGGCCTGCGGCCGCGCGAATTGGGATAAAGGGGCATGCCCCTTTATCCCAATTCCTTAATTCCAGTTTCATTTTACAATTGAGGGAAGAAAATACAAGTATTTTTATGTAAAAAAAGGCTTGCATTGCATCTCTTGGCATGTTATTATACATGAGCAGTCAAGAGAAATGTCTACGTAGCTCAGCTGGATAGAGCACACGCCTTCTAAGCGTGCGGTCATGGGTTCGAATCCCCTCGTGGACGCCATCTAACAACTACCTCGGTTTATCCGAGGTTTTTTTGTATATTTATTTAAAAAGAATTTATTTATATCGCCTTATTATAGGCATTATGAGTGCTATCTTACGAGAAATATTTATCAAAATCCTTTATAATCATAGATGTAGAAAGGAATTGGTGATGAATATGTTAAAAAATGAACACTCTTTATATCGTTTGATGAATATTTATATGAATGATTCCCTTGCTGGAATTCGTTTCTTTTATAATATTAAGTGGCCAGAAGGCTATCATTGTGAGGAATGTGGCAGTTCTCATTATATATATGATCAGGAAAACAGATGCTTCATATGTGCAAAATGTGGTCATAAAGAAGATCTACTCGCACATACTGTTTTTTCTGAATGTCTCGATAATCCAAATTCACTTATATTAGGATTATATTTATGTTTGACAAGTAAACGCAGAGTAAGTCAAAAGGAACTCGCTCAGTTGGTATCTATTCCGGTTAAGAGTGCTGCCATTTTGATTAAAAACACTGAAATGCTAGATGAATGTAATATCAGAGAAGATATTATTAAAAAGATGTTTGAGAATAATGAAAGTCCCTTATTAAAAAATGTATCTTATACTAAAAACAATCAGTCAAATCGTGCTATAATACCTACGAAAGCAGGGTGATTAGTATGACAGAAACAACTGGTTCAATCATTAATATAGTAAATACAGGTCAAACAATTACATTAACAGTAAGATATGTGGTCAATCATCATGTATATGCCCTTAAAGAAGAAGCTGTTTTAAAACCAGCAAAACAATTACTTTTGTTTAAGTCAAAAAGAAAAGTACCTGTATTAGGTACTTTAAGAGTAGGGCAGGAAGTCGCTGTCTATTATGATGAAAAACATCCAAGTGCTGCTTATCTAAAAGATAACATCAAATAGAGCGTTTATAAGCCTCTAAAAAGATGATAAAGGACAAAAAGGCAAGCCATTCAAAAAGACCTGTAATATCTGCAAGAAAGCATAGTACAGACGTTAACATGATACATAATGACATCAACAGCTGTAATAATTTATAAGCTAAGTATGTATTGGTTTGATGTAAGTCATAGAGAATCATTGCGAGAGTGATGACTATAAATATGATTCCAACAAAACCAGCATAAGTGTGACATTCTGAAAAGAAATCATGACTTGACCTTTTAAAGGGCATAAATAAGCTGATTATGAGACATATCCCTGATATATGGACAAGTGCTTTGCGTTTGGTTATCTTATAGAGCTGATACCAGTAATATATCAAAAACATAAAAAAGATGCACTGCATTGGATAATGATATTGTGCCATGCTCATGACACCCGATAGATTATTGCGTATTGGACTGAGTCTTGTCGCAAAATAGGCAAGTATTGTAAGAAAAATGATGTGTACCATAAAAACCTCCTGCTTCATTATAACGGCTTCTATTTGAGAAGAGTAGAAAGATATGCTAAAATATATTAAATGTGATAGGTTGAACATATTGAAAGGAGTATTATGAAACACAATAATGTTAAAATCATGCCTCTAGGTGGTCAGGCCGAAGTAGGCAAGAGTATGTACAGTATAGAAGTTAATGGAAAGATCTTCATCATTGATGCTGGTTATCGTTTCCCAGATTTGGATAAACTTGGTGTTGATATTATCATTCCAAGTTTTGATTATTTAATTGAAAGAAAGAAGGATATTGTTGCTATTATTATTACACATGCACATAATGATGTAATGGCTGCACTTCCTTACTTATTGAATGCAGTTCAGGGTGTTCCTGTCTATGCACCTAGTTTAACAGCCGATTTAATTGAAATGATGATTGATCATTATCAGAGACATCAGAAAAAGAATCTTCATATGGAATTGATTCGTGTAAGACGTGATGATTCTATTAAGATTGCAGGTATTCCAGTAGAATTCTTCCCTGAAACACATTCTATTCCAGGAAGTGTTGGTGTTGCTATCTGGACACCTGATGGATATGTTGTTTATGGTGGAGAATTTATTATTGATTTTGGTTCTCCTGAAGGATTTAGATGTAATATCCAAAAGATGATGGAAATTGGTAAGAAAGGCGTTCTTGCCTTAATGGTTGAATCTTCAGGAGCAAGCAATCCTGGTTATACTTCACCAAATCATAAACTTACAAATAAGATTGAATCTATGTTTGAAGATGCATCTGGTAGAATTATTATTTCTTCTTATGCCCAGAATGTCTTTAGAACAAAAGAAATTGTCGAACTCACTAAAAAGTATCATCGTCAGATTGTCTTCTATGGACGTGATAAATATGACCAGACAAATAGTATTATTCGTCTAGAAAGAACGACACATAAGCCTGTTATTACTGTTCCAAGTAAATATCTTGGCAAGAAAGAAAATGTTGGTATTCCCGCTAAGGATTCAAGTTATGTTATCCTTTTGAGTGGTGCACCTAATACTATTTATAGTGATATTTGTGATATTCTTGATGGTGGCGATGAATTATTAAAGATCAGAGAAGGCGATACGTTTATTGTTGCTTCTCCAGTACTACCTGGTACTGAAAAGATTGCGAATAAAGCTCAGAATGATTTATTCAGAACACCAGCAGATGTTCATATTCTTAAGAATAAACAATTACCTTCAATGCATGCATCTATTGAAGACATTAAAGTATTTATTCAGCTATTTAACCCTAAATACTATGTACCAATTAAAGGTGAATACCGTCGTTTTGTAGCCAATGCACATATCGCAAATGAAATGGGTATTGATAATGATCATATTGTGATTTTAGATAATGGTGAAAAGTGTACTTTCAAAAATGGACAACTTGAAGAAGGCAGAGAAGTTATTGAAATCGAAGATGTCATGATTGATGGTATCGGCGTTGGAGATGTGGGTGAAAAGGTTATTGATGACCGTATTCAGTTATCTAATGATGGTATTGTTGTTGTAGGTGTCACTATTGATGCACGCACAAAAGAAATTATTGCCCAGACAGACTGTCAGACTCGAGGATTTGTTTATTTAAAAGATTCTGGTTATGTCATCAAAGAAATCATTAACATCTGTGAAGGCGTTGTCTCTAAGTTAAAAGATGATCCCCAGGTGGATGTTCAGGATATACGTAATGAGATGAAAGAACTATCTATGCGTTATATTATGAAAGAAACAGGGAAAAAACCTGTATTTATTGGTGTTGTAGTAGAAATCTAAGCAGGATTTATTCCTGCTTTTTACAACTATGGAAGGGAGTGAAAATATGGCTGAAAAGAAAACAAAAAAGCCTAAAAAAGCACCTGTATCAAAACAGCCGAAAAAAGAAGAAAATAAATCTAACAAGATAAAAACAAGATTAATTGCTTTGTTTTTATTATTTATATTCTTTATAAGCATATGTCAATTAGGAATCGTAGGTAGATTTTTCCATACACTTATGGTTTATATTTTTGGTAGTATGATGATTTATCCAATTCTTATCATACTTTCTATTATATCTGCTTATTTTGTTGTTAAGGGTGAGTCTCCTAAATGGAAGGGACCTCAGACAGTAGGACTGATTATGATGATTATTGGTATACTGCTTATTTGTACATATGTGGGTAATATGCATTCAACAGGTAGTATGAATAATTATATAAAGCATGATGGTGTGACAAGCGGAGGTCTTATCGGATCATTATTATATGCTCCTTTAAGTGCTTTATTTTCTCCTATTGGAACTCTTATTTTTGGTATTATTTTGCTGCTAGCTGGTCTTGTATTATTCTCTAGTAAGTATATTCATCAATACAAAATAAAGCAGAATGAACAGGAAGCACAAAATGCAGTAGAAGTGTTTGAAAATAAGAAAGAGAAAACTAAAGTCAAAGATTTCTTTGCCCCTAAACAGAAAGAAAAAGGATTCTTCCCAGATAAAGTATTTGAAGAGAAAGAACCTTTAAAGGAACCGGATATTGACCTCACTTTCAATCAAAAGAGCATGCGTCTTGATATTGAAAAGAAGAGACCTAAAAAGATGGAATACAAAGACGGTGTTTATCAGCTTCCTTCATTTGATTTACTGAATCCTATTCGTAATACCGGCAATTTATCAGAAGAAGCCAAACATGCAAAAAGTACAGGCAAGATTCTTGAAAACATGTTTGAAGAATTCGGTGTCAATGCGAATGTAGTACATCTCTATATTGGACCCACTGTTACTAAATTTGAAATCAAGTTAGAAGCAGGAACACGAGTTAATCGAATATTACAGTTACAAGATGACATTCAGCTTGCTTTAGCTGCAAAAGAAATTAGAATTGAAGCACCTATTCCAGGCAAGCCTTATGTAGGTATCGAAGTACCTAATAAAACAGCAGCTATGGTTCCATTTAATGAAGTCTATCAGCTTTCTATGCGTGATCATACATGGGGTAATAAGTTAGCTGTTCCACTTGGTAAAGATGTATCTGGTAACTTGATTGTTGCAGAGCTCAATAAGATGCCTCATTTACTTATTGCAGGAGCGACTGGTTCAGGTAAATCAGTCTGTGTGAATTCTATTATTACTTCTATTCTTATGAAAGCAACACCAGATGAAGTAAGACTCATTCTTGTTGACCCTAAAAAGGTTGAATTATCTAACTATAATGGCGTACCTCATTTATTATCTCCTGTTGTCACTGATCCTAAAAAAGCAGCTGGAGTATTACAGCAGGTTGTTGCAGAAATGGAAAGACGTTATGAAGTGTTCGCAGATAATGGACAGCGTAATATGGAATCTTATAATGTCTATGCAAAGAAGTTTAATGAAAAAGCCAAAGAAGAAGATAAAAAAGAAATCATGCCTTATCATGTTGTCATCCTAGATGAAGTAGCTGATTTAATGATGGTCGCTTCTAAAACAGTAGAAGACTGTATTATGCGTATTTCACAGATGGCACGTGCGGCAGGTATTCATCTTATTGTCGCAACACAAAGACCATCTACTGATATTATTACTGGTGTTATCAAAGCGAATATTCCATCACGTATTGCTTTTGCAGTGTCTTCAAGTGTTGACTCACGTACAATATTAGATGCCACAGGAGCTGAAAAACTGCTTGGAAAAGGGGATATGCTCTTTAGTCCAATGGGTTCTAGCTCACCAGTACGTGTACAGGGTGCTTTTGTGGCAGATGAAGAAGTGAGTCGTGTTGTAGAGTTTGTTTCTAAACAGATGGATGCAAACTATGATGATAATTATGTCAATGCGAAAGAAGTATCAAATGGCAGCTCTTCAGTCAATGATTCTTTAAATGATACAGAAGAAGAATATGAAGAATGCCGTGAATTTGTCATTAAAGAACAACGTGCAAGTACTTCTTTATTACAAAGAAGGTTCAGAATTGGCTATAATAAAGCAGCTCGTATCATGGATCAGTTAGAACAAAATGGTGTTATTGGTCCACAGATAGGTTCTAAACCAAGGGAAGTTTATATTCGAGGTTATAGCGAAGAAGATATTTAGGATATCTTCTTTTTTTGATTAATTAAGCGGTAACACTTTATAAAGTAGCATTAAAGTGTTAAAATAATTATATATCAAAAGGAGGAATTGAATAATATGAAAAAGCTTATGGCATCTGCTGTAGTACTTTCAATGGTACTCGTTGGCTGCGGTTCAGGTAAAGATTCTAAAAAACCAGAAATCGCTTTAGTCACTGACTCTGGAGGAATTAACGATAAGTCGTTCAACCAGTCAGCTTGGGAAGCGGTAAAAGAGTATGGAACTAAGAATGATAAAGGTTATAAATATTATAAACCTGCTTCATTCGATACTGCTGGTTATAAGGATCAGATCAAGAACGCTGTTGACAATGGTGCAAAAGTCGTTGTTTTACCAGGATTCAAATTCGCTGCTGCATTAGGAACTATTCAGAATGAAGCAAAATATAAGAACGTTAAGTTCATTGCGATTGACTTCACACCTACTGATGAAAAAGACAATCCTGTTGACATTGCGAAAAATGTTTACTGTGCAACTTATAAGGAACAGCAGCCAGGTTATTTAGCTGGCTATGCTGCTGTAAAAGATGGCTACACAAAGATTGGTTTCATGGGTGGTATGGCACTTCCTGCAGTAATTAACTATGGTTATGGTTTCTTACAGGGTGCTAACGCTGCTGCAAAGGAAATGAAGGTAAACGTTAGTGCAAAGTATACTTACGTTAATAACTTCAATGAATCTCCAGAAATCAAAACTAAAGCTACTGGATGGTATAATAGCGGAACTGAAGTTATCTTCTCTTGTGGTGGTCAGATTTGTAACTCTGTCTTCGCAGCTGCAGAAGATACTAACAAGAAGTCTATTGGTGTAGATAGTGACCAGAAAGATGATTCTAAGACTGTTATCACTTCAGCTATGAAGGGTGTTAAACAGACTGTATTTGATGAAATCACTAATGCTTACAACAATAAGTTTGAAGGTGGCGCTCATTTATTAGGTGCAGAAGATAACTATATTGGACTTTCATCTGATTTCTCAAGATTAAAGAAATTCAAGAAAGCTGATTACGATAAAGTATTCAAAGAAGTAAAAGATGAAAAGATAAAAATCCTAACTAATGCGGATGTAGATCCAAATGCAAAAGGTGATCCAAATACAAAAGTATTAAAGGATACTTTAACTAACGTAACAGTATCTTACGAAAATTAAATAAAACCTATAAAAGTGGCTTCGGCCACTTTTTTTATGTGCGTTTACACTGATTTAGAGGTGGAATAAAAATTCCTATGATCTTCTTGGTTTATCAGCAGATGAAAGTGACAGTATTGCTCAAAAGCATAAGCTTCCTATATTGTTAAAAACAATAGACTTTAAGAACGAAAAAGAAGCAGTCTATAAAAAAATAGAAACTGCGTGTATAATTGCAAGTAATGGAGATGTTTATAAATGTTTTGGAACAAATAATAGAGTATTCCCTGATATTGATTTAGGAGAAAGACTTTATGGTGTTATAGCGTCACATAATCATCCTATTGATGAAACGGCTTCTTCCTTTAGTAGTGCAGATAGATATATGTTTTCTCACTTTAATCTAATTTCATTAAGGGGATGCGATGAAACTTATGTATATAAACTATCTAAAAAAATTTAACTAGTGATGAAGTGCTAGAAAATTGGATAATATATGACAATTATTTGCAGTGTTCCAATATTTATAAATCTCAGGAAATGAAAGTGAGTTATAGGAGATGGAAAAATGAAAACAAATGAAGAAAAAATGAATGAAGAATTGACAGAATTGTTTATGAATTATGAAAAAGAAAGAAAAAGAATTGAAAATGAAATAAAAGATAAAGGTCTTTGGGAAACGTTTGGATTAGATGCAAATGAACATTTTTTTAAATCTCTAAAAAAGAAGTTCAAAAAAAAGAAAAAGCAATTAGATCAAAATATGGAAAATTGTAGTTTTTAAAAATAAATATCCAGGAGGTGGTGTCAATTGATTGTGACACCTTTTTAATTACACAAAAGTAGGAGGTTAAAGGCACATGTCTAAGAAGATAGGCAGACCCACTTATTTTTAGGACTAACTTTAAATAAAGGGGGATAAATAGATGGAATTATTTGGGAATTTCTATGCATTTTAAAAGGCCATTGTAAAAACTGTTCATTAAATTATGATAAAATTATTTGAATACCCACAAACCACAGGTTAGTGAAAATTAAATTTCATAAGCACCGATTAAACGGCGTTCATGAAGTTGAACCAGACACATGAATTTCCCACCTGTTCTATAATTAGTTTAGAAATCAGATGGAGGTATAATCATATGTCAAACAAAGTATTAAAGCCTAAGAAAGCTTCTCTTTATCAGTTCACTCAGAAATATTCCAACAATATTGATAACTGCATTGAATTCTTCAAATCCATGAAATGGCCTGACGGCTTTTCATGTGACCGTTGTGGCTGTCATAAGTATTACCTAGTCAAGCGTGTAGGAAAGACCAAGACTTCATATGTTCTTGAATGCAGCTCATGCCATAAGCAGCATTCACTGCTTTCAGGCACTATTTTTCAGAGTTGCAAGCTTGATCTATACAAGCTTCTGTTAGGTATCTTCCTTTTCTTCAATAAAAATAAAGGAATCAGTGCAGTAGAGTTATGTTCAATACTAGACGTCAACTATAAGACTGCACTTCTTCTTGAAAGCAAGTGTAGAATTCTTATGTCACTAAGCAATTCAGACAAGCTGCTCAACAGCCTTTTCTATGAGGCAGATGTCTTTAATATTGGCGCAAAATCCAAGAATAAAGCGGGTCGTGCAAGTGAACAGCAACCTGTTTTGGGCATTCTATCTACAGATAAAGAGAATAACTATCCCCGGTTTATTAAGTTAAGACTCATCAATGATTATACTGGTCTATCACTTAAGAAAAACATAGAACAGTGCTGTGTATTATCACATGCTGCATTGCTTAATACTGATGGCGAGAAAGGCTTTAATACATTAGGCACAGAAATACAGGTAAAGAACGAGAAAATCAGCTATGAAGAAAAGAATCATAGACTACTCTGGTTAAATATAATAATTGGTAATATTAAAAATAATATTACTGGGATATATCATGGAATAACTAAAAGAGAGATGCCTTTATTCCTGAATGAACAGGAGTATAGATTTAACCACAGAAATATGGGAAAGACTGTTATGGATAAAATCAAGAAATACCTACAGAAATCATTTCCTATCAGTCATAGACTGATAGTATATATCCTGAATATTTCTGCTCCACATTTCTCTTAAATCGTCACCTGTTGATTATGGGTATTCAAATAAAATTATAAAAAGTCCTAAATCAGGCAATAAAGACAGATTGCTTATATTAAGAGTGGATTATGGCGAAGATAAATCAAAAGTATTATTAAATGATGAACCAGCAGAAGTTCTTTTGACTGTATATCATAATGAAGATGGAAGTTTTACAGTTGTAGAAGGCAAGAATGCAAAGAAGTATCTATACGATAGTTAAAGAATAATATAATTAATTAACGAAGTATAACTTATAAAAGTGCTATGACTATTTTCTACATATACAACAAAAACTAAACAAGGACCAGGTTTAAAAACACACTGGTCCTTGTTTCAATATAATTTTTCTTTTTACTAGTTTTGATTTTGTTTAGCTAAAAGATACATACCACTAAGCATTATTAATATTCCTATTAACCAATATTTTTTATATACAGTTAATGCAATTCCTGCAAACATTAATAATATTGTCATTTGTTGTTTCATACATTTTCTATGTCATCTAGAAAAAATTAAAGTTACATCTATGTAAGCAGAGATTATTTAATCATAGGTGATAAATAGTAAGTAACTCTTTATCTAGATTACTTCCTTTCTCATTACTCAATGAATATATTATATCATTGGTATTTATAAATGAAAATATTTTATAAAGTGCCCCATATTCGGCGCTCTGAAAAGCAAATTCAATGCATAGTATTTCATTTGGTTTTATAATTATATTAGTAACTGGAGGAGATGATCATATATAAACATTTACAAAGAAGTGATAAAAGTATGTCCATAAAGCGCAAGCGTATAGAAATGCTTACAATAAAAGAAAGGGGTTGAAAATATGACCGGACCTTGTTTTAGATTCCTTTGGCAGGAGCCAGAGTACTCTACTGTTGATGAAAATTTAGTTTTCCATTTAAAGGATGATGCTCCTGAAATTGCCAAAAAAACTATAAAGAGTATCAAAGATACTATTCAAAAGAAATGGAAGAAAAACATGCTGAATTTTTCAGAAAAATTGAAGAAGAAATTGATTATGGAGACGATGATTGAGTCATACTTACAAAGTAAAAGAAAGAAAATGATTAACTATGCGTAAAATAATTGATGAATGACAAATCCATCAATATATTGTGTTAGTTCTAGATAAAGATATTTGGGGCATGCATCCATACAATTATTTTTGGATAAATGGACGAAAATATAAATCAGTTTATGTACATAATATGCCAAACTGTATTGCGATAGAAGGCGAGCTTAAAGATACTTTCATCGGTCAATATGTAAAATTTGTTTTATAAAATATTTAAGATAACAGAGGTGAACTATGAATTATCAAGAAATGCAAATGAAATTAAAACAATATCTACTTCCTAAGAATACAATCTCCGACAAAAGAGGGTTTGTAGATGGCATTCTCAGCTTAGTAGCACATGAGGATGACTTAAAAGACATGTGTGATTGGATTGATAAATATCCCAATGCTACAGAATCAGAAATAATATGTAAAGCATTAGAATTAAACATTCCAAGAACTGAACCAGAAAGAATAATTCGTTAACGCAAGAAGGACCAAAGCTTATATGCTCTGGTCCTTCTTTGCTTTCTCAATAACTGCTTCCATAGCTTCTCTAAAAACAGCTGACTGCTTAATTCCAAGTTTCTCACATGCTTCTCTGAATTCAGTAACAAACTCAGTCTTGTAACTTACACTTACTGTTTTCATATTGCTTTTCGTCCACTGCTTAACATACTCTTTTTGATCAAACTTTTCTTTTTCCATATTGAATTACCTAAAATACTAATTTCAAAACAATTATAATCAAAAGAATTAATGTCATAATTTGAACGATGTCAGTGGTATCTTTTAAAAACTTGCTTAATTTTTTCATTCAAATCATTCCTTCCCTTTCTTGATTATATCATATTAATTATTTTTACAAATCAATCTCTTATCAAATTTCTTATTTTGTACATGTTTCTTTATATTCAAAAAACCATTTAGTTATTTTTAAAGTAAGTAATTTATAGTATAATAGGATCAGAGGTGAGAATATTGGAATATGCTATTGAAATGCTTAATATCACAAAAGAATTCCCTGGTATTAAAGCAAACGACGATATTACTCTTCAAGTAAAAAAAGGCGAAATTCATGCTTTATTAGGTGAGAATGGTGCTGGTAAATCTACTTTGATGAGTATTTTATTTGGTCTTTATCAGCCTGATATGGGTGAAATAAAGATTAATGGACAAAGCGTTAAAATCAATGACCCAAATGATGCCAATAAATATAACATTGGTATGGTGCATCAACATTTTAAGCTTGTTCATAATTTCACTGTATTGGAAAACATTATTTTAGGTGTTGAAGAGAAAGGGTTATTTGGTAAGCTCAAGACAGATAATGCACGCAAGAAGGTGATGAGCTTATCTGAGAAATATCATTTAAACATTGATCCAGATGCAAAGATCGAAGATATTACTGTTGGTATGCAGCAGCGTGTAGAAATCTTAAAGATGTTATATAGAAATAATGATATCTTGATTTTTGATGAACCTACAGCAGTACTCACTCCACAGGAAATTGATGAGTTAATGAAAATCATGAAGGAACTTATTAAGGAAGGTAAATCCATCATTTTCATTACTCATAAGTTAAATGAAATTAAAGCAGTAGCGGATCGCTGTACAATCATTCGTAAGGGACGTTATGTTGGTACAGTCAATGTAGCTGATGTGACTAAAGAACAGTTATCAGAAATGATGGTTGGTCATAAGGTAAACTTGACAGTCACTAAAGATGATCATGAGCCATCTGATGTTGTATTAAAGGTTGACCATTTAAGCTATCAGCCTAAGACTTCAGATAAACTTCTTTTAAATGATGTTTCATTTGAAGTAAGAAAAGGTGAAATTGTTTGTATTGCTGGTATTGATGGCAATGGTCAGAGTGAATTGATCTATAACTTAACTGGACTTGAACAGCCTAATATGGGTCATGTTTACTTAAATGATGATGAAATTACACATAAGAGTATTCGTTATCGTAATGACCATGGGTTATCTCATATCCCAGAAGATCGTCATAAACATGGGTTAGTTCTTGATTATACTCTTGGTGAAAACTTGATTTTAAAATCATATTATAAGAAAGACTTCCAGAATCATGGCATTATTAATTTTGACGCAATGAATACTTATGCTGATCGTCTTATTGAAGAATATGATGTACGTTCAGGTGAAGGTAGAAATTCTATTGTGCGTGGTATGTCTGGTGGTAACCAGCAGAAAGCCATTATTGCGAGAGAAGTAGAACAGAATGATGACCTACTTATTGCAGTACAGCCTACACGTGGTCTAGATGTTGGGGCTATTGAATTTATTCATAAGCAGATTGTTAAGACAAGAGACAACAATAAAGCAGTATTACTTGTATCACTTGAACTTGATGAAGTTATGAACTTATCAGATCGTATTTTAGTTATGTATGAAGGGGAAATCGTTGCGGATCTTAATCCAAAAGAGACTACTATTCAGGAATTAGGACTTTATATGGCAGGTTCTAAGAGAGGAGAAGGTTATGAAAAGTAATAAACCCGCTTTAATGGAACGTGCCAGCTTCAAATCAATTGTGTCTTCTTTACTCGCAATTTTAATGGGGCTAGTCGTTGGTTTTATCATTATCTTAATTGCTAATCCTAGTGATGCACTTCAGGGATTATCTATTTTATTAACAGGTGGCTTTAGAGAAGGGCTATCTAGTATTGGACAGGTTATTTATTTAGCAGTACCAATCATGATGACTGGTCTATCTGTTTCATTTGCTTATAAATGTGGTGAATTCAATATCGGTGTACCTGGACAGTATTTAGTAGGAAGCTTCACTGCTGTATTTATCGCATTAAGAGCTACTTTTATTCCAGATAATTTAGTATGGATTTTTGCTATTTTAGGAGCTGGAATTGCTGGTGCTTTATGGGCACTTATTCCTGGTATCTTAAAAGCAGCTCGTAACGTAAACGTTGTTATTTCTGGTATCATGTGTAACTATATCGGTATGTTACTTGTTATCCAGGGCATTAAAGCAACTATCTACAACTCTACAGGTGCAGAAAGCTATGCAGTACCTAGTACACGTAGTATTCCTGGCTTTGGGCTCAATCAGATTTTTGGTGATCGTGTTAATTTAGGTATCATTATTGCTATCTTACTTTGTATACTTGCTTGGTTTATTATGAATAAAACTACTTTTGGTTATGAACTAAAAGCATGTGGTTTCAATAAAGATGCAGCAAGATATGCAGGTATGAACGAAAAGAAATGTATCGTTTTAGCACTTGTGATTTCTGGATTCTTTGCAGGTGTAGGTGGTGCCTTAACTTACTTATGTGGTACTGGTAAAACTTTACCAATCACTGAAACATTACCAAACGAAGGCTGGAACGGTATCCCAGTAGCCTTACTTGGCTTTTCTAATCCAATTGGATGTATCTTCGCTGCATTATTCATTGGTTATATTAATGTTGGTGGTAACTATATGCAGGCACTTAATATTGCGATTGAAGTTATTGATATTATCGTTGCTGTTATTATCTACTTTGCTTCATTCACATTATTCATCAAAGCCTTATTAGAACGTTATCAAAGAAATAAAAAGAGAAAAGCAGAAATACAGAATGAAGGAGGTAAAACAGAATGAGTATAGTTTATTTCCTTTTTGCTCAGACTTTACTATTTGCCATTCCATTAATGATTGTTGCTTTGGGTGGTATGTTCTCTGAACGAAGTGGTGTTGTTAACTTAGCCCTTGAAGGTATTATGATCATCGGCGGTTTTGCTGGTGTATTCTATTTAAATTATATGCAGTCTAATGATATTCTTCATGGTATGCCACTTCTTTTAACAGGTTTACTTATTTCAGGAATTGTCGGTGTACTATTTAGTATGCTTCATGCCTTTGCAGCCATTCATTTAAGTGCTGACCAGACTATTTCTGGTACTGCATTAAATATGCTTGCTCCAGCACTTGGTATCTTTATCGCAAAAACTGTACAGGATGGTATGCAGAACGTTTCATTCACTAATGAATTCAGAATTTCTGAAGTTCCTGGACTTAGCAGTATTCCAGTACTTGGTGATTTATTCTTCAAAAACTGTTACTTTACTACATTCCTAGGCATTGCGATTCTTATCATTTCTTGGTATTTCCTTATGAAAACCAAGACTGGTTTAAGAATCCGTTCTTGTGGTGAAAACCCTCAGGCAGCAGATGCTGCAGGGATCAGTGTTTATAAAATCAGATATCTAGGTGTAGGTATTTCTGGTTTCTTAGCTGGTATGGGTGGACTTATTTATATCCTACCAATCTCTACAGAATTCACCTGCACTGTTGCTGGTTATGGTTTCTTAGCTTTAGCTGTATTAATCTTTGGTAACTGGACACCATTAAGAATTGCTGGTGCAGCATTCTTCTTCGGTTTCATGAAGACATTATCTTATACATATAACTCAGTTCCATTACTTGCTAAAATGTCTTTACCTGATACAACATATAAATTAATTCCATATGTTGCTACTTTAATTCTATTAGCATTTACATCTAAGAACTCTGCTGCGCCTCGTGCAGATGGTGTGCCTTACGATAAGTCTAAACGTTAATAGAGCCGGACTCCTCAGGGAGTCCTTTTTTCTTGCACTACTATACAAAAAAGTTATAATGAATAGAGAAAGAAAAGAGGTATACAATGAACAAGATCTATCAAATGAATGGATATCAACTTCACTTGATTTCATCTAAGAAATTTAAAGATATTACAATCTCTGTTCGTTTTAAAGGACGTTTTACAAGAGAAACAGTCACAAGTAGAAGTGTTCTAGGATTCTTAATGATCACTGGAACTATGAAACATCCAACACAGAAGGACTTATCTAGAACACTAGAAGATTTATATGGTGCAAATCTTTCTGCTAATATTTCTTCAGCAGGTAAAGGTCATATTATTACTTTTAAGAATACATGTGTTAATCAGGAATTCCTTCCTATCAATGAAAATCTACTCATTAAACAGGTAGATTTATTAAATGAATTAGTGAATCATCCTTATATAGTGGATAACCATTTCGATGAAGAAATGACTGAACTTAAGAAACAAGAAATTACATATCGTATTATGGCTGATATGGACGATAAGATGGGCTATGCCTTTGATCGTATGGTAGATTATATGGGAAGAGGAAGTGTTCTAGGATTACGTTCTACAGGCTATATAGAAGATATGGATAACATCAATGCTTATACTCTTGTAGAAACATATAACGATATGATCCAAAATGATGATAAGCATGTTTATGTAGTAGGGGATATAGATGAAAGTATCGTTTCTATTTTCGAAGAAAGATTACAGTTCCCACGTGCAGTTCATGAGCCTTATCCTACTGCTTATATTTATCAGAATGAGCGTATTCATCTTTTAGATATCATTGAAAAACAGGATATCGTCCAGTCTAAGCTCGTTATGGGGTATAAGGCAAACTGCTGTACCTTAAGCAAAAATACAGCTGCAATGAGCGTATTTTCTAATTTATTAGGAGGTTATTCTCAATCTAGACTATTCCAGGTAGTCAGAGAAAAAAACAGCTTATGTTACTTCATTCATTCAAGTTATGATCCAATGAATGGTATTATGACCATTGCAGCAGGCATTGATATGGATAATTATGATAAGACTAAAGAGTTAATTGGAAAACAGATCAAAGACTTGCAGGTTGGTCATATCACCGATGAAGAATTATCAATGGTAAAAACTATGTTAATCAATGCATTATCTAAAGTAGATGATGATCCAGATTCCATTATCTCATTCAATTGGAGAAGAGATATCATTAATAGTCAGGATACTATTGAAGATAAACAGAATGCAATTAAAAATGTCACTAAAGAAGATGTTATTAAATGTGCTCAAAGTATAGAATTAGATACAATCTATTTCTTGACTGGAAAGGAGTTCTATGAAGAAAACTTATTATCCAACAATTAAAGAAACTCTATATCATGAAAAGATGAGCAATGGACTTAATGTCTATCTCATGCCTAAGGATGGTTTTACAAAGACATATGGTTTATTTTCAACACGTTTTGGTTCTATTGACCGTAGTTTCATTCCTCTAGGAGAAACAGATTTAATCACAGTACCTGATGGTGTCGCTCATTTTCTAGAACATAAGATGTTCGATATGGAAGATGGGGATGCCTCAGAAAAATTTGCCGCACTTGGTGCAAGCAGTAACGCCTTCACTTCTCATAGCCGTACTGCTTATTTATTCAATACGGCTACAAATGTTGATGAATGTACTGAATTGTTATTAGACTTTGTTCAGGAATTAAATGTCACTCCTGAAAGTATTGAAAAAGAGAAGGGCATCATTAATCAGGAAATAGGCATGTATAATGATGATCCTGACTGGCGTGGTTATTTTGGTGCTATCAGCAACCTTTATCATAATCATCCTGTTAGAATTGATATTGCAGGTACTGTTGAAACAGTGGCAGAAATTGATTATGACATCTTACAGAAGTGTTACCACACATTCTATCATCCTTCTAATATGATGTTATTTGTATCAGGAAACTTTGACCCTGAACACTTAATGTCTATTATTCGAGATAATCAGGCAAAGAAAAGTTTCAAAGATATGCCACCGATTGTAAGAGGGGATCATAATGAACCTGAAACCATCTTTAAGGACTATGAAGAAAACGTAATGGATGTCACTATGCCTAAAGTCAACGTGGCAATCAAGGTGAATCATGTCCCTCAATCACCTGAAGAAAAGCTTAAAAGACAGCTTTCTTTCTATATCTTCATGGATATGTTATTCTCTAAGAGTAGTGATTTAAGAGATGAATGGACTAAGGAGGGATTGATCAATGATTCATTCTTTACTAATTTCTCACAGGAACGTGATTTCTCTCATATTATCTTTGCGGGAGATAGTCCAAAACCGGATGAATTAATGGCTCATATTCATCAATTAATTGCAGATATTCCACATATGACATTAGATGAAGAAGCATTCAATAGAATGAAAAGAAACAATATTGGAACTCTTATTGGTTTCTTCAACTCTATCGAAACAATCGCTTCACTATTTAGTCAATACTATTTAGAGGGAATCAATTTATTTGACTTATTTGAAGCATATCAGGCTCTTACAATCGCTGATATCAAAAATATTTTGCCTTTATTTTGTATGGATTTAACATCTAATTTTATTATCAGACCACTTAAGGCTAACGCCTAGATGTTGACTAAAAAAGCGCTTATGCTATAATGGTGGTGACCTGAGAGTATATGGATTTCCTACATTTTTGATAAGGGAACCTGATTGTTTGAAAGACGGTGTTGAAGACCTGCTACGAGTAGGGATCCTAAAGTTTTTCACAAGGTACCCACCTGTATTTAACAGGGATAATCAACTCCTCTTAGGTCTTTTCATTTGTTTAAATTTTACAGGGGGCTCATTATGGCTATTGATCAGAAACTCATCGATGAAATTAATGCACTTGCTCATAAAAAGAAGACAGTAGGTCTTACGCCTGAAGAACAGGTTCGTCAGCAGAAGCTTAGACAGAAATACCTAAAAGAATTTAGAAGAGGCTTTGAACAGCAGCTTCAGAGCATCAAAGTTGTAGATGCAAATGGTAATGATGTCACTCCTGCAAAAGCAAGAATGCACAAAAAAATAAACTAGACAGTCTTTGTGAAAAGATTGTCTTTTTTATTGCCTTTCACTTTTGTAAAAAATGGTTTACACATCATTAAAATTATGTATAATGAGTGTGATTAGGAGGTACTCGAAATGGATTCGAATTTATCGATCGCTACAATAAGATCGCTTTGTATTGACATGATTAATAAGGCAAATTCTGGTCATCCAGGTATGGTTCTTGATGGCGCACCAGCTTTATATACATTGTTTACTAAGGTGATGAACATAAATCCCTCTTTGTCTAGTTGGCAAAATAGGGATCGCTTTGTTCTTGCAAGTGGTCATGCTAGTTCTTTACTTTATGCTTTATTACATCTTTCTGGTTATGATTTAAGTCTTGATGATTTAAAACAGTTCAGACAGTGGCAGTCAAAAACACCTGGACATCCAGAAATCACTATCACAGATGGTGTAGATGCATCTTCAGGACCTTTAGGTCAGGGTGTTCCTACAGCAACAGGTATGGCAATTGCTGAAAAGTTCCTTGCCGAAAAATACAACAAGGAAGATTGCTCAATTGTTGACCATTACACATATGCATTATGTGGTGATGGTGATATGCAGGAAGGTGTGACTTATGAAGCATCCTCTCTTGCTGGTCATCTCTCTTTAGGAAAGCTTATTGTTATCTATGATGCCAATGAAGTAACACTTGATGGTCCTCTTTCATATTCATTCAGTGAAAATGTAAAGAAGAGATATGAAGCAATGAATTGGCAGGTTATCGAAGTGGCTGATGGTAATGACATTCAGGCCATCAACCGTGCATTAAAGCGTGCTAAGAAAGAGTTATTCAAACCATCTATTATCATCATGAAGACCGTAATTGGTTATGGTTCTTGCAACCAGGGAACTAATAAAGTTCATGGTGCACCTTTAGGTGAAGAAGACGGTAAGAATGCTAAGTTATCTTATGGATTTGACCATGATCCTTTCTATGTTCCTGAAGAAGTTTATGCTGATTTCAAGAAGAATGTTAAAGACCGTGGTACAAGAGCATATAAGAAATGGTTAAAGACTGTTGAAGAATATGCTGAAAAATATCCAGAAGAATATAAAGAATATAAAAATGCTATTGAAGGTAATTATCATTTAGATATTACAGAACTTCAAAAAGAATTCAAACCTGGCTATACAGAAGCAACTCGTAATATTTCTCATAGAATTATTCAGGAAGTTGCTGCACAGAACCCTACATTCTTATCTGGTACTGCAGATTTATCTTCTTCTACTAAGACATCAATCAAGGGTGAAGGAAGATTTAGCTGTGAAAACTATACTGGAAGAAATGTATATTTTGGTATCAGAGAATTCGCAATGGTGTCTATCATGAATGGTATGACATTACATAAGGGTGTTAAGATCTCAGCAGGGGGCTTCTTGGTATTCAGTGATTACTTTAAAGCAGCCTTAAGAATGGGTTCTTTACAGGAATGTCCAATCATTCTTCCATTATCACATGACTCTATCGCAGTTGGTGAAGATGGTCCTACACATCAGCCTGTTGAACAGCTTGCAATGCTGAGAAGCAGTATTGATGTTGAAGTATTACGTCCAGCTGATGCAAATGAAATGCTTGCATCTTGGAAGATTGCTGTTGAAACAAAGAATATGCCAGTTGCATTAATTCTTACTAGACAGCCAGTAGAAAACCTTACAAATTCTACTTATGAAGATGTATTACATGGTGCCTATATTGCTAGAAAAGAATCTGGTGATCTAGAAGGTATCATTATCGCTTCTGGTTCTGAAGTAGGTCTTGCAATTCATGCACAGGAAGAATTAGAAAAACAGGGACATTCAGTACGTGTTGTTTCTATGCCTTCAATGAATTTATTTGATGCACAGACTGATGAATATAAGGAATCCGTTTTACCAAATAGCTGCAGAAAGCGTCTTTCTGTAGAAATGTTATCTGATTTTGGATGGCATAAATATGTTGGTTTAGATGGTAAAACTATGTGTGTTGATACTTTTGGGGCAAGTGCTCCAGCAAGTAGAGTCATCAAGGAATATGGTTTTACTGTTGAAAACGTTGTAAAAGAATACAACTCATTATAAAAACCATCAAAAAGGGAGGATATCTTAGGATATTCTCTCTTTAAATTAGTACTAAAACACTAAAACAATTTACAAACATAATCTAGTTTGATATAATTATTTAACGTTAACGGAGGTATTTACAATGGTAGCAGGATATATTATTACTACAATTATTGGTGCTCTTGTTGGATTCTTCTTTGCAAGATGGATGTTCAAGAGAGAATTAAAGAAAAACCCACCAATCTCAGAAAAAATGATTCGTGCTATGTTTATGGAAATGGGACGTAAACCTAGCGAAACTCAGATCAAGAGAATCATGAAAAGTGTTAATGATCAATATAAATAAGGGATAAAACCCTTATTTTTATTTACCATGAAAATTACAATTACAAGACATTCTAAAACGCTTTGGAATAAAGAAAAAAGACTTCAAGGATGTAAAGATTCTCCTTTAAGTCCTGAAGGCATGGATAATATTCTTGCTTTAAAAGAACATATCAAGAATAATCATTATGATGCTATTTGTTCCAGTCCTATTAAGCGTGCATATGATACTGCAAAGCTATTATTTGATAATCAGCCCATCATTACTGATGAACGCATTCGAGAAATGAATTTTGGTCTATTAGAAGGACAGAAAATTGATGAAATTCCTGAGGAATATAAAAAAGCTTATCATGATTTATGGTGTCACCCTGAAATATCCAATGGTATTCCAGAAGGGGAAACCTATGATGAAATTGAAGAAAGAGTTAAAGACTTCTTAAATGATCTTGTGAAAAAGCCTTATGACAACGTATTTATTGTCACTCATGGATTCTGTTTTACTATTATTATGGCCACTATCATGAACCTCGATAGAAAAGACTATATTAAAGTCAATAGTCCTGTTGTGGATGGCTGCTCTGAAACAATTGTGGATTATAGTAATGGCGCATTTACTGTGGAAGTTTATGGAAATAATAATTTCCTTCCACACCAGTCAAATGAATCATTTTCCAAATAAAAAAGTCAAATGGCTAAAACCATTTGACTTTATTTTCTGTTCCGTTTTTTATTCTTATAATATTTGCACGATGTCTATAGACAATAAGTGCAACAACACATATATTAGTAATGATTCCAGTTGTAGAATATCCAATAAATGGTGAAGCAATAAGAACAGCTGTCGCACCAAGGATACTCGATAAAGATACATACTTAGTTGTCTTTAATGTAATTAAGAATACCGCAACTGCGATAATAAAACCATATATATTAGTCATTAATGTATAGGCGATTGCACTTGATACAGCCTTACCACCCTGGAAATTCGCAAAGATAGGATAACAATGACCAATCATACAGAATAGTGCACATGGATAGATAATATTTGCTGAAATACCAGATACTTTCGCAATCCATCCTGTTAGTAAGATGGTAATGATACATTTTGTTGCATCAAGTAAAATAACTGCCATTCCGGCTTTTTTGCCTAGTACTCTTCCTGCATTGGTACCACCTAGATTATGTGATCCATATTGACGAACATCAGTATTATAAAACACTTTACCAATGACTAAGGCAAAAGGTATTGAACCATATAGATAACTTATTAATAAACAGATGATTATAATTAAATATTTCATCGACTCACCTCACAAAAAATCATTATACATAAATACTACAAAAAATCAAACTTTCCTATAAATTCCTTTTTGTGTTATACTAGTCAAGTTGAGGAGGTATGCTCATGTCAAATGCACATTATGATGAATCTGATATTCAAATCTTAAAAGGTCTAGAAGCCGTTAGAAAAAGACCAGGAATGTACATCGGTTCAACTGATTCTCGTGGTTTACATCACCTTGTATGGGAAATCGTTGATAACTCTATTGATGAAGCTATTGCTGGTTATGGTAAGAAAATTACAGTTACATTACATAAAGACAACAGCGTAACGGTCGAAGATGAAGGCCGTGGTATGCCAACAGGTATTAATAAAGAAACAGGAAAGCCAACAACAGAAGTTATCTTAACAGTATTACATGCTGGTGGTAAGTTCTCAGAAGATGGTGGTTATAAGACTTCAGGAGGACTACATGGTGTAGGTTCTTCTGTAGTAAATGCCCTCAGTGAATTTTTAGAGGTCACTGTCCATCGTGATGGTGTCATTCATACACAGCGCTTTGAAAAGGGTGCTACAAAAATTGGAAAGTTAAAGAAAGTAGGGAAAACAAATAAGACAGGTACAATTATTCATTTCAAACCTGATGCTTCTATTTTCTCTACCACAACATTTAGTTTCCAAACAATTAGTGAAAGACTACGTGAAGATGCATTCTTATTGAAGGGAATGACAATAGAACTTATTGATGAACGTACTGATAAAGATGAAACATATCAGTATGAGAAAGGCTTGGAAGAATTTATTGACTGGATCAATAATGATAAGGAAGCTGTATCACCTATTATCTCTTTTGATGATACAAATAACGAAATAGAAGTAGAGATTGCGATGCAGTTTACACAAAGCTATCAAGAGAATATTATTTCTTTTGTTAATTTAGTACGTACTGGAGATGGAGGTACACATGAAGTAGGATTCCGTTCTGGTTTGACTAAGGTATTTAATGAATATGCGAGAAAATATGCCTTATTAAAGGCAAAGGATAAGAATCTTGAAGGCAGCGATGTACGTGAAGGATTGAATGCTATTATTTCTGTCAAAATTCCAGAAAAATATCTTCAGTTTGAAGGACAGACCAAATCTAAGCTTGGTTCACCTATTGCCCGTAATATTCTAGAGAATGTTACTTTTGAACGTATTACTTATTTCTTGGAAGAAAATAAAGATATTGCAGAAAAGCTGATTGAAAAGATGATCAAAGCAGCAAATGCAAGACAGGCAGCACGTAAGGCTAAGGAACAGGCAAGAAAAGGTAAAAATAACCGTGAGGCGAAATTCCTTAGTGGTAAATTGGCCCCTGCACAGTCTAAGAACAAGCGTAAGAATGAATTATATCTTGTCGAGGGTGATTCTGCCGGTGGTAGTGCAAAACAGGGAAGAGACCGTAAATTCCAGGCTATTCTTCCACTTCGTGGTAAAGTTATCAATACAGAAAAAGCCACGCAGGCAGATATTTTAAAGAACGAAGAAATCAGCACAATGATTAATACAATTAATGCGGGTGTAGGTGCTGATTTTAATGCGGATGATAGTGCTTATGATAAGATTATCATCATGACCGATGCGGATACTGATGGAGCACATATCCAGATTTTGTTGCTTACATTCTTCTATCGTTATATGCGTGATTTGATCAAAGCTGGTAAAGTTTATATCGCTATGCCACCTCTTTATAAAGTTTCTAAGAAATCCGGCAAAAAAGACAACGTCATCTATTGCTGGGATGAAAAGGATTTAGAAGCCGCACGTAAGAAGATGGGAAGAGGCTACGATGTACAGCGTTACAAAGGTCTTGGTGAAATGAATGCTGAACAGTTATGGGAAACAACTATGAATCCTGAAACACGTACACTCATTCAGGTTACTATTGATGATGCAGCAATTGTAGAAAGAAGTGTTTCTGTATTAATGGGTGATAAAGTACAGCCTAGACGTGAATGGATTGAAAACAATGTACAATTCTCATTAGAAGATAGCTTCTTTATGGAAGGATAGGTGATCAAACATGACAGAAAAAAATATTATTATGTCCTTAGAGGATATCATGGGTGACCGCTTTGGACGTTATTCTAAATATATTATCCAGGATCGTGCATTACCTGATGTAAGAGATGGATTAAAGCCAGTACAAAGAAGAATTCTATATGCTATGTGGAAAGAAGGAAATCTTCCTAACAAGCCATATCGTAAGTCAGCTAAGACGGTCGGTACTGTTATTGGTAATTATCATCCTCATGGAGATTCTTCTGTTTATGAAGCAATGGTTCGTTTATCACAGGATTGGAAGATGCGTATGCCTTTAGTAGATATGCAAGGTAATAACGGATCTATTGATAATGACCCAGCTGCTGCCATGCGTTATACTGAAGCACGTCTCGCACCTATTGCACTTGATCTCATTAAGGATATTGATAAAGAAACAGTGCCGATGGCACTCAACTTCGATGATACTGAATATGAACCAACTGTATTTCCTGCAAAATATCCGAACTTATTAGTTAATGGAGCTACAGGAATCTCAGCTGGTTATGCCACTGATATTCCTCCTCATAATTTAGAGGAAGTGATTGATGCTACTATTTACCGTATTAAGCATCCTCATTGTTCATTTGATGAACTTCATCAATTCATTAAAGGGCCTGATTTCCCTACTGGAGCGATTGTTGAAGGAGCCAGTGATATTGCGACTGCCTTAAGAACTGGTCGTGGTAAGGTTGTTGTTCGTTCACGTTATAAAATTGTAGAACAGAAGAATATCAATCAGATTCTTATTACAGAAATCCCTTATGAAGTCAATAAGGCTGAACTTGTAAGAAAGATGGCTGAGATTCAGTTTAATCGTGATATTGATGGAATTATTGAAGTCAGAGATGAATCTGACCGTAATGGATTATGTATTGCAGTTGATTTAAAGAAGGATGTTGATGCAAGAAATACATTGAACTACTTCTTTAAAAATACAGATTTACAGAAGAACTATAACTATAATATGACTGCAATCAAGGATAAGCGTCCAGTATTAATGGGTATTGAAGATATTCTTGATGGCTATATCAAACATGAATGTGAAGTCGTTACTAAGCGTTCTATTTTTGATCTCAATAAAGCACAGGAACGTGAGCATATTGTAGAAGGGCTTATCAAGGCTATTTCTATTCTTGACGAAGTAGTCAAGACAATTAGAGCGTCTAAGGATAAGGCGGATGCAAAAGTGAATTTAATGAACGCTTTTGGCTTCACTGAAAGACAGGCAGAAGCGATTGTTACTTTACAGCTTTATCGTTTGACAAATACTGATATTGTATCCTTAGAAAATGAACAGAAAGAATTACAGGCTCTCATTGAAAGTTTAAATGCGATTTTAACTAGTGAAAAAGTATTAAGAAAAGTAATTATAGATGAGTTAAAAGGGGTTAAGAAGAAATATCCAACACCTCGTTTGACTGAAATTAAAGATGAAATCATGGATACGTCTGTGAACCAGCAGGCAATGATCATTTCTGAAGATGTTTATGTATCTATTACACGTGATGGCTACTTCAAGAAGATTTCTACACGTTCTTATAAAGCCTCTGATGAGAATACATTTGGGAAAAAAGATACTGATATGCTTGTTGACTTATTTGAAGCCAATACATTGGATGTCATTCTTTCATTCACAAATAAAGGAAACTATTGTTTCGTGCCTGTTTATAAGTTAGAAGACTTCAAGTGGAAGGATCTAGGTAAACATCTAAGTTATTTAATTAAATTAGGTAATGATGAGAAGATTATTGGTAATATTCTTGTTAAATCATTCGATTTAGACCAATATGTTGTCTTATCAAGCAAGAATGGACAAATTAAACGTGTAAGTATTAAGGACTTTAATGTCAGCCGTTTCTCTAAGCCATTAAAGTGTATGAATTTAAAGGATAATGATGAACTTATCAGTGTTGATATAAGTGATGGAACAAAGGGTATTATTACTGTCACTAAAGCAGGATATGGTACTTTATATAGTGAAGATGAAATATCTATATTAGGTGTAAAAGCAGGTGGCGTAAAAGGCATCAATATGCGTGATGATGAGGTTGCCTTTATGAGTGTCTTTGATCCTTCAATCGCTTCGTCTTTATTACTTGTTTTGAATCCTGCCCATTTTAAACGTATTCATATAAGTGATATTCCAGCATGTCATCGTGCAACTAAAGGAACATTGTTATTTAAATCATTAAAGACAAAACCAACTAAGATTTTTACTGGATTTATCTGTAATCCACAGGATGAATTTACTATTAAGAGTGGTACAGAAACAATGAAGCTTGTATCTAAAGATATCAGCTTTGGTGCACTAAGCGCTAAGGCCAACACTTTAAAACAATGCCCATTTGATTTTATTGATGATGTACATCTCACACGCTCTATGGTGATTAAAGAACATGCAAAAAAGAAAATAGAGGAAAATAAAGTAGATCTCACAATTAAAGATCCAAATCTATTTGATGAGATGGAAGGGGATCCTGATACAGAGTTTGAATTTATTTCAATGGATGATTATCTTGATGAAAAGTAGGAAATATCCTTTCTACCTCTATGTAATTGAATAAAAATAGTGTAAAATGACCTAAGAAAAGGAAGGTATATATGACAGAAATAAGATGTTATGGATGTGGCGCCATCATTCAAAGCGCTGATACTAAAAAGCCTGGCTATGTGCCAGAGTCTGCTTTAAGCAAAGAAAAGATTCTTTGTCAAAGATGTTATAAATTAATGCATTATCATCAGAAAATGGAATCTCATTTAACTAAAGATGATTTCTTACGTGTTTTACAGACTGTGGGAGAAAAAGATTGTTTAGTTGTTTATATCGTTGACTTATTTGACTTTAATGGTTCACTTGTACCTGGTCTTATGCGTCATATTGGATATAATGATGTACTTGTGCTGGCAAATAAAAGAGATATCTTACCTAAGTCTTTAAAGGAACATCGCCTTAATACATGGGTAAGAAGACAATTCAAGGAATATGGAATCAAGCCTCTTGATGTTGTTGTAACAAGCGGCAAGAAGAATATGAACTTTGATGAAATCTTCGACAAGATTGATGAATATCGTCATGGCCGTGATGTTTATGTCGTAGGTATCACAAATGTTGGTAAGTCTACATTTATCAACCGTATGCTGAAGAACTATTCAGATACGACTAATCTTATTACTACAAGTGAATTCCCTGGTACGACACTTGACTTAATCAAGATTCCTCTTGATGATCATTCATCTTTATATGATACTCCAGGTATCTTGAATGAACATCAGTACACATCCATTGTGGATGAGAAAGATTTAGCTTATATCATGCCTCAGGGAGAAGTAAGACCTATGTCTTTTCAGTTGAATTCTGATCAGTCAATCTTCTTCAGCGGTTTTGCGAGAATTGATTATACAAAAGGAAATAAAGGAAACTTTATCTGCTACTTCTCGAGAAATATGCAGATTCATCGTACAAAGACTGAAAAAGCAGATGAATTGTTTAATAGACATAAACAGTTACAGGTTTATGGACCTGCTTCATCAATGAAGGAAATGAAAGCTTATGAATTCACTTTACCAGAAGAAAAGCGTGATATTGTGATTTCAGGTTTAGGATTTGTTTGTATTCATGCACCTAAAGGTAAGATTAAGGTTTATGTACCTGACGGTATTGATGTATTTATGAGAGAAAGTTTAATTTAGAGGATAAATGAATGTTAAATAGTAAACAGAAGAAATTTTTAAGAAGTGAAGCACATAGCTTAAAGCCAATTTTCCAGGTTGGTAAAGATGGTGTCGGTGAAAAACAGATCAACAGCATCAATGATGCCTTAAAAGCAAAAGAACTTATTAAAGTTAAATTATTAGATACATGCCCTGAAACAGTGAATGAAGTGGCTTTAGAAATCTCAATGGGTACTAAAGCAGATGTTGTTCATATTATTGGACATACAATCATCTTCTTTAAATCAAGTGAAAAAGGAATTTATAAAATATAATGAAGATTGGTTTACTTGGTGGTAGTTTTGATCCTATCCATAAAGGGCATATAGAGATTGCAAGCGAAGCAATTACTTCGCTTTCTCTTGATTCATTTTACTTCATTCCTACTAAAAACAACCCTTGGAAGGATAATCAGAATGCCCCTGGCGCAAGTCGTAAAGAAATGATAGAGATTGCGATTCACCAGGATCCAAAAATGAAAGTATGTACTATTGAACTTGATTCTTTAAGTAATGAGAAGAATTATACAATTGATACAATTCATGCATTAAAGAAGATGTACCCTGATGATACATTGTATTATTTAATGGGTATGGATCAGGCAATGGCTTTTGAAAAATGGAAAAATGCGGAAGATATTTCAAAATTAGTCCAGCTTGTTGCATTTAATAGAGGTGGTTATCCTACAACTCATCCTAATTTAGAGACATATCACTTTATTAAGATGGATAATGTAGAAATCACAGCATCTAGCACAGAAATTAAAGAAGGGGCATTAGATATGCTCGATAAAGATGTACTTAGATATATCTCTCAAAATGGCCTTTATCTTGAAACTATGATTAGAAATAGAATGAAAGAAAAACGCTATAAACATACTCTAAGTGTCGCTTCTCTAACGAGAGATTTTTGTGAAAGTAATGGCATCGATCCTCTCAAGGGCTATATTGCCGGCATGATGCATGATGTTGCAAAAGAAATGCCTCATGATCAGGCTAAAAAACTGATGAAGAAGTATTATGCTTCTCATTTAGATCAGCCTGAACCTATCTGGCATCAATGGCTCTCACGTTATGTATGTGAGAATGAATTTCTTATAAGTGATGAAGAAATCTTAAAAGCAATTGAAGATCATACAACGGCTTCTACATCCATGAGTCTTCTTGGTATGTGCTTATATTGTGCTGATAAGTTGGATCCTTTAAGAGGATATGATTCATCAGAACAGATTACTTTATGTAAGCATGATATTGAAGCAGGATTTAGAAACTGTCTGACTGATTTTTATGAATTTTCAACAAAGAAGCATCGACCAATCGACCCATGTTTCTTTGAGGTTTATGATAAATATGTAAAAGGAGTTAATAATGACTAAAGTAGAATGTATTGTGAAAGCAATGGACGATAAATTAGCCCAGGATATTGTGGCAATCAATATGGAGAACGCCTCTCCTTTATATGACACATTTATTTTATGTACTGCATCTAATAAACGTTTATTAAATGCAATTCAGGATAATGTTGTTGATCAATGTGAAATGAATGGTTTTGAAATTAAAAGCATAGAAGGCCGTGGCAATGCGGAATGGATCCTTATCGATGCAGGTGATGTGATTTGTCATATCTTCTCTGAAGAAGCACGTAAAGAATATAATTTAGAAAAATTATGGAGCGATATGCCTACTATTGATATCAAGGAGTATCTTGCATAATGGCTGCCTATAAAGAGTTTTCTTATTATTATGATTCTTTAATGGACCCAGACTTCTATTCAGATTATTTAAAATTCATTCATGAACATGCTGATCTTAAAACAGTATTAGAACTTGGATGTGGAACAGGCTTGACTGCTATTGAACTCGCAAAAGAAGGGCATCAGGTTCTAGCCACTGATTTATCTGAAGATATGGTAAACATCACAGCCTTAAAAGCAAAAGATGAAGGTGTTGAACTTTTAACTGAAACAATCGATATGTGTGATTTTGCACTCTCTCAGCCTGTCGATACTATCCTTTGTTTAACCGATGCTATCAACTATGTTTTAAGTAAGAAAAAGGTACAGGATGTCTTCAATAACGTTTATGAAGGATTGAAATACAATGGTACTTTCATCTTTGATGTCAACAGCCTTTATAAATGCAATGTGATCTTAGATGATTATCATGAAAAAAATGAGGATGAAGATTTCTTCTTCTCATGGGATGTGGAAAGTGACAACAAAGGTGGGATTACGCATCATATTATTATTGATGAAGACGGTCATCATGTTGATGAAACACATCATCAAAAAACTCTTCCTGTTGAAGAATATGTCAAAATGCTTAAAAAAGCAGGCTTTAAGTCTATTGCTTATTATAGCGATTTTGATGAATACCAGGAAGAGTGTGAACGCATTATATTTGTAGTAAAGAAAGTGAGGGATTAACATGTTAGGTATTATTGGAGCAATGGAAGAAGAAGTGAATGAAATTCTTGCGTTGATGAAAGTTGAAAACGAATACCAAGAATGTAATTATCATTTTTATGAAGGCTTCTTAGGAAAAAAAGAAGTTGTTGTCGTACAGGGTGGTATCGGTAAAGTCAATGCCGCTATTTCAGCCACTCTTTTATTAAAGAACTTTGATATTGATCATGTAATCAATGTTGGTTCTGCCGGTGGACTTGATTTAAAAGAAAATGTTGGTGACGTCATCATTAGTGAAAAGGTTGTTCATCATGATGTAGATGTCACTGCTTTTGGACGTCCTTACGGACAGATTCCTGATATGCCTCTTTACTATGAAGCAGATCCTACTCTTATATCTTATGCAAAAGAAATATTTGAACATAATGGCTTAACTGTATACAGTGGTCTTATTGTATCTGGTGATCAGTTTGTTGCAAGAAAAGACCAGGTAGATGCAATTAAAGAACACTTCCCTGATGCATTGTGCTCAGAAATGGAAGCTGCAACAGTAGCTCAGGTATGTACAGTCTTTAATAAACCATTCATTATTGCACGTGGATTAAGTGATATTTTTGATAAAGGCAGCAGTTCTATCCAGTTTGATCAGTATCTTAAGGAAGCTGCAAAGTCATCAGCACATATGTGTTATGATCTAGCTCAGAAGCTCATATAAAATGAATAGAATTGAATTATTGGCCCCTGCAGGTGATTTTGAGTCTCTGCAGTGCGCTATTGCGAATGGCGCTAATGCGATTTATCTTGGAACAACTGCCTTTTCAGCACGTGCCTTTGCAAAGAATTTCAGCTTAGAAGAACTCAATCAAGCTGTACAATATGCTCATTTAAGAAATGTTAGAATATTTGTGACTGTTAATACATTATATCAAGATGATGAAATGAAGGATGTTTTATCATTAATTGATAGTTTATATGATTTACAGATTGATGCATTACTTATCCAGGATATCGGCTTATTAAAGCTTGTACATGAAAGATATCCAGATATGGAACTTCATACTTCTACTCAGATGAGTGTCATGTCACTCGAAGCATTACGCTATTTTGAAGAATTAGGCGTCAAGAGAGTTGTTCTTGCAAGAGAAAATACAATTGATGAAATCAAATACATCTGTTCTCATACAGATTTAGAGATTGAAGTTTTTGCGCATGGTGCCTTATGTGTAGGCTATTCTGGACAATGTTTGATGTCTAGTATGATTGGTAGAAGAAGCGGTAATAGAGGAGCCTGTGCACAACCATGTCGTTTACCTTATAGTTTGGAAGAAGATGGAAAAATCATTAATACAAGCTATTTAATGTCTACTATGGATCTGTGTACCTCTAATCATATTAATGAGTATATTGAAGCAGGTGTCGCTTCTTTAAAAATAGAAGGGCGTATGAAGCGTCCTGAATATGTCGCTGCAGTCACTCAAGTGTATTCTAAAGCCATTAAGCATTATTATGATGGTACACCTAATTATACAAAAGAGAACTTCAATGATATGAACCAGATGTTTAATCGTCATTATACATCTGGTTATCCATTTAAAGACAACAAGATTGTAGATGAGACTTTTTCAGGCAATCAAGGTGTTTTTCTAGGTTACGTCAAAGGATATGACTATCGTAGTAAACGCGTCTCTATTGCCCTGAAAAATGATTTAACCCAAGGGGATTCTATTGTCTTTACTGAAATAGATAAAGGAAGACCTGTCAATAAGATCTATTATCAGAATAAACTGATTAATAAAGCAGAAGCAGGAATGAATGTCCAGATTGAATTTGATGATGTAGTAAAGAGTGGTACTGTCAATAAGACAATTAGTGTAGATACTATTAACCGCATGCAGAAAACATATCAGCAAGAGAAGAAATATCGCATGATTGATATGTATTTTAAAGCATCTCTTAATAAGCCATGTTCTCTTATCGTAAAGTGTGATGGAGAAGAGATTACTGTAGTTAGTGAACAGATTATTGAAGCCGCCTCTAAACGTGCAGCAACTAAAGAGAATATTACTGACCATTTAAATAAGCTGGGTCATACTGTATATGAAGCAAATTCTATTGATGTTTCTTTAGATGATTCATTATTTATACCTATCACTATTGTCAATAATATGCGTCGTGAGGCACTTTCTAAGCTTGATGAATTATTTACCTTTAAGAAGTTACATAAAGCTCCTATAAAGGAAATTCAGCCTCTTAAAGTTATTCCACAGGTTGCATCAGAATATCATGTAGTAGTTTCTAATGTAAAACAGTTAGAAATTGCTCTTAAATATTATGATCATGTATATTATTACTATGACGACCATTTAAAAGAAGCATTAGCTTGCTTTAATGAATATGATAAAGTACCTAATCTTTATCTGCCTCGTATTATGCATGATAAAGATATAGCTGAAGTCATTCACAATCCATTATTGAAAGAATTCAATACTCTAATTGTCAATGACTTTGGTAGTTATAGATTATTAAAAGATCATCCTCTTATTATTGGTCAAGGATTTAATATTTATAACCATTATGATGCTTATGCATTTAAAGAACCTGTTATTGCATCATTTGAATGTACAAGAAAACAGATCAGACAGATGAAGGATTACAATGCCGATCTAATTTTACCTATTTATGGTAAAACAGAGAATATGATTAGTGAACATTGTGTTATTTCACAATCTTATTTTCATAAAAAAGTACCTCATTGTGGTATGTGTAAAAAGCATAGCTATAAGATTGTAGATAGAAAAGGAGTATCTTTTGAAATTTTTACAGACTCATCATGTCGTAATCATATTCTTCATAATGAGCCAATCTATGTTGAAAATCATCAATCTATGAACATTTCATATTTTATTATGATGACTACAGAAACAGAAAATGAGACTGTAACCGTTTTAGAAGACATTAAAAAACGTACTTCTAAAGGGAAAAAAAGTGATTTAAAACAGTCTTATGTAGTAGGATATTTCAAATAACATTTTAGATAAAATCTATATTTTTCATAATTCCTAAATTGCCACCACAATTTTTTTGTGTTATAATAAACCACAGATAGAAATGGGGAGGTAAACTTTATGGCATTAGATATGGATCTCGCTAAACGTCTAAAAACTTATAGAACTTTTAAAAACCTTACACAAAAAGAGGTAGCCGCACATCTTAATGTACCTCATTCTGCAATTTCAGATATTGAAAATGGTAAAAGAGATGTGACAGTTGGAGAATTAAAAGTTCTTTCACGCTTATATGGACGTAGTGTTGAAGAAATCATGAGTGGTAAGAAATATGACTACTATAATATTGCGAATATTGCACGATTATTATCTGAGTTACCAGATGAAGATCTTAAAGAAGTCATGTTCATCATTGAATATAAGAGAAAAAGATTAGAAGAAAAATAGTTTTAAAGGGAGATAGCGTACTATCTCCCTTTATTTCATATTCTTTACAAGCTTCTTAAATTCTTTTAGTAACTGCATACCTTCATCAAGTACTTCCTGATTACAAATATGATGATCTAGATTATCATAAAAAATAACATTAAAAGGTTCAGTATCAACAATTGCATAAGTCCCATAACCATAACTTCCACGATTGATCATAGCACTGCCTGGATTCACAAAAGTAATACCTTCATGAACCTGAATAGTAGGGACATGTGTATGTCCATGAAAGCATATATGACATTTATTTTCTTTACATGCTTCTATTAGTTCATCATAGCCACTATAAACGTGATAATCATTACCATGTGTCACAAATATATCTTCATAGACTACATAGTGAGGAAAAACCTCTTCATCATGATTTCCATGTACAACTATATTATAATCCTTAAGTAATGGATCATTAGGAGGTAATGATGAATCCCCACAATGTACCAATAAATCCACTTTATTTTTCCATTTTTTTGTAATATCTTCCAATATATCATTATACATATGCGAATCACTTACAACTAATATTCTCATTTTAACCACCTCAAAAATATTATAAATTAAATTTATAGCCTTTTGAATATCCTTTTTTCTATTATGCCGAAAAAACTTTTGGGTAAGTGTTTACATCAGGTCTAAAAATTAGTATAATTAGTATATAGAAATTAGAAAAGGAGTAATGACAATGAAAACAATTTTATTAGTATGTTCTGCAGGTATGTCTACTAGCTTATTAGTAACTAAAATGGAAGCTGCAGCTAAGGAACAGGGAGTAGAAGCAAAGATCTTTGCTTTACCATTCTCTGATGCACCTAGAGTATTAGAAGAAGTTGACTGCATCTTACTTGGCCCACAGGTTAGATTCCAGAAAGCCGCAATCGAAAAGTTAGCTGCTTCAAGAAAAGCTGGTGCTATCCCTGTTGACGTTATCGATATGAGAGATTACGGAACAATGAACGGTAAGGCTGTTCTTGCTAGTGCTCTTAAATTATTAGGTGAATAACATAAACACACAAAGAGAGGGAGATATTCCTTCTCTTTTTTTATTTCAAAATATTATGTACAGTTAAAATTACTTTTATAGGCTATTATTTAGTCTAAGCATATTTTTTACACTTTTTATTTATCTTTTTACTTAGTTTTGCTATAATGTTTAAAAATTTATGAAATCGGAGGATTCGACTGTGAAAAAAGGGATTATTACTGTAGTGGGAAAGGACCAGGTAGGTATTATTGCAAAGGTATGTACTTATCTTGCTGAAAATGATGTGAATATTTTAGACATCTCTCAGACTATTGTACAAGGCTATTTCAATATGATGATGATTGTTAATCATGATGCTTCTACTAAAGCTTTTAATGACTTATCAGATGAACTTGCTGCTTTAGGTCAGGAAATTGGGGTTGATATTAAAATTCAGCATGAAGAAATTTTTAATATGATGCATAGATTATAAGGAGATGTGGAGATGATTAATCAATTCGAAGTTATTGAAACAAACAAAATGATTGAACAGGAAAATCTTGATGTAAGAACAATTACAATCGGTATTAGCTTATTTGAATGTATTGATTCTTCATTAGATGTTCTTTGTGACAATATTTACAACAAAATCATGTCTACTGCAAGAAATCTTGTACCAGTAGGACAGTCTATTGAAAAGAAATATGGTATTCCTATTGTGAATAAGCGTATCTCTGTTACGCCTATTGCAACAATCGGATCTTCAGCCTGCAAGAAGCCAGAAGACTATGTACAAATTGCCAAGACATTGGATAAATGTGCCAAAGAACTTGGTATCAACTTCATTGGTGGTTACACTGCTATTGTTTCTAAGGGTATGACCAAGGCAGAACGTATGCTTATTGAGTCTATTCCACAAGCTATGAAGGAAACTGAATTTGTATGTTCAAGTGTTAATGTTGGTTCTACTAAGACAGGTATTAATATGGATGCTGTCGCATTACTTGGACAGATTGTGAAAAAAACAGCATATGCAACTAAAGATATTGAATCTATAGGTTGTGCTAAGCTTGTTATTTTCTGTAATGCCCCAGATGATAACCCATTTATGGCTGGTGCCTTCCATGGTATAAGTGAAACTGATGCTATTATTAATGTTGGTGTTAGTGGACCTGGTGTTATGCATAAAGCGATTAAAAATGCGAAGGGTAAAGACTTTGGTGAACTTTGCGAAATCATCAAGAAAACAGCATTTAAGATCACTCGTGTTGGTCAGTTAGTTGCTTTAGAAGCTTCTGAAGCATTAGGTATTCCATTTGGTATTATTGACTTATCTTTAGCACCTACACCAGCTATTGGTGACTCAATCGCAGACTGCTTACAGAGCATGGGTCTTGAAAGAGTAGGGGCTCCAGGTACAACTGCTGCACTTGCAATCTTAAATGACCAGGTTAAGAAGGGTGGCGTTATGGCATCTTCTTATGTAGGTGGCCTTTCAGGTGCCTTTATTCCAGTGAGTGAAGACCAGGGGATGATTGATGCAGTCAATGCAGGATCTTTAACTTTAGAAAAGCTAGAAGCAATGACTTGTGTATGTTCTGTAGGTCTTGATATGATTGCAATTCCTGGTGAAACAAAAGCTGAAACAATCTCTGGTATTATTGCAGATGAAATGGCTATCGGTATGATCAACCAGAAAACAACTGCTGTTAGACTTATTCCAGTTATTGGTAAGGATGTAGGAGATACAGTTGAATTCGGTGGATTATTAGGTTATGCTCCAATCATGCCAGTTAATTCATTCTCATGTGATGAATTCGTGAATCGTGGTGGACGTATTCCAGCACCTATCCATAGTTTCAAAAACTAATGAAAGAAGGTTTTATCCGTGTATTTAAGTGATTTAACAGTATATTATCAGCTTACTGATGATGAAGATGCACTTTTCCTTTTAAAGAATGTTGACCAGCTCGATAACAAAGTTATTGAACATGATTTTATTGCAAAATTCCTACAGGTGGCTGAAAAATATGATCTTCATGATAACCTCATGCAGAGTCTTCTTACACATTTGCTTGCTATGCATGAAAATGCATTTTCACTCTCATTAGAACGCGAAGCAGACGTGAATGATACATTAAAGGCACTTGTTATGAGAGATCTTACTTATTTCTATGATCTTTTTCATTCATCATTTGATGATTTAGAAGGATTAAACAGAGAAATCTTTTTCCACTTCTCTCACTCTAAACCAATTATCAACAAAGAGATTTATGAAGTCTTTAGCAAATTACAAATTAATCTTGCAAAAAGCACATCAGTTGAAGATTTTTATAACATCCTCTATAATCATTATCACAAGTATGGTGTTGGTAAATACGGTTTAAATAAGGCTTTTAGATATGTAGATGGAAATATCGTTTCTATTAATCATATAGAAGATAACACACTTGAACAGCTCATTGGTTATGAACGTCAAAAAGATCGTTTAATTGCAAATACAGAAGCATTCATCAAAGGTAAGAAAGCAAACAATGTCTTATTATATGGTGATAATGGAACTGGCAAATCATCAAGTATTAAAGCTATTTTAAATCGTTATTATAAAGATGGTTTAAGAATGGTTGAAGTGTATAAGCATCAATTCATTCATCTTCCAGAAATCATTGGAGAATTACAGAATCGTAACTATAAGTTCATTATCTTTATGGATGATCTCTCTTTTGAAGAATATGAAACAGAATATAAGTACCTAAAAGCAGTGATTGAAGGTGGATTAGAGAAAAAGCCTGATAATGTACTTATTTACGCTACAAGTAACCGTAGACATCTGATCAAGGAAACTTGGAGTGAAAGAGATGATTCTGAAATCAATGTGAACGATGCAAAACAGGAAAAGTTATCACTTGTTGCCCGTTTTGGTGTTCAGATTCTTTATGTTCATCCAGATAAGCAGCACTATCTTGATATAGTGGATGGACTTGCAGATCAGTATCACCTAAATATTGATCATGACGAACTCCATCGTTTAGCTATGGAATGGGAATTAAGAAACGGAGGCTATTCTGGGCGTGTAGCTAAACAATTTATACATATGATGCTTGGAAAATAAGATGAAACCCTTAAAATTATCTGATTTAAATATTATATTACCTTTTCTAGATAAAGCAGATTACGAAGGTTATAACTCAAATTTTGTTACAATGATGATGTGGAATCATGAATATCATATTGAATATGAAATTCATGACCACTTCTGCATCATGCTTCATAACTATAAAGGTCATCGCTTTTTTGCGATGCCTTTTGCGTCTCATGAATACTACAAAGAAGCTATTGAATATATGATTGACTATGCAAAAGAACATCAATTTCCTTTTATGATTGATTGTGCAGTTCCTTCTTTTGTAGAGAAATTAAAAAAGGTATGCCCTGGAAAGTTTGTTTATGAGCATACAAGAGATTTAGATGATTATGTCTATGATAAAGAGAAATTAATTACTTTATCGGGTAAAAAGATGCAGAAAATGAGAAATAACTATCATAACTTCATCTCACAATATCCTGATTATGAATACCGTACGCTTAATGCAGATGAGGATATGCCAATGATTTTTACTGATCTTCTCAAATGGGAAAGGGGAGAAAATGAACAAAGTGAATCTTTAACCTCTGAAGTGTATGGTATTATGTATCTTCTCTCTACGCAGGATCAGCTGCCAATTAAGATTGGTGGCATATTCATCAATGATGAATTAAAAGCATTTATGATCGGCTCTCCTTTAAAACATGAAACAATACAAATTCATATTGAAAAGGCAGATAAAACAATCAGAGGACTTTATGTCACTTTAAGAAAAGAATTTTTAGAACATGAATGTGCTGATTTTAAATATGTGAATAGAGAAGAAGATATGGGGATAGAAAATCTTCGTATCTCTAAGGAACGCATGCATCCTTGTAAAATGGTTGAAAAAAGCCGTATCTACATCAATGATGCCATTGTTGATCAGGCGAATGATGAAGACATAGAAGACATTAAAGAAATCTGGATGGACCGCTTTGAAGATGAAGATGAAATCTCTACTGAATTTTATTTCAAATATCGATTTAAGATAGAAAACACTTATGTAGTCCGCTTCAAGAATCAAATCGTTTCCGCCTTACAAATTGTTCCTTTTAAGGTGAAAGATTACGAAGACAGCTATTTTATTCTAGGTGTGTCTACTAGAAGAGATTATGAAGGACAGGGATTCATGAAATTATTAATGAATCATGTTTTAGAAGTTTATAAAGGCAAGCGTATTTATCTTCAAGCTTATCATCCTGAAATCTATGTGCCTTTTGGCTTTAAAGAATCACATAGACATATTCTTTATAAACTTGACAAAGCAAAATATGCGCTTCCTAGTAGAATATGCCTATCACAGGATATAAATCATCTCTATGATGCATATAATCTCTATGTGAGAGATTTTAGCCATTATTTAATACGTGATGAAGACTATTTCAACAACTATTTAAGAAAAAGATGTGCTGCATTTAACGATTCAATCCTAACATTTAAAAATGAGTATGGACAACAGGGATATATGATTTATAATGATAGGGGGAAGTTTGTCTATATTTCAGAATTTATATACAATAAAGAATATTTAGATGACATCCTCAAAACGATTTCTGTTTATTTCTATAAAGACATTCGCATCGAAACAGATTGCATGGCGTCTATTCATGGTGAAAAAACAGATATGATCACAATGATGTGTAATCAGGAGGATGATATACCTCTTGAGAAGCGCTATATCAATGAAATCTATTAAACAGGAGGCTATTATGATCAAGAATCATGATGAATTACATGAAGAGTGTGGAGTGGTTGCTATATGGGGAGATGACAATGCTGCTCAATTAACATATTATGGTCTACATTCTTTACAACATCGTGGACAGGAGGCTGCAGGTATTGTTGTCCGCAATAACAAAAAAAAGCTAAACATCCATAAGGGTGAAGGCTTAGTAAGTGAAGTATTCGATAAAGAAAAGATAAAAAAATTATCTGGTAATGCAGCTATTGGACATGTCCGCTATTCAACTGCAGGTGGGGGAGGAATCATGAATGTTCAGCCATTCTTATTCCGTACTCTCGATGGTATGATGGGTATTGCCCATAATGGTAATATTGTAAATGCTAACTCATTAAAGAAGGAACTTGAAGAAAACGGATCAATCTTTAATTCAACAAGTGATACAGAGGTTCTTGGTCATTTAATTAAGAGAGAAACAGGACGTTTTGTAGATCGTATCTGTAAATCATTAGAAAAAATTGATGGAGCATTCGCATTTGTTATTCTTGTAGAGGATGCTCTATATGTTGCAAGAGATAGATATGGTTTAAGACCATTATCTATGGGTAGACTTCCAAGTGGAGGTTATATGTTCTCATCTGAAACATGTGCTTTAGATATTGCTGGAGCAGAGTTTGTAAGAGATGTAGAACCAGGTGAAATTATCCGTGTTAAAGATGGTATTATTAAATCTAAGAAGTATACTGAAACTTTACCTATCTGCAATAAGCTATGTGCAATGGAATATATTTACTTCTCTAGACCTGATAGTAATCTAGATGGTATTAATGTTCATACAGCACGTAAGACTTGTGGTAAGACTTTATTTGAAGAAGCACCCGTTGAAGCAGATTTAGTAATTGGTGTACCTGATAGTTCTATTTCAGCTGCTATTGGTTACTCTGAAGCATCTGGTATTCCTTATGAAATGGGGCTCATCAAGAATAAATATGTAGGTAGAACATTTATTCAGCCAACACAGGAAATGCGTGAACGTGGTGTAAGAATGAAGCTTTCAGCTGTTTCTTCAATCGTTAAAGGTAAGAGAGTTATCATGATTGATGACTCAATCGTAAGAGGTACAACTTCTAAGCGTATTGTAAAATTATTAAAAGAAGCAGGAGCTACAGAAGTGCATGTAAGAATTGCTTCTCCAGCTATTAAGTTCCCATGTTTCTACGGTGTAGATATTTCTACTTTGGAAGAATTAATCTCACATCGTATGAATGTAGAAGAACTATGTCAATTCATTGAAGCTGATTCTTTAGCATTTATTTCAATGGAAGGATTAAAGAAATCTGTTAAGCATGATATGGATGGAAACTGTGATTTATGCATGTCTTGCTTTAGTGGTAATTATATCACTAAGCTTTATGATTCTATTGATCGTGCTAATAAAGACGAAAAATAAATCATTTAACTGTTTAACAAAAGGGGTTCAGGTTAATTCTGAACTCCTTTTGTTACATAAAGCAATGCAATTTTCGTAAACATTTTGTGAATATTTAATATCTATGTTATAATGATTTAGTACTTTTGAGGGAGGAAATAAAAGTATGAAAAAAATATTAAGAGGGGTTTTATCGCTATTATTAGTTTTATCTATGTGCGCTTGTACAAGTAAAAGCAATCTATCAGTAGATGATGCATTTTATGAAGACTTAAAACAAGGATTAATCAATCGATGGAAATTATCAGACTTAAATGATGATGACTACACTACCGAAGATTTCAATGGTTATGTAAAAGCTGAATTAGATTGTATTAGTAAATACAAAAATAAGAAATTTAAAAATAAAAATATTGAAAAGTATGCTAAAGAATATATAGAAACTTTGTATGACACAAAAAACAATACAAAATATATAGATTCTAACTACGATAAGTGGGAATCAGAATATATTAATGTTATTTATGATGATAGATGTGAAGCATTAGTTCATCTAAATGAAATAAAAAAAATAGAGTTTGATAAAAAATCTCAAAATAAGAATTTTAATGAACTGTTAGATGATGGAAATGACTCTTTAGCCATAAGAGACTTTATGGATAAAGCTGATTTTAAGAAAGAACCAGATGAGTATGAAGGTGAAACTTATCATACATATTCTATGATCATGGAAAATACCACAGATTTATCATTTGATTATTTTTATTTTAACCTTAATTTAGAAGATGAAAATGGCGTGGTTCTAGAAACACAAAGTGCATATACAGATAATTGGGATACAGGCACTAAGCATAAGTTTGAATTTTCTACAGATTGTAACTTTGCGAAAATCACAGTTCATGATGTATCATATGATTACTAAAACCATAATTAAAACTCCCTTCATTGGGAGTTTTTTTCTTATGTATATTACTTCGCATAATATATATTATGTAATTTTTTAGTTATATCTGTTACATTTGAATTGTAAATTGAGTGTGCTATAATAATATTAAATAATTAGAGTATCAAAGGAGGATCTCCATTATGAAAAAAACTACAACTGCAGCAACTAAGAAAACAACTACTCAGACTGCTGCTGAAGCGAAGAAAGAAACTACAGCTAAAAAGACTACTACAGTGAAAGCTGCTGAACCTAAAAAAACTACAGTTAAAAAGACTACAGCAAAGGCATCTGGGCCTAAAAAAGCCACAGTTAAGAAAACAACTGCAGTAAAAAAAGAGACAGCGCCAAAGAAAACTACTAAGGCTAAAACTACTTATAAGCCTGTCAAAATGAATATTCAGGTGCAATATAACTACCACGATGTATCTTTAACTGAGATTGAGGATATGGTTGTAAACCATCTTGTAGACGCTGGTTATAAAAAGACTTCTATTTTAACTTTGGATATCTATTATAAAGCTGAAACAAGTGAAGTGTTCTATATCGCAAAGACCAAAGATAAGGAAACTATCAAAAACGAAGAACCTTTATATATTTAATAAATGGCTCCCCTTTTTATTGGAAGGGGAGTTTTTTAATGACTCCCCTCCTCTATTAAAAAAAGAAGCAATAAAGCTTCTTTTCTATATGAGCAGTTTACCTATAAATAGTGCTTCTAATAATATATTTACAATTATCAGATAAATAAATACTACCCTCTTATATTTTTTGTAATTATTGAATAATGATACAGCTGCACAAATGACTAGCAAAGATGCCATTACCAAATATATAGTTTCAATAATTATGTTCCCTTTCGCTAGTGTCATACCAAATACATAAAGTATGACAGCCATCAGGCTTGCTGCAAGAGATACAATGATTACTTTCTTCTGGTTTTCCATTAAGCATCCCTTTCAAGTTCTTTTAGTAAAGATTTTCCAATACCAGGATTTTCTACATTAAAGTTATCAGCAATAGTAGCACCAATCACAGCATAGCTTTCTAATAATCCAAGATTTTTTGGGTTATGAAGTGACTTGCTGTAAATAAGTAGTGGAACATGTTCTCTTGTATGATCAGTTCCTTTCCATGTAGGATCATTACCATGATCTGCTGTAATCATGATTAAATCATCATCATTGACTGCAGCCATTAAATCAGATAATTGCGCATCGAATTCTTCAATAGCATCTCCATAGCCAATCGCATTTCTACGATGTCCATAAACGGCATCAAAGTCTACAAGATTCACAAAGATAAGTCCATGATGTTCTTTTTCTGCAAGTTCAATTGTTTTTTCCATACCGTCTTTATTAGATACTGTATGAATGCCTTCAGTAATACCTTCATTTACGAAGATATCAGGAATCTTACCAACACCTACAACATCAAGTCCTGCATCCTTTAAACTATTAAGTACTGTTTTTCCAAATGGCTTTAATGCATAGTCATGTCTATTAGGTGTACGTTTAAATTCACCTTTTTTACGTCCAACAAAAGGTCTTGCTATAACACGTCCAACTTTCCATCTTTCATCCATGAGTAGTTCTCTTGCAATATGACAAGCATCGTATAATTCTTCTAATGGAATAATTTCTTCATTGGCTGCAATCTGGAATACAGAATCAGCTGATGTATAAACAATCCAGTCTCCTGTTTCTAACTGCTTTTCTCCAAGATCATCTAAAATTTTAGTACCACTTTCAGCATAGTTTCCTAAGCATTTTCTGCCTGTCTTTTCTTCAAAAATTTTGATAAACTCTTCTGGGAAGCCAGTATCTGTAAATGTTTTAAAAGGCTGAGTGACTTTAAGACCCATCATTTCCCAATGTCCTGTCATCGTATCCTTACCGTTAGATACTTCCTTTAGTGTAGCAGTTGTACCTAGAGGATGAGAAATTGGATGAATACCTTTAAAATCACCTAAGTTACCTAAACCTAATCCTTCCATATTAATAATATTCAGACCGTTTTTTGCTTCACAAATATGACCAATTGTATTAGCGCCTTCATCACCGAATAAAGCAGCATCTTCAGCATTTCCAATACCCATTGAATCACATACAATCACAAATATTCTTTTGTACAATTCCTTACTCATCTTTTTTCCTCCTTGCATTGCCTGGATGATATTTATTATAGTCATCCAGTATCTGCCTATGTGTAACATGTGTATATATTGTTGTTGTAGAAATATCCTGATGTCCAAGCATTACCTGGATAGATCTTAAATCACAATGATTTTCCAACAAAGTAGTCGCAAATGTATGTCTCAACATATGTGGTGTAAAATGATCTCTCACCCCTGCTCCTATTACAAGTTTTTGGAGAATGTTATAGAAATTTTCTCTTGTCATACGACGACCATCATTCATCATAAAAAGCCACTGATTATTCTTTTTATTAAAGAAAGAACGGTCATTTTGCATATAGCTATAGACATAAGAACATGTTTCTTCATCTAATGGAATTAATCGTTCTTTGTTCCCTTTTCCTACGACACTAACATTAGAAACAGAGTGATTGATATCATTAATTTCCAGATGCACTAGTTCGCTTATTCTCATACCTGTATTAATAAGAAGAAGCATCATTGCCTTATTTCTTTTGCCTGCTGGATTACTATCATCGATACTCTTAATAACTTTGATGATTTCTTCTAGACTTAATACCTTAGGAAGTTTTTTATCTGTTTTTGGCAGATCATATTGCGTCATGATATCCTGCATACCTCTTGTCCTAGATAAAAACTCATTGTACTGCCTTAAAGAAACGATTTTTCTTCTTATAGAAGTAACCTTATATCCATCATCCTTTAATTCACAGAAATAAGCGTCTATATGAGACAAATCAAACTTTTTTATATCATAATCAATATATTCATAAAAAGCTTTTATATCCCTTATATAGCCCTGTACAGTATTCTCACTCAAGCCTCTCTCAAATAATAAATAGCTTTTAAAATCTTTTAAATCATATTCTTGCACGTGCTACACCTCTCGTCTATTATAACAACTTTTCTTAACTGTTTCCATCATGACGCTTACTATCTGGACGATAGTCTTTGGCCTTGATTAGATGTGCACTTGTCATTTTATTAATATTTTCAATAAGACTATCAATAGGATCTGTCTTATTATTCTTTGTATCAAATATATTCATCTGCTGAATAATAGAATCTTTTCTTTTCACATTATTCAATGTTACACCGATGAGTCTTAATGGTTCATGAGTGTAATGCTTAGTAAAAAGCATCATGACATAACTATATATCTTTTCATAATCATTAATATAATCCTGTACCAGCATCTGTCTTGTCACACTGTGAAAACGCGTGTATTTTAATGTGATTACAATACAATTAGAATACATATCATGCTTTGAAACACGCTCAGAAACCGTTAAACATACTTTTTTAAATTCTTCTTTTAAACTGTCTTCATCACTTATATCACTCTCAAAAGTTGTAGAGTGCCCAATTGATTTCATATCAGTATCTTCATAAATAACAGGTGAAAGATCCCTGCCATTTGCACGATTGTAATAAATTAATGTATTCTTTCCTAAAAATTGTCTTATAGTCTGATAATTATCGTAATTGGCAATATCTCCAATTGTCTTGATTCCTGCTTCTTCTAGTTTGGGTGCTGTCTTTTTTCCAATGCCATACATATCCCCTACTTTAACAGGCCAAAGAACTTCTTTAAGATTCTTTTGGGTGATAATAGTAATTCCTAAAGGTTTCTTCATATCAGAAGCCATTTTAGAAAGAAACTTATTAGGAGAAATACCAATAGAGCAAGGAAGAGATAAGGTAGATAAAATCCTATCCTGAATTTCCTTGGCGACAACATAAGGCTGTGCATGCGTCACTGTAAAATAATCACTCATATCTACATAGCATTCATCAATACTCGCTATCTCGACTTTTTTACTGTAAGTATAAACAATATCAAAAAATTTCTGAGATAGTTCATGATAAAGATTAAAATGCGGTTCTACCACAATTAAATCAGAACATTTCTCTTTAGCCATAAATAAAGGCATCGCAGAACTAATACCAAATTGTCTTGCTTCATAAGAAGCAGTAGATACAACACTTCTTTTAGAATTATGACATATGACAATAGGCTTTCCTCTTAATTCTGGATGCTGTGAAATTTCACAATTGGCATAAAAAGCATTCATATCAATATGAAATATAATACGCATACTCATCCTCCTGAAAAAAGAGCATATAAGTTATATGCTCATCCTTGTAATAGCCTTTTAGCATTTTCAATTGCTTCTGGAGTAATCACATCTCCTGAAAGCATCTTTGCAATTTCTTCTATTCTTTCATCTTCATTTAATACTGCAAGTGATGAATAAGTCTCTTCATCCTGTGTTTGTTTCTTGATTGCATAATGATAATCAGCATGAATAGCCACCTGTGGTAAATGAGTGATACATAATACCTGATTGTTTAAGGCTATAGAATGCATTTTCTGACCAATCGCATCCGCAACTTTACCGCTTACTCCAGTATCAATTTCATCAAATACAAGAGTATTGATATCTGTCTTAGACATTGTAATTGTCTTAATTGCAAGCATTAAACGAGATATTTCACCACCACTTGCAGTTTCATTTAATGGCGTAAATACCTGTCCTTTATTCATAGAAACCACAAATGTAATATCGTCTTTTCCCACATCATTAAGGTCGCATTCTTGAATATCCACCTTTAACTTTGCATTTGGTAAATACAGATCCTGTAATTCTTTTTCTAATGCATCAACAAATATAATTCCCTGTTCATTTCTTAATGCAGTCAGCTTTTCCGCAATCATATAAGCGTCCTGATAAGCATGCTCTTTCTGATTATTCAAATCTGCAAGAACATCTTCACGATTAAGTGAGGCATCTAGCTTTTCTTTTAAATCTGTCTGAGCCTGATAGATATCATCACATGAATAGCCATATTTTCTTTGTAGACGATGAATTGTGAATAGTTCTTCCTGTAATTCATTAAAGCGATACTCATCAAAATCAATTGAATCAAATGCTGTTTCAATACGATCTACAATATCCTGCATACTATAATATTCATTATAGAATTCATCGTATAATGAAGAAAATGTTTCATTATCACTCATATGACCAAGAGCACTTAATGCATCATTAATTCGACTTAATGCACCCTGACGCTCTGACATGGCTTCATTAAAAGCAGTCATATAGCCATGCATAGATTCATAATTCTTCATCATCGTGAGTTCATCTTCAAGACTATCAATGATTTCATCTGTGTACTCAAAATCTTTTAATTCATCATATTGCTTCTGATAATATTCTATTCTTTCATCACTTAAATCTTCCTGTTCAAGTTTCTTGATTTTCTGTGATATTTTCTTATATTCAAAGTAATGTTTTTGATATTCAGACAAAAGTGCATCATCCTGATGATTCATAAATGACTGCAATATCTTTAAATGATTTTTTACATTAAAGATTTCCTGCGTCTGATATTGAGAATGAATATCTAATAAGCAGGGCGCAATCTGCTTTAAAGCACTGTTTGTAACAGTACGATAATTGATTTTAATTGTTGAACGTCCATTATCCATTATTTCTTTTGTAATAATTAAATCATCATCAGCTTCTATATTGAGTTTATCCAAGATGAGACCAATATGATCATTCATATCAAACACACCTTCAATAACTGCTTTCTTAGCACCTTTTCTTACAAGTGAAGAAGATGCTCTTGCACCACATAGCTGTTCAAGTGCATTGATAATAATAGATTTACCTGCACCTGTTTCCCCAGTCAAGGCTGTCATGCCTTCTTCAAAGTCTACTTGTGTTTGATCAATAATGACAAAAGAAGAGATAAAAAGACTTTTCAACATTTAAAATCACCTGCTTTCATTAAAGTGTTTATGTGCTTCTGTGACAACATCATCAATACAATAATCGCTATTTTCTTGATGGTCGTTCACAAAATAGCCAAGGAATTCAATATTACCTTCCCCTCCAGTTATTGGAGAGAATGTCAATCCTTTTAAAGAAAAACCATTATCATTTGCATAGCCGATAACTTCTTTAATGACTCTTTTATGGACCTTGGAATCCTTTACAATACCATGTTTTCCAACATCATCTTTTCCCGCTTCAAACTGAGGCTTGATTAAAGAAACAATCACACCATCGGGTGCAATGACGTTCTTTAATGCATTGAACATATGTCTTAAAGAAATAAAAGAAACATCAATAGAGGCAAATGTAGGCATACCATATTTGAAATCTTCTAACTGTGCATAACGGAAATTATACTGCTCCATTACTTCTACACGTTCATCATTACGAAGTTTCCATACTAACTGATTCGTTCCTACATCAACTGCATAAACCTTTTGAGCACCATGCTGTAAGGCACAATCTGTAAAACCGCCCGTAGAAGATCCAATATCAATCATAATGACATCTGTAAGATCTAAATGATAAAGATCAATGGCTTTTTCAAGCTTTAAACCACCACGAGATACATATCTTAACTTTTCACCCTTAACAAAAAGTTTTGTATCAACCGGAATCTTTGTTCCTGGTTTATCAATATAATCATTTTCATCTCTTACAATGCCTGCCATAATAGCTCTTTGTGCCTGATTTCTAGACTCAAATAAGCCCTGCTGGACACATAAAATATCAATTCTTTCTTTTTTCATGTTCTATTTCCTCAATTTTATTTTTCAAATCATTCAACGAAATATGTTCCTGTTTATATAAGGACTCGTTATCTCCAAAAGTGACATAATGATCATCAATACCAATAAATGACATATCAACATTAACATGATTTTTTTCATAATATAAACTCATAATACTGCCTAAAGAACCATTCATAAGATCAGTTTCATAAACAATAATTGGTTTATCACTCATTCTTTCCAACATATCTTTATCTATTGGTTTGATGAATCTTGCATTAATAATATTAATAGGAAGATGATCCGTCTCAGCCATCTTTAAAACAGCTAGTACATTATCACCATAAGTAACAACATTTATAGCCGCATCTTCCATTTCTTTAATAATTTCCCATTGACCTACTTTTATAGTCTCATCAGTATGTTGATGTGTATCGATAACTTTGTTTTTTGAATAACGTATCACATATGGATGATCTTTATTCTGATATGCTGTATTAATCATTTTTTGTGCTTCTTCTTCATCTTTAGGTGACATAATAATAACACCTGGAATAGGTGCAATAAGACCAATATCAAAAACACCATGATGTGTTGCACCATCTCCACCTACTAAGCCTGCACGATCAATACCAATAAGACATGGAAGATTCATTCTAGCAATATCATGATTAAGCTGATCATATGCACGCTGAAAAAAAGAAGAATAAACACTTAAGAATGGGAATTCTTTTCCCTGAGAAAGACCTGCTGCAAGAGTCATTGCATGTTCTTCCGCAATACCAACATCGAATGAACGATCTGGATAATTTTTAAAGATTTTCTGTAAACAGCTGCCTGTAATCATGGCTGGAGTAATTACACATATATCATCATGCTTATTCATCAAGTATTCTACATGATCACTCACCGCTTGACTCCATGAATGTTTTTCTTTATCTAATACAGGCTGAATACCTTTAACTATATCAAAAGCTCCAACACTGTGATAAACACCTGAGCGATCCTTTTCTGCAGGCTCATAGCCTTTTCCCTTCTTTGTTAGAACATGGAGGACAACACTATGATCTAAGTTCTTTACTGTTTCTAAAGCACGTATCAACTCTTCTATATTATGCCCATCAACAGGACCTATATAATCTAAATCAAACTGAGAAAATGGTGTATCCAGTAAGATTTTTCTTTTTACTTTATCTTTTACTCGCTTTGTCACATCAAATATTTTCTGCCCAAAAGCAGTTTGTGAAAGTATTTCAGTATAATTACTTTTTGCCTGATTATACTTATATGACATTCTTACATCGGATAAGAAGTTTGATAAACCTCCTACATTGCGAGAAATAGACATATTGTTATCGTTCAATATAACAATGACCTTAGTATCAATTCCACCAAGAAAATTCAAGGCTTCTAGAGATTCACCACTCATTAATGCAGCATCTCCAATAATACTAATTACTTCAAAGTTTTCTTTTTTAAGATCACGCGCAATAGCTAAACCTGTCGCACCAGATATAGAAGTAGAAGAATGTCCTGCTTCCCAAGGATCATAAATGCTTTCATGACGATTCTGGAAGCCACACATTCCACCATATTTCTTTAGTTTATTAAACATAGGTGCACGACCAGTCAAGATTTTATGAACATAAGCCTGATGTCCCACATCAAAAAGGAATTTATCCTTTGGCGAATCAAATACATAATGAAGGGCAACAGTAAGTTCTACTATACCTAAATTACTGGAAAAGTGACCTCCCGTTTTAGAAATATTTTCGATTAGAAAATCCCTTATATCCTGTGATAACTGATTTAGTTCGTCAATATTCAATTGTTTCAAGAATCGAGGATTCTCAATCTTTTTAATTTCCATTTAATTCACTCTTTTCATAATAATCTGGAATAATTCAATCATCAATCCATGATTAAGTTGTAAACCATAAACATCAGCCAAACATTCTTCAAATAATTCTTCTACACGTTTTTGAGATGTTTCTAAACCAATCAATGATACATATGTAGACTTATGATTTGCAATATCACTGCCTACTTTCTTACCTAATGTTTCAGTTGTACTTGTTACATCTAAAATATCATCCTGAATCTGAAATGCAAGACCTAGTTTAAAGCCGATGTTTTCTAACTTATCAGCATCTTCTTTTTTTGCAATTAATCCTGCAATCTTCATAGGGACTGAAATAAGTGCACCTGTCTTATCGTGATGGATAGCCTGTAATTCATCAAGTGTTGCTGTATGTGTTTCAAAATACATATCCTGCTGCTGACCGTAAATCATACCACCTAGTCCAGAAGCATTATATAAATAACGTAGTACTTCCACTTTAAGTGCATCATCAAGATCCATTCTTATAATCACATTCATTGATTCATTTAATAAGGCATCACCTGCTAAAATCGCAGTTGCTTCATCAAATTGTTTGTGACATGTTGGTTTCCCACGTCTTAAATCATCGTTGTCCATTCCAGGAAGATCATCATGAATCAAAGAATATGTATGAATCATTTCAATAGCACATGCAATATCAAGATATTTATGATAATCGACACTATATGCACGTAATGTCTGAATAAATAAAAGAGGTCTTAATCTTTTACCACCTGCCATCACAGAATATGTCATGGCTTCCTTTACTAATCCTGGACGATATGAAGATAAGATTTCTTTTAATCTCGCATTTACTTCTTCAATAATATTATTCATCATCATCACCTAGATAATCTTTTAATTGATTTTCCTCAAATATTTTAGTTACTTCCTGATCAACATCTTTTAACTTCTGATCACAAAAAGCAGCAAGTGACACACCTTCCTTGTAAAGGTCAAGGCTTTCATCTAAAGATGCTTCATTGTTTTCTAATAAATCAATGATCTCATCAAGACGTGTCATTGCTTCTTCATATGTCTTTTCTGCCATCAATATCACCTACTTCACTATTGCTTCTTTTTCACCATCCACATAAACAAGTGTGACTGTTTCATTATGTGATAATTCTTTTACACTTTTAATGATATGATCATCTTTTTTAGAGATAATATAACCTCTCTGCATTGTTTTTAGAGGACTAAGTAAATCAAGTTTTTCAACTGAATAAATAAAAGAAGTCTTTTTATTTTTTAAATAATTTATAAACTGAGATTCCAGTAACTCTTGGTTATTACTAATACTTTTTCTCTCAATCAATTGTTTCTGTTTTATCAACGTATTGAGTTGAATTAGTTTTTTGTGCATTTCGTAACGAGATTGCTGTTTAATTCTGATTTTAAAGTTGTTTAGTTTTAATTGAATATTATCTAATTTCATGAACTTCGTTTCGAATATTCTAGAAGGATCAGTAAAAACATAAGAATGCTGATACTTTTCTAATTTCTGTCTTTCTAGATAAATAGTTTTTCTCATCACACTTGATAATCTAACTATTTTATTCTCAAGATGATTCAACAGATCTTTTTGTGAAGGAACTGCAGCTACTGCCGCGGCTGTAGGAGTAGGTGCACGTAAATCACTGACATAATCTACCAGCGTATAATCTGTTTCATGTCCTACACCAGTAATAATAGGTGTCTTCAAATCATAAATGCAACGTGCCAAAGCCTCTTCATTAAAGTTCCATAAATCTTCAATAGAACCGCCACCTCTTACAAGAAGAATTGTAGAGTAGCCCATCTCATCCACTTTTTTTAATGTATCAACAATCACCTGATAAGCATCTCTTCCTTGAACAGGAACTGGATAAATATCTCTTGCCACTAAAGGATAACGCTGATGAAGTGTACGTAACACATCCTGCAAAGCAGCTCCTTGTTTAGCTGAAAGAATAGCCAGACGTTCAGGCATAGATGGAATTTCTTTCTTATGTATAGCATTAAAGAGGCCTTCTCTTTCCAAGGCCTGCTTTAACTCATTAAAACGAAGATAGAGATTACCTAAGCCATCTTCCTGCATACTTCTGACATAAAGCTGATATCTTCCTGCTCTTTCAAATACAGAAACTTGCGCTGTAATAAATACCTTCATTCCATCTTTTAATCTAAACTTTAAATAACGTGCCTGTGACGCAAACATAATTGCACTAATTGATGATTCCGTTTGATCATCCTTTAGAGTAAAGTACATATGACCTGAAGGATGTGGACGATAATTAGATATCTCGCCACGAATATATACAGTCTGAAGCTGCATGTCATTATCTAGTTTTGCTTTAATATAGCGATTTAAAGCATGTACGCTTACGTATTGTCGTTCCATTATTCAATTGCAGTTAAAACACCATTAATGAATTTATAAGAATCTTCATCACAATACTGTTTTGCATTGATAACAGCTTCATTAATAACAATGCTCTTGTCTAATTCTGATTCTAGTAACTCACATGTTGCCACAAGAAGAATAGCCTGTTCCATCTTATTTAAACGTTCAAAAGACCATCCTTTTTTTAATTTAGTATTTAATAAAGCTTCATAAGAACCTTTGTTTTCCATAACTGTATCAATCAACCAGTAACAGAACTGTTCTGCTGATCTACCTTCAATTAATGCTTCATCAGCATGAACATATTCTTTAAGTTCTTCTTTAGATGCATCAACTGTTAACCATTGGTATACTGCAATTACTGCTTTTTCTCTAGCGATTTGTCTAATTGTTTTTTCCATTTTTAAAGGACCTCCATAATACTCACTTATTTTAACACATCGACTCTTTTTATAAAAGATTTTACATCTCTTTGCCTATTCAAAAAAAATAAAAGCAAGTCAGACTTGCTTTTAGAAATCAATAGCTTCTACTACAACATCAACACTCTTAACTGTTACAGCAGCCATTTCTTTAATTCCAGAAGCAATCTTCTTCTGTAATTCTTTTGTCTTGGCTGTAATGTTTGTACCATATTTAATACGAACATGAACTGTGATATAAACTTCATTATCTTTAATAGTGCAGTTCACAAGATTCTTTGTACCTGTAACAGAAAAACCTTTTGAAGTATCAAGCTTAATATCCTTATCTTCAGCAGCAACCTGCTTAGTAATAATATCAAAAACCTGAACACTCATCATAATATCGCCATTAATTGGGCTTCCCTTATATGTATAATATTCATTACGTGCCATAAAATTACCTCTTCTTTCTTTACCTTATATTCTATAAGAAAACAGGGATAATTACAAGTGTTGATATAATAACACCAATTAAAAAAGGAAGAGATTATGCTCTTCCTGTATATTTTCCTTCAACTGTATTAACAACAACAACTTCGCCTTCTTCAATAAATAGAGGCACTTTAATCTGATAACCTGTTTCAATAGTAGCAAACTTAGTTGCACCTGTTGCAGTATCACCTTTAACTGCTGCTTCAGTTTCAATAACCTTAAATGGTACATTGACTGGTAAAGCAACACCAAGGATTTCACCTTCATAGCTTGTTACTTCTACATTATCAGAAGGTTTCATGAAATTGATTTCCCATTCCAAACGATCTGCAGGAATTTCAACCTGGTCATATGTTTCATTATCCATAAATACTAACATACCACCATTGTCATATAAATACTGCATCTTGCTCTTTTCTACCTGAGCCTTCTTTACCTTTGCATTACTACCAAATGTCATTTCAGTAGTAGTTCCTGTTCTCATGTTCTTCATTTTAACACGAATGTTAGCTGCAGCACGTGCTGTCTTGTTGTGGCTATAATCTAAACAAACATATAGATTACCATCATATTCAAATGTTACTCCTGGTCTTAATTCAGTTGCATTAATCATAACTTTACTTCATCCTTTCTAATCGGACATCATTATAGCAAAATTCCTCTATAAAGTAAAGTATCCTTGCATTAATGCCCATATGTACACGCATGCATATCTAAACTATCCATATTTATTTTTGCCTGCATTGTATAATGATATGACTTCGTTGTGATCTCACAATCAATAATATAGTCAGTTCCATCATCATCTACATTATAACTAATTACACTATCTTCCATTTCAAAAGTATCCCCTAATAAAATATCCTGATCAATAGTAGAACGCCAATAACGCCTTAACAATATTTCTATACGCCTCTGCTGATTCATCATTTTTTGATAACGTGTTAATTCATATTGTCTTGTCATCAGCGTGCAATAGCTAAAGAGACTAGTAAATACTATGAGAAAAATGACTAATACTACCTGCAATACACTTCCTCTATTCTTCGACATAAGTTTCCTGCTTTCTATACAAATCACAAATCATATATGTATATTTCTGGTTTTTTCTTGTAACTGTCATATACATATAGGCATCCTTCTCAAAAAATAGTACATCATCTATATCGGTAATAAGGATTTCATAGCCAGGTGTCTTCACCAGTCTTCTTTTTTCAAAAATGATTGTATTTTCTTCACCCTTATCATCATAATAGCCAATATCTTCACTATATGTCTTGATTTTAGATACAAGAAGATAATCTGCAAGTTGTTTCGCACCTACTGCAATATCCTGATTGTTATTGACCACAGGCACTCTTAACAAGCGCACAAGAGAAGGGACATTCATCACAATCAGCAGACAAATAGATAAAGAAAACAGCATTTCAATTAGCGTAAAGCCCTTTTGAGTTTTGATTGGATATCATCTCCTTCTTCTGCAATCTTAAGTTCTTGTTGATTACAATAATCCTGATTATGTTTAAATTGCAGCTGTGCTTTATTTAAAACAGCCCAAGATCCTACAAAATAAACAACAACCATCAAATAAATGGATAAGGCAAACAGTGATTCAATAAGTGTATTTCCCTTTTGATTATGCAACATGATATGCTCCACTTCCTAACTGAAAAACAAATTTCTTGGTATGATGTGGTGTTTTTAATACAAGAGTTTTTGCAATCTTAATATGACCATGATCATTAAAAGTAAATGTATGATTCGTAAGAAAAGTATACCCTTGCTCTAAATTTAATGTCTTATTTTCCTTACCAATCAAGTCTACTCTATGATTAGATACAGACACCTTTACTGTATCTTTTTCCACTATAGCCATCGCCCTTGCTTCATCAAACATCGCTTTAATAAGCGCTATTTCTTCCTCTTCTTTAATCGTACGTGTATGAGGTGTCATACATAACAAGGACAAAAAGATAGTAATAGATAAAACAAACAACATTTCTATAACTGTAAATCCCTTTCTATACATATGCCTGTCCATTTGATATATAAATTGATTTTCCATTAGGACATGTTGCTTGTTTTTTAGTGAGATAAGGATTTGAACCAGATGTTAATTGAGAAATGCTGGTAGGCAGTTCATCATGTTCAATCTGATACAAGATAATTTGTGAATTAACAACTTCTACCTGTGCTTCACATCCCTTTCCTTTCACAACATCGTTCTTACTTGTTACATTAGGAATAACGAGTAATAAGATAACTAGAATAACAGAAATACAAAATATCATCTCTATAAGAGTAAAGCCTGCTTTATTATTTTTCATAGAACCTCCTAAATATCTCCAATAACATTCATCATCGGAATAATAACTGCGATATATATTGTGATGACGAAAAATGCGACAAAACCATAAACAATTGGGACAAAAAACTTTGTAAACTTATTAACAGCATATGTAATCTGTTCTTGAGAAATATCTAAATACCCTCTCATTGATCCTATTTGATCAGGATTCTTTAAAAACATCTTATACATAGAGACAAAGAGATGATCGAAATAAGGAAAACCATCTATAATATTTTCTAGCTGCTCACCTTCTTTTAAACGAATATAGATTTCATAAAGTACAATCTTAATATCACTTTGACTCATACTCTCATTCAACATTGTAATAATAGTATTAGAATCAATATGATCTTCTAGCAACTCGTTGAAATAGAGGCAGAACTTAAATGTGAAATATTTCTGAATATACTTCTTTAAGAAAGGTACTTTCAGATAACGTTCAATTATCCAGAACTTCTTTTTCTTTAAAGAGATAAGAAAATAAACACCGGATATAATTAATGCAGATAATAAACCAATAATCAAAATAGGAATTAGGCGAATAATAAAGAATAAAAGAGTGAAGCTTAAAGATGGATTCATCCCAAATGAACTGAACAAAGTAGTAACTTTAGGAAAGAGAATAAAAGTTGCAAACAAAGAGAAAAAGAGTAAAAATACAATCAAAATAAGAGGATATGTCATCTGGGCAACTAATTTCTTTTTCATTGAATATATTTCATTATATATTTTTAAGCTATTCTTAATCGCATCGGAAATGGTGGAACGCATAGAAAAGAAAGTAAAAAACTCAATGAATAAAGGTGGAAGATGAGGATCCAGCAATGCATCAGTCAAATTCTCTCCATCATATATTTTCTGCAATATTGTATCAATGCTTGGATGATCATTAATATCTTTACAGATAAGTAATGTTTCTTCTATCCCATAACCTTGTTCGAGAAGATTAGATAAGTTTTCAAGAAATAAAAGATCATTGTCCATTCAACTCATCCTTAAACAAATACTGATCACAGTGCTTTTCTTTAATAAGCATTAAAGCATTGTCTTTAAATGATGGATAATTAACTGTATGATCTACAAAATATTGTTTGATCTGTATCTTATTCATTATTTCAGGAAGTATGATAACTCTTCTATTCCTTCTATCATATTTAATGCGTTGTGTAACTACACCAATCAATACGTCCTCTAAATCCGTTTCATTAATCCCTAAATTCAACATTCTCTTTATTACCAGCAATGAGTTACTGGCATGAATAGTAGATAATACCAGATGCCCTGTTAAAGCACATGTAATCGCAAGTTTTGCGGTCTTTTCGTCTCTAATTTCACCGATCATGATTACATCTGGATCATGTCTTAAAATCTGTTTCAATGAATTATAATAATCAATACCTAAGCTTTCATTCATTTCTATTTGCAAACAATGTTCCTTCACTATTTCTATTGGATCCTCTAACGTAACAACATTTCTTCCTCCCATTTCAATAATCTTATCAAGTATGGCATATAAAGTGGTTGATTTACCTGAACCTGTAGCACCTGCCACCAAAAAGAGACCTGCCTTTTGATAACAGATTTCATTAAGAAAGAAAGTAAAGTCATCAATCTCTGATATCTCATTAATAGTGATATTCTCATGATTATTTAATATTCTTATGACTATACTTTCAAAATCCATTCCAGGTAAATAAGAAACACGAAGGAAATAAATATGTTCATTGATGTAGTAGTGAAAAGCACCTGTCTGAGGAACCATTTTATAATTCACATTAATGAAAGACTTATATTTCAGATAGTTCATGATCTTAGCACCTACTGCACTTTCATAATCCTGATAATGTTGTAACTCTCCAAACACTCTAAATTGAATACTCAAATGGTCCGTCAATTTGAAATGGATGTCTGTAGAATCTGCTTTAAGTGCTTTGAAAAAAATAGTTTCAAATAGTTCATCCATAAAATAACCTCCTACTATTACATACAAGATACAAAACCATTTTTCTCATAGAACTAAAAAAAGATTCAGTAAAATTTACTGAACCTTTGTACATATAATACTTTCGATAACTGGCTGATTCTTTTTTAGTACTGTTCCATTGCTGTCTTCTGTCTTTACATCATTACAGATCTTATCAACAATCTCCATTCCTGAATAAGCACATCCAAATGCTGCATATTCACCATCTAATGAAGGTGCATCTTCATGCATAATGAAGAATTGACTGCTGGCACTATCATTGGACTGACTTCTTGCCATTGAAATAACGCCTCTTGTATGCTTCAAAGGATTATCTACACCATTACTAGAAAATTCACCCTTAATAGTATCTTTAGAACCTCCAGTTCCATCTCCATTAGGATCTCCACCCTGAATCATAAATCCTTTAATAATACGATGGAATGTTAAGCCATTATAGAAACCATCATTGGCAAGTCCGACAAAATTGCTTACGGTAATAGGTGCTGTATTCGCATCAAGCTTTAATTTAATTGAACCATAATTTTTAATCTTGATTTCACAATCATAATAACCTGTTAATAAATCTTTTAACCCAGATACCTTGACCTTCTTAGTAGGATTCTTAATAGTAAGCCCTAGATCTTTAGCCTGTGATTTAGAATATCTAGCATTAATAGTAATTTCATCACCATTAGAGAGTGCACCATTTTCACCGTTTTCTAATGTATATTCTACATTGCTTACAAAATCTCTAATATTAGAATTGGTTTTACCATACTTTGTATTATTATCGACATAAACCTCTCCCTTACCATTATAGCCTTTGATTGTTACTTTGATATTACTTGTCAAGTCAATCGTTCCTCCAGGCTTAGAAGAACATCCTATAAGTGTAGAACCTATAGCTAAGGCAAGTATTAAACGTATTATCTTTTTCATTTCATAAACCTCCATTTCTCATTATAATTGAAAGCGCATTATTTTCATACATAAAAAATAAAAAAAGTCCTCTATTCAGGGGTTAGAGGACGGATTGAAATGGATAATGAGAATGTATAACTCCCATACATAAGGGAAAAACCAAATATAAGTGTTAAAATCCACTTCATTGCCATTATATACCTAAAATTATATATCTTTAGATTTTTGCACTAAACAGCAACTTTTTTTACTCAAAAGGATAAATACGGGTTATTTTTCTTTTCTAAAGAAATTTTGGATTGTGGACCATGTCCTGGATAGACATCAGCATCAAATGTAAATTGTTTTATTTTACTTAAAGACTGAATCATAGCCGACTGACTTCCTGTAGGAAAATCAATTCTTCCACAGCCGCCTCTAAATAATGTATCACCAGTAAATAATGCATTTTCCTGTTCATAATAATAAAGACAGCTTCCTTTTGCATGACCTGGCGTCTCATAAACTTTGAAGTTCATGCCTTCAAGTATAATTGTATCATCAATGATTTGTACATCTTCTACAATATACTTTTCCCCACCAATCATAACTGAGAGATTTTCATCCCAGTTAAGCATCATATCTTTAGTATCTTTCGTGGCATATACATCTGTATGATAATATGCTTTTAGTTCATTCACAGCACCAATATGATCAAAATGACCATGTGTCACAAGAATGCCTTTTACCTCTAAATGATCATTCTCTATTTCCTGCATAATATGATTTGCTTCATCTCCTGGATCAATAATCACACAGGTATGACCACAACTCACTATATAACAATTCTCCTGTAAAGGACCTACTACTAATCTTTTAATCATATAAATCCTCCTATAAAAAAAATAAGCCTTGAGGCTTATTTCTTTTCCTTATGAACAGTTTTCTTGTTACATCTTGGACAATACTTTTTAAATTCAACCCTTTCAGGATGACTCTTTTTATTCTTTGTGTTGATATAGTTTTCTTCACCACATTCTGTACACTTTAAGATAATATTATCTCTCATGAATTACACCTCCAAATAAGTTTGCTTCAATATATTATCATATAAATTTATAAATTACTAGTAATTTTTTAATTATTATAGCCATATTTTTCAAAATAGAGACTAAACGCTTTTTTTGCGATAGTAGGCGCATCATTAGAACCCTTTAATCTCTCTTCTAGAACAGCTACAACAACCTGTGGATCTTTACTTGGACCATAAGCAATAAACAAATGGTTAGGATGGTCGATATTACCTGTATGTGTATAGTCTTCGGCAGTACCTGATTTACCAGAAATATCATATGGGAATCCAGAAAATGAACCTGCAGCAGTACCATAAGTAACTACGGCTTTCATACCAGCCTGAATCTGATTAAACGCATCTTCATTACCTTCAGATACATCATCCACAACCTTCTTCTTATGCGTATTAAGAGTTACAATTTCACCGGACGTATCTGTCTTATACGAACTCTTATAAAGATGAGGCTGTACTTTAACACCTTTATTAGCCAATGTAGAAGCATATACAGCAAGTTGTAATGGTGTATACGTATCATACTGACCAATTGAGAAGTCAAGAAGCTTACCTGCTGTATCTTCTTCCTCACGAGGTCCAGTTGCCGCCTCATAAGGTAAATCAATACCCGTCTTGACACCTAATCCTAATTCACCCGCGGCATTTCTTAATTTAGTAAATGCATTCTTATTGATATGAATTGGTCGATCGTACTGATAATGACCACCAGCAAGTTTGATAATAATCTTCATCATATAAATGTTTGAAGAATAAGCCAGCGCCTGTACTTCATTAATATTACCGAAACCACTCTTGTTCCAAGAATGCTTTGCTTTTGTACCAGCAATCTTCAAACCTTCAGAAGTATCAGTTTCATAATGGTTCGCTTTAATAATGTTATTCTTGAAGCAGGCATAAATAACAGCCCCCTTCATAGTAGAACCAATACGATATGCACCCGTATAAGCTAGATAAGTCGCATCTTTCATTTCATAAGGTGTCTTCTCTTTATTAAATTCCTTACCAACCAAGGCAATCACATCACCTGTCTTAGGCTCCATCATAACACAATAAATATGCTGCTGATATCTTTCAGATGTATGACTATAAAGACATTGCTCAACCATCTGAGTCAATTGTGTCTGAATATCCCAGTCAAGGGTTAACTGAATGTTTTCACCACTGCTACCTTGTTTCTTTGTTTTGACAATAGGTGTACCATCACTCATATAGTTCAAAGTCATAACTGACTTATTCCCACTAAGAATATCTTCATATTGTCTTTCTAATCCAGACGTACCAACACGTGAGTCATTACTATAATCTAACGCAAGAAGTTCATCTTTTAAAGTTGCAGGAAGCCCCTGTTTCTTTGTAGTAACTTTACCAAGTGTACTCTTTAGCATAGACTCATCTGTATAAGCACGCTTCCAGTCACTTGTTACCTGAATACCTCTTAATAAATCATTATTTTCACCAATGATACTTGCTTCCTGATAACTGATATTCTCAAGAAGTACTGCAGAACCACTCTTACAATTCTTGATTGTATAATAGAGTTTATAATAACGGACATCATCATCAGTTAAATGTTTTTCCAATATTTTCTTTGTAATTCTTTTTAACTGTAAATTATAATACTCCGTATCTCCATCATCATTTGCAGCAAGAGCCTTCTTTTCAGATTCTGTAACGAGAGATTTTGCAAATTTCTTATCCTTCATAAGAAGGTAATCTTTTTTCTCTCTTTCAGTTACACTTGAAATATCAACATTACAATTCTTAGTGATAAAATTAACCATAGATTTAATTTCATCATCCTTAATTCCTCTAACCGCATAATAAGTTGCACATACAACATTTTCGTTATAAACAAGCTTATTATAATTTCTATCAACTATTTCACCACGTAATGCATCCACTTCAAATGTATTTGTGCTGTATTGTTCCAGCTTAGCTGAATAGAAATCAGACTTATTAATCTGCATATAGAACAATCTCAATGCAAATATTGTTGCTATCACAATAACAACGCCAATAATAATATAAAAACGACGTGCCACTACATTATCTAGCTGATTACGCTGCTGTTCCTGGGCTTCTTTTCGCCCTATAAACTTTATCGGTCTATTACTAAACAATCAAATCCCACCTTTTTTCTCTCATATTATATATGTATATTCCTATCATTTCAATTAATTAGAGAAAATCAAATGTGTGAAAAAATAAAGAAAGGCAGAAATCATTCTGCCTATTCATCATCCACAGATAAAATAGCCATGAATGCCTCCTGTGGAATTTCAACACTTCCCACAGCCTTCATACGCTTTTTACCTTCTTTCTGTTTTTCAAGAAGCTTCTTCTTACGTGAAATATCCCCACCATAACACTTTGCAAGGACATTCTTTCTAATTGCCTTAATATTAGTACGTGCGATAACACGTCCCTGAATAGCGGCCTGAACAGGAATTTCGAACTGTTGTCTTGGAATGATAGTCTTTAACTTCTCACAGATGATTCTTCCACGATCATATGCAAAATCCTTATGAACAATAGAAGATAACGCATCAACTACTTCTCCATTTAAGAGAATATCCATCTTAGTTAAGTTACTTGTACGATAACCATGTAACTCATAGTCAAATGATGCATAACCACGTGTACATGATTTTAATTTATCAAAGAAATCATAAACAATTTCTGATAGAGGAATATAGTAAATAACATTTCTTCTTGTATCATCAAGATATTCAATATCTACATATTCTCCACGCTTATTCTGACATAATTCCATAATAGGCCCAATAAATTCATCAGGTGTCATAATTGCAGCACGTACATAAGGTTCTTCTATACGTGTAATTGTTGTTGGATCTGGCAGTAAAGCTGGGTTATCTATTTCAATCATAGAACCATCACTTAAATAAACGTTATAGATTACAGATGGTGCTGTTGCAATCAGATCAAGGCCAAATTCTCTTTCTAGTCTTTCTTCTATAACATCCATATGTAATAAGCCAAGGAATCCACAACGGAAACCAAATCCTAAAGCCTGAGATGTTTCAGGTTCATAAACAAGTGAAGAGTCACTTAATGCAATCTTTTCAAGTGCTTCACGCAAATCTTTATATTTCGCATTGTCAATTGGATAAAGACCACAATAAACCATCGGATTCATACGACGATAACCTGGTAATGGCTCGGTTGCTTTATTTTCAAGAGTTGTAACTGTATCACCAACATGAACATCCGAAATAGACTTAATGCTTGCAGCAATCCATCCTACTTCACCTGTTACTAACTCATCTTTCTTCACTTCACGAGGTGTATGAACACCACATTCCACAACTTCATAATCTGCGTTGCTCGCCATAAAATGAATATGATCACCTACTCTGATCTTACCTTCCTTGACACAAACAAGAATAATAACGCCTCTATAAGCATCATAGAAAGAATCAAAGATTAAAGCTTGAGTCGGTGCATTAATATCACCACTAGGTGCTGGTACTTTATTAACAATTTCCTCTAATACCGCTTCAACATTTAAACCTGTCTTAGCTGAAATACGAGGTGCATCATCTGCCGGAAGACCAATTAATTCTTCCACTTCTGCAGCAACTCTATCTGGATCAGCGCTAGGTAGATCTATTTTATTAATAACAGGAAGAATTTCCAAATTGTTATCTAATGCAAGATAAACATTTGCAAGAGTCTGCGCTTCAACACCCTGAGCGGCATCTACTACTAAAATAGCGCCTTCACAAGCCGCAAGTGAACGTGAGACTTCATAAGAAAAGTCAACATGGCCCGGTGTATCTATAAGATGTAAAAGATAAGTTTTTCCATCTTTTGCTTTATATGTTAAAGAGACGGCATTTAACTTAATTGTAATACCACGCTCTCTTTCAAGTTCCATATCGTCAAGCAGCTGATCTTTCATATCACGATCTGCTACAGTACCAGTTAATTGTAAAATTCTATCGGCAAGAGTACTCTTACCATGGTCAATATGTGCAATAATTGAAAAGTTTCTAATAAGTGACTGATCAACCATAAATAAACCTCCTTATTTCTCAATAGTCAGCGGTTTTTGAAGTTCTTTGAGCTTCTCATCAAGAAGTTCGAAAGACTCTGCACGTACAGTCATGACACGATACCCTTTATATTTGGGCTTATCTTCAAGATTACTCAGTCTTCCTCTTATTGCAATGACACTGCCAGCATGACAAGTATCATTAATCATTTCCGCTAAACCTTTCCATAAGATAATAGGAATCAGATCATAATCCCTACATCCTTTTATTTCATCAAAAGGACGATACACCTGAAGGTGGATCAAAGCATCCTTTCGATAATTATTGATAATTTCATAATCAGGCATCTGAGCAATTCTGCCCACTAGAAATACATGATTATACATATAAAAATCACCTCCTCCAAAAGACTTGTTTTAAGAAGAAGGTGAATACGGGTTAAATAAAATTATTTCTTATATACAAAAGCGATAGCAATGCCACCATCATGTGCAATAGAAATGTCTGCATCCTCATCATTCAGATAAGGACTTCCGTCTTCATGATTCAAAATGACAATATCATGAAATGAAATACCACCGATGCCTAGATGGTTGGCTTTTAAATAAGCTTCCTTTGCCGCAAAGCGACCACCGAGATATTCTCTCTTACGTTTTTCAGTTGGAAATGATTGAAATATTTCATATTCTGCATCTGCTAAAATATGACGTACAAAACGTTCATTATCAACATCTAAACGAGAAAGCTCAACAATATCAACACCAATTCCCATTAATCTTCAAACTTCTTTTCATAAAGATTCATGAGTTCATCATAGCTCATATCATCATTGATTTCATCAATCAAAGAGTCTTCATTCTCCATGTCATGTTTGAACTTACCTGTTCTCTCTTCAACAATTTTGAGGTTTTCTTGTGATTCAAGTGTCAAAGTAGATAAATTCTTCAAGCGGTTTTCCACAGAATCAATGACTTCACCGCTTTCCTTCTTGACTGTCTTTTCTACTTTCTTTGCCTTTTTCACTACAGGTTTTTCTTCTTCAATTCCCTGAGCACCATAAAAAGGACTTAGTACAGGTACCACATCATCCTCACGTCTTTTTATTTTTTTCTTAATTAATGGCTTTTTTTGTGGTGCAGGATTGTTAGATTCCTGCACTCCGTTCATTGGAGAGATGATCTGACTCATGACATATTCTTGCTTTTTTGGCTTCTTAGGTTCTGCTGTTTTCTTAACAACGGGCGCCTTTTCTTCTACTTTCTTTTCTTCGACTTTCTTTTCTTCGCTATAAATCATAGGCTCACTGAATTTTTCTTTACGACGCTGTTCAATCACAGGATCCACATGAGGTGGTTCCTCTTTCTTTACAGTATCATCAAGATCCATATCCTTGCCCATAAACCAATCTGTAATTTTCATATTCAACCCACACTTTCTTTTTTAAATTGAATCAATAAAAGACTGAACTTCCTCCTCTGTCTTTCTTAATTTCGATACAAATCGTCCTAATTCCTCACCCTTGTCATATGCAACAAAAGAAGGAATGCCTAAGATTTTTAATTCAATACATAAATCAAGCATATCATCACGATTTATATAATAGAATCGAAATGCTGAATTGTTTTCAACAATATGTTCTATATAGGTTTTCATATAAAGACAATCAGGACACCAATCTGTAGAAAATACGATAATACTTCTATTTTGGATAGCTTCTTCAAATTCCTTTAAAGAATGCAGTTTGATGAGTTTATCCATTCATTTCTCCAAAATCAATATCAATTCTATAGATTGGCCCAAATGGTGAGAATTTCTTTTCATACTCAGTCATCACGTTGTCTTCATATCCTTCACTATGATGAAGATCTAAACATACATCATGAAAACAAACACCATAATTATTCATAGAAACAAGTGAATATTCAAAGAACGGACGATTATCTGTCTTAAAGATTAAATGTCCTTTTTCCTTAAGAATATTCTTATAGACATCAAGGAATGAAGCATAAGTTAATCTTCTCTTTGAATGTCTCTTTTTAGGCCAAGGATCACTGAAATTCAAATAAACTGTATCAATTTCATTTTCCGCAAACACTTCACCAAGTACGGCAGCATCTTCCTTCATAAAACGGAGATTTGGCAAAGCCTCCATTTCAAGATATTTCTTAACTGCAATAGTTAAAACTGTAGAATATTTTTCAATACCAATATAGTTGATATCTGGATTTCGTCTCGCATTTTCGATAATGAAATCACCTTTCCCCATTCCAATTTCAATTGCAATAGGATTGTTATTTCCAAACACCTCGTGCCACTTACCTAAGTGATCACGTGGATTAATAAAAACTAAATCTGCCTGCTCTTCTAAAAAAGGCATGGCATCAGGATTATTTCTTAATCTCATAAAACCTCCACATCAATGTTATTATATCATAAAACGTTATAGTATGCTATTAATTTCCTCATCTGTAAGTGGTCTGTAATGACCTAGTTTTAAGTTCTCATCTAATTTCAATTCACCCATGCTAATACGTTTCAAATAGACAACTTCTTTACCGCATGCCTGAAACATTCTTTTAACCTGATGAAACTTACCTTCATAAATAGTAACTTCACACTCACTTATTTCATCACTCTTGATGATTTTTAAATAGGATGGCATACATGTAAAATCTTCTAAAGGAATACCTTTAGTAAATGCATTAATATCTCCTATTCCAAGTCTGCCTTTGACCTTGACATAATAAGTCTTAGGGACATGTGTTCTAGGAGAAAGAAGACGATGTGCCAGCTGTCCATCATTAGTAATTAATAACAGACCTTCAGTGTCTACATCTAATCTTCCTACTGGAAACAATCCCGGATGATATTCTTTAATCAAATCAATAACTGTAGGATAAACATTATCTTCTGTCGCACTTACATAGCCATCCGGCTTATTAAGCATATAATAAACATACTTAGAATAATTGATTTTTTCATCACCCACATAGATTTCATCCTTTTCAGGATCTACATGTGCACCTGATGATCTTATTTTTTTACCATTTGAAGTAACCAAACCATCTTTTAAAAGCTGCTTAACATCTTTTCTTGACCCATATCCACAATGAGCTAGTAATTTATCAATTCTCATTTTTCACCTCAAAACAATAACTATATGACTCACCAGACTGAGATTTTTTTGTATCAAATTCGACTAAAACTTTTAGCGTTTCTTTTTTCCTCACTCTTCCTGATAAAGTAATACCTTTATAAATATTCTTCTTTTTATCAACAATTCCAGGAATCATAGAATATGTTTCCTTATCAAAATAGCCAATAGTCGGCTGATAATCATCTAAACATGATGGACTATATGAAATAGCTTTAATATTATACATTTTCTGTTTTGGCTCATCTATAAGCATTTCATAGCGATAGCCTTCATCAATTTCTGTATAATACAATTTTATATTCATTTTATCAGAACAATTATCAATTTTCTTAGTTTTTTTGGTATACAACAAATCTTCTTTGTATTTTTTTAATACATCATCTGAAATATCAGAATCTTTTGTCTTTGTTCCACATGCTGTCATAAACAAACATAGTATAACCAATAACAACTTTTTCATTGCAATACCTCCTATCGTTAAAAAATTATAACATTCTCATCTATATTCCGTAAACAATAAATAAAAAAAAGAAGGCAATTTTTTGCCTTCTTACTGGAATATTTCAACTGCAAATTCGCAAGTGAATTTTTCATCCTTCTTTAATTCTACAGCACTTTCTTTATCCTTGAATTCTCCATCAAAATCAACATAATCTGTATGTCCAACCCATGGTTCAATTGCAAGTAAGCCACCTACATGAGAACTTGTCCATAATCCTAAATGGTCAAATCCCTTCATATAGAAATTCAAGCTCTTATTATTTGTAAGAGATTTTAGAGATACATAATGAGATTTAAAATGAGGGACAACAACAGCATCATTATTAAACATTGCTTGACGTACAAAGAAATGACGTTCATGATCAAATAATGGTCTTGTTTCATGAGACATACCTTTTCTTGCTACATCAATTACTTTCTGTTCCACTGTTTCTGGCTGTTCAAATTCAATGTAATAATCATTTGCATCCTCACCTTCAATAAACGGACATGCAAAAGCTGGATGTCCACCAATCTGGAAATAGATAACTTCTTCATTATGGTTCTCTACTCTAAATTCCGCTTTAAGCTTATTATCTACTAAAGTATAAGTCACATATAAATCAAACTCATAAGGATACATCTTCTTAATTTCATCACTAGAAGATAAATGGAAAACAACATGTGTTTCATCATGTTCATAAACTTCATATTCTGTGTTTCTAGAGAAGCCATGCTGATTCATATGATATTCTTTACCATCAATACGACAAGTTCCATTCTTTAACGCTCCAACAATTGGAAATAGAACAGGTGCACTATGTCCCCATAAACAAGGATCCTGCTTCCACATATAGTTGATGCCATCTTGCATGCCTATAATTTTTGAAATTTCAGCTCCTTTAGGGTCAAACTGTGCTTCTAAATATTCATTTTTAATTGTAACCATAACTATCCTCCAATTTTAGTTTCACCATTTAAGATAACTCTATGAATATTGATATCATCATCAATAAAGATCATATCAGCAACGCATCCTTCTTTAATACGTCCATAATCATTAAGTCCTAAATGATCTGCTGCATTCTTTGTTGCATATCCTACAGCTTCATATAATGGTAAATCAAGATGTTTATATGCATTTCTTACACACTGATTTAAATTTGCTGTAGAACCAGCAAGATTTCCTGACTTTAAGCGTGCTTGACCATCTTTTACATATACTTTCTGATTACCTAATTCATAAGTTCCATCTGGAAGCATTGCAGCTTCTAATGAATCAGTAACAAGAATCAATTTATCTGCACCCTTCATTTTTGAAAGAATTTTAGCAGCTGGGAATGAAACATGAATACCATCAAGAATTAATTCAGCATATACTTCATCATGAAGCATAACAGCACCGACAACCCCTGGCTCTCTATGTTTTAATGGAGTCATCGCATTATATGTATGTGTTCCTGAAGTGGCCCCAGCTTCAATAGCTTTTACTGCTTCTTCATAAGTCGCATCAGTATGTCCCATAGAAACAACAACATTCTGCTCTCTTAAATATTTAATCAAATCAAGAGCGCCATCAATTTCAGGTGCTAAAGAAATCTTTTTAATAAAATCAGGATGTTCACCTGCAAAAGATAAATAATTTTCTACTGTAGGAGCAATCATACACTCTTCTGGCTGTGCGCCTTTATATTTCACACTAAAGAAAGGACCTTCTAGGTGCATACCTAAAATTTTAGCACCTTCTACCTTATCCTTATTATCATATCCTGCCGCAATAGCCTTTTTGATATCCTCTGCTGGCATAGTCATAGTTGTAGGCAGGAAGCTTGTAACACCTGTCTTAAGTTCTGAAACAGAAATATTGTTTAAATCCTTGAAAGTAGCATACATTGTATCACTACCATTACGTCCATGAGTATGAACATCAATCATACCCGGTGCTACGTATAAACCTTCTGCATCAATCACATTTTCATCAGTAGGTGTACGATCACTTACCTCCGTAATCTTTCCGTCTTCAAAAAATACATTTAATTCTTTTATAGAATTTTCTAAAATCACTTTACCATTTATAATTACGTTTTTCATATAGAAATCCTCCTTCACATATTATAGCACAGTTTTATCATATATTGAAATTATACAGATTTTTATGAGTATATATTATTATATTTCAGTATAAAAAAAGAACCTCTTAAAGAGGCTCAATCTTAGTGTAAATTCTTGATCAATTCTTCAATACGATTACCATATTCAAGAGATTCATCTACCTTGAAAATAAGTTCAGGACATTTTCTGATTTTTAATCTTCTTGCAAGCTGTGAACGAATAAAACCTTTACATCTATCTAATGCCTGTAAACCTTTACCCTGGTTCTTCATGAATGTCACATAAACCTTAGCCACTGACATATCATTAGAGCAGCTTACTGAAGTGACAGTACACATACGTAAAGCTGGATCTTTTACTTCATCACGAAGAATTAATGATAATTCCTTCATGATATAATGATTCATTTTATCAATTTTTAATGAAGCCATAAATTAACCTTCAACTTCCTGCATAACGTATCCTTCGACAATATCGCCTTCTTTGATATCGTTATAGTTTTCAATTGTAAGACCACATTCATAGCCCTGATTAACTTCCTTCGCATCATCCTTGAAACGCTTTAATGAAGCAAGTTTACCTTCATATACAATAATACCTTCACGAATCAATCTGATACCACAATCTCTCTTAATAGAACCATCTGTTACATAACATCCAGCAATATTACCAACCTTAGAAACCTTATAAATATGTCTAATTTCTGCCTGGCCAGTAACAACTTCTTCCATCTCAGGAGCAAGCATACCTTTCATAGCTGCTTCAATTTCTTCAACCATCTTATAGATAACCTGATGTAAACGAATTTCTACACCTTCTTCATCTGCTTTACGACGAACATTAGCATCTGGTCTAACATTGAAACCATAAATAATAGCCTTTGATGCACTAGCTAGAAGGATATCTGATTCAGAAATAGCACCAACAGTAGAACGGATAACATTTACTCTAGCACCTTCTACATCAATCTTTTCTAATGAACTCTTAACTGCTTCTGCAGTACCATTTACGTCAGCCTTAACAATAATATTTAAGTCAACAACTTCACCAGATTTCATCTGAGAGAATAAATCATCAAGACTCATAGCTGAAGTAGAATTTCTTTCTTCTTCAATCTTCTTCTGAGCACGTTCTTCACCAACATGTCTTGCTTCTCTTTCAGTTTCAAATACCATGAACTTGTCACCTGCTTCAGGCACATCATTTAAACCAGTAATTTCTACTGGAGTAGCAGGACCTGCCGCTTTGATTTCACGTCCACGATCATCAACTAACTGTCTAACACGACCATAAGTTGCACCAACTACAATTGGGTTACCACTTCTTAAAGTACCATTCTGAATTAATAAAGTCGCAACTGGACCTCTACCTTTATCTAGACGACCTTCAATAACACTACCATAAGCCATACGCTTTGGATTTGCTTTTAATTCAGCAAGTTCAGCTACAACTGTAACAGTTTCTAATAATTCATCAATACCAGTACCCTGTTTAGCTGAAATATTAACGTAAGGAACATCTCCACCCCATTCTTCAGGCATTAATCCAAGTTCAGAAACTTCTGTCATAATACGCTGAGGGTCAGCACCTGGTTTATCAATCTTGTTAACAGCAACAATAATAGGAACACCAGCTGCAAGAGCATGGTCCACTGCTTCTCTAGTCTGAGGCATCACACCATCATCTGCAGCAACTACAATAATAACAATATCAGTAATCATTGCACCACGTGCACGCATAGCAGTAAACGCTTCATGGCCTGGAGTATCAAGGAAAGTAATCTTCTTACCCTTAACTGACACCTGGTAAGCACCGATATGCTGTGTAATACCACCAAATTCACCTTCAGCAACTCTTGACTTTCTAATGTGGTCAAGTAGTGTTGTTTTACCATGGTCAACGTGACCCATAATAGTGATAACTGGAGGTCTTGGCTCAAGATCCTTAGGATCATCAACAACTTCTAAATCTTCAAAATTAACTTCACTTACAGGAACAACCTTTTTACATTCAAGACCATATTCCATACAAATAAGTGCAACCTGTTCATCATCTAATGATGAATTGATTGTTACCATTGTACCTAACATGAATAAAACCTTGATAACATTTGCTGGTGTCTGTCCGATTTTCTGAGAAAGTTCATCAACAGTGATGCCTTCTTCATATTCAACTACACCATCAACAATGGCCTTTTCTTCTTTCTTGCTAGGAAAGTTTGAGATCATCTTCTTTTTGTTATTCCCCTTGTTTTTTATGTTTTTCTTCTTTTTTGCCATAAATTACCCTCCTAACTTCGATTTCATACTTTTCGCAAAACCAGCATCAAGGACCGCAATCGCCATTCTATTGACTTTACCAACAGAATTAGATAACTCTTCACTTGTGCCAGCAATATAATAATCTACTTGATAATATGTACACTTATCAATATATTTCTTCTTCGTATTGTCACTTGCATCACTCGCAATGAGGACAAGATGTGCTTTATCTGACTGAATAGACTTTAAAGCACTCTCGCCAGTTGCAAGTTTTCTTGCACGCATTGCAAGACCTAATAAAGAGGCAACCTGCTTATTGAGCATAAGTCTTTAGTTCCTCATAGATTTCTTCAGGGATCTCAGCCTCAAGCACTCTATTTAAAATCTTTTTCTTTTTTGCTAGTTCAATAGCATCTAAAGAACGCTTTAAATAAGCGCCACGGCCGTTTTTCTTACCTGTTGGATCTACAGAAACTTCTCCTTCTTTATTTCTAACAATACGAATAAGTTCTTTCTTAGGCAGCTGCTCACCAGTTGCCACACATTTTCTTAAAGGCACTTTCTTCATAAAAGTTCACCTCTAGTCTTTATAATATTCATCATACTGATCATAATCAATATCTTCATCATATTTAGGATCATGATCTGGTTCATCAAAATCATCGTCATCATCAAATGATTCATCATCACCTAAGTCTTCTTCTACCTTATCCTCTACTTTATCCTCATCAAGAGTTAAAGTAATAGTTTCTTTTTCTTCATCCGCTTCATGTTCTTCCATAGATTTCTTCATCTTTTCAAGAAGTTCCATATCTACTTCAGGCGCATCTAAATCAATACCCTCTTCTAAGATTTCAGATACTGACTTGATATCAATCTTCCAGTTAGTTAACTTAACTGCAAGTCTTGCGTTCTGACCACGCTTACCGATTGCTAAAGATAACTGATCATCAGGTACAACAACTAAAGCAGAGTTCTTCGCATGATTTAACTTTACTCTTTCAACCTTAGCTGGAGAAAGAGCATGTGAAATAAATGTAACTGGATCATCAGACCATTCAATAATATCAATCATTTCACCATTTAATTCTTCAACAACATTTCTGACACGATTTCCCTTAGGACCAACGCATGCACCAATAGGATCAATATCAGGATTTGCTGTATAAACCGCAATCTTAGAACGTTCACCTGCTTCTCTCGAAACTGATTTGATTTCTACAGTTCCTTCGAAAATTTCAGGTACTTCCATTTCAAATAAACGTTTAACTAATCCTTCATGAGTACGAGATACACTAATATGAGTACCCTTTGTAGTTCGTTCTACTTCACTCACATAAACCTTGACATGTTCACCTTCAACTAAAGTTTCACCAGGAATCTGATCTTTAGATGAAAGGAGTGCACCTGTCTTACCAATGTTGATAATCGCAAATCTTTCTTCTACACGATCAACAGTACCATTGATGATTTCATCAAGCTTATTGATATATTCGTTGTATAACGCTTCTTTTTCGGCTTCTCTGATTTTCTGTCTTAACAACTGTTTTGTCTGAATAGCAGCTAAACGACCAAATTCAGAAATATCCGCTTCTTCAACAACTTCATCTCCAACCTGATACTTAGGATCAATTTCCTGTGCTTCTTCAATAGAATATTCATAATCTTCATCATTTACATCATCTACAACATGATGAGTGATAAAAATTCTAATCTGTCCATCACCATCGATTCTACAATCAACGATTGATTCTGTACCACAATAGTTTTTCTTATATGACTTAGCAAGTGCTTCAGTCAATGCTTCAATTACAATAGCGCTATCAAGCCCTTTATCTTCGATAAGATTTTCAAGAGCTGATTTGTAACCTTTTTCCTTTTTCGCCACGTTTTTTACCTCCTAGAACTTTACAGCGAGTCTGATGAATTTAATATCATCATAATTTATAGTCATTTTCTTTCTTACAGCTTTTACCATATACTGGATCAATAATTCTTTGCCATCAATAGAGGCCAATGTTCCTTCTAGAGAATCAATTCCATTCTGTGGATTCTTCAAATCAATGTGAACATATGAGCCAACATGAGCTTCAACCTGCTCAAAAGTTTTTAATGGCTTTTCAATTCCTGGAGAAGATACTTCAAGATAATACTCGTCCTTGATCAAATCAAGTTCGTCTAACTTTTCACTTACAGCTTCACTGACTGCAACACAAGTATCCATGTCCAGATTTCCATCATTCTTTTCAATGAAAACACGTAAATACCATTCTCCTTTTTCCTTTACATATTCCATTGAATCAAGATGACATTCAAATGAAGCAATAATAGGCAATAAGCCTTCTTTAATTTTCTCTAGCATAGAACCTCCTATTCAATAAATAACGAGAGGGTCTCCCCTCTCGTCTTTTGCTAAATCGAGTATAGCACAGTTAAATGTATAAGTCAAATAATGTTGAAAAACACGTAAAAAATCTAAAGTGAAAAGTTAAATTCCACTTTAGGCGGGTCAAAGTTGCGTTTAGTCTTTCACATCTTTCCAGTTGATTTTACTCTTACAGTTGAATTTACTTTTACACCTTCAATAGTTGAATTTTCTCCTTCAGGTATATAATTACCGTGATGTCTGTTTCTCTATTTCATGAAAGGCTGATTATCATGGCTAAATCAAATAAGAATTTACATCTTACTCTTTCAGAAAGACAAATCATTGAGAGAGGGATAGAAAATGGTGCTACCAAGGCTTCTATCGCTGCAACTCTTGGGAAGGATAAATCAACTATAGGCAAAGAAATAAAGGCACATAGAAAACATTCACATTACTGCAGTTTTGATCCTGCATGTGCCAACAAGGACAGATGCAAGCATCATCATGTATGTAAGGATTGTGCTGATTTGGTAGTTTTTAAATGCAAGCGAAGAGACAGATCTCCCTATGCCTGCAACGGGTGTCCTAAATTCCAGCACTGTAGATTTGACAAGTTCACATATTCTGCAGATCTCGCCAATAAGGAATATATGGCTGATCTCATTGAATCAAGAGAAGGAATAAACATGACATACAGCGAACTTAAGGCTTTAGCTGATGTCATTGTCCCTCTTGTTAAGAAGGGTCATTCACCATATCGATCATCACTTCTCATCCTGAACTGAATATTTCTGAAAAGACATTATACAATTACATAGAATCTGGCGTATTTAGACAGTTCGGCCTGCTTGATATTGACTTAAGAGTCAAGACAAGAAGAATATCAAAGAAGGATTCTGTCAAATATAAAAAAGAGAAGACAGAAAGTTCCTGATAGGCCGCACCTATAAGGATTTCATCTCATATACTGACGATCATGACAACGTTAGTATTGTCGAGATGGATACCGTCTACAATGGGCAAAGCGGTCCTTCATGCAGACTTTTAAGTTCCTGTCTTACTCTTTCATGTTCATTATATACCATGAAGAGAAGACTGCAAAGGCTATGGTTGAAGGCGTAGCCCTTCTTGAATCAATATTAGGAAAAAACCTTTTTGTAAAGGAAGTGGAGGTCATCAAGACAGATAGAGGTACTGAATTCTCAGATGCAGATGGACTAGAAAAGGACAATGATGGCAGCATGAGGACTCATGTCTTTTACTGTGATCCTATGCAATCATGCCAGAAAGGAAGTCTTGAGAACAACCACAAAGAGATACGTTACATATGCCCTAAAGAAGCAGATCTCAAGGATCTCGGTTTTGATTCACAGGAGAAGGCTAACCTCATGGCATCCCACATCAATTCCCAGCCAAAGGAGAACCTAAAAGGAAAGTCACCGCTGGAGATGATGGAGTTCCTAAGTCCAGATTTATATAAGAAATTCATAGAATTTGGAATCAAGAAAATAGAAAATGATGAAATAATTTTAAAACCATATTTATTAAAAGAAGATAACTAAAATCATTCGGAGAATGTATGAAACATGAGATGCAGACTGACAATAGCACATGCAGTTAAAGTGGAATTTAGTCTTACACCCGAAAAAAATGAACGAAATTCCATAGCTTTATTGTGCCTTAAAATACAATGATTTCTGTGATTAAAGTCACACTTCTTATATACGTATGACTAATTTCCATTTCTAAAACAAAAAGAATATCAGACTTAATATCCGATATTCTTATGAAAACATTATCCTGAACGAGTAAATTCCACATTTGTTTCGTTCTGTTTTAAAGTGGAATTTAACTTTTCACTTTAGCAACACGTAAAAAAATTATAGATCAAAGATTGTTAACTGATCACTTTCAGAAAAACCATTTAAAACACCCATCTTCTGTAATGTCTCAATATGCGTTCCTGAAAGACGTGTTCTCTTTTTAATATCTTCAATAGAAGTGAAAGGTCTCTCTTTTCTTGCTTCTACAACTGAATCTCCTACTGCATCCCCTAGTCCATCAATAGATGTAAATGGAGGAATAATAGCAGTCGGATCATCAGGATTACAAATAAACTTTCTTGAATCAGATTGTTCAAGAGAAATCTTGCTGAACTTCAATCCTCTTTCAAACATTTCTAGTGCAACTTCAAAGACAGTAATCAAGCCTTCTTCTTTGTTAGATGCTTTATGTTCTGCCTTTAATTTCAAACATTCCTGATATTTATCAAAAACAGCTTCTTTTCCTGCAATCAATGTTTCGATATCATAGAAATCACATCGTGTTGTAAAATAAACAGCATAATATTCTCTTGGATAATACAATTTCCACCATGCCACACGTATGGCACTTAATACATAAGCAACGGCATGGGCTTTAGGGAACATGTACTTGATTTTCAAGCATGAATCAATATACCACTGTGGCACATTATGCTTCTTCATTAATTCAACATAACCCTTTTGAGGGAATACTTTTGGTGATTTTCCTTTACGTACACATTCCATGATATCAAAGGCATCCTTGTTAGGAAGTCCTTTTTCTATTAAATACACCATAATATCATCACGACATCCAATAACTTCTTGTAATGTACAAGTTCCAGACTTGATTAATGTTTCTGCATTACCTAGATAAACATCGGTTCCATGAGACAAGCCTGAAATGATGACAAGTTCATTAAAGCAAGTTGGGTGCGTCTGTTCAAGCATGCCACGAACAAACTTCGTACCAAACTCTGGTAATCCTAAGGCACCTGTCTTACAGTTAAGGAATGATAAATCACAGCCCAATGCTTTGGAACTATTAAATAAGCTCATAACCTTTTGATCATTTGTAGGAATAGACTTTGGATCTACACCTGTCATATCCTGAAGCATACGAATAACAGTTGGATCGACATGTCCCAAGATATCAAATTTTAATACGTTATCATGAATCTTATGGAAATCGAAGTGAGTTGTACGCCATTCCGCATTCACATCATCTGCTGGATACTGATAAGGTGTAAAGTCAAATACTTCCATATCATTTGGAATAACGATAATACCACCCGGATGCTGACCAGTTGTACGTTTAACACCTGTACATCCATTGGCTAATCTTTGTAACTCAGCACTACGAATATTATCTTCTAAACCTAAATTCTCCGCATATGCCTTGGCATATCCATAGGCTGTCTTTTCTGCAACAGTAGAGATAGTACCTGCTCTAAAGACATGGTCTTCACCAAAAATTGTCTTTGTATAGGCATGCGCCTTAGGCTGATACTCACCAGAGAAGTTTAAGTCAATATCTGGAACCTTATCGGCATTGAATCCTAAGAATGTTTCGAATGGAATGTTATGTCCTTCACCCTTCATCTTATGTCCACATACTGGGCAGTTCTTATCAGGTAAATCATAACCATCTGAAATAACACCTTCATCTAAGAATTCATTATGTTTACAATGTGGACAGATATAATGAGGCGCCAATGGATTAACTTCTGAAATTCCCGCCATAGTGGCAACGAATGATGACCCTACAGAACCTCGAGACCCTACAAGGTAACCTGCTTCATTAGATACTCTTACAAGTTCTGAAGCGATAAAATAAATAACGGCGAATCCGTGCTTGATGATATTGGACAACTCTTTTTCAAGTCTTGCTGACACAATTTCAGGTAAGACTTCACCATAAGTTGCATGTGCATTCTTATGACATAATTCTCTTAACTTCACATCTACATTCTCAATAGAAGGAGGATATAGTCCTTCTTTAGTGACAATAATATCGTCACCAATCATATCAGCAACCTTATTAGTATTCGTGACAACATATTCATATGTTTCTTCATCACTTAAATAAGGGAAGCATTCCAACATTTCATCTGTCGTTCTTAAGTAAACATCTGGTGTTAAAGCACGTGGATTATTTCTCACAAGAAGCGGATGAGGCTTACCATTAATCTGAATCTTGGAGTTAGTAATGAAGACTTCACGGTAGACCTTATCTCTCTTATCTAGAAAGTGAACATCACCTGTTGCACAGATAAGTTTCTTTTCTTCCTTCGCAATTTTGATAATACGCTTATATATTCTTTCTATATCATCAATGGATTCATATTTACCACGATCGACAAGATACATAGCATCTTCTAAAGGCTGTATTTCAATATAATCATAGAATTTAATTTCTTCTCTTAATTCTTCTTCATCTCTTGTAGAAGCTATTTCAAATACTTTTGAATTGACACAGCCACTACCAAAAAGAAGTCCCTCACGATAAAATTCAAGTTCACTTCTTGGAATACGATCACATTGATGGAAATACTTTGTATTCGCAATAGAAACAAGTCTAAACATGTTTTTTAATCCCTCTGGTGTCTTCGCAAGAACACACATATGATAAGGGAAAGCATGTTTATAGCTTTCTTCAATTTCTATATCATTGACTTCATCTATTGTTTTAAATCCCTTTTTAATCAAATCCTGAAGCATGACATTAAAAGAATGGCTTAATACTTCAGCATCATAGTCCGCACGATGGGCTGCTTCTGTATCATAAGGAATATGATAAAAACGACAGACAGCACCTAGTCGATAAGAACGCTGTAATGGAATCAAACGTCTAGAAAGAGGTAATGTATCAATCCAAGGATTACTAATAGGACTTTTTCCCATACGTTCCAAAGCTTTATCAAGCATACCAATATCAAAACGTCCATTATGTGCAATTAATAGATCATCTCCAAAGAACTCCATCAAACGAGGCATGAACTCTTCAATTGTAGGAGCATTTCTAATATCTTCATTAGTAATAGATGTTAGTTCTGTAATCTTCTTAGAAATAGGTTTAGGAGATTTAATAAATGTCTGTAATCTTCCTACCTCTAAACCATTCTTTATCTTAACAGCACCTATTTCAGTAATATAGTCATCAATCTGAGATAAACCTGTAGTTTCTAAGTCGAAAGAAACATAAGTCAAATCATTGAGCTTTAAACCATTTGCGTTGAATACACAATCAAAATGTGTATCAATCATATTCATTTCAATGCCATAGATCATCTTTAATTTATCTCCTGCAGCCGCCTGGGCATCAGGGAATGATTGTACATTACCATGATCAGTAACAGCAATAGCTTTCATACCCCATTCACTGGCTCTTTTTATATAAGAGCCAACACTTGCGATACCATCCATGGTAGACATATTAGAATGACAATGAAGTTCTACACGCTTCTTCTCTGCTTTATCCATGCGTGCTTTAGGAGCTGGAATAATTTCTATCTCAGTCGCAATAATAACCTGTTCTCGTGCAAAGCTATCATATTCAAAAGTACCTTTAGCACGAATCCATTTATCACCTTTTTTCAATTGCTGCATTTCTTCTAGTGTATTACGATTCTTATTTTCAAATCTCTTAATCATAATACTATCAGAATAGTCAGTCACAAGAAGTGTCTGGATGTGTTTACCGCTTTTCACCTGTGTTGTCTCTTCCTGGAAACAATACCCCTGTACAGTCACTTCACGCATGGTGTTATCTAACTGACTGATCTGAGTCATTACATATTCTTTCTTATAACGTTTATAGTTACCTGCTGGCTTAGAATATGAAGGTGCAGGTGCTTCATTCATTGCTTCATTGTATTTTTCTAAAGCACTTGAATCAATATGCACCCCTTTGTTTTCTTCCATCTTTGCAATCGTCTGCTGATAGTCATGATTGTCTTTATCTACCTCAGCTCTTAGATCAATATCAATACCAAATCCTGATAGTAAAGAACGCATTTCAGGAAGCTGTGTCTTAATTGAATCACATTGAATATGATTAACAGTATGCAAAGTTAAAACATCACCCTTTAAATCTAAATCTTCTTTAGTCATCCCCTGCATTTCTGGTACATTTCCTAGTAGTGAATGCATAATATACTCACTATATTCAATTACATCTTCCTTTTTAAAATGATTTAATGTTGTTTCAAATAGAAATTCACATGGATAAGGAAATAAGTGCTGGGCTTCTTTTAAAGCCTTCACATTACTAAGGGGCATTAATTCAGGTGAACTAATATAAAAGGTATAACGGCTATCATTATGGACTACAACTCTTGTAATATCAGCATGAGAAAAAGCCTGATTCATTTCTATATGTAATTGTTGTAATAAAATACTTAATTTGTTCATAAAATCACCTTTAAAAAAGGAACCGAAGTTCCTTTACTGGAATAATCGCAGCAGATCCTGATAAGTTACTGCAATCATGAGACCGAATACAAGTGCAAAACCAAGCACCTGCAATGCATATTTCACTTTCCCAGGAACTTCCCTATGAATAATACCTTCAATAAGTGAAAGAATGGCCTGATATCCATCTAAACCTGGAATAGGCAATAGATTTAAGATACCAATATTCACAGATAACATAGCCACTAGATAAAGAAGTGTCGTAATTGAACCAGATTCTCTCACTTGTGAAGTCACTTTATAAATACCAACTGGACCAGATAGCTGCTTAATAGTAGCTGCAAAGTTAACTACAAGCTGTCCAAGCGCACTGAAAATTGCAGTAGACATCTCACATAATTGTTTAGATGTATAACTTAATGCTTCAGTCACACTCATTCTTCGAGTTACCTGCATGAAGCCAAGCACATAGCGTCCTTGTTCTTCATTATAAGGTGTTACAGTTTTAATAACGATACTATCTCTACCTCGTCTAACAGTAATATCCAATGTCGCATTTTTAGATTCTATCTTTAATGCCTTCTTAGTCATATCATTATGAAGGTCTTCATAACTTGCCACTGCATAAGAAACACCTGTCTGTTTACATTCTATATTAGTGATGACATCACCTTTTTTAAAGCCATACTTCGTTGCAGAACCATTTTCTACAAGTGAACCTACTTCACAGTGATTTACGTTGATCTGTCCGCCTGTAAGGTTTGCAGATAACATGATAACAAGCGCAAGCATAAAGTTCATGAAGACACCTGCAAGCATAATAATAATCTTCTGATAAGTCTTCTTGCCCTTTAATGTACGATCTAATGGAAAATCCTTAAATTCTTCATTATCTTCTTGATCTGCTTCTCCTGCCATGGATACAAATCCACCTACTGGCAAAGCACGAATCTGAAATTCTGTTTCTTTTCCTTTTTTACCAAAAATTTTTGGACCCATCCCAATACTAAATGCACCACAATAAACCTTAAAGAATTTAGCTGTAATAAAGTGTCCTAATTCATGTATTACAATAATTCCTGTAAGAATAAGCAGGAATACGAGTATATCAATTAAAGTCTGCATCTTATAAACCTACCCTCTTTCTTACAAAAGCTCTTGCATCTGCATCTATCTTAATTAATTCATCAAGAGTTGGATTTTCTACAACATTATGTGCATTCATTGCATCTTCAATCAAATCTACAATTTCTAAGAACTTAATCTTTCCATCGCGGAATAACTGATTGGCTTCTTCATTGGCACCATTGAATACACAAGGCATACTTCCACCCGCTCTTCCTGCACGATAGGCAAGAGGTAATGCTTTAAATCTTTCAGTATCAGGTTTATAAAAATGAAGTGTTCCTATATCTGACAAAGAAAGTCTTTTACTATTCATTAAAGGTATTCTATGAGGATATGTCAGTGCATATTGAATAGGTAGACGCATATCTGGCGTACCTAACTGACCAATCACAGCTGTATCTGTACATTCAATCATAGAATGAACCACACTTTCAGGATGAATTAAAACTTCAATATCATCATAATCTACATCAAAAAGCCATTTCGCTTCCATGACTTCTAATCCTTTATTAACTAAAGTCGCACTATCAATGGTAATTTTAGCACCCATGCTCCAGTTAGGATGATTTAAAGCTTGTTCAACAGTCGCATCTTTCAGTTCATTTAAAGACTTATCTCTAAAACTTCCACCACTGCATGTTAAAAGAATTTTAGAAATCTCTCTTGGGTATTCTCCATGCATTGACTGGAAAATAGCACTATGTTCACTATCTACTGGTAATAATTGAATATTGTATTCTTTTGCAAGAGGAATAATAATATGACCTGCAACAACTAAAGTTTCTTTGTTAGCAAGTGCTATATCTTTACTCGCCTTAATTGCCTCAATAGTTGGTAATAGTCCAGCAAATCCAACAATCGCATTAAGAACGATTTCAGTTTCTTCTAATGTGCTGATTTGAATTAATCCTTCCTGTCCTAGATAGAAATGACGATCTGGATATTTTTCAGTTAGATAATCATAATCTGCCTGTTCTAGTACGCAGATATGTGCGACAGGAAGCTGACTCATGATTTCTTCTAATTTCTTGATATTATGACCCGCTGACATGGCCACAATCTTGAATTCATCTGGATGTCCCAATACAACATCTATTGTCTGTGTTCCAATAGAACCTGTAACACCAAGTACTGTAATATTTTTCATAAACTGCCTCCTAAATTAGAGTAATGTAAGTAGAAATCCTAGAATCATGGAGTTAAAGATAATTGAATCAAAACGATCCAATACCCCACCATGACCAGGGAAAATCTGAGAATAGTCTTTTACTTCGAAAGTTCTCTTGATAGAGCTGAATGTTAAATCGCCAATCTGTCCAGTTGTTGCAAGCACAAAGCTCATTAAAGCAAGATGAGTCAATGGGTAAGGAATATGTACAAAATAAGCATAAGCAAGAGCTAATAATCCACCACATACAATACCACCAATAGAACCCTCAATAGTTTTCTTAGGTGAAAGACGTGGATTTAATTTATGTTTACCAATCGCACGACCAACAAAATAAGCAAATGTATCAGCTCCAAGAGTTGCAAGTGCTAAGAAGATGACATATCTTAGATCAAGAGCTGTTCTAAAATAATAAATAGCATGAAGACCAAGGGCAACTAAAGTAGCACTTGTGAAATAATAGGAAATTCTTAAAAAAGGCATACCTGCATCAAAAATTCCACAAGTTAATAATACAACCATATAGATTACAATAAACATATTAGAAACAAGTAATCCTTTTGAAAAGAATAATGATCCTAAAATATAAGCACCTAATACAATATATAAATAAAAATGAGGTTTAGGTTCTTTTGTAATAGATAGTAATTCATATGTGGCCATTACTCCAATAAAAGCCATGAGAATTTTAAAAGGTATACCACTTACAATAACGCATGGTAAAAAAAGTGCAACTAAAACAATCGCTGTTATGATTCTTTGTTTCATTTTTTTACGCCTCCATAACGACGATCTCTGTTCTGATACTTCCAGATGCATTCATGTAATTTTTCCGCATTAAAATCAGGCCAGTATGCTTCATCAAAAATAAATTCAGCATAACTAAGCTGCCATAATAAGAAGTTAGATAAACGACACTCACCACTTGAACGAATCATTAAATCAACAGGTGGTAATTCTTTAGTCATTAGATGTGACTCAAAATAATCTTCTGTAATATTATCCAGGCTCACTTTTCCTTCTTTATATTCTTCGCAAATTGCTTTCGTAGCTTCAACAATTTCATCACGACCACCATAGATGAATGCAAAGACAAGTTTTAATCCTGTATTATCTTTAGTCTTTGTGATTGCATCATTAATAATATCCTGCGTTTCCTTTGGAGCTAGTTCTAAATGACCTATTGTCATAATACGAACATTATTATCCATTAATTCCTGAAAATAAAGAGAGAAGAATTCTTTAGGCAACTTAAAGATATAATCTACTTCACTCTGTTCTCTCTTGAAGTTTTCAGTCGAAAAAGCATAAACAGTCATGGCTTTTACACCTAAGTTATTCGCTTCTAAAGCAAGATTTCTTATTGTTTTAGTTCCTTCATGATGGCCATATGTTCTAGGCATTTTTCTCTTTTTAGCCCATCTTCCATTTCCATCCATAATAAATGCGATATGTGCCGGGATGCGATCCATATCTAATGTATATTTTTCTTTTCTTTTAAAAAGCATTATAATCACCTCATAAACCGTATTATAGCATAGTGCACTACATTTTCAAACAATCAAAAAAGGAGGACTTTATGAATCCTCCTTTAAATGGCATTAAACTGTCATTAAATCCTTTTCCTTTTCTTTAGCAATCTGGTCAATCTTCTTAACAAATTCATTTGTTAAATCCTGAACATCTTCCTTACCTGCTTTTACTTCATCTTCAGTTTCGCCAGTTTTTTCAACATCAGTATTTGCATTTCTTCTGATATTTCTTAAAGCAACCTTAGCTTCTTCAGCAAGTTTATTCACCTGCTTAACCATTTCTTTTCTTCTTTCTTCAGTTAGAGGTGGAATAACGATACGAATTACAGTTCCATCGTTCTGTGGAGTTAAACCTAAATCAGCCTGATAAATACCATGTTCAATATCCTTCATAGAATTCTTATCATAAGGCTTGATTACTAACTGACGACCTTCTACAACTGAGATACCTGCTACCTGATTTAAAGGAGTTGGTGAACCATAATATTCAACCATAACTCTATCAAGCATGCTTGGGTTAGCACGTCCAGTTCTAATATTAACTAATTCATTAGAGAAAGCTTCTACAGATTTCTCCATCTTTTCTTTTGCTTCTTCAAGTACTAATTCTACCATTATTATTCTCCCTTTGAAATAATTGTGCCAGCTACTTCCTGTTTACATGCAAGCGCAATATTTCCTTCTTTCTGCATATTAAATACACTTAAATCAATGTTATTGTCTTTACATAAAGTAATAGCTGTCTGATCCATGATCTTTAAATCTTTATTAAGAACATCTAAATAAGTTAACTTGTCAAACTTAACAGCATTTGGATCTAACTTAGGGTCAGCTGAATAAACACCATCTACACCATTCTTAGCCATCAAGATAACATCTGCATGAATTTCAGCAGCTCTTAATGCAGCTGTAGTATCAGTTGTGAAATATGGGCTACCAGTTCCAGCTGAGAAAATAACAATACGACCTTTTTCAAGATGACGTACAGCTCTTCTTCTGATATATGGTTCAGCAACTTCCTTCATATCAATTGCAGTCATAACACGTGTTTCAAGACCAATTGATTCTAAAGCATTCTGTAATGCAAGACCATTCATAACAGTTGCAAGCATACCCATGTAATCAGCGCTTGCTCTTTCCATACCCATATCAGCACCAGTCTTACCTCTCCAGATATTACCGCCACCACAAACAATCGCAATTTCAACACCAAGATCTTTTGCATCCTTGATCTGTTCTGCGATATCTTTAACTACAATAGGATTAATGCCAAAGCCCTGATCACCAGCCAAAGCTTCACCACTTATTTTTAATAAAACTCTTTTATAATTCATATGGATCTCCTTCTGTAAAATCTACAAATTAATTATAAATAGAATTAAGTTTATAGTCAACAGTGAACTAATGAGACAAAAAATACTCTTTAAGAAAAAAACTTCCTGTTCAAATGTTCAGGAAGTCATTTATATCTATGAATTACTATTCTTTGGTAAGATTAAATTTAATATAATTGCAGTAATAGTCGCAAGTACAACTGGAGATTTACCAAAGATAGTTGTAACCCAAGATGGGAATGTAGCAAGTGCTGCATTCGCTTGAGTAACACCCATACCTAAAGCAACAGCTAACCCAACAACTGTTGTGTTTCTGAAATCCATAGGATGAGATGCAATAAGTTTAATACCTGTCATTGCAATAGAAGCGAATACAGATACAGTCGCACCACCAAGTACACAATAAGGGATTGTAGTTAGAAGTGATGAGAACTTAGGAATAAGGCCAGCAATTAAAATAATACCTGCAGCAAGTCCAAATACCTTCTTAGAAACAACTTTTGTAGAACCAACGATACCAACGTTCTGACTATAAGTAGCAGTTGGTAACCCACCAAATAAAGCACAGAAGATATTAGTTAAACCATAAGCAACAATACCACCATTTAATTCTTCATCTGTAGGCATACGGTCCATACCACCTGTAGTAGTCGCAGAGAAATCACCAATAGCCTGAATAGAGTTAATAGCGAATAATACTCCTATAGCAATACAGGCTGCTGGATTAAATTTAACACCAAAATGCATAAATTGTGGTAAAGCAAACCAAGATGCATTTGCAACAGCTGAGAAATCCACCATATGAAAGCATAAAGCAATAATATAGCCAACAATAATACCAATTAAGATAGATGCAAGTTTGAAAATTCCCTTACCATAATGGTTCAAGAAAGTAACAACAGCTAATGTTATAAACGCAATAAGCCAGTTCTGCCAAGAACCATAAGACTTAGAAGCCGCACCACCAGCCATATAATTAATAGCTGTAGGATACAATGATAACCCGATTGAGAATACAACTGTACCAGTAATAAGTGGTGGGAAGAACTTTCTAATCTTTTTTACAAATATACCTACAATAACCGCAACAATACCACCAGCAATCTGTGCACCTAAGATAGTGGCAATATCAAATTCACCAGCAATAGCCTGCATAGTAGGCAAATAAGCAAAACTAATTCCCATAATAACAGGTAAACCTGATCCAATAGAAAACTTCTTTCCTCTTAATAGTGGAAAAACCTGAAATAATGTAGAGATTGCAGACATAGTTAATGCAGCCTGAATCAGAATAACTGAATCACTTGCTGAAAGTCCAGCAACTCCTGAAATAATAATAGCAGGTGCAACACATCCGACAACCATTGCCACAACGTGCTGAAGTGCTAAAGGTAAAGCTTGTGATGTAGAAGGCTTTCCATCAATTTTGAAAAGTTCTTCAGACATACTAGTTTGATCTTTACTCATATTTCCTCCTCGTTTGTATACAAAAAATACAATTCAGATAATAACACGTAAATCTCTAATATGCAATGGATTTATCATTATAATAAAATAGTAAAAAAAAGAAGTACATATTGTACTTCTTCTAAAACTCATAATTATTTTTTAGCAGCAGCCATCTGAGCAGCTACTTCAGCGGCGAAGTCTTCTTCTTTGTGTTCCATACCTTCACCAACCATGAATCTAGCCATTTCAACAATCTTACCGTTTCCTAAGAACTGAGCAACTGTTAAATCAGGGTTCTTAACGAATTCCTGGTCAACTAAGCAGATAGCTTTTAATTCTTTATTTAAACGTCCAGCGATCATCTTTTCTACGATGTTTTCTGGTTTAGGTTTAGCTGACTTAGCATTTTCTTCTAAAGCCTGTTTCTTTAATACTTCAGTTTCCTTAGCAATATGTTCTGCTGGGATAGCTGATCTATCAATGAACTGAGGAGCACTTGCAGCTACATGCATAGCAACATCTCTAGCCTTTTCTTCATCGCTATCAGCAATTTTAACTAAAGCAGTAATCTTACCACCCATATGAGAGTAAGCACCGAATACTTCGTTATCAGCCTTAGTCATAACAACAAATCTTCTTAAAGATAATTTTTCACCAATCTTACCTGATTTTTCAGCAATTGCAGTAGCAAGGTCTTTACCATCTAATTCAATCTTTAAAGCTGCATCTAAATCAGCTGGTTCATTTGTAACGATAGTCTTTGCAACATTGTTTACTAATTCCTGGAATTCAGCATTCTTAGCTACGAAGTCAGTTTCTGAGTTAACTTCTACTAAAGCTGCCTTATTACCATCAATTACAAATGCAGATAAACCTTCAGCTGCAATTCTATCAGCCTTCTTAGCTGCCTTTGCGATACCTTTTTCTCTTAACCAGTCAAAAGCTTCTTCGATGTTACCGTTAGTTGCATCTAAAGCCTTTTTACAGTCCATCATACCTGCACCAGTTTTTTCACGTAATTCTTTTACTAATTTTGCACTAATTGCCATTTGTTTTTCCTCCGTATTTTTATTAAAAAGGAGAAAGCATAATGCTTTCTCCTTTTGATTATGCTTCAGTCTTGTCAGTTCTTGGAGCTTTATTTCTTCTAGGACCGTTCTTATATCTTGGTCCTCTGTTGTTTTTATTTTCTTCAACGCTTGCAACAGCATCGTTCATTGTTACTTCTTTTTCTTCTTCGTCTTTAACGAATGCTACAGTAGTAGGTTCACCCTTAGCTTCGCAGATAGCATCAGCCATAGCAGCAACGATTAACTTAACAGCTCTGATTGCATCATCGTTTGCAGGGATAACATGATCTACTTCATCAGGATCACAGTTAGTATCAACGATACCAAATACTGGGATACCTAAAATCTTAGCTTCAGCTACAGCATTGTGTTCAACCTTTGGATCAACAACGAATAAAGCGTTTGGTAACTTCTTCATTTCTTTGATACCGCCAAGGTTTCTTTCTAACTTAGCCTTTTCTTTCATAAGAAGAACTGCTTCTTTCTTAGTATACTGTTCTAAGCTTCCGTCTTCTTCCATCTTTTCAAGTTCAATAAGTCTCTTGATTCTCTTCTGGATAGTCTTGAAGTTTGTTAAAGTTCCACCTAACCATCTAGAATTTACGAAATAAGAACCTGATCTTTCAGCTTCAGTCTGAACAGCTTCCTGAGCCTGCTTCTTAGTACCAACAAATAAAACCTTACCGCCCTTTTCAGCGATTTCTTTCATTGCCTGATAAGCTTCATCTAATTTGTCTGAAGACTTCTTTAAGTCAATGATATAGATTCCATTTCTTGATGTAAAGATGTATGGAGCCATTTTTGGGTTCCATCTCTTTGTCTGATGTCCAAAATGAACACCAACTTCTAATAATTTTTTCATTGAAATTACTGGCATGTGTAATTTCCTCCTTTTTGTTTTTTCCTCCACTATTTCTAACATAGCTCACCTATTAGGCACTCGAACCATGAATCCATAGTGTGTGTATTTCAAACACCATGACATATTACCATAAAATTTAATGAAATACAATAAAAAAAGAGAAGAAATTGAATTCTTCTCTTAAATATCTTTCAAGTCAAAATCATTTGGTTCAATATGGATATCAAATTGTTTATATACAAGATATACTATTGGCGCAAATATGAGATTCATAACTAATGTAGGAATAAATCTCATTGTTGTAAACTGAATGATACCAATATAAGTTGAACGCGAAATAAGCATCAACCAATATATTACAAATTCCTTAAACGTAATGATAAGACCTGCATATACTACTGATTCAAAGCATGTAATGTTGTCATTTCTATAAATATATGTTCTTACAAAAGTAATAGCACAATAAATAAGAATATAGACCATTAATGAATTTGAGTAACATACACTATAATAAAGACCGCATGCTGCTCCAAAGAAAAATCTTTCAGATTTATCATGAATCGTAACAGTTAATAATGAAAACATCAACAGCCCAATACAGGGAACAAATGTAAAACCAGAACGATTGATATTAGTTGGAATAAAGAAATTAATCACACTATCAATCAAATAACATACAAACATAATCAGGAAATTCTTGATGATCTGATTATTCTTCATATTAATTAACCCTCTGCACAACTGCTACATAGTTTAATGTATCATAGTTAACAGATGGCTTAACAGTAACATATTTACCACTCGCATCATTGCCAGCATTAAATCCTACCACTTTGCCTACTAAGATACCTCTAGGAGACTTTCCTTTTCCTCCCAACCCACTAGTAGTTACATTTAATCCCTTTTGAATCTTATCCACTGTAGATAATAAAGAGATTTTATAAGTTCCAGATTTTACATTATAGCCATTTAATAAACCATAATAGGTATTATTGCCATCCACAATCATCACTGGAAGCTGAACACTGTTATTTTCTGAACAAAGCAATGTCACAGTAGAAGAAATAGTGCCTACTTTAGTAACTGTTCCAATCATTCCTTTAGACGTAATAACAGCCATGCCTTTCTTGATCTTAGAATTAGTTCCCATATCAATCTTCACTTGGTTACTCCATGATTCAGCATCTCTTTCAATAATTGTTGTATATTTTACTTTATAGTCAGTAGGTAAAGATTCAATATTTGTAATTTTCTTTATTTCTGACAATTCATTTGATAATACTTCATTCATCGCAAGCTCACTTGCATAATTGTCAAGTGAACGCTTTAATTTCTTATTTTCACGATAAACAAGTTTTAGATCATGATACTCAGCAAAGACATTCTTTACATATTTTACTGGTGCCTTAATAATATAATATTCAGCATTCGCAACTGTATCCTGAAATACACTTGAAAATGGTAGTTCAGTAATACCTGAAACAAGAGCATAAACAGATGTAATAATCAATACTATAGTAATGATAATCATTCTTCTTGTATGCTTGTTTTTCTTCTTTTTATACAATGACATCACCTCGGTGAATACATTATAATATCTCTTTTTGAAAAATGCAATCATAAGGAAAAACAGTTATAAGATTGAAGAATAGACCTTCTCTGCCTTAAAGCTATAATATTGATTTCTACCTATTATGATATGGTCTACAATATCCACATTCATCATCTTTCCTAAATCTACTAGCTTCTGTGTCATACTAATATCCTCACTTGACGGATGCGCATCACCTGATGGATGATTATGAACACAGATGATACTGACACCATTAAAAGCGAGAGCTTCTCTAAAAATTTCTCTTGCCGATACTATGGACATATTGACACTACCGATAAATAATGTTTTTTCAGCAATTAAACGATTATGATTATCTAAAATCATAATCAAAAAATGTTCCTGTGATAAATGAGACATCTTCGTTTCTAAGTGATAAAAGACTTTTGTAGGATTATCATACACTTCATTTATATTTGTATGAATATTAATTCTCTTAGAGAATTCTAATGCTGCCATAATTCCTATGGCCTTGGCTTTATTAATTCCTTTAAAAGATAATAATTTCGCAAACGTAATAGTATGAAACCCATTCATACCATGTATTTCTCTTAGTATTGTAGAAGATAAATCTAAAACCGACTGCTCTTTGTTGCCAGTTCTTAATAATAATGCAAGAAGTTCTTCATCGGTCAATGATTCTATACCATTCAAGAGTGCTTTTTCTCTAGGCTGAGAAGACTGTTCAAGTCCCTTGATCATAAATACCTGCCACTCAAAATATGATTAAATATACTCACATCGAGATAATGTAATTTCTCATGAACATTACTTACTATGTCATCACGTATACTTTGGATTGACCGAAATCATATCGACTCACAGGTTCTTGTATACTCCATAGTTGTAAATTTCCAAAATAGCCTTCGGTACATACCTACGTTTGCGTTTGTTTATGCAACTTCGTAAGTTTTAGCATCTCTCGGATGAGTAGCAGCATTAAAATCTCTGTTTTCGATATAACCATAGTAACATTTGAAAATTCTGCGAAGCAACTGCTATTGAAAGATGTTTGTTCTTCATCATTCCTGATACGTTTAAATCTTCAATCGTTATATAAGATGGCTTGGTTTTCACTATCTCTGCAATTATCTTATTGATGTAATCAGTACGGATATTGTCGATTTTATGATGAAGCTTCTGTATCTTAAGCCTTGATTTTGTATATTTCTTTTTTTGGGTGGACTCTCCTTTCTTTAGATTTTCATACTTTCGAGAAAGACTTCTCTGTTCTCAAATAAGCTTTTTTTCAAGTTTCTTTAATTCTGCAGAATTATGGATGTTCTTATAAGTTTTTTCCATTAGAGGCACTCACAAAATCCTTTATTCCAAGGTCAATGCCAATTCCTTTACTGGAATTATTGGCTGTCCTTCTATCTGGGATTTCTATAAGAACTGATACATAGTATCTGTCAGCTTTTATTGAGACATGACCGCTTTTAATTACGTATCCATCCTTTGTTGTGGGAATATATCCTTTCTCTTTGATACGGACCCAACCAAGTGACGGAATCTTGATTCTGTGTCTTTCGCAAAGGCAATCTTTTGCGTTATTCCTTACAAAATACATTTTCACATCAGATCTGCCTTTCTTTTTAAAATTTGGAAAGCCGCTTTCATGATTCAAGAATCTTTTAAGTGCGATCTGTGCGTTATTTACTGCTTGTGTTACCGATTTAGAATAAGATTCCTTGATCCAGGAATATTCTGGATGGCTCGGAAGATACTCATTGTTAAGCCATACTCTAAACTGGCTGCTGCTCATATACTTTTTGCCACTTTCATGAAGCTCCTTATTATGAGCAAGGTAGAAGTTATAGATAAATCTGCAAGTACCTATTGTTTTACGAATTTTGACTTTCTGCTCTTCTGTCGGATTTATTTCCGTCTTGAAGCTCTTCAGCAATTTTCTCATCCCTTTCTATAATTAAGAAGCCCATACAGTCTGCAGGAGAACATATGAAGTATTGACACAATATCCTGCACAAGTTCTTCATTGTTTACTACCACTATGGTTGTATTAAACTTCTTACAGATTTTTTTTAAAACAGACATAACCAAACCTGATAAATCTATCTTTTTGGATTTCTATTATGTTTTTTGATTTTTTGTTCCATGACTTCATCTAATAATTCGTTCCACTTTTTACGGTTTTAATTAATACCCTTTCCATAATCTTCAATACACTGGTCTACAATAATTCCTCTTGCATTACAAAAATGTCTTAAAAAATACAACTTAATTTAGTAAATACTGATCATATGTGGAATAACGCCTATTAGCTGGAGTTCAGTTTGCCTTTAAAGTTCCTTCTCTATCTCAACGTTATAATATCTTATCAGATACGCCTAAAAGTTCAGCAAAATCTTTTGGTTTATAATTTGTGATATTTGATGTGTTTTTTTAACGCTCTTCTTTGAGAAGAATTTGAACACATTCAATCACAATGGTCAATATATTCGAACACTTATATTTTTCTCCTCCCTAAGTGATTAACAATTTCTTCTGGATTACTAAACACGTTGCACTCAACTGATTAATATATCATATAAGCTATAAATATGAACTTCTTTACTGCAATCTCAGCATAATTCCATAGACTCTACATTTTACCTTTAGTTTCTTTTTGAATTCAACATTCTTTCTAGATATAGTTGTATTATTAGCTGTCTTCAATTCCTCTACTACAACACATCTTGGGCATCTTTTCACTATTTCCCATATACACTTATTAATATAATCAGAGTAGATATTATCAATCTTATTGAGGATCTTTTGTATCTTTGCTTGATTCTTTTTACTGTTATTTGAATTTTCTTCCTTTCTTGAAAGACTAATTTTTTCTTTAATCAAGCGTCTTTCTAAATACTTAATTTTTTCTATTTTATCCGTTCTTTGCGCGATTGCCCCATTAATTGTAAATGCAAATTTATTTAAATCTAGTCTAACCCTTAATTCATTACAATGATACTGTATTGAACTATCTTCTCTCATAAATGTATTCAACATATTTCACCTTCCTTACAAATAAGGGTGCAATTCGCACCCTTCTCTTCCTAATTTCCCCATTCTAATGTAATAAGACGACCTAATCTGAGACGACCTTTAGCTGATCTAAGCAATTTTAATCCTGCAATACCTAGAAGTGCATATACTATATAAGTTAACGCACTTCCACCACTGATCTGCTCCTGTCTTTCTACGGATAACTCGTACATATTTACTCCTTTCTGCTCCCTCATTATATCTATACGCTATATATCACCAATTTACTCAAAATTTTTTTATTTCATCATAATTATACGACCAAATCTAAGATACCCACGTGATGCTCTTAATAGCTTAACTCCTGCAATACCTAAAAGTGCATATACTATATAAGTCAATGCACTTCCACCATTGATTTGCTCTTGTTTTTCTCTAGATAACTCGTACATATTTACTCCTCTCTGCTCCCTCTACTTTATCTATACTTGATAAAATCAACAATTACTAAAAAAATCCCCAAATAAATGGGGATTTTAATTAATTCATCTTTGCAAGTTTTTCTTTTGCTGCAGCATATTTAGAACGATAATCTTCAAGTTTTGCTTTTTCTGCTTCAACTTTTGCAGCAGGTGCTTTAGATGTGAAATTAGGATTAGATAACATACCTTCACCACGCTTGATTTCACCTTCAAGCTTCTTGATTTCCTTTTCAACCTTTGCTTTTTCTGCTTCCATATCAATATACTGACCTAAGTCAATATTAAGTGTATTACCACCCTTGATAACTTCAGTTGCATTATTCTTGCTAGTTGGTACATTATATCCAACACAAGTTGCATTGACTAATTTGCTGACATAAGGTGCAATTTCCTTTAATAATGCTTCAAGATCATCCTGCTTAGTAGTAATTGTATAATCTACTTCAATGCTGTTCTTGATTACATAAGTATGTCTGATTTCTCTTACACCCTTGATAATATCAATTAAGTAAGCAAACTGATCATTAATTGTATCATTATCGTATTCTGGATTTACTTCTGGCCACTTAGAAATAACGATAGATTCTTCGTTATGTGGAATAGCCTGATAGATTTCTTCAGTTACGAATGGCATGATTGGATGTAATAATCTAACAATAGTATTTAACACATATACTAATGTATTTAATGCAGATTTCTTAGCAACTTCATCATCACCAGTTAAATGAAGTTTAGATAATTCGATATACCATGAGCAGAAATCATCCCAGATAAATCGATATAATTCAGTTCCAACATTAATAAATTCAAATTTATCCATGTTTTCATCAACATTTCTAATTACTTCATTTAATCTATTTAAGATCCACTTATCGGCTAAGTTAAGTGTTGCATAATCTAATTCTTCTAACTGCTGATCTTCATCAATGTTCATCAATACATAACGTGCACTGTTCCAGATCTTATTAATGAAGTTCCAAGTAGATTTTAATTTAGCTGGTACATAACGCATATCAGCTCCTGGTGAAGAGTTATTTAATAAGAACCATCTTAATGAATCAGCTCCATATTCATCAATAACATCCATTGGGTCAACACCATTGCCTAAAGACTTAGACATCTTACGACCCTGTTCATCTCTAATTAAGCCATGAATTAAAACATTCTTGAAAGGTCTTCTACCAGTAAATTCAATAGACTGGAACATCATACGACTTACCCAGAAGAAGATAATGTCATAACCTGTTACTAATGTATCAGTTGGGAAGTATCTCTTAAACATTGGATCTTCTGTATTAGGCCAGCCCATAGTTGAGAATGGCCATAAAGCACTTGAGAACCATGTATCAAGAACATCTTCATCCTGAGTCCAATTTTCAATATCTTCAGGTGCTTCTCTTCCTACATATAACTCACCTGTTTCATTATTGTACCATGCAGGAATACGATGTCCCCACCATACCTGACGTGAAATACACCAGTCTTCAATGTTATTCATCCAGTTAGAGAATGTCTTTTCAAATCTTTCTGGTACGAAATCCACTCTATCATCTGTTTCCTGATTCTTTAGTGCATTTTCAGCTAATGGCTTCATCTTTACAAACCACTGCTTAGATAAGTAAGGTTCTACAATCGCATGAGAACGTTCTGAATGACCGACTGAATGGACAATAGTTTCAATATGATCAACAACACCAGCTTCTTCAAAATCCTTTAATAAAGCTTCACGGCATTCAAAACGGTCCATCCCTTTATATTTGCCAGCTAAATCATTCATAGTACCATCTTCATTCATACACTTAGGCATTGGAAGATTATACTTCTTAGCAAGCTGGAAGTCATTTGGGTCATGTGCTGGTGTACATTTCATAACAGCCGTACCAAAATCAAGATCAATATAACTATCAGCCATGATTGGTAACTCATCACCGTTGGCAGGGTTAATAGCCTTCATTCCAACATATTTCTTATATCTTTCGTCATCAGGATGAACAAAAATTGCCTGGTCAGCAAACATTGTTTCTGGACGTGTAGTGGCAATCACTAAAATATCATCTGAGCCAACGATATGATAATTAAAGTAATACATATGACCTTCAATATCTTCGTGATATACTTCGATATTTGATAATGCAGTTCTTTGTACTGGGTCCCAGTTGATGATCTTTTCACCCTGGTAGATTAATCCCTTTTCATATAATCTAACAAATACTTCTCTAACAGCATCTGATAAACCTTCATCAAAAGTAAATCTTTCCTTTGAATAATCAAGTGATAATCCTAATTTAGCCCACTGTGCACGAATGATATCTGCATATTCTTCTTTCCATTCCCAGATCTTATCAACAAGCTTTTCTCTTCCTAGATCATAACGAGAAATACCCTGTTCTCTAAGTCTTGCTTCTACCTTAGCCTGAGTTGCAAGTCCAGCATGGTCCATACCTGGTAACCATAATGCGTCATAACCCTGCATTCTCTTATAACGGATAATCATATCCTGCATAGTTGTATCCCAAGCATGACCTAAATGTAATTTACCAGTTACATTTGGTGGAGGAATAACAATACTATAAGGCTTCTTTGTTAAATCTCCAGCTTTAAAATATTCCTTGTCTAACCACTGCTGATATTTACCTTTTTCTACAGCTAAATGGTCATATTTAGTCGGTAACTCTTTCTTCATTCTGTTCATCCCCCTCGATAAATGATTCTTTATGTTCTCTAATATATTTAGTTAGTTTAGGCATGAAATCTGTACCTGCAATCATAGTGATATATTCATGCGTGAAATCTGAGAAATTATAAGAAGAATAATCACCCATATCTTCGTCTTCTTCACCATTTTCCATGATTTCATTTAATCTCTTTGCACTCTTTACTAATTCAGCAATCTGTGGTTCACGTAAATTATTGAAATAAGTTTCTAATTCATCCGCATATACTGAATAAGCAGGTGTTTCAAAAAAAGAACGAATTGTTTTAGTAGTACTTACACACTCATTTAACTGACTGATACCATAGACAGTTCTTTCTTCCATATTTAACTTATCTAGGAAGTTTTCGTCTTCGTCTTCTAAATCTCCAATGCGTGCAACAATGAGATTCACTAAATCTTGATCACTGCAGGCATCAAACTTTTCCGATGTAAAATGCTTGTTTTCTTCTTTAAAGTCTGCAAAACGTAACGCTTCCTCCATCTGTTTCTCTTTAATGGATCTTCTCTTTTTATAATAGAAATAACCTAGTGTTAATATAAATAGAGTAAAAACCACTAATATCGGTGTTCTGTATTCCATAGTTCCTCCTTAAAAATAAAAAAGAGCATGTGCATAAGGACGACTGTATCGTGGTACCACCTTATTTCACATACTCTGTATGTCTCTTTACTTTAACGCAGTATTACGTATCTGGCTACTTCATTCACCAAATATGCTCCAAGGCTACCTTCCAGTCTTCACTCTCCTCTTTCACACCAACCAAGAGGTCTCTTTAAGAAGAATAACTGTACTCCTCCTCTTCAACGCTTGCTATTATTCTACCAAAGGCATAGTCCAAAGTCAATGAACTTATTTACCTAGATATTCTAAAGCCTGTTCAAGTACTGATTCACCATTCATCATACCGTAGTCCTTCATACCAATCATATAAACTGGAATAGAACCAACAGTTTCCTGAATTTCATCCTTTGCATAGCGAACCTGTGGGCCTAGAAATATAATATCAGCCTCTACATCCTTTAAATCTGTATTTTCAGCATTCACTGCCCAGATTTCAGCTTCTACGCTCTTTTTAGCTGCTGCTCTTTTCATCTTTTCTACAAGCAAGCTTGTACTCATCCCTGATGCACAGCATAATAAAATCTTAATCATCAAAAAACTCCCTTCTTGCGACACATTATATACTAAAATAAGGCATTTGTGAAGAAAGAAAAAAAGAGAGATTTATCATCTCTCTTCGCATAGTTCTAAGATACAATCCCAGACTTCTCTGACGCCTTTTTTCTTTAAACTAGAAAAACGTACAAAGTGGTCATTCGGATCAAAATCCAATGTTTCTTTAATAAGCTTCTCATTCTTGACAAGTTCATTACGTTTAAGCTTATCTTCTTTCGTTGCGACAACAATAACTGGAATAGCAAAATGCTTCGCATAGTCATACATTGTCACATCATCATCTTTTGGTTTATGACGATAATCCACAATAAGAATCATCGCTTTAAGATTCTTTCTATTACGTAAGTAATTGTCAATCATTTCTGAGAACTGCTCTAACATCTTCTTTGGCACTTTCGCATAGCCATATCCTGGCACATCGACAAGTCTTAATTCATCATTAATATTGAAGAAATTAAGAGTACGCGTCTTACCAGGAGTTGAACTCACTTTCGCAAGCCCCTGTACATTGGTTACTGTATTAATAAAACTTGACTTTCCTACATTTGAACGTCCAGCCATGACTACTTCAGGTAATGATTCATCCGGCCACTGACTTGTCCAGGCTGCACATAACATGAATTCGGCTTTTTTAATCGTATACATACTACTTTACCAATGCATTTTCTAAAACAGTATCAATATGATCTGCTGTGATAATAGTTAAATCTTTTCTTACTGATTCTGGAATATCGTCAATATCCTTAGCATTATCCTTAGGAATAATGATTGTATGAATACCAGAACGATGAGCGGAAATTGATTTTTCTTTTAAGCCACCAATTGGTAATACATTACCAGTTAATGTCACTTCACCTGTCATTGCGACATCATCGCGTACAGGTTTTTGTGTAAAGGCTGAATAAATAGCCGTTGTTAAAGTGACACCAGCACTTGGTCCATCCTTCTTCACTGCACCTTCAGGTACATGAATATGAATATCCTGCTTATCAAAATCAATATCCTTCAAGCTATACTTATCAGCATGGGCCTTAAGATAGTCTAATGCAATTGATGCAGATTCCTTCATAACATCACCCAGCTGACCAGTCACGATAAATTTACCGCTACCTTTAAAGTGATTTACTTCAATTGGAAGAATATCGCCACCAAACTGAGTCCATGCTAAACCAGTCACAACACCTACCTGAGGCTTTGGCTGTTTCTTTGTATGATCAAATGGTGCTTTACCTAATAATTCTTCTAAATCTTCAACTTCTACAACAACATGATCCGTTGTCTTTTTAAGAATCTTTAATACTGATTTTCTACAGATAGCCGCAATCAATCTTTCTAACTGACGGACACCCGCTTCACGTGTATAGTGTCTAATTATATACATGATAGCTTCATCAGTAATAGTTAACTGTTCATCAGTTAAGCCATGATTCTTGAGTTCTTTCTTAATCAAATGATCTTTCGCAATCATCTGTTTTTCTTGTTCAGTATATGAAGATAATTCAATGATTTCTAATCTATCACGTAACGGTTCAGGAATACCTCCTAAATCATTTGCAGTCGCAATAAATAAAACCTGTGATAAATCATATGGTTCTTCAATATAGTTATCTGAGAACATAGAATTCTGTTCAGGGTCTAATACTTCAAGCATCGCACTTGTAGGATCACCCTTATAATCACTTGCCATCTTATCAATTTCATCAAGTAAGAAGACAGGATTCATGACACCAGCTTTTTTCATACCCTGAATAATTCTACCTGGCATTGAACCTAAATAAGTTCTACGATGTCCTCTGATTTCTGATTCATCAGTAACACCACCTAAAGAAATCTTCACAAATTTACGATCTAATGCACGTGCAATAGATTTAGAAATAGAAGTCTTACCAACACCTGGTGGGCCTACTAAACAGATAATAGGTGCCTTTAAAGACTGGGTCATCTGTTTTACAGCAAGTTGTTCTACAATTCTTTCTTTAGGTTTCTTTAAACCAAAATGGTCTTCATCAAGGATCTGTTCTACCTTAGTTATATCCTGATTATCTTCAGTCATTTCAAACCAAGGAAGTTTAGTCATCCAATCAAGATATGTACGAACAACATTGGCTTCAGGTGAAGTAGAAGGCATCATTTCATAACGTGCTAACTCTTCAGTCAACTTATCTTTAACATTCTGTGGATAAGGATTATCTTTGATCATAGAACGGAATCTCTCAACTTCATCCATACCATTAGGTGTATCACCTAATTCTTCTTTAATCGCTTTAAGCTTTTCTCTTAAATAGAATTCTTTCTGGTTTTCATCAATACTCTTCTTTACACGATTATTGATAGAATTTTCAATTTCATTTATTGCCTTTTCTTTCTGCATACATGCAAGAACTAATAAAAGACGCTTATTTACATCAGGCTCGGCAAGAATCTTTTCTCTTTCAACAAGTTCAGAGTTAATATAATGACCGATAGTATCAGCAAGTTCACTTGCTGATAAGCCGTTAGTAATATTTGAAATCAATTCTCTAGGTAATAGCTGACTTGCCCCATTCATCGATTGCATTTGTTCAGTAATTCTACGTACTAAAGCAATTTCTTCATTTTGATCACCATGGATATCTTCTAAATAGCGTACCTTTGCATAATAGCATTCACCTTCAGTATAAAGTGATTCTAATTCAACACGCTTTTCACCTACTACAGTAAGCTTGATAGTACCATGATTATCTTTTTTAATACGTTTTGTAATTTTACAAAGTGTGGCATGGTGGTAAACCATGTCAAAATTGATTTCTTCTTCTAAAGGATGGATCTGTGACACTAATACAATATTAGAATCATGCTGACTAACAGATAGATCCATTGCATTTAAGGAAAATGTACGTCCTACATCTAAAGACAATTCATGTCCTGGAAATACAAGCATACCGCGCGTACAAATAACAGGAAGATCAACTGTCACATTTAAATTTTCCATAACCTATTTCTCCTTTCTTAGAAAAAATAAGACGCGTAGGCGTCTTATTTCACATTATCTTTAATTAACTGAAGAGCCTTTCTGTGAGTTAAATCACCCTTTAATACATGTTCCTGACCACCAAGAACCTTCTTAACTTCTTCAAGTGGCATGTTGTAGTATGTAGCGATTTCTTTCATTTCATCTTCCATTTCTGCATCAGTCACTTCAATGTTTTCAGCCTTAACGATCTTATCAAGGATTAAGTTTAACTTAACTCTTTCTTCAGCCTGATCCTTAACATCAGCCTTGATATCATCCATTGTCTTACCAGTCATCTTAGTGTATAATTCAATGTTTAATCCCTGCTGAGATAAGTTCTGGTTGATTTCGTTAATGATGTTCATAACTTCGCTATCAACCATTGCATCTGGTACATCGATTGTATTGTTAGCAACAACAGCCTTAATTACTTCTTCATTGAACTTGTTTTCAGCTTCAGCCTTCTTCATAGTTCTGATCTGATCTTTGATCTTTTCCTGTAACTGTTCTAATGTTTCAACACCTTCGATGTTAACATCTTTTGCTAATTCATCATCAATTTCAGGTAAAACCTTTGCTTTGATTTCATGAACTTTAACCTTGAATACTACTTCAGCACCTGCTAAATCAGCTGCATGATATTCTTTAGGGAAAGTTAAGTTGATTTCTTTTTCTTCACCAGCAGTCATACCAACTAGACCTTCTTCAAATCCAGGGATGAATGAGTGAGAACCGATTTCAAGTGAATAGTTTTCTGCTTTTCCGCCTTCAAAAGCAACACCATCTTTGAAACCTTCATAATCGATAACAGCTGTATCGCCTTCTTCAACTGTTCCTTCTTCTTTAACTACTAATTCAGCGAACTGCTTCTGGTAGTCATTTAATCTTTCTTCAACATCTTTCTTAGTTACTCTTACCTGAGTCTTCTTAACTTCTAATCCTTTGTATTCACCTAATTCGAATTCAGGTTTAACTGGACAAGTGAAAGTTACTTCTAATTCAGTTTCAGTAGACTTAACAACGTTTGCAGTTGGCTGAGCAACTGGAGTTACATTGTTGTCAACGAAGATCTTAGCATAGTTTTCGCTTAAGATTTCTTCAACAGCCTGTTCTCTTAATGCCTTAGCACCAATCTTAGCTTTGATTAAATTCTTTGGAGCATGTCCCTTTCTGAAACCATCTAACTTAACTGAACCAGCTAACTTATTTAAAGCCTTTTCCTGAGCTGCTGCCCATTCTTCTGTATCGAAAACGGCTTTGATTTCAACCATTGATTTCTCAAGTTTTTTAACTTCTGTATTCATTTCTTAATCTCCTTTACTATTTGCAATTGCTATTATACATGAAAGATTCATGCAATGCAACAATTTAACACTCTAATTGTTCGAGTGCTAATATTTCTTTTTCCACATCTGATAAATCGCAATTGTAATCAATTTCTATATCAGATGGATCGACTGGCATATTCTGTAAAGTCGCAACATAATAATGTATAGTTGCTGCAACTAGGTCACAGTCTTCTGGCATAATATCTTTAGGATAGAGAGTATAAAGATAATATTCCAAATAATCGAGACATTGTGAGAGAAGCGTAGGATTATCATCTTCTAATACTCTTGAAAGAGATTTACCAATCAATGTGTAACATTCTCTTTCTAATACCAAAGGACTATAAGAGCCATTAAAATAATATGTTTCATCACCTTTTACAACAGTGAATTCTTCATCAACCCGCTGATCAATCAGAATTTCCATAATAAGTGTCTTCGCAAAAGATGACTTATGAGGATTTTCTAAGAATCTTCCTACTTCGGGCATGATCATACGGATATTTAACTGCTGTAATTGATCAAGTGCCATATAAATTAAATCATCATTCACTTCATCTCTATCAAGCAGACGACCAATTTCCTGTGCAGACATAATGGTACTCTTGTTTTCTAGCTGGTAATTCTTTTCCTGCTTCATAAGAATAATTTCATCATAAACTGCATTGAATAAGTTTTCATACTGCTGAGGGATATAAGGCATTGATAATTCTTCAATAAGAATATTAATTGCCTGTTCATATTCTTCAAGTTCTTTTAAAGCATTTAAATATAAAGCAGTCACTTCATAATAAGTGTTATTGGCCTGCATTTTTGCAACGGCCCCTTCCTGCATACATCTTTGATAATCTTCTAATGCATTCAAGCATACAAGACGATAATATCTAGTCATCTCGTCATCCATATCTGTCAAACGACTTAATGCGACTTGATACTGGCCTTCTTCAATAAGTTCTTCTATCATTTTTGCCTCCTTGAGTTTCCATTTTATCAAAATTAGACTATCTGTCAACAACTAAAAAACCTTACAAAATGTAAGGTTCTTGTCTTATTATTCGTCACCAAATGATACGCCCATAGCCTTAGCAGCCTGAACAAGATCTCCATTAGGATCAACAAGCTTCTGCTTACCAAATTTCGCATCACCGATTACTTCTTCAAGTGAAGTATATTCCATGTTGCCACCCTTTAATGATACAACATTTCCAAATAAACCCTCATCAATCATAGCACATGCCTTATTACCAAATCTGATAGATAGAATTCTATCATATGCATCAATATCACCACCACGGATGATATGACCCGGATTGACAGAACGTACTTCATGATTAGGAATGACCTTTTCTAGATCATCAGCCACCTTTGCAGCAAGTCCAGAATAGCGAATTGGATCTGGTGAATCTTCTACAATCTTACCAATTGATTTTGTACCATCTGCATACTTAGCTCCTTCAGCCACCGCAATAACAGTATATGGAAGACCTGCTTCATCACGTTTCTTAACTGCTTTCGCAATGTTTTCAATAGTAAATGGAATTTCAGGAATCAATACAACACCTGCGTTACCCGCAAGACCTGCATATAATGAAATCCATCCTGCTTCTCTTCCCATTAATTCACAGCAGATAACACGATGATGTGATTTTGCAGTTGTCTGAAGACGATCTATGAATTCAGTACCAACACTCATCGCACTGATGAAACCATATGTTAAATCTGTAGAAGTTAAATCATTATCCATAGTCTTTGGTACACCAATGACATTGACACCTTTTCTACTGAAATCTCTAGCACTTGTCAATGTACCATCGCCACCTAATACAACTAATACATCAACACCATCTTTCTTAAGATTTTCTACACCTACATCACTGACGTCTTTTCTTACTTTTCCACCATTTCCATCATCTACAAGATAATCGAATAGGTTATCCTTATTAGAACTATAAAGAATAGTTCCGCCTTCCTTATATATATCCTCTACCTTGTCTACTGTTAATTCTACATAATTATTATTATATAATCCACGATAACCATATACAAAGCCAATAACTTCCCAATTATATTTTTCAATCGCAATCTTAGTGATTGTTCTGATTACCGCATTTAAGCCTGGACAATCTCCTCCGCCAGATAATAGCGCAATTTTTTTAACTTTTGAATTCATGATATTTCCTCCTTATGTAAATCCCACTCTCTATTATAAATTAAACTGTTAGCGTTTTCAATATAAATATGAAGCGCTTACATGCAAGTATAAAAAAAGAAGCCTATAATGGCTTCTCGTTCATTGTTTCAATGACTTCTATTACATGCTTTACTGGGAGCCCAATGACATTATCAATATCTCCCTGCACTTCTTCAATGAATTTTCCTGCAACACCCTGAATCGCATAAGCGCCAGCTTTACCCTTCCATTCATCAATAGAAAGATAATCATCAATCATATCACTGATATTCTTAAATGTAACTTTTGTTTCATCTACAAATGTACAAACCTGATCTTTATAGAACACAGCCACTGATGTAAACACACTATGTGTATCATTACTTAATGATTTAAGAATTTCTCTTGCTTCATGAGCACTGTGAGCTTTACCAATAATCTTTCCATTATGATAGATTGTTGTATCCGCACTGATTACAACATCATCAGGATATTTCTCATGAATAGAAATACCTTTATCATATGCGAGTTTCTTAAGTCTTTCTTCTATTTCTAGAGAAGAATCAAGATATTCAGTAATAGAAGAGGCATCGATAATAAAATCAATGCCTTCTCTTTCAAGCAGTTCTTTTCGTCTAGGAGAAGTACTTGCAAGAATAACTTTCATTATTTCTTTTCCTCAGCAGGTGCATCATGTTTAACGATTGGTTTTGGTAATAATGCTTTTCTAGAAACATTTACACCCTTATCAGTAATCTGAGTTACTTTAACCTTTACTGTATCGCCAAGCTTGATTACATCGCTGACTTTATTTGTTCTATCCCAAGCAACATCTTTTACATGTAAGAATCCATTTGTACCAGGGAATAATTCAATAAATGCATACTTTTCTTCAACTCTTACAGCCTTACCATCGAAGATTTCGCCTACTTCAACTTTTCTAGTTAAATCCTTGATCATACCCATTGCATGGTCAATAGCTTCCTGAGAGTAATGATAGATAGTAACGTTACCTTCATCATCAATATCAATCTTAACATTATCACTTTCTGCAATAATCTTATTGATCATATCTCCACCCTTACCGATTACATCTTTAATCTGTTCAGGTTCAATCTTCATCATAGCAACCTTAGGAGCATATGGGCTTAAGTGATCTCTAGGTTCACTAATTGCTGACATCATGCAGTCCATGATCTGTCCTCTTGCAACCTTTGCCTGAGCTAATGCTTCCTGTAGGATTTCTTTAGTAATACCATCAATCTTGATATCCATCTGTAATGCACAGATACCGTTCTTTGTACCTGCAACCTTGAAGTCCATATCACCAAGATGGTCTTCCATACCCTGGATATCAGTTAAGATTGTATAGTTTTCGCCTTTTTTAACAAGACCCATAGCGACACCAGCCACTGGATTACTAATTGGAACACCAGCAGCCATTAAAGCCATAGTTGATGCACAAATAGAAGCCTGTGAAGAAGAACCGTTAGATTCTAATACTTCAGCAACAACTCTGATTGTATATGGGAATTCTGTTTCAGAAGGAATAACCTGTCTTAAGGCTCTTTCACCTAAAGCACCATGACCAATTTCTCTTCTACCTGGAGAACCCATTCTTCCTGTTTCACCTACACAATATGGTGGGAAGTTATAGTGATGCATGAAACGTTTCTGATCTTCCATTCCAAGACCATCAATCTTCTGTACTTCACCTAATGCACCAAGTGTGCAGGCAGATAATACCTGAGTTTCACCACGAGTGAACATAGCAGAACCATGTACACGTGGTAATAAATCTACCTGTGCGTCTAGTGGACGTACTTCATCTACTTTACGACCATCAGGTCTTACTTTTTCTTCAGTAATAAGACGTCTTACTTCTTCTTTTTCAAGATCACCAAGAACCATCTTAACCTGTTTAATAGTCTTATCGTGTTCTTCAACAGTTGCATATTCTTTTTCTTCAAAAGATTCTACAACCTTAGCATCTAATTCATCAATAGCAGCATATCTTTCAAGCTTACCAGGAATAGAAATGGCTTTGATCATTTCTTCCTTAGCCATTGCTTCTACGCTAGACACAATGTTTTCATCTAATGCGAATAGTGGAACATCAATCTTTTCCTTACCAACAGCTTCTACAATCTGTTCCTGGAAAGCGATTAATTCCTTAATCTTTTCATGACCGAACATCAATGCATTTAACATTGTTTCTTCGTCAACTTCTTTTGCATCAGCTTCAACCATGTTAATAGCATCCTTTGTACCTGCTACTTCAAGATTGATTTCACTTCTAGCCATATCTTCAGGTCCTGCGTTGACAGTAAATTCACCATCAATTAAACCTACGTTAACACCTGCAATTGGACCATTGAATGGAATATCAGAAATACATAATGCAATTGATGCACCAAGCATTGCTGCCATTTCTGGAGTTGCTTCCTGATCAACTGATAGTACAGTATTAACAACCTGTACTTCATTTCTGAAACCATCTGCGAATAATGGACGAATAGGTCTGTCAATCATTCTTGCAGTTAATGTACCATGTTCACTTGGACGGCCTTCACGTTTTAAGAATCCACCTGGAATCTTACCTACAGAATATAGTTTTTCTTCATAAGTTACTGTTAATGGGAAGAAATCTACATCTTTTGGTTCTTTCCCAGCACATGCTGTAGAAAGAACGACTGTATCATCATATCTTACTAAACAAGAGCCGTTTGCCTGTTTAGCCATTTCACCGACTTCAACCTGGATTTTCTTACCATAGAAATCCATACTAAAAATTTGTTTTGCCATAAATTCACCTCATATTCCTAAAAATTATATCATAAATCAACTATTACACAAACAATTATTTGATAGAGACATGAAAAAAAGCCCCATAGGGCTTTTGTTTCTTATCTTCTTAATCCTAACTTATCAGTTAAAGCTGTATATCTGTCAAGATCTTCACTCTTAAGATACTTTAATAAGTCTCTTCTCTTACCGATCTTCTTTAAAAGACCTCTGTTAGAATGATTATCCTTTGGATGCTGTTTGAAGTGACCGTTTAACTTGTTGATATCAGCAGTTAATAATGCGATCTGAACTTCTGGAGAACCAGTATCCTTTTCTACGCGACCATATTCAGCCATGATCTTAGCTTTTTCTTCTTTAGTTAACATTATGTTTTCCTCCTAAATTATATTCTTCGCAATATCCAAGCTAGATGTAAGAGGTACAAATATCCTAGACATTGTTGCAAGGCTTATTTTACACTATTTTGATATAAAGTCAAATACTTTTTCATGACTTGACTTAAGTATTTCTTATCTTCTGTTAATTGTGTTTTTAGTCCTTCTAATCCATTAAAAACAGTTTCTTCACGCTTATATAAATAAAAAGTAACCTCTACTTCTTTACCATACACATCTTCATTAAAATCAAAGACGTTGACTTCTAAGGAAAGACGACTAATATCATTGAATGTAGGATTCATACCAATATTCGCCATGCCTATATAATAACGATGATTGATTTCTACAATTGTGCCATATACCCCTCTTTTAGGTAAGTATTTCATACCATAATCAATATTCAATGTAGGAAACCCAATCAAGCGTCCTCTTTGTTTACCATGAATGACTGTTCCCTTTACTTGATAAGGTCTATCAAGCAAAGTATTGACTTCTGCAATCATTCCCTGATCCATCAGTTTCTTAATAAGAGTTGAGGATACTTTTTCCGTTTCATTATACATAACAGCATCTTTCACAATAAGATCAAATGACTGTTTTTTCAGATCTTCTATATTACCGCTGTTATGATCACCAAAATGGAAATCATAACCACATACAAGTCTTTTCAAAGGAAGCTTATTTAAATATTCATCAATAAATGCCTGTGGACTTAATGCTGCTACTTCCTTAGTAAAATGAATAACAAGGAGATAATCAATCCCCATTTTTTCTAGAAGTTCTTTTTTCTCTTCTAGAGTGATAATTGATTGTCTCTTTTCACCCTTTAAGACACATAAAGGATGCACATCAAAGCTCATGACAGCTGTTTTTGTTTCTCCTTTATATTTCAATACTTCATTAATCAAAGACATATGACCAAGATGTAAACCATCAAAAAAGCCAATTGCAAGAGAAAGAGGTTCTTTTAAATTCGCCTCTTCCATTTTTATGACCTTCATTAGAAAAGCCCCCTCAAGCTCTTTAAAGCGCCTTTACCATCTGGGCCATATATTGCAAGTAACTTACCTTCCTTTGAATAAACAGCTACATTATGATCTATGTCACTCTTGATTTTCTGACCAGTCATGACAATTCTTTCATCTGCGACAATAGAATCATAATAAGAGAATACTTCTTCTAACGGAATCACTGGTCCATTGTTTTCTTCAAGTTCTTCTAATGTCACTGCCTGATCAATAGTGAAATGCCCTGACTGATTTCTTACTAATGCCGTCATATGGGCAGGATAGCCTAAGGCCTTCCCAATATCTACACATAAAGAACGGATATATGTTCCTTTAGAGCACTTAACATCTATAGTTATTTCATCATCATGTGCATTGACTAAATCAAGTTTATAAATAGCTATTGGTCTTTCTGGAACTTCTACTTCTATACCTTCTCTGGCATATTCATAGAGCTTCTTACCATTAATTTTAATAGCTGAATACATCGGAGGCTTCTGCATAGAATCTCCTTTAAAAGAAGATAGTACTTCATCTAGATGATCATAACCAGTAAAAGGCTTAGTTTCTAGAACCTTACCCTCAGAGTCATATGTATCTGTCGCACTGCCAAGTTTAAGGGTCGCACGATATTCTTTTTCTTCACTCATTAAAAACTGCATTGCTTTAGTGGCTTTATTAATACCAACAACTAAAACACCCGTCGCCATAGGGTCTAGTGTGCCACAATGTCCTACTTTTTTAGTATGCATAATACGTCTCACGCGATTAACGACATCATGACTTGTCATACCCTGTGGTTTATTAATTAAAATAATACCATCCATCTACTCACATCCTTCCTAAAAAAAGCAGACTATTGTCTGCTTAGATATGATTAATAACGAAGTACTTCTTCTTACCTCTTCTAATAACAGTCACCTTGCCACCAAAAGCATTATCTTTTGATACAACAAACTTTTCATCAGTGACCTTTTCACCATTTACAAGAACACTTCCACCTTTTACGAACTGTCTTGCTTCACGATTACTAGAAGCGGCACCTGCTTTTACTAATACATTTAAAATCTGTTCATCTTCAGTGACATCAATACTTGGCACGCCATTGAAGCACTGTTTTACCTGTTCATAAGTCATGCTCTTGATATCACCACTGAACAATTTTTCAGAAATATTGACAGCTTCTTCATAAGCATCTGCACCATGAATGAAAGTAATAACTTCTTTCGCAAGTGCTTTATGTGCTTTTCTTAAGTGTGGTTCATTCTTATTTGATTCTTCTAATGCTTCAATTTCTTCTTTAGATAAGAAAGTAAGGTATTTTAAGTAATCGATAACCTTGCTGTCTTCACTATTAATGAAGAACTGATACATTTCATATGGTGAAGTCTTTTCTCTGTCTAACCAGATTGCATTTCCTTCTGATTTACCAAACTTAGTACCATCACTCTTAGTAAGTAAAGGCATAGTGAATCCATATGCTTCATCACCAGTCTTCTTTCTAATTAATTCAATACCTGCAGTGATATTACCCCACTGGTCCTGACCAGCAACCTGTAAATCACAGCCCTTGTTTTCATGTAGGTAATAGAAGTCCATTGCCTGCATAATCATATAAGAGAATTCAGTGAAAGTGATTCCTTCATCTAATCTTCTTTTGATAATATCCTTAGATAACATGTAGTTGATATTAAAATATTTACCATAATCTCTTAACCAGTCAATGAAATTTATATCCTTAGACCAATCCAAGTTATTAACTACTTCAAAACCGAATAAGTCTTCAGCCTGTTTCTTTAAGCAGTCAAAGTTATGCTGTACCTGTTCTTTTGTGATCATTGGTCTTTCAGTTGTTGGCTTTGGATCCCCAATCTGTCCAGTTGCACCACCGACCAAAAGAATTGGGTGATGACCTGCATCCTTTAATCTCTTAGACATTAAGAAAGATGAGAAATGTCCAATATGTAAAGAATCCCCAGTTGGGTCAGTACCAATATAGAATGTCATTCCTCCTGCATTTAATTTGTCTTTTAAGTCTTCAGAACTTACATCTTTAATGAGGCCACGCCACACTAATTCATCATAAAATGTCATAATTTCCTCCTATAATATAAAAGAGAATCCATCCAAAGGACGAATTCTCGCGTTACCACCTTTATTCATGTCATAGACATGCTCTCTTGTTGATAACGGTGCACTCACCGTCTAGACTTTGCATCTAGAAGCTCCAAAGTGTATTCATTCATACTGCTGCTCTTATTTTCACCAGCCATAAGTTCTCTAAACCAGCGCATATGAATTACTTGTCTTCTTCATCACAATTAAAAGTCTACATGAATTCATGATGTTTGTCAATATCAGCTTGTAAAGACACTTTCCAACATCAGCTTCGTTTCATCAAGATGGAATGCATCAACTAACACAATAACACGGTCTCCTGAAATAAGCTTTGTATCCCCTTTTGGAATGATTTCTTCTCCACCACGAATAACGGAAACAATCAAGCTACGACGTGGTAGCTGTAAATCCTTAATATAGTGATCACAGGCATTTGAACCAAAGCCAACTGTATAGCCAATGAGTTCCTTACTATCCGCATATTCATCCATAGAATGATAAGGCTGATTGTTTAAAAGATTTGTTAAAAGACTTTCATAAATTGGTTCACTATGTAAAAGATTGGCGACATAATAAGAAACAAATGAAACAAGTGCAATTGGTAGGAGCATCTTTAAAGTTCCACTCATTTCAGCTATTAATACAATACCAGTAATCGGTGCTCTTACAATGGCACTAAAGTAAGCAGCCATTGCCATAATAATGAAGTTCATAAAATACTCAGAAGGAACGCCACACATAATAGCAACCTTACCTACACTTGCACCAATGAGACTTCCAAGAATGAGTAATGGGAAGAAGATTCCCCCAGCCGCACCTGAACCAAATGAAACACACGAAATCAATAATTTTAATATAAATAATAAGACAAGAGTAGATAAAACAAGATTTGGTTCATTGAGATATTCTACAAGTTTATGTCCTCCACCCATGACAAGTGGACAATAAAATCCTAAAATTCCAGATAACACCAAAGGTATAATGACTCTTTGATGTTTTTTCAAGGATGGTGTTTTCTTATAAAGTTTAATAGTTCCCATTGTAACCTTATTATAGAAAGCACCTAATACACCAGCGACAATACCAAGAATAATAACCCAGATATAGTTCTTCAAAGGGAATGTTTCTTTAATTGAGAAAGCTAAAGTAGGTGATAAACCAAAGATATTTCTACTTAAGAAATCCGCAGTAATAGATGCAATCATCACAGAAACAAGTGCACTTGTAGAGAAGTTCTTATGAACTTCTTCCAAAGCAAACATGATACCTGCAAGAGGTGCATTGAATGCAGCCGATAAGCCAGCTGCGGCACCTGCTGTCATTAAATAACGTTCTTCCGTTTTTACACGTTTTCCTTTTTTCGCAAGAGCTTTACCAATCATACCACCAAGCTGGATACTTGGACCTTCTCTCCCTAATGATAAGCCGCCTACAAGTGCAAGTGCACCTGCACAGAATTTCGCAAGTAAGACTCTCCACCAGCATTCATCAATACGTCCCTGTACTTCTGCTTCTAGCTGTGGAATACCAGAGCCTCCAATCATAGGTTCCCACTTTAAAAAGATTGAAATAATAAGACCTAATACAATAAGGCCAATGATCCACAAAGGCCAATAAGACACGTTATGTGCAACAAAGTCCCTTATAGTAAAATAAATAGATTCTGCATTTGATAAAACAAGACGATAAACGATGCAGACAGCACCTGACACGATACCAACAAGTAAACCTTCATAAGCCAAGCGCTTATTGAGTTTACTTCTTTCTCGTAATACATTTGCAGTATCAGACTGATTTTTAAGCATATATAATCCTCCCAGTAATTATATTGACCGATACTATTTTAGCACAATCTAAACCAGTAAAAAAGGATGCCTCAGCATCCTTCTTTCGTTATTTAGTTGTATCACGCTTAATGAATGCATAGTGCATTGGTACTTCTGCTTCATCAATTTCTTCATGATTTAAAATCTTTGTAAGAAGTCTGATTGCGATAGCACCCATATCATATACAGGTACATGAATAGTAGTAAGAGGTGGACGACAAATAGTAGCATAACTTGTATCCATCATACCAACAACCTGCATATCTTCAGGTACATTGATACCATGATCAATTGCTGCATTGACAACAGCGACTGCTTCCTTGTCATAGCCTGTTAAAACAACATCATGCTTATGAGTATCAAAATATTCCTTTAATTGAGGATAACTTTCTTCATAATGGTTAGAAACATCCACAATATAATCTTCAGGAAGTGTTTCACCACTATCTTTAAATGCTTCTTCAATACCCTTCGCAAAATCATTTAAGTCAACTAGGTTTTGAGTCGCTCTTACAAAGCAGATATCTTTTTTGCCCTGTTCAATGAATTGTTTTGTCATATCATAAGCGATGCTCTTTGCGTCAACATATACAGAACAGATATCTTCATCAGAAATCTTATATCCAACAACAACTGCAGGAATACGGTATTTTTTAATGAGATCAATTTCTTTATCAATACAGTTATTATTGAATAATACTACACCATCAGCACGTGACTTAATAACCTTTTCAATAACTTCTTCAATAGGGTTACCTAAACCAAGTTCATCAGTTGTATACATAATGATATTGAAGTCTAAAGTACGTCCAGTATCTCCAATACCACCAATCATATCTTTTACATGTCCAAATAGTGACTGTGGGAATACAACTGCAATAGTTGTAGTTTTACTAGTTGCAAGACCTCTTGCAATCTGATTAGGCTTAAAATCGAGTCTTTTAATTGTTTCAAGTACACGTTCTCTAGTTGCAGGCTTTACAACATTTGAACCATTAATTACTCTTGAAACTGTTGCAAGTGAAACATCAGCTGCTTCTGCAACATCATAGATTGTTACTTTCTTCTTCATACTAGTCCTTAATTTCCTCGATCATTTCATCTAGCTGTTTTTCAACATCATCAATTTGCTGATCAATCACATCTTCATCAATCATGGCAGCCTTATCATTAATCATTGTTTTCACTTCATCGATTTTCTGATTCACACGTCCAGTTACTTCTACAACTGAACCTTTCACCTTATCAAATTTTTCACTAGATTTTACTTTTTCTGCTAAAATTTCTAACTTTTTCTGTACTTCATCTACTTTTTCTTTAGTAGTTTCTTTAAAATCATCAGGATCAAATTCATCTACTGACTTTTTAATATTTTCAATTGTTTCTCCTAATTTAGCTTCAACATCTTCTCTAGTAAGACTTGCTAAATAGTCATAAGTAGATTTTGATTTAGCTTTGATGTCTTCTCTTAATTCGCTACCTTTCTTAGGTGCAAATAATAAACCAGCTAAAACGCCTAATCCTACTCCGAATAATACTTTTCCGAATTTCATAATTATACCTCCTATTTTTTCTTCAAGATATTTTTCAAGCCTAATACCGTTCCTAAAAAACCTGCACCTGATCTCTTCCTATTAAAAATACCGCTTACCACGTTGATTGGTTCATTGAGCTTATCCATTTTATAGTTAATATCATCCACTGTAACATTTACTTTAGAAACTGTTGTTTCTAAATGCTGTGCCAAATGACTGACATCCTTTAAAGTTGTAAGTGCATGGATAAGAAATACTCCTAGAGACACTAATGCAAATACACCAGCGAGCACTAGAATACATAGACAAATTGTTAAGATATCCACGGGATGTCCTCCTATGCCTTTTCTTTTTCCTTAATAACTAAATCTTCTAACTTATAAATATCCTTAGGACTCATAAATAAGAATACTGCATTATCATATTGTGCCAGTTCTTTTGCACCTGCTTCATCTTCAGTGACCACTTTAGAACGAGGTAGGTTCTTAGTAATAACACTGACATCAATATCGATTCCTGGTTCTTTTGGCGCATTTTTAGGGAAATCCACAAAATATGGATGATCAACTGTATCCATGATTCGTGCATAATCCTTCGCAAATCTTAAGCCACGTGAATATCTATCTGGCTGATAAACCGCAACAATCTGCTTACCAGGAAAACGTGTTCTTGTTTCTTCAATTACATATTTAATAGCTGTTGGATGATGTGCATAGTCATCAACATATACGTTATTGCCTACTTCTTTCACTGCATAACGTCTCTTAGTTCCCTTAAATGTACTTAACTGACTCTGCATATAATCAAAGTCCATACCTTCAAGATAACCTAAAGTAATAACACCTAGTGTGTTATAAAGTGTATGCATACCATAGAATGGTAAAGTGAAATGTCCAAAAAGATCACCATAGATATATACATCAAATGAAAGACCTTTTTCATTATTAATTACATTTTTAGCCTGAACATCATTGCCATCTTTTACACCGAATTTTACAACTCTCTTTGTATAATTCAAATGTGGAAGATGTGGATCATCACCCCAGATGACAATAGCCTTTTTAGCCTGGTTGGCATATTTTTCAAAAGACTGTTCATACTGTTCCATTGACTTGAAATAGTCTACATGATCCATTTCAATATTGTTGATATAAGAATAATCTGGATGATACCATAAGAAATGATCTTTATATTCACAGCATTCAGCTATAAAATACTTAGCACCCTTAGTAGCATAGCCAGTACCATCTCCAATTAATACATTTGTCTTATCATAGTCTTTAAACAAATGATAAGCCATACCTGTAGTAGAAGTCTTACCATGTGTACCTGCAATACCGATAGTAATATGATCATCCATAAGCTTAGCTAGGAAATCATAATAGTGGTGAATTGTTACATTAGGATTATCTTCTGCAGCAGCCACTTCTTCATTAGATCGGTCAAATGCATTCCCTACAATAACATCCATACCGTCTTTAATGTTGTCTTTGTTAAATGAATAAATAGGAATATTTCTTTCTCTTAATCCATCTTCAAGAAAGATATACTTATCAATATCACTTCCTGCAACTTCATAACCTAAATCATATAAAATTCTCGCAAGAGAAGCCATTCCTGAACCTTTAATACCTATAAAATAATACATATATTTTGTCACCTCGATAATATATTAACACAAATTAAATAATGATTACATAGATATCACTTAAAAATGAAAGTATTTTCATAAATTGGTAAGAAAAGGATCGTCTATCCTAAAAGTTGGTGTATCAAATATCTCACTTTCACCCAAATGAATAGTCAAAACCTGTTCAATAGTGAGCCCAATAGTTTCACCATCTTTAAATACCACATTGTTCATAATAACATAGAGTGCAGTGTCTTTAATGAAGTCTAATACAGCCATAGGTTCCCCAATAGAAGAAACTTCTATTTCATGATAGCCGAGCTTTTCAAGACCATCTGTATAAGCCCCTACTCCATTTTCTAATGGATATAAACCAAACCAGATGACGTTATAAATAGGAAACATATCCTGATCAATCATCTTGGCCATTGTTTGATAAAAAGATGGTTCATAAATGACATCATTCATATAAACTCCTACAACATTCTCATCAATGTTTGAACATACTTCTTCCACAAATAAAGGACAGTCTGTCTGAATGGTTTCAATTGTCTTATGGATATGAATCATTCCCGTATGGTTTTTAGTACATGCATCTGCTTCTTCCCACATAAAGTTACTTAAAGCTGCATTAAGACGTACTTTGTCATCTAATGGTTGATTAATATAATCACTTGTTTCATTGAATGGTTCTTTTACTAATAAAAATGCTTCTAATTCCATCTTTACTCTCCCTCAAACAATAAGTCTTCTAACTCTTTTACAGACTCAACATAATAAGTACATTTATTCTTGATATCTTCTTTAATTTCCTTGATATCATGAGCCCATCCAGCTCCACATGCATCAATATGCGCATCTCGCGCCATCTGTATACCTGGTAATAAGTCATCTACAAGTAAGACATCTTCTTTATTTAAATGAAGCTCTTTAATAATGCTTTCAACAGGCCAAATAGATGGTTTACGCTTTTCAGGAGGTAATTCCCAGCCATATATAATAGAAGGCTCAGGTAAATTATTATTCTTATAATCACGAATGATTGTATGCTTCATTGAATGAGAAATAACACAGATAGTGCCACCTTCATTCACATAACGCCATAATAAATCATGAATGCCATCAAAACAGACAGGTGCATGACCACGAATATAAGACTGCCAGTTATTTTCTTGAATACGCATTTCTTCTTCACTGAATTTTAGTATATCAAAACATAATGCAGTAAATCCTGGCTTATAATTATACTTAAAATAATCTTCACAAGTCATAGTAACACCAGGACGAAGCTTACTTAATGAATCTAGAAATGCAGGAAAGTTCACTGTACGTGTGCTATCTACAATCGTATCATCATGATCTAGTATTAAACATTTATATTTCATTTGTTTCTCCTTTTTGATATGCAAGACATGTTATTCCTTGCGTATTGACTATTTTCCCACACTTTTTAAATCCACATGATTCTAATAAATTCTGCATAGGAATATTCTTGACTCCTGTATCCATCTTTAAATTAGGAATCTGACTATAAGCCCAGTTCAAGATAAACTTGCAGGCCCCTTTCACAATATGTGCAGAAACAACACGATGTACCACACCATAAGGTGCATTATTGAGCCATTGTCCCTCGATTTCCTTATAATCTTGATCTTCTTCTATCGCATAATAGAAAACAGCCGCAATTTGATTTTCATACATGCATAAATACATCTTATCTATATCTTTAGTAATCAATTCTTTTGAAGGATAACCTACAGGCCACTGATCTTTATTGCCATGATTATCCATAAATATCTTTGCATCTTTATAAAGACTCATTATTTCATCTATATGAGCCCTATCTGCTTTTTTTATTTCCATAGTTAACCCCTCTGATTTATATCATAACACAAAAAAGGGTCTGAAAAAATCCAGACCCCCATATTACACAATTTCTACAATTGTTCTTTCTATCGTAATAGAAGGATTCCCATCAAAATCATTCAATATATCTTTACCATCATCTATCATATTCAATGAATTATGTCCTTTATGGATTTCAATTTCCATTGAAAACCAACAATCCTGTTTTTCAAAACAGATTTCAAAATTTTTAAAGCAGAAGACAATAGCTTTCGTTTCCCACATATCATAATTTTTAGAAAAAGTATGATCATTGACTAGAATAACTTTCTGTACTGCCTCATCAATATATGTTTCTTTGATATCATTATTAAACCTTGATTCTACTGCTGTCCAATTGGATGTAGAAATACTTAGTATTGTTGCTTCACCATCTAACCCAAAATAATCTAACGCCTCATAATTGTTCACTAATTCAAATACCTGTCACAGAATCTGTAACGATGAAATCTGCATGCTTGTATGTTAAGAAAGTTTTTCCTATCAATAATTTGATCAACTCTGTGTCAAACCTGAAATCATATTGTTTCATTATTATTTTCCTTTTCAAAAAGATACTAAATCTTGTTACGAGCTAATCTTATCATATTTTCATCTAATGTCGTACGTGGATTCTCCAAATTATATTTTTTAGCCCAATCTTTATAATGCTGATCCATATATTCCTTCAATTCATTAATCGATTTTGTTTTGAATAAATCAATAAGATTCACATCATCAATAACCTTGATGGTTTCATCTAATTTCAAGATAAATTGAGATGCATTCTCAAGATCAAGACTTTCAAATAAGTAAGTATTCGTAGTAGTCACAACATTCAAATCGACATAATAATTAAAATAAATACTAAACACTCCCGCATTACGATGTGCCATGAACCCTTTCGTCCCATCTTTCAAAAATCCAACAGAGGGATTATAGATTCTATTAATAGGTAAAATCTTAATGCCTGTAATACTGCTTAAAGGAATTAAAACATCTTCTTTCAATCCATCTTTAAAAACTAATTCATTTTCTTCTAACAGAAGTTGCGGAACATTATCAGATATACCATTAATTAAAAATTGTGCTTGTCTACGATTATTCTTCATTGTATAACGCCTCCTTATATTCAATACATAATCATACACAACCTTTCTATAACAAATTATATATATAATATATCGATGTATTCAACTCATTTCACTTTTTCAATAAATCTTTCAACACGTAAAAAAAGGACAGCTAGAATCTAAAATGGACCCTGTAAAAAGGACACGATAAAAAAGGATATTTATTTCGTGACCCTGTTTTACAGGGTTTTTATTTTGCATAGTATAATGATTATAGAATGGTGGTGTTATTATGGGAGTAAACTATTTTAGTGATGAACAAGTAAAGGAACTCGAAAAGAATCCATATGTAAAGAAAGTATCTATCAAAAGCATAACCTATTCAGAAAAATTCAAAGAACTCTTCTGGATTGATTTACAGAAAGGCATGATGCCTGGAAACATATTTAGAAAGTATGGATTTGATCCTCATATGTTAGGATCTAGTCGAACTCTCAAGTTCACAGATCGTGTAAGGAAAGAAGCAGCAAGGGAAGAAGGATTCAAGGATACCAGAGGCACAAAATCCGGAAGACCTTCTACAAAGAATCTTACCATTGAGGAACAGCTAGAAAGGCTTAAGCAGAAAAATAAAATTCTCCAGCAGGAGAACGATTTTTTAAAAAGAGTGAGATTTATCAACAGAAAGCAAATATTAAAACTGCAGAAGGGCAAACAATAAGAGAAAAATATAAAATGATAGATAGAACTCTTGAATCACCTAGTAATAATCTGAGTGTCTCAGCATTATGTGATACTGCAGGTGTTTCAAGAAGTGGGTTCTATTCATGGAAGAAACGAAAAGGTTCCATAAGCGAAAAAGAAGAACAAGACCGTAAGGATTTTGAACTGATTTTAGAAGCATACAGGTTCAAAGGATATGACAAGGGCAGACGTGGTATTCATATGCGTCTTCTTCACATGGGCATTGTGATGAACCATAAAAAGATTTCAAGACTGATGAAGAAATACGGACTATTCTGTCCAATAAGAAAAGCCAATCCTGCAAGAAGAATGGCTAAGGCAATGAAAACATCAAATTATGCAGATAATATTCTAAACAGACACTTCGAGGAATATGGTCCTGGATATGTGCTTGAAACAGATATTACTTATCTATTCTACGGTCACAAAAGATCTAAAGCCTATCTATCGGTGATAAAGGATGGATTTACAAAGCAGATTCTTGCATATGTATTATCACCGTCTTTAGAAGTAGACTTTGTCCTGGAGACAATCAATCAGCTTTACAGTAAACATAAGCATAATATTCACACTGATGCTTTGATACACAGTGATCAGGGTGTGCATTATACAAGTGTCAAGTTTATTGACTTACTCAAGAGCCTGGAAATCAGACAGTCAATGTCAAGAAGAGGAAACTGCTGGGACAACGCTCCCCAGGAATCCTTCTTCGGACATATGAAAGATGAGATAGGTAGATATACAGAGAATGCCTGCTCATATGAAGAACTAAAGGAAATAATAGATTCCTATATGGTTTATTACAACAATGATCGTTATCAGTACAATCTGGCCAAACTTTCACCAAATGAATATTTTGAATATTATATAACTGGTGAATACCCACTAATTCATGTCGCAAAGGAGCCTGATGAATATAAGGAAAAATTCAGACAGATAAGAAATAATCTTGATAGAAACTCAACGCTCGAGAAATTAGTAGCTATCCTTCAAAGAATAACTCATTTCAAACAGTCCATCAGGTAGTCTGCGTAAATGACTTCTGATTATATCTATATCATTATTACTTAATGATGCAAAGCCAAAATCATCCATCTTAGTGAATATAACAGTGCCATTAAAATAACCGTCAGCATCATCTGGAAATGATCTGTAAACAATAGTATGACCAGTATCATATACACTTAAATCCTTTACAAGAAGATAGACTGATGGATCATCATCAAATATATAATCTCGGTAGTCAAATACACCAAGTTCATTTCTTATGACTTCCTTCATTCTATCTGTTTCCAATACACATAAAACTCCATCTTTAATAATTACATATTTACATAGTTTACACATAAAAATATCCTCCTGGTTAATTACACCTAGAGGATATCTTTATTTCTAATCATTTTTAAGCGCCTTTTTATTTAATGTCCTTGACTCGGGGTCCACATTAATCTACATCCTAACTATCCTTTCTACATTAATTATTCAATGATTGTTAATTCCTTTGGATAACTATTTAATACCTTACAACCATCTTCAGTGACCATAACTAAGTCTTCAATACGAACTCCAAAATCACCCTGTAAATAAACACCAGGTTCAATTGAGAAGATCATACCAGGCTTTGCGATAATATCACTCACAGAAGATACATCACCAAATTCATGGACATCTTTACCAATGAAATGACCTAAACGATGATTGAATTCTTTACCATAACCTGCTTCAGTAATGATATTTCTTGCGACTGCATCAATTTCAGATAATTTCATACCTGGCTTGATGGCAGCTTCAGCTGCTTCATTTGCCTTTAATACAAGATTGTATACTTCTTTCTGCTTTTGGGATACTTCTTTATAGAAGAATGTTCTTGTCATATCAGAACAATATCCTTTATAGATACATCCCATATCAACGATAATAGAATCTCCTGGCTTTAAACGGCTATCATCGCATGAATGATGAGGATTCGCCCCATTGGCACCATAACCCATGATTGGACTAAATGAATGACCTGATGCACCTAATGACTTGTAATAAGCAAGTAATGCTTCATCCATTTCAATTTCAGTCTTATCTGTTGCAAGTAATCTTTTTACTTCAGCCATTGCTGTATCATTCATTTCACTTGCTTTAAACATAAGTGCCTTTTCTTCATCATCCTTCTGCATTCTTACTTCATCCACGCATAGTGATCCTAAGACATATTGAGCGTTGACGCTATCCTGTACAGGAATCAAGAAACGTGCTGGCATATTCTTATCTACACCAATCACCTTTGCATCCTTTAAATAATCTGCAAGTAATGCTGGAGCATTATCTGTATCATCAAACCAAGTAATAGGCATACCTAAGTCTTCTTCTACATAGAATAAGTTATTGAAGAATAACTGATGATTTCCCTTTGAAGAAACAACCATGACATACATTCTTTCACCAGGATGATTGACATAATCCAATAAATAATCGATAGAAACAGGGTCAGTGACTAATAAATAGTCAATGCCTCTTTCTTCCATCTTTTCTAATACTTTATTTATTCTCTTCTGATTCATATTCAGTAACCTCAATTCCTAAGTCCTTTAACTGATCATTATCTACTGGTGTAGGTGCTTTTGACATTGGACAAGTTGCACTTGTATTCTTAGGGAAGGCAATAACGTCTCTTAAAGAATCACATCCACAAAGTAACATTGCGAAACGGTCTAATCCCAATGCAAATCCAGCATGTGGTGGTGCACCATATCTAAATGCATCCACAAACCAGCCAAACTGTGCATCAATTCTTTCCTGTGTGAATCCTAAAGCCTTGAAGGCACGATCCTGTAATTCCTCTTCATAGATTCTCTGAGATCCGCCACCAAGTTCGAAACCGTTTAAGACGATATCATAAGCATCTGCTAAGCAGTTTGCTGGATCTGTATCAATCTTATCTAGATCAGAATCCTTTGGACGAGTGAATGGATGGTGCATTGCATAGTATCTTCCATCTTCTTCAGAATATTCAAACATTGGGAAATCAACAACCCATAAGAAGTTGAATTGACGAGGATCATATAACTTTAATTCTTTACCTAAATGATTTCTGATTGCTGCAAGAGCATCACATACAACCATATAATGAGTATCACTCACAAATAGTAATAAATCTCCTACCTCAGCATTCATCTTTTCTAATAAGGCACTCATCTGTTCTTCAGTAAAGAATTTTGCGATAGGACCAGATACACCCTTATCAGTCACTTTTAACCAAGCAAGACCTTTAGCCTTATATTTCTTAGCAAGTTCAGTTAAAGCATCAATCTTCTTACGTGAATAGTTATCTGCTTCACCCTTGACATTAAGACCTTTTACATGTCCTCCTGCTTCAAGTGCACTCTTGAATACCACAAAGTCAACATCCTTCACTGTTTCATTTAAATTAACGAGTTTCAAATCAAAACGTGTATCAGGCTTATCGATACCATAAGTTTCCATCGCATCATGCCAAGTCATTCTTGGGAATGGTAACTGAACATCAATGTTCATAACATCCTTCATAACCTTCTTGATTAAGCCTTCACCAATACCAATTACCTGATCCGTATTCATGAAACTCATTTCTACGTCCACCTGAGTGAATTCTGGCTGACGGTCAGCACGTAAGTCTTCATCACGGAAACATCTAGCAATCTGATAATAACGTTCAAAACCAGCTACCATTAATAACTGCTTAAATAACTGTGGAGACTGTGGTAATGCATAAAATGAACCATTATGTACACGTGAAGGTACTAAGAAGTCTCTTGCACCTTCTGGTGTAGATTTATTTAAATAAGGTGTTTCAATTTCTACGAATTCTTCACTATCTAAATATTCATGAATAGCTCTGACAATCTTAGCACGTCTCATGATGTTCTTCTGAAGAGCTGGACGTCTTAAATCAAGATAACGATATTTCATTCTTGTTTCTTCTAAGGCATCCGTTTCATCCGCAATAATCATAGGAGTAGTCGCAGCCTTATTAACAATCTTTACTTCTTCAGCCTGGATTTCAATATCACCAGTTGGCATATCTGGATTCTTAGAGCTTCTTTCTACGACAGTCCCTTTGATATCAAGAATATATTCGTTCTTAACATCCTTTAACTGTTCATTGAATGATTCATCAAAGATCACCTGTGTAATACCATGACGGTCTCTTAAGTCTACAAAGACTAAAGCACCTAAGTTTCTCTTTTTAGCTACCCAGCCAATAAGTTCTACTTTTTTATTGACATCAGTAATTCTTAGTTCTCCATTGTTGTGAGTTCTATTCATGTTCATGATCTCCTTCATAATGATTTTCAATATAACTTAAGATATCTTCTAATTTAACTTCACTCTGTTCTTTAGAATGATTGCAGCGGATATTTACATATTCACCCTTTACTTCATCTTCACCAATAATAATAGAAAGATGTGCACCAAAACGGTCGCTAGACTTGAACTGTCCTTTTAAGCCTCTACCTGCATAATCCATATCACAAGTAAAGCCGTTTGCTCTAAGCATTGTAATGATCTGCATTGCTAAATCTCTTGCTTCATCACCTAATGGCATAACATAAACATCAATACCATTTTCTTCATCTTCTTCATCATCTAATGCAAGCATGAGTCTTTCCATACCAAATGCAAAGCCTACACCAGGAGTCGCAGGACCTCCAAGTTCTTCAACAAGACCATTGTAGCGTCCTCCACCACCAACAGTAGAACCAGCTCCTAACTTTGGATCATCACTGATGATTTCAAATACTGTATGAGAATAGTAGTCTAATCCTCTTACTAAATTCGTATCTACAACATATTCGATTTCTAAATCATCTAATAAACTGCAGACTTTATCGAAATGTGCTTTCGCTTTTTCACTTAAATAATCAATTGTACGAGGCGCAGAAGTCATGATTGGATTCTTCGCATCGACTTTACAATCTAGAATTCTTAATGGGTTCTTTTCAAAACGAGCCTGGCAGTCTTCACATAAATCATTAAGCACAGGTCTGAAATGATCCTTTAAAGCTTCTCTATAAGCAGTTCTTGATTCATCATCACCTAATGAGTTGATATGAAGCTTAATATTCTTAATACCAAGTGCTTCTACAATTGTCACTGCCATCAACATACATTCAACATCTACGTATGGTGATTCTACACCTAACATTTCTACACCGAACTGGTGGAACTGTCTCTGTCTACCATTTTGTGGACGTTCATATCTAAACATTGGTCCCATATAGTAAACCTTCTGTAGCTTTTCAGGTAAAGCATACATCTTATCTTCTACATAAGCTCTTGCAATACCTGCAGTTCCTTCTGGTCTTAAAGTAAGAGAACGATCTCCCTTATCCTTAAATGTATACATTTCTTTAGTCACTACATCTGTAGTATCACCAACTGCTCGGCTAAATAGTTCTGTGTGCTCAAAGATTGGTGTACGCATTTCTTTTACGTTGTAATTTGCGGCAACAGTTCTTAATAGCTGTTCCATTTCAATCCATTTTTCTGAATTTTCAGGGGTAATATCTACTGTCCCTCTTGGTCTATTGTATTTCATAGGTTCCTCCTTTTTAAACAATAAAAAACGTCCTTAATCTAAGGACGTTAATACGCGGTACCACCTTAGTTCATGAATAAATCATGCACTTTATTTAGTTATAACGTTACCAACGTGCTTTTTTAAAGCATTCTCCAAAGTGTCCCATAACTTCTCATTAGTCATTTCCACCAGCCATGACCTCTCTATCAATGTCCATTATTTAATCTTCTTCACTGAATATAAGGTGATTATAAATCAAAAGTATATTTAATTCAAGTCACTAATGAATTACACGGCGAATTTCTGCAACACCCTGTACTTTATTCATGTTATCAATTGTATTCTGTAAGATTTCTGCATTCTCTACAGATAACGTTAAACGAATATGAGCATCTAAATCCATGATATTCGCATTAATCTTAAGAATATTCACTTTTACCTGACTTAAGCATGTCACAATATCACTTAATAAATTAGGACGATCTAATCCAACGACTTCTAGATCCACATTAAAGCGCTTCTGTTCAATATTAGGATAATCCCAATAAACATCAATCAAACGTCCTTTAGCAACACTCTTGACATTTGGACAATCCGCACGATGAATCTTGATACCCTGTCCTTTAGATACGAAACCAACAATCTTATCACCAGGAATAGGATTACAGCATTTAGATAACTGCATCTTTAATCCATCTACACCAGTGACTGCTACACCAATACTTTTTTCATGTTTCTTATTTAATTCCTGAATATTGTTGTTGTGGCGAAGGATTTGAGACAAGTTGTCAAAGAATCCTCTCTTTTGTGGAGCCACCTTATCTAAAAGTGTAGAAGCAGTCGCATGCTTCTTACCTAATGCGAAAAGTACATCATCAAATGTATTGGCACCAAATGAGCCAAGATATGTTCTATAAGTATCTGGACTCATATAAGTCTTCTCATCAAGCTGTCTTGCTCGGATTTCATCCCTAAGAAGTCTTCTTCCTTCTTCAATAATCTGTTTTTTATTTTCTTCTTCATGTTTTGTGATATATTGACGAATCTTATTACGAGCACCCGCTGTTCTTACAAACTTCAGCCAGCCTTCACTTGGACTAGAATTCTTGTTGGTCTTGATTTCTACAATATCACCTGTTTTTAATTTGGTATCAAAAGGAACCATAACACCATTCACAATTGCCCCAACCGCATGATGTCCAACTTCTGTATGGACACGATAAGCAAAGTCAATCGGTGTAGACCCATTTGGTAATTCTACAATACGACCTGCAGGTGTTAAAGCATAAACATTGGCTTCAAAGATATCACGTTGTAACGTATTATAATAATCTTTGGCCTCATTATCCTTCATTTCATCACTTACAGTAATGAACTCACTCATCCACTGAAGCTTTTCTCCAATTTCCTTCTGTTCCTGTTTCGCATTATACTTCTTGCCTTCTTTATAACGCCAATGAGATGCAACCCCTCTTTCAGCGAGTTCATCCATCTCTTCAGTACGAATCTGGATTTCAAATACATAGCCTTTTTCACCAATAACAGATGTATGTAATGACTGATACATATTAGGCTTAGGCATGGCAATATAATCCTTAAAACGTCCAGGAATCGCACGATACTTTTCATGCATAATACCTAATACTTCATAACATTCATTCTTAGTTTCTACAATAATACGCAAAGCATTTAAATCATAGATTTCATCAAAACGCTTATGCTTATAAACCATCTTTTTATAGATAGAATAAATATGCTTTGCACGACCCTTAATACGATATTTGATATTTGTACCTTCAAGATTCTTTTCCACTGACTTAATCATTGCATCAACTGAATCTTTTCTTTCACTCTTCTTCTTATCAAGGAGCGCAGCAATTTCTTTATAAGCCTTTGGATCAAGATAGAATAAACATAAATCTTCTAATTCAACTCGAATATCATTAATACCTAAACGATGCGCTATTGGTGCATAGACTTCCAGTGTTTCTCTAGAAATACGCTGCTGCTTTTCAGGGCTCATATATTGAAGCGTACGCATATTATGAAGTCTATCAGCTAATTTAATCAAGATAACTCGAATATCCTTGGCCATCGCAATATAAATCTTACGATGATTTTCAGCATGGAAATCACTTTCTTCCATATAAGGCATCTTAGTGATCTTAGTAACACCCTCTACTAGTGTAGTGACTTCTTCACCAAATTTTTCAATCATTTCTTCTCGAGGCACATCACAATCTTCCATGACATCATGAAGAAGTCCTGCTGCAATAGTAATTGGTCCAGTCTGTAATGTTGCAAGAATATAAGCAACCCAGATCAAATGAATTGTATAAGGTTCACCACTTTTTCTTTTCTGTTCCTTGTGCTTCACCATGATAAAATCATAAGCCTTCTGGATCAGAGCCAAGCTTTCTTCTTTTGTGATATATGTCTTAACAAGAGCAAGGACGTCGTCGTAACTCATTGGGTCCCCTGCGCCTTTATATTTCATAATAACACCCCCTCATATATTACCTCAATTCTGACTACTCCCACGGGCAAGTCCGTGGGGTTCTTACTGTCAAGTTTAGCTTGTAATCGTACATCATTTTCAGACTTTGGAATACAAGTGTAAATCTATTTAAGTAAGAACTTCTATTACCAAGCAGTCCAACGACCACATTAACGGTAAATTTCTATCTTGCGATATGGAAGTATAATCAATCTCCCTGATGTTTATTTTATGCTATTTTGATTCCACTATTCAATACTTTGATTCTATTAATTTTAATTCTTTTAATTAAGGCTTCTTCCTTACTGTAACACTCTTCAAATTCTGAAATACATCTGTCTCTATCTATATTCTTAGTCCTGCAATCATAGCAGTACAGCAGAAATGATGAATACCAGTCTCTTTGTACTAGAGTTCCATCTGCCAGATGATACATCCTGTCAGATAATTTCTTCTTTATGTAATCATCTGCTATATGGTCATATTGTGATGCTCTATAATCATTGGGCACTTCTATATATGTACCACCTGTGCTCTTGAACTTTTCTTCTACAGTAGCCTGAAAACCAGAAGGGCACCTATTCTTTATGGACTTGCCAAAACGTTTCTTCTTATTAAACTTACCCCTGCTATTAACAGTAGTTTCCTTGGCTCTTTTCATAAGATTACCTGCATTTCTGGGTTCTGTTATAAATACATCACCAAGACTCCTTAAATGATTAGCATCTTCGTTTATAGCAAACTGTCTATTTATCGCATTAATACGATATAATTCAGAATGTTTTTCTTTTAGTTTCTTATAATGATTGGAATATCTCCAAGTTTTGCGGCCTTTTTTAATTGTACCATCTTCATTATAATTCTGAGGATTAGTTGCTCGTCTTGACCTGTCCATAGCACGATAATATAGTCTTTCTAATCGTTCAGATTTTTGAATACTTCTGCCTCGCTCTGAAAGATTTTTAAGTCCTACTTCTGTAGTGGAAGTATAGGCAACTGTCTGTGTTCCTATATCAGCACCGATCATTCCTCTGCCATATTTATGTCTTGGATTGCCGAATCTATCATATTTAGGTTTTGCCCTACCTTCGATGGTTAAATGTAGATATACTCTGTATTTACCGCGAATTAATTTTGGTACAAGAGTAGCATAGCATGGTCTATATGTATCAATACAGTACGCTTCATCCATGAATGTCTGCACAGCCTTATTATTCATGATCTCAGGTTCAGCAAGATAATCCAATATTGCATTCACTTCATCTGTCTGAAATCTATCATTGATCTTTATTCCAAATACAGTCCTGCCAAGTTTGAATTGTAGCTTATTATCCTTGACGAATACAGGGATACCACGATTTATCTGTTTTGCCCTTATACAGGGCAGGTCTCCGTATTTAGAAAAATGTAAGATATTACCATTACCATATAAACATTTTTCCATGCCACGCCAAATATCTTCAGCTTTAGTAAGGGCAAAGATCGCATCTATATTATACTTCTTACCGATATATATCATTGATTTTCTACAAAAATCCCAGGTAACATCATACTGCTTTTGCATTTCATTGAGCTGTCCAGCAAAATATTTACGTTTTTTCTTGTCTTTCGTAGAACCATATAATTTAAGCAGTTTACGATACCTCTTGGTACGCATAAGCTGGTCATAATTCTTTCTCATTAGACCTACAAGTTCGTTATCTGCTTTTCTGATCTTATCTGAAAGCTTTACAACTTTTTGTATATCAGAAGAAGACATATCAGTTTCAGCAGCTAAAATATGTCTATCAGAAAGCTTATGAAATTGTTTTAGAGCCTTTTTGTATTCTTCGTCACTTATCATCTTTTTATTCCTCGATATACTTGATTACTGCAGCTTCGCTTATGCGTTCTGCAGTTGAGACAAAATACCCTCCTGACCATAAAGCTCCACATCCTGCGTAGAACTTTTTAGCTGTGGATACACTTTAAATAATTCGATAGCGCTGATACTTTTAAGAGTTCTAGCCACATCGCATAAGGAGCAACAGTCTGTGGCACATCTACGAAAATCTGAATTTAGGACACTATATGATATTGTATTAGATATCTACAATGTGAAGCACTGCGATATTTTTCTTCACTCATCACCTTGCTCTTTAAGCTGATATTTTCCCTGAATGCCTCTACGCATAAGATCAAGAAATGTAATAGTCTCGCCTTTCTCAACAGAATAGATACGTGCAAGGTTTTCAAGTCCTATTTTCCACTCCACAAGAATAGATATGTTTACTTGAACATTATTTGATTTTGGTCTTCCCATTGATTAAAAAGTCTTTTCTATTTTTATACATACATTATATATTTACTCTGTGGAAACCTTAAGTAAAAATTATGTGGCTTTCATCCCATAGGCAAGCCTATGGGTTTTTCGCCTCAATTATAACATAGTTTCCTAATAACAAAAAGAGACTAAGAATGGAATGATACAAATATCACTTCACTAATTCTGATATTTCCTATTTATTTGTGTTAATCACAAATATAAATTCATTTAAATAAAAAACTCCAAAAAAGGAGTTTTCTATTAGTATTTAACCTGAGAATAAATATTGTATTTACTTAATTTTTCAGTTGCTTTTAATTCTTCTAGTTCAATAACGAATTCCATACCAACAACTTCTCCACCCATTTCTTCAATAAGTGCAGCAGCTGCTTCTACAGTTCCACCAGTAGCAAGTAAATCATCAACGATCAATACTTTCATACCTGGCTTGATGCTGTCTTTATGCATGAAGATTTCATTTGATCCATATTCTAGATCATACTTCTTGCTCACTGTTTCTCTTGGTAATTTTCCGGGCTTTCTGATTGGTACAAAACCACATCCTAATTCTAAAGCCACTGGACATCCAAAGATGAATCCTCTTGATTCAGGTCCAACAACGATGTCAGCGCCTAAATCCTTTGCATGTGCTGCTAAATCATCAATACAAGCTTTGAATGCATCCTTGTCTTCTAATAAAGGTGTTACATCTCTAAAAATAATTCCTTCTTTTGGAAATCCTGGAATAGATGCAATATGCTGTTTAAAATCCATAACGATTCCTCCTATACAATACATTATTATATCATTACAAAATGATGAATACAGTACAAATTCAAAAATAAATCCTTACAGATCACATAAATTATAAGATTTCTTCTACAATAAAGTTAATTGACTTATTTCCTCTAAAAACATTGATAGATAAAGTACCCACCAAAGTCATAGACTCTTTATGTACAACTTCCTCATACTTCTGTCCCTTATTAAAAGCCAAGGCAGAAACCTGTTCATCGCCTAAATGGAATTTCAAATGTTTACCTTCAGACAAACGGTCTACTCTACTACACGTAACATCTTCCAGAATAAAGAGTGGTGCTTTATTTTCTTCACCATAAGGAGCAAGTAAACTTAAAGTTTCTACATTATGAATAGTCGTATCATCAAGAGTAATAGGAATCACTGATTCACTCACTTCAAAATGACAGCCCTGTAAATCATTGACAAGAGCATCATAGACTAAAGGATAGTTTGACTTTGTGATAGTGAAACCACCTGCCATCGCATGACCACCATATTGTACAAAGAGATCTTCATGATGCTTAAAGAAATCATAGATGTTAAAACCATCAATTCCTCTCGCACTTCCCTTATATATTTCTTTTTTAGAATCATAATGCATGACAAAAGCAGGCTGTTCATATTCTCTGGCGTACTTACCAGCTACAAGTCCCACTAATCCTTCATGCATATCTTCTGATCCATAGAATAAGCAAGGTGAGGTAGTATCAGTTACTGCTTCCTTATATAAGGAAGTCGTCATGGATTGTCTCTTAGAATTCACTTTAGATGCATAATTTGATACCTTTTCTAAGTAGGCAGGATTTGTCCCTTTTAAAAAGTACTTTACTAAGCATACCGGATTTACGAGTTCAGGTAAACGGCCAAAGGCATTAATACGAGGCGCTATTGTAAAACCAATGGTTGTCACATCATAGTCTCTACTTCCTTTTAACAGTTCTAATGCCGGGTATTTATATTGTTTCATGAATTGTAAGCCACGTTTTACCAAGCTTCTATTTTCATCCAATAATGGCATCATATCAGATAGAGTTGTAATAGCTGCTAAAGTAAATAAATAGGGATCATGATGTTTTAAAAGAGCGGCTGCAAGCTTATAAGCTATAAAGCCACCACATATTTCTTTAAAAGGATAACGAGGTGACATCTTTGTATGAATAATAGAATAAGCTACAGGTACTTCAGCATCAAATGTATGATGATCAGTTATAATCACATCAATACCAAGCTCTCCTGCTTTTTCTACTGCATCAAATGCCTTGATTCCATTATCTACAGTAATAATCAAAGAATAGCCCTTTTCTGCCATCTGTTCTACGCGAGTTGTATTAAGGCCATAACCATCTGTAAAGCGATTTGGAATATGATAGCCTACTTCTACACCTCGTTCATGAAAAGCCTGTACAAGAATAGTTGTCGCAAGAATACCATCACAATCATAATCTCCATAAATGCAGATTTTTTCTTTATTCTCTATGGCCTCTTCAATACGCTCGAGTGTTTCGTCAGATTCTTCAAACAAAGAGAAATCATGATATATAAGATGAGGATCCATAAAGGCTTCAAATTGTTTTTGATCTAATTTTTTACTTTCTATTACTTTAGCCATTAAAGAATTGACACCATATTTCTGCATAATTTCTTCTGTATGGCTTAATTGTATTGTTTTATATTTCATAACTAACCTCTTCAAAATTAACTACCTTACATATTAATAAATATAGGCATAAAAGTCAAAATAAGTGTTCTAATCAAAAAGTGGCTTTTAAGCCACCTTTATTTGAAATAATGAGTTATTTCATGATCAGACTTTGAAAGTCTGCTAAGTTTTTAGTTTCTGCTTCCTTAATGACTTTAGCTTGTAGATATTCAAAAATTGTTGAGAACTGCAAAGACATAATATCATCAATCATATCACAAAAAGAAAGGGATACTTTGTTTCTCCATGTGACATTTCTTAGGTAATCTTCAATATCTTGTGCAACAATCTTTTCTACGCCATCCCTCTGAAATTCATACGCTTTAGAACGAAGGATAAATACAACTTCATCAGGAAGCGGCTTTGATAAATCGATTTCCATATTCTTACGCTCCCACGAGTAAACATTATATAAGAATTATAAGATAATGAAAAGCCTTAATTACTATTTTGTACTGACATTATGTATTAGCTGTGTCATACATAAAACACCGAGATTCACAATGACAATAGAAGCACCTGTTGGAGCCGCATAGAGATAAGAAATAGATAAACCAATAATAAAACAAATAGAAGAAAGGATGGCCGATGAAATAACAACATGTTTGAAATCCTTGCAGAAATACATGGATGTAAGACAAGGGAAGATTGTCAAACTTGAAATAAGTAATGCGCCCATCATACGCATACCAAGTACAATTGTCAATGAGCAAAGTATCGCAATAATGATGTTGTAGAATTCTACGTTAATACCTGTACTTTTCGCAAAGTCTTCATCAAAAGTCAAAGCAAACATCTTGTGATAAGAGAAGACATAGAGTATTAATACAACCAAAGACAATACAATACTAATTATCATATCCTGATTATTGAGTGAGAGGATACTACCAAATAAGTAGTTATTGATATCTGTGTTGACACCACTTGTGAGTGAGATAGCCATGATTCCAATAGCAAGTGAACTCGATGATAAAACTGCAATCGCTCCATCACCATGAATATGATGATTGTTGTTGAGTTTAAGAATAGCCACTGCCGCAATAATTGCGACTGGCACAGCTAAATAAAGTGGTGCTACGCCAAGTACTGTTGCAATCGCAAAGCTACCAAAAGAAACATGGGATAACCCGTCACTAATCATCGCATTCTTTCTAAGTACTAGGTTTACACCGAGCATTGCTGCACATAATGAAATGAGTAAACCGACAATAAATGCACGAAGAATAAATGTATAGTTGAACATATGGAGTAATGGACTCATTATTTTACTTCCTCCATTCTATAGTTATCCTTATCTAGATGAAGAATTTTGTTACCAATGACTTCATGTGAGGCTAAATCATGAGTAATCATAATAATAGTGAGACCTTTTTGATGAAGTTCTTTTAAGACAGCATAAAATTCTTCTTTAGAATCATAATCCAAATTATTAGAAGGTTCATCTAGAACAAGACATTCTCTTGTTGCGCAGAGGGCTCTCGCAAGTAGGACCTTCTGTCTTTGTCCTCCTGATAATTCTCCAAAAGAACTGTTTTTTAAATTCTCTATATGTAGTGTCTTTAAACATTCTACTGCAAGTTTCTTCTCTTTATTGTTAAAGAATGGTCGATAACCAACTCTATTTAATGCACCAGATAATACTATTTCATATACAGAGGCAGGAAAGTGGCGATCTACCTTAGTTTCCTGAGGCATATAACCTATTTCTCTTTCATTCATATAATATGTGATCTGTCCTGCCATAGGTTTGATAAGACCAAGTAGCCCCTTAATAAGGGTACTTTTACCTGCACCATTTTGTCCTAATACGGTAATAAAATCACCTTGTTGTATATCAAAAGATAAATCATTGATCACTTCTTGATTGTCATAACCTAAATGTAAATGTTCCACTTTTATAAGTGTCTTCATTGAAGTGCCTCCTTTACTGCCTTTACGTTTTTACGCATGATTGAAACATATGTTTCACCATTATTAAAATCTTCTGCACTCACATTATGCATGCTTTGAATAGTGAGTATTTTTGTACCTGTTTCTTCAGAAATCGTACGTGCTATCTGTCCATTGGATAATTCAATTTTAAATATAGCAGGGTTGTGATCCCTCTTGACCTTATCGATGAGGTATGAAATTGTTGCAGCACTTGGTTCGGTCTGTTCAGAACATCCTGGAAATGCTGCACTATATGTAAGACCATATTCTTTCGCAAAATAGAGCAAAGGAAAACGATCTCCTACAACTATATCTTTTCTTTTCGCATTTTTAACTACTTGTTTAAATGAATAATCAACAGACGCAATCTGTTCAATATAGTTTTCAGTATTCTTATTAAACTTTGAAGCATGATTTTTGTCCAAAGCACACATTCTTTTATTTAATCCTTCGACAATCTCCATTGTATTTTTAGGACTTGTCCAGACATGTTCATCATATTCTTCTTCATGTTCATCATGTTCTTCATGTTTTTCTTCTTCCATCCCTTCAACATGCTCTTCATGTTGAAGATGAGATACAAGATCCAACATTTTAACTATTCTTTTAGAATCCATATCGGCTAGCAAGCTATCTACCCAATCATCTGATTCTCCTCCTACATAAAAGAATAAATCACTCTCTTTAATAGCAACCATATCCTGTGGTGTTGGTTCATAGGAATGAGAATCCATTCCTGGTTTAATAAGCATCTTTATAGAGATATCTGGATCATTTTTAGTAATTGCACGAACAAAATCATAACAAGGAAAATTAGTGACAACAATATTGAATGATTTCTTTTTAGTTTCTGTTGTACAACCTGTCATCAATAATAAAGAGAGAATCAATAAACCAATCCTTTTAAGCATGAGTAGTCTCCCTGCAATCTTTACATAATCCTACAATTGTAGAATCCTTACAATCAATCTCAAAGCCATGATCTTCTAGTAAATGAGTACGAATGATATCCATCAAATCACATTCTAAATGAGTTATTTTCCCACATTTCTTGCATAATAAATGAAGATGATGATTGCACTTTTCTTCTCTGGCATATTGATAATACACACTGTCTTCATCTGAAAGTGTATGCTTTTGTAATAATCCCTGCTGTGATAATTTATCTAAATTACGATAAACTGTCACAAGATTCACATTTAATCCTTTATCAACTAATGCTTGATAGATATCCTTAGCACATAAACGATGATCTTCATTCTGCTTCATATAGTCAATAATAACATCTTTATATTTAGTACGATATTGTTTCATAGAATACCTCCGATGCAAATGATTTGCATATTGTATTATAATGATTCTCATTTCTATGTCAATGAATATGCAAATGATTTGCATATAATAAAAAAAGAAGCAATTAATCTGCTTCTTTAATATGCGAATGAATCCAGGAAGAAAATGTTTCTAATCCTTCCTTGATTATTTTTGAATCTGAAGTAAAACCAAAGCGTAAATGGTATTCCTTATTAAATGCCATACCTGGCACAAAGAATACACCTGTGTCATTCTGTAATTTCTCACATACTTCTTTTGAGGGCATATCAAATAAATAATGTAAGAAACATACAGTACCATCTTCTGGTATGACACATTCAACAAGGTCTTCTTTTTCAAGCCATTCTTTTAATATTCTCTTGTTTTCAGCAATGATATGTCTGCTTCTATCAAGTATTAAATCCTTATTTTCTAATACAACAGTAGCCAAATAATCATTCCATGGACCCGTAGAGATTATTGTATAATCTCTTCTAAAATTGATTTCATCAATGAGTTCTTTAGGTCCCTTGATCCAGCCTAATCTAAGACCTGCAAAAGAGTAGACTTTAGATAAAGAGGCTGTCGCAATACCTAATTCATACATATCAGAAATACTATCACATAGAGTATTATTCATACCACGATAGATTTCATCCACAAGAATATAGATAGAATGACTTCTTGCAAGCTCAATTAATTCTTCCATCAAAGATTGTCTAATTACAGTACCCGTAGGATTATTAGGACTATTTAATATAAACATCTTTGTTTCAGGCTTAATAAGCTTCTTAAAATCTTCTATGACAGGTTCCCAGTTATTGTCTTCATCAAGTTCTATTAAGTCATAATCACATCCTAAAGATGCTGGATAAGAATAGAACTGCTCATAGGAAGGTGTTAATGCAATGATATGGTCTCCTTTATTGAGTAAAGTATCCATTACATGTTCATTGGCATTAATTGCCCCATGAGCGACTGCAATATTATCTCTTGTTCCTGTCTTATATAAAGAAAGAATCGCATCCTTTAAAGAATCTGAGCCTGTAATAGGTCCATAATCCATACGCATATGCATAAGATCTCCCATAAGATCTTTTTGAATCAGAGATTCTAATTCATGAATGGACATATCTGATACACATGTATCGGCTAAATTGTATTGACAATTTTGTTCATGGTTCGTCATCCATGTTTCTACATCAAATTCCTTTAAATACACGTCTTCTTTCTCCTTTATTTATTAATGCATAACCTTAGATAAGAAATCTTTCGCTCTTTCACTTTCTGGATGAGAGAAGAAAGTTTCTGAATCATTTTCTTCTACGATTTTTCCGTTTTCTAAGAATACAACACGATCTGCAACAGTTCTAGCAAATCCCATTTCATGAGTCACAACCATCATAGTCATACCCTGTTTAGCAAGATCCTGCATAACTTCTAATACTTCGATAACCATTTCTGGGTCTAATGCACTTGTAGGTTCATCAAATAACATCACTTCTGGATTTAGACAAAGAGATCTTGCAATAGCCACTCTCTGTTTCTGACCACCAGATAATTTATTAGGATAAGTATCCTTCTTATCTTCAAGACCTACTTTCTGCAAGTACTTGATAGCTACAGCATTAGCTTCTTCTTCAGTCATACCCATAACCTTTAATGGTGCTAAAGTAAGATTTTCTAATACAGTCATATTAGGGAATAAGTTGAAATGCTGGAATACAAATCCCATCTTTCCTCTAAGTTTAGTATATTCAGGTGTTCCTTCTTTTAAGAGTTCACCATCAATATAGATAGAACCTGCCTCAGGCTTTTCTAAATGGTCAATACATCTTAATACTGTACTTTTACCACTACCTGAAGGTCCAATAAGGCAGACAATTTCACCCTTCTTTAATGTAAGAGAAACATCATCTACAGCTTTTAATTTACCAAATTTTTTTGTAATGTGATCCACCTGGATCATGATATCGTTAGTCACTGACAGCTAATCTCCCTTCTACATATCTTGCAATAGCTGAAATACAAAGTGTCATTACTAAATAAATAGCACCTGTTGCAGTTAAAGGTACAAGATAGTTAAATGTATTGGCACCAATAACACTTGCAGTAGCAAGCAATTCTACTGCACCAATTGTGAAAATAAGTGATGAATCCTTAATTAATGTAATAAATTCACTAATTAGAGGTGGAATAATACGTTTAAATGCCTGTGGTAAGATAACATAACGCATGGTCTGAACATAGTTTAACCCAATTGTTTCACATGCTTCCCACTGACCTTTATCAACACCTAAAATACCAGATCTAATTAATTCTACCTGATAAGCACCACTGTTTAAACTCATAGCAATTAAACCACATACATATGGATCAGCCTGGAATCTTTGTCCTGTAATAGACTGAACAACAGTAGGTACTGCCAAGTATAAGAACATGATCTGTAATAGCATCGGCGTACCACGGAAGATTTCTACATAAACATTACCGATTGCTCTTAATACAAAATGTTTAGAAAGTTTTAAAGCCGCTCCAATAATTCCAAGAATAACACCAAAGAACAAAGCCCCTATTGCAAGTAATAGAGAATACTTTGCACCAGTGAAAATCATGAATTGAATATTAGACGGCGTAAGAATATCCATAATTGTTTTCATTCGCATTGACTCCTTAACAATAAAAAATTAAGTGCAGACAGAACATGTCTGCACTTATGTGATTAATAAATTAGCAACCCCATTTAGTTTTTAATTCATTGTATTTGTCAGACTTAACAAACTCATCAACTGCTTTGTTAACGTCTTTCATTAACTTGTCGTTACCCTTTTTAGTGATGATCATGTTTTCTTCTTTAATTAATGGTTCATCAATCATCTTTAAGCCAGCATTCTTAACATAGTTTTCTGCAACTGCACCATCAAGAACAACTGAATCTAATCCACCAGATTTTAAAGTTTCTACTAAGATCTTAGCATTTTGTACAGTAGTAACTTTAGCACCTTTAATATCTTTTGCAGCATCTACACCAGTAGAACCTAACTGAGCACCAATCTTCTTACCTTCAAGATCAGATACTTTTGAGAAAGTAGAATCACCTTTTACTAAAGCAATCTGTTCAGAAGTGTTATAGGCATGAGACCAAAGAATGTTTTTCCATTCCTTATGATAAGTGAAACCAGAAATACCTAAATCAACCTGATCAGAAGTGATTGAAGATGAAATAGCATCAAAGCTTAAAGGTTTAAATTTGTAAGAATAGTTACCACCATTCTTATTCATGATCTTAACTAATTCTTTAGTCATATCAACGTCAAATCCAACTACTTCTTTCTTATTGTTATAAGATTCATATGGTGGATAGTCTGGAGATACTCCAATTAATAATTCAGTTTTACCATTAGATGATGATCCACAACCAGTCATTCCAACAGCAAGTAACATAACTAATACTACGCTTAATAATTTTTTCATAAATATGCCCTTCCTTTTTTAATATTAAGAAAACAAAAACGCCTCTTGCTTTCGCAAGAGACGTCAATTAACGCGGTACCACTCTTCTTGATTTATTCCTAAATCCTCTCTTATCCTTAAGGCGGAACACCGATGATCCTATGTATTCAGACCATCCTCTCAAAAGTGCGGTTCATTCAACTTTCCATGCTGACCTCTCACCTACGCCAGCTCGCTGCAATTTCCAGTTAAACTACTCTCTTTGTCATTGAGTTTTCTTTGTATGTGTCTTATTATAACCAGACGATTTTAATTGTCAACAAGAAAAATGATATTTTTCATATTTTTATGCAAAATCTATATTTTCTATATATATTTATGTTATTCGCAAACTTTAAACGATTTATTTCACAAAAGAGTGTATTTTATGAAAAACTTTATAAGTAAAATCAATTGGTTTTTCATATTGAGACAAGATCATCTGGATGTTTTCTAAGTCTTCATCCTTCTCTTTTAATGCTTCAATCCATTTTAATGATGCATCATGAAACTGGTCAATCATTGTATAAGCATAAATCAATTTATAAGAAACAAATATTAATAACCCGCTCGCACATAAACAAAGAGCAGATAAGAATAATTTCATAAAAATCCCTCTTTTCTGCTCTCATTATATCAAATCAAATTGTTATTTAGAAGCCTCAATCATAAGCTTTGTGATCTTATTAGAGAAATCTACAGGATCATCAATAGAGAATCCAGCAATAAGTAAAGCCTGATCAAATAGGATAGATGCATATTCATCAATCTTTACAGGTTCTTTTTCATAAACAGACTGTAATGATTTAAATAAATCATGATCCGGGTTAATTTCAAGAATTCTTCCAGCTTTGATACCCTGTGCATCTGGCATCTGGTTTAATACCTTTTCCATTTCAAATGAAACACCATCACCACTTGCTAGACATACTGGATGAGATTTTAAACGATGAGATAACTTAACATCTTGTACCTTATCACCTAAAGCCTTCTTAACGATTTCAAGTAATGGCTTGTTATCTTCAGTCTTCTGTTCAAGTTCCTTCTTTTCATCTTCTGTTTCTAAGTCTAAATCACCTTGAGTGACATTCTTGAATGTCTTAGAATCATAGTCTCTCATCATCTGTAAGCAGAATTCATCCACATTATCAGTCATATAAAGAACATCATAGCCTTTAGACTTAACTGCTTCTACTTGTGGTAATAAATCACATTTTTCTACTGTTTCACCAGAAGCATAATAGATTTCCTTCTGATTTTCAGGCATAGCTTCTACATATTCCTTTAATGTAATAAGTTCTTTCTTATCAGAAGAATAGAACATCAATAAATCCTGAAGTTTATCTTTCAACATGCCATAACTGTTATAAATACCAAACTTCAACTGCATACCGAAGTTTTTAAAGAATGTTATATATTCATCACGGTCATTCTTAAGCATCTTTTCAAGTTCAGTCTGGATACGTTTTTCAATCTTATTTGCAATAACCTTCATCTTTCTATCGTGCTGTAACATTTCACGAGAGATATTCAAGTTTAAATCCTGTGAATCAACAAGACCCTTTACAAATCTGAAATGTTCAGGGACTAAATCTTCTGCATGATCCATGATGAAGACACCACGAGAATAAAGCTGTAAGCCTTTCTTATAATCCTGTGAATAGTAATTCATAGGTGTTTTAGATGGGATAAATAGTAATGACGTATAAGAAACAGCACCTTCTACAACATTATGCATGACTCTCTGAGGAGCTTCAAAATCATTGAATTTAGCCTTATAGAATTCATCATATTCTTCTTTTGTGATATCTTTCTTCTGACGTTTCCATAAAGGAACCTGTGAGTTTAAAGTCTTGTTTTCTACAACATCTTCATATTCATCACTGTCTTCCTTCTTTCTAGAAGTAGTCACATCCATCTTGATTGGGTAATGAACGTAGTCTGAATATTTCTTAACAAGTCTTTCAATTTCATACTGATCGAGATACTTACTATAATCTTCTTCCTCTGTATCCTTCTTTAAGTGAAGAATGATTGTAGTACCATGTTCTGCCTTTTCTACTTCTTCAACAGTATAGCCATCACTTGTATCACTCTTCCATAAATATGCTTTATCTTCACCATATTTCTTAGAATAAACTTCTACTTCATCAGCAACCATGAAGGCGCTATAGAAACCGACACCAAACTGACCAATGATATCAACATCGCTTACACCTTTTTCTAAGGCATTCTTGAACTCATAAGAACCAGAATTTGCGATAGTACCTAAATGTTCTTCTAATTCTTCCTTAGTCATACCGATACCTTCATCAGCAATTGTAAGGGTTCTATTTTCTTTATCAGCAATGAGGTTGATAGCCATATCTTCTCTTGAGAAACTTGTAATATTTTCCTGTAACGCTTTATAGTAAAGCTTATCACTTGCATCACTTGCATTTGAAATCAATTCTCTCAAGAAGATTTCCTTATGAGTATAAATAGAATTAATCATTAAATCGAGAAGTCTTTTAGACTCTGCTTTAAATTCTTTCTTATCTGACATTTTTATACGCTCCTTTAGCACTCTAGTAATTTAAATGCTAAAGACAGTATACACACCTTTATTAGCATTGTCAATATTTGAGTGCTAAACAATTAAAAAGACTGAAATGAATCAGTCTTAATCCTTTAGTATACTTATATGATAAATATCTTCGATGAGAATGGTTGTTTTATCTAGTAGTAGCACTCTTTTATTGATTTCATCAATATCTTTAAACTGTCCTCTTACAGTCATATAAGACCCACCCTCTTTATACTCATCTTCTAGAAAATAATCTATCGTGATAGAAGGATGTTCTTTTTTATTAATAAGTAGATTGTTAAGCACTCTATTTAATACTTGTCTTTGATCTTCATCTAATATACGTTTTTGAGTAGTTAGTCTTCCTGCTTCACTTATTTTATCTACATGTGTTTTAAGAGCCGCAAACGGTGCAAACTGAGCTGCTCTATTATTCATGGACATTCTAGGATGATTCGGTGAAGTAGGATGTTTCATATTGATTATATCGTCATAATTCATGCTTTATGTCCTCCTATCATCTTATTTCTTTCTCTAGTTGTGGCACCTTCCTGAAGATCAGCCCCTTTAAGCAAGGCGTTCTTGCCATATTTCTTCTTAATATCAAGTGTCACACCCTGCAGTTTCTTTTCTTTAGATAAGTCCACTTCTATCTTTTCTTCATCAAATAAAGAAAGCTGTTTATAGGTCATAGGAATATCGTCATCACTTCTTACCTGTGTGGCATTGAGCTGAATTCTTCTTATTGTAAGTGCATGATTTATATGTAAGTGATAGAAACGTAATAAGGCATCGCACATGAGCTTAAAAGAAGATGTGTATCTATCTAGATTAATTGTTCCATGGAGATGCTTTGGAAGTTTCCTTCCATAACGATCTTCCATGAGTTCTCCATGATAATCCTTCATATTCTCAATATCATAGCCAATTGTAAGAACAAGTTTATTAGTCACTAGATGCTTTTCAAACAAATCCAGACTTAATGATTCTATCATTTCCTTTAAAATGATTTCAGTTTGCTTATAATCATAAGCACATGATAATACCTGCCCGGTTCCTATACTTTTAGAAGGTGCTTTATAGGCTTTAATGGCAGACATGGTACAAGGTTCCCAGCCCCAGGCATGATCAATAAGCAGTTCTGCATTGACTCCAAATAGATTGTATAGTTTTTCTTCATCTTCTAATGAGCATCTTGCGATATCTCCCATTGTATATAACCCGATATTATTGAGTTTCTTAGAGATACCTTTACCGACTCTCCAGAAGTCGGTCAAAGGTGTATGAGACCATAATAGTTTTCTATAGGCATATGTGTTTAAGTACGCAATACGGGCCCCTTTTTCGTCTGGTTCTTTATGTTTAGCGACAATATCCATAGCCACCTTTGCAAGATAGAGATTCGTTCCTATTCCTGCAGTCACAGTAATACCCACTTCTTTATATATATCATGAATAATATTTTGAACAAGATGAAAGGCATCTAACTCATATGTATCAAGATAATGTGTTGCATCAATAAAGACTTCATCAATAGAATAGACATGAATATCATCAGGAGAGAAATACTTTAAATATATAGAATAAATGCGTGTTGAATATTCTAGATAGAGAGACATACGAGGTTTCGCAATAATGTAATCTATGGCTTTATGTTTATTCTTATTAAGATTTGATGCAAGAAAAGAACTTCCATCAAGTGGTTCTCTTTGATGATTGAGTTGTTTAAGTTTAGAAATGACTTCAAAGAGTCTTGCACGTCCAGGAAGACCATAGGCTTTTAAACTCGGAGAGACGGCAAGGCATATGGTTTTTTCTGTACGTGAGGCATCCGCGACAACGAGATTGGTGTCTAGTGGATCGAGTCCTCTCTCTAGACATTCTACAGATGCATAAAATGATTTAATATCTATCACTAGATATGTTGGAACATGTGCCATAGTCTCACCTCCTTGAGAAACTTATTATAACACAAAAAAGACAGGCACCGCCTGTCTTAAGCTTCTTATAATGCGTTTGCTGCAAGATAACCAGATTCAATAGCTGAATTGATGTCTGCAACCTTATTTGCATCACCAATTGTTTGCACATGGATGTTCTTTTCTTCTAATGCAGTAATGTCAAATGCATTAGAACGAGCACCTACTGCAAATACTACATAATCACATGGAAGTGAAACTTTACCTTCTGCAGTTTCTGCTTCTACTGTAGTTGCAGTGATTTCTGTTACCTTGGTATTAGTAAACTGTTTAACACCATGCTTTTCAAAATCAGCCATCATTTCTGGACGAATTGTAGTTGATTCTTCTTTTGCGATAGTATCCATCATTTCTACGATACTGACATCATTACCTCTAAGTGCAAGGTATTCAGCTGTTTCAGCACCTACAAGTCCACCACCGATTACAACGATTCTTCCTGCTGGGAACTGTTCATTAGAAAGTACCTTCCAAGCATCCTGTACATGAGGCATATCCTTACCTGGGATATTTAAGATGAAATTACAAGCACCTGTTGCAACAATGACTTCATCAGGCTGATCAGCTAAGATATCTTCGCAAGTAACAGCTTTACCTAAACGTAAATCAACGCCTAATACTTTTACTTCATTTGCGAGATAATGAATAGCACGATTCATTTCTTCTTTTCTAGGTGGTACAGAAGCAATATTTAACTGTCCGCCTACTTTAGTATCCTTGTCATAAACAATAACATCATGGCCTTTCACAGCAGCAACTCTAGCAGCTTCTAAACCTGCAGGTCCTGCACCTACAATAACAACCTTCTTCTTAGTATCAGCAGGTGTAATTGTTCTTTCATATTCATAACCATTTTCTGCGTTAAGGACACAGCTTAAGAACTTTCTGTTCTGGATAGAGTCTGTACATCCCTTATTACACATCATACATAAACGAATTCTGCATGGCTGTCCATCTTCAATCTTTTTAACATAATCAGGATCAGCTAATAATGAACGTCCATAACCTACGATATCACATACACCATTTTCGATTAAGGCTTCACCATTCTGTGGAGTAACGATACGTCCTACCGCAGATACTGGAATACTTACAGCATCTTTAACTCTCTTAGTATATGACTGCATGAAGCAATATGGCTGAGTACCCATTGCTGGAATAGTATCATTCAAGTTACCTGTATGGTTAGCCTGTCCAACATGGATCATATTAACGCCTGCTTCTTCAAGCTTTTTAGCAAGTTCAACAGCTTCATCAATCTTTAATCCACCTTTACCTCTTAATGGGTTATCAGTGATGATTGGAAGTTTATAGTCAATACAGATATGAGGGGCATGTTCTTTAATGCTTTCTACTACCTGTAATGCAAAACGTGTTCTATTTTCGAAGCTTCCTCCATATTCATCTGTACGATGGTTTAATACTGTAGAACATAAAGCACCTACTAAACGGTCTCCATGAACTTCTACTACATCTACCCCTGCTTCATAAGCACGTCTTACGCATTCACCCATCTGTTTAAGAATTGTATTTAATGCTTCTGGAGTTACTTCATCAGTGAAATGAAGCATATCATGATGTAATTTAGCACGAGCTGCCTGCATATCACCCTTCTTAAACATTTCAGCTAAAGCCTGAACATCATATTCAGGATGGAAAATCTGAATACCTAATTTACAATCAAATTCATGTAATGCATCAGCTAATTCTTTATAAGCTGGAATCTGTTCATCCTTGAATAATTTTGGTGTTGGAGAAACAGTATTTACTGGTGCGACGTCTCCAAGTACGATATAAGATACGCCACCTTCTGCAATACGTTTATAGAAGTTGAAGCTCTGTTTAGAAATTGAACCGTCACGTTCTTCATAGCCAGTTGTCATTGGTGGGAACATGATACGGTTTTTCAATGTGATTGGACCTACTTTAATTGGTTCTAATAGTTTCATATTATCAATCTCCTTACAATACATTTTAACCACTCCTATTATAGCGCTTTCATTTTACAAATGATAGTAATTATATGGAATTTATAGGGTATATTTTGTCATCAAAAGATTAAACTATACATTTTTTAAGACAAAAAAGTGCGTACACAAAAGTACACACCTATTTCTTTAATATTCTTTCATGAATACGACCTGTGATGATTGTTCTTTGAAGCCATTTTTCTGATAAAAGTAATAAGCAGGAAATTCTCTTTCCGTAATCAACATAATACGGTCTATTCCTCTTTTTTTCGTATAATCAACAACTAAGTCCATGAATTGTGAACCGAGTCCTTTAGATTGTTCATCCGTCATAATTCCAAATTCATCAATCCAGAATTCTCTTCCATTATACCAATGTTTGATGCGACCCAACGCAATTCCAATGAGTTTATCTCCATCATATAAGCCAATAGAAAGAGATAAGCGATTGCCTACTAGATCATGCATATAAATAGATAGGTCCTCTTCATTCCATTCATCATTCCATGGTTCCCTGGAGAATATTTCATTAAATAATTGTGATATCTCTTTGACATGTGCCAAGCATATTTCTCTAACTTCCATAAGATCTCCTATTATAATTCTTCAGGAAGAATAGAATAAAAAACATCATCTACTACTCCCTGATTATTTTTTCCATGTTTTCTAAGAGTGCCCTCATATTTCATACCAGCTTTTTGCATCACTCTACCTGAATGAGGATTATTTTTATCATGTCTTGCACGTACAACATCATAGCCTTCCTTAAACAGATAAGAAATAACTTCTCTAAGTGCTTCGGCAACATATCCATGACCCCAATAAGCCTGTCCAATACAATAGCCAATTTCTACTGTATTTGTTTTTTGATCAATATTTGTGACAGATATACTTCCAATGAGTGTATTCTTATCCTTTACTACAATGCCCCAGTTATATGAATCACCCTTTTCATATGACCCAATCCATGAAGCAAGTAACTGCTTTGTATCTTCAACATTTTGATGAGGTGGCCAAGTCAAATAACGAGTGACCTTTTCATCATTAGCCCAATGATGGTACATATCATCTGCGTCTTCTATTTTAAACTCTCTTAATACTAAACGCTCTGTCTCTAAAGAAGCCGTTCCATGACGCACTGTAGTTTGACACGAATATTGATTCTTTAATTCCTTCAACAAGTCCATATGAGGCTGCTTCAAATGTTTTAACTGTAATTCTTCAGATACCCATTCTTCTTGTAAATAAAGAACAGTATCATCTATAGGTGTATAAGAATATTTGAGACATCCTTCATCCACTGATGATAATTTCTGAATATGATTGTCTCTAATAGATTGATAAAAGGCATCTCTCTCTTCTTTACTTCTAAATGTATAGGTAACAAATATCTTCATTATAAATCCTCCAATAATTGTAGTGCATAAACCTTGAACTCTTCTTCTATATCACGATAATAATATTCCTTTAAATCAGGTGTACTCATCAATGTAACAGAAGATCTATTTTCTTCTAGAGGCATCATCTCTTTTAATTCTGCTTCAAGTAGTAAGTGATCCATCTCTTTCCAGATTATTTTTTCTTCATCCTTTAATTGAATATGAAAAGCTTGAAATATTGTTTCTAGAAGCTTGTCTTCTATTACCTGATATTCTTTCATTTGTTTTTTTATAGGAGTGATGAGATCACTCATATAAGCTTCACTTGCATCATGAAATAAACATGATAAAACAACATGTTTATTATAGCCTCTGCTTTGTGCTTCTTTCGCGCAGTTGAGAGAATGCTGTGCCACAGAGTAGAAATATTTAATATGACCATTCCCTCGACATATAAGACTTAATGCATGAGCAATATCCTCTAGATGAATATCATCTTCCTTAATATGTAATGGATCTATTCTGTGACCACTAAACACATTCATCAATAACATAATCTTCTTAAACTACCTTCCTCAAATGTATAATCAGGTGTTTCAAATGGGTATTTGACTTCATCTTCATGATACCAAGGATCATCATGTGATGGATTCTTTAATAAATGAAATTCCTGAGCAGGCATATAGCCTTGTGCAAGTAAGAAAGCCTTCTTACCTTCTTTATTTGTACAAACATCTACAATCATCACAACATGTCCTGGTGAACCACCTTTTAAGAAAACATCTCCTACTCTTATTTCATTCAGTTTGATTGGTGTTGATTCACTCACCATGCTCGCACTTCCTGAATAAGCAAATACAATACGCAAGTATTTTTTAAAGCATTCATAAGAATCATCATAGGAAGCACTCTTTACATAACTGGCATGATCATTCTTAATAACAACGCGATTCCCTTCTCTCCATTTATTATAAGACAATAAAAATCCATCGCTTAAATGAAACTGAATCTTATCGTATTGTTTAGTGTTCCAGTAATATTCTGCATAGACTCTCATAACTGAGTCGGCACTTTGTTGAAGGTTTTCATTTTCTAGTGGAAGCTTAAAGATAGCAATCTGTGAATTTTGATTAAATTTCTTCTTTCCATTATATAAATGAATAGGACTGCCATTTTTCTTTAACGGATATATCTGTAAGAAATGAGCAACATCACTTTGTTCTCTTTGATATCCTTTTGGTACAAGAATACGTGTTTCTAATGTCGTTCCTTCTGAGTTAATATATTTTTTATTTTTAGTTGTTGAAGATGGTGTACAAGCTGTTAAAAGTACACCAAGAAGTATTATTATTATTTTCTTCATAATTGACCTCAAATGATAAATAATGCAGCACAACACACCAATACAAAACCACTAAATATAAGAAAATTAGTGAATCGTATAGTAAATAGTTCTTCTTCAATGATAAACGTATCAGGAGAGTTTGGATCATAGTCCACTGTAACACGTTTATTATTTTTAAAATATTTCATCTGAAAATAAGTGATACAAGGTTTTCTTTCTATAAACTTACCTTCTGCATAATATTGAATTGTCATGATATAGAGATAATGTTCATCCTGTTTGATATCTATGATTTTTCCTGGAGCCTGCAAAGAACAGCGTGTCGCCTTTAGACGATATTTAAAACGAGCAATCAGCCCTTTAACCATCATTACAATACCTAGGATGCATATAAGTACAAGTAATAATTTTTCCATAATAACCTCTAAAAAAATAATGGCCCGATAGGCCATTAGATACGATAGTTTCTGAATAAGTTCTCTTTTTTCACAAAGATATCTTTAAAGAATATAAGTGCCCATAGTCCAATCGCAATATAGGCAAAATACTGACTAATAAAATAAGAAAGTATGGCACCTACACTTAATATAATGAACCATTTCTTAAATGCTCTTCTTTGAGCACGGCTAATTCTTCTCTTATCATAATAACGGCTTTCTTCACGAGGTACATCCTTAAATGCACTAATACAATAAACTCCTAATCCCTTAAGACATGAACAAACTATATAATAAAACAAGAATGTCAATGCAAGAATCGCACAGCATATACATCCTGTATTAATCATAAACATACTAACAACTCCCTTCACCCTTCTATTTCTATTTTATCACAACTTGATAAAGGATTTAAAGAGACGATACCATTTATAACCAATATAATTGATTACTTCACGTTTAAGAAATTTAAACTTCGTATCTCTTGTACGAAAACGAGAAGAATGTGTAGGAGAGGTATATGCTATGATCCCAGCATCTTTTGCTTGAAGCATAGCTCTTTTCATATGTAACGGATCACTTACAATTAATGCCGTCTGATAATTATATACATCCATAATCTTTTTTGCATTAATCAGATTCTCTAATGTGACTGTAGATTGATCTTCCGTAAGAACATCATCTTCTGGTACACCTTGACTGACTGCATAAAGCTTAGCATTATAAGCATCACTTACAGGATTTCCCTTTCCATATCCTCCTGTCATAATGATTTTCTTTACAAGATGCTTATTATATAAATCAACAGCATGATTAATTCTTTCCTGATAAACAGGTGATGGATGCCCATTATATGTAGATGCACCTAATACAATCGCAACATCAGCATTTCTTGCATCATCTTTAAAACTATATATATAAATACTGACTGCATTGGAAAATACATAACAGATCACCAATGCAACAATAATAATCAATTTCTTTAAGATTTTCATGGCACTACTAAAAATCCTCCACAAAAACATCTTAAACTATTTCTCATATTTTTCAATCCTTGGATTAAAAATACATAGAATTTACATATTTATTTTTGATTGATTTAAGAATATGTAAATTAAGGTAAGGATAAAGCATGAGCCAATCATAATCAGATACATCATACTTTGTGTTACAGTATGTCCCATAAGTGTAAATGATGTATCAAAACTTTGATGGATTTCATTCATTACATTGGCAGGAACTTTTGTACCTAGTTTTAGAAATAAACTTCTTAATAAATGATTACGAATAAGCGATGTGCCATATGTCCCTGGCAGGAACTTAATAAATGTACGTACTGCAGGTGTAAATTGAGAAATAGGCATATAAGCACCACATAAGAAACCATATCCCGCACTCACTACACTACTAACAGCTGAAATCTGGCCTTGTGTTGTAAGGAAATAATTAATAATAGATGATAAAGAAGCACCAAACAAAGTAAGTAAAAAGATATCTAGCAAACAATATAATACATCTTTTAACGGTAAGACAAAGTGACTTGTACCTAATACAATAAAGCATGCAAGTAACGCAGTGATATTAATAATCATAGTGATAAGTAAAGTAGAAATAAAATAACTAAGAGCTAATGTTGTTTTACTGACAGGTGCTATGAGTAAGTCCTTTATTTTATGATCTGCTTTATCTTGTACCATAATCATATTTGAACAGAATGATACTGTGACACAACTCACCGCAAGTAATGAAGAAAAGAGATAACCATTCACAAAAGCATCAATAGTATTTTGAGAGACATTAAAGTATTTCACTATACTATCAAGTGAATCATGATAGATAGTACCTAAAAATGTCATATATAAGACAATTAAGACTATTGGTGTAATCAAAGCTGTTAAGAAACGTCCTTTATCCTTAAAAAATAATACTGTATGTCTTAATGTAAGATGATAAAGCTGTTTCACACTTGTTCACCTCCTGGGAGTTTATTTCCTGTTACATTTAAGAAGACATCATCCATTCTTCCTTTTACTAGTTCAAAGTCATTAAACAATTCTGGTTTTTGAAGAATCATTTCTTTCACAACACCTGGATGATTGATACGGATTGTGTAATGATCCTTATTATATATATATGGATGTCCTAAAGACTTGATGTCCTCTTCTTTTACATGATAGATATTTAAATAATCATAAGCATATTTCTGTTTTAATTCATGTGGTGTTCCAGAAGCTATTTGACGGCCACGATCAATAATAACAACTTGATCTGCTTCAGCTGCTTCTTCCATATAATGAGTCGTAAGAAATACAGTCATATGTTTTTCTTTTCTTAAATTATCAATAACTTTCCATAATGTTTTTCTTGTTTGAGGATCTAAACCAGTTGTTGGTTCATCTAAGATAAGAAGTTCTGGTTCATGAATAAGAGCACGAGCTATATCTATACGTCTTCTTTGTCCTCCTGATAGCTTATTTAAAGGTTTCTTTAAAAAGTCTTTGAAATCTAATAATAGAGAGAGTTCTTCTAGTTTCTTCTTAAAAGAATCCCCTGTAATACCATACAAAGCAGCACGATACTTGAGATTATCATAAACTGTGAGCACATCATCTAATGCAGAAGTTTGATAAACAACACCTATAGTAGTTCTTACTTCATCCATATGTGTTTTAATATCTTTGCCTTCAATGTATATTTCTCCTGTATCACTTGTAAGTTCACCACATATCATAGAGATAGTGGTACTCTTACCTGCACCATTAACACCTAGAAAGGAAAAGAACGTTCCCTTTTCTACAGTAAAGCTTAAGTCATCTACTGCTTTAATATCACCAAAAGTTTTTGTAAGATGTTTAATTTCAATACTATTCATAGTTGTCACCCCTTTCTACTTTTCAGAGCTTTATTGATTTCTATAGCCATACGACAATCATTAATATAATTAAAGAGTCTGACTAATATATCTACAATAATAATTGTTATAAAGAAGAAAATTCCTCCCAAGAAATCCTGATACATACCGATTTGATAGCCTGCAGTTAGAAGTATAACTTCTAAGAATATTGTATGAAGAATATCCTTCACTATTACATTTTGCAACTTGAAACTATAGATTATAGTAGGTAGACAAGCAAGCAAAGAGAAGACTGCTACCTGTCCTAAATAAGATACAGAAAGCATTTTTATTTGTGGCTGGTTAAAATAACAGAATAAGATTGTACACATCATTGATAAGTTATATATTACGAAATATTCTACAAGCATTGTATGCATTAATTCTTTTTTATTCATTATTACTCTCCTTACAACCCAATCATTTGTTTTAGTACACGTACATATTGTCTAGAAACGATAAGTTTCTCTTTATTAGTCAGCATCACTTCAAATCTTCCAGATAATGATGGTTTAATAGAATCAATTTTATCCGCATTAATAATGAATGATTTAGATGCTCTAAAGAATGATGTACCTTCTGTTTCTTTTTCAAATTCATAAAGTTTCATCTTTGATTCATATATTTCCTTTTTGCAATAGAGAAATGCTTTTTGATCAACTATTTCAAAGTAATATATATCATTGATATTCAATAGATAGGCAGTTCCCCTTTTGTATCCAATTATTCTTTTCTCATTTTCTATGAAAGAGATCATACTTTGTATTTCATCTGTTATCTGATAGCATTTAATGACAACTTCTTCTTTTTGATCTTCAGATATCAATTCAATTCTTGTCTTCATATTTTTCTCCCTTACAAAAATGATACCATAATATAATACATGTGAATATCACATCCAATTAAGTTGTAGAAATGATTGTATAAGATGCACAAAAAAACTAGGCCTTAGCCTAGTTGATTTCAATGGAGCCACATGCCGGAGTTGAACCGGCGTCCTCTGCATGGCAAGCAGATATAATAGCCATTATACGAATGCGGCTTATAAAATTTTAAAATGGAGCCACATGCCGGAGTCGAACCGGCGTCCTCTGCATGGCAAGCAGATATAATAGCCATTATACGAATGCGGCATATGAAATTTTTAAATGGAGCCACATGCCGGAGTTGAACCGGCGTCCTCTGCATGGCAAGCAGATATAATAGCCATTATACGAATGCGGCATATAAAGTTTTAAAATTGGAGCCACATGCCGGAGTCGAACCGGCGTCCTCTGCATGGCAAGCAGATATAATAGCCATTATACGAATGCGGCCTCACTAACACTCGAGGAGTGCTTATTTATAATACCAAATAATAATATAGGTGTCAATAAGATTTGTAAAAAAAATGAAGGATCAGTGACGATCCTTCTTGTTCTTATCATATATGATCTTTAAACCTTTAAATGTAAGTTCCTGATCATAAATATCAATTAAGTCAGTTTCTTTCGCAATAAGCTTACCTAAGCCTCCTGTAGAAACTACTTTTAGATTCTGACCATATTCTTCTTTTATCTTCTTGATAATATATTCAGTCTTCCCAATATAGCCATAGACTACCCCAGCCTGCATTGCAGTGACTGTATTTTTCGCAATAATATGCTGTGGTTTGACTAATTCAATTTCAGGGAGCTGAGCAGCCATAGAAGAAAGAACACCGGCTTCTATACCAATGCCTGGTGCAATTACTCCACCAATGAAAACACCTTTCTCTGTAATAACATCATAAGTAGTCGCTGTACCAAAATCAATAACGAGACAGGGACCACCATATGTATAATAAGCCCCAGCTGCATCCACTAAACGGTCTGAACCAAGAGTAGATGTATGATCAATTTGAATATTGATGCCTGTTTTCACACCTGGGCCAACAAATAGTGGTCTAATATGAAAGTATTTAATAATGGAACTTGAGAAAGAATAGTTAATCTTTGGTACAACCGAGCTAATAATGACATCCTTAACATCTTCTACATTCAAGTGAGAGGCTTGAAGGTATGAATGAAGCATTAAGCCATATTCATCTGATGTACGTTCCATACGTGTTGTCATACGAAAACGACCTACTAAATGATCTTCTTTGTAAACACCAATAGTAATATTTGTATTACCGATATCTATAACCAATAGCATTCTTATTTCTTAGCTCCTATTTTCATACATTCTTTTAAGATAATATAGCTTAGATCTGATTTAGACATCTTATCGATACCCTTCATAGAATCCTGAGTAATAATAGTAACAACATTTGTATCACCCTGAAATCCTGCACCCTCTGTTTTAAGATGGTTCGCAATAATCAGATCACATTGTTTTTTATTTAATTTCTTTGATGCATTTTCAATTAAATCTTGTGTTTCCATCGCAAATCCACATATCACTTGATGTTCAACTTGATGATGCCCTATATAATCAAGTATATCTGGATTCTTTTTTAGTTTAAGAATAAGTTCATTGTCATTTTTCTTAATCTTTTCTGTAGATGTTTCTACAGGTGTATAGTCAGCTACTGCAGCTGACATAATAATATAGTCATAATGTATATGATGTCTTTTTACACATTCAAATAAATCCTGGGCACTTGTAATAGATTGATTGATAATATAAGGCACTGGCTTTAATGATGTAGGGCCATGAATTAATCGTACCTTGGCACCAAGTATAAATGCAGCGCGTGCAATTGAGTATCCCATTTTACCTGATGAGTGGTTTGTAAGAAAACGTACAGGATCTAAAGATTCTTGAGTTGGTCCTGCAGTGACTAATACCTTTTTGCCTTGTAATGGATGGTCACTAAGTGCATATTCCATCATTAAATGAAGATGATCATAGTCTGCAAGTTTACCTTTACCTGTATCACCGCATGCAAGAAGACCTACAGCAGGTTCTACAAATAAAACACCATCATCCTTTAAAGTTTGGATATTACGCTGTGTTGTTTTATTTTCATACATATGTACATTCATTGCAGGTGCAATGAGTTTAGGACATGTAGCTGCTAGAAAAGCAGCTGTCAACATATTATCTGCAATACCATTAGCACATTTTGCGATGGTTGTTGCACTCGCTGGTACAATCATAAACAAATCAGCATCCTTGACGATATCTACATGTGTAATACATCCTGGATCATCATCAAAGACATCAATATATGTTTTTTTCTTTGTGAGAGCAGAAATAGAAGTTGGTGTGACAAACTTCGCTGCACTTGGAGTGAGCATGACTTCAATTTCATATTTTTCTTTCACTAGATCACTGATGAACTGTACAGTCTTAAATGCTGCAATAGAACCAGTAATCCCTATAATCAATTTTTTCATCTATTAATACCCTCTTTTCATTTATAAATTATCCACGCTTCATTAAAGCGAAGAGAGGTTTTGTGACAATTACCACAATAACAACACCCACAAAAGCTTCAAGTAAGCTCTGTGTGCTTGATACTGCTAAGAAATAACTTCCAAGCTTGCTTGCATCCTGACCAATAGCCTTAGCATAAGATGTACCAAATAAAGCCCAGATACCACCTAATACTAATACTGTATTTGTTAAAGCACCTAGGAAAGCAGCAACTGCAGTCGCAATAGTCTGCTGTTTATTCTTAATTAACTGATAAATAGAACCTGATACAAACCCAATCATAACTCTTGGGACAATCGCAATGACTGCACTAAGTACTGATCCACTAATAAATGGTGAGAAGACGAAAGATGTCACTGTTGGCTGCATTGTGTTCATTAATAATGAAGATAAACCAAATACAAGACCAATCAAGCATCCCTGCTTAGTACCTAATACAATTGCTGCAATAATAACTGGAACATGAAGTAAAGTGGCTCTTAATGGTCCAATTGGGATAAATCCTAAAAATGGTACCATGACCATCACTGCTTCAATCGCAATAAATAATGCAAGTAAAGTCAGATTCTTTGTTTTTTTGTTATTCATTTGTTTCCTCCACTGTCATTTGCATACGCAATATGACGTAAATATAAATTTTGCCAGCAGAATATTAAGTTAGCTCCTAAATAGGTAGCCACAGGGCATATCCTACACAGCAAAACCATTATATACTCATTTTTTGGAAATGAAAAGCATTACATTTTCCCATATTATATATCATTAACTGGAGAACGAGCCGGATGTCTTGCATCCTTTGTTTTATCATAACTGACTTTTTTCTCTAAGTTTCTATTATAATCACGTTGGAATATACATGAGAAAATAAGATTTAAAATATACTCCATAGAAAGATTTGAGGCAAAAGGAGCTATTTTAGTAAAGATTTTCTCTCTTGAGCCAACTCTTAGTATCACATCACCATAATGTGATAGCTGATTATCGCCTAGAGAAGTAATCACAATCATCTTTGTCCCCTTCTCTTTTAATGTCTGGGCAATGCGAATAATTTCAGCTGTTTCTCCTGAATAAGAGAGAATCATTGCAAGATGTGATGAAGAAGAGTTATAAGCTAAAAAGATCTGTTCTCCTTCTAGTGTACGAATATTTACGTTACGTCCAATACGCGTCATCTTATGCTGGAAACTTAATGCTTCTAACATTGAATTACCATTTCCATATATATCTATAGACTCATATTGATTCATAAGTTCTATCGCTTTACGCAAATCATCAAAATCTATCAGTTTAATTGTATCTTCAATAACTTCTCTGCTCATTGTACCGAGTTTATAGGCAATCTGTGGGTAGTTATCTTCTGGACCAAAGGGAAAGTTAACATCGATTCTTTTGGTTTTAGTAAGTGTATATTGCAGTTCTGCTGAATACTTGATCTTAAAGTCATTATATCCTTCTAATCCTAGTTTGCGACATAGTCTAACTATAGTTGCAGGAGATGTATACGTTCTTTTTGCCAATTCCTTAATTGATAAATTCAATACATCTTCTCCATGATTCAATATGTAATGGGCGATTTCCACCTCAGCATGTGTGAAATCTAATGCGAATTCTAATTGTGTCATTATACTCATTGTTTATCACCTGATTCAATTATATCATGAAACGTATTTTCAATAAACTTGATTTTTAATGTTCTTTTTTGAAACAAAAATAAATTAATACCTGTACATATTTACTTCTTAAAACGCTTATGTGAGAATAAGATTGTACCATAGAGGAGGACAAATAAATGGAAAAGAAATTACCAAAAGATTTTTTCTGGGGTGGCTCAGTATCATCATTCCAGACTGAAGGTGCCTGGGATGAAGGCGGAAAGGGTTTATCAATCTATGATGTAAGACCTACACCAGAAGGACATGCAGACTGGAAAGTTGCAATTGATGAATATCATCGTTATAAAGAGGATATTCAGTTAATGAAAGAAATGGGATTCAACTTCTACCGTTTCTCTATTTGCTGGAGCCGTATTATTCCTAATGGAGATGATGAAGTCAATGAAGAAGGTGTACAGTTCTATAATAATTTAATTGATGAATTAATTGCGAATGGTATTACTCCAATGATTACATTAGTTCATTTTGATATGCCTTATCATCTAGTAAAGGAATACAATGGTTTTGCATCACGTAAGGTTGTTGATTTATTTGAACGTTATGCAAGAGTTTGTATGGAACGTTTTGGTGATAGAGTAAAGCATTGGATGTCATTTAATGAACAGAACCTACATTCATGTAACTTAATCTATTCAAATGCGGAAATTATTCCTGAGGGAAAAACTAAAGCTGAACATCTATACCAGGTCGCACATAATGTTATGATTGCTCATTGTAAAGCTGTTAAGGCTTTAAGAGAACTCGTACCAGATGCTAAGTTTGGTGGCATGACAACTATTACTAACTTCTATCCTGCAACTGATACACCAAAGAATAACTTATTCTGTCAGAAAGCTTATGATTTAGTCAATGACTGGGTATGCTATGTACAAGCAAATGGTAAATATCCTAGATATTATACAGCATACTTAAAAAACAGAGGTTGGTTCCCTGTATTTGAAGAAGGCGATGAAGAGTTATTAAAGTATACATGTGATTATTTATGCTTCTCTTACTATCGTTCTAATACACTCACTGAAGGTGAATTTGATATGACTACACCTTTCAATGATATTGTAGAAAAGCATGTTGTAAAGAACCCTCACCTAGAAGCGACTGAATGGGGCTGGGAAAAGGATGCCATTGGATTTAGATGGGTCATGAATACTTTAAGCGAAAGATATGATCTTCCTTGCTTCGTATTAGAAAACGGTATGGGTGCAAGAGAATCATTAAATGAAAATGATACTGTAGATGATGATTACAGAATTGAATATCATCGCAATCATATCCAGGAAATGAAGAATGCCATTCTTGAAGATGGTGTTGACTGCTTAGGTTACATCACTTGGGGACCTATTGATATTCCTTCATCTAGCTGCCAGATTGCCAAGAGATATGGTTTCGTATACGTTAATAGAACTGATGAAGAACTATTAGACTTAAGAAGAGTACCTAAGAAATCATTCTATTGGATCTCTAAAGCATTCAAATCTAACGGCGAAGATTTAGACTAGTATCCTAAAGCCTCATTCGTGAGGCTTTTTCCTTTTCCTTAATATTGCTTAGTGAAATACTAATTTCTTAAGAATTCCTTAATAAAATCGAGTAGATTAACTGTAATAGTTTGATTTTCGAATATAAATAGTGTATTATGGCGTTGGTAAAAATGATTGAATACTTTTACTAGAGGTAAAAGTGGAGGTATCTAATGAAAACAAGTTTAGTTATTATGGCTGCTGGTATCGGCTCACGTTTTGGTGGAGGAATCAAGCAGTTAGAACCAGTTGGACCTAATGGTGAAATTATTATGGATTATTCAATCCACGATGCCATTGCGGCCGGTTTCAACAAAATTATCTTCATTATCCGTAAGGATATTGAAGCAGACTTCAGAGAAGTCATTGGTAATCGTATCGAAGAAGTCGTAAAGAAATATGATGTAGAGATTGCTTATGCATTCCAGGATTTAAAGGCATTACCAGAAGGTATTAAATGTCCTGAAGGACGTACTAAGCCTTGGGGTACTGGTCAGGCAGTTCTTGCATGTGATGGTTTAATTAATGAACCATTCGCAGTTATTAATGCCGATGATTATTATGGTAAAGAAGCATTTGTACAGATTCATGATTTCTTATTAGACTACACACCTGAACATCCAGAAAAACTAGCTATGGCAGGATTTATCTTAAAGAATACTTTAAGTGATAATGGTGGTGTGACTAGAGGTATCTGTGCAGTCAATGATGAAGGATACTTAACAGATGTAGAAGAAACTAAGAATATTGAAAAGACATCTACTGGTGCACGTGTAGGAGACAGAGAAATTGATCCTAACGTGAATGTATCTATGAACTTCTGGGGATTAACTCCTGAATTCGTAAATACTTTAAAAGAAGGTTTTGTAGAATTCTTTGAAAACATCAAAGATCCACTAAAAGATGAATATTTATTACCTATCTATATTGGTGAACTATTAAGAGATAATAAATTAAGTGTTAAGGTATTAGAAGTACAGGATTCATGGTTTGGTGTAACATATAAAGAAGATGCACCTGTTGTAAAAGCTTCTTTTAAAGAATTAATTGACAACAACGTATATTCAACTGATTTATTCAGCGATATTAAATAAGACTCCAAAATTATGGAGTCTTTTCTTATACCTTCTTGAAATGTATTGTGATATGAGAGCCATAGGCACGTTCAATCAATTCATCCTCCCCTATGACCTTGACAAGATTCTTAATCTGATTCTTTAAGTCTGATTTATGAATATAGAATATGGTTGTATGGGCATGACGAGCAAGAATAAGTTGTCTCAATATATCTTTATCAGTGACATCTAGAGAATGGCCAAAGATATAGATATTGAGACGTTCTTCCTGGGATTGTTTCAACCATGTGAGATAACGGCATCCTGTCCTTTTAAATATACGCTGGTAGAATTTCTTGAATTCAATGTATTCGTTATCCTGATCTTTACGTTCTCCTGTCAAATATTCATCTATTCCTAAGACAAGATCACATGTTTCTATATCATGTTCAAGATTTGCTTTACCATGAATATAATCGTATTCTACTTCTGAGTCACCATAGAGACGTTCATATGTATTCGTATAATTAAAACTTAATACTTTATCTACATTCAATACTTGTAGTTTTTCTACATATTTTGGAGTGTCTAGGTGGTTCACAAATGCATCTAGATATATTTCTAGGCACCTAGTTAGACGCAAGAGATCATGAGTGAGGATATCTCTTAGTTCTTTGATAGGCTCCATAGAGGAAAAAGAACAACGATCTCCCCAGAAATCAAGAAGAGATGTGCCTAAATACTCATTGACTCTTGCGACCTTCTGCCCTGATTTAAACTGCATATCACATTCAACTCTGATTGCATCAAGCTTTTGTATGACTTCAGACATCTCTTTTTCAAAATCCTTCCAGCCCTCTCCTATTGTTTCTTTTTCTAGATGAATAAGCCAAAGATTATCTTTAATAAGAGATTCTAGTTCATTGGATAATTCAAGAGAAAGATGAAGAATAAAATCTATCATACGTGAATCATAATCTCGACGAGATATATCATTCTTTTCTAACGACATACGAAATAACGTAGTAAAATCGATAAAATCCTTATAGGTTGTTGGCAACCCATGTAGTAAATCAAAGCCATTTCCTAATACAAGAAGATTCATACATCGTCCTCCTTCACTGCTTCACTTGAAAGTATTTTTAATGTTTTGAAATTATTTTTAATTCCCATCGCATATAATAAAGGCGTTTCTTCTTTATCCATCGTATATATTTCCTGCATATAGGGTTTTTCCATGAAGGTATCTAATAGGGTTTTAATTTCTTCAATACATTCATGATTCATTATATTTTTATCAAATGTCGCTGTCATAAAGTTATTTTTATAGTTAATAGAAATAGAGAGGAGATAATCATATGCTACTGTCACAAAATCATCTGGTACTGAAAAGAAATTGATTCTTTCTAGTTCATTATTTGATAGATAGTTATGTAATATTTTTCCTCTCTTATATTTCTTCAACTGACCAGTATTCTTATATGCGATACTTACACCATAATAAGATATTTTCAAATCAAATAAAGCATAGATATTTTCTATTGTATCAATAAATACATCATCCACAAACTTACGTATAGACCCTCTATTGGTAATAGATATTGTTTCCATCATGCTCACCTCTATTACCATTATAAAACAAAAAAATCCGCATATGCGGATTTCATTACTTATTTGCTTCAATTAGATCCATAGCCTGCTTTAATACTGCAGCGCCATCCATACGACCATATGAACGCATATCAATTAACTGTGCAGGAGTTGGTGCTACTTCCTTCTTAACAGTTGCTTCAAGATATCTTACCTGTGGGCCAAGTAATACAACATCTGCTTTAACACCGTTTGCTTTTGCTTCATTCGCACCGACTGCCCAGATATTTGCTTCAATACCTTGTTTTTCTGCTTCTTTCTTCATTTTTTCAACAAGTAAACTTGTAGACATACCTGCTGCACAACATAACATAATGTTTACCATATATATATTGCCTCCTCAATAACCTTGTCACTATTATAATACTGCAAACGTTACCTTTAAAGTATTTTTTATCTAAAAAACAGGCAGAACCCCCACCTCAATATAGAATATAGGTGGGGGATGAATGCCGTTAATGCATCTGATAGAGAAATTTGGAGTAAGAAATAGTATAATACATATAGGAAACTTCTTTTCCTGAATCTACAGAAAGGAGGCTAAATATATGTATCTTACAGTCAAGCAGCAGGTAAAGCATCTGTCCAAGGAAGACTATCGTTCCATCAAGGAATTATGTCATATTGCAAAGAATCTTACTAATCAGGCAATCTATAACATCAGACAGCATTACTTTGCAGAAGGCAAGTATCTCAATTATGAGAAGAACTATGCACTTCTGAAGTCGTCTGATAACTATAGAACGCTTAATTCCAATATGGCACAGCAGATACTGAAGGAAGTAGATGGCTCATTTAAATCATTCTTTGGTCTTCTTAAAAAGGCAAAGCAGGGAAAGTATGCACTTAAGGACTGCAGACTTCCACGCTATCTTCCGAAGGATGGATATACTACACTTGTCATTGGATTTGTAAGACTTAAAGGGAATAAGCTCATACTTCCATATTCAAACAGCTTCAGAAAGACACATAAGGCTGTTGAGATTACTATTCCACCTATACTGCTTGATAAGAAAGTGAAGGAAATACGTATCATACCAAAGGCAGATGCCAGGTTCTTTGAAATTCAGTATACCTATGAAGCTGAATGCATTCAAAGGAATCTCAATACAACAAATGCACTGGCATTAGATCTAGGTATCAATAATCTTGTCACTGCAGTATCAAGTAAAGGTGAAACATTCATCATCGATGGAAGAAGACTGAAGTCCATTAACCAGTGGTTCAACAAGAAAAATGCAAGATTACAGTCCATCAAGGATAAGCAGGACTATGGCAGGAAGCCGACCAACAGACAGAAGGCATTAGCACGCAGGCGCAACAATAGAATAAATGACTACATGAACAAGACTGCACGCAGGGTGATTGATTACTGTATCGATCATGATATTGGAACTCTTGTTGTGGGCTATAATGAAACATTTCAGAAGGATTCCAACATAGGCAGAAGAAACAATCAGACTTTCGTCAATATTCCATATGGAAAGCTGAGAGACAAGCTTGAATATCTCTGTGAACTGAATGGCATCACACTTGTAATGCAGGAGGAGTCCTATACATCAAAAGCAAGCTTCTGGGATAAGGATGTCATACCAGTCTATAAGAGTGATGATACTGAAGAATATCATTTCAGTGGAAAGAGAATACATCGTGGACAGTATAGAACAGCCAGTGGACAAGTTCTGAATGCAGATGTGAATGGTGTATTAAATATCATGCGTAAAAGTAGAGTTGTGGATGTAAACATCCTATACAGTAGAGGCGAAGTGGACACGCCTATAAGAATAAGGATTGCCTAGCGATAGGTGGAGACTTAAATATCAATCTTCTTAAACGGATGCGTAAGCATCCTAGAAGCCTTGACTTCAAATACGGAGTATTAAGTCGAGGTAGTTCACTCAACAAACTCTATTTCTGTGACAGAAGAATATAATCTAGAAATACTTGTTTCAAGCACAGCAATAACTCGACCTGTAAAAATCATAGAAATCACGGTTCCTAGTCCAATACCCAAAATGCCACCTGTAAAGACAAAGCCTATAATAAGTGAAATGATAATAGAAATACCATCAAAGAGATTCTTACCAAAACCAAATCCTTTATGACACTTTTCTCCAATAACACTTGCTAAGCCATCTGCAGGATTAGGTACTATTTTCATACCTACAGTGAGTGATGCCCCAATACCCGTAATTACAATCGCAAAAATAAGCATCATTAAACGTGATGAATAACTAGAAGCGACAGGAATAACTCCATAAAATATCTGAATAAAGAGGCTTGTGACAAGACTGGCTGGAATCTGTAAGAATTGAAAATAATCAAACTTCTTACCGAGTAAAATCCATTGAATAATGACAAGTAAAACATAATAGATAAAAGTCATTACACCAATAGGAATATGAGTGAGATAGGCGATATTATAGGCTACAGAGATGATGGGTGACACACCTAATTGTGTCTTTGTATTGAGATCAATACCACAGCCTAAAATCAATAATCCAAGAAGATAAATTCCAATTCTTTTGTAATTCAGTTCCTTCATTATTTTCTCCATTTCCCCGCGCCTTCGTTGCGCGGACACAAATATATAACCAAACTCAAATCCACCAAAACTCTAGTGTGCATCTCGATATAATAGTATAATCAAAGAGAGGTGGTATACTACAGAGCACGTGGGGGTGAGTAGGCAATTCTACTCAAATAGAATATCCTGAATTGTTATAAGTCGCCGCTATCTTTTCAAGCACAAATAAGTTGGACTTAGAGCCAGGACACTTATGATTGTACAATCAACTGAGTGATTAGCTTAGATAGCAGTCAATGCCACTTCTCTTCTTTCAATGAAAGGAGAGATTTTTTTTATGAAGATTGTTAGACCAATCTGCTGTGGCATGGATGTTCACAAGAATATCATTGTGGCTACAATCGGTATTACTAATAAGAAAACTCGTATTACCGAATACATCCAAGAAACGTTTTCAACTTTAAACCCTGATTTACTGAATCTTAAACAGTGGCTCATTAATCACAAATGCTTTGATGCATGCATGGAATCTACTGGTAAATATTGGATTCCAATTTTCAACATCTTAGAAGATGAAATCAATATTTACTTAACTCATCCAAAATATGTCAAAGCAATTAAAGGGAAGAAAACTGACAAGAAAGATTCAAAATGGATCTGTGATTTATTTAAACATGATCTAATCAAATTTTCTTTTATACCGCCCAAAGAAATAAGAGCTTTACGAGAGATATCTCGCTATCGCTATAAATTGGTTGGAATGCGTTCCTCTGAACGTAATCGATATCAAAACTGTATGACAGTTTCCAATATCGGTATTGGTTCTGTATTTTCAGATCCGTTTGGAAAGTCTGCACAAGCAATCATGAAAGAAGTACTTGAGTCAGATATCATTGAAGATGAGAAAATTTTGAAATGTATCCATGGATCGTGTAAAAATAAAGATAAGATTCTAGATTCCATTAAACACTGCAATATCGAAACTGATCAAAGGTTTAAAATGAATGAGTCAATGACTCATATGGAAGAATTACAAGTCCATATTGATAACTGTGAAATCGAAATGATGAAACGTGCAGCACCAATGTTCGATCAATTCATGCACATCACCCAACTACCAGGTATCAGCACTTTATCTGCAATTCTTATTATTTCAGAAATCGGAGTAGATATGAAACAATTCGAATCAGATAAACAACTAACCTGTTGGGCTGGATTAGCACCTGCAAATAACGAAAGTGCTAATAAGAAAAAATCAGTTCGTATTTCTAAAGCAGGTCAATATTTAAAACCTTTATTAGTTCAGTGTGCTCTTGGAGCAATCAAAGATAAGGAGGGCTATTTTGGAATCAAGTATTCTCGTATCAAAAAGAGACGAGGCCACAAGAAAGCCATTATCGCAATTGCAAGAATGATGCTTGTCAGTATATACCATATGATTCTTACTGGAGAGACATTTAATCCTTCAGATTATGAATCATTTAGAAATCCTAAGCCACCCATAAAGCAACAAGATTTAACAGAAGAATCAGCAATTGAGTTTCTTAAGAAATCAGGTTTTGATGTTTCTAAATTAACTAAACAATAATATTCAATTATTCTATTTTTTCTAAATTACTCAAACTTGTTTTTAAGTTTGTCTTTTTTTATACGTTTTGATTGATTTTTGTTTCACACTTTAACTCCCTTTGAAAAACTATGCATGCTTGTCATCTGCTTCTGTAATTCTAGATCATCTCTTTTGATCCATTCAGCTACTGCATCATCCTTAGATGTATGAACGGATAAAACATGCACAGTATCGTGATTTTTTTCATTCTCAATATAATACTTATGGAAAATATTTTCTACAAATTTTTTAATATCTTCTTCTGATTGATAATGAAGATCACGATAATCAAAAGTAGAGTATTCTCTTTTTGTTTGTATACGATAATGTTTGACTTCTGATACAATCCAATAAATTCCTCTATTTTGAATCTTCTTTGAGATATGACTGATTTCAATAGATATAGGGTCCTGTTTTTCCTTACATTCTAAAACAGATTCATCTAGAGTACGATATAAAACATAAGTGTTATCATAATCACCTTTAGACGTTTTAAAGCCATCACGAATCATTCCTAAACTCTTAAAGCCTACTGTATCTAAAACTGTCTTTAATGTTTTAGTGACTGTATTTAGTTGCATAATTGCATATCCAGCTTTAAATGCCTGTTCCAAAGAGTCCTTAATCAGACTATCTAGTTCTTTCTTATAGTCAGCTTTAATTGCATATGAACAGGTTGCAATATGCTTACAATGTCCAGTTCCTAAAGATTTAATCAAATAAGCACCTACTAATAGATGATCATCAAGCATCACACCACAATATGATGCTGATTCAATAAAATCATCAAGAACAGGTGTGTCTTCTTCAAGATAAAGTCCTGTTTCAATCACTTCATTAAAAAGAGAAACCACGTCTTTTAAATCATCTTTCTGATATTGTCTTTTAATGATGTTCATCTGTTAAACCTCCTATTAATAAATAAATGAGTGAAGCCATCATTAGTTCCTTTTTACAGAACGTATAATACGACTTCATATCCATTGCTTCCTTGTATTTCATTTGATGTAGAAAGAATCCCACAATTGATTCTCTGTTGAGATGATTTTGTAAGAAAGATAGATTCACCTTTGTCAGACTTAATTCCTGAGGGAAATAATCCTTCTCCATATATTTCTCAAATGCATGACGAATCATATTTTTGTATTCTTCAAACGCATAAACCTTTAAATCATCAAAGTCCATTAATTCTCCAATAAAATCTAAAGTAATATATGTATAGTCTTTGAGATTTAAGATCATTTGATGATTGGCTTCTAATAATAAAGATGTCAGTTCTGAAGAATTACTATTAAAGAATCCTCTCATTTCTTTTTCCATCATCAATAATTGTTTATAGTAATCATGAAATACTGTCTGATTTGAAGGAAGAAAAGTATACTGATTGCCTTCGTAATTTCCAAATAGCTTATAAGCCATTAAGTAGCCCAAACGCTTATTTCTTTCTAGTGCATCCTTATTAAAGTCCATAAAACCACCTAAATCAACTGGTGGACATGAATAAAGAATAGAAGGACGATTAAGATATTGTGGATGAACTGGAACGAGATGCATATCCACTACGACTATTTCATCGGCACCCATATCTAAGGCAAGATCAATAGGCAGGTTATCGCTAAATCCCCCATCAATATATTTATTACCATTTATTTCTGTCATTGGAAAGACAGGAAAGCAGGCACTACTTGCAAGTAAATAATCAAGCATATGTCCTCTTTCCATTTCAGATTTTGTCTTATAACACGCTTTCATGCTTGGAAACTGCACTGTACATATACCAAAATCAATAGGTGAAGACAATAAGCGTTCTTCATCCATTAATCCACGACAATGTTCGACAAAAGGTGTATTGTCTGCCCCTTTGTTTTTGAAATAGTATCTTAAAAAAGATTGTGCCAGTGATGTCTGCTGGGCAATGGATTCTTTGAGTTCAGACAAGTTACTTCCCTCTTCCTTATTAAATAAAGAAGTTGTCATAAAGTCATCTTTTAAATCAGTCAAATCAGGGGCATTATTAAAAACATGATCCATATCTAATATATTCCATGTATACTCTAATCCTTCATAGTCTCCCATAGCGACTAACGCACCATTAAGAGCACCAATAGAAGTTCCTGTCACAATATCAAAATGTTGGTTTAATTCTTTTGCAGCAAGTAAGAAACCTGCTTCATAAGCACCTTTTGATCCTCCGCCACTTAATACAAGAGCTCTTTTCATAGAGTTTCATCTCGATTCGTATCATGAATGATTTTCTTCATGAATTTCATTTCCTTATTTAATTCTGTAAAGCGAGACATCTTCCATTCCCAGTTAGGAGATCCAATTGTACCTGGAGTATTAAAACGTGATGTTTCTGGTTCTCCTAGAAGATCCCATACAGGAATAATGACAGACTCAGCAGGTAAATCCATACAATAATGAATCATTTGACGATGTTTCTTACGTTCTTTATAACCTTCAAGAAGTAAATCTACTTCCTTTGCTGTATCTTCATCAAGATTACTATACCATCCCATTAATGTATCATTATCATGTGTACCGCTATATACAACAACCTTATCAAAATCAAATTCATCCTTATAATGGAACTGGAAGATATACATACCCTTGAAATTATAATGATCTCTTAGTTCATACACTTCATCTCTTAATAATCCTAGATCTTCAGCAAGAATATGTGTATCTGGATACTCTTCAAATAATTTGTCAAATAGTGCATAGCCTGGTGCTTCGACCCATTCCCCTACTACTGCAGTAGGTTCTGATGCTGGAATCTTCCAATAAGTATCAAATCCACGGAAATGATCAATACGTACTTCATCATAAAGCTTATTTGCACTATGAATTCTATCAATCCAGAACTTGAAATTTGTCTTTTCTAGATGATCCCAGTCATAAATAGGGTTACCCCATCTCTGTCCAAATTCACTAAAATAATCAGGTGGTACACCTGCTACAAATGAAGGTGTGCCATCTTCCTCTAATAAGAAGTCTTCCTGATCCAACCAGCAATCAGCACTATCTAATCCTACATAAATAGGCATATCCCCTATAATCATAATACCCTGATCATTCGCATATTTCTTTAATGCATACCACTGTTTAAAGAAATAGTACTGTAGGAACTCCTGATAATTGATTTCTTTTTCAAAAGGTAATAATTCAAAAGACTGATGTTTAGGGAACTCCTTATATTCCTCATGCCACTCTGTCCATGGCTTTCCCTCATTTGTTAATTTAAAGGTACGAAATAATGCATAACCCTCAACCCATTTATTGTTTTCCACAAACTGCTTAAAATCATCATTAAATTCAAATCTTTTATAAGCGAGTCTTAATAAGTCTTCTTTATGTGCACGTACAGCTTCATATTCCACTGTTTCAGCCTGTTTATTAAATGTTTTTAGTTCTCCTTTTTCAAGTAATCCATCTTTAACTAAGTCTTCTAAATCAATATAAAGTTCATCACCCGCATAAGATGAATAAGGCTGATAAGGTGAATTACCATATGCTAAAGGATTAAGTGGTAAGATCTGCCAGATCTTTATATCTGATTTCTTTAGTTGATTCACAAATGTATATGCGTTCTTTCCAAAATCTCCTACACCATAAGACGATGGTAGTGTAGAGATAGGACATAGTATTCCTGCTTTCATATTAATAACCTAACTCCTGTCTCATAATAATTACATGAATTCTATCCTTGTTTCTTTGACGTGCAAGTTTGACATAAGATGCACAGATTCTTTGATCTGCCATACAGTTCACACACTTACCAGTAACAGCACAGCCTGTTTGACGGTTTAATCTGATTGCATTTGCTGGTGCTGACACGTTCTTTATATGATCAATGGCTTCTTCTTCTGTTTCAAAGATCTTGTTGACACCTGCAACGACATAAACATCCTTAGGTCCATAAATCATTGCGGCCACTCTATTACCATTGCCATCAATATTATATAAACAGCCATCTGTTGTCATTGCATTGGTACTCGTTAAATAAATATCCGCATTAAATGCTTCATGATGTATTGCGTTGATTTCTTCTTTAGTTAATCCTTTAGCATAACGATCAAGGAACTTGACATCACTTGCACGCACTAAATCTAATACATGCATTTCATCAAGTGACATAGAGCCACCTACTGCCACTACCTTTTGGTCCTTGAAAATTGTCTTAAAATAATCATGAAGTTCTTCTTCAGTATTAAATACTTCACAAGTCATGTTATTTCTTTCTAATGCTTTCTTTAATCTTTCAATTTTCAAATCATACATACCCAATAAATTCTTATCCATAAAAAACACCTCTCTGTCCCCTATTATAACATATGAAAGTGGTTTATAATAAATAAAAAAGGAGGTTTCATCATGAGCAAGAAACTACTGGTTGTTGTAGATTATCAGAATGATTTTGTGGATGGTGCACTTGGATTTGAAAAAGCACCCAAGATTGCCCCTTATATCATTTCATTAGTAAAGAAATATGAAGAAGAAGGTGAAGATGTCTGGTTTACTAAAGATACACACTTTAATAACTATCTAGAAACACAGGAAGGTAAGAATTTACCTGTTCCTCACTGTATCTCGCAGACTAAAGGACATGAACTTTATGGAGAATTGCAGTCTTTAAGTAGAAATCATACAGTGATTGAAAAAAATACTTTCCCATCTTTAATGCTTGCGAACTTATTAAAGGATACAGCTTATGAAGAAGTAAGAGTAGTAGGAGTAGTGACTGATATTTGTGTTATTTCTAATTGTATTATGATTAAGAGTGCGCTTCCTGAAGCTTTAATTGAAGTAGATACAAAAGGATGTGCTTCTTTTGATGAAAACCTAGAAAAAGCAGCCTTGACATTATTAGAAAAGAGTTTACAGGTTAAAGTGATTTAGTGTTATTTTTCTGTTTTCCATAAATTATATAAATTGTTTTGTATTATTTCCTCATTTTGTATTGCATCTAGTAAATGATAGTACTATAATGAGAACAATTCTAAAGGGGGATTTTAATAATGGAAATCAAAGTAGAAAGAGCAAAGACTCTTAAAGAAAAGCCAGATCAGTCAAATCTTGGCTTCGGTAAATATTTTACAGATCATATGTTTGTATATGATTGGGATTCAGAAAAAGGATGGCATGATGCACGTATTGTACCATATGCTCCAATTCAGATGGATCCAGCCACAATGGTTCTTCACTATGCACAGGAAACTTTTGAAGGATTAAAGGCTTATCGTGATCCTGAAGGAAATGTTCAATTATTCCGTCCAGAAATGAATGCAAAACGTATGAGAAACTCAAACAAACGTTTATGTATGGCTGAATTACCAGAAGAAGACTTCGTAGAAGCAGTAGAAACTCTTGTTAAGTATGAACAGGATTGGATTCCTACTGCACCTGAAACTTCTCTATATATTCGTCCATTCATGTTTGCGACTGAACCAGGTGTTGGTGTTCATCCAGCCAATAAATATAAATTTGTTATTATCTTAACACCAGTTGGAAACTATTATCCTGAAGGTGTTGCACCAGTTAAGATCTGGATTGAAGATGAATTTGTAAGAGCTGTTAAGGGTGGTACTGGTTTCACTAAATGTGGTGGTAACTATGCTGGTTCACTTGCTGCTCAGGTTAAAGCAGAAGAACATGGTTATACTCAGGTATTATGGCTAGATGGTCAGGAAAGAAAGTATGTTGAAGAAGTTGGTTCTATGAACATCATGTTCTTAATCAACGATACAGTAGTCACTGCACCTCTTGAAGGTTCAGTACTTCCAGGTGTTACAAGAGATTCTATGCTTACAATTCTTCGTGACTGGGGCTATAAAGTAGAAGAACGTCATCTAAGTGTTGATGAATTAATGGAAGCAGGACGTACTGGTGCTTTAAAAGAAGCTTGGGGTACAGGTACTGCAGCAGTTATTTCTCCAGTAGGTGAATTATGTTATAAGGGTGAAGAAGTTCTTATCAACGACTTCAAGACTGGTGAATTAACTCAGAAATTATATGATACTTTAACAGGTATCCAATGGGGTAAACTTCCAGATAAGTTCAACTGGATTCATAAAGTAAAATAATCAAAAAAGCGCTTTGGCGCTTTTTTTTGTACTTTTAATTGGGTGATCTAGAATAAAAGTATAGGAAACTCTTTTTCGAGATTGACAGGAGAATGCACGATTAGAATCCATCAAGGAAAAACAGAACTATCCCAATAAGCTGACCAAAAGACAATAGCACGTAAGCGCAACAATAGAATCAAAGACTACATGAACAAAACTGCACGCATTGGGATCAATTATTGTCTTGATAACGATATAGGAATACTTGTTGTGAACTATAGCAAAACATTTCAGAAGGATTCCTATATAAGTAAAAGCAAGCATCAGAGTTTTGTTGATATCCCCTATGAGATGCTTCAAGATAAGCTTGAATATCTCTGTAAATAAAATGGCATCCTGCTTGTAATGCAAGAAGAATCGTACACCTCAAAGGCAGCCTCTGGGATAAGAAATGCAATACCAATCTATAACAGTGATATAATATCATTTCAATGGTAAGAGAATATATCGTGGGCAAGTGCTGAATGCAGATGTTAATGGCGCATTAAATATACTGTCTAAAAGTAACGTCGTGGCTACAAGTGGCCTATACGATAGAGGCGACGTAGACTCGCATTAGGTGAAAACTGAAATACTAAGTAACTAAAAACTCCGACTTAATTTTAAAATTAAGCCGGAGTGGTTTATTTGCTGTGTTTTCCAATAATAAATACAGCAGCTCCAATAATTATGATTAAAGAACCACATATTGTCAATAAATAGGAAACAACCATATATTTCTCCTTAAGAGGACAACATCCTTATAAAGATAGTAACATTTATTGGTTCAAAAGTGTAGTGTTTTTATTGAAAACAAAAGAAAAAATGCGATTTTAGTCGCACTTTCCCTATCTATCTTCGATATTTTTATATTCTTTAAGTTCTCCCACAAATTTAGTGGCAGGTCTAACAATTCGTCCACTATAAAGCTTAGATTCAATATTATGAGCGACCCACCCTACTGTTCTTCCAATTACAAAGAGTAATGTATAGAGATCTTCAGGAATACCAAGCATATCATATACTAAACCACTATAGAAATCGACATTTGTACAAACATGAATTCCTTTTCTTTTATAGATTTCCTCAATCGCAATAGCTGAGAATTTTCTATAAAATTCATATTCATCATGTCTGAATTTTTCATATGATAGTTCTTCACATTGTTTTGCTAAGATTTCACTACGTGGATCACTTAGTGTATAAACGGCATGTCCAATACCATAAATAAGTCCTGTATGATCATTAAAGTCCCCATCTAAGATGTCCTGGACTATCTGTCTAATACGAAGTTCTGAAGCTTGTATACCAATTTCGTTAATAACAAGTTCCATCTGCTTCTTAACAGCTAAATTTGCCCCACCATGCTTTGGACCTTTTAGAGAACCAATAGCACCAGAAATAGCTGAATAAATATCTGTACCAGTAGAAGATATAACAACATTTGTGAATGTAGAGTTATTACCTCCACCATGGTCTGCATGAAGAATAAGTGCAGTATTAAGTACTTCTGCTTCCTTATTTGAGAATGTACCATCTCTTCTTAATAAATATAAAATCTGTTCAGCAATAGAATAATCATAATTCTGATGATGAATAATCATAGATCCCTTATCAAAATGATGGACCTTTGATTGATATGTATAGCTAACAATAACAGGAATCTTCGCAATCAAATCAATTCCCTTATATAATGTTTCTAATACGCCTACATTGTCTGGATCATCATCATAGCTATAAAGCATCAATACTTCTCTTTGTAGCTTGTTCATGAGATTTTTCTCTGGATAGCCCAAAATATTTAATTCTAGGTATCTTTCAGGCAAGGTGTAATGATCACTAATCATCTTCTTAAAATGCTCCAATTCCTCTCTATTTGGTAAATAGCCAAATAGAATCAAGAAGCACACTTCTTCATAGAGGAAACGGCGTCCTTTTCCATTTTCCACAATGTCTTTCACATTGATACCACGATAATACAATGTACCATAGTCATCAACTTTTTCACCATCAACCTTCTTGTACCCCACTACATCTGATATATTTGTAAGACCAACTAATACACCAGTACCATCTTCATTACGTAAGCCTTTCTTTACAGAATACTTCTTATAAAGCTCACCAGGGATAGCTGTCTCATCTAAAGATTTTTTAAAACAATCTTTTATATTCTGATCCATATCATCAACTCCTTTTTGAAGGTTGAATCTATTCTATCACATTATTCATGGATTGTATACAAGTATTCTTATTAATATCAGAAGTTTATTTAGTTGTTTTATAATTATCTATACATGTATTTGTGTTATATATAAAAAAAGAAGGATTACTCCTTCTTAATCAATCCATCCAAAATGACGACATGCATACTCTATACCATCATCAGTAGAATCTTTTGTGACAAAATCTGCTTTTTTCTTTAAGTCTTCTACACCATTACCCATCGCAATAGATGTCCATTCCTTCTTAAACATAACAAGATCATTCTCACCATCACCAAAAACAACAACATCCTTAATATCAGCCTTTAAATACTCCATCATCTTAATGATACCTTTTTCTTTTGCATCATGCTGATAAGTGAGATAAGGCGGTACAAAGCGGATATGACCTACTGTATCTCTTAGAGTAAGTTCTTCTTCTTTGTCTTCTGGAATTGCAATATAAATCTTATAGATATCCTTCAAATCATCATAGTTTAATGACTTATCAAGAATATAACGAGTTGGTTCCTGTCTTTCTCCTACCTGTTCAATAAAGCGTTCATCCTTCATCACGACATCAATACTATCATTAACAGCAATTAATACTCCAAAGCCTTTTTCATCTGCTTCATGAATAAGTGCAAGAGCCTTTTCTCTGTCTAACGGACTATTTGTAACTAACTCATCATTATAAATCAAAGCAGCTCCTCCATTAGATACAAGATTATGAATACCTAGCATCTTAGCTGTTTCTTTTGTTTTATAATAGGCGCGTCCTGTCGCAATTGCGACAAAATGTCCTTTATCCTGTAATTTTTTAATTGTTTCTAAGGCACTTGCTACCGGAATACCTGTTTTAATATCTGTCAAAGTGCCATCAATATCAAAGAAAAAATATTTTTTATCCATGCTTCTCCCTCTTCCAACGTCTATATTCAGTTATGTTATCTAATGCTTTTGTAATAAGTGCGACTAAATAATAAGCAACAACACATTCAAAAGCTACTACTATAATAACACGTAAGTCCGTAATAGGATACATATAAAAATAGGTTGGAATTGCATAAAGACAACCAATAGTAAGTAGGATATTTAAACCAATATTAAACTTTCTTAAAAAATTGAGTGGTTTAGAAACCTTAAATAATACAATAAAACTAATAAATATAGTCACTAAGAAACTATATGTAGAAAAGTATTTCGCATTTAAGAAGAACACCCACTTTAATAAAAAATTAAACAATACAAGCACTACAACACTTAAAGCACATGGAAGTGCTGTATGAATCACATGTGTTAAGAAGCCCTTAGAACTCATTGTTGTATCGTGTTCAAGAGTAATAATGAATGATGGTAATCCAATTGCCATACCACTTACTAAAGAGAGCTGGAAAGGCGTAAATGGATAAGTTAAGCAGAAGAATCCAAAGATCAGACTAAGAATTGTAGAATAAATAGTCTTAGTCAGATAGAGTGAGCTGACCTTTTCGATATTCGCAATGATGACACGACCTTCGTTTACAATTTCCTTCATTGAACTGAAGTTAGAATCTAATAATACAATATGTGCTGCCTGCTTAGCCGCATCTGCTCCATTGGCCATCGCAATACCACAATCTGCATCCTTAATCGCAAGTACATCATTGACACCATCACCCACCATACCAACAACATGACCATTTTCCTGGAAAGCTTTGATAATCAATTGTTTCTGTTCTGGTTTAACACGTCCAAAGACACATGTTTCTCCTAATACTTGTTTCATTTCTTCTACAGTATCAGGGAGAGTCGAAGCATCCATATAATTATTTGCGTTATCAAGCCCTGCAAGGGTACATACACGAGAAACTGTAAGAGGGTTATCACCTGAAAGGACCTTGATAGAAACGCCCTGAGATTTAAAATAATCAAATGTATCGTGTGCATCTTCTTTAATGATATCACTAATAGTAATAAGGCAAACTGGAGTAAGAGAATGGTAATGTCCCTCTTCTAAATAGTCTGCTTCTCCTAACAGTAATACACGTAATCCAAATTCAGAATAACCCCTGACCTGATCTAAGATTTCTTTATTATCAGTCAAGAATTCAGGAGCACCTAACACAAAAGAACGATCATCATCAAAAGTAATGGCACGATATTTACGTTCTGAAGAGAATGGTACTTCTGATTTCTTATGATATTTATCATTTTTAGTGAAGTAATTCATTAAAGCATTCTGTGTCGGGTTAATATCATCTACTAAGAAAGCAAATGAACCCATAATATCGCAAATCATCTCACGCGTATATTGATCACTAATAGGAACAATATGTTTAACTTTAAGTTCACCTGTTGTAATAGTCCCTGTTTTATCAAGACATAGTACATCAACTCTGCTTAACGCTTCAATAGATTCCATCTGTTGAACAAGAGCTTTCTTTTTTGCAAGACGACCAACACCTAATACAAAAGATAAAGAAGTAAGAAGGACAAGTCCTTCAGGGATCATGCCTATAACACCGCCTACCGTTTTAACAAGGGCTGTATTAAAATCATTCGGCATGGCTTTATATTGTGCTCTAAAAAGTAGTATACCTACAGGTACAATAATAATACTCATAACCTTGATAATCTTCTCAATAGAATCTCTCATCTCACTAGATGCAAGATTCTTATGTTTAGCTTGGTTCACTAGCTTTGTAGAATAGTTCGCATTCCCTACACGAATTACTTTTGCATAACCACTTCCTGCCACAACGAAGGTTCCTGCATATATTTCATCGTTCTCCTTCTTTTTAACAGGCACTGATTCTCCAGTCAAAAGAGATTCATTGATTTCTAATGCATGATTTTCTACAACCTGGCAATCTGTGCCAATCTGATTACCAGCCTGCAAGAAAATAATATCATCCATAACAAGTTCTTCTACAGGAACATCTATCAAAGTCCCATCACGTAATGTTTTTACTTTCTCTACAGTCACAACACTTAGCTTATCAATAGTTTTCTTAACCTTGAATTCTTGAATGATACCTAATATTGTATTAGCTACCATAACTCCAATAAAAGTTAAGTTCTGCAGCTGTCCTGAAATCACAATCAAAACAGCTAAAAATATATTTAGAAAGTTGAAATATGTAAGTGTATGCTGCTTCACAATTTCTTTTTTTGTTTTAGAAATAGACTGACCTGTATAATTCACTTGTCCTTGTTCTATTCTTTCTTGTACCTCTTGTTGTGAGAGGCCTTTTAATTCATTCATATCCACCACTCCTTAATCTATTGCACTATCTTAACAAAGAAAAGTGTATTATTTGTGTACTTTCACCTTAAATTTTTCTTAAATAATAGATATAATTAACTTATCATCCAATGAAAGGGGTTATATTTATTATGAAACATTTATATATGATGTTAAAATTGGCTTGTTTCCTAGACTTTTTACCCACTGTTACTGATTTGTTACTAGTTTAGTACCTACATAGTGGCGCATCATATATTTATAACGCTCATTCTAACACTTATTTAACGCTCACTTATGATTCTAATTTTATGGCTTAATAAGCCATTTTTTTATTTTTTGATAAGTTCTAACGCTCATTTTGAGTGTTAGAAACAACATAATTAAAACGCAAAAACTATCATTGTTTACTGATATTTTTTATATAATATTCTCATAAATATATCAATATACATTGACATATGTATAATTTTATGATATACTATAATCAAGAAAGGAGGTAAGGAAAGTGGAAAAGAAGTTAAAAAAAATGCTTCGAATATTGGACCTATTCGAAGCGCTAGTGATTAAAATCATTTCCTTGATTGGTTGGGTTTTGATTCTAATCAAACTATTCAACTAAGTAGGTTGAGAGGCTTGTCCTCTCTTCCCATTACCATTATAAAACCACTTTTCAAAGAAAACAATGGAAAAATTAATTTTAAAAGCTATCGAATTGATTGGGCTTATTGCAGTATTAGTATTCTTGATTTCAAAATTATTCTAAGGGAGGTATAACCGTGTCAACTGAAGCGCAGAAGAAAGCTAGCGCAAACTATGCTAAGAAGATGACGAAATGTGTCAATCTTGCATTCAATAAGAAAACAGATGCAGACATTCTAGAAAAACTTGATCATGTCGAATCTAAAATGGGTTACATTAAAAAACTTATAAGAGATGATATTGAGAAAGCAAAAAAGGACCAGAGCAATTAAGCCCTGGTCCTTTCTTATGCTTTAAATTGTTGTGTAGTCGAGATTTAGTCGAGTTTAGTCAACATCTTTATGAATAACCTCATAATAAAACTTAAATTAGACTTTTTTCAAATACTTTCTCGCAACCCATCCACTAGGAATCTTTGCCCAATCTCCATCGAATTGAGATACAGTGACACGAGTACCGTAATTAAGACATCCGTCCTTATCGTAATCGTGAGCCTTAGCGTTCTTAGTTAATTCCTCATATGTCTTTCTTCTACAGTTAGCCCCTGGTCCTGTTCTGACGCTTAAATCACTAGCAGTAATCATATAAGTACCTAAAGCATTAGATGCATTGCTCTGTGGCTTAGGTGTAGGAGTTTCAACGTGTTCATTAACACTCTTATTTAAGATACCCTCTACAATTGCCTTTGCGCACTTGTCAGCGTTCCATTTCACTTTATCAATAGCGTTGTCAACAAAGCAGCACTCAACAAGTAGTGCTGGAGCTTTTGATTTTCTTAGCACATATAACTTATTGCTTACTTTAACACCTCTATTTCTAATTCCTAAAGTGTTAGAAATATTATCAGCAATTCTAGTTGCTTCGTCTTTCGCTTTTGAGTTATCGCTATAGATGTATACTTCTGTTCCTGTGCCTCCTCCAGCATTGAGGTGGATTGAGACATCTAAGTCAACCTTATGATCATTACATTTGTTAACAATTGCCTTAAGATTTGAATTTTGGTCTTTTCCATTATCGTCGGTACAATCATATACTGTATGTCCTTCATTTCTTAATAATTCGATAACTCTGTTCTTAACTTTTCTATCTTCATTGACTTCGTCGAGTAATCCACTAGCACCACGGCATTTCAATGAATGTCCACCATGTACATTGAAATTCATACTCTTATTCCTCCTCTAAGTATGCACCTATTCCATAATCTGACGCACACATATATTCAATTCTGCACCCTCTTGCTTTGTTCCATCCCTTTAAAAAGTAAGCAACATCGGCAGTTGATAATAATTCAATAGATTTACCAAGGCACCATAAAGGAGTGCCTTCTACTTTAATATAACTATCAATAATTTCAGCATCATCACCATAGAGACTTTTGATTTTTTTGATAGCCTTTTCTCTATTGTGTCTGATTTCTTCTTCAGGCAATCCCTTCATAGGTTGTGAAATAAATATTTTCATTTCTAATTCTCCTCATATTTGATAATAGGTGCTTTCGCCTTGATGACGTTGATATCTCCTAAAGATATATGAAACACATCTCCTGCGCTTGAGAAAGCACGGCATTCATAAGAAAGCTCGTTTCTGCTTCTGCCTAGTGTATCAGTAGGATCTATCTTCGCAGTTATTACATTATCCTTGATTGTTGTTTCTTTTCTTCTAATCTCATCGCCATCAATGATTACAAGAAGAGCCCTATATTCATTGAAATTAAAAGGCTCGCCATCAGACGAGCACGAAAATCTGATAAGATGTGTAGTTCCTTCAATCACATCTATATCACGCTTATTGCAATTCATTTATTCATCTCCTTCAAAATGCGAAACCTTTCCGATATCTATATGCATTGTATTGCTTACTTCAATTTCAGCATCTAATGCAGTTTGTGCAGCTATATTGATATTCCTATGATCAGCATCTATTGAAGCGTTAACGTGTGTACACTTGCTAATATCCACACCTACAGTATGAGAGGCTTCTATATCTACTTCAGTAGTCTGTGCTTCATCTGGTCCTGAATAAAGAAAAAGAGTGAACCATCCTCTACTCATCCTGACCACACTCCATCTGATGACTTAGCATATATTCTTATGAGATATTCTCCATCTCCATTTAACAACTCTGTGTCTAATACACTAACTATTCCTGTTTCTCCAGTTTTTAGATTCGTTCCACTTTCAACGAGTAACCCTATTCCTCTTCCGGATGCTTCGCCTTCACGAGTAGCACGAGCCTCCCATTCAGATACATCAATATCACAATGAAATCTACAGATACACTCGTTGATACCTAATACTCTAGATATTCGATATTTATCAATACTATCAATTGTTACGATAGGTGCCTCAGCAAGTCTATAAGTGACTGTGATAAGTCCTTCAGTAAGCCATACATTACCAACAGCGGCCCACGATGCTCCCCACGCATCACATTCGACCGAGCCATCAAGTGAAGTGCCTAAATCAATAGTTACGCTGGCAGTCTTCTTGTATTGTGTCCCACTATTTATGGTGAATCTGACTGCATTGGCATAAGTATATGAACAGTTGAATATTCCTGAGAATTTAACATTGACGACTATCGCATTTGATGGCAGAGAAGGAATAGTCCATGTAACTTTCTCTATATTGTGTCCACTACCTGAAATATGGATTTTAGACATTGTGGCTTCTGCCGTTACTGTATATTCCTGTGCCATAATTAAGCCACTGACCAAGTGCCGTGTGCGTTCTTAACGAATACCTTGATGATCTTCTCACCATCTCCACTTGAAGCAGCTTCGAGGTCTTTGCCATAAATCTTGCAAGAGATTGCTGTGCTAGCCTTAAACGTTCCAGTTGCACTCATATTAGTAGAGCCATTTGCAGAACCAATAAGAACACCAGAATCATGCAATGAAGACTTAGAAGGAACAACTTTGACCTTATATTCTGTAAATGCAACATCAGAAGTAAAACTGAATGTAGCTACGTTTTTAGGTGCTGTCTTAGAGATTCTTGATACGTCTGGTCCGATAATAGTGACTGCTGGTACTGATGTATCTAATGTGATAGTAGCAGATGCTGATGCTGTCTCATTGTAAACATCATCACGTACTTTTACGTAAACTGTCTTGAGTCCATCATTGTTTAATAAAGTGATGCTCTTGGAAGTTGCAAAAGTCTCCCAGGAAGCATCTGATTCTTTCTCAGCACCGTTGATGCCCCACACCTTCATCTGATATCCTGATGTGGATGTATCAGATACTGAGATGCTTAAAGTAACATTCTTAGATGTAGTGTATTGTGATCCATTGTTTAGCTTGACAGTCAGTCCCTGGGGAGCGAGTGTATCTAATACAAGATTAAAATAACTTGCCATGTTTATCCCTCCGCTTTAATACATCTATTTTCTAATTTATGGTAGGCATCAAAGTATAATTCTTTTTTGTCTCCATTATAAGTCACTTCAAAATACATACCGTCTGGCAGAGTAGTTGACAAAAGAGCCTTGTTATTCTGAAGTGTCTTACACACCCATACCACATACACATCATACTCCTGTGGCTCTTCTAGATGTTCATCTGTATATCTTCTTACTTCTTCAACTGCAATCTTTAAAAATTCATCGTTGCCCATTATTCTTCTCCTTTTTTAATGGCATTTTCAGCCACTTCTAAACCTTTTGTAAGTACGGATGGTACGTTATCCCCTGCCTCAACGAAATTTTCAAGAATACTGCGTAACTCATTGATAATGAGAGATGCCAAAGTAAACCACCCAATATAGGCAGTAACCGCCAAGTCAATGCCTATAGTCTTACCAATTTCAATGAAGATAGCGGAAGCCAAGAATGCAACTAAAACCATTAACCAATAGCCTAGTTTCTTCCACACTCCTCGCACTCCCTTGGCGCTGTTGTCTTTGCCTGTCAATCTTGATTTTCTAACTCCTGTAATGTAGTCGATAATATTCAAGATTAAAAAACCAATAAATAAAAACCAGTGCGTACCTAATGCAGCGGTTAACACTGCTACAATAGTGCCCCCTACTGCATTAAGAGTGTCCATATATTTTAGCGATGTGTCGTATAATTTCATTTTATTACCTCTTTATTACATATTTTCTGCAATGATCCATGCATCTAGCTGAATTTGAGTGATGTTCGAATAACTCTGATAATTGTTGTGAGCAGAGTTACACTGCTTAAATTGCATATATAATTCATTATTGTTAGTAACGTTGAATTTGACAGGAACGTCAAAGAATCCACCGTTAGCCTGTATGATTGCATTAGCATCCGTATACCCCATATTAGGAGCTCGCCAAGGGAAAGCATCACCAATACGAGGACTATATAATTTGAACCCATTTATTCCATTGGAGTTAAGATTCTTAACCGATGAATTAAACATAATTCTATAGATATTAATATCACCTAAGCACTGTCCGTACATAGTACCTGTAAATGTGCCACCATTTAAACTTACGCTTAACTGTCTCTTATCAATCGCACTGCTACCTGTACCTAGAATATATCCTTTTAGATACTCAGCAATGTTTTCTAATCCCCATTCATTTGGGTGAATCCCGTCAGAACTCATCATGTTTTCAAAAGACAGAATGTTCTCAGCACCTGGAACTAACATAAAAGGCTGATTTGTATAGCACGCTTTTGTTATGTATGCAGGCATCAATTTATATCTTAATGCAAATTGGTTATTTCTGTTTTTGAACGCGACTCCAAAAGGTGCAAAATGAACAACTGCATTTGGATATGTACTCTGTACATATGATATCACTGTATCGATGTTGGATTTAACAGTGTCTGCTTTATCGCCATATGCCAGCTCGTTATAGCCACCACCAATCAATATATCAGTTACCATCTTTTTATTGCTCACCTGAACACCTTTAAGTAGAGTCAGATAGTTATTGGATGGATTAGAAAAGGATGCACCACCTTTATGATTGATATAGATGTTGGCTGCAGAGAAGTGGCAATTCACTAACTTATTCTTGAGTCTGTCGCACCAACCCGTGGCATTTCCATCAGGAGTATAACCATCTCCATAACTGTCACCAATGAAAATCAGTTTTCTTTTGCTTCTGTTTTCTAGATTCATCTTAGTTCCTACCACCCTTTTCCCATCTCCCGAATAGGCAATCAGCCCTTCTTCAATATTATCATCAGTTACTGTACTGTCTGATATATCAATCAATGTCTTTCCGTTATATATGACCTTGTTGATGCTCATATAAACACTCCTATGCGATTGTTACTGTAGTTCCGCCAGCAGAGTTCTCACTTTCTGCGTATGGAATCGGATTAACAGTAACCTGTGATAAATAGTTATATCCTGTATCAGGCATGATTGTTTGCGCAGTTGTACTAGGTATCACTGTCTTCTGCTGAGGTTTAGCACCTTCTGTTCCCGACATAGTACCTTTGATGCCTAGGATTGTTACTCCATCACGAATATTCGTAGGAATAAGTTTAGCCTGTTCAGCAGTCGCAATCTGAACATTACCAGAACCATCGTGAAACCCCTGGGGAATCGTGTATACCTGTGCCTTGGTTGTGATGCTTCCTTTAACAGAACCATTGTTCTTCATGGTACCTGTTAATTTAGTGCCTCTTGCATACGCAGTCTTTCCAGCTAGCATTTCAGCGACTGCCACAGTCGCATCACCAGAATCTACATCAAATGTACAAGTCCCTGTGACTGTGGCACCTGTCTTATCGTGGAACGTCAAATCCTTCAATACTTTGTCTGCTGTCGCAGTGTCACCTGTCAAGTCGATTAATGTCTTGCCACCATAGACGACCTTATTTATATGTTTAGTTTCTGCCATGTTATAATTCCTTTCCTATGTATACTGTATTACCCCCTTCATCGTTACTAGTCTCGAAGAAGGGGATTGCGCTAATAACCACATTTTTTTTCATTAGCTTATCTTTAGTATCTAGTTGTTGTTGTTTGATTGCTGGAACAACCTCATACTCTCCTAAATAAGCATCATAACTTTTGTCAACTTCAAAAAAATCATCATAATGGAATTTGAAGCCGTTTTCCATATCATGAACCTTAAACTTAAAAGATGCGTCATTAGTATGAAATTTTAACCTGAATCGAATATCATTAGACCTAAATTGCACATCAGATCACTCCATCTTTTAAAATCTTATCAACATATATTTTAATGATATCTGATGCGATAGCTTCACCATCTCTTGTAATTCCTCTCACCTGTGCTTCTGCCTGTAGATTCTCTTTTAATTTAAGAGTTTCTTCCTGCGTAAGGTGTATTTTTATCTGTCTTCCTTCAAGCCCTTCACATTCAATTTTTTTATTAAGCATAATTCGCTCATTTTGAGCAATCGTGAAATAAGCGTAAGAAAGTGTAGATATATCAAAAGGAAACTCACATGTTATTGTTGGTGATGTACCTCTAATCATATGCATCACCTCCTATCTGAGCATCATATGGCTGCCAGAGAGCCATGTTCCTTTAGAAACAGTGCAATTCTTCATAGAGAATACACTGAAACCGTTTTTGTTTCTATCATACTTGAACATGATTGGGCAGTCTGGACTAACAGAAATATCAAACATGAAAGCTGTATGGGTTTTAAGAACATTTTTCATTGTAGAATCATTTCCGAATTTTTCTCCATCGGCGCCACCAGTCATGTTCCATGCAGTGGTGAGTGTGCCGTACCAATAGAATTCTATATAAGTGTCATTCCATTTAGCCTCTAACGTAATACCATTCTTGACATCGAGAACATCATGCCCATAGAGTTTTGTTCCGCTTTCTTGTGTATTGACCTTATCAATAAGTTCTCTCATACTCATATATTCCTGACATTTACGCTCAACAGATGTGATATTTAATCCATCTAGATGCACCGCATATAATACTAAGTCTCTTGTGCCTGTACCGCTGTATATGTCGGTCTGATTGTATGATGGTTCTGCTCCACCTGCTGACCCTTTAATAACTGTAAGAGTATGAGTCTCTTTTGTGCCTGTGGTTGTAAATCTTGCTACAATCAAGTCAGTTCTCTTCACTCCACTTGTACCATTTTCAATGCGTACCGTTTCGCTCCCAACGATTCTCATAAAACGGCCATAGTTGCACAGGATGCCGTCATTAATCTTGATTTCATTGTTGGAAACAATTTCAGCCGTCATTCTGCTTCCTGCGTGTAAAATGCCCTGAAAGTCATATAACGCTAGATACATATATCCATGCAGTTCGGCACTGACTTCAGCATCTGTAATATTAATGTTCTTTATCACTTCGCATCACCTACCTTGTAAGAAATTGAAATATCATCATCACTAATCTTGATTATTTTTTGAGTTATCGGCTCCTTGAACGATATGCCTGTAATATTTTCTTTTGCTCCAACGATGTCAAAAAGTTCTGCATCATCAGCATCAAAAGAGATTTCTAATGTGTCGCTCTCGTTTGCTTCTGCTACCTTCTCGGTCGCATTCTTGATTAATTCATCACGTTTTTCAACATTTACATCCTCATGTTTGTATGTCTTCCTGTTGAGCCCTGCATAAGTATCATTGGATTCTGACCATGATCCATCAGACTGTAGATACAAGTTAATTCTTAATCTATTCAGGAGTTCACCTTTTCCCAGACATAAAATATGATTATATGGCTTAGATTCGGTCTTTACTGTCATATCTATCTGATAGTCATTGTCATACTGTAGCGTGTTGCTTAAATCGTTGATTTTTTCGGCATATAGATGGATTTTCCCATCAACACGATGCCTAATGCATAATCTCGCATTACTAGCGCCTAACGCTTTCTCTAAGGCTTGTAAAAGATTTATATCTCTTACATCATATTTAACGTTGATATTGCTAGCGCCCACATTATCGACTGTATAGAGACTATCGAACCTGTCACCAATGAGAGTATTGATGCATGTGTTAGCTTCACCATTTAAAGTTAAATATGCACTTCCTGCTGGTGGTTGTACATATTCCTTTTCTAGCAGTCCTCGAAATGTAGGACCTATCAAAGTGATAGTGTTATCTGACGTATTAATCTTCAATCTCTGGATTACTCCACCAATTTCAGTGTTCTCCTTATAGAAAAGAGACCCCACAGTAAACAAAGGGTCTCTATCTTCCAAGGATAATGTCAATTCAAAATCGTTCTTACTTACATCATACTTTCCTATCTCAATGTCAGCATCAAAATGAGTGAGGTATCCTAATTCGTTATAGTTAGCATCTGTATAGATATATTCTAATCCCACCTAGGCTCACCTCTTCTTTCAATCAAGACTATGTCAACTTTTTCAACTCCAACTGTAGTTATGTCAAATGAGCCTTGAGGTATCTTCTTAAAAGCATCATATGACTTGTTACGACTGTTGAATATATTAGACTGCACTCCATTAGAAGAATATTTTGTGATAGTCTTCTTGAACGTGTCAATCTCTGCATATTCTTCAGCGTTCAAGGTCACGTATAACTGATAAGTGTTGTCACTGATATTAATAATAGGATTCGTACATCTTCCATATATTCGCATGATCATGTCTGTATCAGTAAATGATTCATTTACAATGTTGACCGTCTTCGGTACTGAATAAGTAAAAGGATATGCAAAAGGATACTTTGTAACAGTTCTCGAACTGCTAGAACTGAAGTCAGCGGTGTAGGTTGTCTCTTTAATCCAATAAGAGTCGTCTGTAGTGATTTCAACACTTAAATATAAGAGTCTCTTATCAATTAGATATTTGCTTTTAGTGGACTTGATTGCATAGCAATAATATTTATAACCATTGATTTCAAAATATCCTTTCTCTTTTTTAAGTATGTCTATTTCAAAATGCTCATAAAATTGGTTTTTAATCTCATTGGCTTTCTGCTGATCAACAAGGAAAACAAAAGGAATTGTCTTAGTGACAACCCCTTTATAAAATCCTGTAATCCTATTGTTATTCGTTTTAACGCTCCACTCAAAATCACGTAAATCACTATAATTTGCAAAGATACCAAGAGAAGTAAAGTCTAGTGTTTCATTGTTTGAATTTGTATGTTTAATTTTATCCAGCATATTTTCTCACTATCCTTCCTACTTCTCTGCCATCTAACATAACAACAAAAGAGCCATCATTTAAAGCTTTTACGATAATATCGTGCATTCTATCTTCATCACTTAATAAGGCAATGATTCTATGCAATGCGTCTAGGATTTCATCAGCCCTATTGTTAGATGCCTGATTAATCATCTTCATTAATGTGTCTCTACCAGCAATAACTTCAGCGCCTGCTTCTCCAGCACCTAGCATCTGACCGTTAGACATTCCAAAAATGGTTGGAGCGTCTAAAATCATTGGGTTATCCATAGCCTGCGCATACCACTTAATACCAAGCGATGGGATTTTACCTTTTAGTAAGTCCCCAACATTCCAACCATTAGGCTTGATATTAAAATGAGGCAATGGGATATGTGGCCATGAAATTTTAAAATTAAAGAATCCTTTAATCTTGCTTATGATGGCTTTCACAAAGTTAGCAGCAGCACTCATTGGAGACATAATCGCATTCTTTATGCCGTTCCATATACTTGAGGCATGTGACTTAATAAAGTTAAATCCTACTCTAACACCATTCTGTAATTCTCCTATGATTGCTAAAACCTTGGTCTTAGCGCTAAAAATAGGACTTTGAATTACGTTCTTAATGTTATTGAAAATGCTTGATACATGACTTTTTAGGCTGTTAAATAAGTTCTTTGCTGAACTAGTAAGAGATTCTCCCATGCTGGTAATGCCTTTCTTAATTCCTTTGATAAGCCCTTCCCCTAGGTTCCACCAATTGATAGCGTTCCACACAGCAAAAATGGCATAGATAATTTTAGGGATATTCGCGATTAATGAAGGAATTGCCATTACTAATCCTTTAATGATTTCAGCAATAATCTTAATTCCCCACACAAAAATAGTTTGTGCACTGTTAGAAAATGCATCTGCTAGATTAGAGATGATTGTTGGCACTTTAGATATCAATGTAGGAAGTGAACTCATTAATCCTTGAACTAAATAAAAGATTAATTTCATTCCGACACCTACTAGAATAGGAAGATTAGTTAATATCGCCTGTGATAACTGAATTAGAATATCAAGAAATCTCGACAAGAACGAAGGCATATTTGAAGATATAGAACTTCCTAAACTGTCAATTATTTTCGCACCTATCTGAACAATAATAGGAAGACTGTTTACGATAGCGTTGATAAGTGACGTTATCATCTCTATCCCTTTTGCAGCTATTGAAGGCTTCCCGCTGTCAATAGATTTTAGGAAACCATCTACTATATTCGCATTTCCTTTCAAGAATTGAGGAATCTTATTGAATATATCTGTTAATTCTGAAAAAATCGGTTCCAATATTCCTGGGAGCGCACCGATTAGCCCAGCCACTAAATTAATAGCTGCAAGAATTAATGATGGTGCTAAATCAATGATCGTATTCATTAATTGCGGAGTTATCTGTATCAATGCATCAGGAAGCGCATTAAATACCTCTTTGATTTTTGGAGTCACATTTTTGGCAAGAATTCCCAAACTATTAGTAAATTCACTAATAAGCGGTCCGACTGCCTGTTTAGGGTCTGCTAGACCTGTTAAAAGGTTATCCCATGACGCTTTAGTCATCTTCATCGCGCCGTCGATGGTTTTCATCGCTTCTTCGCCAGTAGTACCAGTTATTCCGAGTTTGCCTTGAATAGCGTTAATTGCTTTGTATACATCACTTAAATTATTAATATCATAATGTATACCTGTCAGTTTTTCGGCGTCCTGTAAAAGTCGCTCCATCTCTGACTTAGTACCACCGTATCCCAATTTTAAATTCCTTTGTATTCATGTAAGGTCGTTAATCTTACATCGTTCTCTTATGAACTGCTTTATATCACTATAAAGAGTAGACTATCTCTTGAACGATATAATCGTTCCCTCGCACTTCCAATCACTTGATTGTACTCTACTCACTTTCATAACATTTATTATGTGCTTTCGATAGTCGTTACACCTTACTATTTCTAGTCTTGGCACGGTATTGTCTTTTCTAAGAGTTCCACCGTTTTCACGAGGTTTTAGTTGAACTATTTTGTTAATCCAACATTGTGTAGTTCTGCTTTGAGAACCCCTGATAAGCGTTTTGGATATCTTCCATATTGGTACCCATCTTATTCGCATTATCAGCCATATCAATAACAGCCATATTAGCAACCTTAGCCGCTTCTGTCTCATTGGCTGTTGATTGCTTTAATGCTGCAGCAAAAGAAGTAATAGTGTTCATATAATCATTCGCACTCATTCCAGCCGTCTTATATGCTACTTTTGCATTATTCATAACGTCCGTCTGTGCCTGTATTAACTGATCATATTTTCCTTTCGCTTGTCCGACAGTCTCGCCGATTGATTTAGCGTACTTCTTTAGGCTCATGCCCTGAGCACCGAATAAGGTTTCGACACCACCAACTAACTGCTCATATTCAGAGTAAGAAGATACAGCGAACTTTGTGATAGTCCCTATTGCAGCACCCGCTGCAGCAACTCCCTTGACCGCTAGCTTCCCAACTTTAGAAGCAATCTCACCTGTCTTGTTTACAGCTTTTTCAATCTTGCTAGATTCTTCTTTTGCTGTGTTAGTTGTATCTTTTAAATCCTTCTTTGTCTTATCGACACCTTTTAGACCGACAATACCAAAGAGTTTAAATAATTCTAACATTTATTTCCCCCTCTCTTTTTCTTAAAGATTAGGATTAAAATTGTTAAGAATTTCATAGGAGTCATTTATAGTTGTTTCCATCTCTTCGTCTGTCATTGTTTCAGATGTTTCAATTCCTGTATTTTTCTTCCACTTAGCCATCATTTCATTCTTAAAGTCAGCAAATGACTTGTCATAAACTTTTGACTTCCAAATGTCGTATAACTTCTCTTCTGACACATTGTCAGCAAGCTCGGAAATGAACTCTGAAAAATTAGATAAAGAGATCATGTTATCAATCAACTCCATGGGGTTTGAATATCTCTTATAAACCAAATCCATGAAGCCGACTTCTCCTATTTCAGCAATCCAGAAACAACCTTGTAAAAATCTTTGAATTCATCTTTTTGAAAGATTTCAATAATCATCTGTGCAAGTTCTGCAAGTGATAAGCATTCAACCTGCTTTCTATTTAGATTACTTACAGCTGACAAGAATTCAAAAACCTCATTTTCACATTTTCCAATGTTCTCAAAAATAACTGCACAGCAAGAAAGAATGATATTGAAGCCAACTTTTTCAGTTAGTTCCTCTTTTGATAGTCCTTCCTTATTTTCTGCTAGTTTAGCAATCTCATTTGCATTAAAGCATTTCTTGAATTCCATGATGCCAAACTTATTGATTAATTTAATGATTAAAAATGCATCTGTTGCTTTTAATTTTCTTAATTTGTATTCCATAAATAACTCCTCTCAATTCTTATTTTAGTTATGCAGCTACGGCGCTAGGGTAATAGATGTGATAAGGTAGTACATTCTTATCAGCCTGTTCTAATTCTGCATAGCATTCAAATTCTGCTTCAGGTACTACCATCTTTTTATTTTCGCCTTCAACGGAAAGTCCTGATGTACATAAAGCCTTATCAAAAATAACAATGATTGGAGTTCCATCAATCTTCTTTCCGACATACGCTAGATGTTCATAATAGTCACCTGTTTCAATCTGTGGCTTAGACACTAATTCTGTATATCCTGTTGCCGTGCTGTTTTCCGCTTCTTTAGCAAAGATAGACTTTTTAATAAAATCAGGAGTGATTTCTGCCATTTTAAATTTCATCTTGGCGCTTTCTCCGACTTTTAGAGTGCCACCAACGAATTTGACTGTTGCTCCATCAATATCTAAGTCTAATAATTCAGGGGAAAAACTTACTGAACCACCGCCTGATGTAGCACAAAATAATGATTCTACAAAGTTCCATTTACCACCTTCGTATTTCAAACCTTTGTGAATAGTTCCAGCACCTAACATAATGTTTTCAGGTGTTTTGGCTGTAATCCCACTTGAAGGAATGATTTCATTCGCCATATATTTATACCTCCCATTCCTGAATAGTTAAATTAATCTGTATTTTCTGCAATTCTATATCGTCTGTGCGAATCGGCATTGAGTAGTCATAATGTACGGCTATGCCTGCTCCGTTCGACAAGATAGCTCTCTTATCCTTGAGAGCCTTTTTAATAATTTCCTTTTGCTTTTCTAGTTCTAAATAACTGCCTCTTGTGACACCTGTAAGAATAAAAGTGGTTCCTTGGTAATTGGTCTCTGCACTGTATTCATTTTCTAAGTACTCGCCAACCCAATAAGGATATTCAACCTTATCAGTCTTGTAATAAAGAAAATGATAGTTCACAAGTGGTTTTAATGTCTTAGAAATAAATTTCAAGCCTTCTGGTGTCATTTTCCAATATCTCCAAAGATTTCCTCGGCTCTTGCTTGAATCTTTTTCTTAGAGGAGTTCTTGGCTTTCTCGAGCGCTCTTGATGGTGCTTTCCCTGTAGTAGTAACCCATCCATATTTAGGATGCTTATACTTCCATTTGGTTTTTCTACCATTGCCCTTAAGAGCATACTCACCTGTACCAAATTCTTCCCATATAGCATTTTCTTCAGATGATCCAACAATACCAATCATATTGTCAGCATCTACCACATGCTCCCATGAGTTTTTTAATTGTCCAGTATCCACCCTGGTATTTCTTTTTACCTGTGATTCTAGTTCTCCGCTTGCTTCTTCTAAGAATTTTAAAGCTGCATTCTCAATTTCATCGATTATAAACATTGAGTTATCTTCAAACTGTACGCTCATCTTGTGCTCCTTTGTACTGTAGATATATCTCTAAGTGTTGATGTAAATTCATAGGATCATCAATGAGAGTTACATCATAGACTTCACCATTTACAATCAGTCTTGAGTTATCAGCTTTATAGCCTTTTAAGTCCTTATAATCACATAAAAAGATATGGGTTGACTCCTGTACCTTTGCGTTAAAGTTAGTGTAATGGCTATCACCACTTGATAAATCTAAGAAACCAAACAAAGAGATTGAATCTGTATAATCTTCAATAGGTTCACCAATCTCGTTGAATGAATAGATGCACTTTTGAAGAGTTGCTGTAATGTTTCCACCTATCATACTTAGAATCTCGCTTTCATGTAAGGCTTTAGAAAGCCTGTGAGAGACTTTGGATAGCCAAGAGAGGAATTATCCCCATCCATGTTAAAGTAGGTCACAGAGTGTCTAGAAATCGTTTCTGACTGTACTCCGACCTTGCTTCTGTTCTCTTTATCCCATTTCATAAGGTTGATAACTCCCATTTTAATGTCGGCAGGATATTCAACTTTAGTGCATAGTACACGAGCCTCATTATTGACAGGCTTGTCAACCACAAAGTCATGCTCATTTGCTTCTGTAACAGTATATAAAGCATCATTAAAAGATGAATTAGATACCTGTACAGTGTCACCGACCTTAAAAAATTGAGGACCATTAAAAGAAAAACGACCGTCTTTTATATTGGCGGTCGTTCTAAAATTGCGCATTTGGAAATTATTATTAGTGTATTTTCTAATCATCAACTCTAAGGCTTCTAATTTCATCTTGATGATTCCATCAGAGTCATCTGTATCGTTCAAAAGCCTGAACTCTTCAATTGTCATGATCATAGAAAATCACCTCTTTTCTTATTTTTTAGCATTGCCTTTTGGCTTGGCTTCTGTTTTTGGTGCTTCTGAAACTGTCTCAGTTTCTTCTTTCACTTCTTTTACAGTGTATCCATGTTCTTTGAACCACTGCGCCACCCATTCGTCATATACTTCAGCTTTCCCGTAAGCGAACTGAATACCTGCAGCCCCGATGCCGCAATAATCTTCAATAGGTGTTTTTACTTCATAATGTTTCTTTTTATCCATAGTCATACCTCCTATAAGATTTTAACGTTTCTTAATACTCCAGCGCCTTTTGTATTCTTTAAGGCAACACAAGCAACCATTTCAACTTCACCCTTCTTGACTGCTCCTGGAGTGTTGAAATCAGGCAAATAAGTATTCACTCCGCTAGATCCTGTTAAAGTGACACCGTGGAATCCTTTCTTTACATCAAACTTAACAGCATAGATATCTGTTAATCCTGTCACACTTGCTTCAGAACCAACCTTTCTAGTCTTTAATCCGATGATAGGAGTTTCAACAGCTGTTTCTCCTGAAGCAGTTACAACGTCTCCTAAATCAATTAATCTTACTTTATTTTCTCCAATAGTAGTAACGACACGGCCGAAAGCTTCTTCGCTTTCTGTCTTATATCCCAATACTCTAGCGACAGTCTGAATTTTAGATTTCATATCTTCATTCACAAATAAAGCATCTGCGCCTGTTCTGTTGATTAATTTGATTAATGCTTCATAGAATGTGCTGGCATTAGCTTCTAACTTAGCCATTGTTGATAAATCATAGTAAGCGCCTGTATTGAATTCTGTTGTCTGACCAACTAAGAACTTGTCTAAGCCGTCAAAGGTTTCAGAGTTAGTTGCTGAATCTCCATTGATCATAGCATTGTGGAATGTTCCAATTGCTGAGATGACCTTTTCATCAATCTGGTATGCCATGTTATCGTACATGCCTTCTGCATCCTTAATAACACGGTCAATTTCGAAAGCGCCACCGAATACCTTTAAGTTAACGGCTTTCTGTTCTAATTTTGCTTCACTAGAAGCATATTCAGTATTTAAAGCACGGAATGCAGTGTTAGAAGGTAATTTAGTCTGTACATATCCATATGTTAATGTAGAGCCTCCACTTGGTGATACTGCATTATCGAATGGTAATAATTCTAATACTTCGGAATGTCTGATAAATGAGTCAACTACCTGTTCAGCGACTTTGTCATGCATTCCAACTTTCATGTCTTTTAATAAAATTGGCATATATTAATCCTCTCTTTATTCTTTATTTTCATATCTGTTTCTGATTGCTCCTGTCAATGTGGTTGGTTCAGGAGTATCGTCGGTTTTGCCACCTGGTAAGTTATTTTCATCAATTTTCTTAGATGTTTCGGCTTCGAACTGATTAGGATAAATAGTCTTTAAATTCTTCATTTTTTCATCAATGCCTTTTAACTTGCCGTTTTCGTCAAGTTCAGCCTTAAAATCACTGTCATTACCTAATTTAAAAAGTAAATAATCAATGTCGTCAGCCTTGGCACCAGCTGAAAGAAGTTCAATCTTTAATGCTGACTCTGTCTTTGCTTTTTTTAGTTCTTCCTGCTGATTTCTGATAGTTGTCTCAAATTCTGTAATCTTAGCAGCCATATCTTCGCCTTTTCCGGCCGATTCTTTTAGACCTTCAATAAGTTTCTGAGCGTCCGTTAAATCGGTATCTTTCTTATTTAATAATTCCTCAAGAGCCGTATATTTGCCTTTATCAACGTATTTACCACTTGCTAGATTTGCAATCTTAATCTGTTTATCCTTATTCGCTTCATTGCCGTTATATGCATTTACTGCATTAGCCACCTGTTCAAATAATTCAGTGCCTAGAATATCTTTAAGAAAATCCATGTAATACCTCTCTCCGCTACGTTTTTAAATCTAGTGTCTTCTAGTGCGGTCGCAGTTTTAACATCATGCTGGATGAATTTTTAAACCTTTTAAATGCCGTGTTCAGGGCAAAATAAAAAGAGCCTACGTCTAGCCTCTGTTTCTATTTTTGTTTAATACATTGTTTTTATTCTTGTATTGCGGTGGATCATGAGAAAGTTCTACTGTTTCATAGAACTCATGACCACATATCATGCACTCATAGTGCGTTTTTCTGATTGCACAGCCTCTATTTTTATCGAAGTATCTTCTTGATTCTACTTCAAAGTAACAGTGCCTGTGTGGTCGCAGTCCTTCAGACATTAAATGCCTCCTTTCAGAGTAAAATAAAAACGGTTCTGAGGAACCGTTTAAATAACTTCTACTTTCTAAACATTAATAGTATTTCTTCTGTTGGCTGATCCAGATGGTGTTCTTGTAAATATTTTGTCAAACCACGCAAATCATACGGCACCGGTTTTGTACTACACTTTTCACCATCTTCTAAATCCCCAACATATATGCCTTCGAATCCATCTTCTTCTGTCGGATCTGGTATTGGCTCAAATTTATTCTTCATCATTCATCCCTCCAATTGCACTTTGCTAATAACTCTTTTGCTGCTGCGGTATCTAAATAAAAATCATAACCACCTACATATTTTGCACCTATTTTACTAATATAATAATTTAGTAATTTACTATTTGCAGCCTTGCTTTCAACATAACCATCATAACCCTCATCAAACGAGGCCTTTGCTGCAATAGCAAATAAATGGGCACCGATTCCTTTATACTCTTTATCTTTCGTTAAATGGCCGTTACTTTTAGGATTGGCGACTATCCAATGAATCTTTATAGTTAAATTTTCATGCACAGGTTTATACGCTATAAGCCCTTGTATTTCCTCGTTACCTTCTGCGAATATAGCTTTTATGATCTGATCATGTGGAACCTTAGTCCAATTAATGACCCATCCGCTTGTCTTATTATATCCTTTTAATTCACTTCGTTTCATTTCTTTCACAGTAGTATTAACCACTCTGCCTGTTTTGCATTCAATAAGGCAAGGCGCGAACCCATCTATTTCTATGTTTATATTACCATCATCATTTGAGCTTTTCAATCTGTTCGATGTCATCAAGTATTTTTCTCTAAAGTCTCGAAAATCATCGCTCTTATCAAGCCCATAATATTCGGCTCTTTCTTTCAGTGTCTTGAGTTCGTCAGCATCTAAAGCCCATCTAGCACGCTGAAGGAGCGCACATCTGCAGTTTACATCCTGTGATGCAATCCCAAAGCCTCCAGGATACATAACTTCCATATCATCTACCACAAAAGGCTCGTCTATTTCTGCAAGCTTCCCATCAAGAAGCCTGTGCATTGGTCTAGTTCTTCCATCTAGTGTAGCATCCCACTGCTTGACTACTTCACAACCTTTGGCTTTTGCTGCATGCTGCGCATCATTAGCGCTAAGAACCTGTATTCTATGCCCTTCGGTTCTAGCAATCCTCATTGCTTTATTAAAACCAATATTAGATGCTCCATCTATGTTTCTAGCAATGTGTGCATAAGACGAAGATGTGGCTATACCTCTTGAGATATGCTTTGCAATCTGCTTTTTGAGGACTCCAACATCAATACCCATTCTAGTATACAGTGGTACACTCAATTTAGTATTTAATGTCATAGCCCTTGTGACTTGCTTCTCATTGATAGGAGTAATTAGCGGTATGCCTTGGCCTTGAATATCATACATAGTTCCGATATATCCTGTGTAATAGGAATCTGTTAGATATCTTGTAATACTGTCATAAGAATCAGCGTTTAAATTCCCAATCAGTTCATCTAACTGCTTTTTGAGATTTTCTTGAAACTTCTTCTGATATATCTGAGATTGAAGCAATGATTTCTGCTTTTCATCTAATTCATCAAATACAGAAAGGAGTAAATCAATCTTACCGTTTGAAATCCTTATTTTCTGTTCTACTTCTTTAGCTGCATCTTCATATATCTTTTTTAATTCCTTCAGAAGCTTCTTCTCTTCTCGCAGTTTGGCTTTTTCAACTTCTAGCTGTCTCTTATTCATCTGGCACCGTATTGTTTAACGTATCGGTCACATCATCTACTTGCTCATACGCTTCTTTTGGCTTTGGGAGTTTATCTTTGATTTCTTCGTAATCGATGTCCATCTGTTCACAAATCAATTTAACAATAGTCTCGTTATCAATTTCTTCAGCAAGTGAAAGAATAGTATTAATTTCAGTCTGTCTCTTCTGAGCCTTTAATAATTCAATCTGTGCATTGTCTGATTCATTTGTTATGATTTCTTTTTCGAAACTATAATAAACATCATCGATATCATAATCGGTCTTATTGTTCTTGTTGATTTCCTTTAGAACAACCTCAAGGATGTTATCTAGGAACTCCTCAAGCCTTGCCTGCAGCTTATTACACTTAAGATCTAGAAGAGCGTATCTTGATTTGATTACTACGTTTGTAACATTGCCGTCACCTACCTGTGCGGAATTAAAGCCCATGCCAAAGCGATAGATATTTTCTTCATCCTTATCCATGTTCGCAACTCTCGCTTGATAAGGTACTTCAACAGTATGAACTTCAAGCCCTCCACCTTCTGGAACTCCCATCATCTTCTTTGTTTTCAGATTAGTTTGTAATTCTTCAAAGTCATTCCCTTCAAAGCCCTTCACTATATAAATTGGATTGTCAAAGTCGGCTAAGTTATTCGATAAACCACATGACATCATGTCATAATCATCAATCAACGACTTAATAGCCTTGACTCCTGAATGCTGCTTCTTGTTGTTATCTAATCTAAAAAACGGAATATAGCCAAAATTTTCATAATAGATAGTATCATCACCATCTTTGGTGTAGATTACGTGTGGCCTTGGATTAATTCGTTCTGAATCATCTAAAAGAAGTCTTCCGTTTTCTTCCTGAACATAGTAATATGTCTGATTTTCATCCCATACCTGAATACGTTTAATTGCTTTGTTATCTTTGGTCAGTTTATCAATGTACCAATAAATGACATATGCGCATCCATCATCAGTCTCTCTTTCTCTGACTTCAATAACTCCTAGAGAATCAGCACGCTCGAATGTTAATCTGCCTTTCTTGTTTACGTAGGCATACATATATTCAAAGCCTTTCGTGATAGCACCAGTAATCACTTCACTAAGAGCGTTTTTGAATTTTCTATTGAAATACTTATTCAACTCTTTCTGAAGCTTAGTGTCATCTGAGTGAACTATGCCGTCTTTTCCGCTCAAGATATACTGTACTTCCTGGTCCACCAATTCACCAAAGAAGCCGTGACACTTCTTAACATTGGATCTAGTTGTATCTTCGACTAAAACACCGTCCTGATTATAGTAGAACATTCTATAATCTAAGATATCGTGTTCAGACTCATAATAGCGTTCTCCGACTCTTGCGAGTCGCTTCTTTTTTGATGTCTTATCATCATTGATAAACTTCAAGATTTCTTCTTCTGTCAGCATTCAATCACCTCTTTTTCAAAGTCATCAGCTAAACCAACAATATGATCAGCATAATTTCCAAATAAATCGCACATTGTTTCTTCTGTATAGCAATCCATTGAGAAGCCTAAAGAAAATAAAAAACAGTGACATAATTCATGTATCACTGTTCTTCTTGTTAACTCCTTAGACATTCGTTTTCGAATATAGATTGTTTGTTCTAGAAACTTCGTAAGGCCTAGGATAGTGTTATCACCGTCGTTTAAAAAGTCCTTATCGCTGTCGGCATATTCCATTGTCCAGTTGATTCCATTAATACTAAATTCCATGTAGTTATCTCCTTTACAAAGTCCACTTTTTCTGAAGTATTTCGTACTCCATGGCATATCTAACCGCATCTATAGTGTGGTTATTCTTATCAGGAAAGTCGCCTCTGAGGTTGCCGTCCTTATCTTTTTCAATCTCATATTCATTAAATTCCCTGTAAGCATTAGGACATCTAACAGGATCTATGATGATTGATTCTAAGTCCTGTAAGAACTTAATACCGTTTTTTACACTGTCAGGGCCTTTCTTGGCGCCTGTTATTCTTAATCCTAACAGTTTGAATTCGTTTATAGTTCTTGGTTCAGCTGAATCGGCAGTGACCTGATTGTTAAGTGGGTTAATCTCTTTGATAAGTTTGACGGCATCAGCATTTGACAGCCTAGTGCCATATACTTCATCAAAAATAAAAAGACGTCTGCGTGTCTTATCATAGTTAGCTTTGATAAAGGCCAAAGGGTCACCAGCATAACCAAAGTCTAGTCCGAATTTTAATCTATCAAATACATCAATTTCTTCTTTTGTGATTTCTCTAATATCAAGGTTTGTGAAAACCTCACTACCTGTACCAGTTACTTCGCCTAAGTAGTCATGATTGTATTTTTCAATATTTGTTTTCTTAGTATGCTCTGCTTCAATCAAGAACTGTTCTCCAAGCCATTCAGGAGGCGCCTGTAAGTAAGTTGTATGGGAGACATATGTATCATCCCTCTTAACTAGAACTTGCCTGTTGCACCAATTTCTCTGTGATTCAGGAGGGTTGAAAGAATAAAAGACACAATACTCATGTCCACCACGAAGAAGTGACTGATTGATATTGGTTATCTTATCGTATGTTTCGAACTCGTCGCATTCTTCATACCAGACATATTTAACATAACCTATATGGACCTTTGTTGACTTCATTTTTTTAGGTTCATCGGCACCCTTGAATATTATCTGCTGACCTGTCGGCATGTAAGTCATTTTTAATTTAGACTCAGGTATTAACCAATCATCTTGAGCACCTAACTTATAGATGCCCCACTTAATCTGTTCATATACTGAATCTCTGAGCGTATCTTTTACTCGTCTCATAATGACTGCATTGCTCATTACACCTCGCTGTGCATCTCTCATAATGCCTAAAGGTATCTCAACACCTATAAAAGAGGACTTTAAAGAACCACGGCCACCTTTTAACCAATAATGCGTGTAGTCATTGTTTTTTACATGCTTATGAACTTCGTAGAAAGCCGGACCGATAGTAGACTTTAAACTAACCCTAATCTTATTCATCTATATCATCCACAATCACTGTCTTGCCGTTTGATGTAACATCTACATTGTCTTTGAACATGCCGAATCTCTTTCCAAGAAGCTCTGCAGCTTTAAGCCTTTCCTTCTCATCCGGAGGCTTCTCAGTGACCTTCTGCATACCATTGCCACTCATCATCAATACCGCTGAGGCTGATTCTCCTCTTAGGACTGATGTAAGATACTCCATCACTTCCTGGATGTCAGCCGTGTTCTCATTGTGAATCTCTTCAAGTCTTTTGCTTATATAATCAGAAATATCTTTCTGCTTAAGAAGTGTATTTGCTCTTACTGCTGCAACATTATCATTCTTGATAGTAGTGTATATCGTTTTATAGGCACGCGTACCATTTAGATCTTTCAGATACTCATCTGCAAACAGTCTCTGTTTTTCTGTCATACAATTAATACGCCTCCTTAATGATTCTTAATGTAAAAAGGACCAAACTGTTTAGTCCGGTCCTCTTATATATATTTCTGTCTAATACCATACTAGCACCTTTTGAAATACTATGCGCTTCTGATTAATGCAGATTAATACAGTTTAATAAGAATTAATCAAGAATAATTGAAAGTTCTTTAATCGCATCACGCAGATAAGCAAATACAGATGTATTAGAACAATCCATGATATCAGCAATGTCATATATCTCTAAACATTCTATGTATCGATAGAACAACACATCTCTTAGAGTCATATCTTCTATGCTTTCAACTGATGCTCTTATACTGCTCATTTCTTTAAGATACTTATCCTTCATCATGATGTAATCATTATTTGTTTTTGGCTCTGCGTATGATCCTACTGAAGAATCATCATAAGGTATTGATTTAACATTGATTAGCTTGTTATCAATATATTCTATTCTATGCATCATGTTCTTGTAGTTTTTCAAATACTGTTTAGTTTCTTCTGTAGTCATCGATACACCTCCGAAAAATTATGCAGTCATCAAGATCCAAATAAGCACTGCTGCTATTATTATAATCCAAATCATCATATCCAATCTCCTTTAACCAGACATCATAATCATCCAAAGAATGATCATGAACGTAATGAACACAAATATCATCTTATAAACTCCTTCTTAATCAACCAATAGCATGATTGCGTGTCCTCTTGGCAAATCATTTACTTCAATATGAGTTACTAACATATCTCCAAAATGGTTATCCATGAATGTGTCACTATGAGTGATTTCCCATTTTGTGCCTTGTATACAAAAATTCCAACTTTTACATCTGATATCAAAGAGTTCATCTTCATCAACTCTTGTCAACACTTCATTTACTCTCATTATTTTACTCGTCTCCTTTCACTTCTAAGTCTTCAATGTAATCATCATTTTTATGTGCAGTTAAATATTTTAATAATTCTGTATCTGAAGTATTAGGACTGTAATATAGATCATCAGGATAAAAGAACTTAGTAAACTGCGTATACCATCCACTTTTTTTAAAATATTTATTAAAACCCATCACTTGAATTTTTCTGACATATAATTTAGGTGTTAATTTTAAAGTCAGCATTTTAATATCAGCTGTTAAATACTCAACTTCCCAATTCTTCTCATTTCTTAAGAATGAGGTTCTTTCTTCTTTATTCTTCAGCATCATTGACCACCTCACAGTTATTGAGCACATCTTTAATTGATGTAGGCTCTTCGTCTTCCCATTTGATAAATGGGAATAAATTAATAAATACATTAAGGTTTAGCATCCCTGTGCTATTATCCCAAGCACCTATTCCTTTCTTTGGCTTTCTTTTGTAAATGTAAATACTGTCGCTTTTTTCACGTACAATAAATCTATATTGTGTCTTTTCGAGAAGATGTTTTAAAACATCTTGCTCAAATCTAGTTAATTTCACAGGCTCCTTGTATTCTGATAAGAGCCACTTAACTTTAATATTCGAGCAGTGATTTCCTGCTTCGTGAAAGAAACAATCATCACAAACACCAAGGCATTTCTTAATTGTATGCTTATCCTTGCTCATTGAAAAATCAAAAACAGCATTTGAATTTTCTAATATTTCTTTCTTAAATCTTTCTGCATTTAACATTTTCTTTTACCTCACTCTTTTGTGCTTTTGCGTTTGCTATTAGCGAAAGATAGAATTCCACAATACCTTTATTAAGATTTGGTGCGTTTCTATGAATGCACTTGTTATAAAATTCTTGCACGCCATATCCTATTGCAGCTCTTTCCCAAAGATCATAGCCACCAACAATAATAGCGTTTGTGATTGCTAGGTCTAACGCTTCCTTATATAACTCAAGATAATGATTTTGACATTCTAAAACAGTATATCTACGTTTGATTAATGCATTTTCTTCTTTTAAATATTCTATCTTGCTTTCTAATTCGTTCACAAACTCGCCCGAATATGTAATTTCTTTTAAATTCTTTTTGTTCATATAATCATTCCCTATGTTCTAAAAATTCAATAGACATAATATTGCTTGCTTCAATGCCAATATCATCAATTCTGCCGCTGTGTTGTCTTTCAGCATTAAACACCCACTCATGAATAATTGATTTCGCTTCATTTTTTGAGATGCCAATGTTATATCCTCCGTAAAAATTACCTTTTACATATTTAGCTAAATTATCATCTGAAGGAATAACTACGTATCTAGATCCATCTACTAGATAGATATTTATTTGTTTAATATTTTCCATCAAGAACACCTCTAATCTTTTCTAGTACATCTTGCAACTCTCTATTTTCACATTCCACTTCTTCAAAATCATATTCAGCGTCAGCGAGAGCGTCTCCTAAGTTATCACAATATTCTTCTAACGCTTTGATATATCCATCTTTGTCAAGAAGACTGTTGCTTACGTTATCATATCCGATAAAGTCTTCTTGCTGTGGTCTCTTTAAATTACTAACATCATACTTACTGTCTGGTTTTTTAACCCACTTGATGAAGTTCTCTTTTGAATAGAATGGACAGTCGCCTTCACAGTCTCCGATGTCACAAGGAACGTTAACTCTATTTCTTGTTAGAGAATTATTAAAGTGTGAGCATGGAGCAATTCCGAATACTTCATCATCTGCCAAGAAGTCAGCGACTGCTTCTAGCTTCTGACTACTCACAAGTTCCATGCTTTTCTGTCTCCTTTCTCAGTTCTTCCTCTTTCTGGATTGCCCTTTCTATTTCTCTATTGATTTTTAACTTTTGGTAATCTCTGACTTTATCAATATCCAAGTAGCCTAAACATACTAACTCAGCAATACAGATAAGCACATCAGCCACTTCTTCGTGCAAATTTTCTTCATATTTATCATGAAATCCATATCTTTTTACTTTTGTAATAGATTGGATTAGTTCAGCACACTCTTCTGATGTAATAGTGAGAGTTAGATCATCACTATTAATATGTGCCACCTTATCCAATCCTAAAATTATGCTTTGTGGATATTTTAATAATTCCACTACTCTTCCGATTTCTTTAAACATTCTTTTAATCCTCCGAAACGAAAGTAATGACAATTGCTCCTAAAGTATTAGCAATACTTTCAGCTTCTACTACATTTTTGAATACTTTCGCTTTCTCTACTGTTTCATCCAATTTAATAGATGTTAGCGATGCGCTTGTAACATACATATTTCCTAACTTTACCAGATATAATTTTTCCATTTGTTTTTCTCCTCTTCTTTCTTAGAATATAAAGTCAGCACTGCATACTGTTCTTGTGCGTATGCCTCATATCCTATAACTTGATATTCACTTTTTAACTGTTCGATTAAATCCATTAGCTGCTGCATAGAATAATAATCGACTTTCTTATATACATACTTCATAGTTCCTCTAATGATATGTAGATCCCTGGAACGGTGCTCCAAAATTTTTCAATTACTTCAGAAGCCACTCTTGAATCATTAGTGTAGAATCCTAACTCTTCTAAGATGTCTTTTAACATCTTATTTAAATTATCAGTATCAGGCTTTGTATACTTATATTCACCGTCCACTTTATGACTTCTGTTTAAAGGGAAACACCATTTAACAATCAACTGGCAAGCGTGATCAATCGGAACACTAGGAGTGTAAGGTGCGATTGCATCTCTTAACTTAATGTATGCCTGTTTCTGTTCAGGACTTTTATATACTCCATACCTTCCGATTCTATGTTCCTGCGCTGTAATTGTTGGAGGAATCATCTTTATAAAAAACTGCATTATTCATACCTCAATTCTTTCAAAAATCACTATTTACTTGATAATGGAAATACATATAGGGGAGAGTTTCACAACTCCCCTATATTCGTATTTTCAATTAGCAATAGTGAACGTGCCACATATATATTTATATATAGCGTGGCACGAACACGTGGCACTACGCTTTTGTTACAATTCCTTTAGTATATTCAAACCCTTCTAGACTTCCGTTTTTAATCCATCTAGGTATAGCGTGAGCGATTGAACTGTGTGTCTTTCCCATCATCAATCCGCTTTCAGCAAGTTCTTTTACAGTGACCTGTCCATCATGATTTAACTGTTCGAAAGCATTCAAAAATAATTCAATATTTTCATCCTGTTTCTTCTTATTAGTCTCGTTCATCTTTTCGAACTTAGACTTTTTCTTTGAACCTTCAGGACGGCACCCTTTTAATAAGTTAGCATTATCCAAGAAGTGAACAGGATATTTAAAGAAGCAGTTGATAGGGTCAAATGTAGCGAATTCTCTAAGAGTTCCAGATATCTGGAGGGCAGTGATATGTTTTGCTTCATCAACTTTTAAATCTGTCAAATACTGTAATTCGTTCATTTGCTCAAATCCAAGCATTTCAGCACAGTAATCATTCATTGCTTCAAAATCATGATCATCTGTTTTCTTAGTTTGATAGATATAAGTCTTCCATTTAGGAACATATTTATCAAGTACAGCGTGCATTGCTTCGACTCTTGCTTCATTAATAAAGTGTTCTTTAACTTCTTTATTCATATCTAATTCAATCATATCTAGCAGTGCATCAGGGTCTCTTGCAAAAACTCCTGAGCCACTTGCTCGGTCCATTGATTTCTTGCCACCCTGTGCACCTTTTGAGTGATGATGTGCATATATGACTGACGCGCCAAGCGCATCTGCTATCTTATCGAATTGATTACAGAACTTAGCCATTTCGCTGGCACTGTTTTCATCGCCAGTAATGACTTTATAAATGGGGTCAACTACTACAGCAATATACTTTTTCTTTTCTGCTCGTCTGATTAGCTTTGGTACTAACTGATCTAACGCAGGGGTTTTCCCTCGTAGGTTCCATATAAAAATTCTATTTGCATTATTGGGAGTTAATCCTAATGTTTGATAGACATCTTTAAATCTGTGAAGGCATGAGGCTCTATCTAATTCAAAATTGATATATAGCACGTCTCCTTGTTTGCATTGTCTGCCCATCCACTTAGTACCTTCTGCAATAGCAATACACAATTCTATTAAAGAGAATGATTTACCAGATTTAGAAGGACCGACAAGAAGCATCTTATGTCCTTGTCTTAGTATGCCTTCAATCAATTCTTCAGCATAATCAGGAAGATTAAACAATACATCAGCCAAATTCTCTTCATCAGGTAAATCGTCATTCATTGACTCAACCCACTCAACCCAGTCTGACCACGTTTCTTTTCCTGTATTAGTTTCAATGATAAACTGCTTATGTTCACCACGAACACATCCAGGCATTCTTGAAAGTCTTGATGGATTCTTATTCTGACTGTCAACTTCAAGCCCGTTCTTGTCACATATTTTATACAGATAGCTGACTCTTTCTCTATATTCTTTATTGTCGGATGCATCAACTTTTACAATGGCGTGTATCGATTTAGAACCACTGTATACAACTGCTGCGACAGGTAATTCTAATTGGTGGATAATAGACAACTGCTTGCCAATGTCCAAACTGTCAGATTCTACAAGAGCATATTTAAATGATGCTATGTCAGTATTTCTAACACCTTCACCATTCAATGGATTAAAACGAATCCATGCACCTGCTGCTTGATTGTAGTCTCCAATTACGGCTCCAATATCACCGTTACATGAGTGAAGCCCTTCAACAATCTGTCCTGCTGTCATTCTGAAGTTTCCACGATTCCCAGGAATAAATTTTCCTTTTTCGTTTTCTATCGAAGAAACCACAAAACCAACATATTCGTCTGTATCAAATAGAGTGGTTAAGTATCTAATTAACTCGTTAGCCGGATTCCAAATTGAATCGCTAGGCTCATGAAGTTCAATACTATCTATAGAGTCCTTGTCTATGATATTGCCAATTTCATCATCCCAATCAAGAACACCTTCATTAGGATCTATTTTTTTTGGAGGAACGAAGCCGCCTTTTTTGGCGTAATCAAAGATTGTTCCACCTGTGACAATATCTCCTGCTGTTTCGTTAAAGGAATTCCATTTTGTAAAGCACTCTCCTCTTTTGTATCTTTCTGAATCCTGAGAGCTCCAAGAATCCCAGTCACTCGCTTCATAGCCCTCATGTTTAAGAGCCATCCCAACATTAGTCCATTCCTGATAAGAGAGTTCCGAAGGGTTGATATAGTTAAGTAACTCTAATAGATTGTATTGTTTCATTATTATTCAACTCCTTCTGGCTTATAAGTAGAAGCTTTTACTCCTTTTGGAATTCTCCAATTATTTGCGGAAATTCTAGAAATCATAGAATTAGCATCTTTGAACTTCCAAGTTCCAACATTTCTAAATCCTTTTCTTTCGAGAAATCTTATTTGTTTTGGAGTAGCTAATCCTTCTATAGTTCTTAATTTTAATCTGTCAATCAGCATCGAAGCATATCCAGCGTTAGGAACTTCATTAGACTCAATCCCGTGTGCTTCTAAGTATTCTAATTGCTTTTCATTGGCTGGAGCACACTCCCAACCGAAAGAAGGAACATAATTTTGCAAGTCTTCAGCCTGTATACTCATTGCATACTGCAATGGATCAACTAGTTTCTTCTTGCGTTTTCTCATTTCTTCTAGCTGCTTAGCAAGCGCTTCTTCACGTTCTTCTTGGACATCTTTCAAGGCTTCTTCTTCGGCTTCTTGAATATCCATTTCAACTCCTGCGCTATCTTCTAGGTTCTTAGTCATTTTTCTAGCGACTTCATCACTATTACAGATAAGTGAGGCTGGATGACATAATTCATGTCTTTCACTGTGCCAAAGAAAATCTAATAAAAGTAAATCTTTTTTTCCTGTTTGAGGTGATAGCCTTGTTCCTCTTCCAACCATCTGAGAATAAAGACTTCTTACTTTTGTTGGCCTTAATACAATGACACAATCAACGTCAGGACAATCCCATCCTTCAGTTAATAACATAGAGTTGCAAAGGACATTGTATTTATTTTCTGCAAAGTCTTTTGTGATCTCATTCCTATCTTTTGAATTGCCATTAACTTCAGTGGCTTTGAAACCATGTTTGTTTAAAATTTCAACAAACTTTTGAGATGTTGAAATCAGTGGAAGAAAAACAACTGTTTTTCTATTCTTGCAGTACTTTTCCATTTCACTGGCAATCCCCTCAAGGTAAGGATCTAATGCGCTACCAATATCGCTTGCTTTGAAATCTCCAGCGCTCATTGAAACGCTCGATAAATCCAAAGTCAGCGGTATAGTCAGTGCTTTGATTGGCACTAGATAACCATTTTTAATCGCTTCGGGTAAAGTATATTCATATGCCAAAGTCTGAAAGTAAGAGCCTAAATTCTTCATGTCTCCCCTGTCAGGAGTAGCAGTTACTCCAAGAACTCTCGCACTGTTGAAATACTCTAGTACTTTCTGGTAGCCATTACTTAAAACGTGATGAGCCTCATCTATAATTATTGTGTCAAAATAATCTCTTGAAAATTTAGACAATCTTTTATCGCTCTGTAGTGTTTGAACACTTCCAGTAACGATTCGAAACCAATTGCCAATACAAGTCTGTTCAGCTTTTTCGACTGCACAGCCAAGTCCTGTCACTTTCTTAATTTTGTCAGATGCCTGTTCTAGCAGTTCGCCTCTATGTGCTAAAATAAGAACCTTATCTCCTCTTTTAACACAATCCTCAGCCACTTTTGCGAACACTATTGTTTTTCCACAGCCAGTGGGAAGAACGAGAAGGGTTCTTTGAGTTCCCTTCTCTTCCCACTCTGTGAATATGGCATCATGAGCCTTTTGTTGATATGGTCTTAATTTCATTATTTCCAGCTATTGTTTCCCCAAGCCTGTGGCTGAGAAGGTGCTGGAACATTATCATTGATCACGAATTCTTTTACATTATTGTAGATTGCATCATTATATTCTCTATGAGAGATTTTAACCGTTCCTGTTTTTCCGATGATACCGTTCCAATTAGGACGGAACGGAACTCCTTTCTGTTTCATTCCAATGCATTCAAAGAATTGAGAAATCTTCCACTCAAGTGATTTGTGAAGAATTAATGAAGTAGTCACTTTTACTTCTTTTCCTTCATAGTTGATTGTTAATGTGATGTCTGCCTTATTACACACAGGGAGTTTTCCATTACCTGATGTTTTAGATCTAACAAAATTATCTTTAATGATGAATTGATAAGTTCCAACAGGCAATAATGTGTATTCTTTGGCTTCGGCTGTGATTTCATCATCCCAACCCATAGCGCCATCATTTTGAGGTGCTTGGTTGAATCCGTTCTGATTGAAGTTGTTTTGATTGTAGTTATTAAAATTGTTATCCATTTCTTAATCTCCTTTTTAAATTAGAATTGCATTTCTGTTTCTGTGATAAAGTCTTTTAAGTTGCTCCAATTGCTAGCGATGAATTCCCAGAATTCGTTAGGCATGTTTTCAATTGGAGTATCTCTTGGGAAGAACCCCTTTAAGAAGATGACTTCCTTCAATTTCTCAATTGAAATATTGTCACATTTCATCAAGTCCCTTACGCTGTTAGGAATCTTCTGATACTCTTCAGAATCAAAATCAATAGCACTCACAGGCTTATTTTCTTTAATCTGTGTTTCTTTTGGCTCAACAGGTACATTCTCTTGTGCCTGTAGTTTTTCGTTTTCAGGAATGCTAGAAACATTATTCAATGGTTCTTCAATGATTTTCTTAATAACTCTATAATCAAAGTCACACATTTCTGGAAGGCCATCTCTGTTTTTGGCATCCCAACAGGCATTATGAACTGTATACATTACTCTTCTGTTTCCTGATACTTTTGTTTTCCCTTTTTCATCTTTTGAGACAAAAGTCTGATAATTTGCGAACAGAACCATATCTGCCCATTCTTTTACAAGAGGCGCAGTCTGTGAAGCGGTCTTCTTTCCTAACTTCAACTCATATCTGTCAAAAGCACCACTTTCATCTGGTTTTTCAAACTTTCTAATCTGAGCGTGTGCAGTCAGCACGACATTTACTCCACTGTCAATTACATTTTCTAATCTATTAAGAAGTCTTCCGACTTCCTCTTTTGTATAGACGTAGCCGTTTCCATATCCAAAATCTTCAATACCTTTCTTTTGATATTTATTGCATATATCCTGAACGATTAATGATTCTCCCCAGTCAATCGAATCAATGACTAATGTTCTACAGATAGATGTATTATTCTGAATGATGTAATCAATCTCCTGTTTGAGCATTTCATAAGATGTTGGTTTAGGAAGTCTCTTGATATCTAATGATCTTGTAGATCCCTCTGTATCAATAAATAAAGGGTCAGGGAAATGAGAAGCAAAGGTTGACTTTCCAATTCCTTCAGGACCATAGACAACTACTTTATACGGCTTTTTAATTTTTCCTGATGTAATTTCAAAATCCATTACCATTTCACTCCTTCCCAAGAATTAGCACTCACTTTTGGTTCTTCTTTTACTTCTTCTTTCTTTTCTTTTTCTAAATTATTTTTGGCAACATAGCCGTCTTCGATGATGATTGAGCACTCGTCACCAGTGCTTACTCGTGTAGCAATAGCCTGTAATCCTTCAGACTTTAACCAAGCACCAAATTCCGCAAGAGTGTTCATGTCCATCTGCTCCAATTTGTCTAATAGAATAAATCCACAATTAGGATTGATTTTTCTGCAAATAGCAGTTGCAACTTTTAACTGTTGTGAGCCGGACATGTTATCCCACTCTTGATTTAAATAAGTAATTTTTCCTTCTTTGATTCCTAAACCATTAAGAGGTAAATCAGCGTTGTTTAATAAGTTAGCCTTTTCTTTTCTGATATCTTCTAACTCTTGAGATTTAGAAGCATATTCTTTTTTAAGGTCATTGGCTTCTTGTTCTGCTTTCTTTTTTTCTAGGTTTGCACGAACCTTGATGTTAATGTCATCAATCTCTTTGATGGATTTTTCAATTTCATCCGTAGGATTGTCTACTAAGTTAGAGACTTCAATAGTTGCCTTGTCTCTTTCCTTGATAACTTTCAAGTACTCTTCATTAAGTGCTTTTAATTGTTTATCTAAATCTTCCATTTTTTCTTCAATGGCTTTTGATTTAGATTTACACTCAGCAAGATATACTCTTTTTCTTTCGTTGCTTCCGTTAATCGCTAGCATTTCTTGCTGCTTAGCGATTAGCTCAGAAGCTGAAACGACTTTATTTGGTACATTGTCATAATGAATCATCTCTTTAGCATATTTCAGTTTCTGGTCAGCAATTCTTCCAATTGCTAAGCGGTCATTGTAAATTGCCTTTTCTTTTAAATCCAACTTTGTTAACTCGTCACCAATTCCGATGATATGAAGCAATGTGTCGGCTTTTTCTTTTTCCGAACTATTCATAAATTTTGGAAGATTCAAAGCCAACTCACTAATAAATGAGTCCAACAGGTTTTGACCTGCCTTCATGCCTGTTGGATCAGTAACCTTTAAAGCTGAATTCTTTCCTTTTCTTTCAACCACAATACCATTACTTAATGTGACTTTTAGAGATGCTGGAACATAGCTTCCTTCTCTAGTTGGCTTTGATGGCTTGTATTTGTTGCCACCAAGACACCAAGTGATGGCATCCAATACGGAAGTCTTTCCGTTGTTGTTATTGCCACCGATAATTGTTAAGCCATTTTCAGATGGTTCAATCTGTACTGCCTTAATTCTCTTGACGTTTTCCAATTCAAGAGAATTGATTTTAATCTTATCCATTTAGTTAGTCTCCTTTTCATTTTTGAATCCTTCAAATAAAGAATCCAAATCACTATCAACACTGATAATCTGAATAAGTGCTCTTGATGCGTCTTTTGGTCTCTTCCAAATAAACTCAACAATCTGTTTGAATGTATCGTTCTTGGGATCATCCTCATTTGTTAATTGACCTTTTTTTAAATGCGTCAATTAAAAGTGACATCATTAATAATGTTTGATAATTAGTACCACCGTTTTGAATGTGAACCCCTCCATCGAAGGTTTCAACTTTAATAAATGCTTTCTTTTCCATAATTTTCTTCTCCTTTATTTATTTCTAATAACAACTAGCATGTACTCAAGAATAATTAAGTTCATGCTTAATGATGCAACACTTAGAACTCTCATTCCTGTAGAATTCCAGTTATTGCCACTTACAACTCCTGAAATGAAACTGATTAAAATAATTAAATTAGATACGATAATGATGCCTTTTTCAAATCTATTCATACCCCATCACCTTCATTCTTAATTTTTGATACTTTCTAGTTCTACGAATTCTAGGAAATCCGTATTTTCTCCACATTCTTTTAAAAAATGGGATTTTTAGTCTTGGTTTTCTTCTTTCCATAGAAAGCTCTCCTTTTCTGTGGTACAATAACCACGTTATCTTTTTATTCATCTAGGCACATGATCGCTAACATGTGTTCTTTTTTTGTGCTCATAAGCACTTAGCGCTAGGAGACCGTATACAGTAGGTATGTATAGTCAATGGAATTATCCAAAAAGAGAAATGTTAAATTATGTATTGCAGTTCATTCTACGAATTATTATTTGTCTCCTAGCCTTAGGTGCCTACGAGCAACTATGCTACTTATTCAATTGTCTTTCTTTTAGTGAGCTCCTCTACCACTGCTGCAATCAACTTATCTGAAGGAGCTCTATAGTAATTGTTCATGTAATCCATGAAAGCCTTTCTAGGGATGTAAGTACTTCTTTTACCTGAGTCATGTTTTACTACTGACCCAGGCATTACACCCTGTTCTATAGCGTTTAGGATGAAGTCTCTACTTTTGTGGGTAATCTGCATGACTTCCTCAACGCTGATACTCCATTCATCCATGCTGATCACCTCCTATTGAAGGAACTTATTAATGAAATACTGCTGACCCTTACCAGTAATCTTAGGTGTCTTGGTTGTGATGTTTACACCTGAGCCGTTGACGTAAGAGCCTTCCTTGATTTCAAAGAGACCTAGTTCCATAGCCTTCTGTGTAGGCATGTTGTAATCAGTGCCCTGGCGCTTGATCAGATAGCCTTTTTCTCTGAGCCATGCAAATAAACGCTTCTGACCCATATCAATACCGTTCTGCTTTAGAATCTTAGCAAGTTCACCCACCAATATAGATGTGTGACTAGCAGTTACTGCATCAGCGAATAATGCTTTAGGTTTCATCTCTTCTATCTGCTTATCTTTAGCAGCTAACACGCTCTGAGCCTCGATTAAGGCTTTAGCCATTAATTCCTGTCCGCTTAGTTCCTTCACTTGGTACTGCCCTGTTTTTCTTAATGCTGGCAACACCTCAGATGTTACCCAACGTTTGAACTTCTTTGCGCTTGGTAACTTGCTTGAGAGGACTAAGCTGTATAGACCACTTTCATTGATGATTGCAATATCTTGCCTTCCTCCAAGGGTGTCGCATTTCGCGACCTCCTTATCCTCTTCGTCAACGTGTTTACTGATAGCATCTCTTGGATTCTTGTAACCGAGAGTTTTAGCAGCATCTTTAGCAACAAACCACGCTTGCCCGTCACGTTCCAGTGCTCTTACTGAATTGCTTTCAAAATTAAATAATTGTACTTCATTCATTTTGTTTCTCCTTTTGATTCTACGTTTTGTAGATTCGACTCTAAAAAAATAATGTCATTAATTGAAACGTTTAATAATTTGGCTATTTTATCAGCTGCTTCCATGGTGATATTTTGGGGCTTTTCTTCCATTTTTGCGTATGTATTTCTGTGACAGCCCAATTTGTCAGCCATATATTCTTGCGAAAAACCTCTTGCTCTTCTAATTTCATCAAGTCTCATTCTCGAAATCATCTTACCACCTCCTTACGCATTCCATTCTATCCTACGTTTTGTAGATTGTCAATAAAAATATGCACTTTGTAGAACATTCGTTTCAATTTGCTTTATTTGTTCTACAATTTGCATTATAATAGAAGCGAAAAGAGGTGTTATAAATGAAAACGAAATTCGGCACGAATGTAAAACAATTACGCGAAAAAAGAGGAATAGATCAAAAAGAACTTGGCGAAATTGTCGGTGTGAGCGATAAAACAGTTTCATCGTGGGAAATCAATAGAACCGAGCCAAAAATGGGGATAGTTCAGCAACTCGCTGACTACTTTGGCGTTTCTACAGACTATTTAATAAAAGGTAATCATGATGATGCAATATATGAAAATGTGAATATTGATTACACTAGAGTACCGTTGTACGACTCTATTTGTTGTGGAAATGGTGGCTTTGTAGATGACAATATCATTGATATGATTCCTGTGCCTTCTAAAGGCTTGAGTAAGTCGGCTAAATACTTTGCACAATATGCAAGCGGTGAAAGTATGAAAGATGCTGGTATCTCTGATGGTGATCTTCTTATATTTGAGAAGGTGAATAAAGTAGATGATGGTGTTATTGGATGCTTCTGTACAGACACCAATACAGCCACTTGCAAAAAGTATAAGGAACTAAATGGGATAATCATGTTACAGCCAATGAATGCAGATTATGATCCTATCGTTGTTGATCCATTAAACAGCAATATTAGATGTCTGGGAAAATTGAAGAAAGTTATTAAAGATTTCAATTGGGAAGATTGATGTTTGTTAAAAAAAACTTTAAAAAAATAAAAGGAGGAAATAGTATGGCAAACACTGAAAAAGCATTAAGCTGGGCATTCAGATGCAAATGCGAACCAAACAATGCAATCAAAGAAATTCTTGTGGAAGGGGAGGAAGTTTATCAATGTTATTCAACCGTTAGAGATGTAGCAGCATTAACAAATAAAAGATTGATAATCTGTGATACTCAAGGAGTCATAGGAGCAAAAAAAGAAATATTTTCTTTGCCTTATAGATCAATCAATATGTGGAGTACTGCGAACGCAGGAACTTTTGACCTAGATACAGAACTAGAATTATGGACAAAAGCAGGATTCTTTAAAATAAAACTTTCGGATAAATGTGATATTAGAGAATTTGATAGAATTTTAGGTAAAGCAGTATTAAACAATTAAACAACAAAAAAACTCCCCTGCTACCAACAGAGGAGTAAGAGCGAGGTACTACCAATACCTCTTATAAAAGACCTTCTCATAAAGTCCTTTTACGTACTCAATTATATCACTATTGGCACGTCAAAGGCAAATCACAACTGAAAGGACGTGTCATATTATGCCTAGAAACGCTAGATTTAGACGCAGACCGAATAATAGTGGAACTGTTATCAAACTTCCGGGCAATAGAAGAAAGCCCTACTGTGCTCGAATTTCAGCGGATTCAAGAGACCTCATAACCGGAAAGAAGAAACAAATCAGCATCGGAACGTTTGCAACTCGTGAAGAAGCATTGAATGCCTTATCTATTTACTCATTAAAGAGATCAAGCAGCATAACAAATGAAGAAGCTAGAAACCTCGCTCCTGATCTGTTTGACAGAATACAGGAAAAGACACAGAAGAAAGTGCCAACGTTCAAAGAAATCTTTACTATCATAGACAATGAAACCTTTATTAAGAGAACCGAAAAAGGACACAAAAACATTCTGAATGCTTTTAGCCACCTCGATAGGTTGTCAAATATGCCTGTCAATATAATCACATTAAGAGATATGCAGAACATATTTGATGAAATGGATACTGGTGTAAGTGTACAGAGAGATATGAAGCTTATCTGTGTCAAAGTCTTCGAGTATGCAGTGATGCACAAATATATCAGTAGAGATGATGATTATTCTACTTATATAAAAATAAAGAATCTCCCTAAATCAACAATGCACAAATCCTTTACTTTAGATGAAATAAGAAAACTCAAGAAATTAGATACTCCAGAAGCGCATGCGATACTTATTTATATCTATACAGGGTGTAGGCTTTCCGAACTCCTCTCACTTGATAGAAAACAGATACACATAGATGAGCCTTGCAACGATGATGGAGTAGAAAGAAAAATCAGTTATATCATTACCGGTTCTAAGACTGAAGCTGGAAGAAACAGAATCATTCCGATTCATGAAGGAATCAAGCAGTATGTCATTGATGAACTGATTAATAAGAAAGAAAGACTATTTGATTCTAAGCGCACATGGTTTTACATGACTGTACTCTATACCCTCAATGATCAGCTAGGCATGAACCACAAGATGCATGATACAAGAGATACTTTTGCTTCTCTTTGTCAGCTTTACAATATTGATATTTATATACGTAAGAAGGTTCTTGGGCACAAACTGAATGATATCACCTTTGATATCTATACCAATGCCTCTAAGAATAAGTTATGGACAGAGATCAATAAGATTAAATTTTGAGAGGTTTATGAAAGGTTTATGCGAGGTTTATGATATACTTATTGTGTTAGCGGTTGAAGCACTCTAAACGGTTTTCTTGTTACTGATTTGTTACTAGTTTACGCTTTCATAGTGTTTCATACCCCTAAAAAACCGCATAAATACAGGAGGAAATTTATTATGAAACATTTATATATGATGCGTCATGGACAGACTCTATTTAATGTTCGAAGAAGAATTCAGGGATCATGTGATTCTCCGCTTACTGAACTAGGTATTAAGCAGGCAAAAGCTGCAAAAGAGTTAATCAAGGATATTCCTTTTGATCATTACTACTCTAGTACGGCTGAAAGAGCATCGGATACATTAGAAATAGTAACAGACGGTCAAGTACCTTATACAAGAGTAAAAGGTCTTAAGGAAAGAGATTTTGGATTATTTGAAGGAGAAAGTGAAGATTTAAATCCTCATTTTGATGATTTTAAATATGATGACTTATTTCCCCATTATGGTGGCGAAACAACCAAGCAAGTACAACATAGAGTTGTAAAAACATTAACTGAAATCATGAATAAAGAAGATCATGAAGTAGTTCTTGCAGTAAGTCATGCCGGTGCTTCTATGCAATTCTTTAGTGCATTTAATGACCCAGCCTTTATTTTTAACTCTGGAGGATTAACTAATTGCTGTATTCTTCATTATACATATGACAACAATGAGTTTAAATTTGTAGAAATATTAAGACCAGAGGTAAAGTAGATACATATGAAAGAAAAAGTATTATTTTTTGATATTGATGGTACGCTTGTAGATAACACTTATGGAGTTTATGAAGTACCTGAAGGTGTAAAAAGAGAACTTAAAAGAATTCAAAATGATGGGCATAAGCTTTTTATCTGCAGTGGTCGTCCTAAAGCCATGATTAACCAGCAGTTCCTTGATTTGGGTTTTGATGGTTATGTCTTATATAACGGTGGTTATATCGAGATTGATGGTGAATCTATCTTTGAAGAGAGAATGGATACAGAACTTGCGACTCAGACAGTTGATATGCTTGAAGAACTGAATTGTGATTATATGATTGAAACAGCACATCATATTTATATTGATAAGCGTTATAAAGAGCTTTATACGTTCTTTAAGAACCTCGGCATGGAAGAGATGTTCTCTATGGATTTTGACCGTGATGATGTCTTAAAACGTGCCATTAAAATAGAAGCCAATGTCACAAATAAAGACAAGCAGAAAGTAAGCGACTATTTAGATGGTAAGTTTGGTACTACTATCAGTTTTGATCAGCATGGCAGTGATAATTCATTTGAGTTCTTTTCACCAACCATGAGTAAAGCCATCGGTATTAAGAAAGTTCTCGAATATTATGGTTTAGATATCAAAGATACCTATGCATTTGGTGATGGTCTTAATGATATTGAAATGATTCAGTTATGTCAGATAGGTGTAGCTATGGGTAATGCCGTAGATGAATTAAAGGCACAAGCCGATATCATCTGCAAATCTATCGATAAAAATGGGTTAGAGGATATTCTTAAGGCATTATTTCCACAATAAACATCTTATCTTCACATAGGTATGATATACTCTAGTCGAGGTGATTTCATGAAAAAAGACAATGGTAAATTAGCATATTATTTACCTATTGGCATCAGTTTAGGTGTCGTATTTGGTATTTGTTTTGACAATATAGGTATAGGAATCTGCTTAGGTGTCGGTGCAGCCCTTCCATTGTTTCCGATAAAAAAATAATCCTCCGCAAGGAGGATTATTTCATTATTCGATTGTAATCACACGATGATCAAGACGAGGTGCTGCTTCTGGAGCCTTACCATCCGCAAATCCTATAATAACATTTCCGATACCTTCATAGTCTTCTTCAATGCCCCATTCTTTAAGAAGTCTTCTTCCTTCTTCACCTTCAAATACTTCTTTCGCACGATGAATCCAGCAAGAACCAAGTCCTAAGCCATGTGCTTCATTGAGCATATTACCAATCGCAAGTGATCCATCATAGATATATGTAGGATATTCTTTCTTTGCTAATACTACAATCACTACAGGCGCACCATAGAAAGGATCTTTATCACTTCCCATAATATCAGCATTCAACTTTGATAAATAATCTCTCATTTCTTTATTCTTTACTACTACAAACTTAACGCCCTGTCTGCCCATACCAGTAGGAGCATATAAACCAGCTTCTACAATTCTCTCAAGATCTTCATCTCTAGGCATTTCATCTGTATATTTTCTAATACTTCTTCTTGTTTTTAAAACATCTAACATATTTAAGCCCCCTTCTTATTTACGTTCTCAACAGTCACAATCATCACAATTGTGCCTAATGCACTTAATACTAAACCTAAAAATAATGTTTCATAAACACCCATACTATCTAGTAAAATACCACCTAAGAAACTAGCTAGTACACCAGATACAGTCATACTTGTAGTAACGAGTGCCTGTCCTTTAACTGCATCCTTTGCATCAAATAATTTATCTACATAATAAACTGATGCTGGAATAAATAATGCATAAGCAAGCATCTGTGTAGCCTGAGCTAAATAGATCATAAACATATTTGTCGCAAAATAAGTTAATGTATGTTTAAGTGTGAAGAATATTGCGGAAATGATGATTGTATTTTTGATATTGATTTTATTTTTATACTTTTCAAATAAAGCCATTGTTGGTAGTTCCAACATCGCAGCCAAGAATACTGCATTACCCATATCTCCAGTATTACCACCAACGTTTCTAATTACGTTAATAAAGAAATTGTTGATGATTGTATGATCAAAATAAACTAATACAAAACCAGCTAAAAAGATCATGAATTTAAGATGCTTCTTAATAAAAGCTCCTGTGCTTTCTTTTTCGACTACTTTTTCTTCAATGACTTCATCTATTTCAGCTTCTGGCATCTTAAATGAGCGAATGAGAGGTAAAATACCTAAGAAGATAACAATATAAGCAAGCGGCATTAAAGTAGGGCTCACTGCTTTTACTACATTTCCTAATACAAGAGACGCAAGAGCATAAGCCACTGATCCAATACCACGTGCTACACCAAACTTAACATCAATACCCTGTTTCTGGAATGCGAAAGCAAGTGAGTTAACTAAAGGCATTGTAGTATAAAGAATTGTAGAAACTGCAATAAACAAAGCAGCAGCTAAGAATGTCACCTTACTTACAAACATAAGTAATACAGATAGAATACTACAAAGACCAAACATGATCATTAAGACTTTCTTCATAGAAATGTTTGACTTATCTACAAATCCTCCAAGTACGGGTTGTGCAATACTTGTTAGAATATTTGCGATTGCAAGTACAATCCCAATTAAAGATGAGCTCATGCCAACTGACCCTAGATATACTGCAGCATAGCCCATAACTGCACAGAATCCTACAAAGTAAATCCCCTGCAACATTGAGTATTTAATATTAATACTTTTTGACTGATCCATTATATAATCTCCCTTACATGTGATAAGAATATTATAACAGAATAGAAATAATTCTGTAATCTCTTACATATTCTGAAAATAAAAAACTCAGGATTTCTCCTGAGTAACATTCAATGGCGCAGGTTGAGGGATTCGAACCCCCGCAGGACGTTAATCCTCTGTCGGTTTTCAAGACCGATCCCTTCAGCCGGACTTGGGTAAACCTGCATCATTCTAATGGTGGTTCCGGCCGGAATCGAACCAGCGACACGAGGATTTTCAGTCCTCTGCTCTACCGACTGAGCTACGGAACCAAAATGGCGGTCTGGACGGGGCTCGAACCCGCGACCTCCGCCGTGACAGGGCGGCATTCTAAACCAACTGAACTACCAGACCATCTTGGTTGCGGGAGAAGGATTTGAACCAACGACCTTCGGGTTATGAGCCCGACGAGCTACCAGACTGCTCCATCCCGCGATATGTAATTTGGTGGACCCTGCTGGACTCGAACCAGCGACCAACCGGTTATGAGCCGGTGGCTCTAACCAACTGAGCTAAGGGTCCTCATCTATCAGAGTGCTTTTTAATCAAATGGTAGCGGGAGAGGGATTTGAACCCCCGACACTCCGGGTATGAACCGAATGCTCTAGCCAACTGAGCTATCCCGCCATGTATATGATTAAATAAATTGGTGGAGCCTAGGAGGATCGAACTCCTGACCTCCTGCGTGCAAAGCAGGCGCTCTCCCAGCTGAGCTAAGGCCCCATTTCAAATGGTCGGGAAGACAGGATTTGAACCTGCGACCCCCTGGTCCCAAACCAGGTGCACTACCAAGCTGTGCTACTTCCCGTTAGATGGCGCGCCAGACAGGAATTGAACCCGTAACCCCTTGTTCCGTAGACAAGTACTCTATCCAGTTGAGCTACTGGCGCGTTTGTGATGCTTGATTATTTTATCAAATCATCTCTATGTTGTCAAGACTTATTTTTAATTATAAGCCTTAATAAAAACTCAGTACACTGAGTTAATAAATAGATGGTGCCCTGGGCCGGAATCGAACCGGCACGGAGTTTGAAGTCCGCAGGATTTTAAGTCCTGTGCGTCTACCAGTTTCGCCACCAGGGCACTTCGCAATCGAGATTGCTTGTATAATATACAATGAATTCAGACGTTTTGCAACCCTTTTTTTAAATTATTTTTTTAAGTTTATAAAATATGTACTATATATCAATGTTTTTTTAGGTAACTTTTTTTAGTAAATCTTAATAGAATCGTCAGATTCATAGATATATTCTGAGTAATCACCTTCAAATACAGCTAAATGGTCAAAAAAATGACTTACTAAATTGATATTTTTCATCTCTTCTTTGGTAAACCACCCCACTTCACCTTCATAACTGCTTCTTAATTCTCCACTAAATTTAGTTGCTGAAAATAAAAATACAATATATCTACCCGATTTTACCCAGAATTGTTTCACTCCTACTAAACGAGGATTCTTCATAATTAAACCTGTTTCTTCTTTTACTTCTCTTATTGCAGATTGTACAATTGATTCTCCAGGTTCTATATGTCCTCCGGGGAATGTATAACCCTGCCAATCTTTCTTAACTCTATTCTGCAGCAAGTACTTATCTCCATCTTTAATCATGCAGAGATTAGTTAGTTCAACCATTTCCGTTCTCATTGTTATTTCTCCTCATATATAGCTCCTCTAAGCTTTATAACACATTATACATAAACAGATGTCAAATATATACAAAACTGCCTCAAAACGCTTATTTACGCGCATTACAAAAGAGATGCATTACACATCTCTCAAGAATTCTTTTCCCTATAAATAAAATAGACCAGCAATATAATACAAACCACTCTTATACTGGATACATATTGAGACATTCTTGCAAGAAATAAAGCCTCTGTTGGAACAGATCCAATATGTTCTGCTAGAAATCCCCCGATAGGACATGCAAGTAAACATGCAACTACTAACAAGCTGATTTTTACTAATAATCGATTTCCCATTCAGTCCTTCTTTATTAGTTATTGCTAATAGTATAATAATTAGATTCTTTTCGCAATATCATTTATACAAAAAGAACGTACAGTTTTGTACGCCCTCATTTCACTTTAAGATAGATTATAATGTTTCTTTTACTTTAATTCTTGATATAAACCAATGAAATATAATACAGAAGAGTAAAGCAAGGACTACACCAAATACATTTTGGATTATTCTTAAGCTAACTGCGCCCTTTAATCCATATAGTTGTGTTGCTATAGCTAAAGCACCAAATGTATTGAAAACAGCCTGCCAGCTATATTGTGTAGAAAAACCTACTCCAATTCCCCCAATCACACCTATAAATGCATAGATTGGTGAAGGAAGAAGGAAATATAATACTGTAAAGCATATCACTCCTGCAATATTTCCAACAATTCTTTTACGTACTCTATATTGCATATCGTCCATAAGTGGTAAGATTACAGACATTGCGGCAATACCAGCCCACATAGCACGTGGCATAGCACAAAGTTCAGCTATACATATTACAACTGGCACACAGATAATCTGACATAGCTGCCATTTTGTTCTAGTAGAAGAAAGATCAAATTCTTGTAATAAATGTATTACATGCTTATCATAAGTTCTATGCTTATGGTTTCGATAGAATACGATACAAGTAAGAACAGCACCTACAGCCATTCCAGCAAGTCTCATCAAATAACTCTTTCCAGATACGTCATAACCGTATAATAATAAATATCCTAGAACAAGCGTTGATTGATTGAACATAGATGGATTATGACATCCTAGGAATACTAATAGAGCTAATGCCGCGATATTTACCAGCATCCCTACGACTGGTGGGAGTTTATTAGCCAGGTGTGAACACACAGTCATATTAATGAAAAATAAAGCCAGAAGCACTGTAGATTGTCCTGCATGTATTTCAAAGTGTGCCTGTCTAAATACCATAATACATAAGAGAACAACCACTCCAGCAATACTATTCTCACTTCCAAATAAAATACTAAATAATGTTACAAAGAGAAAGCAGAAAGCCACTGTGATTGCAATTTTAAAAAGATATACTGCTATGTGATACAGTTTCTCTTTTGTGGTTTGACTGTTTCTAATTAACTCTTTAGAGCCTTTCTGATTCAATTGTAATTCTTGGTAGAATGTCATGAAATACCTCCTTAATGAAAATACAAAAAAAACTCAGGATTTCTCCCGAGTAACATTCAATGGCGCAGGTTGAGGGATTCGAACCCCCGCAGGACGTTAATCCTCTGTCGGTTTTCAAGACCGATCCCTTCAGCCGGACTTGGGTAAACCTGCATCATTCTAATGGTGGTTCCGGCCGGAATCGAACCAGCGACACGAGGATTTTCAGTCCTCTGCTCTACCGACTGAGCTACGGAACCAAAATGGCGGTCTGGACGGGGCTCGAACCCGCGACCTCCGCCGTGACAGGGCGGCATTCTAAACCAACTGAACTACCAGACCATCTTGGTTGCGGGAGAAGGATTTGAACCAACGACCTTCGGGTTATGAGCCCGACGAGCTACCAGACTGCTCCATCCCGCGATATGTAATTTGGTGGACCCTGCTGGACTCGAACCAGCGACCAACCGGTTATGAGCCGGTGGCTCTAACCAACTGAGCTAAGGGTCCTCATCTATCAGAGTGCTTTTTAATCAAATGGTAGCGGGAGAGGGATTTGAACCCCCGACACTCCGGGTATGAACCGAATGCTCTAGCCAACTGAGCTATCCCGCCATGTATATGATTAAATAAATTGGTGGAGCCTAGGAGGATCGAACTCCTGACCTCCTGCGTGCAAAGCAGGCGCTCTCCCAGCTGAGCTAAGGCCCCATTTCAAATGGTCGGGAAGACAGGATTTGAACCTGCGACCCCCTGGTCCCAAACCAGGTGCACTACCAAGCTGTGCTACTTCCCGTTTATATAATTGGCGCGCTAGACAGGAATTGAACCCGTAACCCCTTGTTCCGTAGACAAGTACTCTATCCAGTTGAGCTACTAGCGCAATTCATAAATGGTGCCCTGGGCCGGAATCGAACCGGCACGGAGTTTGAAGTCCGCAGGATTTTAAGTCCTGTGCGTCTACCAGTTTCGCCACCAGGGCACACGTATGGAGGTTCCAACCGGACTTGAACCGATGATCGAAGAGTTGCAGTCTTCTGCCTTACCAACTTGGCTATGGAACCGTCGCAATCGAGATTGCTTGTATACTATACTATGTATTTTGAGATAATGCAAGGGGTTTTTAGAACTTTTTTCTAAGTGTTTACATTTAACTCGATAAACACAAGGTTTTTTTAATCAAAAAATTATATCTTTTTTATCAGAACTCCTAAGAGAATGCTTACAAAGATAGAAAAAAATGGTGATTCTAGAAACTAGAATCACCATAATTATTGTTATTTTGCTTTAACTTTTGTCCAGTAGTTACTAAACATTTCTTTAGTCTTTGTATCCTGATAGTTGAAACATTCATCTTTTGGTCCAACACGCATGTTATAAGCATTGTTGTTCTTGAATTCTTTCTTTCTAGCTTTTGCTGCTGCTACAGTATTAGTAGTTAAATAGCCTACTTCCTGTGTATTTAAGAAAGCGTTCTTATCAGAAATCATATAGTTAATGAATTTATTAGCCATATCTGTGTTCTTACAATCCTTAGAGATAACAAATCCATCAAACCAATAGTTAGTCCCTTCTTCTGGCATATAGAAGCCCATATCTGGGTTTTCTTTCATTACATCTGCTGCATCACCTGAATACATAACACAAAGTGCTTTTTCACCATTCTTCATGTTATCGATAGAGTCATCTGTTGCATATGTAGGATCCATAGTCTTTCTCTGTTCTACCAACCAATTGAAAGCGGCCTGGATTTCATTTTCATTAGTTGTGTTCATAGAGTATCCTAAAGCCTTTAAAGCAACCATCATAGAGTCTCTTTCAGAGTCATACATATAAAGGTTACCCTTGTACTTAGTATTACGTAGGATTTCCCATCCTGCTTTTAAATCTTCTTTTTTAACCTGTGTTTTGTCATAAACGATACCTACGTTACCACAGAAATAAGGTACCCAGTATTCGTTGTTAGGATCGAATTGCTGGTTTAATACTTTAGTATCTAATGATTTCTTACTAGTAATCTTAGACCAGTCAATCTTCTGTAAAAGATTTTCCTTGATCATACGTTCAATCATATAATCTGATGGTACTAATACATCATACTGGTTACCACCTAATAATTTAGTATACATTGATTCGTTTGAATCAAATGTTTCATAAATAACCTTACAGTCATATTCATCCTGGAACGCCTTAATAACGTCCATATCAGCGTATACCCCCCAGTTGAATACTTTCAATGTGTGTTTATAGTTTTTTGACCCACACCCAGTCATTAGGCCACAGATAACTGCAACGCAAAGTAACCCTTTAAATAGCTTTTTCATTTTTTACCCCTCTCTTCTTTAAATAAATATATGGTACAAAAGTGCCTAATAATACCCCAATTAAAATAACTACAAGAATAACTGTAGATAACGCGTAAATACTTGGATCAACACGTTTAGACATGTTATATACGACGATAGAAATATTTTCTACACCATTACCAGATACAAAGTATGAAATGATGAAATCATCAAAACTCATAGTAAATGATAAAAGTGCTCCCGCAAAGATACCAGGCTTGATTTGAGGAATGATCACCTTTGTCAATGTCTGGAAAGGTGTTGCCCCTAAATCCATGGCCGCATCTGCTAGATTATCATCTAACTGCTTTACTTTAGGATAAACATTTGTAATAACATATGGTGTACAGAATGCAATATGAGCAAGTAACATTGTCATATAACCCTTTTCAAAACTCACAAAACTAAACAATAACATCAAAGAAATAGCTGTAACGATTTCAGGGTTCATGATTGGCAGATTGTTCACCTGCTGCACAAGTGTTCTGATAGTCTTTTTAGATTTAGATAATGCAATGGCAGTGATTGTCCCTAAAACAACTGAACAGATAGTCGCAATGACCGCAATACTCACTGATACAAAGATAGCATTTAATAGCTGCGTGTTATTAAATAACTGTACATACCAGCGTCCTGAGAAGCCGCCAAAATGTGATAAAGACTTCGCACCATTAAATGAGAAAACTCCCATAATAAATATTGGGAAATAGAGGAAGACCATACAAAGTGAAATAATAATCACTTTACTGAGCTTTTTTTCTTTTCGCATTAGTAAGTCCTCCCTGTTCAATTTCATTATTTGTCTTCTTTTCAGCGCGGTAGATGAGTGCCATAGAAATAATGACAATCACACCTAAGATGAGTGATACAGCACTACCGAAATGCCAGTTACCTACAGTAATGAACTGGTTTTCAATGAAATTACCAATCAATGAATACTGTCCTCCACCTAACATCTTCGGAATAACGAATTCACTGATAGCTGGTAAGAATACCATTGTAATACCAGTTAAAACGCCTCCTAGTGAAAGTTTAAAAGTAATTTTAAAGAAGGCCGTAATTTTATTTGCACCTAGGTCATAAGCTGCTTCTACAAGTGAAGGATCCATGTTAGTTAAAGATGTATGGATTGGCAGAATCATAAATGGAAGGAAGTTATAAATCATCCCAATTGCAACCGCTCCATCAGTATATAACATTCTAAATGATCCTAATCCTAGCATTCCTAGGATGTTATTTAAAATACCATTTCTAGATAAAATAGAAACCCATGCATAAGTACGCATTAAAAGGTTGATCCATGTCGGAATAGTAATAAGCATAATAAGAATAGTCTGAGTATGCTGTTTACACTTAGAAATCATAAAAGCCACTGGATAACCAATCAATAAACAGATAAATGTAGTAAGTAATCCAAGCCCAAATGATTTAATTAATACCTGGACAAAGATTGGATCAAAGAATTTCGCAAAGTTAGCGAATGTAAATTCAAAAGTCTTGATTGCAGATGCCTTTTGTGTAAAAGCATAGAATACAATCAACACCATCGGCAATACAGTTAACAGGAATAGAAATAGGACATAAGGTGTAATGAGTTTTTTATACTGTTTCATTAATAAGTACCCATTGGTTCCATGACATGAATATCTTCAGGCCAGAAATCTAAATCTACTTTCTTTCCTACTTCTGTTAAATCTGTTGTATGAATCTTATAATCCTGATTTTCTGTACGTACCATGATTTCATAGTGTACCCCTTTAAAGATAACAGATACGACTTCACCTGCAATTTTACCTCTACCTGGTTCTACAATATCTAAGTCTTCAGGACGTAATACAATATCTACTTCCTGACCTTCTTCAAATCCTTTATCTACACATTCAAACTGCTGACCATGCCATTCGACAAGATAGTCCTTAATGAAATGACCTTCTACAATATTAGATTCACCAATGAAGTTGGCAACAAATCTATTTTCAGGTTCATTATAGATATCTATAGGCGATCCAATCTGCTGAATCATACCTTCGTTCATAACAACAATCTTATCAGACATAGTAAGTGCTTCTTCCTGATCATGAGTAACATAAACGAAAGTAATACCTACCTGCTGTTGAATCTTCTTTAATTCAATCTGCATTGTTTTTCTTAGTTTCAAGTCAAGTGCGCCTAATGGTTCATCAAGAAGAAGTACTTTTGGTTCATTAACAAGAGCTCTTGCAATCGCAACACGCTGCTGCTGACCACCAGATAACTGAGAAATGTTTCTTTCCTCAAAGCCCTTTAAGCCTACAAGTTCTAGCATTCTTCTTACTTTATGATCAATAATTTCATCAGGCATCTTCTTAATATGTAAACCAAAAGCCACATTATCATAAACATCCATATGTGGGAATAAAGCATACTTCTGGAAGACAGTATTTAATTCTCTCTTATAAGGTGGTACACCTTCCATGTTCATACCATCGAATAATACAGTACCTGATTCAGGTTCTTCAAATCCTGCCATGATTCTTAGCGTAGTTGTTTTTCCGCATCCACTTGGCCCTAGAAGTGTTACGAATTCATTTTCATAGATGTCTAGGTGAATTCCTTTTAGGATGACCTGGCCATCAAATGATTTAGTCAGATTATCTAATTCAATAATTTTCTTCATAAAACTCTCCTCATTTAAAATAATGGTGGTGTAGAAATCCAGATCACTCTCGCCTTTCTTTCCCACTGATTCTCTAAATAATGTGCACGTGTGCCCTTCAAATAAAATGTTTCACCCTTTTTAACAATTTCTTCTCGCATCCCATAATGAAGAACGACTTTACCTTCTAATACATAACCAAACTCTTCTCCACCATGAGGTTCCATCTTCATTGAACGTTTATCCTTTTCTAGTTCAATAAGAATAGGTTCCATCTCATTTTTCTGAGCATTTGGTACGATATAGTGAATGATGTAATCATCCTGTTCATTCACAAAAAAATCCTTCTCGCCAAAAACAAGCTGTTCATCCTCCTGCTGATCAAAGAAATCATGAAGATTAGTACCTAATGCTTCAAGAATATCATCAAGTGTTGCGACAGATGGTGATGTTAGATTTCTTTCAACCTGGGAGAGGAAACCTTTTGATAATTCACTGCGGTTTGCAAGTTCTTCAAGAGTTAAGTCGTTTGCAAGACGCAGCTGTTTAATTTTCCTTCCGAGATCCATCTAATCCTCCCTGTTTTATATAATTAACTTTTTGTTCACTTAATCAAACAACAATATTATACACTTATAAAGATATCTTTCAACCTCTTTTTTAAACTTTTTGTTTTATATATTAAACTTCCGAAGCAAAAAAAAGAACATTCTTACAAATGTTCTCTTCTTTTTGTAGATTTTCTAAATGCCGCCTTTAAAGTCTCATCATCATTATCACGAATCGCATTTTTAAGAAGGTCTAGCTGTTCTTCAAAGCGTTCGATAGAAGCAAGAAGATACTGCTTATTATTCATAAACAATTCATCCCATAAGTCTTCATTGATATTCGCAATACGCGTGAGATCTCTAAATGAGTCGCCAATATACTTTCCTGTCTCATATTTCTGATCATCACTATTCATAAGCGATACAGCCAGACAGTGAGGTAATTGAGAAGTAAATGAGATAATTTCATCATGTGCTTCAGGAGACATGATCTTAACTGAACGGAAGCCTAACTGTTTAGAGAATTCCTGAACAAAATCTATAGTAGATTTCTTATTATCATCATGATAGACAATAATGAAGTTCGCATTTTCAAATACCTGTTTAGAGGCATATTGGTAGCCCTTCTTTTCTCTACCTGCCATAGGATGAATAGAAATATATTCTACATCTTCTGGAACGATAGATAGTGCTTCTCTTAAGAAATAAGACTTAATTCCTACAGCATCTGTAACAATACTTCCCGGTTTAAATTGATTGTTTTTAATAAAGTCTAAGACAAGACTTGGGTAAAGGCAGATGATTGTTAGATCTGTTTCAGGAATAATATCTTTTCCATCTAGATAACCATCAATAATACAGCCCTCTTCTTTAGCCATATCTAAAGTCTGCTGGTTTGTATCGATACCATAAACTTCATAACCCTTTCCTTTTAGCGCCTTAACAAAACTGCCGCCAATAACGCCTAATCCTACTACTGTAATTTTCATCCACGTTTTTCCTCAAGCATCTTTAATTTATAGTCAATAAGTCTTTCAGAAAGGTCTACATAATAAGCATGTGGGTATTCTAAACGGAATATTTCATCCCATAATAATGTACCCTGTTTTTTAACGTTTTCTCTGATTTCTTCAAGTGTCTTTTCTTCATACACACATTCACCATCCACGAAGATAGGTTTCTGTAATTCAAAGAATGTATAAGACCCACCTATTAATGTTTTATTCTTCCATTTATCATACTGAGAGTAAATAGTGAGATTCTTTTCTGGATCAATTGTTTCATCCGCAAACATTACAATATCCGCAATCGCTTTATTTGTTTCATTTTCTATTAAACGATAGACCTTCTTATAGCCTGGATTAGTAATCTTTTCTTTATTTTCTGAAATCTTGATTTTAGGAACAATCTGACCATCTTTTTCCATAGCCGCCATCTTATAAACACCACCAAATACTGGTGAAGACTTAGATGTAATCATGTTTTCCCCTACACCAAATGAATCAATACGTGCACCCTGTTCAAGTACAGAACGGATTAAATATTCATCTAATGAGTTAGAAATAGAAATCTTTGTATCAGTTAATCCAACAACATCAAGCATCATTCTTGCTTTCTTAGTAAGATATGCGATATCTCCTGAGTCAATACGAATACCCGCTAATGTCTTACCCATTGGCTGTAATACTTCTTCTGCGACTCTAATCGCATTTGGAATACCGCTCTTTAATGTATCATATGTATCTACCAATAGAATACATGAATCTGGATAGATTTCAGCATAGGCTTTAAATGCATCATATTCAGTGTCAAATGACTGAACAAAAGAATGTGCCATTGTACCAAGTACTGGAATACCAAAAGCTTTACCTGCTGATACTGTAGCAGTTCCTGCTGCTCCACCAATATAAGCGGCTCTTGCGCCATATGTTGCACCATCATATCCCTGTGCTCTTCTTGCGCCAAATTCCATAACAGGACGGCCCTTAGCTTCCTGTACAATTCTATGTGTTTTAGTCGCAATCAAAGACTGATGGTTAATTGTCACTAAAAGGAAAGTTTCTAATAGCTGTGCTTCAATCAATTTTCCTTTAACAGTGACTAATGGTTCATAAGGGAATACAGGTGTTCCTTCAGGGACAGCCCAGATTGTACCATCGAACTTGAAATCAGCTAAATAAGATAAAAATTCTTCATCAAACATATTTAAAGTACGTAAATAGTCAATATCCCCCTTTGAGAAGTGCATATCTTTGATAGCTTCAATCAACTGCTGTAATCCTGCCATGATGACATAACCACCATTATCAGGATTCTTTCGATAGAACATATCAAAATATGCAATTTCATCCTTTTTTCCCTGTTTAAAATAATCATATGACATTGTTAATTCATAAAAGTCCATGACAAGAGTTATATTTCTTGCATCACTTACTGTACTATTTCCCATATTGTAATCTCCTAACTTGTTTGTTTTTTATCATACTATCATTATACAAAAAGTAAAGTGATTTGTCTTTTTTTACAAAACTTACGCATAAGAAAAAGAAGACTATGAAGCCTTCTTTGCCATTTTCATTAATGCATCTTTTGCCGCATGCTGTTCGGCACGCTTTTTACTTGTTCCTTTACCAGTACCTAAAATCATATCATCTAAAATAACTTCGATAACAAATTCAGGGGCATTGGCTGGTCCAGTTGAACTCTTAACATGATAGCTGACAGTCTTGCGGTCATCTGACTGCACTAATTCCTGTAATTTAGTCTTATAGTCAGTGATATCATCAAATTCATTCACTTCATTGACATGTTTGAAGATTGTCTTTTCAAGAATACGAATCACCTGTTCTTTACCACAATCTAAATAAAGCGCACCTATAAATGATTCATAAATATTTGCAAGAACACTTTCACGATGACGTCCGCCACTCTTTTCTTCACCTACACCTAAGTAAAGAAGTTCACCCAAATGAAGTTCTTCAGAAAAACGTGCCAATGATTCTTCTCTTACAAGTTTAGAACGAAGCTGTGTTAACTGTCCTTCTTTATATTCTGGATGTAATGCAAAAATGAATTCTGATACAAATAGCTGTAAAACAGCATCTCCCATAAATTCTAGTCTTTCATAATCAGGAATATGCGCATTTGATTCATTGGCATAAGATGAATGAGTAAATGCTTCCTTATAAAGACCAATACGCTTAAAAGGAATGTTTTCTTTCTGTAAGAAATCTAATATTTTCATTATTGAAGTCCTTCTTTCATACGACCTACAACATCTAAGTCTACCATTCTATATACAAGTTCCATTGCATTATAAACTGCCTTGGCATCTGAACTGCCATGCGCTTTAACAATTGCTTTTTCAAAGCCCATAAATAAAGCACCACCAACTGATTTATAATCAAAACGATCTTTTAACACATATAATTGCGTTTTCGCAAATAATGCACCAATCTTACCTCTTAATGTCGCAAATAAAGATTCTTTAAGTGCCTTCATAAGAAGAATAGCTGCACCTTCTGATGCTTTTAATGCGATATTACCACTAAATCCATCTGTCACGATAACATCAATATCACCAGACAACAAATCTCTACCTTCTACATTCCCTGTAAAATTGATCTTATCACAGCCTTTTAATAGTTTATAGGCTTCCTGATGCATTTCATCACCCTTATGATCTTCTGCACCAATATTAAGTAAAGCAACCTTTGGATTTTCCTTATCTAATACAAGTTTGCTATATAATGAACCCATTATTGCAAATTCCTGTAGTTGTTCTGCTGTATTAGTCGCATTGGCACCAACATCCATCAAGCAAGTACTATTGCCGCTATATGTAGGAAGAGTTGCCATTAAGCATGATTTTTCCACTCCTTCAATACGCTTTACAAACAACATTGAAGCAGTATAAAAAGCGCCTGTAGAACCGCATGATACAACACCATCTACTTCATCCTTGCGGGCCATCATTAAAGCCTTCACCATTGAAGATTCTTTTTTTCTTCTTACACCTAATACACTATCCGTCATTAATACAACATCACGTGCATCTACAATATGAATAGAATTAATAGATTCTAAAGCTGTTAATTCTTCTTTTTTACCTGTCACATATAATTCAACATCTGGATGCTTTTCTGCAAACTTTCTGCAGGCTTCCACAACAGGTGCACTACCTAAATCTCCGCTCATCGCATCGATTGCTAATTTCATAAAAATCACCTCGTCAGTTACATAATATCATAACTAATCAATATATTCATTCCCTTTTTTTATCTTTTTCTTGATCATCTCAATATAGTTTTCATATTCCCCGTACTTATAATAGTCATGAATCATCTTAATTGCATATCTTCTTGTCTCTTCTAGAATATTCATATCTTTAAAAATATCACCCATCATAAAAGCTGGAAGACCACTCTGTTTATCACCTAATAGTTCTCCTGGCCCTCTTGTTTTTAAATCATACTGTGATATTTCAAATCCATCATCATGTTCTTCTAGATAGTGCAGTCTCTCTTTTGCTGGCTCGTCCTGTGCTTCAGATAACAAAAAACAATAGCCTTGTTGATCTCCTCTTCCAATACGGCCACGTAGCTGGTGGATAGAAGATAAGCCAAATCTTTCTGCATTATAAATAACCATCATATTCGCATTGGGGACATCAACCCCTACTTCTACAACTGTCGTAGAGACTAGAATCTGTATTTTATTATCTTTAAAATCCTGCATCACTGCATTTTTCTCTTCATCCTTTAAAGAACCGTGAAGAAGTCCTGTTTGATAATGTCCTTTAAAATAAGAAGACATTGCTTCATAAATAGTCAAAGCACTTTTTAATGGAAGATCTTCGTTATCTTCAATCAAAGGACAGATGACATAACATTGTCCATCTTGTGATAAATAACTCTTTAATTGTTTCAAGAAAGGTTTCATGGAACTACCTTCAAAATATTTTGTTAAGATAGGCTTTCTACCTTCCGGTCTTGTTTCTATACTTGAAACATCCATATCCCCATATAAGCTCATTGCAAGTGTTCTAGGTATAGGAGTCGCACTCATGACAAGGAAGTCAACACCTTCACCTTTCTGTTTTAAGGCTTTTCTTTGTTTCACTCCAAAGCGATGCTGTTCATCTGTTACCACAAATCCTAGATTCTTATAATGAACACTCTCTTGAAATAAAGCATGTGTACCAATCACCAAATCAATTACACCGCTCTTTAACCCTTCATAGATTTCTTTCTTTTCTTTTAAAGTGAGCGATCCTGTCAGTAACGCAATATTCATATTGTATGCTTCAAATGTCTTTTTAAGCTTACTATAGTGTTGCGTTGCCAGTACTTCAGTCGGTGCCATTAAAGCCCCCTGATAACCGCTTAAATAGTTCGCATATAACCCTATAGCTGCCACAATTGTCTTACCGCTTCCTACATCTCCCTGTAAAAATCGATACATGATTGTTGGATTATGAAGATCTAACAATATTTCTTTTGCACTTTGTTTTTGATCTTTCGTTAATTTAAAGGGAAGAGTATGAATAAAGGCATTGACTTCATCTAAAGAAAAGTCCTTTGCATATCCTACTTCCTGCTCTCTTTGCATTCTGCGATAAGAAAGAGCCAGTTCAAAGTTTAAGAATTCTTCATACTTAAGAGTTTTAATACCCTTTTGTAGTTGTTCATGGTTCATCGGAAAATGGACTGCATAGAGCGCTTCTTTCTTGCTCATGAGATCAACTGTTTCTCTTATCTCTATAGGAAGCCCATCTTCAATAGGTATATTCATCCCTAATACTTTTTTAACATATTGGGAAAAGGCATGACTTGTGAGACCATCTTTTAATGAATAGACAGGTGTAATACCTGATAATTGATCTAGATTCTTTAATAATATATTAGAAGCAGTGAGACGATTCCCTTCTACCTTACCTTGTAAAGTAACGATACGATTAAGTGTTAAATGAGGGCGAAGAAAATGTCGATTAAAGATTGTGACTGTATAGTCATTGCCTTTAATAGACGCATTGAATGTCATACGGGAAAAACGTCCTTTATAAAATACTTTAGGACTACTTATGATAACTCCCTCTACACAGCATTTATCTTCTACTGGAGGCCATATTTCACTCACTTCATCATATTTATAAGGATAATGATAAATAAGATCTTCTAACGTATCAATAGAGGAAGCATGTAATAAATCTATTCTATTTTGACTTGTTGTTACTTTTTTTAATTCGTCCATAATATCACCACCTTTGATTAACATATACATTTCATTAAGTATATCATATAATAGTAAAAAGGAGAAAAGTGTGAAACAAAAATCAATCAAAACGTATAAAAAAAGACTAACTTAAAAACAAGTTTGAATAATTTAGAAAAAATAGAATAATTGAATATTATAGTTTAGTTAATTTAGAAACGTCAAAACCTGATTTCTTAAGAAACTCAATTGCTGATTCTTCTGTTAAAACTTGTTGCTTTATAGGTGGCTTAGGATTTTTAAATGATTCATAATCTGAAGGATTAAATGTCTCTCCAGTAAGAATCATATGGTATATACTGACAAGCATCATTCTTGCAATTGCGATAATGGCTTTCTTGTGACCTCGTCTCTTTTTGATACGAGAATACTTAATTCCAAAATAGCCCTCCTTATCTTTGATTGCTCCAAGAGCACACTGAACTAATAAAGGTTTTAAATATTGACCTGCTTTAGAAATACGAACTGATTTTTTCTTATTAGCACTTTCGTTATTTGCAGGTGCTAATCCAGCCCAACAGGTTAGTTGTTTATCTGATTCGAATTGTTTCATATCTACTCCGATTTCTGAAATAATAAGGATTGCAGATAAAGTGCTGATGCCTGGTAGTTGGGTGATGTGCATGAATTGATCGAACATTGGTGCTGCACGTTTCATCATTTCGATTTCACAGTTATCAATATGGACTTGTAATTCTTCCATATGAGTCATTGACTCATTCATTTTAAACCTTTGATCAGTTTCAATATTGCAGTGTTTAATGGAATCTAGAATCTTATCTTTATTTTTACACGATCTATGGATACATTTCAAAATTTTCTCATCTTCAATGATATCTGACTCAAGTACTTCTTTCATGATTGCTTGTGCAGACTTTCCAAACGGATCTGAAAATACAGAACCAATACCGATATTGGAAACTGTCATACAGTTCTGATATCGATTACGTTCAGAGGAACGCATCCCAACCAATTTATAGCGATAGCGAGATATTTCTCGTAAAGCTCTTATTTCTTTGGGCGGTATGAAAGAAAATTTGATTAGATCTTGTTTAAATAAATCACAGATCCATTTTGAATCTTTCTTGTCAGTCTTCTTCCCTTTAATTGCTTTGACATATTTTGGATGAGTTAAGTAAATATTGATTTCGTCTTCTAAGATGTTGAAAATTGGAATCCAATATTTACCAGTAGATTCCATGCATGCATCAAAGCATTTGTGATTAATGAGCCACTGCTTAAGATTCAGTAAATCAGAGTTTAAAGTTGAAAACGTTTCTTGGATGTATTCGGTAATACGAGTTTTCTTATTAGTAATACCGATTGTAGCCACAATGATATTCTTGTGAACATCCATGCCACAGCAGATTGGTCTAACAATCTTCATAAAAAAATCTCTCCTTTCAATGAAAGAAGAGAAGTGGCATTGACTGCTATCTAAGCTAATCACTCAGTTGATTGTACAATCATAAGTGTCCTGGCTCTAAGTCCAACTTATTTGTGCTTGAAAAGATAGCGGCGACTTATAATTATTCAGGATATTCTATTTGAGTAGAATTGCCTACTCACCCTTACGTGCTCTGTAGTATACCACCTCTCTTTGATTATACTATTATATCGAGAGGCACACTAGAGTTTTGGTGGATTTGAGTTTGGTTATATATTTGTGTCCGCGCAACGAAGGCGCGGGGAAATGGAGAAAAATATGAAAAATATTGTATTTGATTTAGGGCGTGTTCTCTTAAACTATCAGCCTTTAATTTGGCTGAAAAAGAAGAACTATAGGCATTATAATGAATTATTTGAAATCATCTTCCAGAATCCTTTATGGATCAAACTAGACGAAGGGACCATCACAAAAGAAGAGTTTACAGAAAAATTAATCAACGAATATCCTGAACTTGCATTGGATATAGAAGAAATCATGGAAAAATGGATTGAATTACTTCTTCCTATTGAAAATAATATCAAGTTACTCTCTCTATTAAAGGAGAAAGGTTATTCTCTCTATATTATTTCTAATTTCCATTTAGATGCATATAATCGTTTCTTAAAGAAGCAGGATTGGTTTACTCTATTTGATGGAGCTATTATTAGTGCCAAAGAAAAGCTAATCAAGCCTGATTTAAAAATCTATGAATTATTATTAGAACGTTATCAGTTAAAAGCAGATGAATGTCTATTTATTGATGATTCTCTTGATAATATTAATGCATGTAAGAGCGTCGGCATGGCTGGTATTCATTTGCCAGATCATTCAAAACTAGAAGAAGAATTAAAAGAATATCATATCATTTAAAAAGAAACGAGCGTGTGCTCGTTTCTTTCATTACATATCACAAAGACCTTTGTCTTCTCCGTATACTGAATACCAATCATTATTGAAATCAGTTACAGCTTTAGAAATACTTGGATTTTCAAAGATTGCCTTTAATACGCTGACTGGTGCAGTGATAGCTTGACTACCTGCATTAAATGCATCTCTTACCTGCTGTACGCCCTTGAAGCTTGCAGCAAGAATCTTGCAGTCATAACCGTCTTCTACAATTCTATTAGATAAATGAGCCATTAATTCAAAAGGATCATTTCCTAAGTTTCCAATTCTATTTGTATAAGGTGCAATATAATCAGCACCTGCAGCTAAGGCCATATAAGCTTGCATGAGATCATAAACAGCTGTGGCAGTTACATTTTTTCCTTCAGCCTTTAAAATCTTCATTGCCTTAACACCTTCATAAGTAGTAGGAACCTTTACATATACCTTGTCATCTACTTCTTCAAAGATCTTGTGTGCTTCTTTCACAATTTCATCTGCTTCTGTCGCAATGACCTGAATATGTAAAGAACGTTCATCACCAATGATTTTTCTGATTTCTCTCATATGTCCAAAGAAATCCTTTGGGCTAGTCTTCTTTACAATACTTGGGTTGCTTGTGACACCTACGATTGGTAAGTGATCTACCGCATCTCTAATTTCTTCTAAATCTACAGTATCAATAATAAATTCCATTTTTTAATCTCCCTTGATCATATTTTTTATTCCACTATCAGATACAATCTGATAGTAATGGCTTAATTCTTCCTGACTATAGGCCTTCTGATCCTCTTTGACACCATATTCAAATTCAGTTAAATCATATTTTGCGGATGCAAGAGGATTATAATTTAATAATTCATAACGTACTTCTGGATATAAACTATAAAGATAAGAGGCAATACTCTTAATATTGTCATCATCACCTGTATATCCAGGAATAAGTGGTGTTCTTACAATCACTTTATCTTTATGTTCACTTGTGAGTAAATAGGCTAGATTTTCTTTAATAATTGTATTTGATACACCAGTCGCTTCTCGATGAGCTTTGTCATCTTCTATCTTTAAATCACAATAAATCTGGTCAAGATAAGGTGCTGCCTGCTTAACTAAATCTAAAGATGTATAAAGTGATGTTTCAATGGCTGTGTGTACTTTTGGATGGAGTTCCTTTAATAATTGTATCAGTTTTTCCTGCTGCATAAAAGGTTCTCCACCAGAAACTGTCACACCTCCACCATATTTAAAGAAAACCTCATCTTCCATCACCTTATCAACAAGTTCTTCTAAACTATAATAAGAGCTATCATACTGAATCGCATCGGTAGGACAATACTTAAAGACTTCATCCAAATCATCTTCTATAAATACGGGTCTATCTTGATAGACTATTTTACCTGCTCCCTGCTTCTCACAGTTTCGACAATGCATGCACTTGTTTTCTAAGTAAATAGGTTTTCTTTGTGGTAAAAGTCCTTCAGGATTCTGACACCATCTGCATCTTAAAGGACATCCTTTAAAGAATACCGTAGTACGTAATCCTTCCCCATCATGTACCGCAAATCTTTTGATATCAAATACAAGATATTTAGATGTTGTCATAGGTTGTTCTCGCAATAATTTCATCTTGTAATTTACCTGCTAGTTCTACAAAGTAGGCTGTATATCCAGCAACGCGAATTGTGAGTGAACGATGTCTTTCAGGATGAATTTTCGCATCTAATAAATCTTTTTTATTCACGACATTGAACTGAATATGAGGTACATGCAAGTCTACAAAAGCACGAAGGAAGTTTTCAAACTTCATACGTCCTGTTTCTGTTTTAAAAAAGTCTGGTAAGAACTTCATATTGAGTAATCCCCCATTGGTTGTGAGATCATCATCGAGCTTAGAGACAGATTTCAAGACAGCTGTTGGTCCTGCTAAGTCTCTACCATAGACAGGTGACATACCACCATCCGCAAGAGGTGTATAAGCGTTTCTACCATCTGGAGATGCTCCTACATTTTCACCCATTGGAACATGCGCTGAAACAGTATACATACCTGTATGAATAGGACCACCACGATAATTCTTATACTCTTTCATCTTATTTCTAAAATAACGTGCCCATTTAGCGCCACATTCATCTACCCAGGCAATATCATTACCATATTTAGGTACTTTACTTAAAAGCATGGCTTGTGTAATTTCGTGTCCTTTAAAGTCATCCTGCAAAGCTGTGAGTAGTTCTTTTGAATCTAAGAGATGGTCTTCATAGACTAACTTCTTAATAGCTGCAAGTGAGTCTGCAAGGTTCGCAATCTGAATCATCTGGATACCAGATAAATTATATTTAGCGCCACCTCTTGTAACATCCATGCCTTTTTCTAAACAGTCATCAATTACGCATGATAAGAAAGCAGTCGGCAAACATTCCTGATGTACTCTTTCTACAACTTCTTCTGCTTTCATCATCATTTCAATAAAGTAATCAATCTGAATCTTGAAAGCTTTTTCTAGCTGTTCATATGTTTGATATGTTTCAAGTGATCCCATATCTAGACCAAGTTTCTGTCCCGTCAATAAACATTTACCATTATTTAAAGTAAGTTCTAATGCCTTATTGAGGTTAAACATAGCCGCATCACTCCAACCTAGGTTATTACCATGGGTTGTAAGTTCTACGCATCCGACAATCGCATAATTTAAAGCATCCTCGTGACTGATACCAAGTCTTTCCATCGCAGGAATAATCGCTTCATCGTTAAAGAACTGTGGCATACCACTACCTAATGCCACAACTTCAATTGCCTTCTGCATGAGTTCATGTGATGTATTCTTATTGAGTCTTACTGATAAGTTAGGCTGAGGAAGACATAATTCCTTCTGTGCTTCTAGACAAAGCATGGACAAATCATTATATGTATCATGTCCTTTTTCATCTAAGCCACCTACCGCAATATTAAACCCAATCGGGAATCCCGCAAAGTATTTAGCTGAATTACTGTTACGAAGATAAACAATCTGATTAAACTTCAACCAGAGACATTCTAATATTTCTAATGCATCATCTTTACTAATAAGTCCTTCTTTTAAATCATGTTCATAATATGGGTAAAGGTACTGGTCCATACGCCCTGGTGAGAATGATGAAGCATTGGATTCCATATGTAATATTACAAACAAGAACCATAAAGACTGCACTGCTTCATGGAATGTTTTTGGAGGTCTTTGAGATAAAGAGAGGCAGTTATCTGCAACACGCTTTAAATCATCACTCTCATGATAATCAGGCATAGAGATAATATAATCATGATATCTCTTCATGAAAGTGATAGCCCCTTCTAATACAAGTTTTGTGCATGTATAGAATTCTGTTTCTTGTTTGTCATTGATCTTATCTAATAATCCTTGAGGCCCATACTTTAACCATAAAGCTGAATCAGGACAGATATGACCCTGTGCGTGGTCTTTCTGATTGATCTTGACTACTTTACTGATATGATCAATTTCTTTGCCATAGCGTGTTCTAATGACATCCTCCATAGAATGTCCTTTCCAGTATGGGTAAATCGTTTCTCTAAATTCTTTGATATCCTCACTTCTCACTTCAAAGCGGTCCTGAGGACGAGTAGGAAGTGTTTCAAATTCTTTATCAACCCAAGAACAGCCACTTTCAGGGAATACAACACCTGCACGTACACCTTTTGTACGATTTCCAACAATCAATTCTTCTTTTTCAACACCAATTTCTATTTCTTCTAACGCTGCTTTTAAAGAGAGGGCACGTTTCATAGGAACAGAAAGAGTTTCATTCTCTTTATAAATACGTGTTATGATACGCGCTTGTTCAATAGATGCATAACGTTTTTCATTAAGCATCTTCTCTTTTAATATTGTAATTCTGTTTCTCATACTCTTCTCTCCTTTTCAACTTAATTATACTTATAGAATTATTGTTTTCAATACTTTTATTATTGTTTTTGATAAATAAAAAGGCATGCATCACCTGCATACCTTATATCTTATCTCCTGCAATCAAATCTTCATGCTGAGCGCTCTTTTCATGTGCATCTTCTTTCATAGTTGTTAAAAATAAATAGAGTATTTCTATTACTGCAGTAGCACTGACTCGAGAAAAACAATAACCTTCTAAATAAACCTTTTCACGTGTTGCTGTCGTAATATGATAATCACTTTCTAACGCAATGGATGACTTATCACTATTAGTAATAGAAAGTGTTGTCGCTTTCTGATTATGCGCTTCCTTAATTGCTGTTAAGACACCTGAAGATTCTCCTGAGTTACTAATCGCAATAACCATATCTTCTTTAGAAACATTCAAGATCATACCAAGTTCTGTTTCTAATATGGAAGATGTAGAACTTGGAATACCAATCTGATTGAACTTAAAACATCCATCTAAAGCAACAGGTACTGTATTCCCTACTGCCACAAAATAGATATGTCTTGATTTTAATATACAATCAAGTATTTCATCGAGTTTATTTGATTTCATCATCGTGATAGTCTGTGTGAGTTCTTCTACCTTATTTGCAAGAATACTATCTAATGAATTATTCACATCAGTAATAGAGATACGATTAGAAATAGTAGTATTGCATGAGGGTATTTCTACAAGTTCCTGGGCAAGAGAGATTTTTAAATGATGGAATCCTTTTAATCCAATTCTCTTACAAAAACGAGAGACAGAAGCTTCACTTGCGCCACTAGCCTGTGACAAGTCTCCTACTGTCATATTGACCACTTCACTTGTATGATGCATGATATATTTTGCTATTTTCTTTTCTGAATCAAAGAAATGATCATAGGATGAATAGATTTCATCAATAACGTTCTTTGGCATAATTTACTCCTTTAATCTGTACGCAATGCTTTGACAGGATCCTCTTTAGCTGCTTTACGAGATGGAATCAAGCCACCTAGTAGTGTCAGCCCGATACTTAATAGTATAAGAATAATTGCACCACTTACTGGCAGCATTGCATTGATAGAGGCCTGGTTGGATACATTATGAATAATTATATTCGTAGGAATTAATAGAATCAAGGTAATACCAATACCCATGAGTCCTGATAATAAACCAACAATGAATGTCTCCGCATTAAATACCTGTGAAATATTATGTTTAGATGCTCCAATGGCACGCAGTATTCCAATTTCCTTCTTTCTCTCTAATACACTGATATAGGTGATAACACCAATCATAATTGAAGAAACCACAAGTGAAATACCTACAAAGGCAATAAGTACATAACTAATAACATCCACAATATCAGTGACTGAAGACATAAGTGTTCCAACAACATCTGTATAGGTAATCACTTTATCTTCATCTATCTTTTTCATCTTCTCATTATAATGGTCCAAATAATCAAAAACGGACTGCTTCTTTTCAAAGTCCTGAGGATAAATACTAATACTACTTGGATCATCAAAGCTGCAATAACCAAATTTTTTCATATTATTATCATAGCTTGACTGCTCTGTATTCATCATTGATTTTAAAAGTTCAGTCATATCTGCACCATCTCTATTCATTTTAATGGCCTGTTTAAAGACATCTGGATTAAAAGTAAATGCCTGAGAAAGAGATGTGGACATCTGTTTTGTGACAGTCTGCATGTAACCTGACATAATTGTATTTAATTGGGCATCAAGATGATTATCCTTGATCACTTTATTAATAAATTGATTGATAACCTGCTTAGAATCCTGTGAATTGAGATAGTTCATCATACTACTCTGTAATCCTAGTGTAAATGAATTGATATCTTCTTTTGCATAATCACTAAAGTCATCCGCGACATTCTTCATAATCTTCTGCATCTGTTCTTCAGTGATCTTTATTTCACCATTTTCTTTAATTGCATCATCAATACCTTTCTTAATAATATCTGATGCTCTTTGGGATTGAAGATAATTTTGAACCACCTCATTTAAATTTTCTGCTTCTTTTAAAGGATGCTCCTTTAAATAATCGTTATAACCTGAAGTAAGAGTGGACATAAAAGCACTTGCATCTGTATCAGAAATATCAATCTTAATCTGGCTTAATACCTGTGACAAGTCCATTTGTGGCATGGACATATTCACCTTGCTTGTATCAAACTGAAATGCATTCTTTAGTGCATTATTGTCTACTTGAAACATAGAAGATAAATCAAATGACTTTTGAGACGGATCATTAAAAGATTGTCCAGTAATCACATTTATATTTTTGTTTTCTAGCTGCTCTTTAACTATCTGGCTATTACTCGCATCTTTAATAGTAGAAGTGGCAAGTGAGTAAGGATAATAAATACCCATAGCAAGCATCGAAGCATTCGTCGATTCTTTAGGTTGTACAACACCAACAATCTTTAAATCACTGCCATTTTGTACAAGTGAATTGATATAGTTTGTATCATTACTTTTATCTTTATATACCTTATATGTATCATCATATTGATAATAAGAAGAGGCATTCACTACTTTAAAAGTAATACCTAATAGATCTTTATAACGATAACCTTGTTTACCTGTTGTGACTTTAACACTTTTTTCTTCACTAAAAGCTTTTAACATCTGATCTAATTGTGTTGGGTCTCTTAAGCCTAATGTATAAAGCATAAAATCACTGATTCCACCTTTTTTAGAAAGAACCAAAACACACTCATTTTTATTTTTAGGCCAGTGCCCCGCTTTTACATCATATTGATCATCATATAAAGATGCATGAGATGGAAGTGAATAGAAAACATTCGTATTCATCATACTACTCATCATAGAATTACTGCTTGTTCCCACTCCAAGCTTCTTCATAGTTGTATCAGGGTTGACCTGTCTTATACCATATTGGTCATTTGTATAAATCTGTGGTGAGATACCATAATCATATTCTACAGCACGGGCATATTGATTGATTTCTTTATGTTCTTCAATATAAGATTTTAAGTTCTTTAAATCATTAGAACCAATCTTAGAGAACATATTCTCCATCATATCCACAACCTTAACTTCACTGTTGTTTCTCTTCACAGGTTCACCCATCATCGCACTCATATCAATTCCTGTAGATTGAATAGAAAGAGGATATTCTGATAACGTCTCTTTTTCAATGGATGAGATATAGGCATTCACACCAGTAGAAATAGAAAGAATAAGCGCAATTCCAATAATACCAATAGAGCCAGCAAATGACGTGAGTATTGTACGGGCTTTTTTTGTCTTAAGGTTATTAAAGCTAAGCATTAATGCGGTTAGGAAGTTCATAGATGTCTTTCCTAGATTTTTATGAACAGGCTTTTCTTTGTTAAAAGATGCTGGATGAGAATCAGAGACAATCACACCATCCTTAAGAGTTACAATACGATTAGCATACATATGTGCAAGTTCTGGATTATGAGTGACCATGACGACAAGTTTTTCTTTCGCCACCTGTTTAAGAAGATCCATAACCTGTATACTTGTTTCACTATCGAGTGCCCCTGTTGGTTCATCCGCAAGTAAAATATCAGGATCATTCACTAAAGCACGGGCAATAGCCACTCTTTGCATCTGTCCACCGGATAACTGATGAGGAAGCTTATGAAACTGTTCCCCAAGTCCTACCTGAGTCAGTGCACGTTTTGCACGACATGTTCTTTCTTCTCTAGAAACACCTGAAATTGTGAGAGCGAGTTCTACATTCGCAAGAATTGTCTGATGCGGAATCAAATTATAGCTTTGAAAAATAAAACCTATTGTATGATTTCGATAAGAATCCCAGTCCTTATCCTTATATTGTTTTGTGGAAATACCATTGATGATAAGATCTCCTGAATCATATTGATCTAAGCCGCCAATCACATTTAATAAAGTTGTTTTTCCTGAACCAGATGGTCCTAATATTGCGACAAATTCATTATCTCTTAAACATAGAGATACATGATCAAGAGCTGTCTGAGTGAGTTCACCTGTATGATATTGTTTGCATACATCCTTAATTGTAAGCATTCTTCTCAACTCCTTTTTTCTATCATAACATAATATATTATGTGTAAAAACAAAGATGTTTCACTTAATTTTCACATATTTTAAATAGACACCTCATTTAAGGAGTTGTCAAAAGCATACATAACGCATTCTATTTTATAAATATATATAATAGTTATAGAGGTGAGAATTATGAGATCTTATTTATATGTTTATAAAATAAAAAAAGAAGAATCAAGCGATATCTTCTTAAGAATATGTCATTCTATAGAAAATAAACTTCATCCTTCTTTTATTGACCAGCTGATTGTAGATTTTGATAAGTCACGTGTTCAACGTTATATATTTCCTAATAATCGTATATTACTTTATGATGATATACAATCAGATTGCGTTATCATGCAGACTGATCAGCCCTGCACGCTTTCTAATTTAAAGGAATAAATAATACATCATTACGACCACCACAAATCATACCTAGCTTGGCACCTTCTTTATTGCTTAATTCATAGTGATGAGAACGAATGCCTTCTTCATTTCTTGCATCAAGTATTGCCTGGTATTCGACACGTCCACCACCAATTGTTTCAATGATTTTTTCATCTGTAACAAGCATCATGCTACCTATTCCTCGGGGGGCAGATCCTTCTTTAGATGTAATGATACAAAGAGTGCCTTTCTCTTTGGTATGATAGAGATCACTTGTCATTGTAGAGTATTGATGGGTATTTTTAACTTGAATGATTTCAGCCATAATACTAATCGCAATTTCTGCAGGTGTTTGTGAATGGATAGGAAGACCAATAGGTGCATGAACTTGTTTTAATAAAGATTCGTCATACCCTTCTTCTATTAAGGCATCCATAGTCTTTTTCACTTTACCTTTGCTTCCAATCATACCTATATAAAGTGCTTTTTGATTAAGAACTTTTTTCAGACAGACCTTATCATCCTTATGCCCTCTTGTCACAATAACATAACATGTATTGTCTTCTTCAGGGAAATAGTGATCGGCTTCTTCATAGTTGACACAATGCACTTCCTGGGTCTTTGTAAAGATAGCTGAATTCGCAAATTCTTCACGATTATCAATGACTATTGTATAGAAATCTAATAGATGTGCTGTTTTTTCGACATACTGTGAGACATGTCCTGCACCTAGTAATACTAATTTTGGCTGGGGCATGAACCACTCTTTTTGTATACATGTCACATCTACGTTATGTTCTATTAAGGAAGCCAAAGCTCTTTGATATAGTCCTTCAGGTTGCTTGACTTCAATAACTGCATCAGGATATCTCTTTAAATAATATCTCACAAGATATTGAATAAGCGAACCGTCTACTATTCTATCTGGATCAAGGTCTAATAATTCATAACGATGAACCACATCTTTCACGCGTTTTCCTAAGCCTTTCATAGATGTAATCAAAATAATTTGATTTGTATCCTCGTCTATGACAGGTTCATAGTCTGCAGGCACCTTTAAAGGCATACCTCTAGAGCCATCTGCTTCAATCAATACAACATCCACTTCTTTTTTTAGCTGATTGAGTAAATCATGATCAAGTGCCTTGATTTTCTTTTCATCAAAACGATTGCCTGCAAAGGCATAGCCTTTGTTTTTTAGTTCTTCCTGAATTTCTTTATAACTTGGATCAACTAAAGTATCTTCTTCTATACGCATATGTGTAGAAGTCGTCATAAGAACTTTTTTTCCTTCTTCTTTATATTGATGAAGTAATTCCTTCATACGTGTTGTTTTTCCACCTGACCCAATAATACTAATGATCATTCTTCAGTCATCTCCTTTAAGACATCAATGACAGTATTGACTTCTTCCATACTATTCATAAATGATAAACTGAAGCGTACAATGCCTCTTTCTACTGTATTAAGATGTGTATGCATCAGTGGTGCACAATGGGCACCACATCGTGTAATGATATCATATTTATAACTTAAGACATCACTGATTTTAGATGAGTCATAATCTTCAAGATTAAAGGCAATGATAGGTGTATGGCTACAGGTATCATAATCACAATAAAACGAGATTCCGTTAATACGTTTCATGCCCTCGTATAAGGCATCAAAAAGCTGTTTTTCTTTTTCTTCTATCTCTTTTTGATGTTCTAATAAATAAGTCATACCTGCATTTAAAGAGGCAATACCTGGTATATTCAAAGTACCTGCTTCTAAGTGTTCAGGATAACTATCAGGTTGTTTTTTATTAAAGGAATCAATGCCTGTTCCACCTGTCTTAAGTGGGTGAATGAATATATCTGTATTGACACAGATTCCTCCTACCCCGCTCATTCCTAGTAATGCCTTATGACCACTAAAAGTAAGCAAGTCAATATGAGATTTCTGCATATCAATAGATATATGACCTGCACTTTGTGCACTATCAACCACAAATAGGATATGATGTTCATGGGCTATTTGACCAATGGCATCTATATCATAGAGTTCACCTGTCACATTAGAACTATGCGTCATAACAATCATCTTTGTGTCTTCTCTTATTTTTTTAAGAATGTCTTCCTTATAAGGTGCTGTAACAGTTAAATCAACACCTATTTGACGAAGTGGTCTTAAGACAGAATTATGTTCTGCATAAGTCGTAATGACATGATCATCCTTTGATAAGATTCCTTTTAAACATGTATTCAAGCTTTCTGTATTACCACTATTAAAGATAACATGGTCAAAAGAAGGTAGATTAAAATACTGTGCAATAAGTTTACGCGTTGAATATAAAAGACGATCTGTCTTAAAAGCACCTGTACTTCTTTGAGCATTCATATTGTGGTCAAGTGCATCCATTACTGCTTGTTTAACAGAGGGCAGTTTAGGAAAACTTGTTGCCCCTTGATCAAAATAAATCATGCTGACCTCTTAAATAGAAGATAGCTTCTAATACACCACCTGCAATACATCTTGCTTTATCTGAAATAGTGAAGCAGTTCTCATATTCATCTAAACGAGGATCAATATCTGCCATCTTGAATCCCTTTGTGACATAATATCCTTCACGAATCAAACCTCTAAGTAACCCTGACATAGAAGCATATACAGGATGCTGTCCTTCCTTGTTTTCTATATAAGCAAGCACGTCTCCTTTTTCAACTGTATCCGTAATCTTCTTAATCTGATGAACAGTACCTTCTACTTCTGCATGAATGACACGTTCTTTTCCATATCCCTTAATAAGTCCTGGAATCCCTGTATTTTTCATTGCTGGTCCTTCTTCAATCAAGCGACCTAAGCGATGTCCTCGCATTGTTTCAATCACGATATCAACATCTTTTCCTGCATTAAATCCAGGACCTAAACCTATCGTGATAGGCGCCATATTTCTTGAAGTACCCATATTCTTTTTCGCAAGTATCGCATCAATCACAATTTCTGGCTTTAAGATATCAATAGAACTACCTTCAGGATCCACCATCATCGCAATCTTATTTTCTTTAAATACAGATTCTAATTCGTTAAGTGAATGAATCAGTACGCATTCAATACCTTCCACTTCCTTATGACCATCATATACTGCTTCAGAGTATGCAACATTACGTCTAATCGCACTTGGATGGGCAATCTCTAATACAAGAACATGAAACCCACAGCGGGCAAGCTTATAAATAGTGCCAGTCGCAATATCACCGCCACCTCTTACTACTACAAGATTATTCATATTAGTTAGGCTTGATGACTTTTTCAGCCTTTTCCATTCTTTCTACAATATCATACATATTTGTAATGCTGCCCACTTTTAAATCATCTTTTAACTTAAAGAAATCCAAGCATGTTCCACAGTTCACAATTTCAACACCAACAGAATCTAAGAATAATAAATCATTCACTGTATCACTTTCCTGTGTAGTGATCTTTACACCTTCATTATAGAAAATAATTGTTTCTGGGAAGGCATCCTGCTTAGTAAGCGCAAAGATGAAAGATTTCATTAATATTTTTCCTAATTCCTTGTCACTGCCTATTCTATCACTGCTGAGAACTACAATCTGTCCTTTTAAGATATTATCAGCCTTCTTTTCTTCTACAACCTGTTCGCCCGAACTGATGACTACATGATAATCTTCATTCACTTTACTACTTACGGCATCATAACCCTTTACTTTCGCAAACTTCTTTAGGTTTTCTACAGCTGTTTCATTATCCACTAATACTTCTACTGCTTCACTACTTTCCTTTAATAATTCCTTAGTCTTTACAACTGGTAATGGACATTCTAATCCTCTTGCATCTAACTTTCTCATTTTTATTCTCCTACATATATACTTTTATCTTTTAAATCAATAACTTCTCCAATGACATAACATTCTCTTCCTGCTTCTTTAAATGCATCAAGTATGTCATCTAAGTCTTTTTTCGCAACACTCGCAAGTAATCCCCCACTTGTCTGAGGATCATACAAAATTTCTTCTAAGAAGAAGTTTTCCTTCTCAAAAACAACTTCTTTTTCTACACTATTTCTATTTGTCTGAGCAGCCCCACTTAAATAGAACTCATCTACATAATAAGGGCAATCTCTAAAATAAGGAATATTATTTCCATAAAGCAGTGCACTCTTTTTATGATCTAACATCTCATTTAAATGAACCATTAAGCCAAAACCTGTGACATCAGTCAGTGCATGAACATCATATGGTTTCAGTAGTTCTGCAGCATACTTATTAAGTGTTGTCATACTCTTAAAGACATCATCTAATACTTCTGGCGCCGCGTCTTTCATACGCATCGCATTGAGTGTCATACCTACACCTAATTTCTTAGTAAGTATAAGTACATCTCCCGTCTGGGCATTATTGTTTGTCTTAATAGAATCAACATCCACAATACCCGTCACACTTAAGCCGTACTTAATAGAAGTATCTCTAATAGAATGCCCTCCAGATAGTGTTACATGAGCTTCTTTTAACTTATCATTGCCACCCTCAATAATTCTTCCTAATATATTTAAATCTTCTTCATCTGGGAAACAAACAATATTTAAAGCCGTTCTAGGAATACCTCCCATAGCATAAACATCACTTAATGCATTGGTGGCTGCAATCTGACCATAAAGATAAGGATCTTCTACCATTGGAGGAAAGAAATCCAATGTAGAGACAATTCCTTTATCTTCCGTTATCTTTAATACAGATGCATCATCATGACTATCAAAGCCTACTAACAAGTCTGGATCTTCATACTTATCAATCTTTTCAAGGATGCGAGAAAGTTTCTTTGCGCCAAGCTTTGCGCTGCATCCTCCACCCTGACAGTAAATCTTCTCGCTCATCAGAAAATCACCTCTTTCATATAAGCATATTGTACATGTTCTTCTTCTAAGAATCTATGCCATTTCTCTTGGTCTAGTTCTAAAGAAGCAAAACAGAGTCCACATCCTGCTTCTATTTCTCTTGGAAGAGGAATCAGCCTTCCCTGCATCTTATTTTTTGCTTTATCCTCTAAGTCTAGTGCATGACTTGTAGAATCAAACGCAATAATCAAATATTTATCTTTCTTCATAAAATAGTTGTTGAAATGTTTCTTCTGCGAAGTCTTTCATTCTTTTCTGGAATTCATCATATTTCTTTAATAATGTCTTTCCTTCTTCACTTAAAACACTTCCTCCTCCATTACTTCCTCCAGATACACGTTCTAATAACTTCATATCTAGATCTTCTTCAGCTCTCTTTAATATCTTCCATGCTTTAGAATGGGACATCCCCATAACCTCACAGGCCTTACTTAAAGAGCCATACTCATCACATAAATGCAGCAACTGTGAGACACCTTTTCCAAAACAGGGTTCTTCATTAAAAAGTCTAACTCTAAAATCAAATTTTTCAGGATTATGATATGTCATCCTACCAGCCCTTTCCAAAACCACAATTTGGGAATGTACATTGTGGACAATTTAAACATAAACCACCTTCACCAAGCATTGCAAGTTCATCAGCAGTGATTGGATCATTGGCTACAAGTCGAGGAAGAACTAAATCAAAGACTGTTCTTTTTGCATACATCACACATCCTGGTAAACCAACAATTGGTGTATCTCCCTTATATGACAATAAGAACATCGCACCTGGTAAAACAGGTGAACCATAACTAATAATATTGGCCCCTGTATTCTTGATTGCGAGTGGTGTCTTATCATCTGGATCAACACTCATACCACCAGTACAGATCACCATATCTACATGCATGTCAAGTGCTTCTTGTATAGCACCTGTGACCATATCTGGATTATCTGGACATAGTTTATGGAATACGACTTCTACATCATATTCCTTTAATTTATCAATAATAACAGGAGTAAATGTATCCTTGATACGTCCTTTATAGACTTCACTTCCTGTAGTAATAACGGCTGCTTTCTTAAATACAAAAGGCTTTACTTCAAGTATTGGTGTATCAGTGATTTTTGATGCTTCTTCCATCTTTTCCTTTTTAATAACTAATGGAATAATACGCATACCTGCTAGATGATCACCTGAATGAACAACTGTATTTCCGTTTCTTATTGCAATCATCATTTCACCCATACGATTCACTTCTAATAACTTTTCTCTATTCACTTTAAATAAGCCATCAATGGTGCTAATTAATTCTATTTTACCTTCTTTAATTTCAGTTGTAGACATATGATCATTTTGACACAACTTACATAATACTTCTGCCGCTTCATTTTCATGCATCATTGTCTCATCATTTTCCCATACATAGAGGTTTTCTTTCCCTAAAGATAACAATACAGGAATATCTTCTTCTTTTACGATATGACCTTTTCTAAAGCGTGCGCCTTTTCTTACGCCTCTCACAATTTCAGTAATATCATGACATAATACTGCCCCTACTGCATCTTCTGTCTTGATTTGTTTCATGATTTGTCCTCCTCGTATAGTTAAAGTTTATTTCTTATTATCTAATGTGTCAATACTTACAAAAAGGAGGGAAATCCCCTCCTCTAGTCTACTTACAAATAGTAAAACCACTCTTCTTGAATGTTTCTTTAGATTCTTTAGTCTGTAAGAACTTGATTAAGTTATTGGCCTCTTCTTGATGTTTAGTTTTAGTTACACGTCCTACTGGATAAATAACTGGTGTATCTAATAAGTTGTTATTGACCTTTTCAAGTACTGTTACTTTAGAACTGCTGGCTGCATCTGTAGAATAAACAAGACCTACTTCAGCACTTCCGCTTTCTACCCAGCTTAATACTTCAGTGACATTACCACCTAAAGAAATCTTATTCTGGATAGCATCCCAAGTATTTGCGTTAGTAAGTGCGATTTTCGCATACTGACCTGCAGGTACTACTTCAGGATCACCTACCGCAATCATCTTCGCATCAGTAATGTTTGAAATACCTTTTACAGCAGTTTTTGTATCTTTCCCTTTGATTAATACAAGTTTATTTTCTAATAAATTTACAACACTCTTAGAATCAACAAGTTTTTCATCAACTAAGCTATCCATCTGTTTAGTGGCTGCACTAAAGAACACATCAGCATCTAATCCCTGTTCAATCTGAATCTGTAATTTACCACTGCTGTCATAAACACCCTTTACGTTCACATTTGGATATTTCTTTTCAAAACGAGGAATAAGTGTTTCTTCAAATGTCTTTTCCAGACTGGCTGCAGCCGCAATAGTAATTGTGACTTTCTTTTCAGGCTTCTTTTCTTGGCCACATCCAGCTAAACCGAATACGAGAGCAAAAGCACATAAGATACTAACTAATTTCTTCATGAATCATTTCTCCTTTTTTTATAATATCCATTTCATGACTCAAAGTTTTGATTTCATCCTTATTATGGGATACAAAGACAACAGGTCGATGGTAAGCATCTAGTTTAGTCTTCATCTCTTTTAAGAGTTCCCTTTTTAAATCTTCATCTAAAGCACTGAATGGTTCGTCTAAAAGAATCGCCTCAGCATTATAGATTAATAGTCTTGCCATGGCAACACGCTGTTTCTGCCCCCCTGACAGCTGTCTTGGATAACGCTTTTCTAATCCTTCTATATGCAACTCCTTCATCAGCTGAATCACTGAATCATGAATTGTAGTCTTATCAAGTCTGCGGGCCACAAGAGGTGAGGCAATATTGTCATAAACTGTCATATTTGGAAATAATGCATAATTCTGAAACATATATCCAATATTTCTTTCTTGTGGTGATAAATTAACATGTTGATCTGAATCATAGAGTACTCTTCCATCCAAGACAATTCTTCCTGAATCGGGTGTTTCTATACCAGCAATACATTTAAGTGTCATACTTTTACCACTGCCACTTGGCCCCATCACACCCAAGCATATTTCATTAATCTTAAAATGAACATCTAAGTCAAATTCACTTAGTTTTTTATAGATATCCACTTCTAATAACATATTAATAACCTCTCTTTTGCTTCACCCATAACTGATAGATATTCAGTAATATCACAGCCGTAAAGCATATAGCGATAATAACAAAAACATAAAAAGATGCGCTATGCATATCACTGCTGACAACTTCACTATAGACAGCCAAAGGCAGTGTACGTGTTTTTCCAACAATATTACCTGCAAGCATCGCTGTTGCACCAAACTCTCCCAAACCTCTCGCAAATGATAATACGCCCCCGCTGATAATACCTGGCAAGGCATTAGGTACGAGTACCTTGAAAAAGATACTTGTTTCACTCATGCCAATTGTCCTTGCAGCATCGACCAAATCTTCATCCACCTGTTCAAGAGCCCCTCTTGCCGAGCGATACATGATGGGAAAAGAGATGACGACTGCCGCAATCACTGTGGCACTAAAGCTAAAAGCAATACGCACGCCTAATACATTTAAGAAAAATGAACCAATCGGCTGATTAACTCCAAATATCAATAATAGGAAAAAGCCCATTACTGTCGGTGGTAAAACAAGTGGAAGTGTGAAGATACCATCAAAGATAAGTTGAATGACCTTATTTTTAAGTGTCATCATCCATCTTGCTGCAAAGAGTCCTAAAAAGAATGTGATAAATATAGAAAAAGCAGCGCATTTAAATGAGATCCATATAGGTGAATAATCAATCATCATTTCTTGCACAATCGTGTGCATCTCCTTTTAAGATTTCTAAGCCATGATGAAGAGGATCTATAATAATATCCAAACTCTCCTTCACTGCCTTGACACTTCCAGGAAGATTAATAATGAGCGTGTTGTTTCTAATAACACTTACACCTCTAGATAACATGGCACGATTTGTATATTTCATAGATTCATAACGAATCGCTTCAGAAATACCTGGCACAAGTCGTGTGGCCACTTTTAATGTCGCTTCAGGTGTCACATCTCTTTGTGACAAGCCTGTACCTCCTGTAGTCAAAATTAAATCATTCTCACATCGATCACTTAGATTAATAAGAGCCTGCTCAATCATCTTCTGATTATCTGGAAGGATATCTAAAGAAGTGACATGATAACCTCTTTCTTCCATATATTCCTTAATAGAAGGACCACTTTCATCCACTCTTAATCCTTGACTTCCTTTATCGGATAAAGTGAGTATTGCGACACGCATGCGTGAATCAGTAGGTGGTGTATAAGTCACTTCATCACCAGAATGAATCACTCCGCCATGAATGACTCTTGCGAAAATACCAAGTCGAGGCATAATACATTCACCTACCTGGTGATAAATACGACAATGAGCATGACAGCTTTTACCTCTCTGTGTGATTTCTAAATCCACTTCACCAATATGAACATGGCTTCCTACAACAAGCTTATTAAAATCAATACCAGAAATAAGAAGGTTCTCACCAAAAGCACCATCTTCTACATCTCCACCACGTCTTTTAAAGTCTTCTCTTTCTTCATAAGGTAATAAGCTGACCTGTCTATGCCATTTACCTGCATGGGCATCATGTTCTAAGCCAAAATCTTCTATTATTTTAGTTTCTTGTATAGGTTTCTTTTCAGTTCCCTTCTTCTCACTAATACAAATTGCTTCTATTTTTCCTGCCAATTGAATTCACCGCTCTTTCCACCTGTTTTCTTTAATAAATGAATATCTTTGATTTCCATTTCTTTACTGATTGCCTTACACATATCATAAATAGTTAATAATGTAACACTTACTGCGTGTAGTGCTTCCATTTCTACCCCTGTCTTCCCTTTACATTTCACTGTCGCAAAGGCATGAATCTGATTGTTGTCTTCATCTATTTCAAAATCAACAGTGACATTAGTAATCATTAATATATGACAAAGCGGAATCATATCGCTTGTCTTTTTTGCAGCCATAATACCCGCAATTCTTGCAACACCAAGAACATCCCCTTTTTCTATTGTATTATTTTTAATATGCTCAATAATCTCATGATTGACTTGAATAGTCCCTCTTGCATAAGCTGTTCTTTTTGTGATCTCTTTATCAGATACATCTACCATAATGGCGTTGCCATCTTCATCAAAATGTGTAAATCCCATATTACCCTCCTATTTGATTCATTACAGTACCGCTTTGTTCATCTTCGAAATGGTGCTGTTCTGGTTTCATATAAATGGCATCTCTCATCACTTCTTCTAGTTTGATTTCATCACCTATATAAGGCTTTAATGCGATGCTATTCTTATGAAATAAGCATAATTTCAATGATCCTGTACTAGACAAACGCACACGATTACATTCATGACAGAACTTATGATGTAAGGCTTCAATAAAGCCAATGACACATTTCATATTCTTTATTCTTATATAATGTGCAGGACCATTGCCTAATCTTTCTGTGATTTCTTCTATATTATAATGTGATGCAAAATATGACTGTACCTCTTCTATTTTATTTTCTCTTTTATTTAAACCAAGTGGCATGAGTTCTATAAAACGAAGACTCACTGGTAAATTCTCACAAAAATCAATCAAGCCTTCTAAATCACTTTGTGTAAAAAGTGGCCCTACGACTGTATTGATTTTTATATTGAGTCCAATAGAAACACCATAGAAAAGATTATTTAATACTGTATCAAGTGTATCTTTACCACAGATAGAAGCATATTTCTTTGAATCAAGTGTATCTATAGAGAAGTTGATTCCATCAATGCCTATATCCTTTAACTCATCCATAGTACGTGCATCTAGTAATAAGCCATTAGTTGTAAGAGTTACCTGTCTCACACCCTCTAGCTGTTTGAGCTGTCTTAAAAAAGAAAGATATCCTTTTCTTACCGTCGGTTCTCCACCAGTCACCTTGAAGTTCACTATACCTAGCTTAACTGCCACCTTGCATATATCTAGTATCTCTTCATAGCGTAAAATATCATTATGTGAAAGAAATTTGAATTTATCTGGATTACAATATACACAATGATAGTTACACCTATCTGTAATCGATATTCTCATATAATCAATTGTACGGTTATAACGATCCTTCATACAAACTCCTTTCCGTTATTCTCATTTGAGAATAACGCCATACATAGTGTACAATGATGTACATTAAAATACAATGATTTTGTGAAACAAATGAGAAATATCGCTTTGTTGACTTGTTTCAAACGCATTAGCGTATTAGAATAGTATCTATATTACTAAACAAACGGAGGATAACGTATGAATTTCGTAAAAGATAGCGTAAATCAGCAGCCAATAGTAGATACCGTATTTACTATTGTTGCGAAAGCAAAGGAAGCGAAAGAAAAGTATGGAGCTGATCAGGTTGTAGATGCAACTATCGGTTCTTTATATAATGAAGAAGGTCAGCTTGTCGCATTGGACAGTGTCTTCAATTCTTTAAAGAATCTTGATAATAAGGTTCTTGCAAAGTATGCAGCAAGCTTTACTGGTAACCCTACTTTTAGACAAAAGGCTTATGATTGGGTATTAGATGGTAATAGCCATCTTGAACATGAAGTAGTGGCAACTCCAGGAGGAACTGGTGCTGTATCTATGACTATTCAAGAATGTTTAGATGAAGGTCAGACTGTCATCCTACCTGAAATTGCATGGGGTAGTTATGCATTAATGGCTCAGATGCACAATCTTGAAATGGCTAAGTATTCTTTATTTGAAGGAGATCATTTCAATATTGCTTCTTTCAAGGAAACATGCCTTGAAACAATGAAGAAACAGAATAAGTTAGTGATTGTCATCAATGACCCTTGTCATAACCCTACTGGTTATTCTTTAACTCATGAAGAATGGGATGAAGTGATTACTTTCTTAAATGAATGCAGCAAGACTCATGCCGTTGTATTATTAAATGATATTGCTTATATTGATTTCTCAAGCCGCCAGAAAGAAGCTAAGACTTATTTTGGTCAGTTTGACAAGATCAGCGATAATGTGATTGTGGTTGTTTCATTCTCATTATCTAAGTCAATGACAAGCTATGGTTTAAGATGTGGTGCAGCAATCATCTTAGGTCAGAAGAAAGAATCAGTGAATCAGGTAAAGATCGTATTTGAAAAGAATGCTCGTGCAACTTGGTCAAATATCAACAATGGAGCAATGGAAACATTTGTAGATGTATTAGATAACCACTGTGAAGAATATGATCAGGAAAGATTAAAATATGTTCACTTATTAAAAGAAAGAGGAGATATCTTCACAACTGAGGCCGATGAAGTAGGATTAAAGTATTATCCATATAAAGAAGGTTTCTTCGTTACACTTGCTATGGATAATGAAACTCGTGATAAATATCATGAAGCTTTAATGGCAAATAATATCTTTACTGTAAAGGTCAATCTTGGTATTCGTGTCGCTATCTGTTCATTATCAGTAGAAAAGACTAAAGGTCTAGCAAAGAAAATGAAGGATATCTTGGATACCATTCAGTAAGGCAAAAGGATTGAGTCAATGGCTCAATCCTTTTTATTTGTTTTAACCAACAGTTTTATTGTAAAATTCATCCGAATTCAATGTATTCTCATAGTTGATAGCACATAAAGATGTAAAGAATAAATCAAAGATAAACTTAGTAGAAATACTGAAAATAACATCTCGTAATTTCACAAATGTCTCATTGCTTTCTGCCTTGATTGTATATGTGACACATTTAGAGATTGGTCCTTTATCATCTGGTGTAATCGCAATAGTTGTAATACCTCTACGGCATAATATACGTGCATTATCCAGAATATGTCGTTTAAAGCCAGTTTTAGTGACCAAGATAACAACATGAGTTGATGGAACATTTAGACTAGCATGTACCTGTAAGTCCTGATTTTCATAAACATGAATTTGTTTACCAATTGGCATCAAAACATGTTGCGCATAATGCGCAATATTTGCGTTCATATCTGTCGCAATAATATCAATTGCCTCACATTTATTTAATACATCAATAATTTCATCATATTGTGCAAGTGATATATTATTTTTTGTACGCGCGATTACATTATCATAAAGCTGTGCTGTTTTATTAATACATTCTAAGCCACTATCATTTTTGTTAAGTTCTACTTTAGGCATATGCATATCACGTAGTTTTAATACAATATCAAATTTAAAGTCATTAAAATTGGCATAACCGAACTTTCTAGAGAGTCTTAATATAGATGTTGGATTAGAATAAGTCAAACGTGCTAATTCTCTTGAAGACATATAAGGCACCTGATCTAAATGTTCGATAATATACTGACAGATTGATTTTTCAGCATCACTGAGTTTTGTATTTAATTCAATACCTTTCTGAAGGTTTCCTCCAGATTCTATAAGTTCATCTAATAACATAACTTTTCCTCCCTTATACGCATAAAAAAGGTACTTTCCCGCCTAGAAAGTACCTAGAAATGATTGATTATTCAGCCTCAGACTGTTTAGCCTGATATTTTTCGTAAGCAATCAAGAATGGTGTATAGATTACAACAGATAATGCGATAACGATTAACTGTGATACAGCACCCATTAGTTTACCACCTGTACATAAGAATCCTAAGAATACTGGTGGCATTGTCCAAGGTACTTCAAGTACGATCTTAGGACAGAATCCACTAGAAACTAATAGATAACCTACAACAAGTGTAACTACTGGAGCTAAGATAAATGGAATATCTAGAATTGGGTTCAATACTAGAGGCACACCAAATGTCATAGTTTCGTTGATGTTGAATAAACCTGGAACGACAGAGATACCAGCGATAGTTCTGTTATCTTCACGTTTAGAGAAGATAAGAATTGCGATTACTAAACCGATAGTAACACCAGAACCACCGAATTCACCAAACATCTGTAACATAGTTAAGTTCATTACATATGGAATGTCCTTCTGAGCAGCACCTGAAGTATATGCAGCTGTGTTAGCATATAGTAATGGTCTGAAGATTGGTTCCTTAACAGCAGCAACCATGTTGTTACCATGAATACCTACGCACCAGAATAATGAGATAATTACATAAAGAATAGCAACTGCAAAGATATTGTTACCAATTAAGCTCTGTAATGGTTTCTGAACGACATTAAAGATAAATGCGTTTAATTCAGCACCAGTAGCTAACTGACATACTAATCCAACAGCACCAACAACGATTGCAGTTAAGCAAGTTGGGATTAATACTTCGAATGCACGAGCAACTCCAGGTGGAACCTGTTCTGGCATCTTGATCTTTAATGCATCATTCTTACGGAACATATTGTAAAGTTCCATACCAACGATTGCAACGATAAGACCTGTGAATAAACCAGTTGCAGCAGTATAGTTAGATAAGATACCACTGTAAGTGAAGCTATCAGCTGTAATCTTATTTTTAGCAGCCGCACCTGTTACGTTGATAAAATCACCTAAAGTATAACCATGAGATTTACCAGCTTTATCGATGAATGAAGCAGATAAATCTTTTGCAGCAAATGAAGTTGGAGTTACCATCATCCATAAGATGAATCCTAATACAGCTGGGTAAGCACCAGTTTCACCATTTGCTTCAGCAATTTCAGAAGCAAGTAACATAGTAATACCAATAGTAATACATGAGATTGTAGCATACTGCATAGCAGTAAAAATTGGGTTAAGAACTTTAAGAACCATAATTGGAGACCATAAAGCACCTAAACCTGTTGTTTCGTTTACTAAAACGTTTGTCCAAAGAACACCAACGGCACCTGAGATTGTAGCTGGCATAAAGTTCTGGAATGCATTCTTGATTGCATTCAAGTACTTATTCTGACCACACCAAGCACCGACACGTCCTAGCTTATCAGCAAAAGCGTCCATTTAATTTCCTCCCTTTCAAGAGTTGGCGTAACTCTTGTACAGGTACTATTTTACACAATCTGAAATGTAAGTCCATGGATGCGCTATCACGAGCACGATTGTTACAAAGAACTCTTTTTCACATATCATCATCTTGTAAATATGATACAGTTATAATCTATTTACCAAAGTACTTTCACTTCCATTATACCCATTCACTCCTTATTTTAGAAAACTTTTTTTAAAACAGTGATTATTTTCCATTATTAAAATGATGTATGATAAAATATTTTTATAGATTTACATTACATAGAAGTGCATTAGAAAGGTGGTAGATGTTTATGAGAGATTATCATGCGCACGAAATTGGAAATGTAGCTGTTTTAGGACATTCTGGATGTGGTAAGACAAGTATAGTAGAAACAATGGCTTACCGTGCTGGAGCAATTGGTCAGATTGGTAATATCCAAAGTGGTAATACAATTAGTGACTATAGTGCTGAGGAGATTGCACGTCAATCTTCTATTAATTTATCAATCATTCCGATTGAATGGGATAACTGTAAGATTAATTTAATAGATGTTCCTGGTACTTTTGACTTCGTAGGTGAAACAGAAGCAGCTTTATCTGTTTGTGAATCTGCTTTAATTATTTGTCCAAGTTATGCTGGTATTTCAGCAGGTACAAAACAAGCAATGTATAAGGCAAGAGATAAAGGTAAGATCATCTATATTAATGGATTAGACAATCCAAATAGTGATTATCCTACAAAGCTTCAGCAGTTAAAAGATACTTATGGTAAGGGTATTGCCCCAATACAGGTACCAATCATGGATAATAACAAGATGATTGGTTATGTCAATGTTGCAAAGATGGAAGGACGTATGTTTGAAAATGGTCAGACACATGAGGCCCCTATTCCTGAAGATATGATGGATGAAGTATTACCAATCAAAGCAATGATTGATGAAGCCGTAGCGAATACAAGTGATGAATTACTTGAAAAATATTTAGAAGAAGAACCTTTCACAAAAGAAGAGATTTCTAATGCATTAAGACAGGGTGTAACTGATGGTAGTTTGATTCCTGTACTTTGTGGTACTGATCGTATTGGTATTAGTATTATCTTAAATTCTATGTGTGCTTTCTTTGATTCAGCCAATCATCCAAAGAATGCACTTATTGTAAAAGATTTAAAGAAAGACGATGAAAAGATTTTAGAATGTAATGAAGATTCACCTACAAGCTTATTTGTCTTCAAGACAATTACTGATCCATTTGTAGGTAAGACTTCTTATTTCAAAGTAACAAGTGGTACTTTATATGCAGGTATGACTCTTTATAATCCAAAAGAAAAAGAAGATGAAAAGATTGTGAAGATTTATCAGCCTATGGGTAAAAACTTGATTGAAGTAGATAAACTTCATGCAGGGGAAATTGGTGCATTTACACGTTCAACTACATGTCATACAAATGATACATTATGTGATCCACGTTCTCCTATTCTTATTCCTGATACAGAATATTCTAAACCATATTATAAGAAAGCGATTGTACCTCTTGGTAAGAGCAATGAAGAAAAGATTGCGAATGCGATTAATAGATTACTCGAAGAGGATCCTACTTTAGTTTATGAATATAACGAAGAAACAAAGCAACAATGCTTATCTGGTATTGGTGATATTCATCTTGATACAGTGCTCAATAAATTAAAAGCAAGATTTAAAGTAGAAGCAAAGTTTGAAGATGTCAAGATTCCTTATCGTGAAACAATCAAAAAGGAAGTCACTCAAAGAACAAGATATAAGAAACAGTCTGGTGGTCATGGACAGTTTGGTGAAGTAGAAATTACTTTCAAACCTTCTCGTGATTATGATAAGCCTTATATTTTTAAGGAAGAAATATTTGGTGGTGCTGTACCTCGTACTTATTTCCCTGCTGTTGAAAAGGGACTTATTGAAAGTGTGAAAGCAGGATGCTTAGGTGGTTATCCAGTATTAGGTATTGAAGCAACTCTTATTGATGGTGCCTATCATTCTGTTGACTCTTCTGAAATGGCCTTTAAGACTGCAACATCTATGTGCTTCAAGGAAGCGATGCCTAAAGCAGATCCTGCATTACTTGAACCATATATGAAGATGAAGGTTATTATTGATGATGAGTTTACAGGTGATATTATGAGTCATTTAAATACATTACGTGCGAGAGTTATCGGTTCTGATGTATTTGAAGATGGATTAATTAAGATTATTGCAGAAGCACCTATGAGTGAAGTGATGAACTATGCAGTTGATCTTCGTTCTATGACTCAAGGCCAGGGTGTCTTTGAAATGGAATTCCTTGATTATGAATTTGCACCCGCAAATGTAGTAAAAAAGATTTTAAATAAATAATGAAGCGAGGGAGTTCAATTAAAACTCCCCCGCTTTTCTATTGGAACAATGATTGAAGATTGACTAAATAGCTTTGTTTATCATCATAGATGATCAATTTGTTTTCTCCTTCATATTCATAGAGTGAAATATCAACACCATTTTTAAATGGTAAAGATAATGGAACATAGCTATTCTTTTGAATATCATAGAGATAATAATTGACATGCTTATCATAGAAAGAATCTTCATTTTCCTTTGTGATAAGAAGATATTGACTTGTAGAACTTGCAATTTTTATACGATAATTTTCTTCCTTTATTTCACAACTCTTTCTAGTAACATGATTAATGATTGTATTATCTACTAATTCAAATGCAGACGCAAATTCAGTAATACCATTCCATTTTTCAACCACCTTCTGCGTTGCACAATCAATCACAATCGTATAATCATCACCATAAGTAATAATATAATCATCACCATAAAATGAATGTTCATTTGATAAAGCATACCCACACATATCAGGTACAATCTTTTCTGTCTTATTGACTGTATCATAGATTGTCCAATACTCATTCTGCTTATTAATAAGTAGATAACGTCCATGAGGTGATAGGTATGGATTTACAGAACGATGATCAGTGGTTATTGCTTCAATATTTCCTGTCTTCATATTCAAGGCTATGATATCATTCTTTTTTGTACATAAATAAACAGTATTATTGAATATACGATTGACACCATACTCTACATAACCTGAAAAATCATACATGAAAATATCATGATGATATTGCACATATCTAAAAGAGAATGGTTTCTTATAAACACCCTTATATGTACGTGGTTTTTGTAGTTTGATTTGATTATGATGCATAAGATAGATATTTTTTATTTTATCATCCTTAGTATATGTATATCCAAAAGGGGCCTCACCCCATCTGATATCCTTAAAAGCCACATTCTCAACAGGATGAATATCCTCTTTAGAAAAGTGATTTGTCAGCCATTCTGACATATCAGAATGAAATGCACTGACAGTTATTAAAGAAATACATACAATAACAGTTGTTAAAACCATAGAAAATGAATAATGTTTTTTCTTTTGTGTATATGTGATCTTCTTCCAATCTTCTGGCGTATGAATATCATCAAATTCCTTCCATTTATTCATCATCCTCACCCACTTTCTTCTTTAGTATCTCCCTTCCTCTTTTTAATCTTGATTTCACTGTATTGATATTCATCTTTAATATTTCTGAAATTTCATCTGTTTTATATCCTTCATAGTAATATAAATAAAGTACATTCTTATAACGCGTTGGCATATCTAATATCACAGGAAGTAATACATAATCCTTCTTCTCATCTTGAATAAGCACATCTTCTATATTAATTGTCTTCTTATAGAAAACACGACGATAATCCTTACATGTATTGATTGTGACACGAATCAGCCAGTGTTTTAGATAATCATGGTCTTCTATCATGCCGTGCTTATAGAGTTTAATGAAAACTTCTTGAAAACAGTCTTTCGCATCATCACTATTTCTCAAATTCATGATACAAATGCGAGTCACCATATCCCCATAGGTATCAATTACATCTTCTATTGTCATGATATTTCCCTCCCTTCACTATTAATACGATGATTCCCTCCATTTGGTTGCACATATGTGCTGAATTATTTTACTTTAAGGTCTATAATAGAGTCTACAAGGAGGAATGAATGTATGCCATGTACGACATTACTAGTAGGTAAGAATGCATCTTATGATGGTTCTACCTTAATCGCAAGAAATGATGATTCACAATCTACAAGATTTACACCAAAGAAACTTGCAGTGATTCATCCAGAACAACAAAATAGAGTTTATGAAACAGTATTATCTCATTTAAAGATTCAATTACCTGATAATCCAATGAGATATACTGCGATGCCAAATGCCTTAAAAGGTGAAGGTATCTGGGCAGCAAGTGGAATTAATGAAGCAGAAGTCGCAATGACAGCGACAGAAACAATCACTTCTAATCCTCGTGTATTAGGGGCTGATCCACTTGTAGAATATGATGAAGAAACAAATACACCAGGCGGTATTGGTGAAGAAGATATTGTCTATCTTGTATTACCTTATATACATAGTGCAAGAGAAGGTGTATTAAGACTTGGTTCACTGCTAGAAAAGTATGGAACATATGAAATGAACGGAATTGCCTTCTCTGATCATGATGAAATCTGGTGGTTAGAAACTATTGGTGGTCATCATTGGATTGCAAGAAGAGTACCAGATGATGCTTATGTTGTAATGCCTAACCAGTTAGGTATTGATACATTTGATTTAAAGGATGCTTTTACTACTCAAGAAAATCATTTATGTAGTGATGATTTAAAGGAATTTATTGAAAAGAATCATTTATGTTTAAATCTAGATGATTCATTTAATGCACGTTATGCATTTGGTTCACATGATGATTCAGATCATGTCTATAACACACCACGTGATTGGTTTATTAGACGTTATTTAAATCCACATACTTATAAATGGGATGGAGAAAATGCAGACTTTACACCATTTTCTGATGATATTCCTTGGACTATGGTACCTGAAAGAAAGATTACTGTAGAAGATGTAAAATATGCATTATCAACGCATTTCCAGAATACGCCTTATGATCCATATATTACGCGTGGAGATTTATCTAATAAAGGTGCATTACGTCCTGTAGGAATCAATAGAAATGACTTCTTATCTGTATTACAGGTAAGACAGGGCCAGGAACCTATTGAATGGTTTACATTTGGTTCAAATGTATTTAATACACTTGTTCCATTATATATTCATATTGATACTGTACCTGAATATTACAGCAATACAACTGCTGAAGTATCTACTGATAACTTCTATTGGGCCAATAGACTTATAGGTGCTATGGCTGATGCATGTGATAAACAGTCAGCCATCCATATTGAACGTTATCAAAGAGTGGTACAATCTCATTCACATCATATTATTCATACATATGATGAACTAATTGAAAAAGAAACAGATGAAGCAAGAAAAACAGAATTAAGACATGAAGCCAATCAAAAGGCAGCTGATATGTTGAAGAAGGAAACTTCAAAAACATTACATCTTGTCTTAGATGAATTAAGCTTTACTATGAAGAATAAATTTGCCCGTTCTGATGCATAAGAAAAGAAGCCTCGGCTTCTTTTTTTAGTTATTTGAGGCTGAACACTTTTCAGCATCTATTGCAAGTACAACAAGTAATGCATATAGTGCATCCTGGCTATTATGAACATCAATGACATAGACATCTGTAAAATGAAATAGTTCTTTTGATATAGTCGCAATTTCATGATAAGAATCGCTTATAGTGTAATTCCAGTTCATAAAATCTCCATCAATAGACCAGTCGTTAAATTCTAGGACATATTTAGGAAATAGGAAACTGAGTTTCTTCTGGAATGAACCGATATAATGATCATCTATGTAGATACTAAATCTTGGCATGAATGTCAATATTTCTTCTTTAATGGTTGCTAGACAATGACCTGATGGGTTATATACATCTAATTTATGACCCCATGAAAGACGACTGCTTACTGTATAGACAACCTGATCATATTCATCATAGATATCATAACTATCCATCAAACTAAAGATCTTTTGTTTTAATATAAGTTTCATATATCTCATCCTCTCTAGAATATAATTATATCATTTTCTTTTTGCTTAATACCATAAACAAGATAATCATTCCAATCTTTATGCCTATAAGGATAGGCTACATCTATTTTGATATAGGGATAGTTCTTATTTAAAATATCAACGATTGTATGAACTGCCCCTCTTCCTGCTTGATCATTGTCTAATCTTAATAGGACTCTTTCTATTGGTTGATGTTCTATATGATAAAAGAGTGCACGATAATGAGAGACAGAATTCAATGATAGATAATCATAATTATTAAAATCGTTAGTTAAAGTCATTAGAGACATCATATCAATAATAGATTCAGTCACAATTAACTGCGACGTGTTATGCGATATATAAAAACAATGGTTATAATCATTTCCTACCTGCTCACGCATATAACGATTATTTATCACACTTCCCCTTTTACTTATGAATACTGGTTGACTTCCTTTATAAGATACAAAGACAAGATTATGATGCACTGATTCCTGATAGAGATAATCATGATTAATAAAGTAATCAATAATATTGAGACTAATGCCTCTTTCATATAAATAGTAATAGACCTTCTTATTATTAATATCTTTACGTGGTAAAACAAGTTTTCTCTCTTGTCTTTTAATCTTTTTAAATTCATGATGAGGATTCTCATACATTCTCATTTCCAGATAAAGAATCGTATAGATAAAAGAATGAAATTCTGGACTCTTTTCTAACCCCAATGTCTGGCATAACGTAATCGTGTCTCCCCCAAATCCTTTTGAATACCAATAGAATCTATTGATATTTACTCTGATTTTTAATGAATCATGTTCCTCAAGATGATAGTAATTAGAACTCTCATAAACAAGAGTAAAGCCTAAATCTTCTATAAGAGAAAGCATACTATATTTCTTCACATGTTCTATACGACTTTTTTTCATTAAGTGATCCTCCTCTATATAATATATTCCATATAATTTAGGAGAAATCACAAAAAAACAGTGGAATATCCACTGTTTACATCAAACTGCTGATAAATACGAATATGACCGCAATAGGTAATATAATTGTAAGATAACCCTGCATCCAGTTCTGAATCTTAGGACCATCCCCCATATTGGCTTCTGTTTGATAATTCTTGAATCCCCACCCTAGGCGAGATGTACAGAATAATAAATAAACAAGAGACCCAAGTGGTAAGAGAAGATTACTTACGATAAAGTCTTCTAGATCTAATATTGTTGAACCACTGCCAAGAGGCTGCAAGAAGTCAAGGACATTAAATCCTAAAGCACAAGGTAATGAGAATACAGTAATAAGAATCAAATTAATGATTACTGATTTCTTTCTTGTGATGTTCCATAGTTCCATTGTGCAGGCAATAATATTTTCAAATACTGCAATGACTGTAGATAATGATGCGAAAGCCATAAATATGAAGAATAGAGCACCCCAGATTCTACCTCCTGTCATTGATAAAAAGACATTAGGTAAAGTAATAAAAATCAGACTAGGACCGCTGTCAGGATTTACTCCAAATGAGAAACATGCTGGAAAGATGATAAGACCTGCCACAATAGCAACAAATGTATCTAACACCGCAACATTCACTGCTTCCCCTAAAAGAGTTTTATCTTTCTTTAAATAGCTACCGAATATCGCCATTGAACCAATACCGATACTTAAAGTAAAGAAAGACTGGTTCATTGCCGCTACAATCACATTTAATAAGCCAATATGTTTGATCTTATTAAAGTCTGGATATAAATAGAATTTAACACCTGCCATCGCATTATCAAGTGTCAAACCATGTACTGCAAGAACTACAATGAGTCCAAGTAAGCCAATCATCATGACTTTTGTAATTCTTTCTACACCGTTCTGTAATCCCATTGAACATATTAACATACCAATAACAACAACTAATACCATCCAGAATACATTCTGAGATGGACTAGATAATACATTTTGGAAAACGGATGCAACCTGAGATGTTTTGACTCCTGTAAATCCACCAGTCAAGAACTTATAGAAATAGTTCAACATCCATCCTGATACTGTAGTATAGTAGATCATTAAACAGAAGTTACCTAATAATCCTACATAACCATGTAAATGCCACTTCTGCCCTGGTTTTTCTAAAGCCTGATAAGCTTTAACTGGACTTTTTGCACTTGCACGTCCCACAGAGAATTCCATGCTTAGAATTGGAACACCAATAAGAAGCAAGAAAATCAAATAGAAGAAGACAAAGATTCCTCCACCATTTTGTCCTACAACATAAGGGAATCTCCATACATTTCCAATACCAATAGCACATCCTGCAGAAAGAAGCAGGAAGCCTATCCTTGATTTAAATTGTTCACGTTCTTTCATAATTTCACCCTTCTTTTAAACATACCGCCTTATAATAACATATACAAAAAAATATGGAAATATTTCACTCCCATATTTTACCCAATAATATGCCTTTTTATTTTAATATATATAATTTGTGCAATTATTCCTACCACCGTACCTGATACAATCCCAAGTAATATTAAATATGGAAGATAATAGACAAAGGCAGAGGTAGAAAAGAAGACAAAGGCAACAAGTAACTGCCCTATATTATGAGATACGCCTCCTACTATAGAGACAACGATATTTGAGAAGAGATGTGTCTTTACCATCAATGCCATAATACCAATAGAAAGAAATCCTCCAGATAAGCTATAAAGCATCATATAAGGATTTGTGAATGTGATTCCTATAATAAAGATACGAAGCAATGCGACACCCAATGCATATTTAAATCCAAAGCATAAAAGAATTGTCAAAGACACAATATTAGCTAAGCCGAGTTTTGCGCCAGGGATTCCTAAATAAATAGGAAACAACATTTCTATATAATTCAATATGATGGATATAGTACAGAATATTGCAAGAAAGCATAATTGTCTGACTTTAGTATGCTTGATCATCTTGTTGTTTTTCATCTCCTGACACCACCTCTACAATGAGTTTATGAGGAAGACAGATGATACTCTGCCCCTTTTTATTAATAGCCCCCTGCTTGATACATAAATGATCTGGACAGGTGGCTGAAATCATTCTTATTTTATGATTTTCTATTTTTAATGTATTCTCTTTATTAATATGTATCGTCTGGTTTTTATTGAGATCATAATAGCCATAAACTTCTTTGTTTAAAGTGATTTTAATCATATTACTCTTGGACTGAGGACGAAGAAGAAAACCAGCAGCAGCTATAATCAATAAAATAGCCAATACATAAATATCATATTTTCTGTTTTTCATTATTTACTCCTTGTATAATAGAATAAGGAGGTACTTTATGAAAAGAATACTTTCACTTATCCTATGTTTTTCTTTACTTAGTGGCTGTAAGCCTAATAATGAACCCATTACTCAAAAAGAGTTCTGTTTAGATACAATTGTCTCTATTACTTTATATGATTCATCTTCAAAAAAGATTCTAAATAACTGCTTTGATTTATGTAAGAAATATGAACTACTTTTCTCTACAACGAACACAAATAGTGAACTCTATCAAATTAATCATAATAAGAATAAAACCCAATATCAAACTATTTCTAACGAACTCGCCTCTGTCATTCAACAGGGACTTTATTATAGTGAGTTATCAAAAGGTGCTTTTGATATTACGATTGGTGCTGTGAGTTCTTTGTGGGATTTCAAGAGTGATAAAGCCACTTTGCCCGATGAAACTCTCATAAAAGAAAGTCTTCAATCAGTCAACTATCAAAATATTATCTGTGATCACAAAAGAATACTCTATAAGAATCCTGATACAATGATAGATTTAGGTGCAATAGCAAAAGGATATATTGCAGATAAACTTAAAGAGTATTTAATCCAACATAAAGTCAATAATGCCTTGATTAATCTTGGCGGTAATATCCTATGTGTCGGAGATAAGATGACAGAAGGATATCGTATTGGAATCACCAATCCTCAAAAAACAGATGCATCTATTATAAGTACTAAGATAGAAGATAAATCAGTTGTAACAAGTGGCATTTATCAACGACAGATAAAAGTGAACCATCATGTTTATCATCATATTTTAAACCCTCGTACGGGTTATAGTTATGATAACGGACTCGCTTCTGTCACTATTGTATCCCCTTCTTCAATGCAGGGTGATGCATTAAGTACTGTATGTTTCTCTTTAGGACTCGAAAAAGGCAAAGCACTGATTGAATCGCTAGACGATGTAGAAGCATGCTTTATTGATACAAATAATCAAATCACTTATACAAAAAACTTCAATCACTCTTAAAAAAATCCCAATAAAGGGATTTTTTTATTGAATGACTTTTCTAGGACATTTTTCTACACATGCCCCACAGTTTGTGCATTTAGAATAATCTATATGGGCTAAGAAATCATCGACGGTAATCGCTCCATTTGGACACACTTTAGTACATAAGCGACAGCCAATACAACCTGATTGACAGCTTTTAGTGACAACTGCTCCCTTATCATGAGAATTACATTGAACACGATGTATTGCATCATAAGGTACCATTTCAATCAGATGATTAGGACATGCTTCCATACATTTCTGACACCCTTTACATTTTTCCTTATCTACAACAGCTACACCATCTACAATATGGATTGCATCAAAATCACAAGCCTGTACGCAGCTTCCTAAACCAATACAGCCTGAAACACACATCTTACCACCTTTACCTGGCACTAATGCAGCACTTAAACAATCTTTAATACCTGTATAATCAGACACAGGTGTGACTTTATCACATGTTCCCTTACATTTCACAAAGGCTGTATAACGTGTACTTGCCTGTGCTTGCTGTCCTAAAATAGAAGCAATCTTTGCGCCTACTTCATTACCTCCTACAGGACATTGATTGCTAGGTGCTTCTCCTTTTGCAATCGCATGAGCTAAACCATCACACCCTGGATAACCACAGGCCCCACAGTTATTACCTGGAAGAACAGATCTGATTTTCTGTTCTTTTTCATCTACAACAACCTTAAACTTCTCACTCGCAATACCAAGAACTATTCCAATAAATAGCCCTATCAAACCTACAAGGAGAGTTGCAATCATAATTGACTTCATATTCATTCTCCCCCTTTAAATCAAGCCTGAAAAGCCAATAAAGGCAATGGCCATCAAACCTGCAGTAATCAATACAATAGGAGACCCTTTGAAGCTATGAGGAATATCATTATCTTCTATTCTTTCTCTAATTCCTGCAAGAATAATAATAGATATAGTGAAGCCTACAGCTGTTCCAAAACCAGCGACAACACTTGTGATGAAATTATAATGATTTTGTACATTCGTCAAAGCCACACCAAGTACGGCACAGTTTGTTGTAATCAGTGGTAAATAAACACCTAGAGACTGATACAGCCCTTGTGAATATTTCTTTAAGAATAATTCTACTAATTGGACAAGTGCTGCAATAATAAGAATAAACGCAATTGTTTCTAGATATTCTACATGGAATTTCACTAATAATCGATAAAGAAGTGAAGTGACAGCTGAAGCAATCGTAATAACGAATATAACGGCACCTCCCATACCTGCTGCTGTTTCTATTTTCTTAGAAACACCTAAGAATGGACATAATCCTAAGAATTGAGATAAAACAACATTATTGACTAAAGAGACACTAATTAAAGTTAGAAGTAATGTTTTCATTTTTTCTGCGCCTCCTTCTTATATTCTTCAAAGCAAGTAATACCATGACAATGTGTGCAATCCCCACCACATTCAAGTGTAGAAGAATGTTCAATATTGGTTGCACTTGGTAGTTTTAATTTATTTTGTATTGCGGTTAACATGGATAAGACAAAGAATGCCCCTGGAGCCATGATAAAAATAGAAATAGGTTCATAGGCTTTTGGCATGATTGTATAACCAAAAGCAGTACCAGCACCTAAAAGTTCTCTCACGAGTCCAATGCAGGTAAGGGCTAAAGTAAATCCTAAACCCATACCTACACCATCTAATATAGAAAGAATAGGATTATTCTTAGATGCAAAGGCTTCTGCACGGCCCAGAATAATACAGTTAACTACAATAAGAGGAATATAAATACCTAATGTATCATATAAAGATGGAAGATTTGCCTGTAATAGGAGCTGTACAACAGTCACAAGAGTGGCCACGATGACTATATAAGCTGGAATTCTAACACGTTCAGGAATAATCTTACGTAATGCGGAAATCACAAAGTTACTCATAATAAGTACAGCCATTGTCGTAAGTCCCATACCCATCCCACTCATAGCTGAAGTTGTAACAGCAAGAGTTGGACACATACCTAACATCAAGACAAATGTAGGATTTTCTTTAATAATGCCATTATAGACTGGCTTGATATATTTATTCATGTTGTCCATCACCTTTCAACAGATCATAGAAATCAAGGGCACCATTGACACCATTTGTGACAGCTTTAGAAGTAATAGTGGCACTAGAAAGAGAATCAATCTCATTATCCTTCTCTTTACCTGTTTTAGTAATGACAAATGAATCCACCTTCTTATTCAAATATTGTAATCTAAAAGATTCATTCTTCGCGTTCATACCAAGCCCTACTGTTTCATTAATAGATAAGATTTCTACACCTTTAATCTGTTTATTCAAATCAATTCCAATAATAAGTTCTATTTCACCACCAAAGCCATCTTTATCAGTTACCTGAATAACATAGCCTTGTAGTTTATTATCTTTATAAGCCCCTAAAGCATTAGTGATTTCAATACCATTTTTACCGTAATCTTTTGTAAGAAGCTTTGGACTCTGTTGAATGAGTTTACTGTAATCTGCCTTGAAATCATCTGCTTCACTCATAACCTGCTTATAGGCAAGAAGCTTTGTTTCTTCCTGTTTTGCGGCTATTTTATCTTTTGTAGAATTATAAACAAAACCAAGGAGACATCCAGATACAATAGTAATGATAAATAAGATGCATGTATCCTTGATGATTCTCTTTATATTCATGATACCACCGCCCTCTTTGTTTTATAGAGAAGTGTATATTTCTCAATAAGAGGTACAACAAGATTACCTAGAATAATCGCATAAGAAACACCTTCTGTGGTTGTCCCAAAAAATCTAAATAAACCAGTGAGTATTCCTATTAAAATACCAAAAACAATCTGGCCTTCAAAATTAATAGGTGTTGTCACATAATCAGTGGCCATAAAGAAGCAGCCAAGCATTAAGCCTCCTCCACATAACTGACATGCGAGGTAATAGAAATCAAAACGGAATGGTGAAAAAATAAGCGTAAAGAGTGAGAAAGATAGAAGATAAGCCACTGGTATAGTTGGTTTAATGACTCTCTTTACTAACATATAAGCGCCACCTAGTAGAATCATCAAAGTGGATGTTTCACCAATAGTCCCTGCTGTTGTACCGATAAATAAACGGAACAAGTCATAATGAGATCTCGTTTCAAGAATTGCGAGTGGCGTTGCAGTAGTGATACCATCAAAGACGAAATTTGTCATTCGTCCAGTAAATGAAATAAGCAAGAAACAGCGTGCTGCCAAGGCAGGATTCATAAAATTCTGTCCTAGTCCACCATATAACTGTTTCACAATAATAATCGCAAATAGAGCACCAATGACTGGTATCCATAAAGGAACAGTGGATGGAAGATTTAATGCAAGAATGAGTCCTGTTACAATTGCAGAACAATCCTTGATTGTAATAGGCTTCTTCATAAAGTATTCAAATAGATATTCAGATAATACACAAGTAAGCACTGATACAACGACAATAAGTGCTGCATTTAACTTAAATTGATAAATTCCATAAAGTGTTGCAGGCATCAAGGCGATAATGACATCAATCATAATACGTGTTGTATCTGTTTGATCACGTACATGAGGTGATGATGATGTATGTAATAGTTTATTCATAACATTCCCCTACTTTCTTTTAAGAGATGCAACAATTGACTTACATTTTCTAATAGCCTGTGTCATATTTCTTTTTGCAGGACATACATAACTGCAGCATCCACATTCTATACATTCCATACCATTCAGTTGTATGAATGTATTGATATCATTCTTCAAAGAAGCTTGATTTAGCTTTTGAGGAATGAGATGACTTGGACAGGCATCTATACAGCGTCCACATCTAATACAAGCTGTAGGCGTATTTAATGCCACTTCATCATGAGTAAAAGCAAGAATAGAACTGCTTGTCTTTATTGCAGGAATATGAAGAGAAATAAGTGAACTACCCATCATTGGACCTCCACTGATGATTTTCTCTACATTCTCTTTCAAACCGCCACGCGATTCAACAATAAACTGGAAATCAGTTCCTACAGGAACCTCTACATTACAAGGAGTATTTACTCCTTCTCCTGTAAGAGTCATGACTGTAGAAATTAAAGGACGATCATATTTAATCGCATCTCTAATCGCAAGAACTGTGGCCACATTATCTACAATACAACCCACATCAAGAGGAAGCATCTTTGAATTGAGTCTTCTTCCAGTCAATGCTTCTATCAACATTCTTTCTCCACCCTGTGGATATTTGGTCTTCAATACTTTAACGCTTATTCTTTCTTCATGTTCGCATAGTTTTTCTAATGTATGAATCGCTTCTTTCTTATTATCTTCGATTCCAATATAGCCAACAGCATGAGGATAAAGAGTTAACATGATCTTTAATCCTTCAATCAGTTCTTTAGATCTTTCAAGCATCAAACGATAGTCAGATGTAAGATAAGGCTCACACTCAGCTCCATTCACAATAACATATTCTATTTTTTCTGGTTCTTTTACATTGAGCTTCACATGTGTTGGGAACCCTGCCCCACCTAGGCCAACTACACCTGCATTTTTTACTTTTTCTATCTTTTCTTCAAAAGTAAGTGTATCGATATTATTTTCATGTGCCTCATAATCCGATGTATAATTTCCATCATTTTCTATAACGACTGCATCCTGATAATGACCTGATGCATCCTGTCTTTTTTCAATACGTTTCACAATACCAGAGACAGAAGACATTATATTGGCTGATACATAACCACCCGCCTGAGCAATCAATGTACCTACATGCACTTCATCTTTAACCTTTACTACAGGAATACTTGGTGCACCAATATGCTGTTTCATTAAAAAAACAACCTCCTGACTGGCTTCTAATTTTTCTATTTGTTTATCTTTCGTATATTCTTTTCCATCATAGGGATGGACGCCACCTCTAAAAGTAATCATATCTCAAATCTCCTTTAATACTATTTTAGGACGATGCGAGGAAAAATGAAAGCCTTTACATTAAGTTAATTTATTCACTAGACGTTTATAAATTCACATAAAAAAAGACCATGCATTGAGCATGGTCGAAGCAAGTATTAGTCTAAATCAGCACCGTTAGATTCAAATACTTTCTTGATATAATTATAAGATTTCTTTGGAATACGTTTCATATCTCTTAAATCTTTATTTGTTCTATTAACATAAACAAATCCATAACGCTTATCCATATTACACATACTAGCTAGGATATCGATTGGTCCCCAAGTAATATAACCTAAGCAGTCTACACCATCTTCAAACATTGCGTTTTCCATTTCACGAATATGGTCTCTATGATAATTAATACGATAATCATCTTCGATTGTACGACCTTCAGCAAGCATTTTGTCTACTTCTTCCTGAGTCATATCTTCACGCCATCCAATACCATTTTCAAGTACGAATACTGGTAAACCTGTTCTATGATGTAAATCATTTAAAGTCCATCTGAATCCAACTGGATCGATTTCCCAATGCCATTCATTGGCTTCACAATGAGGATTCTGGATCTGCTGTTCATTCACACAGTCACAAGCGGGTCTTTCATAATCAAAGACACCAGTCTTAACTGTATTAGAACGATAATAAGAGAATGCGATATAGTCTACAGTATATTTTAATAGTTCTTCATCGCCTTCTTCAAATGTAGGCATCCATCCACGATTTTCTAAGTAAGCATTCCAGTAATCAGGATATTTACCCTGTGCAAATGTATCAACAAGATAACCATTTAATAAGTTATAAGCCTGAGAGGCGAATAAATTATTTTCTGGGCTATTATCATAAGCATAAATATTAGTGATGGCACCCATACCACAGAACTTAGCATCTAGCTGCATTTCTCTTAAAGCACGTACTGCTTTACAATGAGCCATCATAACATTGTGGTTTACCTGATATAAATGTTTAGGAAGACTTACACCTTCAGGAATTTCTTCAGCGTTAGAAACTCTTAACATCATTGAATGAAGGTTCTGTTCATTGAATGACATCCAATGTTTCACTCTATCACCGAATCTTTCAATACAAACTTTTGCATATCTTTCAAAACAGTCTACAACATATCTTGAAGCAAAACCATTGTAGTTCTTTACAAGATGATAAGGCATATCGAAATGTACTAAAGTGATCATTGGTTCAATGCCTGCAGCAAGTAGCTTATCAATTAAATCACTGTAGAACTTTACACCTTCTTCGTTTACTGGTTCATCTAATGTACCATTAGGAATGATACGGCTCCAGCAGATTGAGAAACGATAGAAGTTGAATCCCATACCTTTCATTAAAGCAATATCTTCATCATAACGAGTGTATTCATCAATTGCATCGTTCCAGTCAGAGAATTCAGGGTTCATAGGTCTTACGTCATAGATACAAACACCCTTTCCCCCTTCATTTCTGTGTCCTTCAGTCTGGAATGATGATACTGAACCACCCCAGTAAAAATCTTTTGGCATTTTTCTTTCCATTTTATGTGTCTCCTTTATCTTATGAACACATCCTATCAATCACGCCCCACAAATGTAAACTGTTTCAGGGTTGATTATTATAACGTTTCATAAAATATACAAAAAATGATTAATTAATGAAACCCCGTTTCATTAATTTAAAAGGATGTACATAAGATAGTCTTTAATATCCTGTCTTTTAGCTTCTATCTGTAAATAGATATAATCATCGCGATAGTCAACCTGTTCCACATAGGTATGCTCATAGAGATATTTGAAATCTTCCCCCTTATCATAAGGAATACCTAATTGGAAAGTTTCATAATCCTTAAAGAGGATATGACTTATTTCATCTTCTAACAAGTCTAAACCAATCTTTTCCTTCGCAGATATAAAAACATAGGGAGCTACAGGATGTACATAACCATACTTATTTAAATCAACCTTGTTGTACACATAGATCATAGGTGTATTTTCAACACCTAATTCTTCTAATACCTTATTGGTTGTATCAACCTGTAATTGATAATCTTCAAAACTTGAATCAACAACATGGAGTAATAAATCTGCTTCTTTCACTTCTTCTAAAGTGGAACGGAATGCCTGAATCAGATTGTGTGGTAAACGTTCAATAAAACCAACTGTATCAGTAAGCAAGCATGTATGATTCTTAATCTTTATATTTCTAGTAGAAGTCTGTAATGTTGCAAATAACATATCCTTCTCAAATACTTTTTTCTCTTTATTCTGACATAAAGTATTAAGCAAAGTAGACTTTCCACTATTTGTATAACCGACCAAGGCAATCACAGGGACATTATTACGTTTACGTCTTTCTCTTTGTGTTTGTCTTTGTTTTACAATCTGTGCCAGTTCTTTTCTAGAACGGGACAACTTTCTAGAGATAATACGACGATCTAACTCAATCTGTTTTTCACCAGATCCTCTAAACCCAGAACCACCTTGCTGATGTGACATATGTTCCTGCATTCCCGCAAGTCTTGGTAATAAATATTGGTCTCTGGCTATTTCTACCTGTAATTTTGCTTCTTTTGTCTGTGCACGCTGTTCAAATATACGAAGAATTAAATCTGTACGATCTGTTACTTCTGTTTGTAATTGATCAGTAAGGTTCTTTACCTGTAATGGCGATAGTTCATCATCAAAGATAACCATTTCTCCATCTAATCTTAATCTGATTTCTTCTATTTTACCTTTACCAATATAAGTGGCAGGATTAATTTTTTCTAATTTCTGAATAACAACATCTTCTACTTCAATATCACATGCAATACATAATGATTTGAGTTCATCTATGTAGAAGGGATTGTCCGATGTCATAACTAATATAGCTTTCATTGATACTCTTATTCTACTTAAAAAAGAAGAATTCCTTTCTTTGGACTCGTGTCTATTATAACACGAGTTTTAGAAAAGAATTCTTCTAATATTATAGATATCTAAAGAGATAGTGATAACTTATTCAATTTATATTATAATAGGCATTGGAGGCAATAAAGTGGTAAAAGAAAAGCGTTTCGAATTACAGGGTTAATCGAAACGCTAGTGATTAGAATCATTTCTTTAATTAGATGGACTCTAATCTTGGTAAACCAAATTAAATAATGGCTTGAGAGGCTAGTCCTCTCTTCCCATTACTATTGTAATACTACTTTTCAAAGAAAACAATGAACAAATTATTCTTAAAAGCAATTGAACTCATCGGACTTATTGCAGCACTCGTATTCTTAATTTCATATTTATTATAAGGAGAGGCAATCATGGCAACTGAAGCACAGAAGAAAGCAAGTGCAAACTATGCAAAAAAGATGACAAAATGCGTTAATCTTGCATTCAATAAGAAAACAGATGCAGATATTCTTGAAAAGCTTATCAAGTTGATTCAAAAATGGGATATATCAAAAAGCTGATTAGAGAAGATATTGCGAAATCAGAAAAGGACTAGAGTGTATTTTAGCTCTAGTTCTTTTTATACTATAATTTTTAAAAACATTAATCATATAATCAACAAAAAGGAGCATTTCTGCTCCTCACTCATTTAATTATTTAGGTAATACTACAAACATATAGTTTTCATCACCCATATCAAGTTTGAAATAATAATCACCTACCTGATTAGGACCATCCATTGAATCTGCAAGTAATGAAAGCCATTCTGTTGAAGAATGATCTTCTTCTGATAGAGTTCTCAACAAAACAATGGACCATAAATAGAAATCAGCTCTTTCTACACTTGTATCGGAACGACATGCAATTGTATCTAGTTTGTGATTATCTAGAGAATATAATAACATATACTGAATATCTGTTGTGATTCCATTATCTTTGATATCATACACAATACCTAGATTTCCACTTGAACAAAGCATAGAATTAATTGATACATCATATTTTGAAGAATAAGAGTCTTGCATTTTCTTATTTACTTCAGCCAGATCTTTTTTATAAGGACCTTCATTATGAAAATTACTTTAGATAACTTAAAACAATTATAATTTACATTAACAAAAAAAGACACCAACTTTGTGGATGTTTGGTCCTTAAGTTGATGCCTTTGTATTCTTACTGATTCAATTATTTTCCAAAATATCTATCTAATAAACCTTTTAATGCTTTACCATGTCTTGCTTCATCTCTTGCCATTTCATGAACTGTATCATGAATTGCATCTAAGTTATTCTTTTTAGCACATGTAGCAAGTTCAACCTTACCAGCAGTTGCACCAAATTCACAATCTACACGCCAAGCTAAGTTATCCTTAGTAGTTGATTTCATATTTGGTTCTAAGTCTTCACCTAACATTTCAGCAAATTTAGCAGCATGTTCTGCTTCTTCATAAGCTGCTTTTTCCCAATATAAACCAATTTCAGGATAACCTTCTCTATGTGCGATTCTAGCCATACATAAATACATACCAACTTCTGAACATTCACCTTCAAAGTTTGCTTTTAACTGATCAAAGATAAATTTCTTATCTTCATCAGTGATATCAAGATTATTTTTTACAGTCTTAGCATAAACACCATATTCATGTTCAGCAGCTAATTTCATTTCACCCTTTACTTCTTCAAACTGATCAGCGCCTACATGACATACTGGACATTCAGCTGGTGCTGCATCTCCTTCATAAACATATCCACACACTTTACATACAAATTTTGCCATATTCTTTTTCTCCTTTTTAATTCCTTATTAGGAATGATTACTATTTAAGTATAGCATATAATTCTATAATGTCAATGGATTTGACTTTTCATTGTAAACAAAAAAATTCCCACCACATAAGTGGTAGGAATTCAACTAGTTATTCTACACCAACAATAAATGAGTAAACTGGCTGTTTACCAACATGAACTTCACATTCTACATCTTCATAGTTTTCTTCAATGAAGCTTGCAGCTGCTTCCTGTTCTTCTTCTGTTACGTCTTCACCACAAATAAGTGTAACGATTTCAGAATCTTCATCTACAAGATTGCTTAAAACATTCTTTAATGCTTCTAACTTATCTGGCACACAAGCCACAATCTTCTTTTCACATAAAGCCATATAATTATTTGCTTTAATTTCTAAACCATCAATTGAAGTATCCTTGATTGCGAAAGTCACCTGACCAGTCTTTACATTCGCAATAGCTTCCTTCATTTCATCCACATTTTCATCTAATGTTGCTTCTGGATTATACATGATAGCAGCAGATAATCCCTGAGGAATAGTCTTAGTAGGTAATACTACAACGTCTACTTCTCCTTCTAATACTGTAGCCGCCTGCTGCGCAGTCATTACGATATTAGAGTTATTTGGAAGAATGATGACATGTTTTGCATTCACACCCTTGATTGCTTTAACGATATCTTCAGTTGCTGGGTTCATTGTCTGACCACCAGATACAACATGATCACAATTTAATTCAAGGAACATATCCTTAATACCATCACCTGCAGCCACAGAAATAAGAGCCATTTCCTTAGCAGGAGCCATTGGGATTTCTTCTTCTTTTTCTTCTTCAGATACTTCAGTATTGACTACAGTTACCTTAGTGAATTCACCAAAACGAAGACCTGTATTTAATGCATTACCAGGCTTTAATGTATCTACATTACCAATAACCTTGTTATCTTTCTGTGCTACATCTACGTTCTTACCTGGTAAATTCTTTAACTCATTGATGAAACCATCTAAGTTGAATGCATTCATCTTTCTGTCATCAATCTTTAATGTGAACTGTACACGATAACCATAAGGCTTTTCTTCTTCCTGTACAATTTCCACATCACTTGCCGCACCAACATTATCTACTTTTTCAATTACTTCACCAGCAAGAGCAGCCATGAAACCAGTTAATACTAATAATAAACCAGCTCCTCCTGAGTCAACTACACCTACTTCTTTTAATACTGGAAGAAGTTCAGGTGTATTATCTAAAGACTTTTCAGCACTCTTTACAAAGTAAGAGAACCAGTCTTCAATTTCCATATCTGGCTGTACATACTTAGCAGCTGCATCAGCAGATTCTCTAATAACTGTTAAGATTGTTCCTTCTACTGGACGCATAACTGCTTTATAAGCCACTTTAGCCCCAGAAGAGAATGCATCAGATAATTCTGCAACATTGGCAGTTTCTTTTCCCTTAAGTGATTTAGCGACACCTCTAAAGATCTGAGAAAGGATTACACCAGAGTTTCCTCTTGCTCCCATTAATAAGCCCTTAGAAAGAGTTTTAGCAATATCACCAATAGATGTATCATCAGCAAGCTTTTCAACCTGTTCAGCCCCAGAATTGAATGTAAGAGACATATTAGTACCTGTATCTCCATCTGGTACTGGGAAGACGTTTAAAGCATCTACCTCAGGATGATTATTATGTAATACGATAGCCCCGCTTAAGACCATCTGTTTAAACATTTTACCGTTAATTTCCTTCATGCTTCATCCTCCTAGTCCATTACACGGATGCTCTGAACATAAACATTCACAGCTTCAATATCAATATCTAGAGTCTTTTCTAGTACATATTTAACTTTCTTCTGTACTTCATATACGATTTCAGAAATCTTCACACCGTAACCTACAATAATATAAAGATTAATAATAGAACCAGTCTGACCTTCTTCAACAACAATTCCTTTAGAATAATTATCTTTACCTAGAAGATCATAAAAACCATCCATCATCTTCTGGCTAGCCATACCTACAACACCATAACATTCTGTTGCAGCTCCGCCACAAATAGTAGCAATAACGTCAGTTGAAATATCTATATTTCCAAGATCAGTTGTTTTTTTAATCATATTGATTCCTCCATTTTTATTCTTTTTTCATAATAGTAATTATATATCATATACACAAACATTACAAACAATTAGGATTATAGCAAACAATAAAGATTTTTCAATCCTTATTTAATGCTTAAATACACCTTTTTTTACATTTTGTACAGATTAATAAAAAAAATGATTGATTTTTGATGAGGTAGATGGTAAGATACACGAGTATGTGAAACAAGTAAAAGGATGGTGAATTCAATGTCTAGAAAATGTCAGCTTAGCGGTAAAGGACCTATGTCTGGTAACAACCGTTCTCATGCATTAAACGCTACAAGAAGAAAGTGGAATGTTAACTTACAGAAAGCTACTGTCATCATCGATGGTAAGCCTACAAAGGTAAGAGTTTCTGCAAGACAGTTAAGAACTTTAAGAAAGAGCGCTTAATCGATATAATAATAGAGGCTGGTAACAGCCTCTTTTATTTTACTATGTCTAACACTTCTATAAGTTTGTCTATTTCATATGTGACAGCTTGAGAAGTGTTTTTTTGATGAGCTGGATTAAAGTAGCATGTATCTATTCCTACATTCTCTCCACCCTTTATATCGCTTGTAAGTGAGTCTCCAATAATAATTGTGGTATCAGGATCATAGTGGGTCTTTTCTTTAATATAATTAAAGTAAGTGAGATCAGGTTTTTCATATCCTACATCTTCTGAGATGAATATATCATCAAATAAATCATAAAGCCCTGTACCCTTTAATTTGCCTAACTGAGCGACTTTTGAGCCATTTGATGCTGCATACTGCTTGCAATGTGGTTTAAGCGCCAAAATGACATCTAAGGCGAATTCATTCAAACAATAATAAGTACCTAATGCTTCCTGATAATCTTTATTAAACTGAACACCATCAATAGAAACATTAAGTAATGTAAAAAAATCTACAAAACGTTTCACCATGAGTTCATTTCTTCTTGAATGATCCTTTTCAATCATCTTCCAGCATTCTTTATTAATCTTTTTGTATTCTTCAAATTGTGCTTCTGTCATAGATACGCCATGCTTCTCTAAACATTTTTCCATGCTGATTTTTTCAGACATTTCAAAATTAAGAAGTGTGCCATCTATATCCCATAATATAGTTTTATATTTCATAATGTCCTCCTTATTTCATTATACGAAAAAGATAGGAATACTCAATATCCCTATCTCTTGAATGATTTCTTAAATTGATCAAAAATAGATTCTTTTTCGTCTAATTCCTTAAGTTTCATGTAAAGGTCTTTTTCTTTCTTGCTGAGTTTCTTAGGAATAGAAACATTGACCTGAACATACTGATCACCATAAGTATCACTACGCATGTTCTTGACACCTTTACCCTTAAGTCTCATGACTGTACCAGTTTGTGTTCCTGCTGGAATCTTCATAGTCACATCACCATAAACAGTAGGTACTTCTACTTCACAGCCAAGAGTTGCATCGACTGCAGAAACTGGAACTGATATAGAAATATCATTACCATTTCTCACAAAGTATTTATGTGGACGAACATAGATTTCTACATATAAGTCCCCATTAGGTCCACCATTGACACCACGCTGTCCTTTACCAGCGACACGTAACTGCTGATGAGAATTAATACCAGCTGGGATAGTTAATTCAACAGTGACATTCTTATTAATATATCCTGAACCATGACAATGTGGGCACTTATCCTTGACTACCTTACCTGTACCATGACAGTCTGGACAGACTGTTTCATTAATGATAGTACCAAATGGCGAACGCTGCTGTACTCTAATACGTCCTGTACCACCACATCTAGAACATGTATGCACATCATTAGGATTCTTCGCACCTGTACCATGACAATGAGAACACTGTTCATCGTAGTTAATCTTAAGTTCAGTCTTTTTGCCCTTGATAGCATCCATGAAATCAATTTCTATCTGAACATAACGGTCTTCACCTTTTTGTGGTCCTGTAGGTCTTCTAGAACGTGACTGTCCTCCGCCAAAGAATGAACCGAAGATATCACCAAAGTCCATATCTTCAAATCCACCAAATCCCTGGCCACCAAATCCTCCAGCACCTGCACCACCCTGTTCAAATGCTGCATGTCCATAACGGTCATAAGCGGCCTTCTTATTCTCATCAGAAAGAATTTCATAGGCTTCATTAACTTCCTTGAACTTTTCTGCTGCATCAGGCGCCTTATTCACATCAGGGTGATATTTCTTTGCCATCTTACGATAGGCACGTTTTATTTCATCTTTTGAAGCATCCTTGGACACACCAAGGACTTCATAGTAATCTCTCTTATCTGCCATAAATCACACCTCATTTAATATAAGCCAAGGGGGATTCCCTTGGCTTTCTTGTTAGTTCTTTTCAGTAAAGTCTGCATCAACGAAATCATCGTTATTGTTGTTAGATGAAGTGTCTGCACCTGCTGTGTTACCAGCATTCTGCTGCTGATACTGAGCAGCAGCCATCTGCTGAGCAATCTTTTCAAGTTCGCTCATCTTAGATTCAAGAGTAGCCATATCATTATTATCTAATGCAGTCTTAAGTTCATCTCTTAAAGCTGTAGCCTGCTTCTTCTGATCTTCTGGAAGGTTAGCACCCTGTTCAGCTAAAGCCTTATCAATCTGGTTGATCATAGCTTCTGCTTTGTTCTTAGTTTCGATGTCTTTACGTTTCTTTTCATCGTCAGCTTTGTTGCTTTCTGCTTCCTTAACCATTCTATCGATTTCTTCTTCACTTAAACCTGTAGAGTTCTGAATAGTGATAGACTGTTCTTTGTTTGTCTTCATATCTTTTGCTTTAACGTTTACGATACCGTTAACGTCGATATCAAATGATACTTCAATCTGAGGAACGCCTCTTGGAGCTGGTTCAATACCATCAAGTTTGAATAAGCCTAACTGCTTATTATCTTTAGCCATAGCACGTTCACCCTGTAATACGTTGATATCTACAGCTGGCTGGTTATCAGCAGCAGTTGAGAAGATCTGTGATTTAGTAGTTGGGATAGTTGTGTTACGAGGAATTAATACTGTCATAACACCACCCATTGTTTCGATACCAAGTGATAATGGTGTAACGTCAAGTAATACGATATCTTTAACATCACCAGTGATAACACCACCCTGGATTGCAGCACCCATAGATACTACTTCATCAGGGTTAACTGACTTGTTAGGTTCTTTTCCTAATAATCTCTTAACTGATTCCTGTACTGCGATAATACGAGTAGAACCACCAACTAATAAGATCTGATCGATTTCTGATGGAGTAACGTCAGCATCATTTAATGCCTGTCTTACTGGAGTTTCAGTTGCAGCAACTAAATCAGATGTTAATTCATCAAATTTTGCTCTTGTAAGAGTCATATCTAAATGAAGTGGTCCATTAGCACCAGCTGTGATATATGGTAATGAAATCTGAGTCTGCATCATACCAGATAAGTCTTTCTTAGCCTTTTCTGCAGCATCTTTAACTCTCTGCATAGCCATCTTATCAGCGCTTAAATCAACACCGTTTTCTTTCTTGAATTCACTAATCATGTAGTCCATAACTTTCTTATCGAAGTCATCACCACCTAAGTGGTTGTTACCTGCAGTAGCTAATACATCGAAAGTACCATCAGCTAAGTCAAGGATAGATACATCGAATGTTCCACCACCTAAGTCATATACTAATACTTTCTGTTCCTGTTCAGTCTTGTCTACACCATAAGCAAGAGCTGCTGCTGTAGGTTCGTTGATGATACGTTCAACTTCAAGACCTGCAATCTTACCAGCATCTTTTGTAGCCTGACGCTGTGAGTCATTGAAGTAAGCTGGAACTGTGATAACTGCACGAGTTACAGGTTCACCTAAATAACTTTCAGCAGTAGCTTTTAAGTTCTGAAGAATCATTGCTGAAATTTCTTCTGGTGTATAATCACGACCATTGACATGTTCTTTATAGCTTGTACCCATATGTCTCTTGATTGATGCTACAGTATCAGGATTTGTAACTGCCTGACGCTTTGCAGCTTCACCAACGATAATTTCGCCATTCTTGAATGCAACAACTGATGGAGTTGTTCTCATTCCTTCTGGATTTGCAATTACTTTTGCTTCACCATTTTCCATTACACTGACACATGAATTTGTTGTACCTAAATCAATACCAATAACTTTACTCATAATAAGTTCTCCTCCTATTAATCCTTATTCACTTTCACTAAAGTTGCTCTAATAACTCTATCTTTTAACATATAACCTTTTTGTAATTCTTCAGTCACAATATTTGGACCAAAGTCAGGATTGTCATCCTGCATGACTGCCTGGTGTATATTAGGATCAAATTCCTTGCCCTGTGCTTCAATCACAGTTACACCATTCTTACCTAGAATATTCATTAACTGGTTTAAGATCATCTTGTTACCCTTAAGAATATTCTTACCTTCTTCGCTTTCAGGTTCTACAGTTAATGATCTTTCATAGTTATCAATAACTGGTAGTAACTCTTCAATAAAAGACTGCATTGCATACTTTAACTGATTTGCATGTTCTGTTTTAAGTCTTTTCTTTAAGTTCTCCATATCAGCGAATACTTTATAATAATCTGTCTTCCACTTGTTGATTTGAGATTCTAAATCCTTAATCTTTTCATCTTTAGGATCTACTGTTTCTTCAGCTTTTTCTTCAGCTGTTTCTTCTTTTACTTCTTCAGCTTCTTCCTTAGTAGTTTCTTCAACAGTTTCTTCTGCTTCTTTCTTCATTTCTTCTGCCATGGTCTCACCTCTTCTACTCATCATTTTCCTTGATGATTCTTTCAATATTTTCAGTAATATATTCTACAAGCGATACAACTTTCTTGTAAGGCATACGCGTTGGACCGATTACAGAAATCGTTCCTTTGTTAGCTCCTCCTGTATCAAAAGAAGATGAAATAACAGATACATCATCAAGTCCAGATACATTTGAATCATCACCAATCAATACCTTAATGCCATCGTCATCTGTGGGTGCTAAGAAATTCCAGTTTGATGAATTTTCAAATGCACTCACTAGTTTTCTTAACTTATTGACATCATTGTATTCTGGCTGATATAACAAATGATCTTTACCAGAGAAATATACATTGTTTCTTGCAAATTTCATAAATGCTTCTAAGAAAGCATTAAACAAGATTTCATGTTCCTTGATTCTCGTATTGAGGATTGGCTTGACATCGTTTTCTAACTTATCTGCGACCTGATTAATTGGTGTACCTACCAGTGTATCATTCATAACCGATACACAGGATTGTAAATCATCCAAACTCAATGTCTCAGATAAAGTGAAAACTCGATTTTCTACATGTCCCTTATCCGTCACTATGATGGCTGTCACATTTCTTGTTCCAATAGGAACTAATGTGATATTCTGCAGGCATTCATAACTTGAATTAGGTCCTAGAGCAACCGCCGTCAGATCAGTCAACTGGCTTAACATTTCGCAGCTTTCTTTAATCAAACTATTCAATGATTGATGTGTATCACTAAAGATTGTTGCAACCTGATTCTTCACCTGTTCATCAACATTTGGCTGAAGCAAAGTATTTACATAATAGTAGTAGCCCTTCTTAGAAGGAACACGACCAGAAGATGTATGTGTCTTTACTAGAAAGCCAAGTTCTTCAAGTTTGCTCATTTCATTTCGGATAGTGGCGCTTGAATAAGGTAACTCATATTTTGTCATCAATAGTTTAGATCCAACAGGTTCTGCTGTTTCAATAAACTCTTCGACAATATATTTAAATATTAGCATTTGTCTTGCCGATAGCACTCTCAAGCACCTCCTTAGCACTCTTTTTCCTCTTGTGCTAGATTCATTATACATTCTTTTTTAGCAGTGTCAAGCCTTTAGTGCTAGTTTGTGTTAAAAAACGGTTTCTATTTTCTAGAAACCGTTGTACTACTCTGGCAAGAAATCAAGGAGAATGGAATTAAGAAGATCAAGCGTATGATTTGTTTTTAAATGATTATTTTCAATAACCAGATTGTGGTTATCTAGATTCTTAGAGAGAGCTTCTTTATAGACCTCTTCTATAGTATGATGGTATCTTCTTTTAAATTCATCAAGGTCCAATCCTTCTTCAAGACGTAAAGACATCATAAGATGATTAAACATTGTATCTTCGATTGTTTCTTTTTCTATATATATTGTATTCTTCCCCTGCAGGTAATCAGTGAGACTACGTGAGTGAGAAATAAGTTCATCATCTATCTTACCTGTGGCGCCAATACCGACACCATAATAGTTCTCATAATGCCAATAGACTTTATTATGATAAGATTCATGATTTCCTAATGCATAATTAGATACCTCATAACGATGAAAACCTGCACGAGAGAGTGTCTCTACAATATAATCACTCCAGATTCCTTCAGTTTCTTCATCAAGTGGTTCATAATTGTCATAAAGTCTTGTATGTTCTTCTAGTATAAGAGAATAGTAGGATAAATGATTGATAGGAAGTGATAAGGCAATCTGTAAATCTTCTTTTACATCTTCTAGTGTCTGTCCTGGTAATCCATACATCAAATCAATAGAGATATGCTTAAAGCCAATAGCCTTCGCATTTCTTACAACTTCTTTTGCAATAGAAGATGTATGATAACGTTCAATTCTTTTTAATAATGTATTATCAAATGTCTGTACTCCAACACTTAAGCGATTAACTCCATGAAGATGCATAATTTCTAGTTTATCTAGCGTTGCTGATTCAGGATTGACTTCTATAGTATATTCTAGAGTTCCATCACCCACAAAAGGATCTATCATATTTAATAACATCTTTAATTGATTTAAAGAAAGTGCACTTGGTGTGCCTCCTCCTATATAAATAGTTTCCATCGGATGATGAGGAAGTGTATCAAGTTCTTCCTTTAAACGTTCTAGATACTGTAATACAAACTCTTCACGATAATAAACCTTTGCAAAATCGCAATAAGAACAGATATGATCACAAAAAGGAATATGAATATAAAGTGCTTTTGTTTCCATATTATATCCTCATCAAGAAGAGTTCTAATCCTCTATATTTATCCACTGTCCCTGTCTTGATCGCATAATCAAGTTCAGATAAAGCATAAAGTTTTTCCATAAGTTCTGTAATATCAAAGTGTGCCGCATTTTTACGGATTGGATAGATTGCACGAGGATTAAGTCCAAGGGCAGATGCAATATCAGTATCACGATAGCCCTTCTTACTCATAATAGAGACCTGATAAAGATTACGTAATGAATTCGCAATTAACCCAATCAACTGTAAAGGCTCATGGTTTTGAGAAATCAAATCCTGATAAACACGCATCGTATTTCTTAAATCATGATTCATAAGCGCATTTGTCAACTTAAATACATCTTCTTCAACACGTGGTGGAACAAGTCTTTCAACATCTTCCTTCTTTATATTATGTGTATAAAGACATAGTTTTTCTACCTGATTAGAAATAGTCAAAAGATCATTCCCACAGCGATCTAACAACAAAGTAAGTGCATCATCTTCAATAGAGGCATTTCTATGAATGATCGCTTCTCTAGTAGCTTTATAAAGCTGATCAAAGGTCAGTTTTTCCATTTCATACCATTTCGCATGCTTACGTAATGATTTGACTACCTTCTTTCTTTCATCAAAATTACGCTGATCCTGATATATAACAAAGATTGTTGTCGGATTATCATGTTCAATATAATCTAAAAACAGCTTGATATCTTCATCTGTGACAAGCTTCTTTTTAGGCTTCTCTTTGGTAAGAAAGATTGGATTCTTTAAGACAACCATCTTATATTCTGTCAAGAAAGGCTGTGTTAAGGCATCTTCAATGATTTCCTTCATTGGCGTTTCACCTGCATGATAGACCATATAATTCATATCATCACTTGTACATTGATATTTCTTTTTTAAATCCTCTAATCTTTGTGCAAGCAATAGTTTTTCTTCTCCATATAATACAATATTCATAGTTTTCCATCCTTTTGTCCTATTCTACCATATATTCATGATTAACGGTAAATAAGATGTTCCCCTAAATAAGTGATAATAGAAAAGCTGCCATCAAGATCAGTACGCAGTATTTTAATCTTTCTTTCTTCTAATCGTTTAATCACAATACGAGCTGGGTGACCATAAAGATTATGTTCTCCTACACCAATCATCGCAATACGTGGATGTACCATTTGAAAGAATGTTACAGAAGAAGAATAACCACTACCATGATGAGCCACTTTTAAAACATCTATATCTATTTCTCCATATTTCTTATAAAGATCTTCTTCTACATTGCTTGGGATATCACCCGTAAATAAATAATTATAGCCTCCTGTTGTTACTAACATGACTAAAGAATTTTCATTGGTAGAAGGATAAATCACATCACTTTTAAGCATTTTAATTGTAATCAGCTTATTCTTCTCTTCTTCCTGATAGGAGTCAATGATACGCTTGACTTTATATTTCTTCTTTAACGAATCCAAAGCACCATAGTGATCATAATCGTGATGAGATATATAAACTCTATCAATACACGGAACACCTTGAGATTTAAGAAATGGAATAACATTATGACTAGCAATATCATATTCCCTGTTACCCCCTGTATCAATCAAATAATTTCCTTGATTGAAAGGTAGGCGGATCAATGAACAATCCCCCTGCCCTACATCAATAGTAGAAACCTGAGTGTATGGTTTATAGATACTATATATATGAAAGCTGATCATAAGTGCACATAATAGAGACATAGAAAACTGAACACTCTTCTTTTCTTCTAATAATAAGAAAATATAAAATAAGATGACATAATAAAGAATAATAAATGAGAGCGTTGGTTTTTGAAAAATGATTTCTGCATTGAATGAAGTGATAAAGTTCAAGATCATCTGCTGGTAGTTGATCATCATCTTCATAATGAGATCTATTGGAAAAATGAGAGAGAGGAGCGTTACAATATAGAAACAGGATATAAAAGGAGCAAGAAGAACCGTTAAAAAATAAGAAAAGATATTAATGGAGAAGTTAAGCGCGAGGACAATAGGAATACCACCCAAATAGATAAGGAAAGAGCGATATGGGAAATGTTTGGTCATAATGACAAGGAAATAAATAAAGTAAGAGAAGACAAAAGAAATACTAAAGATGATATAAGGATTTTTAATAACATTAAATAAAACAAGTAACGATAGTACATCTAATTGATTGAACTTCTCTTTTACAAGATCATAGATGACAAGCATATAAAAGGCACGATGAAGAGATATATTATAAGGTATAGAAAAGACATAAAAGGCTATGAGTATTTTGATAATGATATCCGCAATATCAACACGTACAAACGTTTTAATAAGACTCAAACATTTATAAAGTAAATGTATATGCATACCTGAAAGAGCAAACATATGGATAAGAGAAAGACTTGTGAGGAGTGAATAGTCTTCTTTAATGGCTTCATCTTTTATACCTAGAACAAAGAGTTTCTGATAACTTTTAATAGACTTCGAAGAAGAGAAATGTTTTTCTATTAATTGACAAAAGGAAGGATGGGATGAAACAGAGGTAATATGGGTGATTTTAGCCTTTGCGACGATATTGTTAGCTTTGAATGAATGATATTCATCATAACCTATCGGATCCTTGCGATGCTTAATTTCAAGAAACCTAAGTTTAACAAGTACTTCATCATTGTATTGAAATGAATGATCTGTATAGGCTTTAATCTTCCCATAATCAGTGTTTAAAATAACATAATTATCTCTTATATCTTTCACCCTCCCAGAAACAATAGAAGGCACTTCTGGTGAAGTCACTGGTCTTAATATAATTGGTAATAAAAAAAGAAGAAACAACATCTTTCTTCCAAATCGTTTCACTAGATAAATTAAATAAGCAAGTAGAAATATATAAAATAAAGGATGAACAAGATAAGCAACTGACAGCAATAAGACAAATACAGCATAATATACTAAATGATATCTTAAAGGCATAGATAGTCACGATAGATGAGATATTTCTTCTCACCGATTCCTTGTATATTCATGATGTCTTCTATCGAATAAAAAGGCTGTATCTGTCTATAGTCAATGAACTTCTGTGCTGTTTTCTCTCCTACCCCTTTTAAAGTCATAAAGTCTTCTAAAGTTCCCTTATTAAGCGAAATCATATTTGCTCTTTTTTCTGGTAAATAAAAACGCATTTCTGCTTGAATACTTCTATTCATATTTAAAGAATCCATGCAAGCATTTTCTTTAACCCCTACTTTCTTTACTAAATCACTCATCGTCATACCTTCTTTTATAGGAACTTCACCTGTTTGGTTAAAAGCACCTTCTAACGTGATATAAACTTCTGATTTTTGTGTAGAGCTGACTTTTTCAGGCTTTTGATAACTATATAGAAATGAGGCAATACTCAAAAGAATCAGCCCAATAATCTTAATTTGACGCATAAAAAAAGAGAATTGATCTAATTCTCTCTTGTAATATGAAAATGTCTATAAGCAAGATTTGTCGCAATTCTGCCTCTTGAAGTACGTTTGATCAAGCCTTTTTGTAGTAAGTAAGGTTCATAGACATCTTCTAATGTCATTCTTTCTTCACCAATACTTGCAGCAAGTGCTTCTAAACCAACTGGCCCACCCTGGAAACGATTGATAATGCCAAGTAAGTATTTATGATCGACATCATCTAGTCCTAGATTATCTACTTTTAAACGGTCCAATGCCTGCATTGTACGGTCTTTTGTAATGATTTCATCACCATAAAACTGTGCAAAGTCTCTTACACGTCTAAAGAGTCTATTCGCAATACGTGGTGTCCCTCTTGAACGTCTGGCAAGTTCCATCTTTGCTTCCTCTTCCATGGTCATACCGTAGACTTTACTTGTACGAGAAATAATATCTCTGAGTTCTTCATCTTTATAATAATCAAGTTTAGCCACAATACCAAAACGGTCACGTAATGGGGCTGAAATATCTCCTGCACGTGTAGTCGCTCCTACTAATGTAAAAGGAGGTAAATCAATACGTACAGAACGTGTTGTGGCATCTTTACCAATCATAACATCCACGCAGAAATCTTCCATTGCTGGATACAGTATTTCTTCTACAACTTTATTCAAACGATGAATTTCATCAATAAAAAGAACATCACCTGGTTCTAAAGATGTAAGCAAAGCGACAAGATCTCCCGTTTTTTCAATAGAAGGTCCTGTTGTAATCTTGATATGCGTTCCCATTTCATTTGCAATAATCATCGACATAGTCGTTTTACCAAGTCCTGGAGGACCATAGAACAAAACATGATCAAGTGTTTCATCACGCATCTTTGCAGCACCTACAAAGACACGAAGGTTTTCTTTTAAATCATGCTGACCGACATATTCATCAAAAGAAGCCGGTCTTAAAGAGCTTTCTTCATCTTCGATATGTTCATTAGTATCTAAAACATCACGATCCATAAGATTCTCCTTTCATTATTGTGTTAATAAGGCTAATGCACGTTTCACATAGCCATTTGTATCTAGATTTTCGCTCGATAATACTTTCATAGCTTTTTCTACATCACTCTGTTTATAGCCTAATGCGATTAATACTTCAGTAGCTTCCTCATAATCTGGAGAGCCAAGAGGCTTCATTGCACGTTTATCAAACTTACCATGCAAGTCAAGAATGATCTGCTGTGCCGCCTTAGGTCCAATACCTGGTATCTTCTTAAGATATGCTATATTTTTACCTTCTATCGCATCAATAATCGCATCAATCTCACCTGTCGCAAGAATACCGATTGCCGTCTTGCAGCCTATCCCTTTCACAAGAATAAGCTTTTGAAATAATTCTTTTTCTTCTTTCTTCTTAAAGCCAAATAAGGTAAGATCATCTTCTTTGACCTGTTGATATATATATACTGTTGCATCATCACCCTTTTTAAAATTATAAGGATTAGATACATGTACTTCATAACCTATTCCATGATTATCTATGACAATATGATCTGAATACAAACCTGCAATGATTCCTTTGATATAACTATACATAAAATTCTCCTTTACGCATTCCCTAATTCTATCATATGTCAAAAAAAAATACCATTTCTAGAAATGGTATTAATTATAAAATTCAAACTCGAAGTCATATAGGCGTACAGTATCGCCATCTTCACAGCCTGCTTCTCTTAATGCATCATCAATACCCATATTACGGATCTGTAATGCGAATCTCTGGAAGCCGTCATCTGTAGTAAATGATGCCATCTGTACAAGTCTTTCAACCTTCTTACCAGTAACTTCCCATACACCATTACCCTTATTATGGATAGTGAATGGTTTTTCATCTTCCTTATAAGTATAAAGAACACTTTCCTGTTCTTCTTCCTGATTAAAGAAGTCTGGTGCAGTTTCTAATGCATCAGCAACTGCATAAAGGACAGCATCGATACCTTCATGAATTGGTGCAATGATTGGGAATACTTTCTGATCTCCAAGTTTTTCCTTGAACTTCTTTAAGTTTTCTTCTGCTTCATCGCCATCCATCTTATTAGCAACAATAATCTGTGGTCTTTCTAATAAGCGATATTCATATTCACCTAATTCTTTATTAATAGTGACATAATCTTCATAAGGATCTCTGCCTTCGCTACCGCTCATATCAATAATATGCACGATAACACGACATCTTTCGATATGTCTTAAGAACTGATGACCTAATCCTTTACCCTGTGATGCCCCTTCAATAAGACCAGGTAAGTCAGCCATAACAAATGAACGACCATCCTTAACCTGTACAACACCTAAATTAGGCACAATAGTAGTAAAGTGATAATCAGCAATCTGTGGTCTTGCTTTTGAAACAACAGATAATAAAGTAGACTTACCAACACTTGGGAATCCTACTAATCCAACATCTGCAAGTAGCTTTAATTCTACTCTTAAATTGAATTTTTCACCTGGTTCACCATTTTCACAGATTTTAGGTGCTGGGTTACGTGATGAAGCGAATCTTGCATTACCACGACCACCACGGCCACCTTTTGCGATAACAGCACGCTGACCATCTTTTGTAAGATCGGCAATAATATTGCCTGTATCATCATCATAAACACAAGTGCCCACTGGTACTCTGATGACTAAATCATCGGCATCAGCACCATGCATCTTTTTAGCATGACCTTTTTCACCATTTTGTGCTTTATATTCACGATAATATCTTAAGTCTAATAAAGTAGATAATGAGTTTGTTGCAACGAAGATAACACTTCCGCCACGACCTCCATCTCCACCAGATGGACCTCCTTTAGGAACATGTGCTTCACGTCTAAACGCAACTGTACCATTACCACCAGTACCAGCTTGAACATAAATCTTAACGCGATCAATAAATTTCATGTATCCACCTTCTTTCTTCAAAAAAAGAATCCCATAGGGGATTCTTGAGATTAAGCTACTGGGTAAACAGATACCTGTTTCTTGTTTTTACCAAGTCTTTCGTATTTAACGACACCATCAACTTTAGCGAATAAAGTATCGTCTCCACCTTTACCAACATTAGTACCAGGATGAACCTTAGTACCTCTCTGTCTATAAATAATTGAACCAGCTGTGCAAGTCTGTCCATCAGAAAGCTTAGCACCTAAACGCTTTGATTCAGAGTCACGACCGTTCTTAGTAGAACCTACACCCTTTTTAGAAGCGAATAACTGTAAATCTAACTTTAACATAGTATTATACCTCCCTAGTGTTAATTTTAACATATTGTTCGTATGAGTATTCAACAGTTTCTAGAATTTTTATTAAAGTTTCTAGAATAATTTGATAATCTTCACGATTATTGAATATCTCGAAATAAGAGTAACCACTCTCTACATTGGCAAGATTGCCATCTTTCATGAAGCCTTTGGCTTCAAGCATATTGTAAATACCTACTACTGCAGTACTGATTCCAGCACAAGCAAGATCTTTACCATATTCATTTTGTCCAGCATGCCCTTCAACCTTGATAGATTGAATCTGACCTGCATGATACACGACATCTACGTGAGTCATTAAGCGTTAATTTCTTTGATTGTTAACTTAGTATAAGGCTGTCTATGACCCTGTTTCTTATGATAATGCTTTTTAGGCTTATATTTGAATATAGTGACTTTCTTTTCCTTACCCTGTTTTTCAACAGTTGCAGTAACCTTAGCACCTTCTACATAAGGATGACCAACTTTAACACCGTTATCACCAACTAAAAGAACCTTTTCGAAAGTGTATTCAGTGCCTTCTTCAACATCTAACTTTTCTACAAAAATAGTATCTCCGGCTTCAACCTTTAACTGTTTTCCACCAGTTTCAATAATTGCGTACATCAGTGTACCTCCTTCATATTTTTTTCTCTTAGACTCGCCAACCAAGGCAGCACTTGCATTTAATACCTTTTATGTGCGGTTGTAGTCAGAGGTCTACAACGCTGATTATAATATCATTTCTTACCCTTATCGTCAATATTTTTTTCAATTTTCTTGAATTCTTGTCTAGGACAGGTACGATTATACACTTCTCTTAGATGTTCTTGTGATACATGCGTATAAATCTGGGTCGTAGATAAAGAGGAATGCCCTAATAGTTCCTGTACAACACGGATATCCATACCTGCATCGAGTAAATGAGTTGCAAAGGAATGGCGAATTGTATGAGGATGAATCTTACGTAAAGGATCATAAAGATACATCGTGCGATCAATAATATTCTCTACTCCTCTATTTGTCAGTTTCTTTCCTCTTCGATTCACAAATACATAATCATGTGCTTCATGATATTCATTCATAATGCTGATACGATCATCATTGATATACTGCAGTAACCATTTTTTTGCATAATCATGAAATGGTACTTCTCTTTCTTTGCTTCCTTTACCAAGCACTCTAATCATTTGTCTATTAAAATCAATCTGCGACAAGCGCAATGACACTACTTCACTTACACGAAGTCCTGACGCATACATGAGTTCTAAAAGAGCTTTATTTCTTACTCCTAGAGATGTATGCGTATCAATTGAGTCTAGATAGCCCATCATTTCATCAACATAAAGGAAATCAGGGTTTCTAGAGCCTGTTTTTAAAGAATGCACCTGTGAAAAAGGATTAGAGACTACACTATTCTGTTGACATAAATATTTAAAAAAAGATCTAAGAGAACTCAAATAATGATTGATTGTTGTATGAGACAAATGTTTCTCATTTAAATAAATCAAGTAATTCTGAATTACATAATAGTCTACTTCCTGTAAAGAAATACTTTCTTTACCTATAAATAAGAGAAAATCAGTCAGTTCTCTTTCATAGGATTGTAAAGTAAGTACAGAGTAGTTCTTTTGATATTTAAGATAGTGAAGAAAAGCTTTCTTTTCATCCATTGATGAATTCTTCCATCTTTTCTAATGCACGCTGTGCATATTTTTCTTTCTTTTCTTTTTTCTTCACTTTACCTTCTAAATCAGGAAGAATACCAAAGTTAGCCTTCATCGGCTGGAAATCACTTGGGGACGCATGTGTAATATAATAAGCCAAAGAGCCCATGACTGTTTCTCTAGGATAAGTAAGAAGTTCTTCTCCCTTTAAATATCTCACCATATTCTTACCAGCCACAATACCACTCTGCGCAGACTCTACATATCCCTCTACGCCTGTCATCTGACCTGCAAAGAATAAATCTTCACGATTCTTGAACTGATATGTAGGATTTAAATAAGTAGGTGAATTGAAGTAACAGTTACGATGCATGATACCATAACGAACAATAGAAGCATTTTCTAGCCCTGGAATCATATGAATAATACGATCCTGTTCACCCCATTTAAGATGTGTCTGGAATCCTACAATATTATAAAGAGAACCCACTGCATTATCCTGTCTTAACTGAACAACTGCTTCAAAACGCTGACCATCCTTTTCTAGTCCTACAGGCTTCATTGGACCAAAAAGAAGTGTCTGCTTTCCTCTTCTTGCGATTTCTTCAAAAGGCATGCAGCCTTCAAAGAACTTTTCTTCAAAATCATGAGGCTTTACAACTTCTGCATTGATAAGTGCATCATAGAAAGCATCAAATTCTTCTTTAGTCATTGGGCAGTTGATATATTCCCCATCACCTTTATCATAACGTGATTTATAAAAGGCTTTATTAAAATCAATAGATTCTTTTGTGACAATTGGAGCCGCTGCATCATAGAAATAGAAATAATCCTGATTACCCATTAAATCCATAATCTCTTTTGCAAGTGCATCACTCGTCAAAGGTCCAGATGCAATAATAGTCGGTCCATCTGGAATACGAGTCACTTCTTCACGATGAACAGTAACAAGAGGATGATTTTCAATAAACTCTGTCACCGCACGAGAAAAACCTTCACGATCGACTGCCAAAGAACCTCCTGCAGGAACTGCATGGTCTCTCGCCATCTTGATAATCATGCTGTCATTCATTGTCATTTCTTGTTTTAATACACCTACTGCATTCTTTAAGCCATCTGCACGTAATGAATTAGAACATACCAATTCTGCAAAATCACTTGTTTTATGTACATCTGTCTTCTTAACCGGTCTCATTTCATAAAGATGTACAGGAATACCTTCTTTAATAAGCTGGTAAGTGGCTTCAACACCAGCAAGTCCACCACCAACGACATTTACTTCCTTAATCATATTTTCCTCCAATGAAAGAAAATGAACTGCATGGGCAGTTCATTATTCTTCTTTCTTTTTCTTTTCTTTAATAATTGTTTTACACTTTGGATAATTAGAGCAGGCTTTAAATGGACCAAAACGACCCTTCTTCCATACAACTGGACTGCCACAGTTAGGACATGTTTCACCTGTCTCTTCAAGTTTCTGAGGCTTGATATATTTACACTTAGGGTAATTAGAACATGCTTCAAAACGTCCGAAACGACCCATTTTATAGATCATAGGAGAACCACATTTAGGACATGTCTCGCCTGTTTCTTCATTGATCTTATTTTCATCAGCCTTGACATATTTACATTCTGGATAATTAGAGCAGGCAACAAATTCACCAAAGCGACCTTTTCTAATGACAAGATCTCCACCACATTCAGGACATTTTTCTCCTGTCTTTTTAGGTTCAATCTTTTCCATACCGTCATAGGCTTTTTCTAATAGCGGTTCAAAAGCCTGTTCAAATTCAGTTAAGGCATGAACATAAGTATCCTGTCCCTTTGCAATTTCATCAAGTTCATTTTCCATCTTTGCAGTATAGTCTACATTGATGATTGAATCAAAATATTCAAGAAGCTTCTTATTAGTCAAAAGTCCTGACTCTGTAGGCTTGAATGTCTTCTTTTCCAAAGTGACATATTCTCTTGTAACGATTGTATCGATAATAGTCGCATAAGTAGAAGGACGACCAATACCTAATTCTTCCATCGCCTTGATAAGCTTTGCTTCTGTATAACGTGCTGGTGGTGTAGTGAAATGCTGTTCTTTATTGATTTTCTTTGCATCAATCAATTCATTTTCATCCATATCTGGGAGTAATTCGTTCTTACTCTTATCATATTCACCATAAACCTTTAACCATCCATCAAACTTTAAGATAGAGCCTGATGCATTAAACTTATAATCATTGTTATCTAATACTAAAGATGTACTTGCAGACTGGCTTGGTGCCATTAATGAAGCAAGCGCACGTGCATAGATTAATGAATACAGCTTATACTGTTCCTGTGTAAGGTATTGTTTAATACTTTCTGGTGTACGCTCAATACTTGTAGGACGAATTGCTTCATGAGCATCCTGTACATTTTCAGTCTTCTTAGAAACTTTAACACTTCCTACATATTCTTTACCATATGTCTTTTCAATATAATCCATTGCAGCTGCAGTAAATTCAGGTGATAAACGAATAGAGTCTGTTCTCATATAAGTAATTAAACCGACAGTCTCAGTTCCAATATCAATCCCTTCATACAACTTCTGAGCAATAGACATCGTACGTCTTGCTTTAAAATTTAATTTAGAAGAAGCTTCCTGCTGCAGTGTTGAGGTAATAAATGGCGCATATGAATTTCTCTTCTTTGTCGTTTTCTTAATCTTCTCTACAGTAAATGTAGGTGTCAATGCATCATAAATGGCTTGTGCTTCTTCACCATTATGGATTTCTAATTTCTTAGTTTTATACTTAGTGAGTTCTGCATTGAAGGGGATATTATCCTTTTCAAAATCAGCATCAATCTTCCAGAATTCTTCTGGGATGAATGCATCAATTTCTGCTTCTCTCTCACAGATTAATCTTAATGCAACTGACTGTACACGTCCTGCAGACTTAGATTTAATCTTCTTCTGTAGAAGTTTAGAAAGCTTAAACCCGATAATTCTATCTAAGACACGTCTTGTTTCCTGGGAATGAACAAGATCCATATCAATCTTGCGAGGATTATCAATCGCTTTTGTAACTGCATTCTTTGTGACTTCATGGAATTCGACTCTTTTTGTAGTCTCAGGATCTAATCCTAATACTTCTGCCAAATGCCATGAGATGGCTTCTCCTTCACGGTCCGGATCGGTTGCGAGATAAACATCATCTGCTTTTTTGGCACATGCTTTTAATTCTTTTACAACATCTTTCTTATCTTTACTAATAACATAATGAGGGGCAAACTCATTTTCTATATCTACACCTAAGCCGCCTTTGCCAGAGATAGCCAGGTCTCTGATGTGGCCTTTTGATGATTTTACAACAAAATCATCACTTAGGTATTTACTAATTGTTTTAGATTTAGATGGTGATTCGACAATTACTAAATGACTCATACATCTAACCTCCTTCATCACATTATAATATGGGATTTTTTTATTTTGTCAACATCTTAGTGAGAATAAGAAGCGAAACGCTTCCTATTCTTCTAAGATATCTTCTACATTCATAACTAGTTTTGCACCCTGCTGAATCAGCGCATTACAGCCTTTTGAGTCATACACACGTCCTGGAACTGCAAATACATCCTTGCCCTGTTCCAAGGCAAAACCAACTGTAATCATCGTGCCACTTTTAAGATCAGCCTCTGTAACAAGAAGTTTTTGCGAGAGTCCTGCAATAATACGATTTCGTTTAGGAAAATGATCTTTACGAGGTGGCGTACTTCCAGGGTATTCACTTAAAACAAGTTCATTCTTCAATACATAATACAGATCTTCATTCATCGGTGGATAAGGATAATCGATTCCACTACCAAGCACTGCGACAGTATGTCCCTTTGATCGAATAGCTGTGCGGTGGCTGACGCCATCAATTCCCTTAGCCATTCCCGATACAATCACAATATCATTCTTCACAAGTTCTTTTACAAGTACACGTGTCGCCTGAACACCATACTCGCTGCAGTCTCTTTTACCAATAACCGCAATACAGTCTTTATCTAGTAAAGATAAAGAACCATAATAATAGAGTACAAATGGTGGACAGTTGATATATTTAAGCTGTTGTGGATAATCATCACTAATAATAGTCGTATAAGAACTCTTAATCGTTTTAAAGAGTTCTTCTTTTAAAGACTCATCCACACGTTCCTTACGTTCTAAGGCCTTATAAATCAAATCAAACTGTCCCTTATACTTCAATGAAAAATAAAGTAGAATATCTTCCACATCAATCACCTCCTACTATATCTATTCTTAATAGAAGGCTTATTTTCTCAAAAAAGAGAAAGATCTTTAATCTTTCTCTTCAAAATCAAAGGATAATTGTTCATTCAGTACTTTTTGTACTGGCGCAAAAGAACGACGATGAATTGGAGTGACACCATACTTTTCTAATGCTTCTTTATGGGCTTTAGTAACATAACCTTTATGTTTTTCAAAGCCATACTCTGGATATTGTTTACCATATTCCTTCATGATGCGGTCTCGAGTGACCTTTGCAAGAATACTTGCTGCCCCAATAGAAATACTTTTCGCATCTCCTTTAATAATAGAAAGATGAGGAATATCTCCCAAGGGCATTGCATCACTTAATGTAAAGTCAGGTTCTAATGATTCAACAATACGTTTCATACCAGTACGAGAAGCTTCATAGACATTTAAAGTATCTACTTCTTCTACTGATAAAACCTCTATTTGATAAGCAAGCGCATTTTCTATAATTAAATCATAGAGTGCTTCTCTTTTCTTTTCAGTCAATTTCTTAGAATCATTGATACGTTCATCATAGAAATCTTCAGGAAAAATGACACCACCTACAACAAGCGGCCCAGCCATCGGTCCCCTTCCTGCTTCATCTACGCCCAGTATTCTAGAGTAGCCTGCAGCTCTAGCTTCGTTTTCATATTTTAAACGTTCCTGTTTATTCATCGCTAAGCTCCCATGTGATTTTTCCAAGAGAACCGTTCTTTAAATCATTAAAGAATGTTTCCTGTACACGGTCATAATCTGTTTTGCCTCTTAATTTCTTAATATGACGATAATCTGAGATATGATCATAGACTGGAATTACCCAATCTGAATCTAGATCAATAGTCAAATTATAACGTTGTTTCAACATGTCTGGATAATGTTTCGCCAGATAACCTATTGCATGAATAAATAAATCATCAAGTGGAAGGATTTCCATCTTAATAGAGCCACATAATGCGACATTCATTGCTTTATTGATATCTGTGAATTTAGGTTCTAGTACACCTGGTGTATCGAAAAGTTCAAAATCCTTATCAACACGGATAATCTGCTGAGCCTTTGTAACTCCCGGCTTATTTCCTACTGCAGCGGCTTTTCTTTTCGCAATCTTATTGATAAAAGTAGATTTACCAACATTAGGAATACCAGCCACTAAAGCACGAATTGGCTTAGGCTTTAAACCTCTTGCGGCTTCTTTTTCACGCTTTTCTTTTAACTGATAGCGACACATGTTCACAATCTTCTTTTCTTCCTTGAAGTTCTTTAAATCAACTGCGATGGCGCTATGTCCCTGTCTTTTAAATTCTGCAATAAGAGCTTCTGTTGCCTTAGGATCGGCCAAATCCTTCTTTGTAAGAATATAAAGACGAGGTTTATTCTTGATCATATGATCAAGTTCTGGATTATGTGTTGAAAAAGGAGCACGTGCGTCAACAAGTTCAATCACAATATCTACCAACTTTAATTTACTTTCGATTTCTCTTTGGGCTTTAGCCATATGCCCTGGATACCACTGAATCTGCATTGCCATAAGTTCCTCCTCAATCATTTCTCTTAATATGCTGGATTGGATAAATAATATATCCATTTTTTGCACGAATATCTTCTATATGAACTGGTCCAAAATATCTTGAATCATAGGACATAGGACGATTATCACCTAGAATAAAGTATTCATCGTGTCTTAATTTAATTCTAAAATCTTTTGTATAATGTGTTAAATCATATTTAATCTTTTCTTTTTTCATGAAAGGAAGCTTAAGAAAAGGTTCTTCTACTAATTGACCATTAATATATAAATGATCATTCTTGTAGCTGATTTCTTCTCCTGGAAGACCAATAACACGTTTAATGACATCTTCTTTCAATGCGCTGCTGCGTACATCAACGATATCAAAACGATGAATCTGTTTATAAGATGTCACTCCCGTCATTAAGATAAAGTCACTATCATGAATAGTTGGCATCATGGATGTTCCTTTCACCTTGACCGGAAGCACGACAAATGTAAATAGACATAATATAAGTAGCACTATTCCAGGTAAACACAGTTTTTTTAACTTATTCATAATATAGAAAAAAGAATGGGGTAAGCCCCCATTCTCTTATCGAATTTCTTTAATTCTAGCAGCTTTACCAGATAATCCACGTAAGTAATGTAATTTAGCTCTACGTACTTTACCAACCTTAGCTACTTCGATATGATCGATGATTGGAGAGTTTACTGGGAATACTCTTTCAACACCTACACCGTAAGAAATCTTTCTAACAGTGAAAGTTTCACCAATACCATGACCCTTTTTAGCAATACAAACACCTTCGAACATCTGAAGACGAGTCTTATTACCTTCCTGGATCTTTACGAATACTTTTAAAGTGTCACCAGCTTTGAACTGAGGTACATCAGTCTTGATCTGGCTCTTAGTAATTTCATTTACTAACTGCATGTTCATGATAACATTTCCTCCTACACAAATTTAGTCTTGGAAGCTCATTCGTATATATAACCAGCGGAACTTCTGTGTCTTACGACTTGCCTATTATAGCACCGTCTTTTTTATAAATCAATTACTTTTTTAATTCTTTTAGAATTTCTAATTCTTCTTCTGTAAATGGGCGCTTTTCTAATAAATCAGGACGTTTAATCATAGTTTTACGTAATGATTCCTTTAAACGCCATTTACGAATATTTTCATGATGACCACTTAAGAGGACATCAGGAACCTTGCTGCCTTCATATTCATAAGGTCTTGTATACTGTGGATATTCTAATAATCCATTAGAGAACGAATCATCTTCATGACTTGCCTGAGTAATCACTCCATGAAGTAAACGAATCACACTATCCATGACTACCATCGCGCCAAGTTCTCCACCTGTGAGTACATAATCACCAATAGAAAGTTCTACATCTACATAATCACGAATACGTTCATCAAAGCCTTCATAATGACCACAGATAATAACAATATGCTTCTGCTTCAAAGCCAATTCTTCCGCATAAGCCTGATGATGAGTCATACCCTGAGGACTCATTAAAATAACAAGTGAATCCTTTGTGACTACTGTCTTTAAACAATCTAATAATGGCTTACACATAAGTACCATACCCTGTCCGCCACCATAAGGTGTATCATCCACACTCTTATGACGATCTGTCGCAAATTCTCTAAAATTATGAATAGTCACTTCTACATGACCACTATCGATAGCTCTTTTAATAATAGATGTTGTCAAGAATCCTTCAAACATCTCTGGAAATAATGAAAGAACATCAATCTTCATCTAAGAAGCCTCCAATCAATGAGACATCAATACGCTTATGTTCAATATCCTTATTCTTTACAAAAGCATCAATATAAGGAATCATTACCTGTTTACCATTCACATCAACACCAATAATAGCCTGTGCCCCCTGATATACATCAGTGACCTTACCAATATAAGTGCCATTATTATAGACTTCACAATCTACAATATCAGAAATATAATGCATGCCTTCAGGTAATAAAGAAGTATCTTTAGGGGCATAACAAATACATCCCTTATACTTTTCTACTTCATTAATATCTGTAAATCCTTTAAAGGCAATCATATCAAAACCTTTATGGATATAGTGCTTACTGATTTCAAAATCAAGATATTCTCTTGGCGTCTTCACAAGAATATGGCTGCCAGGGGCAAAGCGCTGTTCTCCAAAATCAGTTGAAGAAGCAATCTTTAAATCACCCTTGATTCCAAATGTATTAATGATTTTACCAATTTCTACAAGCTCCATTTGTACCTCCAAAAAAAAGGAAGTGTACACTTCCTTTATTCCTCACCATATGATTCAAATTTGATATCTAATCTCTTATGCATACCACGTGTACTTACAGACATAAGCTGTCTGATAGAATTAGCCATAACACCTTTTCTACCAATTAATTTAGAAATATCATCATGTGATGCATAAACATATAGAACAATCGCATTATCATCTAATGAAGGCATTTCTCTAACCTCTAACTTATCACGATCATTGACAAGTTCAAGACAGATGTCCTGTAATGCCTTAACGTAATCCATAATTATTTAGCCTTCTTAGATTCAGCAAATTCTTTGATTACGCCTTCTTTAGAAAGGATGTTCTTAACTGTGTCAGAAGGCTGAGCACCGTTACCTAACCACTTTAAGATTTCTTCTTTCTTTAAAGAAACCTTAGCTGGGTTCTGTCTTGGATCATAAGTTCCTAACTGTTCAATGAAACGACCATCTCTTGGCATTCTTGAATCAGCTGCAACAATTCTATAAAATGGTGACTTCTTAGCACCCATTCTCTTTAATCTTAATTTAACTGCCATTGTATTTTCCTCCGATTAATTTAATTTGCTTACTTATAATACCATATTCAAATTAGGTGTCAAGTATTTTTACTTGACACTTTTGTTTTTTTTGAAAGGTTTTTTTTGAAAGTCATGATGACTTTAAAGAGATCACCATCTATTTCTATATCAAATGTACCACCCTGAGCAACAACAAAGCTTTTCGCAATGGCAAGCCCTAGACCACTGCCTGTTTCATGGCGGGATTTATCTCCACGTACAAAACGTTCCTGGATTTCTTCGCTAGAGAAGTTCATTTCTACTTCACTCATATTCTTGAATATGACTGAAACATAGTCCTCTTCCTCATGAATATCAATATAAGCACGACTATGTGGCATGGCATACTTTCCAATATTAGTTAATAGGTTTTCAAAGACACGGTATGTCTTATCCCCATCTAAGTGTACAACGACATCTTCGACATTCTTAATGACCTGGATATCTTTAGATTCTAAGACTTCAATACATTCAGCTAAGGATTGATCAACTAATGCTTGTAATCTTAAATCAATAGGATGAAGATCAATATTACCGCTTGTTGCTTTAGAAACATCAAAGAGATCCTGGATAAGATTAGAGAGTCTATTTGTATATTTTTCTAACTGGTTTAAATATTCAGTTCTTGTTGCTTCATCAGCTTGTGTATTCTTAAGTAAAATAACATAGTTCTTAATACATGTAAGAGGCGTTTTTAAATCATGTGAGACATTAGTAATAAGTTCTGTCTTCATATTCTGTGATTTTGTTTCTTCCTTCACAGCTGCTTCAAAACCAGTTTTCAGGTTATTTAAGCGATCACGCATAATGTTGAAAATACCTAGATCATCTTCTATTTCTGTATCAAAATGACCATGAGAAAGCTGTTCTGTAAAGTTAAGCATATTTTTATAATCATTCTTTACCTTCATTGTCTGCTTTCTTATATATAAGAAAGAGATCATAACATAAACAATCGCAAAGATTGTCTTACTTGGTGAGAGGACATACAAAATAATAACGAGCAACGCATTACAGATAGTAAATTTCAAGATATCCTGATTGATATTATCCTTCAAATCAAATTCAGTCACTTTATTACCTAGTTCCTTTGTTTTTGCATAAAGTGCATAAGTACATGTATTATTCTTAAAATAGTTCATTCCATTCATAAACATATACTTAACAGTAAAGCATAACATTGAGAACAAGAAATAGAAAATGACCATACAGAAGAAATAGAGACCATAACTGATAGATGTAGCATAAGCTATATTATGTCTTGCAAGGGCACCTTGAAGTTCTCCCATCATCACAAGAGCACCTGTTACTCCTGATGCCCCCATAAAAATAAAACTAGTTAATCCAATAATGATAATAACAGTTAATAGCTTCCATTGTTTAATTGTGCGATATGGATTAATAACTTCTTCTACTTCTAATGAATTCATTAAAATATATATAAAGATAACTAAACCCAGAAGAAGAGCAACTCCTGAAAGGACTGCAATATCATATTCATCCACAAAATTACGTTCAATATATGTCATAGGCGATTCATACATTGTACAATAATAAGTCATTTCTATATCTTTAGGTAAATTAATACTTACCTGATTTAAATCTACATACGTATTATATACTTTAAGTAAAGATCTTTTTCCATCTTTTCCTTCTTCGAGCTTATATCCTGCATCAAGGTTACTAATAATATCACTTTCATCAAAAAGAGCTACAGTATCCGTGTAAAAATATTTCGAACGCGCACTAGATTTAAAAAATTCTTCATAGGCGACAGGATAATAAGATTTCTGATTCTTATAATACTGTCTTGTCTTTTCATTATATGCTTCATAGTGAAATCCATCATCATCCTGTTCCATATCTAAAACAGTTTTGAATATTTCATTCATCGTCGCAGTAGCTGCTTCTTGTGATTTTTCATCTAGCCCATTAAAATTTAAAGGCTTATAATCAGGATCTGTTTTTGATTCAACTGCCATTGTAAGAAACTGCAGCATATATTCATTTGTATTGTCTGCGACTCTTTTCTTATAACCATCCTGCTGTTTGACTGTGATATAAATCATACAGCTCGGACAAGCCAATAATAAGACAATTAAACCAATAATAAATATACGTCTTTTCTTCATTCTCATCACTCCATCTTTTCTATTTTATAACCGACACCCCAGACAGCCTTTAAGTATTCAGGGTGTTTAGGATTGGCTTCAATCTTTTCTCTGAGTCTTCTTACATGAACCATGATTGTTTCTGTATTAATGGCTGTTTCTTCCCAGATAGATTCATAGATTTCTTCTGCAGAATACACCTTACCAGGATAACTCATTAATAGTTCTAATATCTGGAATTCTTTCTTAGTGAGTCTAACAGAACGTCCATTCACAAAGACTTCTTTAGTCTCCTGGTCTAATACTAAGCCTCCTACAATAAGTTGATTGTTTGGCTTTTGTATATTTCCCTTTAAATTTAAGATCTGTTCATAGCGTCTTAAATTAGAATTAACCCTTGCAATGAGTTCCATAGGTTCAAAAGGTTTAGTGATATAATCATCTGCCCCTAGATTAAGTCCTGTAATCTTATCAATATCTTCTGTCTTAGCCGTTAAGAAGATCACAGGGATATCTGATACTTCACGAAGCTTCATTGTCATAGTGAGTCCATCCATAACAGGCATCATAATATCTACAATAGCTAAATGAATATCGTTATGTTTAAGGGCTTCAAGCCCTTCTTTTCCATTCTCCGCTTCAATGACTTCATAATTCTGGCTCTTTAAAAAGATCTTAACTGTTTCTCTAATACCTAACTCGTCTTCTACAAGTAATAGTGTATGTTTCATTAACTTAACTCCCCTTCTTCATAATCAGCGCGTCAATGTACTTAAATAAGCGATAATGCTGATCATAATAACAGGAAATAATAATGTGAACATAAATGTTTCAAACATATGTATCCCTCCTTCGCTTATAAGTATAGTGACTAAAAATAAAAAGATTCGTGATGAAATTCTTAAATAATTCTAAAGAAAAAACCTCCGAGGAGGTTTTATTTCTTCTTTTTCTTATGTCTTGTCTTTTTACGATAAGGATTGAACTGCTGCTGATTCTTCATTGGTCTTTGTGTTGGCATACCAGTTGTAGGATCAATGTTGCCTAGCTGCTTCATGACCTTACGTGACTGTTCAAACTGTTTTAATAGCTTATTAACTTCAGTCACAGGTTGACCACAACCCTTTGCAATTCTTTCTTTACGTGATGAATTAATCATATCAGGATTTGCACGTTCCGCTTTAGTCATAGAATAAATGATTGATTCAGTCATCTTCATTTTAGCAGCGGCATCATCATCATTTAAATTAGGAATCTTAGGCATTCCTGGAATCATCTTCAATAAACCAGATAAAGGTCCCATCTTCTGAAGTTTCTTCATCTGATCAAGCATATCATCTAATCCAAAAGTACCAGCCTTCATCTTATTGAAAGCTTTCATACTTTCTTTTTCATCATAGACATCCTGTACCTTTTCTACAAGAGAAACAACATCCCCCATACCAAGGATACGATCTGCCATACGGTCAGGATAGAAATAATCGATTTCGTCTAATTTTTCACCTGTACCGATATATTTAATAGGGACGTGAGTGACATGTCTAATAGAGAGGGCACCCCCACCACGCGCGTCACCATCTAACTTAGTTAAAACGGCACCAGTGATTCCTAGTCTTTCATTGAATGTTGAAGCAACATTCACGATTTCCTGACCAGCTAATGAGTCAACAACTAAAAGGATTTCATCAGGATGGGCAATTTCTTTAACGTTTGCAAGCTCCTGCATCAACTTTTCATCAATCTGTAAACGACCAGCGGTATCGATGATTACTACATCGTTGTGATCATCACGCGCTTTAGCTAAAGCTTCAGTTACGATTGTTTCTACCGGTGTATCAGTGCCTTTAGAGAATACTGGAATATTAAGCTGTGCACCTAATGTCTTTAACTGATCAATGGCAGCAGGACGATAAATATCGCCAGCAACCAATAAAGGTTTCTTGCCTTGTTTTTCAGTGATTAATTTAGCAATCTTACCAGCCGTTGTAGTTTTACCTGAACCCTGTAAACCAACCATCATGATGATTGTAGGATCTTTAGAGTAGTCTACAGTCACCATTTCTGTACCAAGTAATGATACTAATTCATCATGAACAATCTTAACAAGAACCTGTCCTGGTTTTAATGAACCAATAACGTTCTGACCGATTGCTTTTTCTTTTGTATTTGCAATAAACTCTTTAACTACCTGGTAGTTAACATCGGCTTCAAGTAAAGCCAAACGGATTTCACGAAGCATCTCCTCCATGTTTGATTCAGTAAGAGTCGCTTGTCCTGTTACCTTTTTTAATGTCTCTTGGAGTCTATCTGATAAAGATTCAAAAGCCATAATTACCTCCCTAGATATTCTTCAGCATTTCAAGATATTCATCAATATCTTCATGCTTCTTATTCTTTTCTTCTTCAATCTTATTAATTAAATTAAGTCTCTTGCGATGATTTTCAAGAATATGTAATTTAGATTCATACTTCTCTAAACTCATCACAGAACGCTTAATATTATCAAAAACAGCATTCTTAGAGACTCCTAAGTCTTCGGCTATTTCTGATAGAGACAGATCTTCCTCATAGTAAAGAGTTAGATACTGCTTCTGTTTATCTGTCAACAATTCTCTATAACAATCCATCAAGAGGATGACTTGTTCTTTCTTTTTTAATTCTTCATCCATCATCTTACTCCATTAGATCATTACATAAACCATAAATATACTGTTCAAGATCAAATTCCTGTAAATCATCAATCTTTTCACCTAAACCAATAAATTTAACAGGGATATTGAGCATATCCTTAATTGAAAGAATAATACCACCCTTGGCAGTACCATCCATCTTAGTAAGGACAATACCAGTAATATCTGTAATCTTAGAGAATTCGACAGCCTGTGAAATACCATTCTGACCTGTTGTTGCATCTACAACAAGTAATGTTTCCTGAGGTCCTTCTGGCACAACTCTCTTGATGATACGATTCATCTTTTCAAGTTCCTTCATTAAGTTTACTTTATTCTGTAAACGTCCTGCTGTATCACAGATAAGTACATCATAACCGCCTTCTTTTGCCTGTTCAAGCGCATCAAATATTACTGAAGAAGGATCTCCCCCTTCTTTACCCTTGACACAAGGAATATTTAAACGATTTGCCCATTCAGCAAGCTGTTCAATGGCACCAGCTCTAAATGTATCACCGGCAGCCACCATAACCTTCTTGCCTTCTTCATGCATGATCTTATTGGCAAGCTTCGCAATAGTAGTTGTTTTACCTGCTCCATTGACACCAACCATCAAGATAACTGTTAAATCATTTTCTGCATAGTTGATCTTAGTTGTCATATATGAATCATTGGCATAGATGACAAACATCTTATCAACGATAATATCATTAATCGCATGAGGATCCTTGATATTTTCAAGACGTACTTCCTTCTTGATTTCATCCACAATCTTCATAACCATGTTGACACCAACATCACTCATGATCAGGATATTTTCTAACTCATCAAAATATTCATCGTTGATTTCACGATATCTTGCGGCTAACGCATTAATTTTAGATGAGAAAGAAGCAGATGATTTATCAAGACCAGCAACATACTTCTCATTCTGCTTTGTAGATTTTCCTACAAATGTTTCTTTAATCTTTTGAAAAAATCCCATAATGCATCCTCCTAACTGCTTGCATATTCAGTCGCATCCTTAAGCTTAACACTGACAAGCTTAGTGACACCTTTTTCCTGCATTGTAGCCCCATATAATAGGTCACATTCAGCCATAGTTCCTTCACGATGTGTAACAACAATAAATTGTGTCTCATCTGAGAAACTACGTAAATACTTCGCAAAACGCTCTACATTCGCAATATCAAGTGCGGCTTCTACTTCATCGAGAATACATAAAGGAGATGGCTTCACACTAATCATCGCAAATAAGCAGCTTAATGCGATTAATGCGTTTTCTCCTCCTGAGAAAGAATGCAGTTTTGCAGCCTTTCCAGGTGGCTGTGCTTCAATATCAATACCTGTTTCTAGAATGTTATCTGGATCAGTATATTTAAGTGAAGCATGTCCTCCGCCAAATAAATAACGGAATACATCGTTGAATGCCTTATTAATGGCTTCAAATGAAGTGCTGAACTTCTCAACCATAATAGCATCCATATCCTTAATAGCTTTTAATAAGCTATCCTGTGCTTCTAATAATTGTGAACGCTGCGTACTTAATGTCTCATAACGTGTACTTACATCATTGTATTGTTCAATAGATTCCACATTGACATGACCAAGAGAAGCAATACGTTGTCTTAAGTCACGTACCTTATCCTTTGCCTTATCTATATCAATGGACATATCGGCTTTTTCCTGCGCATGTTCAAATGTCATAGCATAAGCATCATTAAGTCTTAATAAGTAGTTCTGAATCTCTGTTTCTAAACGACTCTTAGCAACCTTCTTATCTGTACTCTGGCTTTCTACATCCTTTAAAGCAGCACGGTGTTCACGTAAACGACGAGACACTTCTTCATTTTCATTCACATAACCCATACGGATTGTACGTTTTGCCTGAATTGTTTCTTTTAATTCATCACGACGTCTCTTCGCATCATTCAAACGATCAAGTAATTCATTGTTTTGAGTCCCCTTGATCACTTCATCAAGTTCTACACTCTGATGTGTGAGGTTTTCATAATCAGCCTTAGCTACTTCATACTCACTCTTCTTGTTTGTGACAACAAGTTCAAGTTTTGCGAGAGACATCTGTTTCTGCATATAAAGCTGTCCGATTTCTCTTCCCTCATTTTCTAATGTATGCAGATCAGACTTCATCTTGTTGAGGTCTTTTTCCTGCTGATCTAATGTATGAGACACACGTTCTAATTCTCTTTTAGACATCATTGCGTTGTTTGTATGCTTAGATGCCCCACCTGTTAAGGAACCACCGACATTGATGATATCTCCTTCAAGGGTAACGACACGATAACGATGATAAATAGATTTTGCGATTTCTGTCGCATGATCTAGATGATCCGCTACAATTGTATTACCTAGCTGGTTTAATACAACATCACTGATAGACTTATCATAAGTCACAAAATCACTCATCACACCAAGATATCCTAAAGACTGTTCAGCAAGCATTTTTGCTTCTTCTCTTAATAATCTTGGTTTCATTGTATCAATAGGTAGGAATGTCGCACGTCCTGCCTTATTCTTTCTCAAGAAATAAATAGCTTCTTTTGCCTGATTATTTGTACGAGTAACAATGAACTGTATCGCACCACCAAGGGCAGTCGCAAGTGCTGTTTCATAGGTCTCTTCTGTTTCAATCAGATCTCCTAGTGCACCACAGATACCAGATAAAGAATTCTTTGCACCTAAAATAGTACGCACACCATAGCTATAGCCGCTCTTATTTTCAATAATATCAGTTAATCTTGTCTTTTCAGTTCGAGAATTATGAATTTCAATATTCTTCTTTTCAATTAACGAGCGAAGATTAGACTGCTGCTTCTTATTTAAGGAATCTTTTTGAGAAAGGTCATTCTTTTCCTTTTTAACATCATTATAACGCTTCACTCTATCGTTATATTCAATGATAGCGTCTTGAAGTATAGATTTCATACTTGCTTTCTTTGCTTCTATATCTTCCTGGCTTGTTGTTTCTAATATATGCTTACGATTGGCATCAATTTCTACCTTCTGTGTTTCAAGGCTGCTTACTTCATTCATCGCCTCTAATAGCTTTTCCTGAAGTTCATTGACTTCCTGATCGAGTGCATACATCTTCTTTTCAAGTTCTTCACTCTGTTTTTCATCAAGAATAACAGCACCATCATTGGTAATACGTTCATTTTCTAGGTCTTCTAACTCTTTATTTAAAGTCTTTAATTCTTCAGAAAGAGTACTGATTTCCTTAACAAGTACTGAAACTTCTACTTCCTGAAGTTCTTCTTTGAACTCTAAATAAGTTTCAGCCTTTTCTTTTTGTCTTTTCAATGGTCCTATCTGTCGTTCTAATTCACTACAGATATCCTGAACACGGTCTAAATTGTCTGTGGTACGTTCAAGTTTTCTGACTGTTTCAATCTTACGTTTCTTATATTTCGCAACACCTGCCGCTTCTTCAAACATCGCACGTCGATCTTCAGGTTTGCTTTTTACAAACTCATTGATATTATTCTGAGAAATAATAGATAAAGAATCTCTTCCTAGACCCGTATCCATAATTAAATCAGTAATATCCTTTAAACGGCACTGTTCTCTATTTAATAAGAACTCAGAATCACCTGTACGATAAAGACGACGTGTAATTTCCACTTCAGTAGAATCAAAATCAAGGAAATGATCTTCATTATTAAAGACAAGTGTCACTTCTGCTTCACCCTGTGCTTTACGATCTTCACTTCCTGAGAAAATGACATCGGTCATTGTTTCTCCACGCATCGCCTTGGCAGACTTTTCTCCTAATACCCAGCGGATGGCATCAGTAATATTTGATTTACCGCATCCATTAGGCCCTACTATTCCAGTAATACCCGGCATGAATTCAACTACACTTTTATCCGCAAAGGATTTAAAACCATGAAGTTCAATTCGTTTTAAATACATGTTATTCCTCTCTAATCTAAAATAACTTTGCCGTTTTCAAAGCCCTTGACGATTGCAAGAGACTGTACTTCATATCCAGCTTCTTCAATTCTATGTCTTCCCTGCTGGAAGCCTTTTTCAACGACAATACCAATACCTTCTACTGTTGCACCTGCCTGATGGCATAAATCAATCATACCCATAACAGCTTCACCATTAGCTAAGAAATCATCTATAATTAACACATGATCTTCTGGACTTAAATATTTCTTAGAAATCTGTCCAATATAATCCTTATTCTTAGTATAAGAATGAATTTCTGTTGTATAGAAATCATTGTCAGTAATTGAAGAAGAACCCTTCTTTGTAAATACTACATGACAATTATTGAATTTCTGTGCAACGACAACAGCTAAACCAATACCACTTGCTTCGATAGTGACAATCTTGTTGATTGGTTTATTTTTATATCTTTCATAGAATTCATCTGCAATCTTATTAAATAACTCTACATCAATCTGATGATTTAAAAAGCTATCTACTCTTAATACATTTTCATTAATAACATATCCGTCTTCTAAAATCTTCTTCTTTAATTCTTCCATCTTCACTAATCCTTTTTCTTTTTTGTGAGTCCTGTAAACATCTCATATGGGATATAAACAGTAAATACAGAACCAACATCTTCTTGTGATTCTACATCTATTTTATAGTGATGTAAATCAATAATCCTTTTTACTATTGATAAACCAAGTCCATTTCCTTCAATTGTACGTGATTTATCCTGTCTATAGAATCTTTCAAAGATATGAGAAATGGCATCCTGACTCATTCCCACACCCGTATCTTCAAATCTTACCTGTAGTTCAGTTGGTGTTCTTCTCACTTCCACTGTTACTACACCATGCTCATTTGTATACTTGATTGCATTACTTAATAAATTGATCCATACCTGTTCCATACGGCTTTCATCCGCTTCAATGATGAATTCCTTTTTAGGATGAATGAATTCTATTTCAATATCCTTACTCAATGCCGCATTATCTTCCATCTCAATAACACGATTGAGCTGTTCAATAAGTGGAAACTCTGTCTTATCCAGTGCTGTATCTTCTCCATCTAATAAAGTAAGCTGCAGCATATTCTTAGATAAATGAGATAAACGATTTGAATTGAACAATATAATATCTGCATATTTTTTTCTTTGTTCATCTGTCAGATTCTCATTCTTTAATATTGTCGCAAATCCACTAATAGCCGTTAAAGGCGTCTGGAACTCATGAGATACATCCGATATAAATTGTTGTCGGATTGTTTCCTGCTTAGCGAGTCTGACTGCCATTTGATTGAAGGAAGCATACAATGAGGATATTTCATCCTTTCCTTCATAATTGACACGCACCTTATAATTCCCTTTCGCAAGCTCATCAGTGACCCTTGTGAGACGTGAGATTGGTTTCACAATAATATCTGCAACAATCAGGAAGACAATACTTCCTGTCATCATAAAGATGATAGCTGCACTCGTATAAGACTTCATAAAGATATCTTTTGTAGCAGAAAAATCCTTCTGAACTGTAATCACATATGTTTGATTATCAATCTTAAATGCTTTTGCATATTGCGAAATAATTCCTTCACTACGTAATGACTTATCTTTTGAAGTCGCAAGTGTCTTTAATTCATCATCTTTAAGTATAAGTTTCTTATTAACATGTCCATAGCTTTTTGTCTGTCCTTCACATGTGACAGTAAAAGACATTTCTGATGTTTCTGAATAATCCGCTAAAATCTTATCCTGATCCTTGTCATTAATTAACTTGATCAAATCTGCAATATGATTGGAAGAGTGTTCTAATTCTTCTAAAGCCAATTGATCAGAATCACGGTTATATGATTTTATTGTAAAAAAGCAACAGATAGAAAAACTTAATAAAGACGTTAATAAAAAGCCAATTACAAGTTTACTATAAATAGACTTCATTACTCAACCTCTATTTTATAACCTAAACCACGTACTGTCACAACTTTGAATCCTGGAAGATGACCAAGATTCTCACGAATACGCTTAATGTGAACATCTACTGTACGATCAAAACCGTCATAATCCATCCCCCAGATTTTTTCAATAAGCTGTTCTCTTGTAAAAATCTGATTAGGATTCTTAGCGAGTTCAAATGCCAATTCAAACTGTTTTAAAGGAAGATGAATGACCTGCTCTTGATAACGTACTTCATATTTATCACCATCAAAGATCACATCACCAATCTTCACCACATTTGAAGAATTAATACTATAACGTTTTAAGATTGTTTTAACACGCGCCATTAATTCATCAGGGTCAAAAGGCTTAGTGACATAGTCATCAATACCTAAAGAGAATCCTCTTAGTTTATCCTTTGATTGAGATTTAGCTGTCAACATAATGACTGGAAATTCACGATACTGTCTCATCTGTTCGACAAGTTCAAAGCCATCCATTCCTGGCATCATAATATCTACAACAGCCAAATCAATATATTGGTTTTCTACTATATCCAATGCTTCTTCAGCATTCGCCGCTTCAATTGTATCAAAACCTGCTTTATCGAGATAGAAACGCACTAATTCTCTAATATGCATTTCATCATCTACAACCATGATTTTAGATTTCATCTTATTTCACCTCATTTATTCTCATTATATCATACTTATTGCATCATGAAGAGATGAAAGTAAGTCCTCAAGCTGATCTAGACTCGAAAGTGTTGCACCTGAGGCAAGGGCATGTCCTCCCCCGCCAAACTTAGCAGCCACTTCATTAATAATCGCATTTTTAGAGCGAATAGAGACACGATAAACATTATCCTTAGTGTTTTCTGTAATAGCACACCAGACTTCAAATTCCTTGACATTTGCAAGTGTATTGACGTAGCTAGAACCTTCTTCACGACTAATACCTAATTCTTTAAGGTCTTCATCCTTCAATATATAGTAAGCCACTTTATCATTGACTTGATAATTGTTCAAGATAAACTGTGTGACTTTTAAATCTTTTTCTTCTCTTAAATACATTGTTTGATAGATTTCTTCAATATTAATACCTGATTCCAATAAATAAGATGCTGCCTTGAATGTACGCGCATCTGTGGAACGATACATGAAACGATTTGTATCACCAATAATACCCATATATAAAGCACGTGCACCTTGTTTATTTAAAGAATAACTGTCCTTCACTTCTTCTAATAATAGAGAAACAATCTGAGAGGCACTTGATGCAGTAGCATCTTCAATATTGATATCTCCATAAGAATCAACAACGATATGATGATCAATCTTAATGATTTTATCACATACAGAAATATCACCATCAATACGTTCACGATTGGCTGTATCAATCACAATACCTAGAATAGGAAGTTCTTTTTCCTCATCTATAGTAGCATTGAACTTTTCCCATAAAACATTTTCAAAGTTTCCTTTTAACACAACATTGATTTCTGGAAAGTTTTCTTTTAAGAAATAATACATACCTACAGTAGAACCAAAAGCGTCATAATCAGGATTAATATGACGATATAAGAATACTTGTTTATATTGCTTTAATAAATTGATTATTTTATCCATAATTTAACCCACCTTTTCACCCATTTTAACATATTTTTATACAAATAAAAAAGACAGAAATCAATATATGACTTCTGTCTGTCATTTTATCCTAAATGTAATAGTTTCATAGTATCTCTAGCGATTTCTACTTCTTCGTTTGTAGGGATTACAAAGACATCAACCTTAGAGAACTGATGAGAGATTAGTCTATTTTCGTCTGAACGAATCGCATTTGATTCTTCATTGAGGAATACTCCTAAAGCACGAGAACAATCATCGATAATCAAACGTCTTAAATAAGCAGCGTTTTCACCTACACCCGCAGTGAAGGCAATCGCATCTAAGCCACCTAATTCAACGAAATATTGGCCAATATATTTAGAAACAATACGTGAATATAATAAACCAGTTAATAATGCACGTTCATCACCTTCATTGAATAAGGCATTTTCAATATCACGTGAATCTGATGAAATACCTGAAATACCAAGCATTCCTGATTTCTTATTATAGATGTCTAATACTTCATCAGGTGTTTTATTTAATTTCTTACATAAGTAAGGCATGATAGATGGATCGATTGTACCACATCTAGAACCCATCATTACACCTGCTAGTGGTGTGAATCCCATTGATGTATCAATACACTTACCATCTAATACCGCAGAAAGTGATGCGCCGTTACCTAAATGACATACGATAATACGTGAATGTTTAGGGTTACCTAATTCTTTAATAACCTGTTCAGAAACATATTTATGACTTGTACCATGTGCGCCATATTTTCTAATCTTATAGTCTGTGTAATATTCTAATGGTAATGGATATAAATATCTTTCTCTATCCAATGTCTGATGGAAAGCTGTATCAAATACGAATACATGTCCTACTCCTGGAAGAGCTTCTTTGAATGCACGATATCCTACTAAGTGTGCAGGGTTATGTAGTGGTGCTAATTCACATAACTCTTCTACCTTACTTACTACGTCTTCATTTACAACAGCACTAGAATCAAAGTATTCACCACCATGTACAATACGATGTCCTACCCCTTCAATTTCTTCTAGCTTTTCAACAATTTTTTCCTTCACTAATGCGTCTAACAATAAAGAAACAGCGACCTTATGATCCGGAATAGGTAATTTTTCTGTTTTCTTCTGTCCATTATGTTTAATAGTAAAAATTCCTTCTTCTAGTCCAATTCTTTCCACAATACCTGAGCAGATTACTAGTTCTGAAGGCATTTCTAATAACTGGAATTTTAATGATGAACTACCAGCGTTTACCGCCATGATTTTAGCCATATTATAACCTCCTTAAAATCATATAATTTAATTTTACTAAAATAAGATATAAAACACAACAAAAATATTGTAAGCGTTGACATTTATTTTAGGGTTTATTTTAGGATTTATTTCAGGACTTATTTCGGTTCTATCTATGGAGGAAATTAATCGTACTCCTGCAATACTTTTAACTAGAACTATAGACAAAGACCACTGCATCAGATTCCAGAGTAAATACTATTTTCCAGTAACTGAAAACGGTGACAGAAGATACTTTGCAAGAAAGACTGACTGCATGGTCATTGAGTCATTTGATCGACAGTTTCTGGCAAATATCGCTGATAAGCTTTATCTAATGGAAGAAGTACCCAAACATGAACTAGTATCAAAGGAATTTGATGCTCCTAAGGAAGCACCTAAGAAAGAAAAGAAAAAGTATACTCCTCCAATGAATCATCCATGGAGAAAAGACAGCATTGCGAATTATGCTGCAAAACAAAAGCACCATTGTGGTGCTCATGTTTGATTATCATTAAAATTTAGGAAACACCTAATTATTTTAAATTACCTTTATTTATTGCTCGTTACAGTCCCCCTTTTTCATTGTTTCCTCCATTTCCCCGCGCCTTCGTTGCGCGGACACAAATATATAATCAAACTCAAATCCACCAAAACTCTAGTGTGCATCTCGATATAATAGTATAATCAAAGAGAGGTGGTATACTACAGAGCACGTGAGGCAGAGTAGGCAATTCTACTCAAATAGAATATCCTGAATTGTTATAAGTAGCCGCTATCTTTTCAAGCACAAATAAGTTGGACTTAGAGCCAGGACACTTATGATTGTACAATCAACTGAGTGATTAGCTTAGATAGCAGTCAATGCCACTTCTCTTCTTTCAATGAAAGGAGAGATTTTTTTATGAAGATTGTTAGACCAATCTGCTGTGGCATGGATGTTCACAAGAATATCATTGTGGCTACAATCGGTATTACTAATAAGAAAACTCGTATTACCGAATACATCCAAGAAACGTTTTCAACTTTAAACCCTGATTTACTGAATCTTAAACAGTGGCTCATTAATCACAAATGCTTTGATGCATGCATGGAATCTACTGGCAAATATTGGATTCCAGTTTTCAACATCTTAGAAGATGAAATCAATATTTACTTAACTCATCCAAAATATGTCAAAGCAATTAAAGGAAAGAAAACTGACAAGAAAGATTCAAAATGGATCTGTGATTTATTTAAACATGATCTAATCAAATTTTCTTTCATACCGCCCAAAGAAATAAGAGCTTTACGAGAAATATCTCGCTATCGCTATAAATTAGTTGGAATGCGTTCCTCTGAACGTAATCGATATCAAAACTGTATGACAGTTTCCAATATCGGTATTAGTTCTGTATTTTCAGATCCATTTGGAAAGTCTGCACAAGCAATCATGAAAGAAGTACTTGAGTCAGATATCATTGAAGATGAAAAAATTTTGAAATGTATCCATGGATCGTGTAAAAATAAAGATAAGATTCTAGATTCCATTAAACACTGCAATATCGAAACTGATCAAAGGTTTAAAATGAATGAATCAATGACTCATATGGAAGAATTACAAGTCCATATTGATAACTGTGAAATCGAAATGATGAAACGTGCAGCACCAATGTTCGATCAATTCATGCACATCACCCAACTACCAGGTATCAGCACTTTATCTGCAATCCTTATTATTTCAGAAATCGGAGTAGATATGAAACAATTCGAATCAGATAAACAGCTAACCTGTTGGGCTGGATTAGCACCTGCAAACAACGAAAGTGCTAACAAGAAAAAATCAGTTCGTATTTCTAAAGCAGGTCAATATTTAAAACCTTTATTAGTTCAGTGTGCTCTTGGAGCAATCAAAGATAAGGAGGCTATTTTGGAATTAAGTATTCTCGTATCAAAAAGAGACGAGGCCACAAGAAAGCCATTATCGCAATTGCAAGAATGATGCTTGTCAGTATATACCATATGATTCTTACTGGAGAGACATTTAATCCTTCAGATTATGAATCATTTAAAAATCCTAAGCCACCTATAAAGCAACAAGTTTTAACAGAAGAATCAGCAATTGAGTTTCTTAAGAAATCAGGTTTTGACGTTTCTAAATTAACTAAACCATAATATTCGATTATTCTATTTTTTCTAAATTATTCAAACTTGTTTTTAAGTTCGTCTTTTTTTATACGTTTTGATTGATTTTTGTTTCACACTTTTCTGCATAAGTTCTTTCTATTATAACTATTTCATTTCAAAAAGTATTATCAGCAATATTGTTAAACCAATATGTAATCCAAACCAACCAAACCAAGCTATTCCAAATGTACTAGATAACCACACACAAACAAAATATCCTATAACAGCGACTACAGGTGTATATTTCCATTCTTTATATACAAGATAACTTAAAAACAAATAAAATAATGTAATAAAAATATTTGCATAATCATCATCAATATTGCTTAGTAACACTGAAAAATTAATAATATTAAATATTAAAAGTACAAAAGATAATAATAATCGTCTGATTTTCAACATATAAGTTTACTCCCTTTACCAAAATAATTGCGGATATATTGCTCTGCTTTGTGTGTCATCTATAATTTCAATTGCTTTTATATCTGAAAATGTATTTTTTATCTGTATTAAATTCTCATAAGTGTTTTTCTTATCAGTTTCCACAAAGTAAATTGATAAAATTCCATTTTTAAAATAATATTCATAATTTAAGCATATATCAGTATTATTAATATATTCAATTTCAATTACGTCAGTGATTTCTACACTCTTAATATCTATTTTGTTTATATTCACTTTATCTTGAGAGCATCCTGTACATAGCAAACAGATTAAGATTATTAATATTATTTTTAATTTAATAATGTGATACTGATGATGATGAGCAAGATGTAAAATCTGCATCGTTTACTCCTATATGATATGTACATTTACTTTTAATTTGATTAGATAATTTTGAAGGTGTATTAGCATTTGAATTAATGGTTAGTTTTATGTTACTCACAGAGTTCCATGTTTTTGTAGCAAAATGCGTACAATTATCTGCAGGTGCCCAAGTTTTTCCGTACGAATTTATTACAGAATTCAACCTAGAATAAGCAATAGGACTAAAAGTTTGTTTTGCATAGGTGACTTGTGAAGAATTATTTGCATAACCAGATCGTTTGTTTCTTTCATAATTTTCTCCATTTCCCCGCGCCTTCGTTGCGCGGACACAAATATATAACCAAACTCAAATCCACCAAAACTCTAGTGTGCATCTCGATATAATAGTATAATCAAAGAGAGGTGGTATACTACAGAGCACGTGATGGTGAGTAGGTAATTCTACTCAAATAGAATATCCTGAATTATTATAAGTCGCCGCTATCTTTTCAAGCACAAATAAGTTGGACTTAGAGCCAGGACACTTATGATTGTACAATCAACTGAGTGATTAGCTTAGATAGCAGTCAATGCCACTTCTCTTCTTTCAATGAAAGGAGAGATTTTTTTATGAAGATTGTTAGACCAATCTGCTGTGGCATGGATGTTCACAAGAATATCATTGTGGCTACAATCGGTATTACTAATAAGAAAACTCGTATTACCGAATACATCCAAGAAACGTTTTCAACTTTAAACCCTGATTTACTGAATCTTAAACAGTGGCTCATTAATCACAAATGCTTTGATGCATGCATGGAATCTACTGGTAAATATTGGATTCCAATTTTCAACATCTTAGAAGATGAAATCAATATTTACTTAACTCATCCAAAATATGTCAAAGCAATTAAAGGAAAGAAAACTGACAAGAAAGATTCAAAATGGATCTGTGATTTATTTAAACATGATCTAATCAAATTTTCTTTTATACCACCCAAAGAAATAAGAGCTTTACGAGAAATATCTCGCTATCGCTATAAATTGGTTGGAATGCGTTCCTCTGAACGTAATCGATATCAAAACTGTATGACAGTTTCCAATATCGGTATTGGTTCTGTATTTTCAGATCCGTTCGGAAAGTCTGCACAAGCAATCATGAAAGAAGTACTTGAATCAGATATCATTGAAGATGAGAAAATTTTGAAATGTATCCATGGATCGTGTAAAAATAAAGATAAGATTCTAGATTCCATTAAGCACTGCAATATCGAAACTGATCAAAGGTTTAAAATGAATGAGTCAATGACTCATATGGAAGAATTACAAGTCCATATTAATAACTGTGAAATCGAAATGATAAAACGTGCAGCACCAATGTTCGATCAATTCATGCACATCACCCAACTACCAGGTATCAGCACTTTATCTGCAATCCTTATTATTTCAGAAATCGGAGTAGATATGAAACAATTCGAATCATATAAACAACTAACCTGTTGGGCTGGATTAGCACCTGCAAACAACGAAAGTGCTAATAAGAAAAAATCAGTTCGTATTTCTAAAGCAGGTCAATATTTAAAACCTTTATTAGTTCAGTGTGCTCTTGGAGCAATCAAAGATAAGGAGGGCTATTTTGGAATTAAGTATTCTCGCATCAAAAAGAGACGAGGCCACAAGAAAGCCATTATCGCAATTGCAAGAATGATGCTTGTCAGTATATACCATATGATTCTTACTGGAGAGACATTTAATCCTTCAGATTATGAATCATTTAGAAATCCTAATCCACCTATAAAGCAACAAGTTTTAACAGAAGAATCAGCAATTGAGTTTCTTAAGAAATCAGGTTTTGACGTTTCCAAATTAACTAAACCATAATATTCAATTATTCTATTTTTTCTAAATTATTCAAACTTGTTTTTAAGTTTGTCTTTTTTTATACGTTTTGATTGATTTTTGTTTCACACTTATACCATACTCCATTATATCCAGTTATAAAAGAAGGCCATGTTCCTATTGAACAAAATTGATTTGAAGATAAAGATTTTGTTCCATATGATCTTGTCTTCTGATAGTTTCTTACTGTGATCCATGCATGTCCTTGTAATCCTAGCGAGGTTAGAGAACTATTTCCTGATGTCGAAGAATAAATAGTTAATACTCCGGCTACTTGGTCATCTAATCCATATGGCTCAGCATAACTCATTTCAGATAAATCTATCATGTCATTTTCTATTAACTCACGCAAAGTTGGATATTTAGGTTCTAACGCTTCAATATGATTAGGAAAAACCATAGCAAATGTGATAGCAATACAAATAAATGATAATTTGAATACCCACAAACCACAGGTTAGTGAAAATTAAATTTCATAAGCACCGATTAAACGGCGTTCATGAAGCTGAACCGGACACACGAAATTTCCATCTGTTCTATAATTAGATTAGAAATCAGATGGAGGTATAATCATATGTCAAACAAAGTATTAAAGCCTAAGAAAGCTTCTCTTTATCAGTTCACTCAGAAATATTCCAACAATATTGATAACTGCATTGAATTCTTCAAATCCATGAAATGGCCTGAAGGCTTTTCGTGTGACCGTTGTGGCTGTCATAAGTATTACCTAGTCAAGCGTGTAGGAAAGACCAAGACTTCATATGTTCTTGAATGCAGCTCATGCCATAAGCAGCATTCACTGCTTTCAGGCACTATTTTTCAGAGTTGCAAGCTTGATCTATACAAGCTTCTGTTAGGTATCTTCCTTTTCTTCAATAAAAATAAAGGAATCAGTGCAGTAGATTTATGTTCAATACTAGACGTTAACTACAAGACTGCACTTCTTCTTGAAAACAAGTGTAGAATTCTTATGTCACTAAGCAATTCAGACAAGCTGCTCAACAGCCTTTTCTATGAAGCAGATGTCTTTAATATTGGCGCAAAATCCAAGAATAAAGCGGGTCGTGCAAGTGAACAGCAACCTGTTTTGGGCATTCTATCTACAGATAAAGAGAATAACTATCCCCGGTTTATTAAGTTAAGACTCATCAATGATTATACTGGTTTGTCACTTAAGAAAAACATAGAACAGTGCTGTGTATTATCACATGCTGCATTGCTTAATACTGATGGCGAGAAAGGCTTTAATACATTAGGCACAGAAATACAGGTAAAGAACGAGAAAATCAGCTATGAAGAAAAGAATCATAGACTACTCTGGTTAAATATAATAATCGGTAATATTAAAAATAATATTACTGGGATATATCATGGAATAACTAAAAGAGAGATGCCTTTATTCCTGAATGAACAGGAGTATAGATTTAACCATAGAAATATGGGAAAGACTGTTATGGATAAAATCAAGAAGTACCTGCAGAAATCATTTCCTATCAGTCATAGACTGATAGTATATATCCTGAATATTTCTGCTCCACACTTCTCTTAAATCGTCACCTGTAGATTATGGGTATTCAAAAATGATAACAATTTAATTTTTCTATTCATTTAAAATCCTCCCTTTTTAAAATTATTCGCTAAGTTCAAGAAAAATGTTGCTACTAGATCATCAAATTTAGCTTAACATCAGATTTTCTACTTCATATGAAACTGGAAAAGTAAACATTGAAGAAAAATGGCATCTGTGATTCTTAGAATGATTGTGGACACAGAAATCTTCAGTATCAAAATGATAAGAGCTATACCTATGCCCACTTCAATTAAGGAAGCATATTACAAGTATTGTTATGGGATTTTTTTGAATAAGTTAACGTAAAGCAACAATTTACTTAAAAAAGCGAAATTATTTAATAAATTTATTATGATTGAAAAAATGCTTTATACCTCCTCTCTTTTAAATATGCTTTTTTTTATTAATCAATCATATTTATATTTCTAATCTTATTATAATGTTTTTTTGGGAAAAGGAATAGTGCTTTTGTATATAATGCACATATTTTGATGATGAATTCATAATAAATCATAATAAATTCATAATGCCTAAAGTGGAATTTAACTTTTCACTTTAGATTTATGATTTTTATGCAAAAAGTACTTGCATAGTATATTTATACATGGTATATTAAATAGGCAGTCCGATGCAGACATACTCAAGAGGCTGAAGAGGCTCCCCTGCTAAGGGAGTAGGTGGGGTAACCTGCGCGAGGGTTCAAATCCCTCTGTCTGCGCCATTGCAAATGGTCTGGTAGTTCAGTTGGTTTAGAATGCCGCCCTGTCACGGCGGAGGTCGCGGGTTCGAGCCCCGTCCAGACCGCCATTTGTAATTTAACACTTCTTCGGAAGTGTTTTTTTGTATCTATATACAATAGGGTAGACAAGGAATAATATTAAAAGGTTAATTAACTATTATTTCTGTGCCTCCCGTTGCACCGTACGTACGGGTCTCGTATACGGCGCTACATTTATATGATAATTTCAGACTAACTTAGATAGTAATTAAGGGGATTGATCAGACCAGGTCTATCTCCTATTCTTTTACCCAAGAATTTGGGACTAATAATATTATTAATTACATGACCACAGGCCTGGCTATAAAGTCCGCGTCTAGAGTTTGCCACCGAAAAGATTTGTTCATCAGAAAATTGGCAAGAAAATAGCCTATTCATTTTGTATAAGTTTTTATAAATCGTTTTAGGTCTTTTCCACTGTTTCAAAATGATTACTCTGATTTTATGGCGAAGCCATTGACCAAAGACGTCAATGAAGTATTTCATCACGCCTATTCGATAATAGTTAATCCACCCCACTACAATCTGATTGATTCTCTTGAATGTAACTGCAAGAGGGCGTGCAATTCCTATCCTTCTTATAAGTTCTCTTCTACATTTATCGTAGATTTTCATCTTGCTCTGATTGAAGGCTTGCATTTCCATTCACCATTCCTTTGGAGGTAGGTGAATCCTAGAAACTTGCTTTCGGGTGGTCTGACCACTTTGGTTTTAGTAGCGCTGACTTTAAGAAATAGTTTTCTCTCTAGCCATGAAGTGACTGACTTCATTACTCTATTTGCACTCATCTCGCTCTTAACGAAGATATTGCAGTCATCTGCATATCTAACAAAGCGTAGTCCTCTATATTCCAGTTCCTTGTCAAACTTATCTAAATAAACGTTAGAAAGGATTGGTGAGAGTGGACCTCCCTGAGGCACACCGATTCTCGAAGGTTTTACTAAACCATCTTCCATAATCCCTGCCTGCATGAATTTGCGAATAAGATGTAATGTTGTTGAGTCATTCACGTGCTTTTCTCTAAGTATTGAGATTAATTTATCATGATTTACAGTGTCAAAGTATGCTTCAATATCTAAGTCTATAACCCAGTCATAACCTTCATTGATGTATTCTAGAGTCTTTAATACAGCCATCTGTGCACTTTTTCTTGGTCTGAATCCATAACTGAATTCACTGAATGAAGAATCTAATTTCTTCATCAATATCTGTGCAACAGCCTGTTGAATAACTCTATCCACTACTGTAGGTATACCTAATGGTCTTTTCTTGCCATTAGGCTTTGGGATATAGACTCTCTTGACTGATTGGGGCTTATACTTCTTATTAAGTATAGAGTATCTAATCTCTCTTCTATACTTATAGAAATATTCATCAAGTTCATCTACTGTCATCTTGTCGATTCCAGATACACCTTTGTTTCTCTTGACCTGTAGAATAGCCCTGTCGATGTTAGAATCACTAAGTATTTCATCAATTAATCTCATGTCTGTGTTCTCCTTTTCATATCGTAGATTTATCTAGAACTGTTCCCTCTTCCTTCATCTCCACAGAAATTACGTTTTCCATTTATGAAATGATTCCAATTTCGAACTATCTAGACATTGCTTTATGATGAGTAACATCATATAAACATTAGGTCCTTTAGTGTTGGTGAGACACCTACTATGACCTCAGCTGACTCCTCACAGTGAGCTTTTTGTCGCACAACTTACCATCACTGATTTTAAAGATATTGGACTTCGTTGCCTGTGAGGCCTCCCGGGGTAATTCACTAATCCTGTTTCCTTCACAACGCCTTGATTTACTCTCTTGGTTTTACGTTTACCTTTAGGACTTCGGTTTGTAAGGCAACCTTATCCACCATTTAGCCTTATATCAAGTTTCTGTTCGTACGCTCAAAGGAATTGCTACACCACTTCCTTCACTCCTACCTTTATGGTATCGGCTTGTGGTTCACTACACTTGGCGGTAACTACCTGTGGTCGGTTTATCTCCGACTGAATCAGTGCCATGCCCGGCACACCTTTAAATGCCAGACAATGTCTGGCATTTTTATTTAGAATAAGATGACTAATAACGCAAATATATTGTTTGTCATATGTGTAAGAATAGAAGCCCAGATATTATCTGTACTTTCATAAATATATGCAAAGACTAGTCCTGAGCAAGCATATGGTATCATCTGTACCATTTCAAAGATATTACCTGCAAAGACTGAATTCATAACATGAATAAAACCAAATAAGAAAGCAGAGACCACATAAGCTAAGAATCTATTATATTTACGTAGACCTGTAAAAATAACACCTCTAAAGATCAATTCTTCTCCTATAGGTGCTAAGAACCCTGTCACAAAGAACATGATGGCAGGAATACTTTTAGTGAGTGATTCTACCTGCTGCTGATTCACACTTGATGATTGATCCACAAATAGCTTAACTATACTGCTTCCAATCGCATTAGCACAAATATTGAGGAAGAATCCTAGAAAACATCCTGCAACAATAATAGAAAGCTTATTATTCATGAAGTCTTTCCATTGACGTTTGATGAACTTTCTTAAGATGATTACTGCAACAAGTGCAGTAATTAAATCAACCGCAAAGTTCAGCCAAATTGTTGCAGTATTGGTAGCAACTGAAAGGTTAAATGTTAAGATCATCCATTTTACAATCGCTGTTCCGATATAACTATTACAATAGAAGAATAATGGAAGTAAGATGACACATCCTAAAACAAGTTCCTGTCCTGAGAGTCTTCTCGTAAAACGATCAATTCTTTTTCTCATTAGATTCTCCCCTCATCATAGAACTTATAGGCAATCTCTTTATAAAATAATGCCTGTACAGTAATATAAGCAGGCTGATATGTATAAGCCGCTATTGCCGCACTTAGAATTGAACCAAGCAATCCTGCAATACCATTATTACCAAATACGCCACCAATCATAATACTAATGATGGCACATAGAAGAATCCATCCAATAAATGAAAGATTGATTAATAATAAATCCGCGCAATGACCTTTCATTAATGTGAATGATTCCTTAAGTGCCTCAAAGCCTTTAATACCATATTCCTGATGTAAGTAAGTCATCGCAAACATACGTAAATTAACCCAGATCATTACAAATGCGAAGGCAAATAACAATACAAACAACAATATGCCACTTAGTGCTGATAGACCTGAAACAACTCCTGTAATAGGTGAAACACTATAAGGATCACTTAATAGCATAAATAAACCTCCAAAAGAGCCAAGAGAGCATACCACAATAAGTGCTACAAAAATGAATGCTATAACAAAGTTTACAAGTACTTTTACAAGATAAGTTGGTACGTATTCAATCCAGTTAACTAGACCATAGACACCATCATTATCTGATAATTCATATTCACGATCAGTAACAGCTTTAAGTCCTGCAACAACATAGCCTTGTTCTACCGCAATTATTAATATAACCACAATAATATGTAAAATACTCATAATGCCATTATCAGAACTCAACAGACTAGGTAATGATGAAATCGCCCCTACTATTAAGCAGATACGGGCAAGACTCGTTTTATTCACGCGTGCTATTTCTCTTGCACGTTGTTTAATCATTGAAATATTCATAATTAATCCTCCTTGATCAGTTGTTCAATTAACGCGATTACTCGCTCTACATTCTTTCCATCCTGATATTTAAAGAATTTATTTTTAAATCGTTTGATATCATAATGTTCATTAGAATGTATTGCATCTGTTAACTCTTCTTCATTATAACACAACGGACCAGGCATTTCCTTCTTATAGTCCACAAAACATCCAAGACGGTGCATATAATCCTTTAAATCAGGCACAAAGAAATACATCGGTTTATCTAGGATAGAATAATCAAAAATAATCGAAGAGAAATCTGAAATAAGTGCATCACTTACCACAAATAATTCATATGTATTTTCATGGCTCATATTGAAGATATGTCCCTCTTCTTCAATAGGAATATCTTTCATAAGTGGATGATACTTATAAATAAGGACTGTGTCTTCATCAAAAGTATGAATGAATTTCTTTCCATCAAAACCAACTGCTTTGAATCCTTTATAAATATTTCCTCTAAACGTTGGTGCATAGAGTAAGATCTTCTTATTCTTAAGTTCTGGATATTTTGAATAGAAATTGTCACTGACTTCCTTTTTATAATTTTCATCAAAAAGATGATCTACTCGAGGCATACCTGTTACAAGTACATTATCTTTATCTACAGAAAAAGCCAAAGAATAAGGTTCTATCCAATAATCACTATTCGCAATGACATAGTCATAGTTATTAATAGGATATTGTCTTTTGACTGCATTGCCAAACTTCTTAATAGCTCCTGTGGCATGCCATACTTCAATGACCTTAACACCTTGTCTCTTATAATGAGAGACTACATAGTTATTGTCATTAATGAGTACGATATGGGATGTATTAATCACAATAATCTGTTTAATACAGTTTAATAGATATAAGAAATCATTCCATATTGATTTTTTATCATAATGAATGAGTACTTTCTTAATAGAATAATGAGATATATCAAGATGATTATAGATATCTAAGAAGTCATCTCTTAAAATATTGTCTTCTAATGAAACAAATGCAATCTGATTCTTTTTGATAGGAACAAGTGATACAAAGATGTTCACAAATGAAAGAATGATGTTTAATACAATTTTCTTAAGCCCCATGCTGTTCACCTAATAGTATATCAATGACACGTTTGCTAGCCTGTCCGTCTTCATGATTATTAAAACGTTCATTAAAGCCTGTTAGACGGTCATAATCAAAATCATGTGTATGAATCTTCTGAAGTAATGTGTTTTCATCTGTAATCACTTCTCCAGGAAGATCTTTATAAATATCTAGATAGAAGCCTCTTAATTCATCACGATAGTTTTCTAAATCATACATATAGAAATAGATTGGTCTTTTTAAGATGGCATAATCAAAAAAGACACTTGAATAATCAGTCACTAATGCATCTGCAATTAAGTATAAATCTGCAATATCTTCCTGAGGATCCACATAATAAACAAAATCTTTTACCTCATCTAGATTAAAATCATTCACAATTAAATAATGAGGTTTGAATACGACAACATATTCATCACTTAATGCATCCTGCCATTTTTTGAAGTCAACTTCTAGTTTAAATGTATACCCCTTCATATTGAATGAATTATCACGCCATGTAGGAGCATAAAGTAAGATTTTCTTATCTAGAGGTAAATGCATTCTATTCTTGATTGTTTCTACATCTTCTTTCGTATAATTAGATAATATATCATTTCTTGGATAGCCTGTTTCAATGAGTCTTTCCTTATTGATTCTAAAAGATGTCTGGAAGACTTCTGTAGTAAAAGCACTTGGAGAAATCATATAGTTGTATTTAGAGACATCATTGTCATAAGTAGCACGCATTTCTTCTACAGACATGCCAGAACGATAGAATGTTGTCCCTTCTGGTACTTCAATATCATGAGCAAGCTTCTTTAAAGGTGTACCATGCCAAGTTTGTAAATAGACCTGGTTATCCTTCTTTAATACATATTTAGGAAGCTTGCAGTTAGAAATCCAATACTTACTTCTTGCAAGATAGAAGAAATAAGGAATACTGAAGTATTCTATAATCTTAGCATTAGGAATAGTGAGATTCTTTTCTTTATGATGCTTAATCGCATATATACAACGATATGAGGTATATTCTTTATGATCCGTGATATATTGGTGTAATGCCTTAGGATTATCTGTATAGCCACGTCCATGGAATGAAATGAATAATATTGTATGATCATCACATGGTATAAAGCGATAAACGAGACGATATAATAAACGAATCAGTTTACCTAATATTTTCTTAATTAATTTCACGATGATATTCTCCTTTATTAGGGTCTATTATAGTGAGAATGACCGTTCTAGTCAATCAAACCGATAAAAAGAAAAAGCTTCCTGTAAAGGAAAGCTAATTCTTTTCAAATACTGTTTCAACAACTCTCTGTGAAGAATGACCATCTTCCCAGCCACAGAACTTGTCATAGAAAGTGACATAACGGTCTGCATATTTTTCAGTGATTTCATCCATATGCTTGATTGTGTCAATGACTTCGTCTGTTGTGAATACAAGTGGGCCTGGAAGTTCTTCTTCCATATTAATATAGAAGCCTCTTAATACATCACGATATTTATCTAAGTCATATGTATAGAATAACATTGGACGTTTTAAGTTAGCAAAATCAAAGAATACACTTGAATAGTCAGTAATAAGAATATCACTCATTAAATAAATCTCAGTAATATCATCATATTTACTTAAGTTAAACGCAAAACCATCTAAACCAGTCAAATCAAGAACATCTGCAATATAATAATGTGTTCTTAGAATAATGACATATTCATCTCCTAATTCTTTTCTCATCTGTTCAAGATTAAGTTTTAACTGGAACTTATAAGCACCATTTCCATAATATTCATCATCTCTCCATGTTGGTGCATAGAGAATGACTTTCTTATCTAATGGAATACCTACCTTCTTCTTAAGTTCAATTGCAATCTCTTCTTTATGAGGGTCAGATAATAAGTCATTTCTAGGATAACCTGTATCTAACATAGTATCTCCTTCATCCTTATACATAAAGCAGCTCTTGAATATTTCACTCGAAAAGGCATTAGGCGCAATCAAATAATCCCATTCCTGTTTCTGGCGATAGAACTGTGCTTTATATGTAGGAGAAGCTGCAGTGACTTCTTCCTGGTCAAAGGCTAAACGCTTTAATGGTGTACCATGCCATGTTTCCAAGAAGACCTGTCCTTCTCTTTTACGATACCATAATGGCTGTCTTGTATTAAATACGAAGTATTTACATACAGCAAGATAGTAAGCATATTTACGTGTCATACGTTTAACGACTGTTCCACCATAAGGAAGTTTTGTCTTCGTATCATTGAGTACCCAGACAAATTCATACTGCCCTGGGAAGTTCTTAGCCAAATATTCATAAATATATTTAGGTGAATCAGCATAGCTTGCTCCACGGAATGTTTCAAACATAACTAGATTCTTCTGAATAGGTTCATTTTTATATTTATGTCTATAGAGATACTTATTCATTTCATTCTTATTCTTAAAGATCTTCTTGGCTTTAACACCAGCTAAGTGAGCTGCGATGATTTTTTGTGCTTTCTTTAAGTCATGATTCATACATGCTTTAGAAAGTCTGCGACGATAAAGAGATTTCTTTAATAGTTCTGGTTCAATACGAGTTAATACTTCTGCCATTGTATCAAAACGTGTTGTTCTCCACTTATCATCTTCACTTCTTCTCACCTTTTTAGCAAAGAAACTTGTAAAATAGTTAGCCATCTTCGCATTAATATAATAATGAATAGATGGATAATCCTTAGAAATCTCTAAGCAATAGTTATGCGCTTCAATAAATTCATCAAAGCGACCATCAGGGTCCTTAATCTGAGATAAAGCAGGACGATTGATTGGGTCATTATGTTTACGTTTGACTAGAATAGCATCTTCTACAAAAGACACATCATTTGTATATTTTAATAGTTCAACTACAAATGGTGCATCTGTATACCAGAAGAATTCTTCTTTAAAAGAAATATGATTCTCTTCAATAAGTGAACGTTTAATAAGAAGATTTAAGCATGAAACATTTCTTAATGCATGTCTTGTACGAATAAGAAGATCAATCTTGAACTGTTCTGGTTCATTATCATAAGCATGTTTTTCTTGTTTTCTTTCTACTTTTTCAAGACGATCATGATCCTTGTCTTTTAAGTTTCGTTCAATGTTTGTTTCATCGCTCATTGTTTCATAGACCTGTTTTTTGAACCATGAAACCATTCTTTTACCTGCTACAACTTGATTATGAGACTTTTCTGCTTCTTCCATCAAAGCATTCAGACAGCCTGGTAAGACATAGTCATCACTATCTAAGAAATAAACATAATCTCCCTTTGCAAGATCAAGACCCATATTTCTCTTCTTACCTACTGACGCTTCTCCTGATTCAACAAGAGTGATTGGTAAATCATATTTACGGATCTTATCCTTCACATCTTCAATGGCATCTACAATAAGAAGTACTTCATAATCAGACAATTTCTGATCCTTAATGCTTTCTAAGCAGTCATATAAATAACGAATATAACGATTAAATGGTATGATAATTGATAATTTCATAATTAAACTTCCTTTCCCTATATTTAAAAAGGCAGGTTACCCTGCCCTTTGTTTATCTAGTCTTAATAGCAGCAAAGAGCTTATCACCTAGTGTACGACGAGAATTAGGAATAACACGCTTTGCGAACTTCTCATCACGCACTTTCCTTTTCTCTTTTGCGGATAAATGATTGTAGTACTCTACATAGTCAGCATAATGATCACATACTTCATCAATATCTCCATATTCACGAAGCATGCCACCTTCAATCCACATAGCACTATCACAGAATTGACGTACCTGTCTTAAGTTATGTGAAATAAAGATAATGGTTTTACCTTGTTCTTTTAACTCAGTCATCTTATTCAGACACTTTTCCGCAAAACCTTTATCACCTACACTTAAAGCTTCATCGACAATCATAATATCTGGATCAAGACAAAGGTTAATTGAGAAACCAAGTCTTGATTTCATACCTGATGAATATTTCTTTACAGGCTGATAGAGGAAGTCACCAATTTCTGCGAAATTAATAACACCTTCTTTAATCGCTTCTATACGTTTTTTAGAGAGTCCTAATAAAGCACCCTTTAATTCAATATTCTCTAGCCCTGTCAACTGTGCGTTCAATCCTGTATTAATAGCAATAAGTGCCTGAGTTCCATTCACAATAATTTCCCCTTCATCAGGATCACAGATTCCAGCTAGAATAATAGACATAGTAGATTTACCAGAACCATTTGTCCCTAGAATACCTACAACCTGCCCTTTCTTTACCTGGAAGTTCAAATCCTTTAAAGCATAGAACTTGACATCACTTTTTTTCTCTTTAGATCTTAGTTCATATATTTTAGAAGCATGACGTGCTTCAATTGCAATATTTGAATCCATAATGCCTCCTAAATAAAGTCTACAAACTTAGATTTGAATTTATACATAATACAGCTACCAAACACAAATAAGAAAGCTGTAATAGCCCAGAAACAGAAAGCAGAATATTTATAATACATAATTCCACGATGATAGAAGAAACAGTCACGATAGCCCTGAACAATATAATAAATAGGGTTAGTTAACATGATTCTCTGTAAAATAGATGGAAGGCTCTTCACATTCCATAGAATTGGAGTCATGTACAATAATAAACGCATAATAGCGAGCACTAGTTTTCTTGTATCACGTGCAAGCATATTAAGTACAGATGTTGTCATAGATAACGAGATTGAGAAGACAACACCACAGAAACAATAATAAATAAGACCTACCCAATGTAGTGATGGATAATAGCCAGCAAAACAGAATAGGAGTGTCAATATACACATCAAGCAGAAGTGGTCAAATAACTTAGAAAGTACCACTGTAGCCGGAAGAACACTGACTGGGAATTTCATCTTAGTAATAATATTTATTTTAGAGAAGATAGCATTACACCCTGCTGTAATACATGGAGAAATAAAGAACCATACAACCATACCTCCAAGCATCCACCAGATATATTCAATACCATCTACTGACTTACGATTTAATACTAATCCAAATACAAACCAATATGTTAATACCTGAATAATTGGATTCGCAAAGTTCCAGAATAAACCTAACTTTGAGTCACGCATGTCAGCTAGTACTTCATATTTCGAAATAGAATAAATACGAAACAAGTTCTCGCTGTTTTCTTTGATTACATATTTTACAGCTTCTAACACGTTGGATCCTCCTTAATAATCTATCTTAATATTTATACAGCATTATACTTGAAAAAGCAATATTAGCCTTTTTCATTATACTTTATTTACATAAAAAATACCATATTTAAAAAGGAGGGATATACCCTCCTCAAATAATTATTTAATCATCCAGCTTTCATCATGTGGATCAACTTTCCATGCTTTTAACTTTTCTAATGCTTCTTCTTTAATATAGTTGTGTTCAACAGCAACAGGAAGAAGTGCATCGTAGTTAGATAAAGTCACGAAATGACAATCCTTATCAGCAAAGTTCTTAATAGAATCCTTTAAGCCATAAGTGAAGATAGCTACTAATCCTAGTACTTCACATCCAGCTTCTCTTAATGCATCTACTACTTCTAATGAAGATCCACCAGTAGAAATTAAATCTTCTACTACTACAACCTTCATACCTTTTCTTACAACACCTTCAATACGGTTCTGACGTCCATGAGACTTGTTTGACCCACGTACATATCCCATTGGTTTATTTAAGATGTCAGCAACTAATGCAGCATGAGCGATACCTGCAGTTGAAGTACCCATTAATACTTCACAATCAGGATAGTTTTCCTGTACAAGTTCAGCTAAACCTTTTTCGATATCATTTCTTACTTCTGGATAAGATAAAGTTAATCTATTATCGCAATAGATTGGTGATTTAATACCTGAAGCCCAAGTAAAAGGTTCATCAGGGCTTAAGAATACAGCCTTGATACTTAATAAATCTTTCGCAATTAATTCTTCTCTATTCATTATTATTCTCCTTGAAATTGATTAAATACTTCTTTATAAGCTGCAACTGGATCAGCTGCTTTAGTAATTGTACGACCTACTACGATATAGCTAGAAGTCATATCCTTAGCCATAGCTGGTGTAGTTACACGCTTCTGGTCATCTTTGGCATCACTGGCAAGTCTGATACCTGGAGTAACTGTTAAGAAATCTTCTCCTACTGCATCATGAATACCTTTAGATTCTAATGGTGAACATACAACACCATCTAATCCTGCTTCTTTTGCATTCTTAGCCCATCTGATTGCGACATCCTGAATTGGTTCATGAATACCTAATTCATCATCTAATACTTCCTGACTTAAAGAAGTAAGACATGTTACTGCGATACATAAAGGACGATTCTTGCCCTTTTCTTCTTCTAAACCTTCAATCGCTGCCTGCATCATAGCCTTAGAACCTGAAGCATGAACATTAACGATATCAACATCAAGACGTGCTAAATTCTTCATAGCCATCTTTACTGTATGAGGAATATCATGCAATTTCAAGTCTAAGAAGATTGAATGTCCTCTTTCTTTGATAGCCTGAATGATTGCAGGTCCTTCTCCATAGAAGAGTTCCATACCTACTTTCACAAAGAGCGGTTCATCAAATTTATCGAGGAATTCAAGAACATCTGCTTTGTTTTTGAAATCGAGTGCAATAATTACTCTGCTTTTAGTCATAAACTACCCTCCAATTTTTTTATTCTCTATGAAGTATATCATAAAACATATAAACCTGGGAGACTTTTAAAAATAATAATCTAAAAACTTATCAGATGTTTTGGCGAATATATTGTAATAGACATACAAAAATGATATAAATTAAAAATGAAAGATTTTTATAAGGAGTGAATATTTTGAACAAATCTAAATCAATTGTCAAGCAGGCTTCTATTCTAGCGCTCGCTGGTATACTTGTACGTATTATTGGTGTTCTTTATAGAAGTCCATTAACCGCTTTAATTGGTGATGAAGGGAATGGTTATTACTCTACTGCATATAATATTTATGCAATGGTACTGCTTATTTCTTCTTACAGTATTCCAACCGCAATCTCTAAATTAATTAGTGAGAAGCTCGCTCTTCATCAATATAATAATGCACGTAAAATTTTTAAATGTGCACTAATCTATATTACTGTCGTTGGTGGTTCTGCTGCAATACTTACATTTATCTTAGCCCCATGGATAGTAACAGAAAATGCGGTATTCGCATTAAGAATTCTTTGCCCTACCATTTTCCTATCCGGTTTAGTTGGGGTCTTAAGAGGTTATTTCCAGGCATATTCAACAACTGTTTATACATCTGTTTCTCAGATTATTGAACAGTTATTAAATGCCTTTGTGTCTGTAGGTGCTGCTTATTTATTTATTCAGCCATATGCAAATAATCATACATTACTTGCTAGTCGTGGTGCTGGAGGAAGTGCCTTAGGTACAGGCTTTGGTGTTCTTGTTGCCCTTATTTATATGGTATGTGTTTATTTAAGAAAAGGCAGACACATGATTGATGAGACCGACGCGGATCCTCGTGTACAGTCAGGACAGGCCATATTCCGTTCTATCCTTAATATTGTCACACCAATCATTATTTCTACATGTATTTATAACCTTGTTTCTACAATCGATATGTTTATCTTCTATGGTATTATGCAGGCACGTGGTGTAGAACTGATTGAGGTTGTTAAACTCTATGGTGTTTATGCAGGTAAATTTGTTGTGTTGATGAATGTTCCTGTTGCTCTTGCAAGTGCTATGAGTACAGCTACTATTCCTGCGATTTCTAGTTCATATGCATTAAAAGATTTCAAGGAAGTGCGTGCCAACATCAAGAATAGTACTTTTATTACTATGCTTATTCTAATACCTGCAGCTGTAGGTATGGGTGTACTCGCTTATCCTGTTATGGGTCTGATTTTCCCACAGCCTAAGACATTGAAGATTGCCTCTACTGCACTTACTCTTGGTGCACCTGCGATTGTACTTTATGGTTTATCTACTTTATCTAACGGTATCTTGCAGGCGATTGGCGCAGTAAAAGTACCTTTAAGAAATGCTGCCAAAGCATTGGTTGTCCATGTAATCATCCTTGTACTGATGCTTGTATTAGTGCCATCACAGTTCCTTGATGTTGGTATTTATCTACTTGTTATTGGAACTTCGCTTTATGCCTTACAAATGTGTGTCACTAACCAGTTCGCATTAAATAGACTTGTGGGCTATCATATCAATTTTAAGACTGCTGTTTTATTACCATTAGTTGCTTCACTATTTATGGGTGCATGTGCCTATGGTTCTTATTGTCTACTTTTCAAGGTATTCCATCGTGTCTTTATTCCACTTATCCTTGCAATTATAGTTGGTGTGGTTGTTTATTTCTTCAGTATTCTATTTATCTTCAAAGATCATTTAGAAATGTTGAATGGAATCCCTTATGTAGATAAGATTATTCGTAAACTATTCAAAAACAAAGCATAAAAAAAATCCAGATAATTGTCTGGATTTTCTTATGCCTTCTTTTTATCGATTAAATCACATACATCCTTCATAGTATGAATAGACATTAATTCTTCATCAGAGAATTCAATTCCTAATTCTTCTTCTAAATCCATAATTAAGTCTACAACATCAAGAGAATCAATACCAAGGTCTCTCAAGTTAAAATCTAATGTTAGTTCCTTGCCTTTTAATTTACTGCTTAAAGCTTCTTTGATTTTATCAAAATAATTCATGTTGTTCACCTCACAACATCAATTATAATACAACAATCCCCAAAATTACAATATACTTGTCACATAATCAAAAAATGCATCAATAGCTGCTTCCTGACGTCGGTAGTAAGTAGCACGAGAATAACGTGTCTTCCACCAATGCTTATGTTCATAGAAATAATCTTCTAGAATGATATGATAATACTCATCACCGATAATGGATTGTGACTTTTCTATAAAGATAACACGTTTGGTGAGTTCCTGTTTTAAGTGTATTCTATTGAGTAAATAATCTTCTTTAGAGGAAGAAGATGTTTGATAATAGTCCTCATAGTTGATGGAAGGATAATAGTTTGCCTGGTTTAATGAGTTGAGTATATTCTTGTCCTTCTCATATTGTTTAAGTAATAATCTAATAATTCTTATTTTTTCTTTCTTTGTCATAAAAACACCTCCTATAGGGTATATACCCCATAAGTGGTGTTTTTTCTCATTAAATAATAAAAGATTGTTTAATATCTTCAATATCTTCTTCAGACATACCGATATGATATAAATAAGCTTTCGCACTGCCATAGTGTTCTCTTAGATAATCTAGGAAAATCATCATATAACGTGGTGAAGATGTAAGAAAACTTTCTGTTTCTTCATCCATCATCTCTTTAAGTGCTTCAATAATTTCCTGATTGTTGGCGTAAGATTCACTGTAGTCCTTAATGATATCATGATCATGACATCCTGCAAGTTCTAATAGTAATGCCGCAATAATACCTGTACGGTCTTTACCTGCACTACAATGGAATAAAACACCTTCATAGAGATGATCCTTAAATACATCAAAGACAGCTTTGATCTGTTTCTGATGTGCTTCTAACATATAAATATAAACACCACCAAGGTCTTTATATTCCTTGACTTCACTAGGCACTACCTTTACGACTGCATCATCCATCAAATTAATTTCAATGTTTTCTACATCGCGATAATCTTTAAATGGTGATGGCTGGGCCTGTTTTTCAAAATCAGAACGTAAATCAATAGTGACACGTACACCATAATCATAAAGTTTTTCTAGATCTTCATCCGTTGCATTCGCTGGTGATGAAGCACGAATATAATGATGGCTTTTTGTATAGTAGCCTTCCTGTGTTTCATATCCACCTAGATCTCTTGTATTTGTCATCTTATCTAAAGCGATTAAACGCTCTTCACTTGTCATATATTGCATATTTTACTCCTCAAAAGGTCTTACTCTTAATGTAACACCTATTTCATCTGTAATTTTCTGACATGCCTCAATCTTTTCTTCTCCAATAATATCAACAACAGTTAATACTACATTTGGAACATAAGCCTTACACTTTTTTGCAAAATCAAGCATATCGTCAAAAGAAGAGATACCAAACTTAGAACGTGTAAGTTCTAAAAATTCTTCTTTTGTAGGGGCATTTAACGAGATAGACACTGTATCAAAACGTCCTTTGTATTCTGGAGTGACATCTCTACCATAAATATCATTGGCTAAACCATTGGTATTAATACGAATTTTCATATCTTTCTTAGTATCACGGATATAATCAATGACTTCTTTGATATCATCCCATCTTTCCATTGGTTCACCAAATCCACAGAAAACAATTTCTTTAAAATCATTGAGATCATACTTCTTGAATTCTTCAATAATCATTTCTTTAGAAGGTTCTTCCTTCAACCATAAAGAATTGTTTTCCATCATCTCTTTTGTCTGTCTTAAACAAAATGTGCAGGCACATGGACAACGGTTAGTTGTATTAACATAGCATGTCACTCCTTTGGTAGAGTCTAAATGTGAAAGATCAATATAAGTATTTTTATAAAGTGTATATAAAATAGTCATCTTAAAAGTCTCCTAATTCACTTAAATATTGTTCAAAACATAAGCCATAATAAGTAGGTGTCCCTATTTCTTCACTATAAGCGATACATTGAGAAGAGAATTCAGTCGCCTTTTTTACACAATCATAGAAAGAATGATTATTCAAATAGCCTCCCGCAATAACGCTTGATACCACATCTCCAGTTCCGCTGCGGTCTGGTCCGATGCGATCTACTAGAATGCTTGATGATTTTCCGTGATCATAAATGAAATTCATGATATGTGCATCATCTACTGGTATTCCTGTCACAACAATCATCTGTGGACCTTTTAAAGAAAGTTCATGGCACATCTGTCCTAATTCCTCTTCTGTCGGAATTACTTCTGGATAATCACGATCCAATAGTGTGACAAGTTCTGTTAAGTTTGGTGTCAATATATCTGCATAGTGAACAAAATTCTTCATGCTTTCAGCCATTTCCTTGCTGTAAGTAGCATAAAGATGTCCGTGATCCCCCATAACTGGATCTACTAATACAAATGTTTCTTTGCGCTTAAAAGATTTAATGAAATCAATAACGATTTCTACCTGTTCCTTTGAACCTAGAAAACCAGTCGCAATACCATCAAATTCTAGTTTCAAATCCTTATATGTCTGAATATAGTCAGGCATATGTTTTGTATAGTCATCAAAATGATAAACAGGAAATTGCGTATGGGTAGATAATATAGCGGTAGGTACCGGTACAGTCTGTATACGCATAGTAGATATAATTGGTGCCATAACCGCAATAGAACATCTTCCAAAACCAGTTATGTCATTAATTAAAGCCATTCTTTTTTGTCTCATAGTCTTACCTCGTACAAGTATTTTATCATATCAACACTTTTTTTCAATAAAGAAGATATAATAGAGATGAGGTGAAAGAAATGGATTTTAATGAAAAGAAGTTAATAAATCAAACATACGAGAATAATTGGCTGATAGAAGAGACATATCAACAGAGTGATTTCCATCAATGTCATTTCAACAATATTACAACACAGGATATCGTGTTTGAGAATTGTTACTTCTATCAGACAATGTTTAATCAATGTGATTTATCTAATATCAAATTTGATAATTGTATGTTTAGACAGGTGCAGTTCAATAATTGCAAGTTATTAGGAAGTGATTTTTCTGAATCAAGCTTTGACCAGGTTATTTTTAATGATTGTTTATGTCATTTCGCCAATTTCTCTTTCATGAGAAATAAGGAGACACTATTTAATCGATGTGATTTGAGTCAGGCTATATTTCAAGATACTACGATGAATAAGACAAAATATAAGGAATGCAGAATGATTCAAACATCGTTTCTTCATGCACCACTTAAAAACATTGATTTATCTACATGTCTTATTGAAGCAATTGAAGCAGCTCCACAGGATGTAAGTGGCGTAATCATTGATGAAATGCAATCATCAGCTTTTATACACTTATTAAATATCAAAATAAAAGAGGCGTAATTACACGCCTCCTTCAGTAAAATGCATATTCTCAAGATAATTTTTTCCTGCCGTCATATCATATTGGACAAGCTTATATTCTTTATATAATTTCTTCTGTGATGATGTAAGATCTTTATATTTCACAAGTTCTCCTTCATCATTCATCATTGCTGCATCAGTGTCTTCTTCAGAGCCTGCTGCAGCTTTTGTTGTTATAACAGGCAATTCATCAAGCACCTTTTCTAACAACGCAGTATAAGGAGTTGTTTTAGTAGATGTCTGTTTTTGTACAAGTGCCATGAAATCTGTTGGTGAAACAAGCTTATATTGATCATAATCTGTCATACCTAGATGTTCTCTGGCATATTTATTAGAATAGATGAAATAATCTGTCTGGTGAAGAACAGTATTATTTTTTGTATTCCAGTAAATACCAGGTAGATGGTCACCATAGAAGACAAATGTCACAGGCTTATTAATACTATCGAGTTTCTCAATAAAATTCTTGACTGCAACATCTGTATGATGAAGTCCCATAACATATTCTTCTACCATGGCTTTTACCTTACTATCATTCACCGCATTACCGCTTGTGGCATATTTTTCTTTACCATTGTAGTAATTGTTGTCATATGGCAGATGATTCTGCATAGTAACAAGGTTGATCAGTTTACTGCCCTTTGCATCAATGATTTCATCAATCGTATTTGCAAAAGCTGTTTCATCTGAAAGATAAGGACTGCGGTCAATACTATATTGATGCTTGATTGGATACTCTGAACCAAGATACATGAATTTATCAAAGCCGAAATTTTCATAAACTGTCTGACGACTATAATAAACACCAATATAAGGATGAATAGCCACAGCTTGATTAAATAAACGAGAAAAAGCATACGCATTATTTTGTCCAGTGACTAACTGTGTATAAGGTGTTAAAGCAGCAGAGAAGAACCCTTGGTTAAGACCAGTTAAAGCCATATATTCCATATTGGCTGTCCCACCCCCATAACCTGTGCTATACATGAGTCCTGATGTTGTGGATTTCATCAGATTTCTAATATAAGGAATAGGATCTTGAGAAAGTGTTAATTCAGGAATGCGATATGGATCTGCAAAGCTTTCAGCAAGTGCCATTATAACGATCTGATCATTCCAGTCATTGTCTCTTTTAGCATTAATTTTCTTTGATTCCTTCGCATATTTCTTATAAATCTCTTCCATCGTTTCTTTACTATAGTTTTCTGGTTCGTCCATAATAGAAATATCAATATTATTAAGGAATTGGAGAATAGGGCCATTCACTTTAGCACCATAAAGCTGATTAAAGAAGTAAGGCTCATCTCCCAAATTACGCATTAATGCGTTGACATAAGAGCCATCATGATTCATAACGACTGTTCCACCAAAGAAGATGACAGTCACAAGTACCCAGATCACACTCTTTTTTAGAGACATATGGAATGCATATGGATGCTTCTTTTCTAAATAGACAATAAGAAAAATAACGAGGACAACAAGGACAATTGTTGCAATAATGACTGTTGTTCCCATCATTCCTAGTAAACTCTTCCAAGCCTTGATCATAGCGAGATCACCTGGAATAATTGGTTCATCACGGAAAACAATCTTTAAATGATTCGCAACTGTAATAACAATCTGGGCAAAGCCAGTAATAAGTACAGAAAACCAATAATGTCTTGTAACAGCTAAAAGGAAGCGTGCGACTAGGAAAAGCACAAATGTATTCAATAAGACAAAGAATTGTCTTCTAAAGAAAATATAGAAAAAGATATTATAGGATTGTGATGAGCTTGGTTCAATCGTATAGGTTGTGTTCATGCTGATGAATGAAGCATAAGAGAGAATATAGGCAAAAATAAGCATAACAATATTTATTTTATGATTCGATAAAAATTGTTCAATATACTGAATTTCTTTCTCGATCCACTCTTCACTCATCTCAAAGTTTTCGAAGTGTTTATTGATAGCATGATTTAATGTTTTGATACATGGAAGACGCATTAAACATGCTGTAAGTAGTAGTATAATTAAAACAATAAGGAATGCTTCAAAGCCACCTAATAGAAAAAGCTTCTTTGAAGAAATACCTACAAGCGTTTCATTCCATGACACAATATTTTCTAATCGCCCTGCCCCAATAAAGACAAGAGATGCAATTGGAATATAACAAATTGAAGACCATCTATTTAAGAATGGTATATTTTTTAATAATCGGATAAGAAGGCAGGCAATAATCACTTCAAAGAAAGATGTTGATGTCGTAAAGCGTAAGGCGGTAGACATATCGCCATGTACAATATCAGAACATAATGGCATGATACTTACACATAGCACATCCATTAATCCAACTATAATAAATGGGATAAACGAAAAATGATTGTCTTCGTGCGCTTCAATAACGCCTAGATAAAATAATATAAATGTGAATGGAACACTGTATCCATCTCCAAAACTCAATAGATCGATACCACTGAGTGTAGGTAATGCCAGAAGTCCTAAGAGTAAATACTTTAAATATTTATGGTTAACCTTCTTCATAAATGGATAGCAGATTAAAGAAAGAATCACACCTGTGATCACAGGAGATACGTTTCTTATAACTGGAAAGAAGATAGAATAAAAGGTATTTGTATCTATTCCTTTTGTAAGCAAGAAACAGATAATAGCAGAAAATATACCAGCCACAACAGTATAAATCCATAATTTCAGTGCTTCTGAAAGACTGTTTTCCTTATTAGAATAAATATATCCTAAAGATAGGATAACAAGATCAAGTCCCATCAATGTAGCTATGTGACAGATCTGTAAAGCACTCATTAAAAGACCGACATTATTTGTATTTAATACATTGGCATGGGATGTCCAAAAAAACTGATCAAGAAGCATCAGTAGTGTCCCTACTATTAAAGATAAGTGTGCTGTATGTGTCTTTTTCAAAATATTTTTCTCCCTTTTTCATTCAATGCACATTATTATACCATTTTAGCATAGAATTAACATTAAACAATACAATAAAAATGCTAGAAAAAAAAGGTCTATTTAAAAAACATAAAAAAATCCCAACAAATTCTTGTTGAGATTCATTTTATTAATATGCTCTTGCAAAATAAACGACATGTTTTGCTTTTTTACCACAGCATGGACATACGCCGTCTGCTTCTTCATGTTCATCGATACAACGTGAAGTTGCCTGATAAAGTTCCTTGATCTTTAATTCGCATGCTTCTTCACCACACCAGTTCATCTTGACATAACCACCCTTTTCATCTAATACTTTACCAACTTCTTCTAAAGTATTTACACGAGTAATATGACTATTTAAGAATGCTGCTGCCTTATCATACATTTCCTTATGGATTGTTTCTAATGTATCATGAATTGCCTGTGGAAGGTTTTCATCTAAGTCCATCTGAGTCTTGACACCATCATTACGTTTTACAACAACACAATGACCGTTTTCAATATCACGTGGTCCTACTTCAATACGTACTGGAATACCACGCATTTCTGCTTCAGAGAACTTCCATCCTGGTGATTTATCACTTGCATCTACACTTACTCTCATACCTGCTGCTTTTAACTGTGCTGCGATTTCATCTGCTTTTTCAAGTACGCCAGCCTTCTTCTGCTGAATTGGGATAATAACAACCTGTGTTGGAGCAAGTCTAGGTGGTAAAACAAGACCATTATCATCACCATGAACCATGATGATTGCACCTAATAATCTTGTAGAAACACCCCATGATGTCTGATAAACATGCTTTAACTTGTTATCCTTGTCTAGGAATGTCATGTTGAATGCTTTTGCAAATCCCTGACCGAAGTAATGAGATGTACCAGACTGAAGAGCCTTACCATCATGCATTAATGCTTCAATAGTATAAGTTTCTTCAGCACCTGCAAATTTTTCTCTTTCAGTTTTACGTCCTGTTAACATTGGGATAGCAAGTAATTCTTTTGCAGTTTCTTCATAGATATCTCTCATCATTAATGTTTCAGAACGTGCTTCTTCTTCAGTAGCATGAATTGTATGACCTTCCTGCCATAAGAATTCAGAACCACGTAAGAATGGTCTAGTAGTCTTTTCCCATCTTACAACTGAACACCACTGGTTATATTTCTTTGGAAGATCACGATAAGAATTTACAATCTTAGCATAATGTTCACAGAATAATGTTTCTGAAGTAGGTCTAACGATTAAGTGTTCTTCTAAATCATCTAAACCACCTTTAGTAACAACTGCACATTCTGGTGCAAATCCTTCTACATGGTCTTTCTCTTTATTTAATAAAGATTCAGGAATCAACATTGGCATATAGACATTCTGATGTCCTGTTTCTTTAAATCTCTTGTCCAAGTAACTCTGAATCTGTTCCCATAAAGCATAACCATATGGGCGATAAATAATAAATCCTTTAACACTAGAATAATCCATCAATTCTGCTTTACGACATACATCTGTATACCACTGAGCAAAATCAACGTCTCTTGGTGTAATTGCATCATTTTTAATATTATTTTTTGCCATAACTTTCTCCTCTCCTGTACGATAATATTATAACTATTTTTGTGAAAATGAAAAGGATTAATCTAACGCACGCTGATAATAATGTGCTGTAATCACTGAATCAGTGATATAAAGCTTTGAAAAACAAGGAGATGTAGATAATACATGAATCAGTGTTTCATGATAATCATTCATCTTATACTGCAGTGTATCATCAATAAATAAGATATCCTGATGTGAAATCAAAGAAGATAAACTATATCCTAAAACAATTGTACATAAGCCAATCATTGAAGAATCCTCTACTAGAGAGAAATGATCCTCTTCTTGAAGATATAGTTTATTATCAAGTATAAGTTGAAGACGATCATGGGTGATTTGTTTGAGCAAACGGTTAGCAGTATTCATTAATTGTGTGATAAAAGAAGTAACATCTTCTTCTAGAGGTATTGTCTGCTTATGAAGTAATGTAAGAATCTTTTGATTATTCAAACATTCCTTCTTCTTATTTTCTATGACGTCTTCATCAACATACATTATAAAAGAATATTTTTGAATGATGTCATCACAGAACATTTCAGCATTCTTGATTTTTTCTTCTAAATTGAGATATTCTTCTTTGACTTCTTCAATTGCCATGAGTATTTCATGATAGTCCTGTTTAAGTGCTGGAAGATGTTTTTCTAATTTATGAAGATACCCTATCTCATCTAGAAGTTTCTTATCTTTCTTATAATGAGATAAATAATCTGTATTTAATACACTGAGTTCTCTAATAAACATCTCTTTAGAGATATCTTCTGTAATATTGAGTTCTTTTTTCTTTTGAATAATCTTTTCAATAAGTCTTTGATGACGCACCATATAAGTGGCTTTTTCTATGCGTTTCTTTTCTAGATCTTCTCTTGTTTTTTCTAATATAGCTTCTTTTTTAAAAAGAAGTTCTTGCGATACTTCTCTTCCTTCTATCAAACAAGGTTTAGGATGATGAAAAGAGCCACATACAGGACAAGGTGTTCCTTCTTTTAAGTCCTTAGCAAGAATACCTGCAAGACTATTCATATAATGATGATACATACGCATATAGTCATCATTTTCACTACCATAAAGATATACAGCACGACTATAGGACTGTTCTAAATCAAATAGATGATCTTGTGAAAGTAAATACTCATCATAAAGTAATGAGAGCTCATTTAGTCCTTCTCGACGTCTATCGATGGTCTGCTGCTGTTTCTTTCTAATAGCGGCTTTCTTTTCCATATCATCTAGTTCAGTGACAAGTTCTATTTCACGCAGAACCTTCTTTTTCTTATCTTCTAATGATTTTTCTAGTTGATCTAAATGATTGGAATAGAGAGATAGATAAGGCTTATTCTTAGTAATATAAGCGCATGCACTCTTATAATCTTCATAACTATTTAAGAAAGCCATTGTGTCATTAATCTGTTCCTCTATCATTTTTGTATCACTCGTCATAACAGGTTTTGTAGATACAAAGGAACGCATAAATTCCTCTGTAGGTGATTGAATCCAAGTTTCTATAAAAGAAGAAGGCATAATAAATTGATGTAGGAACTGATTATAATTCATATTTAAAATATTGTGGATATGGTGCTTGGCTTCTTCATCTTTTAGACCATCACATTGAAGAATACATTTTCTATTCCTGTACATACGTTCAATGGTATGTATGGTACTGTTTAGTTCAAATGTAAGATAAACTCTCTTAATAATAATTTCTGTTAAACCAAAAAAAGCGAATGTGAGACCATTGACGACTGTATTATAATTTTCAATATAATTTAAATGATTCTTTAATGAAGTGAAGTCAGTCTCAACATTCTTATCAAATGTTTCAATTGTGAGTTGTAATAGGTTCATAATGTCCTCCTATTACCATTATAGGAATAATAGACCGGATAAGCAAAGGAAATAAAGAAGGCCACTATAAAAGTCAAAAAAAGTGCTCTTAATGAGCACTTTGATTAATAGTGGTCAACCGGAATTGAACCGAAGCCTCGTCCATCAACACGTTCTGCCAGCCTAAACTATCTTCCACTGATAAAAATGTAGCATAGTTTTATTATAACTTCAATCTAATAATGATCTTTTTAATGCGACTCTGACAAAAAAAGGAATAGCAAAAAGCTATTCCTTAGTGAGAAAATCCCATTTCTCTACTTCTTTTGTTTTGCTTACAACAAGGAAATGATCTCCTGGCTGAATAATATAATCAGCACTAAAATCCATTGTCATCTTAGGTGAACCTTGAGGTTTAATACCTACAACGTTCATACCATAAACTCGACGGATATTAACATTAGAAAGTGATTTACCTTCCCAATCCTTAAGTGTTCTAATCTCTACAATAGAATATTCGTCATCAAGTTCTACTAAATCAACAATAGAACGTCTTAATAAATGTTTAGCAAGCTTATAAGCCATTTCTTTTTCTGTATTAATGACACGATCAGCCCCTACTTTTTCTAAGATGATCTTCTTACGTTTTGTACGTGCTTTCGCAATAACATAAGGGACATTTAATTCCTTTAATAATAGTGTACATGATACCGCTTCTTCAAAGTGTTTAGAAATAGCTACAACTGCAACATCAAATGTATTGATATCAAGTTCTAATAATTGTTCACGATCAGTGACATCTGCAACAATTGCTTTAGTGACATTGTCTTTAATTCTACTAACACATACTGGGTCAATATCAACCGCAAGAACTTCTACTCCAAAGTCTTCTAATGTTTCAGCAAGTGTACTGCCAAAGATCCCTAATCCTAAAATAGCTACCTGTTTTGGTTTATTACTCATGTTTACTCCTCCTAGCCAACAAGTACATCCTCATCTGGATATTTAAATTCTTTTGTATTTTTATCATGTGAACGTTTAGTAAATAAAATCATTAATGAAATTGGACCAATACGTCCAGCATACATCAAGATAATATCTACGCATTTACCAACTATACTTAATGCAGGTGTCACAGAAGCACTCAGTCCTACTGTACCAAATGCTGAGAATACTTCCATTAGGATATTTAAGTAATCCTGTTTAGGTTCTGTTATAAGCATAATAGAAGATGAAATAATACAAAGCATTAGTCCAAGGAAAAAGATAGAAAAAGCTCTTACGAGTGTTCTTTTCTTGATACGACGCTGGAATACTGTTGTTTCTTCAATACCTCGATAAGTTGTTCTCATTAATAGTAATACTAGTGCAAAAGTAACTGTTTTAATACCTCCGGCAGTAGATGCAGGAGACCCACCGATAAACATAAGAGAACACATCAATATTTTTGTAACTCTATTCAATGAATACATATCCACTGTTGAGAATCCAGCAGTACGTGTAGTGACTGATTGGAAGAATGATACAACAAGCTTATCTCCTAAATTCATTTTTCCAATAGTTGCAGGATTGTTGAATTCCATTATAAGGAATAATAATGTACCTATAACAACTAAAGAGACAGTCATCATTAATACAATCTTTGTATGTAAAGCGAAGCTGCCAAAAAGATGATGCCATGAAAAGCTTGATGATCTTCTTTTTTCTTTAATATATTTATCATGAATATCTAATACTACAATAAAACCTAGCCCACCCATGATAATTTCAAATGGAACAATGAAATTAATGATAGGATTGGTGTTATAGGCAACAAGTGATGTTGAACCACATAAATCAAATCCAGCATTACAAAATGCACTAATGGAATGCCATATACCATAATATAAGCCTTTAAGCGCCCCTAAACGAGGTATAAAAAACATTGACAAGAAGATTGTTCCAATCGTTTCTATTGAAACAGTATAAATAAAAATAGTTTTCAAGAGCCTTGGAAGCATACTTAAAGAATTCTGATTAAGTGCTTCAGTAAAGACAAGTTTTCTACTTAATGTAATTCTTTGTCTTGCAAGAAACAAGAAAAGATATAAGAAAGTTAAGAATCCAAGACCACCAATTTGAACAAGAATAATAAGAACTGTCTGACCAAAGAGGTTATATTGATTCACAACTGTCAAAGGTGATAACCCTGTTACACATACAGCAGATGTTGCAATAAAGAGGTTATCCAAAAAACTTGCAGCTTCTTTTTTATTTGAAAATGGTAAAGAAAGTACTATAGCGCCAATTATAATAACTGCAAGGAAAGAAAGAGATACTTTCTTTGGTGCAGAAAGGTGACCAGAATGCTTTCTTCTACCTAAAACAATATCTTTCATAAATATTTCTCCTATAATCGCATCTATTCTAACACCAAGATGTGACAATTCCAATACTAGTCTCTCTTAGAAACATAATATTGTGTAATTTCTTTTTTAGAACACTCATAACCAACAACTAAAATAGCACCTGCAAGATCTAGTGCAAGATCCTTCATAGTATCAGCGAGTGCTTCATGCCCTTCTAATGGTTCATCATCACTTGATACAATTGTTGCACGTGTTGTTGCCATATATTGCTGGTTATTGGTATGGAAGATATCATCAACTGTATATTCACATAGTTCCCATACAGCCCCTACAGCAAGTGAGAAAGCAACAACAAATATATATAATAAAGCACGATGCATAAATAGATATTTAGTACGCATGACTAACATCTGTAGCAACCATAAAGCGATAAATGAAAGAATGATTCCTGAAGTGAAATGAAGTAATGAATCCCACCAGGCTATTTTTCCATAAAAGTTTAAACCATCACCAAGTACTAATCCTAAAAAAGCAAAAGCTGTAACACTGATATGTACTTCAACTGGTACTTCAAAGTTTGCAAACTTCTTCAAGAGTGTTGGTGAGATCAAAACGATACTCATTGCAATATATTGTAAGAGTGAGAAGAACAATCGCACGCGCATCTTTTCTTTTTTTACATAGAATAAAGCAACCATTGTGGCAATTGCAAGAATAAGAACAATAAAAGATAAGATTCTTTTAAAAACTCTAACACGGCGCTTTGTTTTTTCACTGTATTCAAATTCATTGTTATTCATGAAATTTCCTCCTAGTTCATGTATTATAGCACAATTCTCCTATAATAAACCTTAATTTAATGTAAAGAAAAAAAACTCCCAGGCGCGAGCCTAAGAGTTTAAGTGAAAATCAATGTTATGCTTTTCCTTCAAGAATAGGTTTTACAGTAGTATCAATGATTTCCTGTAAAGTATTACAAGATCTGTCAAATTTTTCCTGATCAGATTCAGTTAAAGGTAATGTTAAGATTTCACGGATACCTGCTCTGTTGATGATTGCTGGAACACCGATATATAAACCTTCATGACCATACTGACCTTCAAGGTAGCATGATAATGGAAGAACTGTATTTTCGTTGTTTAAGATTGCATCTACTAATCTAGCAAGAGACATACCGATACCATAGTAAGTAGCTCTCTTCTTGTTGATGATTTCATAAGCTGCATCTCTAACCTGTTCGTAGATTCTCTGTAACTGGTCAAATGGTACTTTTCTTTCTTCTACTACTTCAAGAAGTGATTTACATCCGATATAAGCGTTTGTCCAAGATACGAATGAGCTATCACCATGTTCACCCATGATATAACCATGAACTGAAGCTGGGTTTACTTCGAAGAAGTTACCAATTTCATATCTTAATCTTGCTGTATCAAGCATAGTTCCTGAACCAAGAACCTGGTATGGATGAAGACCAGTAGCCTTCTGCATTACGTAAGTCATGATATCACATGGGTTAGATGCTACTACGATAACACCATTGAATCCTGATTCTTTAATAGACTTACCAACTGAAGCCATGATCTTTGTGTTAATTGCAACTAATTCAAGTCTTGTCTGACCTGGTTTCTGAGCAGCACCAGCAGTTACAACGATAACGTTTGCATCTGCACAGTCAGAATAATCACCTGCATAAACCTTTAATTTACCGTTTGCATATGGTAAACCATGAACTAAGTCCATTGCTTCCCCTTCTGCTTTTTCAGTATTAACGTCTACTAATACTAATTCGTCAATACCCTTGTGGTTCATTAAAGTATAAGCCATACTCATACCTACAAAACCTGTACCAACTAGAACAACCTTACGGTTACCCTGAGCAGGCATGTCATTTAAATAATCTGTCATTGCCATAATTTATTTCACTCTCCTATACCTAGAAGTATAGTATAATCATTTCCCAAATATAATAAAATATTTGCGTTTTAAATAAAAAAATTTATTTAAATTTAGTTGATAAATTCATGCTTTTTTGATGTATACGTTTTCAACATTTCAAAGAATGTAAGTGTAAGCGAATTCATTACAATGAATTTAATCTTTTTGATCTTTTTGATCATGAAGGTTAAAATTGACTTTTGGTCAATTGCTAGTATAATTCTAAATGGAGGTATTTATATGAATGCTCTGACTGATATTAAATCTAAAATAGAGAAAAATAAAGAAGAAAAAAGGGAACGTCTTCTAGCAAGTGCAACTGCGCTATTTGCTGAAAGGAATTTTAATAATACATCTATTTCTGATATCGTAAATAAAGCAAAAGTCGCAAAAGGTACTTTTTATTTATATTTCAAAGATAAATATGATATTAGGAACCAGATAGTTCAGGAAATCAGCAGCGAACTTTTCGATAATGCAATGAAAGAGTTAAAAAAGCATAATGAGATTACTCATTTTGCAGATTCGTTAATATTTATTATTGATCATGTTATCAATGCCCTTGTTGCTAATCCAACAATTCTCACTTTAATGAATAAAGATTTATCTCTTGGTGTTTATTCTCAGGAACTTACAAAGATTCTAAAAGAAACAGATACTTTGAGTCTTTATGAATTATTTAAAGATGGCGTTGAAAGAGAGAATTTAAATATTAAAAATATTGATATTACATTCTTTACTATTGTAGAACTTGTTGGATCAACATGCTTTAGCTGCATAGTAAATAAAATTCCTTGTTCTATTGAAGAATATAAACCTTATCTTTATGATCTAATTCGCACTTTACTTCATGCTGCTTAAAAAAAGCAGCATTTTTATTTATGCTGCTAATAGATCGTTGACATAGTCAAGAAGCTTCTTTGTATCTGTATAGGTTTCTCCACGTGTGTTTTCTTTAAAGACAACTGTAATGATTGTCTTCTTTTTTACTTTAGAATAAGTAACAAGACATCTGCCCGCAAGATTTGTAAAGCCTGTTTTACCACCAATAACTCTCTTATCATAATAAGTAGAATCTTTCTGTGTCATCCTTACATTCTTCATTTCACGATTCGGATTGGATTCAAAGATATAGCTTTCTGTAGAAATGATTTTTCTTAATTTCTTATTCTTATAGAATTCTTTTGCAATAAGTGCCATATCCTTTGTACTGCATGTTTCTTTTAGCCATCCTTTATCTGCATAACTTAGTCCATGAGGATTAGAAACATCTACTTTCGTACAGCCAATCTTTTTAGCCCTCTTGTTCATTGCTTCAATAAATCCATCATAACCCCCCTTATAATTCTCGGCCAGGGTAAGGGCCATTTCATTAGAACTCTTTAAAAGCATTCCATGGATCACATCTTTAAAAGGAATTCTTTCACCATCATAAACTGGTGCTGTATGAATAAATACACGATCTGGTAAAGACATAATATTACGTGTAGTCAGTGCGTCATTATCCTTATAATAATCAATCGCAACGAGAGCACTTAAGAGTTTAATAGTAGAAGCAGGATAACGTGATTCCTGTTCATTTTTTGCATAATAGACCTTTCCGGTATCAGCATCCATCACCACTGCAGAAACATCTTCAGTATTAAGTGTAGGCTGTGGAATAGAAACAACTTTCTTCTTTTCCTCTTTGACTGGTTCTTTTGTTGCACATGCACTCAGCAAAAAAATGGCACATAGCATACAAATCCATTTACGATATTTCATTTTTTATCACCTTCTTAGAATATCTTAGCGATTTTCTGCCCATTCATCAATCTGATTCAGTCATTTTTCATTTTTTTTGAATAATAATATGTTATAATGATTTGGTAAAGGAGAAATAGTATGGTTAATTATCCAAACCTGAAAAAGGCATCGGTTAATGTGTCTATTCCTAAGAATTCTACAAGTAAGCACTATACTGCTTTTCGTGGAATGAGCTTAGAAGAAGACATCAACCTATCTAACACCTATTACTTATCTGTTGATCAGGCTGTCATCTATAAAAAACCGACGCCTATCCAGATTGTAAAAGTCGATTATCCTTCACGAAATAAAGCCCGTATAGTTGAGGCATATTACCAGGCGCCATCTACTACGGATTATAATGGTATTTATAAAGGCAGATATATTGATTTCGAAGCCAAAGAAACAAAATCATTACGATTTCCTTTTCGTAATATTTCAGAGCATCAGATCAATCATCTTGAACGTGTGCAGCGTCATGGAGGAATTGCCTTTATTATTATTGCCTTTACATCTGTGGGCGAAGTCTATTTACTGGATGCTTCAATTATGATAGAGCGCTTTTTTCATGACAAGAAGCAGCATATAAGTTATGATGAAGTGAAAGAAAGTGGACATCTTATTAAGCAGGGCTACCAGCCTAGATTGGCTTATTTAGATGTAATCGATGAATTTTACCTTAAGGAGGACACTTTATGAAGGTTCAATCAACCAAGGACGCAAAACAAATAAAGAAAACAATCAAAATATGTATTATCGCATTATGTGTTCTTGTAGCGAGCGGTAGTGGTTACCTTGGATTCAAGATTTATCAGCAAATCAGCAATTTTGATATTGATAATCTAACAACAACTTCCTACTCTTCTCAGGTTTCTCAAGATGGAGAAACATATTACAAGTATGGCAGTTCAATTGGGAAATATGTAAGTTATGATGATATTCCTGAAGTTATGATTGATGCAGTTGTTTCTGCAGAAGACTCACGTTATTTTGTACATAATGGTTTTGATATTCCACGTATTATCAAAGCATTTATGACAAATATCTTAGCTGGTCATACTGTTGCCGGTGGTTCTACAATTACTCAGCAGCTTATCAAAAAAACATATTATCCAGATGCAGAAAAAACAATTGAAAGAAAAGTTGGAGAAGTCATTCTTTCTATTGAAGCGACTCAGCAGACTACTAAACAGAAAGTACTTGAACTTTATCTCAATAAGATCTATTTCGGTAAGGCAAATAGTTCTATTGGTATTTATGGGGCAAGCTACTATTATTTTGGTAAAAGTCCTGATCAGTTAACTTTACCAGAAGCAGCATTACTTGCTGGTACTATTAACTCACCAGTCTCATATGACCCATTCAAGAATTTAACTCTTGCAACAAAAAGAAGAAATATCATTCTTAACTTAATGCATGATCATGGATATATCACTGCAAAAGAGAGAGACGATGCGAAGAACGTAAAAGTAGAAAACATTTTAAAGAATGATCCAATTCAGACAAATGGTAAATATGCTTCTTATGTTGACCGTGTTACTCAAGAAGTACAAGAGTTAGGTTATGATCCTAACAAAACTAAGATGACAATCTATACTTACATGGATCATGATATGCAGCAGTATCTTGATGATGTATCATTAAGTAAGAATTATAGATTCACTGATCATGATATGCAGGCAGCTGCTTCAGTACTCGAATCAAAAACAGGACGTATTATCGGCCTCATGTCTGCAAAGAATTATCGTGCGAATAACTCAGATGCAACTTATCTAGATTATGCTTATACATTAAAAAACAGAAGACAGCCAGGTTCTTCTATTAAACCTATTGTTGACTATGCAACAGCATTTGAATATCTGAACTGGTCTAGTGGACATACAGTAGATGACTCAGAATTCACTCAAGGCAGCTGGCATCCAAAGAACTGGGATAACAACTACCATGATGATGTACTTCTAGAAGATGCACTCGCAAATTCTTGGAACTTAGCAGCCATCCATACTTTAAATAGTGTTGTGAAAAAGGTTGGTAATAATCAGGTTGTAAGCTTCTTAAAAGGTCTTGGTTATAACATGGACGATGAAGATTTCAACTTGAACTATGCCATCGGTGGATGGAAATATGGTACAACTCCTACAATGCAGGCAGCCGCTTATGCAGCAATCTCAAATGGTGGTACTTATATCAAACCTCATACAATCCAGAAGATTGTCATTAATACAACTGGTGAAACAATCAACGTTGATGATGATATCCAGAAACAGGCAAGTGAAGGCATGAAAGATTCTACTGCTTTCTTACTTCGTCAGGTTATGACAAGCTATGTTAAGAGTAATAACAGTTATTCAGCATTTGATGTTGGAAGTCAGATTGGTGCTAAAACTGGTACTTCAAACTTCGATGCAACGATCCCTGCACTCGCTGGTAAAGACAAAGACCATTGGTTATGTGCTTATTCACCTGATTATACATGGGCTTGCTGGAATGGTTTCCCTGGAGAAATATCTACAAAGAAACATAAGTATCTTGCAAGTGGTATGAATGATGCAAAGACTATTGCCGCAAAGATTGCGAAGAAGCTTGCAACTCGTAAGTTACAGAATAGTTATGAAACACCTAGCAGTGTTGAACAGGCACGTATGGTTAAGGGTGCATATCCTTATGTTTCTCCAAGTTCTTCTACACCATCAGATAAGATTATGACTGCATGGTTTGTTAAGGGTCATGGCCCTAGTGGTGTGGATGATGGTTCTTCTTATGCAGATGAATACAAAGTACCTGAATTAAAATCATTTAACGCTTCTTTAAATTCCAACAATTCAATTTCTGTCACATTCGGTTCTTATGATCCTGAATTTGAAGGTAAAATCAGCTGTGTTGTAGAAATCAGTGATGGTTCTTCTTCTAGAACTGAAACATTATCTTCAACAAGCGGTACACTTGAATACCGTGCTGAATCAGGAAAAACTTATACAGTGACTGGTTATTATAAACTAAAGAGCGGTGACACAACTTCTAATAAGAAGTCAGTGAGATTATCTAGTAGCGGAACAAGCGAACTAGGTACTGCAAAATTTAGCGTCAATGCGAACGGCACAGCAGTTGCGAATGGTTCTACTATTTCAGCAACATCTGTCAATGTCAGCACATCTGGTCCTAGCGGTCATACAATGATAGTTTCATGTAATGGTAATAGTCAGACAGTAAGCTGCGGCAGTGGTGCGACAATCAGTGGTTTATCAAGCGGTAGATCATATGTGATTACTTTCACTGAAAAGAGTGCAAGTGGAGAATCTAAATATATTGGTTCTATTCGTTTTACAGTACAGACAGCAGAAAGTCAAAATGATGATTAAAAGGATTCCAAACGGAATCCTTTTTTGTGTATTGAAAAAAGAATCCCAAACAAAGGATTCTTTTATAGTTTCTTATTCTTTTCTTTACATATATCTACTAATGGACATTCCTTACAATGAGGTGACATTGCCTTACAATGATATCGTCCAAAGAAGATCATCTGATGATGTGTTTTAATCCATCTATTCTTAGGAATAGTCTTCATTAATTTCTTTTCTACAGTGAGGACTGTATCTTCTGGTTTCGCAAATCCAAGTCTTTTAGAGATACGCTCAACATGTGTATCTACCGCAATAGCTGGATAACCAAATCCTTCTGCCATAACAACATTGGCAGTCTTTCTTCCTACTCCTGGTAAAGATATTAAAGCATCATGAGATGCTGGTACAACGCCATTAAAGCGTGCCTGAAGGGCCACAGCCATAGCCTTGATATTCTTTGCCTTATTCCTATAAAGCCCTATAGAATGAAGATCTGACTCCAATTCAGGCAGTGATGCATTCGCATAATCATCTACTGTTTTATATTTTTGGAAAAGATGCGATGTAAGCTTATTGACTGATTCATCTGTTGTCTGGGCAGATAACATCACTGCGACAAGCAATTCTAAGTTATTAGAATGATTCAGTACACAACGTGCATTAGGAAACATCTCATCAAATGTATTGAGTATTCTATCTTGTTTTGTTTTAATCATTTTCCCACCAGTTATAATTTCTTACTTCTTCACTGACTTCTGGCTCTTCTTCTTGATATTTCTTTATATAATTCTTAGAATGAGCCCAGTTTTCTAATACTCTCTCTACATATCTAAAAGAGAGCGCATTTGATTTTACGGCTTCTTTTAAAGCAGATACAATCATCTCATCATCGTAACCAGTTCTTTTAAACTGATTGATATATTCAATATCCAAAGTACTCATTGTACGTCCAAACGCATCTTCGAATACTTCTACAAGGTTTACTTCTTCCTTCTTTTCAACCTTTATTCCAAGTAATAGCTTTTCTAAAGGTTTAAAATCAATTCTTAAATTAATTCTATCTAGATAATGACGATCTACAAGGCCTATCATGATATCATCAATGTCTTTAATAGATAATGAAGAAAATTCAGCCACTTTTTGAGGATAAATAGGTCTTACCCCTAATTCACTCAAGGTCATCATCAATAATAATATATGTGTTTCTTGATCTGTTAGTCCTATAGACTTTCCCTTCAATAAGAGAAGTTTCTTGAAGTCTATACATTGATAATCTGTAAGCATTTGTGTACTCATAGGCGATAATATTTCACAAACTTTCCTTCATCTAAAGAATAATAGAAATAATAGAGATGAGCATCGTCCTGGTATTTACCAAAATAAACAAGATCTCCATTTTCATATCCAATTGTTAAATCAGTGACATTTACTTTATATTCATTATTGATTGTATGAATGATGTCTTCCTTTTTTGCAACAGAACCACTATAAGAATCTACTAATTTATATTGAGTATTGTAGACCTGGTAAACTATCTTTTTCTTCTTATCTTTAATACGAATGATATAGTAGGTCTTAGAGCTGTTATATTCATTGAAATAATCATCATAGTTAAGCTTATATTTAGTAATGATCTTGTTTCTTTCTAATGCGATGTTATTTTCATGATTGAAATAAGGGACATGTATATTCAACATACAGAAAGATACAAAGACAAGAATAACCACTAATAATGCGATAATTACACGATATATCCAATTATTGTCTTTCTTATTATTATAATTCATATTGACCTCCATAGTGCCACTATTATAGCGCATTTAGGACCAAAAAAAAAGAGATTCATTAATTTGAATCTCTATTAGAACTGCTTAAAATCATAAATAGAATTCTTAGCATACTTGCAAGAGTCGCACATACACCAGCAACATAAGTTAATGCGGCAGCATAAAGCATCTGCCATGCACCAGCATATTCATTTTCATTTAAATATTGTGCTTGTAATATCGCAAGTCCTCTTTTAGAGGCATTAATTTCTACTGGTAATGTAATAATCTGGAAAGCTAAAATACCACACATTAAGAAGAATCCTAAAAAAGCGAGCCTTGTAGAACCTAAAGCAAGACCAATCATAATCGCAATCCATCCCAAATAATTACCTACATTGCATAATGGAATAATCGCATTTCTTACTCTTATTGGCATATAGTTTTCATGATATTGAATAGCATGACCACATTCATGAGCCGCAACAGCACAAGCGGCAATTGTTGTACCATGATAAATATCACTAGAAAGACTGACACTATTATTGGAAGGATCAAAGTGATCAGATAATTCCCCTTTTACTTCATAGACCGGAACATGTGTCATACCATGAGAATCTAATATTTCCCTTGCAACCTGTGCCCCAGTAATTCCACGGCTATTTGGTCTACGACGATATTTCGCATAAGTCGACTTAATCTTTGCCTGACAATATAAAGAGAATACCATCGCAATACCTACTAAGATTGTACCAAGCATATATCCTGGATTTGTCATTAAATAATAACTCATTTTCATCAACTCCTATTAATTAGTATACATGAAATTTATTAACTGTATATAAACAAAAAAGATGCATTAGTTCATTGCATCTTTTAATCTATTACTTGGTTTGAAAGAAACTGTACGACTAGCTGGAATAATGATAGGTTCCTTAGTCTTTGGTGAAACGCCTTTACGTTCAAGGCAGTGATTAATCTTAAATGTGCCGAAGCCTGAAATAAGAACTTTATCACCATCAATCATACTTTCTACCATCGTATCAAAAACTGTATTCACAAGAATTTCAGCGTCTTTTTTTGTTAAATCTCTTTTTTCAGAAACGATATTAATTAATTCTTTTTTATTCACTTCTGTAATGCCTCCTAATAAATTATCCTTGAGTAGTATAACAAAATCTACATATCATTTCAAGAGATAAAATACAAAAAAAGCACGTAATAAAGGACATAAAATGAATTACTATTTTTTAGATTTATAGGCCTTTTCCCAGAACTTATTTCCTCGTTTAATGAATTGATTTCTAGAAAAAAACGTGATATCTAGAGCACTTTCCTTTTCTTTTCTAATATACGATGCAAAGGATTTTAAGGTATTTGCGACACGCCATGTATAAGGAATATGATCAATCAGAAAGTAAGCTCCAACCTTTAAAGACCCATTATAATAGGCATGTGTTTTCTTGCAATAAAGTGATAATATTTCATCTGCATAATCACAATAATCAACTTCATATTCATCACAATAGATTACACTATAGATTGTTTTATGATTCATCAATTTTTCATTATTTTTCATATAATCTAACATACATGAAGGTATTGTCTGTGATGAAATAGGAAACATAAAAATGATTGTATTATTATCTTCTACATCTTTTTCTTCTATCACCTGTAATGTTTTGATTGATACATTTCCTTTAAGATAATGAGCAAGCTTATAGGCTTGATTATACATGACCTTATTTGTATAAATGAGACCAGATAAAATTATAAGAATATTATCCACAATCAACACCTCCAAATGTCTTGAGTGAGTTATCTAAATCTTCCTCTGTACAAAAATAAGTATTAATAGAAGAAATAAAATAACCTAGAAGTGAGTCATTTAAATAATTCATCAACATCTTCTGTTCTTTCTCAGATATATCACCATAGCCTATAAGAAGGATTTTCTTTGATTGCTGAGCTAAAGAAGCATGACAGGTTATTCCACCTACTGTTGTATAATAAGGCTCATATGAAGAAATATTGCGTTCTATAAAGGATTTAAGCTGTGTATCAAAGCATCCACAATAAATATGTGTAACTAAAATAATGAGAGAAGCCTGCCCAATCCATTGATTGATTATAGAAATATCGTCGTGATAGCGACATGGAGTCCTCTTTTTAAGACAAGTATAATCGCCTGTGCAGGGACTATATTTAATATTATTAAGATTGACTACAACGCTTTCTTTAAAAAATTCTAAAGGAATATCTTTATCTGTAATAACTATATTTTTCATAGATATCGCCTCCTAAAATAATTTTACAAGAAGATATGAACAAATTCAATAAAAAAAGCCCTCCTGGCGGAAGGCATAAAAAAAGGACCTGGCAGCTTGCTATTGTCGCGTCTTCACACTATCGTCGCCGTTATGATGCTTAACTTCCGTGTTCGGGATGGGAACGGGTGTGTCCATCATGCTATCGCCGCCAGATCCTCGAGGGATCCCTCAAAACCAGATACGTCATCTCTACTATTCTCTACTCTCTCCAATCTTGGCCAAGTCCTCGGCCTATTAGTACCGCCCCGCTAAGCACATCGCTGCGCTTGCACTCGCGGCCTATCAACCTCGTCGTCTTCGAGGGGCCTTACTTGTCGCCAATGGGAGGTCTCATCTTGGAGGGGGCTTCACGCTTAGATGCCTTCAGCGCTTATCCCGTCCGGACTTGGCTGCCCAGCTGTGCCACTGGCGTGACAACTGGTGCACCATCGGTCCGTCCACCCCGGTCCTCTCGTACTAGGGGCAGCTCTCCTCAAACCTCCTGCGCCCACGACAGATAGGGACCGAACTGTCTCACGACGTTCTGAACCCAGCTCGCGTACCGCTTTAATGGGCGAACAGCCCAACCCTTGGAACCGACTTCAGCTCCAGGATGCGATGAGCCGACATCGAGGTGCCAAACCTCCCCGTCGATGTGAACTCTTGGGGGAGATCAGCCTGTTATCCCCAGGGTAGCTTTTATCCGTTGAGCGACGGCCCTTCCATTCGGATCCGCCGGATCACTAAGCCCGACTTTCGTCCCTGCTCGACCTGTATGTCTCGCAGTCAGACACCCTTATGCCTTTGCACTCTATGCATGGTTTCCATCCATGCTGAGGGTATCTTTGGGCGCCTCCGTTACTCTTTGGGAGGCGACCGCCCCAGTCAAACTGCCCGACTGACACTGTCCCGTGGCCCGTTGCCTCCGGTTAGGACCTAGATGCATGAAGGGTGGTATCCCAACAGCGGCTCCCCGTACGCTGGCGCGCACGGCTCACAGCCTCCCACCTATCCTGTACATCATGCATCCAAGCCCAATGTCAACCTGCAGTGAAGCTCCATGGGGTCTTTCCGTCTAGTCGCGGGCAACCTGCATCTTCACAGGTACTAAGACTTCACCGAGTCTACAGCTGAGACAGCGCCCAAATCGTTACGCCTTTCGTGCGGGTCGGAACTTGCCCGACAAGGAATTTCGCTACCTTAGGACCGTTATAGTTACGGCCGCCGTTTACTGGGGCTTCGGCTCGCTGCTTCGCTTGCGCTGACAGCTCCCCTTGACCTTCCAGCACCGGGCAGGCGTCACCCCCTATACTTCGGCTTGCGCCTTCGCAGAGAGCTGTGTTTTTGGTAAACAGTCGCTTGGGCCGTTTTACTGCGGCTCCATTTCTGGAGCACCCCTTCTCCCTAAGTTACGGGGTCATTTTGCAGAGTTCCTTAGCTATAGTTCTCTCGCTCACCTCAGGATTCTCTCCTTGCCCATGTGTGTCCATTTTCGGTACGGGCCGATGCGTGTTGTGCTAGAAGCTTTTCCTGGAAGCCTGCTCTCAGCTTTTCCGTACTTGCCGCAGCTTTCCGTATGCTTCGCGCCTTCCCCCTGCGCGCACCGGATTTCCCTGGTGCGCAGGTATCTCGCTTGCCCCAGCTATTCCAGCAGCTGGTTGCCTGAGCCTTCTCCGTCACTCCATCGCCACACATCGGGTACGGGAATATCCACCCGTCGTCCATCGGCTACGCCTTTCGGCCTCGCCTTAGGTCCCGACTATCCCAGAGAGGACGAGCCTTCCTCTGGAGACCTTGGGCCATCGGTGCGTGGGATTCTCACCCACGTGCCGCTACTCACGCCGGCATTCTCTCTTCCATGCGCTCCACATGCCCTCTCGGTCATGCTTCTCCGCTGCATGCAATGCTCCCCTACCACATTCCTGTCCATAGCTTCGGTGTCATGCTTAGCCCCGGTAAATTATCGGCGCAGAGTCATTCGACTAGTGAGCTGTTACGCACTCTTTGAAGGATGGCTGCTTCTGAGCCAACCTCCTAGTTGTCTGCACGTCTCCACTTCCTTTTCCACTTAGCATGCACTTTGGGACCTTAGCTGATGGTCTGGGCTGTTTCCCTCTTGACGACGGACCTTATCACTCGCCGTCTGACTGCCGCAGATGACACCGTGACATTCGGAGTTTGATTATGCTCAGTACCGCGGGATGCGGCCATCGCATATTCAGTGCTCTACCTTCACGGCTCTCTCGCTGCGACGCTAGCCCTAAAGCTATTTCGGGGAGAACCAGCTATCTCCGGGTTCGATTGGAATTTCACCCCTAGCCACAAGTCATCCGCCAACGTTTCAACGGGGGTCGGTTCGGTCCTCCATCGGGTCTCACCCCGACTTCAACCTGCTCATGGCTAGATCACCCGGTTTCGGGTCCACGACCTCAGACTATGTCGCCCTGTTAAGACTCGCTTTCGCTGCGGCTCCGCATCTCCTGCTTAACCTCGCCTGCTGATCGTGACTCGCCGGCTCATTCTACAAAAGGCACGCCATCACCCTTTGACGGGCTCTGACTTCTTGTGGGCATGCGGTTTCAGGTTCTCTTTCACTCCCCTCCCGGGGTTCTTTTCACCTTTCCCTCACGGTACTGGTTCGCTATCGGTCACAGAGTAGTGTTTAGCCTTTCGGGATGGTCCCCGATGATTCCGGCAGGATTCCACGTGCCCCGCCGTACTCAGGTGCCGCCTCGATCCATGTCGAGCCTTCGGATACGGGTCTCTCACCCTCTGCGGATCCCCTTCCCATGGGATTCTCCTGACTCTTCATGTCATCTTTCTCGGCGGTCCTACAACCCCGGACTATGTCCGGTTTGGGCTCCTCCGCTTTCGCTCGCCGCTACTTACGGAATCGACTTCTCTTTCTCTTCCTGCAGGTACTTAGATGTTTCAGTTCCCTGCGTATTGCCCCGTCATGACGGTCGTCATGCGGTCTCCGCTTCGAAAGCGGAGGGGTTTCCCCATTCGGATATCGGCGGGTCATCGCGTGCTTACCGCTCGCCGCCGCATTTCGCTGTTCGCTGCGTCCTTCATCGCCTCTCTGTGCCCAGGCATTCTCCGTACGCCCTTTCTTCCTTGACCTTGTGATTGGTTCTCTTTAGTTCGCTTGAGTATTTCTGTTCTTAGTATTTTTTGCCTTCAGACCAGATGTACTAGACCTTCTTATCTTTGTTTGATTTCTCGATCTCACTTACATCTTATCTTTGTGTGCAGAAAGTTTTTAAAACTTTCCATTTGATGATCATATCTGATTTTCAAGGATCTCTCCTGAGTGCCAGAGCACTCAAAACTGAACATTACACGTCTGTCTCCCTAGAAAGGAGGTGATCCATCCCCACGTTCCCGTAGGGATACCTTGTTACGACTTCACCCCAATCATCAGCCCCACCTTAGACAGCTCCCTCCCTTGCGGGTTGGGCCGCCGGCTTCGGGTGTTGCCAACTCTCATGGTGTGACGGGCGGTGTGTACAAGGCCCGAGAACGTATTCACCGCGGCATGCTGATCCGCGATTACTAGCGATTCCGGCTTCGTGCAGTCGAGTTGCAGACTGCAGTCCGAACTGGGAACGGGTTTCTGGGGTCCGCTCCGGCTCGCGCCTTCGCTTCCCTCTGTCCCGTCCATTGTAGCACGTGTGTGGCCCAGGTCATAAGGGGCATGATGATTTGACGTCATCCCCGCCTTCCTCCTCCTTGCAGAGGCAGTCTCGCCAGAGTCCCCAACTCAATGATGGTAACTGGCGACAGGGGTTGCGCTCGTTGCGGGACTTAACCCAACATCTCACGACACGAGCTGACGACAACCATGCACCACCTGTCTTCTCTATAGCTATGAGGATGTCTCCATCCCTTTTAGATCGATGTCAAGACCTGGTAAGGTTCTTCGCGTTGCTTCGAATTAAACCACATGCTCCACCGCTTGTGCGGGCCCCCGTCAATTCCTTTGAGTTTCATTCTTGCGAACGTACTACTCAGGCGGGTCACTTATTGCGTTGACTGCAGCACCGGGGTTTGACCCCCGACACTTAGTGACCATCGTTTACGGCGTGGACTACTAGGGTATCTAATCCTATTTGCTCCCCACGCTTTCGGGAATGAGCGTCAGTTGCGGCCCAGACCGTCGCCTTCGCCACTGGTGTTCCTCCATATATCTACGCATTTCACCGCTACACATGGAATTCCACGATCCTCTTCCGCACTCTAGCCGCCCGGTTTCCATGGCTTACCGAAGTTTAGCTTCGGTCTTTCACCACAGACCCTTGCGGCCGCCTGCTCCCTCTTTACGCCCAATGATTCCGGATAACGCTCGCCACCTACGTATTACCGCGGCTGCTGGCACGTAGTTAGCCGTGGCTTTCTGGTAAAGTACCGTCACTCGCACACCATTTCCTGTGTCCGACGTTCTTCCTTTACAACAGAGCTTTACGACCCGAAGGCCTTCTTCGCTCACGCGGCGTTGCTCGGTCAGGGTTTCCCCCATTGCCGAAAATTCCCTACTGCTGCCTCCCGTAGGAGTCTGGGCCGTGTCTCAGTCCCAATGTGGCCGTCCGCCCTCTCAGGCCGGCTACGCATCGTTGCCTTGGTGGGCCGTTGCCCCGCCAACTAGCTAATGCGCCATAGGTCCATCCCTGCGCTATCCTGTGAAGGATATTTGGCATGAGCTCCATGCGGTGCTCATGGCTATGCGGTATTAGCAGGAGTTTCCTCCTGTTATCCCCCGCACAGGGGCAGGTTACCTATGTATTACTCACCCGTTCGCCACTCATCTTCCGAAGAAGATTCGTTCGACTTGCATGTATTAGGCACGCCGCCAGCGTTCATCCTGAGCCAGGATCAAACTCTCCACGAAAATATGTGAAGAGCTGATGTTCAGCTCATCAATTAAATGTTTTCAAATAAATCTGACGTGTATCTGTTCAGTTTTCAATGTTCTGTCCGCGCTCCTCACCGGAGTGCTCACTTATACTACCACCATTCATTTCGCTTGTAAAGCCTTTTTTGCGATTTTATTCATTTTTTGTTAAAAAAGATGAAAAGGGGCTTACATGCCCTCTTATCACCTTATAATTGCTTTATTTATGTGGTATTAACTCATCGCTATCTAAAACAATGGTAACTGGTCCATCATTAATTAACGCACATTTCATATCAGCACCAAAGATTCCTGTTTCTACATGAATCCCCTGATTTCTTAAACATTCATTGAAATAATCATAAAGTGGCGAAGATATATCTGGCTTAGCTGCATTAATAAAACTTGGTCTTCTTCCTTTACGACAATCTGCATACAATGTGAACTGTGAAATAGAAAGAATAGAACCTTCGACATCTAATAGCGAACGATTCATTTTCTGGTTTTCATCTTCAAATACTCTTAAATGAATCACTTTTTCTACAAGACGGTCAATGATTTCGTGATTATCTTCTTCATTAAATCCAACAAGAATCATATAACCCTTACCAATAGCGCCATGTATTTCTCCATCAATTGTAACGCTTGCTTCTTTTACTCTTTGTAAAACAATTTTCATGTTGTGCTCTCCTTACAAAATCATGTTATAATTATACATGATTCTTAAAAGAAAGGAAACAAACTATGATTCATAAGACACTTGCAGATTCTATGCGCCCTATTGGTTTAGATGATGTGATTGGACAGAAACATCTTGTAGGCGAAAATAGATTACTAAAACAGTTTGTAAAGAAAGATCATCCTATGTCCATTATCTTATATGGTCCTCCAGGTTGTGGGAAGACTACTATCGCAAAAGCACTTGCCCATGATCTGAATATTCCTTATCGTATCTTTAATGCCTCTACAGGTAATAAGAAAGAAATGGATCAGATTATTACAGAAGCAAAACTTTCTGAAGGATTGTTTGTAATTGTAGATGAAGTTCATCGTTTAAATAAAGCTAAGCAGGACCATCTATTACCCTATATCGAAAGTGGCTTATTGATTATTGCTGGCTGTACAACAGCCAATCCTTATCATTCAATCAATCCTGCCATTCGTTCAAGATGTCATTTATGCGAAGTTAAGCCTTTAAATAATGAAGAAATTGTAAAGGCATGTAAAAGAGCAGCAGTGAGTGAAAGAGGTCTGAATCATCCATACGAAATAGATGAAGATGTTTATGATTATATAGCAAGAATGAGCAGCGGTGATGTACGTTATGCTTATAATTGCTTAGAACTTGCTACTATCTATGCCCCTGATACCCATATAACATTAAATATAATACAAGATGCTGTACCTCGTGCTAATATGCAGTTCGATAAAGACGAGGACCAATATTATGATACTTTAAGCGGTTTACAGAAATCTATCAGAGGATCTGATCCTAATGGTGCTCTTTATTATTTCGCAAAACTAATTGATGCCGGAGACATTGAATCTCTTGAAAGAAGATTGATCACAACTGCCTATGAAGATATAGGTCTTGCCAATCCTAATGCCTGTATGCGTACAGTTCTCGCTTTTCAAGCAGCTAAGACAATTGGTTTTCCTGAAGCAAGAATTCCTCTTGCAAGCTGTATTATAGAGTTGGCTTTATCCCCTAAATCAAGATCTAGTGAAGATGCAATCGATGCAGCGCTTGCTTCTTATCACAGCGAACCTCATAAGGCACCTCAGTATATCCGTTTAACACCTGTTGGTGTCGCTGAAGAAGATCGTTATGACTATAATAGACCTGATTTATGGGAATATCTCCAGTATCTTCCTGATGAAATCAAGGATGCACAATTCTATGTACCTTGGCTGACAAGCCGTTATGAAAAGTCATTGACTGAGAATTACCAAAGAATTCTCAAGCATGGCAGAACAACAAATATCAGAAAACTCAAAAAGGATAAGCCTCGCTAAAGAGACTTATCCTTTTTCATACCACTCTTTAATATCTTTTAAAACGCTCTGAATCGTTGAATCAAAATCTTCTAGATTCACATCATACCAGTGAACATCAAACTGGTTATTAAACCATGTATATTGCCTTTTCGCATAATTGCGTGAATGTTTCTTGATTTCTTCAATGATTTCTTCTTTTGATTTTAAACCTTCAAAATAATCAAACCACTCTTTATAACCAATCGCCTTCATAGATTGTGCATTACGTGATAAGCCTGAGTCATAGATAGTTCTTACTTCTTCTTCTAATCCCTGTTCAATCATGAGATCAACACGCTTGTTGATACGTTCATATAAAACAGGACGAGGTAATGTGAGCCCTACAAAATAAATATCATAAACAGGCTTATGTTCCTGAGCCTCTAGAATATCACTTTTTCTTTTACCAGATTCCTCATAAATCTCAATAGCTCGCAAGACTCTTTGGCGATTATTTGGATGAAGATCCTGTGCAGACTGAGGATCAAATGATGCTAAATACTGATGTAATTCTTCATTTGTATAATGTGCATACTTTGCTTTGATTTCATCATGCTTTGATTCTGTTTCTTCAAAAGTATAATCATAAAGAGCCCCTTTAATATAAAGACCTGTTCCTCCTACGACTATAGGCATATCAATTGTGTCGATATAATGGCGCACTTCTTTCTGGAATTCACTGACAGAAAAAGTTTCATCAGGATTTTTGATATCAATCATATGATGGATAATGCCCTGCATTTCTTCAGGAGTCGCTTTCGCTGTTCCAATATCCATTGTACGGTAGATCTGCATAGAATCACCGCTAATGACTTCTCCATGAAGTGCTTCTGCAAGAGAAACACCCATACGTGTTTTACCTACGGCTGTAGGTCCACAAACTGCAATTACTTTTTTCATACTACAACCCTCTTAAATAACTTTTCTATTTCATAATCACTATAGAATATAATTGTTGGTCTACCGTGAGGACAAACATAAGGATTATCACAACGCATCAAATTATCAACAATAGTCTGCATATCCTGTGTTGTAAGATATGTATTCCCTTTAACACTTGCTTTACATGCAAGTGTCGCAATTGCATGCTCCTGCATTGCCACAATATCCACGCTCTGATTGTTTAATACCTCTTGGATCATTTCATCAATAAAAATCTTCTCATCAATATTTTTCATCCACAAAGGCAGGCCACGCACGATATAAGAATGACGGCCAAATGATTCAAGATGAATACCTACCTCTTCTAGCAGTTCCTTATGCTCATCAATGACTAAACATTCACTTTCTGGATATTCAAAAGTAAGCGGAACAATCATTGGCTGTATAGATAAATCAGGATGAGAAAACTTATTCAAGAAATATTCATAATTAATACGTTCCTGAGCAGCATGCTGATCAATGATATAAAAGCCACGTTCGTTTTCTCCTAGAATATAAGTGCCTCTTGTTTGTCCAATAACCTTTATTTTTTCTTTAATAGGTTTAAGTGGTTCTTCTTTTGGCTGTGCTTTAACTTCGACCTTTTCAGGTTCATAAACAGGTATGTCTTCATGAACTGTTTCAACTGTTTCAAGAACAGGTTCTTCTTTGACTTCTTCAAATACTTCATCAAGAGGAATAGTCATCTGAGCAAGACTTGGCTTAAAAGATGCTTTTTCCGTTTCTCTTGTAGAAGGTTTATACGTAAGATTCTTTTTAGATAAAGCCTCCTCTAAACCTTTAAGAAGTAATTCCTTAAGTTCTGTTTCTTTAGAAAAACGTACTTCAAGTTTAGCAGGATGAACATTCACATCAACTAAATAAGGGTCTACATCAATCTCTAAAATCGCAATAGGAAATCTTTTATCCGCAAGGTAGCGACGATATACCTCATTGATTGTATTGATTGTTTTCATATTTTTAACATAACGATGATTTACAAGAGTTACAATATGATTTTTTGAAGAGCGCGATGTATCAATCTTAGATATATAACCTGAAACATGGAATTCCTCATTTCCAAAATCAACATGAATCATATTCTTTGCGACAGGAAGACCATAAATTTCGCTAATTACTTCTAGTAAATTATTTCTACCATTGGTCTTGAATATTGTTTTATGGTCATGTACAAGCGTAAAAGAAATTTCAGGATGTGCTAAAGCAAGACGTTCTACATAAGAATAAATAGCTGCAAATTCAGCATTAATAGACTTCATATATTTAAGTCTCGCAGGCACATTTTGGAAAATACGTTCAACCGTAATCTTTGTACCACGATTCATTGCCACGCTGTCTACTGATTTTCTTTTTCCAAATTCATATTCTACTTTTGTATTTTCTTCTCCGTCACTTGTTTCAAGTGTGAAAACACTAATAGAAGCAATAGAAGGAATGGCTTCTCCTCTAAAGCCTAATGTTGTGATATTGAATAAATCATTCTCATCTACAATCTTACTTGTCGCATGACGACTAAAACAAAGAAGTGCATCTGTACGATTCATTCCTATCCCATCATCGATAACAGACATACTGCTTGTACCACCCTGTTCAACAAGAATCGTGATACGTTTTGCCTTGGCATCTATACTATTTTCTGTAAGTTCTTTAATAACACTAGCAGGACGTTCAACAACTTCTCCTGCCGCAATCTTATTGGCTAGATTTTCACTTAATTGTCTAATATGTCCCATATACTCTCCTACAACATCTTCTTTAATTCAATTAATGTACTTAAAGCATCAAGTGGTGATAAACTCATCGGATCAATACCTTTAAGTGTTTCTTCTACGGCACTTGTTTTAACAACAGACTGCACTTCTATATTTTGAAGCTTTTCTTCAATATTGTTGTTTTCTAACGATTTTAAAATCGCATCAGCACGTACAATAACCTGTTCAGGTAATTTTGCCAGTTTCGCAACATTTATACCATAGGACTGACCTGAAGGTCCATCTTCAATATGATATAAGAAACGAATAGAATCATTTGAGATATCAGCGCCTGCATGAACATTCTTAATAGAAGCACCTTCCATACGTGTTAATTCATGATAATGCGTCGAAAAGAAAGTCAACGAATGATTATGATTGGCTATATATTCTAAAATACCTTGAGCGAGTGCCATTCCATCAAATGTCGCTGTTCCTCTACCAATTTCATCAAAGATGATTAAAGAGTTCTCACTTGCATATTTCAATGCATTATTTGCTTCTAACATTTCTACCATGAAAGTAGACTGACCGCCAATCAGATCATCACTTGCTCCAATACGTGTAAATATTGCATCAAAAACAGGAAGAACGGCACTTCTTGCCGGCACAAAACATCCAATCTGTGCCATGATCATCGTCAAAGCCATCTGACGCATATAGGTAGATTTACCACCCATATTCGGACCAGTAATCAACATGATTTTTGCATCTTCACCTAAAGACACATCATTCTTAACATAATTCTCTTTTGAAATAACTTCCTCCACAACAGGATGTCTTCCTGCTTCAATATGGATAATATGCTCATCATTGAAAACCGGACGTACATAATCATTACGACCTGATACAAGTGCAAAAGATGTGAAAACATCCACCTTAGCAACAACCTTGGCAACATCCTGTATCTCATGAACAAAACCTTTAATATATTGTCTTACCTGTGTGAATATTTCATATTCTAAAGCAACAATACGATCCTGCGCAGATAGAATCTTATTCTCCATATCCTTTAGTTCAGGCGTGATAAATCTTTCTGCATTTGATAAGCTCTGTTTTCTTGTATAGTTGAATTCATCCTTAACCAAAGGTAAATAGCTTTTAGTCACTTCGATATAATAACCAAATACACGGTTATAACCCACCTTTAAACCTTTGATTCCTGTACGTTCTTTTTCTTTTTCCTCAAAGGCCATCAGCCATTTTTTACCATTCTTACGAATATCACGCAATTCATCCAACTCTTTATTGTAGCCATCCTTGATGATATTTCCCTCTTTGATTACTAGAGGTGGATCATCGACAATCGCTTCATCAATTGTCTGGATAATAGGTGATAAATCAACCAACTGCATAGCAAGATTATTTAATTGTGGATGATCAAGACTTAATAACTGATACTTTAATTCTGGAATCACCTTCAACGAAGAACAAATCCACTTTAAATCTCTCGCATTCACATTTCCAAAAGCCACTCGAGAAGCCAGCTTCTCAATATCATAAATATCATTGATCATATCAATGATCGTTTCTCTTTCTAAGAAGTTATCCATAAACACTTCAACAAGATCGAGTCTTTCTTCAATCTTCTCTTTAGAAATAAGAGGCTGATCAATCCATTGTTTCAATAAACGACCACCCATTGCACTATGTGTATGATCTAATAACCATAATAATGTGCCATATTTTTCATTATTCGCATTCTTAGTGAGTTCTAGTGCTTTTTTAGTGGCACTTTCCATATAAACATAATCTTCCTGTTTCACTTCTACAATCGTCTGAATATATTCCAGTTCTCTTTTTTGTGTATCAAGAAGATAATTCAATAGGTTTGCACAGATCTTGATTTGTTTTAAATCATTAATATTCTCAAATATTTTCTTATAGTTATCTTTTATTGTTTCATCTTTAAAAGAAGACATCATCACGCCATCAATAGAAATAGAATCATCTTCCACAACTATTTCTTTAATACCTAACGATTCAATCTTATTACGTAAAAGATGTTCCTTTTTCTCTAGATTTAAACAATAGAATTCACCTGTTGATAAATCAGCATAAGCCAATGTATAAGAAAAATCAAAAACGCCTAACGCACCAATAAAGTTATTAACCTTCTCATTTAACTTAAAGTCCATCAAAGTACCAGGTGTAACAATCTGAACAACACCTCTTTCTACAAGACCCTTTGCTTTTGGATCTGAAAGCTGTTCAACAATAACAACCTTATGACCTTGTTTGACCAATTCTTCTACATAACCTGTTGCAGCATGAAAAGGAACTCCACACATTGGAACACGTTCTTTTACACCTGCATTTTTTCCTGTTAAAGCAAGATTTAATGCTTTAGAAGCGACTGCTGCATCATCAAAGAACATTTCATAGAAATCTCCTATACGATACATTACAATTGCATCCTGATAATCTTTTTTTAATTCTAAATATTTCTCCATCATGGGAGAGTATTTTTCTTTTTTCAAAATGATACCCACTCCTAACTCTCTCATTATAACATATTTTTAATCAATCATAAGAAGTAATGCTAATTGAGCACTCTTTTCTAATTCATCTATTGTTGTATATTCACTCACACTATGACAATCATTCATGGCACATGCAACTACAATACCTCTGATTCCTTCTTTCACAAATCTATTATTATCAGAACCACCATGTGTAGAAATAAGGCGGGGTGCTAATCCAAGCTTATTACAGGCACGTTTAAAGCGTTCGACAACCTCTTCATCCTCTTCAATTTTATAGGCCTCTATATGCACATAATCACCGAATTCTATATCTCCATGTTCTTTTGCTGCTTCTTCTTCGAAGATTTTCTTTATATAGCAGCTCCAGTCAAGCGCATCTTGGTGATCAAAACTTCTTATTTCTCCGGTAATAATAACTTCTCTAGGGACAATATTACGTCCTTCTCCACCCTGAATAGTACCAAAATTGACTGTTGTCTCATCATTGACACGGCCATTAGGAATACGGATGATGGCACTTGAGGCAATCTTTAAGGCATGAATACCATCTTCAGGATTAAAACCTGCATGGGCACTTTTACCCTTAACAACAATCTTAAAAGAAACAATAGAAGGAGCCTCTATTGCTGCTAAGCCTACTTCACCGGCTAAATCAAATGTATAACCAATACGTGATTGAATACGACCAAAATCATAATAAGCGCTTCCTGCATCATAAGGTTCTTCAGCTACGCTGATAGCAAGTTCTATATCACCATGAGAAATATTCTGTTCTTGGATTGTACGAATGGCTTCAATATAAGAAGCAAGTGCAGAGACATCATCAGCACCTAAAACTGTTGTTCCATCACTTGTAATACGTCCATCTTCATGAACAATAGCATGCTTCCTATTACCTGGTGATACAGTATCCATATATCCTGAAAACATAATAGGTTCTTTATGAACATCACCTTTCAATACCGCATAAATATTCCCTGCTTCAAAGCCTTCTATAGGCATTTCTATACACTCCATATGACATTCTTTAAAAACCTTCATCAAATAGTCTTTCATCTTCTTTTCATGATAGGATTCACTATCAATAGAAACCATTTCACAAAATGTCTGAACAAGTCTTTCTTTATTAATTACCATGAATATTCCCCTTAAAATCAAAAATGGAAGGAATATATTATTCCTTCCATCCTCCTATTATCTGTTACCTGAATTTGAAGAGTCTTTTAATAAGACGTCATGTGCGCCACCTTCAACGATTGAAGTTGCAGACACAAGCTGGATCTTCGCTTTTTCCTGTAATTCAGCAATTGTAAGTGCACCACAGTTACACATTGTATGCTTCATCTTGCTTAATGATAAACTAACATTATCTTTTAAGCTACCAGCATATGGCACATAAGAATCTACACCTTCTTCAAATGAAAGCTTCTTATCTCCACCTAAGTCATATCTCTGCCAGTTTCTAGCACGTGCAGAACCTTCACCCCAGTATTCTTTCATATACTGACCGTTGATGTTTACCTTGTTAGTTGGTGATTCATCAAAACGAGAGAAGTAACGACCTAACATAATGAAATCAGAACCCATTGCAAGTGCAAGTGTCATATGGTAATCATGAACGATACCACCATCTGAACAGATTGGGATATAAATACCAGTTTCTTTGAAATATGCATCTCTTGCTTCAGCTACTTCGATAGTTGCAGTTGCCTGACCTCTACCGATACCTTTCTGTTCACGAGTGATACAGATAGATCCGCCACCGATACCGATCTTGATGAAGTCAGCACCAGCTTCTGCTAGGAATCTGAATCCTTCACCATCTACAACGTTACCAGCACCAACTTTAACAGTATCGCCATAGTGTTCTCTGATCCATGCGATAGTGTTAGCCTGCCAAGCTGAATAACCTTCTGAAGAGTCGATACATAATACATCTACACCTGCTTCAATTAATGCAGGAACTCTTTCTGCAAAGTCTCTTGTATTGATACCAGCACCAACAACATAACGCTTAGATTCATCTAATAATTCATTAGGATTTGATTTTCTTGATTCATAATCCTTTCTGAATACGAAATAAAGAAGTCTGTTATCATCATCAATAATTGGTAAAGCATTTAATTTGTTTTCCCAGATAATATCATTTGCTTCTTTTAAAGTAATATCTTTATGTCCGCATACTAACTTATCAAAAGGTGTCATGAAATCAACAACTTTTTCATTTTCATCCATACGGCTGACACGGTAATCTCTACCAGTCACTAAACCAATCAAACGACCATTTGCTGTACCATCTTCAGTAACAGCCATAGTTGAATGACCAGTCTTTTCTTTAAGTGCAAGAACATCTGCTAAAGTATCATTAGCGCTTAAGTTAGAATCACTTGGTACGAAACCTGCCTTATAGTTTTTAACACGTCTTACCATTGCTGCCTGTGATTCAATTGTCTGTGAACCATAGATAAATGAACATCCACCTTCTCTTGCTAAAGCAACTGCCATACCATCATCAGATACAGCCTGCATAACTGCAGATACAAGAGGGATATTTAATGAAAGTGCTGGTTCTTCACCTTTCTTGAATTTAACTAAAGGTGTCTTTAAACTAACATTCTGTGGCTGGCATTCTTCACTAGAATAACCAGGAATCAATAAATATTCATTAAAAGTGTGTGAGGGTTCATTAAAAATATGTGCCATAATAATCTCCTTTTTATATAAATTAGTTCAATAATAAACATTTAAAAACATTTAGTCAATAGCTTTTAATAATTCTTCATTGATGATTGTTTCAACTTGTATAAGGTAATCATTTACTTCACTTTTTAGATTCAAATAATTCACAATGAGAGGATGATTTTCAAAGTATTCTTTCTTCTTTGAATAAGCCTTCATCTCTTCTTCAGTCAGCTCACCAAGTGCCTTCTTTTTTAGAATGATCTGGCTATCCTCTTTGATTTCATCTTCTAAAGCCAACAATTCAGGGTGCTGCTTTAAGGCCTCTTCATACTTCTTAAACTCCTGAATAAGCGGATCACTTAGAATCAACTTATTTAAAGTTTCTGCCTTAGTCTTAGTTGCTGCTTTCAACCTGTTCCCCTGTTAAAGCCCATGTCTTTGCTTCAGTCACACGAACATCAACAATCTGTCCCACCATTGAGGCATCACCTTTAAAGTTAATTAACTTGTTATGTTCTGTATAACCTGATAAGACATCCGGGTTCTTCTTAGATGGACCTTCTACAAGTACTTTAACAACCTGTCCTAAGTATTTCTGATTGGCTTCATTTGCGTATTTATTTACAAGTTCATTTAAGCGATATAAACGCTGCTCCTTATCACTAAGAGGGACATTGTCTTCCATCTTTGCTGCAGGAGTACCTTCTCTAGGTGAATAAATAAATGTATAAGCTAAATCATACTTACAATAGTTATATAAAGATAAAGTATCCTGGAACTGTTCTTCTGTTTCATTTGGGAAACCAACAATGATATCTGTTGTCACAGTGCAGTCCGGAATTTTTTCTTTAATCATATCAAATAGTTTTAAATAGCTTTCCTTTGAATAACGTCTACCCATCAGCTGTAAAACATCATCATTTCCTGACTGAACAGGTAAATGGATAGAAGGCATGATATTATCATACTTAGCGATAATATCAATCATATCCGCATTAAAGTCCCAAGGATGGCTTGTAGTGAATCGAATACGATCAATACCAGTCTTTGCGACAGCTTCTAATAATGTTGCAAAGTCAGTGCCGTTATTTAAATCCTTACCATAAGAGTTAACATTCTGTCCAAGTAATGTAATTTCTTTATAGCCGCTATTCTTTAATTCTTCTACTTCCTTGATAATTTCTTCTAATTCACGAGAACGTTCCTTACCCCTTGTATAAGGAACAATACAATAAGTACAGAATTTATTGCATCCATACATAATATTGACCCATGCCTTGTAGTTATTGGCACGATGACTTGGAAGATTTTCAATAACATCCCCTTCCTTAGACCAGACTTCAAGAACAAGTTCTTTTTCTAACATTGCCTGTTTTAATAAAACTGGAAGACGGTGGATATTATGTGTACCGAAAATAAGATCAACCTGAGGGAATTTCTCTAGAATCTTATTAACAACTACTTCTTCCTGTGCCATACAGCCGCATACACCAAAAATCAGATTTGGTCTAGTCTTCTTAATGTTCTTCAAGTAACCAATCTTACCAAATACTTTTTCTTCTGCATTTTCTCTGATTGCGCAGGTATTTAATAATACAACATCTGCCTGTTTTACTTCATCAGTATGAGTATAACCCATCATTTCTAAGATACCTGATAATGTTTCAGTATCTCTTTCATTCGCTTGACATCCATAAGTTTGGATATAATATGTCTGTCCTTTTCCAATTCCCACCATATCCGCAGGAATCTCAAATGCATCATCTAAATGTTGTACTTCAGTACGACCTCTAGAACGTGCATCCTTCAAAGAAGGACCTTTAAAATATTTACTATAATCTTTCATAAACGCTCCTTTTCGACACCATTATAACAAATACCCCTCATAAAAAAAACCCCCTAAATTGGGGTAAAAGTGTTAAATTAAAAACATATAGACGACAAGTGGAATAGTAAAAACAGAGATTAACGTTGTCATAAAGATTGTCTTAGCTGCTAATTCACTATCTCCACCATATTTATTAGTAAACAAGACAGCAGAACTACCTACTGGCATAGATAACATAATCAAAGTCAATCCTCTTAAATAATTGTCCTTGATCAAAAATGCAATAATTGGATAGGCAATGACTGGTAAAATCAGCTGCTTGACTAGTGTATATATATAAACACGCAATTCATTAAATACCTCTTTAATATTCATAGCACCAAGTGTGACACCGATAATAATCATTGCAAGAGGCGTTGTCATATCGCCTACCATCCCTGTAAAATCCGTTATAATCTTAGGTGCTCTTATATGCATCAAATAGAGAATAAGCGCTAAAAATGAACAAATCACGCCTGGTGTGATTAAGTTCTTTAAATTCAGTTTATTGTTTCCCTGCTGGCCAATCTCAATCAAATATACGCCTAGAGTAAAAAGCATAATATTAAAAACCATACCAAATAAGGATGTATGAAAAACAGAATCATTTCCAAATATAGCCTTCATAATAGGATAACCAATAAAGCCAATATTAGAAAAAACTGTCATAAAGACAAATAAACCTGTTTGATTACTTGGTACACGTAATAGTTTATTAATTAATAATCCTATAAAAGGTGTAATAAAATAAGTAACAACTGCAATACCTAAAATAGTAAAGATTGTTTTAGAGTCACTATATTTTTCTGTACATAATACAGAATTCAACACCATACACGGTGTTGTGACCGATAAAACTAGAGATGTGAGTTTACTATTGGTATTCAAATCTAAAATATTTACTCTATACAATAAAAAGCCTAACCCCATCAAGGCGAATAAAACAACCATCTGTCCAATAATCACATTTATATCCATAAAATCTCCCTTCTAAACAAAAAAAGCACAGGAATTCACCTGTGCCTCAAAATGTATCTTATCCAAAGAAACCGTCAGGCTGGATTGAGAAGTACATATAACTTCCTTCTGGAGTCTTCTTGAATAAAGACTTACAATGTGCAGCAGCATCTTCTGGTGATAATTCTGTTTCACATTCAAAAGTAGCCTTAATACCAGCTTTGCTTACATACTTTAATTCTACTTTGTCATCCTTATATCCATCAAAAAAAGTAATTAACTTCTGCACCTGTGCAGTCTGCATTAAAATTTTACATTTAGCCATAAAAATTATGTCCTCCTTCAATAACTAGAAACATTATACTGTATTCTTTACAAAAAGTGAAGACGCTTTCTTTTATTTTTACTTAAACTTTACCTGAGGGTCAATTCTTATTCTTTCGATATTTTTACACTTGTTACCATCAAAATGAAGCAATGTCGCACATAGCTGTCCTTCATCTTCAGCCACTCTAAAAGGTGTCATGATACCTTTTACACTACGTTCAATGATTGCTTCTTTTTCACAGCCAATAACACTTTCATACGGCCCTGTCATGCCAACATCACACTGAAAAGCTGTTCCGTTTGGAAGAATCTTTTCATCTCCTGTAGGAACATGGGTATGTGTACCAAGCACTGCACTGACACGTCCATCGACATAATAACCAAAAGCAATCTTTTCACTTGTCGCTTCACCATGAAAGTCAATGATATGGATATCACTGTCATCATCTTCTAAAACAGGTTCAATTGCCTCAAAAGGATTCTGTGGTTTACCATCCATAAATGTAAGACCAAGTAAGTTAGTTACCCTGATTTTCCTTCCTTTTACTTCAATGACTCTAGATCCTACTCCAGGCATAGCCTTAGGCTTATTTAATGGGACAACCAGCTTGTCTGCTTCATCTATATATTCAAAGATTTCTTTCTTAGAATAAGTATGATTTCCCATTGTAATCAAAGAAATGCCATGAGATAGTAATTCATCATAGTGTTTCTGTAGTAATCCCTTGCCATGACTTGTATTCTCACCATTCGCAATAACACATTCTACACTATACTTCTCTACAATTTTTGGTAGGTACGTTTCAATCATTTTACGTCCTGTCTTACCAAAAATATCACCAATAAATAATATATTCATTTTTATTCACATCCTTAACTAAAAAGTAGATAGGGATGATCCTATCTACTTAGCTATTTCATTAGCACGAATCTCACGGATCACAGTTACTTTAATATGTCCTGGGTAAGTGAGTTCGGTTTCAATCTTTTCTTTGACATCTCTTGCAAGTTTATGTGCTTTTAAGTCATCAATCTTTTCTGGATTAACGATTACTCTGATTTCACGACCTGCCTGGATGGCAAATACCTTATCCACACCGTCAAACTGTTTAGGTAATTCTTCAAGTTTTTCAAGTCTCTGGATATAATTTTCAATTTTTTCACTTCTACTACCAGGTCTAGCAGCTGATAACGTATCTGCTGCAGAGATCAGTACTGCAATAATTGATGTTGCTGGAACATCTCCATGATGTGATTCAATCGCATTGATTACAGTCGCATTTTCACCAAATTTCTTAGCGAATTTTGCACCTAATTCAACGTGACTTCCTTCCATTTCATGGTCAACTGCTTTTCCTAAGTCATGCAATAAACCAGCACGTTTAGCAAGCTGCTGATTTAATCCAAGTTCAGCGGCCATAATACCGGCAAAATGAGCCACTTCTAATGAATGCTGTAAAGCATTCTGTCCATAACTTGTACGATATTTCAACTTACCAATCATCATAACAAGTTCTTTATTCATTCTAGATAATCCTAATTCAAAGACAGCATCCTGCCCTGCCTTTAAAATAGTATCATCAAGATCTTTTTTAGTCTTAGCGACAACTTCCTCAATACGTCCTGGCTGAATACGTCCATCATGAATTAATGTTTCAAGTGATAAACGTGCCACTTCACGACGAATTGGATCAAAACATGATAATGTAATCACTTCTGGAGTATCATCAATAATCAAATCTACACCAGTTGCATTTTCAATTGCTTTAATATTACGACCTTCACGGCCAATAATACGACCTTTCATTTCTTCACTTGGAAGAGCAACTACACTGACTGTGCGTTCAATGACTTCTTCCTGAGAATAACGATTAAGGGCATTCGCAATAATATCTTTTGCGAATAGTGAAGCCTTTGTTTTTGCTTCATCTTCCTGTTCTTTGATATAAGCAGTGACTTCAGTCTCCATACGCTGTTCTACCTGCTTGAAGAGTTCAGCTTTTGCTTCCTGTGCAGACATTGCTGCAATTTTTTCAAGTTCGGCTACTTTTTCATCAATCTGATGCTGTAGTTTTTCTTCCTTGACCTCTAGTTCCGCCTTTTTCTTATTTAATTGTTGGCTTCTTGCTTCAAGAGCATCTTCCTTCCCCTGTAAAGAAATATCTCTACGGTCGATGTTCTGTTCACGTTGTAATAGCTTATTTTCAAACTTAGTCAATTCTAAGCGCTGCTGCTTTGCTTCTTTTTCAGCTTCAAGCTTATATTCATAAGCTTTTGTTTTTGCATCAAGCGTTGCTTCTTTAATTAGATTGTCTGCTTTTGTATTAGCTTCTTCAACAATTGTTTTGGCATCTGTATTTGCTTTAGAAATTTTTAAACGGATATATAGACAATAACATCCTATACCTAAAAGAAATACAAGAACATAGGTCAAGACTTTAATTAAGCTCATATATAAGTCCTCCGTGTCCTATGTATAAAAGTGCTAAAAAGCACTAGTTACATTATAAGGTATTTATATAAACTTTTCAATCATACAAACACGAAAAAAGCAGTCTTCCATTAAGACTACTTACTTGTTTTAAGGGGATTTGTCATCAATAAAGTTGTGTTGAACTTATCTAAAAGTTCCTCTAATTCAATATCATTGTTGTTTTCAATAAAATTATGATCTATGCATCCCATGATTGCATAAGTATAAAATAAAATAAGATCATCAAACTTTTCATCAGATATATCCACAATAAAGTTATCTAATAAGTATTCTGTAAATATTTTTTTGAAAACAACAAATAGATAATGATCCAACTGATTGCGACTCATTGAGAAAGCAATATGTCTAATAGCACGACGATTTTCTACCAGAAATTTCAAGGCTTTCTCTGAACATTCACTCCAGGATGCACCATCTTCAAACATTTGTTCAATAGTTGCTAAATGATCTTTAAAGATTGTTTCAATCAAGGAATAGATATCGGCAAAGTGATAATAGAAAGTGTTTCTATTAATACCACATTGATCTGCAATATCCTGGATAGTAATCTTATCAAGAGGTTTTTCCTCAACGAGTTCCAAGAATGTTTTTGTAATAAGTTGTTCTGTTTTCTTCATATTTACACCATACTTCAATAAAAGGCGGAATCATCCGCCTGAAAATGAGACTATTTACGCAGCAGCTTCTTCTTCAGTTCCAAAAAGCTGTGCTTTAACTTTTTCTTCTACTTCTGCAAAGATGGCAGGATGTTCAAGAAGGAAATTCTTCGCATTTTCTCTTCCCTGTCCAATTTTTTCACCATTATAAGCGTACCAGGCACCTGATTTTTCCACAATATCACCTTCAACTGCTAAATCAAGAATTTCACCATCACGTGAAATACCTTTACCATAGATAATATCAACCTGAGTTGTCTTAAATGGAGGTGCTACTTTGTTCTTAACAACCTTGATATTGGCTTTATTACCAACAATTTCACCATTCTGTTTGATCTGTTCACTTCTTCTAATTTCTACACGTACAGAAGAATAGAACTTCAAGGCACGGCCACCAGTTGTTGTTTCTGGATTACCATACATAACCCCAATCTTTTCACGTAACTGGTTAATAAAGATGACTGTGCAGTTCGTTTTATTCATAACACCTGAAAGTTTTCTTAAGGCCTTACTCATTAAACGCGCCTGTAAACCAACTGCCGCATCACCCATTTCACCATCTAATTCAACCTGAGGAACTAAAGCAGCAACTGAGTCAATAACGATCAAATCAATCACGCCAGAACGCACCAGCATTTCAGCAATTTCTAATGCCTGCTCACCACTATCCGGCTGTGAAAGAATCAATTCATCAATATCAACACCTAAATTCTTTGCATAGACAGGGTCAATGGCATGCTCTGCATCAATAAATGCAGCTTTACCACCCTGTTTTTGCGCCTGGGCAATCGCATGCAATGTAAGAGTTGTTTTACCACTTGATTCAGGACCATAGATTTCAATAATACGTCCTTTAGGGTAACCGCCAATACCTAATGCTTTATCAAGAGTTAAAGAGCCTGAAGGAATAACATCCACATCCACTGCTGTACGGTCTCCAAGACGCATAACTGACCCTTTACCAAATTTCTTTTCAATTTGACTGATAGCATCATCCAATGCTGCATCAGTATCTTTTACCGCTGACTTTTTTTCTTTCGCCATAAACATATACCTCCATACATATTCATACGATTATTATTTGTAAATTACTTCAAAATTTCAGAAATCTTCATTTTTCCAATCGCAATAGCCTGTTCCACAATCTGCTTGCGACTTCCTGACAGTTCATATTCATAAGTATGAACATCACTCTTATAGGCAATACCAATATAAATGAGACCTACTTTCTTGCCTTCCATGGCATCTGGACCTGCATTGCCTGTAAAAGAAATACAAAGATCTGTATCGAACATTTTCTGTCCATTAATGCACATAAGCCCTGCCACTTCATTAGATACAACACCATAAGTGTCAATGACTTCCTGAGGGATGCCTAACACCTTATGCTTGATAATGTTCTGATAACTGACAAGACTTCCCTTATAAACAGCAGAAACTCCTGGAACGGATCCAAGAGCTGCTGCAAAATTTCCTACTGTAAAACTTTCAACACTTGAAATAGAAACATTCTTTTCTATCAATAGTCTTACTATTTCTTCCATTTTACATACTCTCCATGATTAAATCTCTGTTCTTCCAGAAATAATCAACACCTGATAATAATGAAACACATGCGGCAACATTAATAACATAGTTTGCAAATGGAATATCCCATAATGCAAAGATTGGGTTATTTAATAGAAGAAGACAAATACCTACCATCTGAGTCACTGTCTTCAATTTTCCATAAATACTTGCAGCAAGTACTCTATTAGAGCCAGAGGCTACAAGACGAACACCATCCACAAAAGTATCTCTTAAAATCATAACAAGAAGTGCTAGAACTGACATCTTATTATTCCAGGCAAGTAAGATTAATGCAGAGTTAACAAGCATCTTATCTGCAATTGGATCAACAAACTTTCCAAATGTAGTGATAAGATGATTTTTTCTTGCAAGGTAGCCATCTAAAAAGTCAGTAATAGAAGCACCTAAGAATACAACAAAGGCAAGTAGCTGAATAACAGAAATATCAGTAAATAGGAAATGAATCTGAGGCACACTGATATCTGTATAATAGGGACATAAATATAAAATTATAAATACTGGTACAAGACACAAACGTGTTACTGTTAATCTATTTGGTAAATTCATCTTACTTCTCCAATGTCAAATAAGTATATTTCAATCCAGATTCAGCCTTTTCTTCGTCTGTTAATGGCACTTCAACATCATCAACATAAACCTTTACACCAGACTGCTCACCACTTACAAGTCTTAATGTATTGAATTCTGCAGTATTGAGTGTCACTTCAACACTATCACCTTCATTATATACCTTACCTTCAAATTCAGTATATTTAGCACGGTTTACATAAAGGCTTCCCCAGCATTTCTTAGAATATTCAACCTTTAACTTGAATGTTTCTGCATTAGAATCCTTTAATTTAAAATTATAATTTAAATCACTATTTCTAGTATAAGTAACAGCTGGTGTTTCATCCTTCTTTGGAGTTGTCTTGTCTTTCTTCTTTGATGGTTTCTTAGTTACTTCACCTGCTGCTGTCTGCTGGTCGGATGTAAATGATGGTGCATCAACATTTGACTTTGTTTTACTGATTGCAAAGAAAGCCACTAAGAAAATCATTGCCACTAATAATACAATAATAATCACTCTTATGACATTTAAATGACTTTTATTACCCATAACACCTTTATTTGAATTTGTAAACGGTGGCTTTGCAAAACGGAAAGCTTTAGCTTTTTCCTCATCTGCAGACTGTCTCTTCTTTACTTCCTCATTCTGCTGTTCTGCTTCCTGTAGTTCTTCTAACTCAATTTTCTGAGTAAGATTTAAATATTCGTTCTGTACTTCTTTTTCATCTATATCAAGAGCGCGGCAAATCTTTCTTAAATACATTTTCACATAAGCTTCTTCACCTTGATAATGATCAAAGTCACCATTTTCTAAATCTTTAATAATCGCAACTGAAAGCATTGTCTGAGAAGATAACTCTTCTACAGTTAATCCTTTCTCCTCTCTCGTTTTCTTTATTATTTCACTAATATTCATTTCAAAGCCTCCTTGCATTTATATCAAGTCTATTTAACCACAAATAGTGGCATTTTACAACTATTATAGACAGACAAAAAAAGACGGTTCCCAAATGGAAACCATCTATGAGCCTGCTCTTATAAGCCGTGTTCTGTTTTTCAACTCATCATTTATCTTAGATTACTCTACCTAGCATCCGTTCAATTCCTTTTGCTAGACTCCCCTACCAAAATTTGGGTTTCTGCCTCGCGAAGTTTACCCCTTTTCACCCTGTCATTTCTAACAGTATTCGTTTCTGTGGCACTTTATGGCTAGTTCCATATCTTACGACTTAGGCGTTCACCGTTGTCATTTCTGCCTGAGGTTATTAGCCTCAGCACGATCACTACTATCATCTCAGATAGTGGCAGCACGGACTTTCCTCTGTTTCCAGCGATCAGTTCTCGCAGACACATATTAGTCTTTATTTTTATGATAGACTTCTCTTTCTAATTGAGAAATACGTCTGAGGACATCGACATTGTTATTCAAGTTCTCTTCCATGACGCGTACATTATCTCTCTGTTCCTGTCTTTCTCTTAATAATTCATTGAGTTTTCTTCTTAAAGCACTATTCTCTTTTTGAAGACTTTCAATTTCATCATAAGAATCATTCAGCATAGATTGGAAATTCAGATAATCTTCTTTCACAATATCAAGATAACTATCTACCTCATTTGCGCTATAGCCTTTTGATTCAATAGAAAATTCTTTATTAAGGATTCTCTTCGGGCTTAATCGAATCTTGTTTTCCATCGTCTTCACTCCTCATAAATATTCTACAAAAAACAAGAATAATTGCAAGTAAAAGTTTCTTACAATGGAAAAACAGTGCATATACACGCCACAATCAAAGCCGGTAAAAGGTTTGCAACACGTATTTTTGTATTAAATACAAGATTAACACCTACACAAAATATAAGTATTGAACCTATATATGAGAGAGCACTCATAGCTGATGCAGTAATAAAAGGACTGATCAGACTTGCTAAAAGAGTGATTGTTCCCTGAAATAAGCCTACTGGTACAAAAGAGAATAAGCATCCCTTACCTAGAGTTGCACTCATGACAAGAATAATCACAGAATCGAGTATTGCTTTTGCGAAAAGAATAGAATGATCGGCATGAATTCCATCTTCAATAGAACCTACAACTGCCATCGCACCAATACAGACTGTTAAAGATGCTGTCACAAAGCCATCTACAAACTTCTTATCTTTCGCATTTCCAGTTTTTATTTTAAGCCATTCACCAAAGTGAATCATCTTGCCATCTAAATCCAGCATTTCTCCTACAATCGCACCAAGAGACAATGAAATAATCATCATCATAGTACCTGTTGTATCGATAGTGCCACCCTTTATTACAAGCATTTTACTTAATGCTCCTGCAATACCTATGAAAATAACAGCGACGCCATCTGCCTTCATCAAAGTATCCTGCATGGACTCCTTTAAATGATTTCCAAATACCATACCTGCAATACCCGCTATAATAATAGCACTGCAGTTAATAATCGTACCTAATCCAAACATAGTTATAAAAAAACTTTCATCAAAGATGAAAGTTATCCTTTAAGACCTCTAGACTGACGATCCATATCTTCTACAACGATGTCATAGATTTCACCTAATGTAGAACAATATTCTAATAACTGCCATGGTTCATTTGTATGGAAATGAATCTTAATTAAGTCTTCATCGCCTACTGCAAGAAGGCAGTCTCCTTTAAAATGTTCAGTGATGTAATCATTGATTTCATCTTCATCTAAGTCATGACCATCAATTAATAATTGTGTATCATATCTAAATTCTAAAGCCATATTAATAATCCTCCTAATACAAAAAGTATATCATTATTTGTATTATCAGTCCATTATGATAAAATACTTTTTGAGGTGATTCCATGAGAATACTAGGTATTATTACAGAATATAACCCCTATCATTTAGGCCATCGTTTACATCTTCAAGAAGCTAAAAAATTAATTAAGCCTGATTTAACTATATGCGTCATGAGCAGTTCTTTTGTACAAAGAGGTGAGCCTGCCATAATCAGCTATCAAAAAAGAGCTGCAATCGCAATAGAAGAAGGCATAGATATCGTTATAGAACTTCCACTTGTTTATGCCTGTCAGAGTGCCGATTATTTTGCAAAAGGTGCAGTGACATTACTCCACGAAATGGGAGTGACTGATCTTGTATTTGGCAGTGAGGATGGCAATATTGAGACATTCATAGAAATAGCTGAAGGCATTGAACAAGACCCTGATGCTTATAATATGAAAGTAAAAGAAGGCATGAAGGATGGATTACGCTATCCTGATGCTTGTAATCAAGCATTGCAGTTTATTTTAAATAAGGAAGTGAGAACACCTAATGATTTATTAGGACTAAGTTATGTCAAAGAGGTGGTTCATAATCAGTATCCTATTTCCATGCACTGCATTAAGCGTACCAATGATTATCATGCAAAAAATATTGAAAGAATTTCTAGCGCCACATCTCTACGCATTGCACTCAAGCAAGGAATTGATGTATCACATCAATTACCTGGCTACAATACATATAAAGACTCTCATTTCTTTACTCTCGAAGAGTTCTACCCTTATTTAAAGTATTTAATTACCTTTACTCCTCTTGAAGGGCTTCATATGATAGAAGAAGGTTTGGATGACCGCTTGTATAAAGTGAATCAAGAAACTTATAGTCTAGAAGAGTTAATTAACAGTTTAACAAGTAAACGCTATACAAGAAGCAGAATACAAAGAATGCTTATTCATATTCTTCTTCATAACACAAAAGAAGAAATGAAAAAAGCCATGGATATTGATTATATTCATATTCTTGGCTTATCTGCGAGTGGACAGCGTTACATCAAGACAGCTAAAAAGAATACTGAATATAAAATCATCACTAATATCACAAAACATAAGCATCCTGCTTTAGATATTGAAAAAAGAGGAGCACAGCTTCTTGATTTAGTGAATCCAGGCTTTTTTAAAGAAACAATTAAAGCGATTCCTTATCGTAAAATTGATTTAAAATAAAGGCAACACCATCATCATTATTACTTAAAGTAACATGATCCGCTTTTTCTTTTAAGTCATCAGGGGCATTGTCTACTACATAACTTACCCCTGCAATATCTAACATATCTTCATCATTATAATAATCACCAAAGGCGATTGTATTCTCTAATGGTATTTGATAATGATGGGCCACCGTTTGTATCGCATTGGCTTTAGTGGCTTCTTTATTGGTGATTTCTAGATAATAAGAAGCACTACGTGTTATATGTAAAGAAGGATATGTTTCCTTTAAATAAGAAGTGACATGATCAATAGATCCAATACAGACTATTTTATGAATGGTCTGTATTTTTTTTATGTCTTCTAATCCAATCTTAATCGATATTTTACCAATATAAGACTCTTCTATCGCATGATCTTTAAAATATTGATTTGTAGAATACCAGTTATTACCATCATAAATATTCCAATCTAAATCATCACAATAAGAACATATATCATAGACAATATCCGTTGGTATTGTATAAGAGATGATTTCATCCCCTAAAATAATCAGTGCGCCATTATGAGCCACCAGAGGTGCTTTATAAGGGACAAATGATTGAATACTTTCAGGAAGTCTTGAAGAGATAGGAATAAACAAATCATCATGTTCATACACCTTCTTTATAGCCTGTAATGTCATATCAGAAAGCGTATTATCACTATGAAGGAGTGTCCCATCTAAATCCGAAAAAATCAGTTTCATAAGTAAAAAAGATCAGTGCAAGCACTGATCTTAACCTCTTAACACGGCGTTATGGTCCTTCTTGCAGGCTTCAAGAATTTTTTCCATAGCTGAGTTGATTGTTGCGTCATCCAATGTACGAGATGGATCCTGGAATAATAGTGAGATAGCCAATGACTTCTTACCTTCTTCCATATGTTCACCTTCATAAACATCGAATACTTCTGCACTCTTTACAAGCTGTTTGCTTGCACGTTTGATTGTCTTAACTACATCTGCAGCAGGTACTTTAGAATCAACAACTAAAGCGATATCACGAGATACTGCTGGATATAGAGGAATAGCCTTGAACTTTAATGCACGAGTACGTAATGCAAGAATAGCTGTTAAGTTCAATTCTGCCACATATGTATCATTAACTTCATAAGCCTTTGCCTTTGCAGGATGTACCTGTCCGATAACACCTACAATTTCCTTACCCATCTTGATATAACCACTTCTACCTGGGTGGAAATCCTTATTGTCTGCTTCTACCTTTTCAAAAGTATAACGTGATTCTTCAATACATAATTTCTTGAATAATGTTTCTACGAAACCTTTCACAAGATAGAAATCAACGGCTTCCTTCTTACCCATCCAAGGAACATTGACATAGTCTCCACTTACTGCAATTGCTAAGTTAGATACTTCCTTGTCAGAATATGTATTCGCAATTTCAAAGATGTTAACATCCTTATTTGAATGTGCATTGTTGTAATGAATTGTCTGTAAAAGAGAACCAATAAGCGATTTTCTTGCAGCGCTTCTTTCTTCACCTAAAGGACTCATTAACTTAACTGTATTGTCTAAAGAATGGAATAAGTTGAATTCATTGACAGTTGCTTCACTTGTTAATGTATAAGTTAATGTTTCATGTAAACCAAGGTCTACAAGTGTATGTCTAATTAACTGTTCTTTAGACTGTTTTGGTGTTAAGACACCATCTGTCATATTCATAACTGGTAAAGTAGTTGGAAGATTATCATATCCATAGATACGTGCGACTTCTTCCACTAAATCTGCATCCATAGTAATATCATTACGATATGTAGGAACAGTTACAGTAAATAATTCATCTTCTAATGTATATTCAAAGCATAAGCTATCGAAGATATCAGATACTTCTTTTACAGTTAATGAAGTACCAAGTAAGCCGTTTACTCTTGATAATTCGATAGTGACAGTTTTTCTTGTTTCATCAAGAGGTGTATGTACTGTTTCATAAATAGTTTCAGCATCCGCAAACTGTACTAATAAATCAGTGCAGCGATCTAATACCTTTAATGAACTCATTGTATCAATAGCACCCTTGATATAATGCTGTGATGCATCTGTTAATAAGTTCATACGTCTTGCTGTATTTCTTAATGCAGCACCATCAAAAGTTGCTGCTTCGATAACGATATTTTTAGTATTCTCATCAATCTTAGTGTCATTACCACCCATAACACCAGCAACACAGCCAATGCCATCATCAGTTGATACAATAACATCTTCAGGTAAGATTTCATATTCATTTTCATCAAGAAGAACAGCCTTCTGATTGAATCCAGTCTTTATGACGAAAGCCTTCTTTACAAGCTTATCATAGTCATACATATGAATAGGCTGACCTGTTTCAACCATGACGAAGTTTGAGATATCTACAATATTATTAATAGGCTTGATACCTGATGCAAGAAGTGCATTCTGCATCCATTTAGGTGATTCTTTAGTTGTTACACCCTTCACTAATTTAGCACCAAAGAATGAGCATAAAGGAGTTTCTACATGAACTTCAATTTCACTCTTTTCTTCAGGATATTTCTTGATTTCTGGTAAAGTAACTTTTCTACCTAATACAGCAGCTGCTTCATAAGCTAAAGACTGCATAGCCATACAATCAGCTCTATTTGGCGTTAAACCAATATCAAGAATATAATCATCTAAACCAAGATAAGTTAGTGCTTCTGTCCCTACTGGTGCATCTTCTGGTAATACATGAATACCAGCTTTATCTTCTTCTTTTAATAAACGGCTATCTAATCCAAGTTCTGCAATAGAACAGATCATACCATCAGACTTTTCGCCTCTAATAGCACCTGAAGAAATCTTACCACCTTCAAGTTCACATCCTGGTAATGCCACAATAACCTTTTCACCAGCAGCCACATTAGGTGCACCACATACAATTTGTCTTACTTCACCAGGGGCAGTTTCTACCTGACAGATATGAAGATGGTCAGAATTAGGATGTTCAATACATTCCTTTACATAACCAACAACAAGCTTAGTTCCTTTTGCAAGAGGTCCTTGTCCTTCTACTTCTAATCCAATACGAGTGATCTTTTCTGCAAGTTCTGCAGGATCTTGATCATCTACTTTCACATATCTATTTAATAAATGTAAACTAGCTAACATATACTACTCCTTTCTTTCGAACTGTTCTAAGAATCTTAAGTCATTATTGTAGAAATCACGGATATTATCAATATCATATTTCAACATAGCAACTCTTTCTAGTCCGATACCAAATGCAAATCCCTGGTATTCCTTAGGATCAAATCCACACATTTCTAAGACATGAGGGTTAACCATACCAGCACCTAATACTTCAATCCATCCAGTACCTTTACACATAGCACAGCCCTTACCGCCACAGTTGGCACAAGAGATATCTACTTCTACACTTGGTTCTGTGAATGGGAAATAAGAAGGTCTTAAACGAATTTCACGCTTTTCACCAAACATCTTCTTAGCGAAAACATCTAATGTACCCTTTAAATCACCCATAGTGATATTCTTATCGATGACGAGTCCTTCACACTGCATGAACTGATGTGAATGAGTGGCATCATCATCATCACGACGGTATGTTTTACCAGGGCAGATAACCTTGATAGGACCTTTACCCTTTGCTTCTAACATAACATGTGCCTGTACAGGAGAAGTATGTGTTCTCATTAATGTATTTTCATCAATATAGAATGTATCCTGCATATCTCTTGCAGGGTGTCCTTTAGGTAAGTTCATTAATTCGAAGTTGAAATGATCTGATTCTACTTCAGGTCCTTCAGCTACCTTATATCCCATACCTAGGAATAATTCTTCTAAGTCTTCCTTAACACGTGTTAAAGGATGTACAGATCCTACTGGTAAGCGATTACCTGGTAAAGAGATATCAATATCTTCTGCAAGTAAACGTTCATTTAAAGCTTTTTCTTCTAAATAAGCTTTCTTTTCTTCAATAGCCTGTCCAATTTCCTGTTTAGTCTTATTTGAAACCTGTCCAAATGTTTTTCTTTCTTCAGGAGCCATAGTCTTCATTGATTTCATAGCAGCCTGAATAGGTCCTTTTTTACCAAGATAGAATACACGTAAGTCATTTAATTCTTTCGCATCAGCACATGCAGAAATTTTAGCAAGTGCTTCTTCCTGGATTTTTAATAATTCATCCATAACTTTCCTCCTTAAAAAAATAAAAAAGCCGTTCCAATAGGAACGACTTAAATCGCGGTACCATCCTAAATTCATATAGTATACACTATATGCACTTTATCACTTATAACGTCAGTGTTACGGCGGGGATTAGCCGCACTCCAAGGTGAATTCAATAATATCTTATAAGAAGATTTTCACCTGTCTCTTCCTCTCTCAATATAAGTATATTACATACTAGTCCTTTTCTTCGTGTTCTCAAGTATTATACCTAATTATTCGGAAAAAGACAAGATGAAATCTAATCTATCGAACAATCCGTCCTTTTTTTGCATTTTATATGCATCTCTAATAGTTATTCATCTGTAATTACATAATCTTTCCAAAACAACAAAAGCATTTTTTTAAATTCACAATCATCCAAATTTGGAAAATCTTTTACTTCTGAATATATCTTTTCTTTCCAAAATAATTCTTCAGACATTGTATGCTGCATTGAATACTTATTTAAAACCAACATAATTTTGTTCCTTGTCAGAAAAGAAATATCATGTTCTAAACAAAATAAACTTGTTGACTGAATTTCTTCTCCATATATTTCATGTAAAGCCGAAATCAATAATCTATTTTGTTGATATAATTTTTCCATTGATAATTTATAATCGTCTTCTCTCATATTAAAATAATGTCCCTTCTAATAACGGTTTTAATGCTTTTGTTATAGGTGTAAAAAATTTATTTATATTTTTTGCTACAGTTTTACCAGCCACCTTTTCAGCAAAATCAACTAATCTTGCCTTATTATTTATAGCTTTTTTTGCGATTTTTGTAAAAATATTACGTGAATTTTGATTTACAATATAATCACTTTCTTCTATCGGTTCCATATATTCAGTTTCATATTCTATTGTATTTATAGCATATACTGTCATTGGAAACAATGTAAAAAGCAGAGCTGCAAGCAGTCGATAAACACAAACCACCTACAACAATCATATTTTTCATAAAATTTTTTCTTTCTTTTATTTCACCATTTTTTATATCATCATATACATTAATTTTCAATAAGAACTATTGATTACAAAATCCATTTCTGAAATCTAATCTATCGGACAAGCCGAAAGCAAGGAAAATAGTAATTACACATACATTTCATGTAGATTTTTTATAAATTGAAACCCCCTTTCATTTGTTTCATATTTGTATTATGATACTTGAAGAAAGGGCGTATATAAAAATGAAATTTTCAAAAAGAATGGATCTCTTCGGAGAAAGCATCTTCACTACACTCGCAAATATGCGTAGTGAAAGAAAAAAACAAGGACTAGAAGTCATTGATTTGAGTATTGGAGCACCTAATATTCCTCCAACTCAGGAAGTCATGGAAACAATCGCAAATGAGGCAATGAAGCCAGAAAACTATCTTTATGCGATTAAGGATGCCGTTGATCTTCAAAACACTGTAAAAGAATGGTATAAAAGAAGATACGGTGTCACTATTGATCCCAAAACTGAAATGACATCATTACTTGGATCTCAGGATGGCTTAGCACATCTTGCTTTAACTTTAGTAGATGAAGGTGATATTGTACTTGTCCAGGATCCATGTTATCCAATCTTTAGAGATGGACCACTACTTGCTGGAGCTAAAGTTGTTACTATGCCTTTATTAAAGGAAAATGATTATTTAATTGATTTTGACATGATTGATGAAAAGACTGCACAGGATGCAAAGTATATGATTGTGTCTTATCCAAATAACCCAACATGTGGTGTTGCGAATGATGAATTCTATAAGAAACTCATTGTCTTCGCAAAGAAACACAACATCATGGTTCTTCATGATAATGCCTATAGTGAATTATTGTTTGAAGGACCCGGACACAGCTTCTTAGAGTTTGAAGGTGCTAAGGATGTGGGTATTGAATTCAACTCATTAAGTAAGACATATGGTTTAGCAGGTGCACGTATTGGTTTTGCACTTGGTAATAAAGAAATCATTGGAAAACTGAAATCATTAAAATCTAATCTAGATTATGGTATGTTCTTACCAGTTCAAAAAGGTGCGATTAAAGCATTAACACAGGATCAATCATGTGTAGAAAAAACAAGAAATGCTTATAAACATAGAAGAGACTTATTAGTCAATGGCTGTAAGTCTATTGGCTGGGATATCGATATGCCTAAGGGTACTATGTTTGTATGGGCAAAGATTCCTGATAAGTTTAAAGATTCTGAAACTTTTGTAAAGGAACTATTTGATAAAACAGGTGTTCTTGTGGTACCAGGTAATGCATTTGGCACTCAAGGTGAAGGTTATGTACGTATGGCTCTTGTACAAAGCGATGATACAATAGAACATGCATTAGACATGATGGATAAAAGCGGACTATTTAAATAGCCCGCTTTTTTTAAATAATATAAGGAATAAAAATCATCAAGCCAATAATAGCTGAAATGATTGCACTGATTAAAACAGCACCTGCTGCAGCGTCTTTAGAGAGCTTTGCAAGAGGATGAATATCTGGTGAGGCTAAGTCCACCACGGCTTCAATTGCTGTATTGACAAGTTCTAATGACAAAACAAGCGCAAATAGAATAAGACAGATCATCCATTCAATCTTCGTAATATGGAAATAGAAACCACATAAGATAACTGCACACATAAAAGAAAGATGTATTTTGATATTACGTTCCTTCTTTATTGTATGGATAATGCCTTCAAAGGCATGCTGAAAAGATTTTAAAAGAGATTGTCTAGTATGTGACATCAAATCTTCTCTCTCCTTTTTCTACAGGGATATCTTCCACTTCTATATCTGTGATATCTATCCATTGTTCATTTTTCATTTTATTGATAAAACGATTGATCTGTTCTATTTCTCCCTGTACTTCTGCTTCTACACGTCCATCAAAGAGATTTCTAACCCAGCCAGTAAGTCCTAACTGAGTCGCATTCATCTGTGCTCTAAAACGAAATCCAACAGCTTGTACTCTTCCTGAAAAATAGATATGCTGTCTAATCATAATGAGACCTCCTTAAATGTATACATCACAATACCTGCCGCTACACCAACATTAAGTGATTCCATTGTATCAATAGGAATATAAAGAGAGGCATCAGACATCGCAATTGTTTCATCTCTCACACCATTCCCTTCATTCCCCATAACAAATGCCATCTTATCTGTTGATTTAATATCATCAATAGAAGACGCATTATGTAAGCTTGTCGCAATGACACGTACCCCTAACTTCTGTAGTTCTGGAATAACATGATGCAAATCATCACGGACAATATCTAAATGAAAAACAGCCCCCTGAGTAGAACGCAATGCCTTATCATTGTATAAGTCTACACAATCAGGACTCATGACAATCTGTTTAAAGCCAAAGGCAAGTGCTGAACGAAGGATAGTTCCTAAGTTTCCTGGATCCTGTACACCATCTAAAATCAAGACACGATCATAATGTTTTAAAATATTATCCTTCTTATGGCATACAGCCATAATAGGCTGTGGTGTTTTAGTATAAGAGAGCTTTTCCATGACAGAATCAGACACAACAAGTACTTTATCCTGTCCTTCTAATGATTCATCTGTACTAATAACCAAGTCACATAGTCCTGCTTTTTTTGCTTCTTCTACCATGTGGAATCCATCCACTAGAAAAAGTCCTTTTTCATCTCTTGTTTTCTTGTTCTTTAATTTTACAAGGTCTTTAATTGTTTTATTATTCACTGATTGAATCATACATGCTTTTCCTCCAATATTTTCATACGTTTCTTATAATCAGGCATTCTCTTTTTGACTTCTGCATAGAATCGAGGAGAATGATTTGGTTCAATAAAATGACATAACTCATGCACAATTACATAATCAATCAACTCTTTATCTAAATAGACTAAAGAGAAATTAAATGTCACAAAGTTCAATTGATCATAACAGCTGCCCCATCTTCCTTTATATTGTTTAATTTGTATACGTGGCATAGGTCGATTAAATAAAGGAAGATATTCTGATGTTCTCTTTTTTAAATATTCATAGAGTATCTGAGAAAGATATATACTTAACGCATTTTCTATATACGAAGTATACACGTAGATACTATCTCCATGAATTGCACATTGTTTCTTCTTAATATCTCTGACAACTATTTGATATTTCTTACCAAAGATATAGACATACCCATCCTCTCTTAGATCAAAATAAGGAACATAGGAAGATAATCGTGCATATAAATCCTCTTCATTTTCATAGATTAAATCACGAATATACTTCTCACTCGTACCAACAGGTGCACTGACTTCTAAATAATTATCTCTGATCTTCACTCTGATTGTTTTCATCTTCTTAAATGAAACAATACAGGGGTATATATGTCCTTTTAATTCAATATTCCATTTTACTCTCTGCATTTTCTTATAAACTCTTCAAATATTTTCTGACTTTCTTTCTCTGTACACATAAACTCAGGATGCCATTGTACACCCCATACAAACTTCTTATTAGGTGCATAACATGATTCGACTAAACCATCTTCACTTATGGCCATAGGTTGTAAATCATTTCCTAGTTCTTTGATTGCTTGATGGTGACAGCTATTGACTGGCAGAATAGTTTTATTAAATAGACTCTTTAATGGTGTATCCTCTACAAGAGTAACTGTATGCTGCTTATTGTCATAAGGTGGTTTCATTCTGTGAGTTATAGTACTTTTATATTCTGATGGTAAGTCCTGATATAATGTTCCACCACATAATACATTAAGTAACTGATGCCCTCTACATATTCCTAATATTGGTTTATTTAAAGCATATACTTCTTTAAATAATTGACTTTCTAATGTGTCTCTATAAGGTGTTAAATCTCCACAATTTTCCTTCTTTTCTTCATGATAATAAGCAGGATCTATATCTGGTCCGCCAGTAAAAAGAAAACCATCAAAGTTCTCTGATAATTGTTTAATATCTTCTATATTTTCAATAAAAGGTAACATCACAGGAATACCTCCTGCATTCATAATACCTTTCAAATATCCTGGAAGCATCCAATAACTATCTTTTTTCTCATCAAATAAAGGTAATATTCCGATAATAGGTTTCATATAAATCAACCTCCAGAAACTATTATAAATAGTAAAAGAGCCTCTTTCAAGAGACTCTATTCATGACATATTGCCTTAATTTCTTCTAGATGTTCTAAAGCAAGTGCATAACCATAATCATAGATTCTTTGAATCTTATCTAAATCCTTTTCCATAGAATCAATTATGACTTCTTCTGTTGGTCTGAATACAAGTGCCTTGCCTTCTTTTTCTAGCTTGTCAATATAGTCTAATGTTTCATTATAGTTGATATGACGTGAAAGCAGGGCATCTTTAAGAAGTGGGTATTTACGAGACACAACCTGTGCTGCAAATTTAGTTGAAAAATTGAGTGTCTTCTTATAGCCCTTTGGTCTAGTAAGAATAATCAGAAGTTTCTTATTACCATCTTCTATTGCTTTCTTTACAGGAATAGAATCTGCAATACCACCATCAAAATATTCATTCTCACCTATTTTGATTGCAGGAAATACAATAGGAATAGCACATGTTGCCTTTAATACTGTACAATGACGATCTATTTTATGACCCTCTATATATTCTGCTTTTCCTGTATTCGCATTTGTGACACCTACAAGTACTTTTGTATGAGACTTATAAAATGTATCATAATCAAAAGGATTAAGTTCATTAGACATTGTTTCATAAGCAAACTTTAAACCAAATAAAGAATGATCCGTCTTATAGTTTCTAAGACCAATATAACGAGGATCATGACGATACGTTTTTAGTATCTCAAGATTTCTTCTAGGCTGTTTTGATACATAAGAAACACCATCAGTGATCCCTGCACTTACACCTATACAATAATCAAACATAATATCATGATCATTCAAACAATCCATAATACCACATGAAAAGATTGGTCTAAATGTACCACCTTCTAAAACAATTCCACTCATATACTTATTCCTCCTCAAATAAAGACATTGACTCTGCTGAGTTAACATCTACTATTTTATGGAAATACTCCTTCTGTGTCAAATCCCCCTTCACGACTTGCTTTGCAATGACACCATCTTTAATGTAAAGCAGTTTCTGTGAATAACTGGCAATCATTGGATCATGAGTCACCATAAGTATAGAAACACCATCTTGATCATTGAGTTCTTTGAATATTTCTAATATTTCATGTGATGTATGAGAATCTAAGTTACCTGTTGGTTCATCCGCTACAATAAGTTTAGGATGAGTGACAAGGGCACGACAGATGGCTGCACGCTGTCTTTGTCCTCCTGAACATTCATTAGGATACTTATGAAGTAATGAATCAATAGATAAACGTGACGCTGTTTCTTTAACTCTTGCTTCTATTTCTTCCTGTGGCAAATTCGCAAGAGAAAGAGGAACTGCGATATTTTCAAGAATAGTGAGAGAATCTAATAAGTTGAATTCCTGGAAAATGAATCCAAGGTTCTCATAACGAAACTTACCTATTTCATTTTCACCCATACTTCTTACTTCAGTATCATTGATATAAACCTTCCCTTTTGTAGGAATATCTATTGTAGATAGATTATTAATAAAAGTTGATTTACCTGCACCACTTGGTCCCATGACACAGATGAATTCTCCTTCATTCATAGTCATAGAGACCCCATGTAACGCTTCAAAGGTATGGCTTGTACCAATGCCATATATTTTAGTTATATTTTTCGCAACTAGTATTTCACTCATAGTACGTCTCCGATTTCTGTATAAACATTCTTCTTATAAATATAATAAGTCATCACTGCAAGAACCATCTGTGGAATGATATCCACACCAAACAACATAACAATAAGACCTAAAGTATCCGGTGTATGCATATAAACCTGAACCATGACAATTGCAAGATAAACAATAGGTATTAAAACAAGTAATGCATAGAAGAGAATAACTTCCTTCTTAATATAAGAAGCAATCTTCTTTCTTGTACAGCCTATCTTATAAAGATTACTAAAGGCTTTCACTCTTTTCATAGTTTCTGCAGCATATTTATACATAATTGTGATAGATAATAAGATTGTCATCACAATGTAAGCAATAATAGCGGTCATATATTCTCTTGGTGAATTTTTCTGAGCAATGATCATAGCACTCATACAAACATTTGTGACAACATAAACAAGGATAAGAGCACCTGAATTAGTCAAAGAAGTAGATAAATGACTTAAAGAAACCAGGTCTAAAGTATGTCCTAAACGTTGACTCTTGATTTTTCTAAGTATTTCTGGGATTGACTGCGATAATACATAAGCCGCCCCTATTCCACCCACAAAACAAGGGAATACAAATCCAGTTGGACTATAAGGAGTCGTAACTAATAAAATAATCGCAAATATATAAATGAATGGCGGAAGATAAGAAGGTAATTTCTTATCCACAACCTTTTCATGAGATTCATGTAAGAGTGTCTGGATATCATGGCGGTAAACAAAGCCTGAATCTCCTAGAATAGTTACAAAGAAAAGAATCGCAATAGTCATAAGTGTATCTGCATAGGCACGCATAGGAATCATGAAGATAGACTTATGAATATGCATAGAGTGATACATGATTGAATTCACTCCTACTGCCCCTGCCATACCAATCAAATAACCTATAGGTAAAGCAATTAAAGAGATAATGATTTCCTGATAAAATAAATAGAGCGTTGAATCAAAAAAACTGCTGCCACTCATCGCAAGAATCGCAAATTCTTTTGTCTTATGTGTACAAAAGAATGAGTTGGCATAAACCATCATTAATCCACAAAATATTATAACAACAAATGCGATAATACTTGATAATGGAACACTGACCTGTGAAAAAGATCCACCACTTGCAGCTGCTGTTTGATCTATTAACGTATCATTATTAATAATATTAAAGAAGATAAATGATACAAAGACAGTAAAAAGAACAGTAACACCATAGGATATAGCTTGTCTCTTTTCACGTTTCAACATCTTACAGGCAAATTTAAATGTCCCCATGATCTTTACCTCCATGAGTATGGCGATAAGAGTTAATACGTGTCACTCTTAAGATATTTTCTTCTCCAGGAAAATAAACTGGATTCTGTTTTGTTTGTTTATAGATGTCTATTACTCCTTTCGCATCATCTACAATTTCAGTAAGTTTCATCAAGCCATACATTCTAGGAGGAAGAACATATAAAGGTACACCTGTATCCTTGAAATGCAACTTAATTTCCATAAGCAGGTGTGGACAGCACATCACTACATCATATTGATCAATGACTTCGTGCATCAAGCTAAAGGGTGAGAAATCAACTTGTACTTGATTCTCTAAATGATTTTCTTTAATTTGTTTCTGCATACGTGTAGTGACATAGCTTGATGAGAAGCCACCCCCACAGCAGATTAATATTTTTAATAGATTCATGGTATATATTATATAAAATCATTTCATAGCACACTATTAATTTTCTAAACATGAAAAAAACCGACATCAGTCGGTTGATTCTTCGTAGCACTTTAATCGTTCAAACTTCAGTTTTCTCATAGATTTGATCTTTTCGATGTCTTTTTCTAAAAGCTCATAGTCATAGAGCATATCCTTATATTTACCATAATTTTCATATTGATAAATATAATAAGTCATATACATTTCAATGATTGGCTCAATACCATGATAGTGTTCTAGTTCATAGAGTCCACAAGCAACATAGCACAAGCACATGAAATATTCCAGTTCTCTATTTTCTCCTAGCATTTCGTCTGAAAATACATATGAACTCCCATAAAACATAGGATGAGGCGTATCTTTCTGTGAATCCATTTCCTGATAGACATCATTTCTTACTTCTCTATAATATTCTAGTTCTTCCATAATTACCTACTCATCCCTAAATGCATCTTCATAATCTAGTTTACCTGAATTAAGTACAAAATCCCTGTCTCGCTTCATTTCATCCAGTTCTTCTTGTGTTTCAACATGTACACCTACGATAATCCTATCTACGTTCTCATAAGTGTGATAGAACATATAGTTCACACCATCATTGAGTGTAGGATATAATTCTGCTTCGATAGTTGCTAAAGCTAAAGATACTCGCAAAGCAAACATCGGGTCACCTTTAAAAGAAGGTCCTAAGTCATCAAGATGGAACATACCTCTTGATTGATCTCCGGTTTCATAATCCGTCCTAAAGTCATGTTTAAAATCAGAATATTCACTCATTTTTTAATCCTCTTATACATAATATACTCTCAACCATTTCTGTTATATATATATTTTTAAACACCGAAAAGACATCAATTGGTTTTAGTTCTACCATTTTTAAAATCTCTTATCATTTTTAATATATATTCATTACTACCCATATATGTTTCTTTTCCAAGTACATCTAATGCAGCTGTTGCAACATAACCTATAGGTATATTTAGCAAACGCGTTTCGTTCTCTTTATTGTTTTTTATTTCCTCAACAAAGGCTTCATCAGTTATTTTCGCTTCAATTCCTGTAAGAATCGCCTGCATGACAAGTATAGGTTTACCACTTTTTATCTTATCAATAACTTCTATCACTATATCATTGCGCATGTCTTTTAACCTCCGAATATCGAATAAAAATTAAATTTCAAAAATTTTCTTCTACTCATCCCTAAACGCATCTTCATAATCTAGTTTTCCAGAATTTAGAACAAAATCTCTGTCACGCTTCATCTCATCTAGTTCCTCTTGCGTTTCAACATGCTCACCCACTATGATTTCATCAACATTCTCATATGTATGATAGAACATATAGTTTACTCCGTCATTAAGTGTAGGATATAATTCTGCTTCAATTGTTGCCAAGGCAAGAGATACTTTTAATGCAAGCAAAGGACATTCATCAAAATGAGGTCCTAAATCATTAAGATGGAAGATACCCACAGATTGCTCACTATCGATATATGATGTTCTAAAATCATGCTTTATATCTTCATACCTATCCATCGCTTTTTCTTTCACTGCTTTTCACCTTTTCTATGACTTTCTGTTTACTTATAAGTTCATTATACACTAGATCACAGCCAAAACACTTATATTTTTTAGCATGAAAAAAGTGCCATCTCTGGCACTTTAGATTACTTTGCTAACTGTTCTTTAGCTAAATCAGTTAAAGCCTTGAAACCTTCAGGATCAGCAATTGCGATTTCTGAAAGCATCTTTCTGTTAACGTTAACTTCTGCAAGTTTTAAACCGTGCATGAAAGTTGAATATGACATATCGTTCATTCTGCAAGCAGCGTTGATACGTGCAATCCAAAGCTTTCTCATTTCTCTCTTTAACTGTCTTCTATCTCTGTAAGCATACTTTAAAGAATGCATTACCTGTTCATGAGCTGTTTTATATAAAGCATGTTTGCTACCGAAGTAACCTTTAGCTAGCTTTAATGTCTTTTTTCTTCTGCGTCTAGTTGTAAATCCGCCTTTTACTCTTGCCATGTGTATATCCTCCTTAAAATTAACCTATTAGATACGAGACTTGATTCTCTTGTAATCTGATGGGTGTACTAATGTTGACTTAGCGAGATGCTTTTTCTGTTTATGTGTCTTATTATGTGATAAGTGAGATACGTATGCATGGCCTCTCTTTAATTTACCACTTGCTGTTTTCTTTAAGCGCTTCTTAAGACCGCTATGTGTTTTCATTTTTGGCATGATAAGTTTCCTCCTATTTTACTTTGCTTTTTTAGGTGCGAGCATTGCTGTCAATGTTCTTCCTTCTAGTTTAGCTGGCTTTTCAACGACGCAATATTCAGAACATTCCGCAATAAAATCATCCATAATCTTCTGTCCAAGATCAACATGAGCCATCTGTCTTCCTCTGAAACGAATTGCTACCTTGACTTTATCGCCATCCTGTAACCATTTCAAAGTACGTTTAAGCTTCACGTTCTTATCGTGTACATCGATTGTTGGAGATAACTGCGTCTCCTTGATCGCAACAACTTTTGAATTTTTCTTCATTTCTTTTTGTTTCTTCTGCTGCTCGAAACGATACTTTCCGTAATCCATGATACGGCATACCGCTGGTTTTGCCTTAGGAGCAACACAAACTAGATCAAGTCCTGCATCATAAGCACGATTCATTGCGTCTCTCTTGCTCATAACGCCTAACTGTTCTCCATTCTGATCAATAACCAGTACTTCCTTAAAACGAATATTTTCGTTGATTGGATCTTCCTTCTTCACTGGTTTTGTTCTATCATAACGTCTAATAAAAGCCACCTCCGCTTACTTCATATTAAATAAAAAGTGAGCGTACTAGCGCCCACTTATCGTTAGAGTTTAATCTAGTGACATTGGCCCATCGACTGTATCAATCGGGCGAGAAGTAGGCACTTCTTCTTTCCACTTTTTACTTGTTCATCTTACCTAATATACAGGTGCTTGTCAATAACTTTTTTTAATTTATTTTAAATTTCTGTAATAACACCATTCACCGCATGAATCTTTATGCCTCTATACTTTATAGTAGCCTTGACTGTGAGATTTTCTATATCCATCGGGCGTTCCATCTGTACAATCTTATAATCAATCATGACTCGTGTATTCTTTTCAAGCAACACCTTACTATTATAATAATCCTCAGTTAAAGTCTTATCTTTAGAAAGTGTCTCATTCACTTCACCAAGCTGACTAAAATCACCTACAGTAAAGCTTGCCTGAGACATATTAACAGCCTTAGGAAAGAATACCTGTGTGGCTACTAAATATGTTTCTTTTCCGTCCATAAGGCCATAAGGATGTACACTCACACTTAAGACAACTTCCTTCTGTAGTCTGATTTTGTCTCTTATTTTCAACCCACAAAAGACCGCAACAACACATACCGCAAGTACAACAATTTGACTGATCAGTTTACTATGTTTCACTGTTTATTCTCCTTTATCTTTTAGAAGGTTTAAACATCTGCTTAAAAGAAGAAGGAAGCGGTGCTTTAAAGGTCATTGTTTTATGTGTAAAAGGATGTGTGAATGCAAATTCATGTGCATGTAAACCTAATCTCTTTAAAGGATTTGTACATGCACCATATTTCCTATCACCAATAATAGGATGATTCAAAGAAGCCATATGAACACGAATCTGATTCTTACGCCCTGTATCTAAAAATACTTCCATCATTGTATAATCCTTAGATACTTCTAATGGCTTGTAGTGCGTAATAGCCAATTGTCCCTCTTTCGCAATACGCATCTTTAACTGTTTATCTTCTACAAGATGATTCTTTATTGTGCCTGACTTACGACATTGTCCTTCTAATATTGCGACATAGCCTCTTGTTTTAACATACTTATTCCAGTTATGAGTTAATTCCTGATAAAGCTTCTTATTCTTCACAAACATAAGTACACCAGAAGTATCCTGGTCTAAGCGATGTACAAGATAACACTGCTGTCTCTTCTTACGACAATATTCCATCACCATATAAAAAGCTGTCTGATATTTATTATTACGTGTCTCTTCACTCACAAGCCCCGAAGGCTTATTAATGACTATCATGTCATCATCTTCATAAAGAAGTTCAAAAGGAAGATTCGTCTTCTTACCAACTTCTACTTCATCTCCTGGATGTAATTCAAAGGCATGATAAGTCTGTACTTCACCATTCACCTGTACTGATTTATATTTCAATAAATTCTTACAATCATTTCTCTTCTTACGAGTATGCTCTACAAGAGAATCTAATAGTAATTCATCTTTTGTAACCTTATACATTCTTTTCCTCCAAATAACGTCTCACTTCTTCTTCTAAATACTGTGGACCTTTTTCCAATAATACAGAAAGAGGTTCATCTGTATGATTAATACAGCGTACATCCTCAAATCCAGCTTCAAGTAATGTCTCTTTATCTTCACACTTTCCACAAAATGCAACAACAGGCTTATTGTATTTCTGTGCTAAGCGCAAGACACCTATTGGTGTCTTGCCATATAAAGTCTGATGATCCATTTTTCCTTCACCTGTAAAAATAATATCCGCTTTCTGGATTGCTTCTTCTAGATGAACTGTACGACTGACTGCATCAAATCCAGTCACTAATTTACCATTTAGTCCTGTAACAATCGCATAGCCCATACCTCCTGCTGCTCCTGCACCAGGTACACATGAATCATCCTTATCAACTAATTCACTCATTATTTTCGCATAATGCTTCATTGCCTGATCTGTCTTTTCTAAATCTTTTACCTTTTTTTGAGGGCCAAAGACATAAGTGGCTCCTTCATTCCCACATAATGGATTGGTGACATCACATGCCCCTTCTACTTCTATATTTGATAAATCAAGACGTGTTTTCTTAATATGATCAAGTGTTTCGAGTCCTCTCGCATTCATTGGAATACGCTGATCAAACTGATCAAAGAAACCATAACCCATACCACTTAATAGACCTATACCTCCATCATTACAAGCTGATCCACCTAAAGTCAAAAGGAAACGTTTGACACCATGATCATAAGCATATTTCATCATTTCTCCTACACCATAAGATGTTGCTTCTGTTCCGTTCTTTTCTTCTTCAGTCAGGTAATCAAGTCCACATGCCTGTGCACTTTCTATAATAGCAAGATCATCCATAATAGCGAGTTTTGCATGAACTGTCTTAAATAGCGGTCCCGCTACCTCTATTTCATGAATATCACCATGCAGATAACGATTCATGACTTCCATTGTCCCTTCACCACCATCAGCTAAAGGACAAATATGTACATTATTATAAGCTCTCTGTACTGCTTCTCCTGCAGCATATGCAGTCATGCTTTCTTTAAAAGAATCAAATGCAGCAAGTATTTTCATCATTATCACTCCCTGTATGTATTCTAACACAAAAAAGTTCATGGTCACCCATGAACTTTTAAGATTTTCTTTTTAATAAATAAGTATTTTTCTTATAAACAATAACATAAAGAATGATTGATAGCACAACCGCAGAAAGTGCATCAATAATTCCATGTTGCTTGATTAAGAAAGTAGAGATAATAATCCCTATTGTAAGAATTGTAGTTCCCTTCTTCATAATACGAGTTGCATGCTTTGATTTACTAAATGCCATACACATACCAATAGAATTAAAGATATGAATACTAGGCAACACATTGGTTGGTGTATCAATCTTATAAAGCAAATCAACAAGTATTAACGCAATATTACTATGACCTAATTGTTTTGGTCTAATATCTAAACCATTAGGATAAATGACTGATACCACTACAAAGAGTGTCATACCAGTAAATAGGAATGTGATCATCTGCAAGTATTCTTCCTTATCTTTAAAGAAGAAATACCAGAAAGAGAAGAAGATATACCCAAACCAGCTGATATAGAAGAAAACAAACCACTCATTAAATGGAATCATATGATCTATTGGTGTAGAAATCATATGATATTGCGTCACTGGCATAAAATGTTCAATAAAGAAGAAACATACCAGATAAACTACAAAGTACAAAAGCGTCCACCAATAACGCCAATTCTTTTTCATTAGTTTTTAGAGAATTCTGATAAGATTAATTCCTTGTTCTTATCAGTCGCCCAATTGATTCCCCACTGATTAGAGAAGAGTAATAAATACTTTCCTCTTAAATCCTGAACTCTCTTTGTATCCGAAGATAGATTCAAGCTATATAGATCAATTTCTTCATTATCAATCCATCTGATGAACTGATATCCAAGAGGTTCTCTCTTGATATTTACGTTATATTCATTCTTTAAACGATATTCAAGTACTTCAAACTGAAGGACACCTACTACACCTACGATGATTTCTTCCATTGAACCACCAATTTCAGTGAAGATCTGGATAGCCCCTTCCTGGGCAATCTGTTCTACACCCTTAACGAACTGTTTACGCTTCATTGTATCTGTATTACGGATACGTGCGAAATGTTCAGGAGCGAATGTAGGGATACCTTCAAACTTGAATTTGTGCTTAGGTGTACAGATTGTATCACCAATAGAGAAAATACCTGGATCAAAGACACCGATGATATCTCCAGAATAAGCTTCCTGGATTTCTTCACGGTCATCAGCCATTAACTGTTTAGACTGACTTAATTTAATCTTCTTATTTCCCTGCATATGGAATACTTCCATACCCTTAGTGTATTTACCAGAAGTAATACGCATGAATGCCATTCTATCTCTATGTGCTTTATTCATGTTTGCCTGAATCTTGAATACAAATGCACTGAAGTCTTCATTGAACGGATCAATTGGCCCATCATCACTCTGTTTTGGCTGAGGAGGCATAGAGTAATCTAAGAAATGATGTAAGAATGGCTCTACACCGAAGTTAGTTAAGGCACTACCAAAACATACTGGTGATAATTCTCCACGATGTACTCTTTCTAGATCAAATTCTGCACCTGCACCATCGAGTAATTCGACATCATCCTGAAGAGTCGCATAATAATCTTCACCAATTTCTTTAATTAATTCAGGATCATCATAATCAGTAATGATTTCCTGTACTTCCTTCTTACCACCCTGTACTGGTACGAAACGAATCACTTTTTTAGATTCTCTTTCATAAACACCTTTGAACTGTTTACCACATCCAATAGGCCAGTTAACAGGACATGTATCCATACCTAATTCCTGTTCAATTTCTTCCATTAATTCATAAGGGTCTTTGGCTTCTCTATCCATCTTGTTGATGAAAGTAAAGATAGGAATATGTCTCATTGCACAAACCTTGAATAACTTACGTGTCTGTGCTTCGACACCCTTAGATGCATCAATAACCATGACTGCTGAATCAGCTGCCATTAAAGTACGATATGTATCTTCTGAGAAGTCCTGATGGCCTGGAGTATCTAGAATATTGATACAGAACCCATCATAGTTGAACTGTAATACTGAAGATGTAACAGAGATCCCTCTCTGTTTTTCAATTTCCATCCAGTCACTGACTGCATGACGCATATTCTGCTTACCCTTAACCATACCGGCTTCCTGAATAGCTCCACCATATAATAAGAACTTTTCTGTTAATGTTGTTTTACCAGCATCCGGGTGAGAAATAATCGCAAACGTACGACGTTTACTTACTTTATCTACAAATTCTGACATATAGCCTCCTTAAATTACGAATTGACCATTCTTGAAGATCTGCACTGTTTTTCCATCTTGAGTCACAGCTTCAATATCAAGGTCTTTTGTCCCAATCATAAAATCAACATGTGTGAATGAATCATTGACACCATGTTTATATAATTCTTCTTTAGTCATCTCATAACCGCCCTTAATACATTCATTAAACCCTTTACCAAGAGCAAGATGACATGCTGCATTCTCATCAAATAATGTGTTATAGAATAATAGCCCCATTTCTGATATAGGAGAATCAACAGGCACGAGTGCCACTTCCCCTAAATAATGAGCCCCATCATCAGTATCAATGATGCTTGCAAGCACATCTTTACCTGTCTTAGCATCAAAGTCTACAACACGACCTTCCTTAAATCGAATATAAAAATCATTGACGAGTGAACCACCATGGTTAAGTGGCAATGAAGAATAAACAATACCTTCTGTCTTTCGATAGTCTGGAGAAGTAAAGATTTCTTCTGTAGGCATATTAGGGAAAGAATAAACTCCATCAGTTGTAAAACTTCCTCCACCTGCAAATAAATAATCTTTATTCATGTATACTTTTAAATCAGTTCCTAGACTATTTGTATAGTGTAAATAGTCAATAGTCATCTTATTAAGTGTCTTAACACGTTCTTCAAAAGACGCACGATGCATTTCCCAGGCATTCAAAGGATCTTTTGTATCTACATAACATACATGATAAATAGCCTTCCATAAGGCTTCTGTTGCCTCCTGATTATTCATATCAGGAAATACCTTATTTGCCCACTTAAGAGAAGGTGCTCCAACAATGCACCAGCGATCAATACCTAGATCTAAATGATCATAGAAGGTCTTAGCCTGTTCATGCATTGCTTTACTGTAAGTAGCCATCTTTAAAGGGTCAATACCTTTAAAACCATCAGGATTTTCTGATGTAATAGTAACTACAACCGCATGTTCTAACGCATACTTATTACGTAGTTCAACTAAATAATCAGGAACCTTCTTGAAATAATCTACATCATTATGTTCATATCTAAGTCTTGTAATATCCTCATCTACGTAATGAGCGATTACATCCTGAGCCCCTGCTTTATACGCTTCTTTGGCGATTGCTTTCACTAAAGAGGCACATTCAACATCCGCAGTAACTACAAGTTTCTGGCCTTTTTGAAGATTAACGCCCTTTTTCACTATCAATTCAGCATATTTATTCATCATATCAATACACCCCATCTCCATTATTCTAAGAATTTTCTATTCTTTGTCAACAGAAAAAGCATAACATATTACGTGTTGAATTTCCATTTTTCTTGTTATTATTTTACACATGTGATATGATATAGATAGCAGTTACACAGGACATTTTGTATTGGTTTTTTATCAGTAGTACACTATCGATTGCAAAAGCCTATAATAAAGTTGCTTGATGTATTGCAATTTACAGGAGGTATGTCAGATGACAGGTAAAGTAAAATGGTTTAAGGCCGAAAAAGGTTATGGATTCATTACAGTAGAAGGACAGAGCAAAGATATCTTCGTTCATTTCTCTGCAATCAACGCTGATGGATACAAGACTTTAGAAGAAGGTCAGACTGTTGAATTTGACGTTGTTGAAGGCGATCGTGGACCACAGGCAGCTAACGTTACAGTAGTTGAATAATCATTATAAAAAAGGCTGATGCAATAAGCATCAGTCTTTTTTTGTCATATAAGCAATTAACAGCTTCATTGTGTTCTCTACTGCATCTATATGTGAACGTTCCATACCATGGCTTGCAGCCACACCTGGACCTATCAATGCACCTCTAATATCCTGGCCACCTCTTAAAGATGCAGAGACATCAGAACTATAGAATGGATAGATATCAACTGCATAAGATAATTCATTATCTTTCGCAAGATTAATAAGTGTTGTTGTCATCTGATAATCATAAGGACCACTAGAGTCCTTCGCACAGATAGAAACATCTCTTTCAGTGCAGCTTAAGTCTTTACCAATACATCCCATATCCACCGCAATAACTTCTTCAATTTCTTCAGGAATATAAGCACATCCATGTCCTACTTCTTCGTAAGTAGAAATCAAGAAATACCAAGTATCACGAGGAATAATGAATTCTTCCTTCATTGTCTTTAATAAGCCATATAGAATAGCTACGCTGAGTTTATCATCTAAGAATCTAGATTTAATAAAGCCACTTGGAGTAATTGTAGTTTTAGGATCAATACAGATATAATCTCCTGGCATGATACCTAATTCTTCTACCTCCTTCTTAGATGACACACATTCATCAATACGTACATGCATTGTCATATCAGTTCTAGGGGCATTCTTAGAATCATCATAGACATGTGCACTCGGAGAATTAGATAGAATTGTTCCTGTATAAGTTCTGCCATCTCTTGTTACTATTTTACAATATTCACCATCTAGCGTAGGAACAATAGGGCCTCCTACTAAAGTGAATGCAAGTGTACCATCTTCTTTGATACTTCTGACCATAAGTCCTAAAGTATCAACGTGAGCACATAATGCCTTTGTATAATGACCGATACCAGGTACCTTAACAATCAGATTACCTTTATTGGTATGCATTGTCTCATAGCCTAAGGCTTTGACTTCCCTTTCATAAAAATCAATGACTGCTTTTGTATATCCTGTAGGAGAATCAATTAAAAGCAGTTCTTTCGCAAATTCCATTACTTTTAATGCATTCATATGAAACCTCTCTTTCTTACTCATTATAACATCTAAAAAAGATCAAGCATATTATCAAGATAGATTTCTTCTCTCACATGAATTGAATATTCTGGCTTAACCATATAATATAACAGAAACTCTAATACAAGAGCACTGCCTAGACTTCTACCTTCTATCTTAAACTGTGTAAAGCCTAATGGCCTATAAATAGACTGTATGTCTTCAATACTGATAAACGAAGGATTATGCATGGCATGAGAAAAACGATAGCCTTGCTTTGCATTTGGTGCTTTACAAATATGATCCGGGATATCTTTACCCAAGTTCTGTAAACTCACCGTTTCATAACATGTCTTTCTATCCTGACATCCTACATAACAGCATTCATTACATAAGAATTCTACTTTATCCTTCTGTTTGATTGTAGATAATAATTTAAGTTTCTTATTCAAACGGAAGTCAGGCACAACATAACGGAATTCTTCTCTTTCGCATTCCTCTTTAAACTCATTAAAGTCAGTGATGACTTTAGTGGTAGAAGAGACAAAATAAAGATGTGGATATTTCTTCATCAAATAGTGTAACAAGAGATCAGAATGTACAATGACTCCATTATTGCCTGCCTCATTAAACAATCTACATAATGTATTACATTTAGGATCTAAGAGATGCTCTTCTTCTAGCATAGAGTTACTAAAAGTAAGTCTTGCAGAAATATGATACATTTTCATCAGGTCTAATACCTCACGAGGGTTATCTTCTCCTTCTCCTAGTCTTCCTCCACCCCATAAGCAGTCCATTGGAGCACCATAAATAGAACCTATTTCACACCAGTCATAAAAATATTCTCTATGATCATAAAAAAGAGGAAGGAATTTCTTATATAATTCATAGAATTCAAATAATCCTGGTAAGTGGTAATAAATTGTTTGATTCATCATTCTTCCGTTAATTCTTTCAACACTTTTCTTACATTATGAGCTGCATCTTCCTGTATCTCAATAATACGAGCTCCTCTAGACTTGGCTAATTCTCTTAAATCTACAGATATACCTGTATGGAATGAACATCCTACTACTAAAAATACATCTCCTGGTTGTAATGTATAAACCATTTCATAAGCTAATTGATAATTTGGTGCTGGATCACCATAAAGAACTGGCTTATTGTATAAAGAATAAGCAATATCCATTTCATCATCTTCAGGAAGACCACCATGTAGTTCTAATGCATCGCTACCTGCAAGTCTATGTAAGCCATCAATATTCATTGTGATAATAGGAACATGATACTCTGCCAAGGCATAATGCGCATCATTTGGTTTTGCGCCATTCATATTCGCTTTTAATTGTCTAATAACTTCATTGTATTCTTCGTGATGTCTTTGTGCATAGCTTCTAAATAGTTTTTCTCTGACATCCGGTCTTTCCATAAATGTAGGAATATTACTCTGTTTAGATATTCCTGCACCTGTAAATGCGATTATCTTCATAACAATCATCTCCTTGTATTATATTATAACACTTAAAGGATTCTTAATAAATCTTCTACCTTTTCTAAGATATAATCAGAATCACTCATATCTTTACTTTCTACACTACCCCATTTTGCGAACGCAAAATCAATGCCTGCATTTCTTGAAGCAAGAAGATCTGAATAAGCATCTCCAATATAAATAACATCTTCTTTACTTAATCCTAAACGTTCCATACACAATAATAATAGTTCAGAATCCGGTTTATGTTTAGAGGTATCATCCTCTAGCGCAACAACTTCCATGTAATCATCTAGTCCTAAAGAAACTACATCAATATCATATTGTTTCTTATTTTTAGAAGAGACAACGCTAAATCTTAACTTTTCATGCAATATCTTTAATACGTCATCCATTCCTTCATAAGGACTTGCCTGATATTCATTCACATATTTTACCCATCTTGCATATACTTCTTCAGGATTGTTGACTTCTAGTTCTTCCATGGCCTTCATACCTGGATATGAGGCAAAGTGATAGACTTCTTCTAAAGTCCATTCTTCCCCCTTTTCTTTCTGAAGAATCTTATGTAAAGGAATCATATTCACATCAAGAGTATTTATTAGTATCAAAAATGAGAGCTTTATATTTCATTATTTTCTCTCTATTTCTATTACATAAGGTGCATTCTTTTTATTCATCATCTTAAAACTTGATACATTAAATGTATGTGTATCTAAATCTGATACATAGTTATCAATCCATAAAGCTTCTTCTTTACCCTGAGGATGTCCAATATAACAAGTGATAAAGATGACCTTTTTCATATGTTCAACAGCTTTAATAAGAGTTCTTTGAGTAACATCAAGTGTTGTTGTGATGTTATGATCTCCTTCCGGTAAATAGCCGAGATTAAAAATACCAATATCAAATGTATCAACATAATGATCAAAATTCTCATGAGAATCATGAATAAGGTGTGCTTTATCTCCTACTAATTCTCTTGTATGTATTAATGCTTCTTCTTGTATATCAAAGCTATAGACTTCCTTGCAGCATTCAATTAAAGCCTTTGTATCATGACCATTACCCATTGTGAAATCTACACCTATTTCTAGATTTTCATATGTATGCATACGTTCATGAACATACTCTACCATACTTAACATAATTCTTATCTCCTTTAAAAAAATCCGGCAAATGCCGGATTCATTATGATTTTAATGCAGGAAGGTCTCCTGTATAAAGACAATATTCTTCTAATGTCCAGTTGTTTTCGTACATGATCTTAGCCGCTTTTTTACCTACATAACGGAAATGCCAAGGTTCCTGTGTAATACCTGTAATCTTAGAAGTACCATCCGCAAAACGTAATACAAAGCCATATTTATGTGCATTCTTGCATGCCCATTTATATTCTGATGTATCACCAAATACAAGTCTCTTACCTTCATTGACACTTTCAGAACTCATATCAATACCAAGTCCTGTCTGATGTTCACTTGCACCAGGTAAAGCAACGTGCTGGATTGCATAAAGCTCTCCCCACTTCTGCTTATATTCTTTGTAGATTTCATTCTGTTCACGATAAGAACGATAACCACTATTAATCATGATATAATAGCCTTCCTGTTCACCTGCTTTACGCATAGCAAGGAATGCTTTATAGGCTTCTTTTCTAAGTTTTGGATGATCACACTTTTTAGTAATATATTTCTTATCAGGTGTCACGAGATCAGTTGGTTTATAATCTGAAGGGAGATATAAGCCTTTCTTTACAAGTGTAGTGTAACGGGCTGGATTAGTAATAGTATGTCTAGTCGCTTCCTTAGTAGAATCTCCAATAAAAGGATAAGACGTACTTAATACAGCATAGTTATAATTCTTACTTGATTTATAAGCTGCTTCATATTTATCCAAATCCTGGAATTTAAAACCAGAAACAGCCATATAATTCTTCATCTTATTATAGCTATAGCCTTTATCTAGAATATAATCCAAATCATCGCTATCCGCTGTTTTTAAGATTGCCCAAATCTGTTTTTCAGTAAAGCCTTTCTTCTTTAAAGTAGGAATCTGATCATCTAACAAAGGTGTTAATGTGTCAACAACATCTGCAGATTTCATCTTCTTATGAAGAGACTGATATTGTTCAAAATCAGCATAATACTTAACATCCTTTGAATGCTTTAACCATGAATCAAGATGATCTAAATAATCATCATCAATGACCATCTTCACTTTGTCACTTGTTAGTTTTAATACAGCAGACTGCTGAGACCATGAATAACCCTTCATAGCCAATCTAATACGTGAAAAGTTAAATGTAATAACTAATACCAATACAACAACTACAGGAATAACAACTTTTAAGACGTTATCCCATCTTATTCTTCTACGATGTCTGTAAGGAGAATAATTATAATTTCTCTTTCTTCTTCTCATACTTCTTACCTCTTTCTATATCACAAGTAATAGTACCAAATGGCACATAATTTGTCCATAATACAAGAATATTATCTTATGATTTCACATAATTTACATATTACTGTTTAATTATGAGAACACAATTGCAAAAATATAGATTTTATGATATCTTTTACTAAGTGTGAAAAGGAGGTTTCCCCGATGCAATTAGTCATTTATATATTCATTGCGTTATGTACTCTTGCAATCGCAATTCTATTTACTGAAGTTATTGGAAAACTATTCAAAGCATTACTTGCTTTAGTAGGCGCTGCTTCTACTGGTTACTCAATTGCCTTAGCTGCACGTATGATTGCAGATTCTACTAAGTGGTTCAGCAAACCACCACTAATGAATACTTTCTATATTTCATCTGCAATCGTATTAGTATTAATCATCATCGTTACAAAAGTAATCTTAAAAAAGAAGAACGGTTAATAACCGTTTTTTATTATACACAAAAAAAGGAATGCCTGTGCATTCCTTTTACTGACTACTCTCACGGGCTTGCCCATGGGGTTCTTATTGTCAAGTTTAGCTTATAATCGTACATCATTTTCAGACTTCGGAATACAAGTGTAAATCTATTTAAGTAAGAACTTCTATTACCAAGCAGTCCAACGACTACATTAACGGTAAATTTCTATCTTGCGATATGGAAGTATAGTCAATCTCCCTGATGTTTATTTTATGCTATTTTGATTCTATTAGTCTCAATTCGGGTAGAAAACTTAAGTAAAAATTATGTGGTTTTCATCCCATAGGCAAGCCTATGTTTTTTTCGCCAGTAATTAATAACATCTTCTTGCCTGGTAGAAACTTCTCTGCCAATAGCTATTTGCTAGTGATGCAACCTGTACTGGTTTACCAGATGAAGGCGCATGCACCATACGGTTACCACCAATATAGATACCTACATGATGAACACCAGAATATGAACCATTTGAACTAAATAAGATAATATCACCAGCCTGCATAGAACCACGATCTACATATGATCCTACACCACATAATGACTTTGTTGTATTTGATCCAATATTTACACCAGCCTGATAATGAGCCCAGTTTACAAGACCAGAACAGTCAAACTTAGTCCAGTTAGGATTAGAAATCTGACTCATAGAGTGGCATCCACCCCACACATACATATAGCCCTGACGTGTTAATGCCTTATTCGCAATTGCAAGCCCTCTTGCAGACTGATTAGCACTTGGAGCTGGTGCAGGTGTTGTATTCTGACTGCCTCCTCCATGATTAGAAGAACCACCATGATTTGATGAACCACTGTTATTTGATGATCCACTATTGCTAGAAGAACCACTATTTGTATTAGGTGTTGCATGAGTGACACCATTTACTTTAGATTCATCTGATGCTTTACTTAATTCAACTAAGTTCTGTGCAATTGTCCCAATACTATTTTCATTATCAGATAAATCACTCTGCTTATCCTGTAAAGCTTTCTGTTCGGCTTCAAGTTTAGCTACTAATGATTTCTGTAATGTTTCAGCTTCACTCTTTTGTGCATTTAATGCAGTCTGAGTATCAACAAGTGTCTGCTTCTGTACTTCTAGCTGCTTCTGTTCTTCTTTGATTTCATTCATCAAATCTGTTTCATAAGCCGTTAAATCTTTAAGAGTAGCAGCTCTTGAGAAGAAATCAGAGAATGAGCTGGCATTAAATAAATAATCTACATATGCATTAGAATTCATCTGACTCTGCATTGAATAGATTCTATCTTTTAATAAAGCCTTTTTCTGGTTCAGATTGTTTTCTGCATTTGTGATTGCAGTATTCATATAAGCAATCTTCTGATTGGCTTCATTGATCTGACTATTTAAAGTATTAATCTTATTTGCTGCATCTGAGATAGATAACTTCGCACTATCAACATTATTCTGTTTACTGTTGATTTCATTTTTTAAACTTGCACTTTTTGTCTTTAAGTACTTATTAAACTCTTTACAAGTATTCTGATTTGAACGAGTAAGGGTCTTTGATGAACAAAGTCTATAATACTTTGATTCCTGACCAGCAAACTTATTAGCTGCTTCAACTGTATTCACATTGGATAAAGCAAGCGGTGTTACCATCGCAGCGGCAATAAGCAATGACACAATTTTATGTCTTCTTTTCACAAAATCACCTTCCTTCACGTACAAGTAATTATAACACAAGTTATATTAAAACCCAATCTCATATAGAAATTCACACAATCTTAAGAAGTTTCAGTCTTTCTGATTCTTCGTGTTTTAAAACTGTCTTTTCAAGATAATGACTCCAACAATCTGCATCTTTAATCAGTTCACTATAAGCATCATCTATGCATTCTTTACGTGAATGATTAGTAATCGCAGTGAAAATGATATTTTTTTCTTCATCACTAAATATTGGACCAAGAAGTTCTTTCGCCAATTCACTTGAACGCGTCGCATGCTGGAAACTAGAAGAATAAATAGGCACTGCCACATCATGAAGAAGACCAATAATCGCACATAATTCTTCATCAAGTCCTCTTTCTTTCGCAAGAAGTACACACAGTGTTTCTACTTGGAACATATGCGCTATTGCCTCTCTTTTATAATAGCCATGACTCTTTTCATCTAAAAGATGCAATACCTCATCGCGTATACTAAAATAGCGATTCATCGTCTGAGTCCCTTAGGAAATAAATTTTTAACCTGATTGCTTTCTTTGTAGAAAGAAAGTGGATAACCATCGACAAAGATGACGCCAAATCCTTTATTTCCCGTTCCTTCTAATGTTTCACCATGGATATACTTCTTGATTTCTTCACTATCACATGAATAATCATAACTTCTTTTTACATCCTCTTTAGTCAAAGTTAAGGCAAGAGAATAACTTGGAATAAATCTATTCTTTCTTACTTCACCTAAATAGAGTCCGTTACGTAACACTCTGATTCCCTTTAGTTCTGGAAAGTTCTTTTTGATTGCATAGAGATGACCATTATTTTCTATGATATAAGCAGGTACCTTCTTATTGAGAGTCTCCTGATAGAAGGCTTTTAATACTTTTAAATCAGCTTGGCTCACTTGAGGTTTCATTGGTCTAACTACTTTTCTTGGACTGTTTCCAGGCTTTCTTAGTAAGGCTATAAAATGCCCTTCTCCACGATAATGATGCGGATAACATCTTACTACTTCATCTAGATCAACGCCTGGACATAACCCATGAGATTTACTAAGAGGAAGTAATTCAAAGCCAAGTTCATCGACTGCATAATGAACCATTGCTTCATTTTCTTCATAGGAATAAGTACATGTAGAATAGATGACCATACCACCCTGTTTCAACATATCATAGGCACCTTTTAACAAGTTCTTTTGAATATGCGCACATTCTAATACCTTGTCTTCACTCCAAGTATCTACAGCCTGTTCAAGCTTTCTAAACATTCCTTCTCCACTACATGGTGCATCTAGGACGATCTTATCAAACGCTTCCTGAAATTGCTTTGTAAAGCGCATTGGATCAACATTTGTGACAATTGTATTGTCTAATCCAAAACGTTCAATATTCTCACTTAAAATGCGTGCACGAGAGGCTTCAATATCATTCGCAATTAATACACCTTCTCCTGTTAATCGAGATGCAATCTCACAGCTTTTACCTCCTGGAGCCGCACACATATCTAACACAAAATCATCAGGTTCAATAGGTAATGCATCTGCTACAAGCATCGCACTTGGTTCCTGGATATAATAGAGTCCTGCAAGAAAATAAGCACTTCTCCCTGGATGATAGTTTTCATCATAGAGATAACCATTCTCTACAATAGGATGATGTTCAATATACTGTTCTTCTAATACCCTTTCTACATTCTTCTTATTTCTATTTAAATAGAGACCTTTAACTGGCTTTTCTAATAAAGCCTTCTTAAAGTCATCATATTCATCTTTTAATAAAGACTTCATACGGGCATCAAATTGTTCCATAAACTCACGTCCTTTCTGAACTATTATACAAAAAAATAGATGTATTGACTACTTTTGATATGCTACAATATGAAAAGGAGGGATTATTCAATGAGATGTTCATGGGCTAAAAGTAAAGAAGCAATCAAATATCATGATAATCGATGGTGTAAAGAAACACACGATGAAAAAATGTTATTTAAGATGCTTGTTCTTGAAGGCATGCAGGCAGGATTATCCTGGGATACTATTTTAAAGAAAGAAAAAGCTTATAATCAGGCATTTGATGATTTTGATTATCATAAGATTGCCTTTTATTCTAAAGAAAAAATAGAATCTCTCTATGAAGCTGAAGGTATAATTCATAATCGTTTGAAAATCAATAGTATTATAATCAATGCGAAAGCTTTTTTAAGCGTACAGGAAGAGTTTGGCAGTTTTGATCATTATATCTGGTCTTTTGTAGATTTTAAGGTAATTGATCATCGTTATGTAGATGAAAAAGAGATACCTGCAAGTGATGCATTGTCTACTAAGATATCTCAAGATATGAAAAAGCGTGGCTTCAAGTTTGTTGGTCCTGTGATTGTCTATAGCTATTTACAGGCTATTGGCATTTATAATGATCATCTATTGAATTGTGAATGGAGGTAAAGGATATGACACGTATTGATGAAACTATTAAGAGACATGATAAAGGTTATAACTGTGCACAGGCTATTGCATGTACTTATTGTGATCTTGTAGGTATGGATGAAGAAACAATGTTTAAGGTGGCTGAAGGCTTAGGTCTAGGTGTAGGCTGCATGGAAGGGACTTGTGGTGCTGTTACTGGTGCATGTCTTCTTGCAGGATGTAAGAATAGTACAGGCAATCTAGATAAGCCAAATAGTAAAGCAAGTACTTATAAGTTATCTAGAGAAATCATGCAGAAATTTAAAGAAAAGAATTCTACAACTACATGTAAAGTATTAAAAGGTGTAGAAACAGGTAAGTTATTAAGAACTTGTCCTGACTGTATTAGAGATGCCGCTGCTATTGTAGAAGAAGTATTATTTAGTGAGGAATAGTCATCTATTCCTTTTTTTAGACACAAAAAAAGCTGAGAATATATCCCAGCTTAATCATTAATAGTTGGTGCCCTTGACCGGACTCGAACCGGTACGGGTTTGAAGCCGGCAGATTTTGAGTCTGCTATGTCTACCAATTTCATCACAAGGGCATTGACAACGTTATTATTATAGTATGCATAAAGGATGTTTTCAAGAAAAAAATAGTTTTATTTCAGCAAAATGTTAACTCATGTCTCTACGATATATTTAGCTACATCTCATTTTGTATATATTGGTAGCATTAAAAGAAATTATTTTATTTTTTTCTAAATGTATTCGCTTACTTTATAAAAATGATTGACATTTAGTTTTAAGGCTCTTATATTGGTAGCATTAAAAGAAATTATTTTATTTTTTTCTAAATGTATTCGCTTACTTTATAAAAATGATTGACATTTAGTTTTAAGGCTCTTATATTAGATTCATATACAAAAAAGACAGTGAATTGAAAAGAACATTCAGTTTTTGGATTTACAGAGAGTTCCTAGTGCTGAGAGGGAATGATCCATGTGGATGAAATACATCAAGGAGTTGGGATATTGAAATAAAGTAGGTATCCACGGGTACGACCGTTATATCGTCAGAGTATGATAGTACTCACAGAGGTCTATATAGTGATATATGGATAAAATAAGGTGGTAACGCGAAGTCCCTCTCGTCCTTATAATCGAGAGGGACTTTTTATATATCCAAAGGAGAAAAGATTATGATTATTGTATTAAAACCAAAATGTGATGAAAATGATATTAAGAAAGTAACTGACAAGATTGAAGGCTATGGTTTAGAACCACATGTTTCTACTGGTCATGAAACAACTATTATCGGTGTAATTGGTGATACGACTAAAGTAGATCCAAGAGATATTGAAGTTTCACCTTCTGTAGAAAAAGTAATGAGAGTTGAGCAGCCTTATAAATTAGCTAACCGTGCATTCCATCCAGAAGATACTATTGTGGATGTAGATGGTGTAAAAGTAGGTGGAGGCCATATGGCTCTTATTGCTGGTCCTTGTTCTGTAGAATCAGAAGAACAGGTTATTGCGATTGCCAAGGAAGTAAAAGCAGCTGGTGCTAATATGCTTAGAGGTGGTGCATTCAAGCCTAGAACATCTCCATATGCATTCCAAGGATTAGGTTCTACTGGTTTAGATTACTTAGTAGCTGCCAAGAAAGAAACAGGCTTACCAATCGTATCAGAACTTATGAGTGCTGATGATATTGATGAATTCAATGAAAAGGTAGACCTCGTTCAGATTGGTGCAAGAAATATGCAGAACTTCACTTTACTTAAGGAAGTGGGTGCAAGAGTCAAGAAGCCTATCCTATTAAAGAGAGGATTAAGTGCAACATATCAGGAATGGATCATGAGTGCAGAATATATCATGGCAAGTGGTAATGAGAATGTCATCCTATGTGAAAGAGGTGTAAGAACATTCGAAACATATACAAGAAACACTCTAGACTTACAGGCTATTCCAGTACTTAGAAAAATGACTCATCTTCCTGTAATCATTGACCCATCACATGCTGGTGGTAAATGGTGGTTAGTAGAACCAATGGCTAAGGCAAGTGTTGCAGCAGGATGTGATGGATTACTTATTGAAGTACATAATGATCCTGAACATGCATTATGTGATGGGGCTCAGTCATTAAAGCCTAAAAAATATACAAAACTTATTGAAGAATTACGAGAAATTGGTAAAGTAGTAGGTAAAGAAATATAAGTAGAAAGGAAGTATAGTTATGGATTTACACGGGAGAAGTTTTTTAACACTTAAGGATTATACTAAGGAAGAAATCTATTATCTTCTAGACTTGGCTAAAAAGCTAAAGGCTAAGAAGAAAGCAGGAAAGATTGGCCATTCACTTGAAGGTAAGAATATTGCCTTATTATTCGAAAAAACATCTACACGTACAAGATGTGCTTTTGAAGTAGGTGTTCTTGATGAAGGAGGACATGCTACTTTCTTGACTCAGTCACAGATGGGAAAGAAGGAGTCAATTGAAGATACAGCAAAAGTACTAGGTAGAATGTTTGATGGGATTGAATTTAGAGGATTTAAGCAGGAAAATGTTGAAGCATTGGCTAAGTTCTCTGGTGTACCTGTATGGAATGGTTTAACCGATGTTGACCACCCTACTCAGACACTCGCTGATTTTCTTACTATTCAGGAACATCTAAACAAACCTTTAAATGAGATCAAGTTTGTCTTTACTGGTGATATTAGAAATAATGTATGTTATGGATTAATGTATGGTGCATGTAAGGTGGGAATGCATTTTGTATGTTTAGGTCCTAAATCATTAGAAATGGATCCAGAAGTTGTAGCTTATTGTCAGGAAGAATGTAAAAAGTCTGGTGGAAGTTTGACTATTACTGATGATACAGATGCAGTAGATGGTGCAGATGTCATCTATACTGATATCTGGGTTTCAATGGGTGAAGATGAATCATTGTATAAGCCAAGAGTGGAATTATTAAGTCCATTTAAAGTAACCAAAGAATTAATGAGTAAGACACATAATGACAATACATTATTTATGCATTGCCTTCCATCTTACCATGATTTCGAAACAGAAACAGCAAGAGTAAAACATGAACAGGGATTAGATGTTCGTGAAGTGGATGATGAAGTATTCAGAAGCAAGAACTCTGTTGTATTTGATGAAGCAGAAAATAGACTTCATACAATTAAAGCTGTTATGGTTGCAACTTTAGGTAAAGAAGAGTAATGAAACATTTATTTACATCTTACTATAATGACAAAGGCATGTATGTCATATATAACGAAAAAACAGCAAATGCAGATAGTGTGATTGAGTATGTGATTGTGATGTTAGAACAATTCATCAATACACTTGCAGAAGAATCTGATGAAACAATCGAGAATGTAATTGAGATTGTAGGTAAGGATTTTAATGATTTTGTTTCTAGTTATTATGAAGGAAGCTATGAACTACTTATTTCACAGGCAGTAGATCGTGGCTTTGCGAATGAATCACAGGAGTTAGTGGGAGTAAGAGATGAGAATGCGATTGGTATAGACTTAGAATTAAGTAATTATAGTGATCTGTTCTTATTGATGTCATTGGCTGTTTTGAGTTGTGATTATAGTGATAACGCGAAAGATATTATGACATATCTTGAAAGCATGAATAAAAGTAATTCACTTAATTAGTCTACTGGAGGAATTTTCCTCCAGTTTTTTTTACGCATAAAAAAGAAGAGGATCACTCCTCTTCTATAGCACCATCATAAGCTTGATTGATTGTTTTGCTGATCTTATCTTTAGATATCTCTAGTTCCTTCAGACTCTTTTCAAGAGTATTTAAGTTCTTCATAACTTTACCATAACGGTCATCTAAACGATCAGTATCACTCTTAAGCTTGATAATTTGTTTTTCTATTTCTTTAATATTCTCTGAACGGTTAAAGTCCTTAGTGATGTTAATAAGTGTAAAGACAACTCCCATAAGTGTAGAAGGAGAAGTCATTAATACCTTCTTATTATGTGCATAATCATACAGATCAGCACATTCATCACATAAATAGAGATAGATGGCTTCACTTGGAATAAACATCACCGCTTCTTCCAATGTTTCCTCGGTAATATATTTATTAGAGATATCATCTATATGTTTCTTAACATTCTTCTTGAATTCATTCTGATAAGAAATATCCTTTGGATTATCTACTATCTTTAAATAGTTTTCCATAGGAAACTTAGAATCAATAATTAATACTTTTGTATTACCAGGTAAATGTAAAGCTGCATCACCTATCTTACCATTGCTTAAATGATACTGTTCCTCATAGATATGCTGATTATCACCACAATAAAGAGATAGGATATGGTAGAGCTGATACTCACCAAAAGTCCCCCTCTTTTTTGTATTGGTCATAATCACATTGATTTCATGCATGCCATCAACCATATGATTAATTTTTACATCGGACTGACCAAGTGATCTATTTGTTTCATTTAATAAAGAAATAATAGAATTATATTGTCCATCAAGTGATGAATGAGCAGCCTCTGTCTGAATCATCTTTTCATGAATTTTCATCTGTGATGTATAGAGAAGATAGATAACAATCACCAATAATACAATACAAATAATACTTAATACTATTTCCATATTACTTACGCTTTAAATCTACAATAATTTCTAAACGAGGTGTATGAGGTTCTTTATCTAAAGAAATTATAGTATTCACATCAAACATTTCTTCTAACTGATGTAATGTCTTTGCGAGAGTACTCATGTTATCAGAAACAATAATGACATGCTTAATACCTGATAAAGTGATAGACTTTAATAAGTCATCAGTCATTCCATCAACAGTTTCATTAATGATTAATGCATCATAACTATGATTCTTTAAATGATGTGCTGCCTGATCATTGACATGTCCAGCAATAAATAGCTTATTGTCTAACTCTAATCTCTTTGCATTTTCAGTGGCATCATGGATACTTACCTTATTGTCATCAATTGCGACAACTTTATTTTCTAACTGTAATTCCATGATTCCTGAACCACAACCCATAGATAAAACATCTTCCTTCTTATCTAATAAAGAAGCAATCTGTCTTGTCTTTTCATCATCCATTTCTGGATTAAGAATCATATCAGAACGTACTGAAATCTTGAAATCCTTATACTGTGCATGTGTCTGACCATAGATTCTCTTGAATCCCTGTTCATAGAAATCCTGATAACGAGATGTATTCACTGTATAATATAATGCAGTGACTTCATCTAATGCAGCAATCTCCTTAGTCACAGTCTGGCTGATACCATCCTGTCCAGTAACGAATGCCACCTGCATTTCTTCACCAATCTGTCGAATGATTAAGAATCTTAAGCCTTTCTTGAACTTATCATTATAATCACGACATTTATTTGCATTAAGAATATCTTCAATCTTCACAAGTAAGGAATTGATCTTCTGTGTCTGAAGAGGACAATGATCCATTAAAGTAAGGAACTTTGTTTCACGCTGGTAAACGCCCACACATAACTTTCCACTAAAGTAAGTAATTGGGAAAGCAACGATATGACGATAATGTTCTGGCTCTTTCATTCCTACAACAGGCTTGATATCCAAGTCTTTTACAGATAAATCTGTATATTTATGAAGTGTTTCTTTTAATAATTCACGTTTATGAACTAACTGATCAGCATAATTCATATGCTTTAAAGCACATCCCATACACTGATTGTACTGATCACATTCAGGATCCTTTCTTGCTGATGAAGGCTTCTTATATGCAGTCACATGACCTAACATATAAGTCTGTGTCTTCTTATCGATTTCTACTTCAACCATTTCTAATGGTAAAGCATTCTGTACGAAGATAACCTTCTTCTTAATATAACCAATACCTTCACCATTAATACCAAGTTTCTTGATATTTATTTCTTCTCTATCTTTTCTTGGCTTTGAAGTGAATCTTCTTGGTTTTTTGTCAAATTCTCTTACTGGTTTCTTTTCGAAGTCTTCTCTTGGTTTTCTGTCGAAATCTCTTCTTGGCTTCTTATCAAAATCTCTTCTTGGTTTTCTGTCAAAATCTCTTCTTGGCTTTGATTCTGAGTCTCTTCTTGGCTTTCTGTCAAAATCTTTTCTTGGCCCTCTATTTTCTTTCTTATAGCCTTTATCAGACCCCTTGTTGAAGCTTTTGCGGCTATCCTTTCTAGTTTTTCTGTCTTTGTCAAAATTTTTTCTTCTTGGTTTACTCTTTCCAAAATCTTCTCTTGCCATTTTGCGTTGTTCCTCCTTAAGTATGCAATATGAGTCAAATACATTCCCACATAGAAAATCTCACTTGCCCAATCAAATACAAATAAGATAACACAGATTGAGGTAAGTGGTCCATATAAAGATGTAAGATCTGCATATTTAAAATAATAGTTTAATGCAATATATAAAATCACTATCCCACCAGAAGTTACAAAAGCTCCCTGAAGGGCTTCATGATATGTGATACGTTCTCTAGGCACTATCATATAGATAGCCATAAAAAATAGGACCATAATAAGAAATAATAGGACAAAGCGCATAAATGCAATGCCATATAAAAAATGAAATACTCTTGATATAGGTCCTGTCGCAAGTAATACAATTGAAATCAGTAATGTACCAAGTAGTAGCATTGTCACCTTAAAGACATAAATATACCAGGCAATCACTGATTCACTTCTCTCTTCTACTGCAAACATCTTCTTAGAAATATCATAGATATTCCCTATGCCTCTAGATACAGCATAAAAAGACCAAATAAACACTAATATAGAGACTGTATTTAAAGAGTTGCCCTTTAATGTATCAAGAATCATCTCTGCATAAGCGGGCTTAATAAATTCTTTAATACACATCTCTAGAAACTCTACGCTAATATGTAAAGAAGATGTCACAACTGCAATAATAGTTGTAGCAGGGATCAGCAGGATGATTAAATAAAATGATAAAGCGGCGCTAGAGAAACTAGGTACATAATAACGATAGTCATCATATATAGCCATTGCCTTATTATATATATCTTTCATGACTGCTCCCCTCCAAAAGAAAAAACACTTTAATCGTGTTTTTCTTCATTTTCTTTTTGACTTTCCTCTTCTGGGATAATAAGTCTCAATAATTCAATTCTGTTTTTATCAATCTTTTCAATAATAAACATACAGTCATCAACATAAACCTTCTGATGAGGATTTGGTGAACCATTCACCTGACCTAAGACAAGACCACCAATAGATTCAAATTCTTCTGAAGCAAATTCTGTACCACAGCGATCATTGACTTCATCTATGTTCAAACTGCCATCTACTAAATAGACGTTTTTAGAAATCTTCTTTACTTCTTCACTATTGTCATCATATTCATCATCGATTTCACCAACGATTTCTTCGACAATATCTTCTAATGTCACAATACCAGCCATAACACCATATTCATCTAATACAACTGATAAAGAAACATGTTCCTTACGCATAGAAGCAAAAACATCTGAAATATGATTAAATTCATAAACGAAATAAGCATCTCGCATATAATCCTTTACCTGGAAATGTTCATGATCAACAGGCTTCATTAAGATATCCTTAATATGTAATACACCAACAATCTCATCACCCTCTTCTGAAAGAACAGGTAAACGAGAATATTGTGATTCCTGTAATACAGCAACCACTTCATCATAAGTCGCATCATAATCAACTGTAGCCACGTGAATACGTGGTGTCATGATTTCTTTAATATCAGTATCACCAAAATCAAAGATATTATGCATCATTTCTTTTTCTTCATCTTCTAATACACCTTCTTCATGAGACACGTTTACAATTGTTTTTAAGTCTTCTTCAGAAAGTGTAGGTTGTGGATCAATATTACCACCTAATATATGAATCAAGCCATGAGACACAGCTGTTAAGATAACGACAACTGGTGTAAATATGAAATTTATTAATTGAATAAAGCGACAGAATCTATAACATAATGCTTCTGCTTTACTTACAGCTAAAGTCTTTGGTGTAATTTCACCAAAAATAAGAATCATTAACGTAACAAACCCTGTTGCAACCGCAACACCTGTTCCTTCATTACCAAATACACTAATTACAAATGATGTAGTCAATGAAGAAGCTAAAATGTTGACAAGGTTATTGCCTACTAGAATTGTACTTAACAAATGATCTGTATCTTCTAAAAGATTAGAAACAATTAAAGCCTTGGCGTGATGAGGATCCTCTTCATCCTCACTTACAGTCTTTACTCTAATCTTAGAAACAGACATAAATGCAGTTTCTGCACTAGAAAATAAGCCTGACAATCCTATCAATATAATAAAAATAACAACCATCATTATCTGACTCGAGTCCACGACACTATCATACTCCTTTAATAACTATATTGAGTGCTATATACAAAAGCACAAGTCTATTATACATTTTTTATAAGAAACATCAATAAAAAACAAAAAGGAGGAACAAATGTTCCTCCCAATGAATGATTATTATTTAAGTAATGATCTATATAATGCTTCAATATCTTCAACTGAAGTATCTCTTGGGTTACCAGGACGGCAAGCATCAGCATATGCATCCTTAGCTAACTGAGGAATATCTTCTTCCTTAACAACACCCTTAAGAGTCATTTCGATACCAACATCTTCACCTAACTTCTTAACAGCATCTACAGCAGCTTTACGGTATTCTTCCTGAGTCATACCATCTACACCTTCAACACCCATTGCCTTAGCGATATCTTTATACTTTTCACCAGTATATTCAGCATTGTATTCCATAGTTGTTGGAAGTAAGATTGCACAAGCTTTACCATGAGGCATATCATAGTAAGCACTTAATGTATGAGCCATAGAATGGTCAACACCTAAACCTACGTTAGAGAATCCCATACCAGCAACATACTGACCTAAAGCCATACCTTCACGTCCTTCAGCAGTGTTTTCAACAGCACCTCTTAATGAACGAGCGATGATTTCGATAGCTTTAATATGGAACATATCTGAAAGTTCCCAAGCACCTTTAGTAATATAACCTTCAATAGCATGAGTTAAAGCATCCATACCTGTAGCAGCAGTTAATCCTTTTGGCATTGAAGACATCATTTCTGGGTCAACAACAGCAACTACTGGAATGTCATGATTATCTACACATACGAATTTACGTTTCTTTTCAACATCAGTAATTACATAGTTGATTGTAACTTCAGCAGCAGTACCTGCAGTAGTAGGAACAGCGATGATTGGAGCACAAGGATTCTTAGTTGGTGCAACACCTTCTAATGAACGTACATCAGCAAATTCAGGGTTTGTAATGATGATACCGATTGCTTTAGATGTATCCATTGAAGATCCACCACCGATAGCTACGATACAGTCAGCGCCTGCTTCTTTAAATGCAGCAACACCAGTCTGTACGTTTTCGATAGTTGGGTTTGGTTTAATATTGCTGTAAAGAACATATTCAATACCAGCTTCATCTAATAAATCAGTTACTTTCTTAGTAACTCCAAACTTTACTAAATCAGGGTCAGAAGCAACAAATACTTTCTTAAATCCTCTTGCTTTAATTTCTTCAGGAACAGCTTTAATAGCACCTGCTCCATGATAACTTGTTTCATTTAACATGAACTTATACATGATTATCAATCTCCTTTTAATTAACTTTTCTGAACTCATGTTAACACTGTAAGTGTTATCATTCAAGTGACAGATAAGTAGATTTGTCACTTTGTGAATAATTTTACAAAAACTTGTTAAAAAAAAGACAATCGATTTCTCAATTGTCATTTCATTCCCTAAATATTCAATTTTACTTACGCTTACTTTAATTGACAGATTATTCAGTAACTTTCTTTTTTGTAGCTAATACAACTGCTGCTAAAGCACTGACTAATAATAATGAAGCATATAATGCAATATTCATAGTATCACCAGTTTTTGGTGCTTCTTTCTTAGTAGTAGTTGTAGTTGTTGTACCTTTGTTTCCTGCAGGTTTTGTAGGTGTAGTAGGCTGAGCTGGTGTAGTAGGAGTTACAGTTGGTGCTGGAGCCTTTACTGAAGTTTCTACATACATAGACTTATATTTATCCTGACCGTTTAATTCGAATGCAAAAGCAAATTCAATTTTAGAATACTTTGTCCAATCTACTGAAATCTGGTTTGTAAAAGTATCATCCCAAGTTTTTGCATTTTTTAATGCATCGTTAGTAAATGTGACCTTACCTTTACCTTCTTCATTTACTTCTACCTTAGATGAAACACTGATAATAGGCATTGCTGCGTCGTCTGCACCATAAACATACATTTCCTGAGGATAAACTGCTCCACCTTTAGCATCTACTTCAAAGACAATATCACTATCCCCTGTCCATTTAGGTGTAAGTAAAGTGATTTCTGGTTCATAAGCTGCAGGTGTAGTTTCAGGTGCAGGTGTGGTTTCAGGTGCAGGTGTAGTTTCAGTTACAGCTGGAGTTTCTCCAGTGACTACTGCATCTTCTGCAAATACTGCTGTAGTAGATAATGCTGATACTGATAAAGCACAAGCGACTAACATAGTCATCAATTTCTTGTTCATAATCGTTTTCTCCTTATTTGATTTGTCCCAAAAAGAAGTCTTTTCAACTTTTCTAATAATGCAAAAAAGGCATAGAATATCTATTAAGAATAAATAATTCATGTCGATACACTATAAGTTTGTCAAAAAGATCAGAGTGTCCCTTCATATGTATTTCTTCTGTCCATCATAAGCGTAAAAATGTTTATACATAATTGTCTACCCTTCTTATAGATTACTTATGTAATCCTTTTCAAGACTTTTGTTATTATACTATTTTATTTTAACAAAACTTGAAAAGCAGCATAAAAGAACAGTATTTAGAACGAATGTTGTATTATGCAAAAAAGAGACCTTATTTCAGATCTCTTAATAGTTCATCTAACTTAGGTGGTAATGCTTCTATCAGCATATCAGCTAATTCTTCAGGCTTCAGCTTATATCCCCCTGTTGCCCAATCTACAGTCATAGTAATAGACCCATGACAATACATTTCCAATAAGAATTCAATATCTGATGGGATATTATTACCTAGCTTTCTCTTAATAATATTCTGATAGAAAGTGAGAATACAGTTATAATCATAGTTTTCTACATTATTATAATCTTTAGATTTAAATGCTTCTTTAAAGAATACTCTATCATGATAAATAAATTCAAATTTCTTAGTAAGCCCTTCTCTTAAAGTTTCACTATTGCCAATCTGTAAGAAAGACTTATCCGCTAATACTTCAAAATACCAGTTCACAAGATCATATTTATCGCGAAAATAACGATAAAATGTCTGTCTAGTCTTACCGCTTATTTCCACAATATCAGTCACTGTGATCTTATCAAGAGACTGATGATTCATCAATTGTTTGATGCATTCTGCAAATACATATCGTGTATCTCTCAAGATTCTCACCACCTTTGCAACATTATAACAAACCTATCTACAAAAATAAAGAAGACAACCCCCATAGAGGTTGTCTCTTAATGATTAAAGTTCGATATCACAAAGTTCTGAAGCTAAACCGATGTATGAAGAAGGTGTCATATCTAATAAAGTCTGACGGTCTTCATCACTTAACTGTTCTAGGCTCTTTGCGAATGCCTGAATATCTTCCTGAGAAATATTCTTACCACGAGTTAAGGCCTTAAGTGTATCATAAGCATCTGGTACACCATATTTTCTTAACATTGTCTGAATAGGTTCTGCAAGAACTTCCCATTTTTCATTTAAGTCTTTTGCAAGCTTTTCTTTATTTACAACACACTTAGCTAAGCCGCCAGTTGTTTCAGAAATAGCCTGTAATGAATATCCGAAGCATAATCCTAAGTTACGCTGACTTGAAGAGTCTGATAAGTCTCTCTGCATTCTTGACTTAGGAAGCTTGTTAGATAATGCAACACATAGATTATTTGATAAATCAATGTTTGCTTCAGAGTTTTCAAAACGGATTGGGTTAACCTTATGAGGCATAGTTGAAGAACCAACTTCACCCTTAACAGGAATCTGTTTAAAGTATTCCATTGAGATATATAACCACATATCTACATCTAAGTCAGCCAATATATTATTGAAATGACGGATACCATCTAAGATATGACAAGTATAGTCATGAGATTCAATCTGAGTAGTTAATGGATTGAATGTAAGTCCTAAATAGTCTTCTACGAATTCCTTATTTAATGTAGGCCAATCTTCATTAGGGAAGGCTGTTAAGATTGCACTGTAGTTACCAGTTGCCCCATTGAATTTTGCTTTAATCTTGACATTTTCAACGTTTTCAATACTAGAAAAGAAACGATAAGCATAGACTTTGAATTCTTTACCAATAGTTGTAGGTGTAGCAGGCTGTCCATGAGTATGTGCAAGCATTGCATCATCCTTATGATCTACTGCTAATTTATTGATCATTGAAGCAAATTCTTTAGCTGCAGGTAACCAAACATCCTTTAAACCATGTTTAATCATACATGCATATGATGTATTGTTGATATCTTCAGAAGTACATCCGATATGTACATAGCTTTCTAAATGTTCATAACCTAAAGCTTTAAGCTTTTCATCAATGAAATATTCTACTGCCTTAACATCATGTCTTGTAACAGATTCGATTTCTTTAATTCTCTTGAAAGAATCAAAGTTGAAATCCTTAGAAATCGCAAGAATATCCTCTACCTTGTTAGGATCAACCTTGTCTAAAGTTTCTGTATGAAGGTGATCCAACTGGAACTTCAACCACTGGATTTCTACAAACACTCTATACTTAACAAGTGCATATTCACTGAAATAATCAGCTAACTGATCTTTAATCTTGCCATAACGTCCATCTAGAGGACAGAGTGTCATACTTTCAAATTCTAATTTATCCATTCGTTATTCTCCTTTAAAATACTTCACGCCGGCTTCAAATAACTTCTGATCCATTTCACCGTAGATGTTAAGGTCTCTGTTTTCACCCTGACGTTCAGAATGACCCATCTTACCTAATACTCTACCATCTTCAGAAATGATACCTTCAATACCATACATAGAACCATTAGGGTTATATGGAGATTCCATAGTCACATTTCCATTTGGATCAACATACTGGAATGCTACCTGACCATTATCAATTAACTGATCAAGTACTTCCTGAGGTGCAACGAAACGTCCTTCACCATGAGAAATAGGGATAATATGTTCATCACCTAACTCTACATTAGCAAGCCATGGAGACTTCACACTAGATACTCTTGTAGTTACCATCTGAGATAAATGACGTCCAATTGTATTGAATGTTAGAGTAGGATCATCTTTACTCATATCCTTAATATGTCCATGAGGAAGTAAACCAAGTTTTACTAATGCCTGGAATCCATTACAGATACCAATCATTAAGCCTTCACGATTGTCTAATAAATCATCGATTGCAGCCTTTAATCTTGGGTTACGTAATACAGTTGCAATGAACTTACCTGAACCTTCAGGTTCATCACCAGCTGAGAAACCACCTGGTAACATCATGATCTGTGCATTATGGATTGCTTTTTCTAATTCATCAACAGACTTCTTAATATCTTCTTCTGTCTTATTTCTAATAAGAACAAGCTGAACCTTTGCACCTGCTTTTTCAAATGCACGTTTAGAATCAAATTCACAGTTAGTTCCTGGGAATACAGGAATAACAACATTTACTTCATCATACTTCTTAGAAGCAAACATTTTGCCTCTTTCATTGCAGCCACCAGTACGTACTTTTGTAGTAGGTGCTTTTGCTGTAGTAGGATAGACAGATTCTAATGGTGCACTATTCATTTCATATGCATCATCAAGTGTAACTTTCTCACCCTTATATGATACAGCCTTTTCTTCATTTGTAGAAGCAATAATACGAACATTTTCATATCCTTCAACAACTTCTGCATTGTCTACTTCTACAACAATATGTCCAAAGTTCTTTTCAACTAAATCATTAAGTGTTAATGCATCGTCAAATGCTACACCAATTTCATTACCAAATGCCATCTTGTAAACAGCTTCAACTAAACCACCGTCTTTAACTGTATAAGCTGAATAAGCCTTACCAGACTGGATCAATGCTTCTACTGCATCGAACTGTTTTCTTAATGCTTCAAAATCAAATACATGGAATTCATCCTTAGGAAGCATGAATTCTACTAATACATGTCCTGCTTCTTTTAATTCAGGAGTGATGACTTTATGTACATCTCCACCAGTAATCGCAAATGATACTAAAGTTGGAGGAACATCTAAGTCTTCAAATGAACCTGACATAGAATCCTTACCACCAATAGAAGGTAATAATAATTCTTCCTGAGCACGATAAGCACCTAATAATGCGCTGAATGGTTTACCCCATCTCTTAGGATCATTTAATAACTTTTCAAAGAATTCCTGGAATGAGAAACGAATTGTATGCCAAGTACCACCCATTGCGATGATCTTTGCTACAGATTCTACAACTGCATTGATAGCACCATGATATGGTGACCATTCAGAAATAAGTGGGCTATAGCCATAACTCATTAATGAACATGTAGTTGTTTCTTTTCCTAATACTGGAATTAATGCAGCCATACCTTCAGTTTCTGTACGATATGTCTTACCACCAAATGGTGAAAGAACAGTACCATTACCGATAGAAGAGTCAAAACGTTCTACTAAGCCTTTCTGAGAAGCTGTAGATAAACGAGATAATACTTCTTTAGTTGTTTCAGTGAAGTTTTCTTTTGCTTCTGGGTTGAATGGTGCCTGATCAAAATCAGGTAATTCTACATGGATATCCTGATAACGTTTAGCTCCTGCTTCATCTAAGAAGTCTCTAGAGATATCTACAATAGTATCTCCCATATATTTCATAGTTAAACGGTTCTTATCTGTTACTGTAGCAACCTGTACAACTTCAAGGTTTTCATCATGAGCTGCCTGGATACAGAAGTCTTTATCACATTCATTGATGACAATAGCCATACGTTCCTGTGATTCACTAATTGCAAGTTCAGTACCATTTAAACCTTCATATTTCTTTAATACTGCATCTAAGTTGATATCTAGACCAGGTGCTAATTCACCAACGGCAACGCTGACACCTCCAGCACCAAAGTCATTACATCTTACAATCTTCTTAGAGAATTCTTTATTTCTAAATAATCTCTGAATCTTTCTTTCTTCAACTGGGTTACCTTTCTGTACTTCAGCACCAGCAGTTTCAGTTGTCTTTAATTCATGCTTCTTAGAAGAACCAGTCGCACCACCAATACCATCACGACCAGTGCGTCCACCAATTAATAAGACAATCTGTCCATTTTCAGGAATTAATCTCTTAACCTGTTCTTCTGGAGCTGCTGCCACAACAGCACCTAATTCCATTCTCTTAGCAACATAACCCTGATCATATACTTCATGGACAAAACCAGTTGTTAAACCAATCTGGTTACCATAAGAAGAGAAACCATGAGCGGCTTCTTCACAGATCTTTCTCTGTGGTAATTTACCAGGAAGTGTATCCTCTAATTTCTGACGAGGATCACCAGCACCAGTAATACGCATAGACTGATAAACATAAGCACGACCTGATAATGGGTCTCGGATAGCACCACCTAAACATGTAGCAGCACCACCAAATGGTTCAATTTCTGTTGGATGGTTATGTGTTTCATTCTTAAACATTAATAACCAATCTTCATCACCATCAGTTGTATGAACCTTTAAACGAACTGAACATGCATTGATTTCTTCAGATACTTCCATATCATCCAAATATCCACGCTTTCTAAGTTCTTTCATAGAAATAGTTGCAAGATCCATTAAAGTAAGTGTTCTCTTTGTATCTACACCATAAACAACATGACGGCTTGCTTTATATTTTTCTACATCTTTTTCTAAGATTTCTTTAAATGCACCATTTGCGATATCAATATCTGTAATAACAGTCGCAAATGTTGTATGACGACAATGGTCAGACCAGTAAGTATCTAATACTCTGATTTCAGTTTCAGTAGGATCTCTCTTTTCTACATCTCTAAAGTAGTTCTGAGTCACCTTTAAGTCATCAAAGTTCATAGCAAGACTCATCTTTTCAAGTAATGCTTCAACTTCTTCATCAGTGAAACCAATAAATCCTTCAATCACTGGAACCTTCTTGATTTCAACAACAGCATCATTTAAATCTGCTGGCTTTTCTAAAGACGCTTCTCTAGAATCAACAGGGTTAATTAAATAATGTTTAATTGCTGGTAATTCATCACTAGAAACACCTTCGATCACAATAAGCTTTGCACATTTAACCTTAACGCCTTTTTCACCAGTTAATAACTGGAAGCACTGTTCACAGGCATCAGCTCTAGCATCATACTGTCCTGGAAGATATTCAATCGCAAAACTTACAGCTCCTTCTGGAATTGCATATTCTTCACGATATACTTCATCTACCATTGGCTCAGAAAGAATAGTAGGAATACCTTCTTCTAATACTTCTTCAGTAATACCCTGAAGATCATAACGGTTGACAACTGTTAAGTTAGAAATGTCAGTTAAACCAAGTCTTGTCATCAAATCATGTTTGATAGAATCTGCTTCAACCGCATTTTCTTTTCTTTTTTCTACATAAACGCGATAAACTTTAGCCATGTTATCCTCCTAATGTAAGCCAATATCTTTACGCATATACATGCCATCAAAATGAATGTTTTCAATTGCATCATAGACTTTCTTTCTTGTTTCTTCAAGATCATGTCCTAATGCACAAACATTTAATACACGTCCACCATTTGTGACGATTTCATTGTTTTCATTACGTTTAGTACCTGCATGGAAGACAACGATATCATCTGGAAGATGATCTAAACCAGTAATGACTTTACCCTTTTTATAAGATCCAGGATAGCCTCCACTTGCAAGAACAACACATGTTGCCTGTTCATCTTTCCACTTAACATCAACATCTTTCAATGTATTTGTCGCACATCCATACATTACTTCATATAAATCACTGTCAAGTCTCATTAAGATAACCTGAGTTTCAGGATCACCAAAACGAACATTGAATTCTAATACCTTAACATCCTGATCCTTGATCATTAATCCAATAAAGACTACCCCACGATAATCCATATGATCTTCATGTAAAGCTTTCATGAATGGATCAAGAATCTTTTCCTTGAAAGTTCCTTCCATACCTTCAGGTAAGAATGGATTAGGTGATACTGTACCCATACCTCCAGTATTAGGACCTTCATTATTATCATAAATCTGTTTATGATCCTTTGCAGATACCATAGGTATGATTGTATCATGGTCTACAAAGCACAATAGAGAACATTCAAAACCAGTTAAGAATTCTTCTAAAACTACCTTCTTACCTGCTTCACCAAAAGCACTGCCATCAAGCATAACCTTTAATTCTTCTTTTGCCTGTTCTTTTGTTTCACAGATTACAACTCCCTTACCTGCTGCAAGACCATCAGCCTTAACAACAACAGGAAGATCAAATGCATCTAATGCTTTAACAGCTGATTCATAATCAGTCACTTCTTCATACTTTGCAGTAGGAATATTGTGCTTCTTCATAAAATCCTTAGAGAAGGCTTTAGAACCTTCAAGAATAGCTGATTCTTTTCTAGGGCCAAATACTTTATGTCCTCTTTCTTCAAGATAATCAGCAAGTCCCATACATAATGGTACTTCAGGACCAATCACTGTTAAATCAATACCCTTTTCTTCAACAGTCTTTAAGATAAAAGGCATATCTTCTACACTACCTGGAATACATACAGCATCCATACCAGGATTACCAGGAATAGCATATAATTCAGTAACATGTTTACTCTGTTTTAATTTCCAGGCAATTGCATGTTCTCTTCCACCACTACCAATAACAAGAACCTTCATATAACGCCTCCTTAGTGTCTAAAATGTCTATAACCATTGAAGACCATTGTCATATCATGTTCATCACAATAGTCAATAGATTCCTGATCACGAACAGATCCACCAGGCTGTACAATAGCCTTAATGCCTGCTTTATCAGCCACCTGTGCACAATCACTAAATGGGAAGAATGCATCACTTGCTAATACAGCACCATGAAAATCCTTATCAGGATTATTATGAATTGCATTTTCTAATGCCCAGATACGTGAAGTCTGTCCTCCACCTACTGCAAGAGTACATCCATCTTTCACTAATACAATCGCATTAGACTTAACATATTTAACAACCTTTAAACCAAATTCCATATCAGATAATTCAGCTTCTGTTGGCTGTTTCTTAGTTACTACTTTCATTTCATCAATAAGCTTAGTATTTAATTCCTGAACAAGTGCTTTACCTTCAAGATACTTAATATCATACTTAGCATCACGTGCATCAAGATTCTTAAGCTTTAATAAACGTAAGTTCTTCTTCTTTTCTAATACTTCTAAAGCATCATCATCAAAATCAGGTGCTGCAATGATTTCTAAGAAAGTCTTCTTCATTTCTAAAGCAGTTTCCTTATCAATCTTATAGTTTACAGCGATGATTCCACCAAAGATAGAAGTTGGATCACCTTCATAAGCACGCTTATAAGATTCATAACCAGTCTTACCAATAGCAACTCCACAAGGTGTTGAATGCTTAATTGCAACAGTCACTAACTGATCACCAAATTCTCTTACGCAGGCAACTGCACCATATAAGTCATTCACGTTATTGAAAGAAATTTCCTTACCATGTAACTGTTCATAATCTAATAAAGAATGCTGAACATATGGATCAACATAAGCATTTGCACTCTGCTGAGAGTTTTCACCATAACGTAAATGATCTGTCTTCTTTAATGAAATATTTAAGATATCAGGGAATTCATCATGCACCTGATCAGCGAAATAACGAGAAATCATTGCATCATAGCTGCCTGTTAAGCTATAAGCCTTATAAGCAAGATTCATTCTGAATTCAAAATCAGTCTTATCTTCTCTAATAGCTTCTAATACAGCATCATAATCTTTTGGATCAGTAACAATCAATACATCCTTGAAGTTCTTAGCAGCAGAACGGATCATTGAAGGTCCACCGATATCAATATTTTCAATCATTTCAGCCATTGGCTTGCCAGCCTTAAGCGCTTTTTCAAACTCATAGAGATTACAACAAACAAGATCAATAGGTGTAATACCCATTTCTTCTACAGTCTTGACATGTTCTTCTACATCTCTTCTAAATAGAATACCACCATGTACTTTTGGATGAAGTGTCTTAACTCTTCCATCAAGGATTTCAGGGAAACCTGTCACATCATCAATTTCAATGGCTTTTACACCTGCTTCTAATAGTTTCTTATATGTTCCACCAGTAGAAACAACTTCAAAGCCTAATTCTTCAAGACCTTTCGCAAATTCAACAATACCTTCTTTATTTGTAACTGATACTAACGCTCTTTTCAACTGATCTTCACCCTTTCATTTTCTACAGAAACACGTCCTTCACAATATAAAGCAACAGCTTCTGGTAAGATTTCATGTTCGATTTCTAAGACACGTGCCTGAATGTCTTCAGGAGTCTCTAAGTCTGAAATATCAACCGCTCTTTGTAAGATGATTGGTCCACCATCCACTTCTCCAGTAACGAAATGAACAGTTGCACCTGACACCTTCACACCTCTTTTAAACACCGCTTCATGGACATGCATTCCATAGAATCCAGGACCACAGAAAGATGGAATAAGTGAGGGATGAATATTAATAATACGATTCTTATACTGTGCAAGTAACTTATCTCCCACAATAGCAAGATAGCCTGCTAATACAACAACATCAATCTTCTCTTCTTCAAATCTCTTTAAGATCTCATCTTCATCCTTGATCCATTCTGCCTGAATACCATGAAGACGGGCTCTTTCTAAACCGTAAGCCTTCTTACGGTTAGAAATAACCAGACGGATCTGTCCATTGATTTTTCCGGCTTCACACGCATCGATGATGGACTGAAGATCAGTTCCACCACCAGATACGCATACAGCTATGTTTAGCATAATTCTGCTCCCTTTTCACCTTCAGCAATATAACCTACTTCATAGCTTTCATAGCCAGCAGCATTGATTGCTTCGATAGTCTTTTCAACATCTGCTGGATCAACAGCAAGAACCATACCTAATCCCATATTGAATGTGTTGTACATCATCTTTTCTTCAACGTTTCCTGCTTTAGCAATTAAACCAAAGATAGGAGGTACTTTATAACTGTCCTTCTTAACAACAGCCTTTACACCATCAGGTAACATTCTAGGAAGGTTTTCATAGAATCCTCCACCAGTAATATGGCTGCATCCCTTAACCTTGATACCAGCATTCTTTACGCTCTTTAATGCTTTTACATAAATCTTAGTAGGAGCAATTAAAGCTTCACCTAAAGTAGTACCTAATTCGTCATAATAAGTATCTAAAGATTCTTTAGTCATATCAAATACGCTACGTACTAAAGAGAATCCATTACTATGTACACCAGTAGATGCAATACCAACTAAAGCATCACCAGGCTTGATTGTAGAACCATCGATAATATCTTTCTTATCTACAACACCTACTGCAAAACCAGCTAAATCATAGTCATCAACAGGCATTAAACCTGGATGTTCTGCAGTTTCACCACCAACAAGAGCACATTCAGACTGAATACATCCTTCAGCAACACCCTTAACGATAGTCGCAATCTTTTCAGGATAGTTCTTACCACATGCAATGTAATCAAGGAAGAATAGAGGTTCTCCACCTGAACAAGCAATATCATTAACACACATTGCAACTGCATCAATACCGATTGTATCATGTTTATCCATTACAAAAGCAAGCTTAACCTTTGTACCACATCCATCAGTACCTGATAAAAGAACTGGTTCTTCCATATCCTTGATCTTGCTTAAATCAAAAGCACCCGCAAAACCACCAATACCACCAAGTACTTCTGGTCTCATAGTAGCCTTAACATGCTTCTTCATTAATTCCACTGACTTATAACCTGCTTCAATATCTACTCCAGCTTTTTTATAATCCATGTTTCTTCATCCTTTTATCTATTATTTTTCCATTCTTGCAAGAACTGCTTTATAAGTTTCAATTAAGTCACCGATATCCTGTCTGAATACGTCTTTGTCATACTTCTTGTTAGTATCTACATCCCATAAACGGCAAGAATCTGGTGAAATTTCATCAGCTAATACGATTTCGCCTTCTTTAGTCTTACCAAATTCGATTTTGAAATCTACAAGCTTTAAGTTTAATCTTAAGAAGAAAGCTTTAAGTAATTCGTTGATCTTTAATGTTTCAGATTTGATAGTGTTATATTCATCTCTAGTGCAAAGACCTAAAGCTACAGCATGGTCTTCATTGATTAATGGATCACCATATTCGTCATTCTTATAACTAATTTCAAAAATTGGTTCTGCTAAAACAACACCTTCCTTAGCACCAAGTCTCTTACAGAAAGAACCTGTAGTAATATTACGCACAATTACTTCTAGTGGGAAGATTTCTACTTTCTTAACTAAATCATCAGTATCATTTAACTTTTCAATCATATGAGTCTTGATACCAGCTTCTTCTAACATGTCAAAGATAATACCTGAAATAGTGTGGTTTAATACACCTTTACCAGCAAACTGATCATGTTTTACACCATTACCTGCAGTTGCATCATCCTTATAATGCATTAAGATAACATCTTCGTTATCAGTTGCAAAAATTTCCTTAGCTTTTCCTTCGTACATTAATTCTTTCTTTTCCATTGTTGTTTTCTCCTCTTATCTATATTTTTCTGAAATTTCGTTATTTGTATCTAAGCAGGCTTTTTCCATAGCCTGACGGTTGTTCTTTAATTTTTCACTTAATTCTGGATATTTGATTGCCATGATTTCAAGTGCTAACCAGGCAGCATTCTTAGCACCATCAATTGCAACTGTTGCAACTGGGATACCAGAAGGCATCTGAACAATTGATAATAAGGCATCCATTCCATCTAAACTTGCACCTTTAATTGGAATACCAATAACTGGTAACACTGTCATAGAAGCAACGACACCAGGTAAGGCAGCAGCCATACCAGCAGCTGTTAAGATAACATCTGTTCCATTGTTGTTGCATTCTTCTACAAATTCACTCAATGCACGATGTGCACGGTGTGCAGATAAAGCACGTACTTCAACATCTACGCCATATTCTTTTAATATAGCAATTCCTTTTTCTACCTTTGCTTCATCAGAGGCAGAACCCATAATTACTGCAGCTTTCATTTCAGTCCTCCATTATTTTCATTATGACTTTCATGATCTAGGTGCTCAGAGGCCTTTCACCTAAACTTGACCTCAATTATTAGAATAAACCAGTAATTTTACCTTCTTCATCAATGTCCATATTATTGGCAGCAGGTACTTTTGGTAAACCTGGCATACGCATAATATTTCCTGAAATAGCAACTAAGAATCCAGAACCAGTATTTGGAATCAAATCACTGATTGTTACCTTGAATCCTTCAGGACGTCCAAGTAAAGTAGGATCATCTGATAAAGAATACTGAGTTTTCGCAATACAGATTGGTAAATCACCTAAGCCCTGAGCAGTGAACTTCTTGATCTTGTTTGCCACCTTCTTAGTGAAGACAACATCATCTGCGCCATAAATTTCTTTGGCGATTGTCTTGATCTTTTCATCAATAGGCATATCTAATGAATAGATTGGTGCATAATGAGATTCTTCAGTATCAAGGATATTTAATAGCTTGTTAGCAAGATCAATGCCTCCTTCGCCACCCTTAGCCCATACTTCAGAAATAGATACTTCAACATTTAATTCCTTACACATATCATCTAATAGCTTTAATTCAGCTCCTGTATCTGTAGGGAAAGCATTAATAGCAACGATACAAGGTAAACCAAACTTCTTAATATTTTCAATATGTTTAGTTAAGTTACCAATACCCTTCTTTAATGCTTCAAGGTTTTCAGTACCTAATTCCTTCTTATTGACACCACCATGCATCTTTAATGCACGAACAGTCGCAACAATTACAACTGCATCTGGATTTAATCCAGCCTGACGACACTTGATATCTAAGAACTTTTCAGCACCTAAATCAGCACCAAATCCTGCTTCAGTAATTGCATAATCACCAAGCTTCATAGCAAGCTTCGTAGCCATAACTGAGTTACATCCATGAGCGATATTGGCAAATGGACCACCATGTACAAATACTGGAGTATGATCTAAAGTCTGTACAAGGTTAGGTTTGATGGCATCCTTTAATAATAAAGTCACAGCGCCAGTTGCATGAATATCATCAACAGTGACTGGTTCACCATCATAATTATAAGCAACAATCATTCTTGCTGCTCTTGCCTTTAAATCTTCAAGAGAAGTAGATAAACATAAGATACCCATGACTTCACTTGCAACACTAATATCAAAACCATCTTCACGAGGAACACCATTTGGTTTACCGCCTAAACCAACAACAATATGTCTTAAAGCACGATCGTTTAAGTCAACAACTCTCTTCCATACAATCTGTCTAGTATCAATATTCAAAGGGTTACCCTGCTGAATAGAGTTATCAAGCATTGCTGCAATCAAGTTATTTGCTGAAGTGATGGCATGAATATCACCTGTAAAATGAAGGTTGATATCTTCCATAGGAACAACCTGGGCATATCCTCCACCAGCTGCACCACCTTTAATACCAAAGCAAGGACCTAAACTTGGTTCACGCATTGCAACTACAGATTTCTTGCCTAACTGATGTAATGCCTGTGATAAACCGATCATTGTAGTTGTCTTACCTTCACCTGCAGGTGTTGGGTTGATTGCAGTTACAAGGATTAATTTACCATCTGGATTATTTTCAACTTTCTTGATAGTTTCCAAAGAGATTTTTGCTTTATATTTACCATATAATTCTAAATCATCTTCAGTCAGTCCAATCTTTTCAGCCACATTTTTAATTGGCTCCATGACTGTACTCTGTGCAATTTCTACGTCTGTTAACATTTTTTTGTTTTTCCTCTCTTTCAGGTTATTTTCTTTTAAAACAATTATATACTAATCCGGTACCTGCATGCTTCCATTTTTTTAAAAAAACAAAAAAAGAGCCTACTAAGTCCAGGACGTTGCCCAGACGGTCGGCTCTTCAAGAAATTATACTCCATGTGGTTAATTCCACTTCCGTCAGTCGTATAATACAGTTGTAGTTTATCAAATAACCTATTGTTTGACAAGCACAAATTTGATTAAATAGTGGCATAAGTTTATAATATAAAAACGGAGGTAATGACTATGTTTAAAGAAGTAGATATAAATACATTTGATTTAAAAATATTCAATAAATTGAATAAGGAATGGGCACTACTTAGTGCAGGTAATAAAGACGCATTTAATACTATGACTATTTCATGGGGCGAGATGGGTACATTATGGAATAAGCCAGTGATGACTTGTTTTGTAAGACCACAGCGTTATACAAAGGAATTTATAGATTCTAATGATAAGATGACTCTTTCATTCTTTAATGGAGAACATATGAAAGATTTAACAATACTTGGTAGAGAGTCTGGACGTGATGGAGATAAGATTGCGAAGACTGATTTAACACCTACTTTTATTGAAGGTCTTCCTACATTTGAAGAAGCAGACATTGTTGTTGTGGGAAAGAAACTCTATGAAGATACAATCAAGCCTGAATGTTTCTTAGATGAAACGCTTGTGGATAAGAACTATCCTAATAAAGATTTTCATACAATGTATATCTGTGAAGTTGAAAAGATCTATATGAAATAAGAGAAGCGCTAGTTCGCTTCTCTTTTTAGTTCATTATATTCTCTTATCTGGTTATATTCTTCGATTGTTTTCTTAATATCATTAAAGATATGTGGGTCAAGTGTCTTCTCTAGTTCATCTTCATCCACAAACTTATAATCTGTATGTTCAAATGAAATCTTAACTTGATCATTTGTAGGAATACACAAGAAACCAATACCCACTGTCTGATAATGTGGTCTAATAGCCGTAAATGTATAAACTGGCTTAATGATTTCAATATCAAGTCCTGTTTCTTCCTTTAATTCTCTTACTAATGCCTGGTGAGGATCTTCCCCGTATTCTAATCCCCCACCTGGTAATTCCCAATAACCAAGTCCATCTGATGAAGGTCTCACACGTTTCAAGATTAATGTCTTACCTTCATAAATCACAATACCTTTGACTGTAATATGAAACTGTATGTCTTTATTCTCCATATTCTTTTGCCCCCTTTTTACTATATTAGCACAACTCTTGAACGAACGTTACAAAAAGGTGCAGTATGTGTGTTTCAAATAATTCAAAAATTGTATATAATAGTCACTGAGGTGAATAAAATGATTGATTTCAAAGAAGAAGTATTAAAGCATAAAGATGAAATGCTGAAAGATTTAAAGGACTTATGTCTGATCCCTTCAACTCTTGATGAATCTACTGCGAAAGAAAATCAGCCATTTGGTGAAAACAACCGTAAAGCGCTTGATTTAATGCTTTCTATTGGTCAAAGAGATGGATTTGTTACTGATGATTGTGATGGATATGCTGGTTCTATTGATATTGGTGAAGGAGAAGACTGTTTTGGTATTCTTGGACACTTAGATGTTGTACCTACTGAAGGTCAGGAATGGGATTATCCAGAATATGATATGACTCTTGATGGAGATACACTCTATGGTCGTGGTGTGGCTGATGATAAGGGGCCTTTAATTGCCGCTTATTATGCTGCTAAGATTGTCAATGAACTTGATTTTGAAAAGAAGATGAAGGTTCGTATCATCTTTGGATGTAATGAAGAAAATGGTTCTCGCTGTATGCATTACTATTTCCAGCATCGTCCATATCCAAAGATGGGATTTACTCCAGATGCTGATTTCCCTGTTGTATATGGTGAAAAAGGTAACTGTCATTTCATCATCAAGGGGAAAACAGATGATGATAAGGTAATCTCTATTCATTCAGGACGTGTAGTGAATATCGTACCAGATCAGGCTAAAGCTGTATTAAAGGGTACTGACTATGAAGAATCATATAATGCATTCTTAAAAGAAAATAACTTCAAGGGTTCTTTAGAAGTTGTAGATGGTAACACACACTTATTCTTAAAAGGTAAGAGTGCCCATGCATCTCAGCCTCAGTTAGGTAATAATGCCGCAAGTAACCTATGTCATTATATTGCAAGTGTAACTGATAATAGCTACGCAAAATTCGTTGATGAATATTTATACAATGATTATTTAGGTGAAAAGTTCAATGTCGCATTTACTGGTGAAATGGGTGCTTTAACTGTTAACCTTGGTATCTTAGATTATGAAAATAATGAAGGTTCATTAACTCTTGATTTACGTCTTCCTCATGACTCAGACAATGATGAACTTGTTAAGAATGTAGATGAAGCTGTTAATAAGTATGGCTTGAGTGAAGAACATGATATTGGTCCTGCATTATATGTAGATCCTAATAGTGAATTAGTTCAGAAACTTCATGAATCATATGTACAGTTCACAAATGATCATGAACATGGTCCTCAGACTATCGGTGGTGGAACTTATGCAAAGAAAATGCCTAACTGTGTTGCTTTTGGTTGTGAATTCCCTGGCAAAAACCATCATATGCATGAAGAAAATGAATTAATTTCATTAGATGATTTATTAACTGCAGCTGCTATCTACGCTCAGTCTCTCTATAATCTTCTTAAAAAATAGTTGAATTCTATGTGCAACTCAAGTATAATTTGAGTTGCACAAAGTTGCGGCCGTGGTGGAATGGTAGACACGCAAGTTTGAGGGACTTGTGGACGTACGTCTGTGTGAGTTCAAATCTCATCGGCCGCACCATTAATTAAGATGAACTAGCTAGAGATAGCTAGTTTTTTATATTATGTGGAGGATTTTGTATGATTGATCATATGGAAATAAGAGGCGCAAAGGTACATAACTTAAAAAATATTGACGTTGATATTCCTCTAAATAAGATTGTCGCTATTTCTGGTGTATCAGGAAGTGGCAAGTCTTCTTTAGCATTAGGAGTCATCTATGCTGAAGGTTCTAGAAGATATCTAGAAGCATTATCTACTTATACAAGAAGACGAATCTCTCAAGGAGAAAAAGCCAAAGTAGATTCTATTAGATATGTTCCTAGTACTCTAGCATTACATCAAAGACCTAATATACCAGGCATTCGTTCTACTTTTGGAACACTGACAGAATTATTGAATTCTATTCGCTTATTATTTTCACGTTGTGGAGATTATTTATGTCCTAACGGACATAGAGTACCTGCGAGTACAAATGTAGCGAGAGGTGAAATGATTGAGTGTCCAATCTGCCACGAAAGATTTAATGGATTAAGTGCACAGGAGTATGCCTTTAATTCACAAGGCGCATGTCCTGATTGTCAGGGCACTGGTATTGTACAAACAATTAATATTGATTCTTTGATTCCTGATCCCCATCTAACTATTGATGAAGGGGCTGTGGCGCCATGGAATACACTCATGTGGTCATTGATGAAAGATGTCTGTCGCGCCATGGGTGTGCGTACTGATGTTCCTTTTGAAGAATTAACAGAAGAAGAGAAGCATATTGTATATGATGGACCAATGGTTAAAAAACATATTTTCTATCGTCCTAAGAATAAAGAGAGCGTGGAAGCAGGAGAATTAGATTTTACTTACTATAGTGCCAAAGCAACTGTCTTGAATGCATTAAAGAAGGTCAAGAACGAAAAGAATATGAAGCGTGTCAGTAAATTCCTTAAGGAAGAGACATGCCCGACTTGTCATGGCTCTCGTATTAATACACGTGCGAATTCTACATTGCTAGGTGGTAAGACTTTAACTGAAGTATGTGCGATGAGTTTAAAGGATTTAGCTGCATGGCTTCCACAGGTAATCAATACCCTTAATGATGATGTGAAAGAAATAGGTTCTAGTATTCTTGAAGAATTCATGATTAATGCGCATGCATTGCTGTCTTTAGGTCTTGGTTATTTGACTCTTGATCGTGCTTCTTCTACATTATCAACAGGGGAACTACAAAGAGTACAGCTTGCACGTACTGTAAAAAACAGAACGACAGGTGTTCTTTATGTTCTTGACGAACCTTCTATTGGACTACATCCTGCCAATGTAGATGGCTTGATTGCGATTATGAAAGAATTGATTAAGGATGGGAACTCTATTGTTTTGGTCGATCATGATACAAGAATTCTTAAAGAAGCGGATTATATGATTGAAATAGGGCCTGAAGCAGGTAAAAATGGTGGTTCTATAATTAGTCAGGGTACTATTGATGAAATCATTCAGGATAAGAATTCTATCATTGGACCTTATCTCAATGATTTACATCAAACTCTTGTAAGAAATAAGAAAGAGATTTTTAATGAGGGCTTTTTAAGACTTAAGACAGATACAATACATACTGTCAAACCACTGGATATTTCTATTCCTAAAGGAGTTCTTACTACAATTACTGGTATGTCTGGAAGTGGTAAGACAACATTGATTCTTGAATCGTTATATCCTGCTATAAAGGCTTCATTAAATCACGAAAGACTTCCTCAACATGTAAAAGAATTGGATGCATCATGGGTCAATAAGATTAATTTGATCGATGCGTCCCCTATTGGAAATAATGTCAGAAGTACTGTCGCAACTTATTCTGGTGTATTTGATCATTTAAGAAGATTGTATGGAAGATTAAGTGATCAATATAGTGCAGGTGATTTTTCTTATAATACAGGTAAGTTAAGATGTCCTGTATGTGAAGGTACTGGTACTATTTCTATGGATATACAGTTTCTTCCAGATATAGAAATGACTTGTGAACATTGTGATGGAACACGTTACAGCAATGATGTGGATTCTATAATGTACCATGGTTATTCTATTAAGGATGTGATGTCTCTTACTATCTTAGAAGCGTTAGATGTATTTAAAGAAAGTAAGAAGATTAAAGAAAAACTACAGGTTCTAGTGGATTTAGGAATTGGTTATTTGACTCTTGGTGAAGCAACACCTGCCTTATCTGGTGGAGAAGCACAAAGATTAAAACTGGCATCAGAAATAGGAAAAGTACAAGATGGAAGCATCTTTATCTTTGATGAACCTTCTATTGGATTACATCCATTAGATGTAGAGACACTACTTCGTGTATTTGATACTTTAATTCATCAAAAAGCGACTATTATTGTGATTGAACATGACTTAGATGTTATTAGAAATTCTGATTACATTATTGATATGGGACCCGAGGGCGGTCAACTTGGTGGAGAGATTATTGCGACGGGAACTGTGGAAGAAATTAAGCAGAATAAGCATAGTAAAATTGGAAAATACTTGTGAAAGGTTGTAACGAATATTTGAGCGTTACAGCTCTTTTTCATAGAAAAAAGAATATCAGAAATAATATCCGATATTCTTATTGCCATTCAATTTCTACATTTTTTTGATAATGTGCTAGTCCTATGCGAATCACTGTTCCACTTAATTCACTATCATATCTTCTACTGTCAATTTGATCTATCGCTGATTTTGCGAGTTGTTTCAAATCAACTGAACTATCATTTGTATACTTAAATTCTAGAATATATGATATTTGATTTTTCTTAGATTTTAGTATGATATCACATCTTCCCTTTCCTACTTCTCGATTACTGATTACTTCATACTCATTAGAAAGCCAGGCACACATTCCTAGCAGCATCATATGATAGCTATTTTCATCTTTCAAATCATGATAAGAAGGTAATGTGAGTAAAATCTTTCGATATCTATCTTCAAAATCATCTTTTTTGCAACGTTTTAATGAATTAAATAGTACTGTCAGATCTGTTTCAGTCGCTTTCAAATGATAGGCTGTAAGTTTTCTAAACTCTAATTGAACTTCTTGATTAGGAATTTTTATGATATACAGGCTATCTTGAATAGATATTGTTTTGTGTAATGTGAGATATCCAGCATTAACCAAAAGACCCCACAAGTTTTCTGTATTGTTTACTTCAAAAAAGCTCGTATCCATTTTTACAGTGGTTTCGAGTTTGCCATTTCGAATAAGCTCCTCATAGCCTCTCTCAAAAGCTTCATCACTGCTAGATATTGCTTTTTTAATCATTATATTACTGCTCGTATTCACCCAATAAGGCTCTAATACTTTTCTAGAAGCATAATTCAAGATAGACCATGGATTATAGATATCATGTTCTCCAAAATGATATCCATCATACATAGATTTCACTTCATCATTGAGTGATAAATCATAATATTCTAATGTTTGCTTCGTTTCTTCTTCTTTAAAGCCAAAGTATTGAGAATATTCTGGATCTTTTACTGTACATACAACCAGATTATTCAAATCGCTGAAGATGTTCTCTTTCGCTACTCTTTGAATACCAGTCATCATTGCATAATGTAGGCTCGTAGATGTCTTTAATGCATTATGAAGCAAGGAAGATAATCCCCCTCGCAACTCTTCATAATATCCTCCAACATGAGCTTCGATAAAAGGTGTGTCATATTCATCTATGAATACCATTACTTTTTTGTGATAGTATTTCTCTAATCGTTCCATCAAAAAAGAGAGTGCATCGGTAATATTATCTAGAAGTCCATCATTTTTTGTCATTAGCCCTTGTACAAGAGATTCATACTCGTTTTGTTCAAATACAGTCATTTTTTGTTCAAATACATGAGCATATCGATCATATTCTTTACGCAGTTGTAATTTAATTTCCTTTACAACATTCCATTTATCATTCTTCGCATTCGCAAACGAAATGAAGATTGTAGGATATTGATTCATTTCTGATATATACTCTGTTTCAACAATTTTTGTATCTTTGAATATTTCTTTAGAATCTTTAGTAATATCAAAGAATGAAGACATCATTGACATATTGATTGTTTTTCCAAACCTTCTAGGTCGAGTAATAAGAGTGACAGTACTTTTTCTCATTAAAAAATCATAAATCATCATACTTTTATCGATAAAAAAATAATTCTGATTCTTTAAGGTTTCATAATCTACTACTCCTAAAGGTATAGCTTTTCTCATATGGACACTCCTTTCTTTTCTACTATTATAACATAACTATCTAGTTGAATAAGCGATAAACTATCAAGTTGTACCTAGTCAATATAATATCTATTCTTTCCCTTGCTTTTCTTCCCATATTCTATCGCCTTTTTAGGACATTTCGCAATACATGCCATACAATGCGTACATTCCTTACCCCATACAGGACGATGATCCTTTATTTGTATATTTTCTAACGGACATAATTTCTCACATAATCCACATCCAATACATTCATCCGTACTATAGAAAGCATCTGCTTTCACAAAAAGTGGATAGAAAACTGTATTCACAATAGAAGATTGGAACTTGTCTTTCAATTGTAATGACATATTAGGAAAAGGTAAATGCTGATGGATATAGGAAACTGCTTGTTTAATAACAGAATCTGCCTGTTTAATAATCTTTTTGGCTTCATCATCTTCTGGTGTATTAAACATTGCGAGATAGTTTTCTGGCATAATGATTTCCATTGTACCTTTATAATTGAAACCCTTCTTCTCACATAGTTTTCTATTATAATGACCTGCATTGCCTATATTTCCCCCACAATCCATCACAAAATAGACTTCTTCAACATCCTTAAAAGCTGTCGAACGAATCCATTCTTCAACAATACGAGGTATTCTCCAGGCATAAGTGGGTACCACAAACACCAAAGTTCCTTGGATATTCTGTAAGCTATGATCATTATTTCTAATAAGTGTATTCATAAATAAATCCTTTTGTTTGTCATAGGCGGAAACCCACTGCCTTTAGGCGGTGAGAGGAGCCTCGTAAATCGTTATTTATTATCTCTGACTTTCAATATATTTTTGTATAGTTGCTGATGACACTTCTCCAATGCTGCAAGCAAAATAACCATATGGACAAATTTTTTTTCCTCCCAATACTGTCTTGATAAGACTGAACTATACTTTTGCCATAAGTGGTATGTTGTTTCCTGCTTTACAATTTTGACAATATCGCAAACTCTATCTGCTGTACCGTAACTTAATAAGAAATGTATATGGTCTTTGTCAGTTTCTATCGCAATAATTTCGTAGCGCCAGTATTAGTTATATGGAGAATCTCTTGTTTAGCATCATCGGCGATAGAATCTTTAAGTAGTTGGTTACGGTATTTGGTCACAAGGATTATATGTACTTTCAGGCTGTATTTTCGTCTGTTATGACGATTATATCTACTATCCACAGTTCACCTCAAAATATAGATGTTTCTCTATAAATTAGATATAATATATAGTGAAATATCTATGAAAGGAGTGCATCTATGGAACAGATGACTATTACAGCCAAAATTCAAATAATCGCAGCTGAAGCAGATAAGGTTTTGCTTGATGAAACTATGTCTGTTGATCGTAATGCCTGCAATTATGTTTCAGACTATGTATTCCGCACTCATGACTTAAAGCAGTTTTCACTTAATAAGGCTTTGTATTCTACTTTACGAGAAAAGTTTAACCTTAAATCGCAGATGGCGCAGTCTGTTCTGAAGACTGTTATCGCCAGATATAAGACCATTCTTGAAAATCAGAATGAGTGGATTAAACCATCGTTCAAAAAGCCTCAGTATGATTTGGTTTGGAACAGAGATTATTCCTTAACTCAAAACTGTTTTTCAATCAATACTCTTAATGGTCGTGTGAAGTTGTCTTATTTTTCAGATGGAATGTCTAAGTATTTCGATCATACGATTTATAAGTTTGGTACTGCCAGACTTGTAAATAAGCATGGTAAATACTATCTGCATATACCAGTTACCTATGAGGTTGAAGAAAGTAATATTACTGACATCTGTAACGTTGTAGGTATCGACAGAGGTATTAACTTTGTTGTTGCAACTTATGACAGCAAACATAACTCTGGATTTGTTAGTGGTAAAGCTATTAAGCAGAAACGCGCTAACTATTCCAAGCTTCGTAAAGAACTTCAAATGCGACATACGCCATCTTCAAGACGAAGATTGAAAGCTATCGGTCAGCGAGAAAACCGTTGGATGCAGGATATTAACCATCAGGTATCGAAGGCACTCGTTGAAAACAACCCAAAGCACACTCTCTTTGTATTGGAAGATTTGTCAGGTATTCGTAATGCTACAGAACGTGTTAAAACAAAATATCGTTATGTTTCTGTATCATGGTCTTTCTATGACCTTGAGCAGAAACTAATCTACAAAGCAAAACAGAATCAGTCTTCTGTTATTAAGGTAGACCCTCGCTATACAAGTCAGTGCTGCCCTTGCTGTGGACATGTTGAAAAGTCTAACCGCAATAAGAAGATACATCTGTTTACTTGCAAAAAATGTGGTTATAAATCTAATGATGACCGCATTGGAGCTATGAATCTGTATCGTATGGGAATAAACTATCTTGCAGATAGCCAAGTACCTAATACAGTTGTAACAGAGTAAACTCTGCTACAAAGGGTGCTGTCAACCACCCTATGATGTAACGCCACTTTAGATAGCAATATCTATTGGGGTTAAAGGTCGGAGGTGTAAACCGTTAGTACGACTGGGTAGTTGACACTTATATAATCTTCATTTAATTGTTGATGTAGTTCTCTTGCAATATATCGACTATTGCCTGTTCCTGTAAAATAATAAATCATTTGTGTACTCCTAGTTATATATGACTAACTTTCAATGTAATTTTTTAAAAAATGGTGTATACTTTATACAGAAAGAAGGTAAAAGAATGAAAAGAAAATGCTGGTGTGGTAGTCAGTTAGACTATCATGATTGTCATGAAGCTTTTGATAAAAAGCTTAAACAATATAAAAAACATGGTTATCTTATTCCTAATCATAAAATGATTAAGAATGAGAAGCAGATTGAAGCTATTAAAAGAGCAGCTGTTGTCAATAATGGTTTATTAGACTATATTGAAGAACATATTCAGATTGGTATGACAACACAGGATATTGATGATATGGCTGTAGCTTATACTTCAAGTCATGGTGGTTATTCTGCAGATTTAAATTATGAAGGATATCCTAAGAGTATCTGTACTTCTGTCAATGATGAAGTATGTCATGGTATTCCTGGAGATTATGTACTTCAGGATGGAGATATCATTAATGTGGATGCGACAACTGGAGTGAATGGCTATTATGCAGATGCTTCAAGAATGTTTATGCTAGGTCATGTATCAGAAGAAGCACAGCGTCTAGTAAAAGTGACTAAAGAATGTCTTGAAGAAGGTATGAAGGCTGTAAAGCCTTGGGAAAGTACTATTGCTGATATTGGTACAGCAATTGAAAAGCATGCCCATGCTAATGGATATAGTGTTGTAGAAGAGTTCTGTGGTCATGGTATTGGAAAAGCCATGCATGAGGATCCTTATGTATATCATTATACACCAAAAGAAAAGACTGTATTAATAGTTCCTGGAATGGTATTTACTATTGAACCAATGATTAACCAGGGAACACGTCATATCCATCTAGGTACTGATAATGACTGGACTGTTTATACAGATGATGGAAAACTATCAGCACAATGGGAACATACTCTTCTTGTGACAGAAGATGGTGTAGAAATCATTTCTAAATAGTTAAAAACATTGTAATATTAACCAGATATGAGAGAAGTCCTTATTTTTAAGGTCTTCTTTTTTGATCCAATAATAGATAGAACCAAAATCCCCAAACATGATATCTGTCTCTTTTGTACAGATAGAATTGCATTGGAATAAGAGAATCCATTCATGCTTGTGGGCTTGTATTTTCTTTTGATCCACTAATGTAATTGTATAAGAATTATCATATCCCTGATAGATTGTTTCACAATCACCTTCCATTTCATCTTGGATAATATCCGGATAACCTAGTAACTTGAAGTTATTTTCTTTAAGGAAATACGGGTTATATTTTCTACATATCTTTTGATAGTTCTTTTCATCTAGTCCATCTATTTCGCAGTATGTAGGAAAGCTCAACTGTTGTGATAAGTTTAATGAGAGTTCAGGAATAATGAATTCTTCATCTAAGTCTTTGGGATAGTCTCTTTCTTCTAAAATACTTAGATCAGGAAAATAATAGACTCTTGCACATCCTTGATCTTTTGCTTCTAGTCCTGCTGGCATTGTATGCAAATCATAGAAGAACAATAACAATCCTTTGGATGGAAGTAAATGATCCACGTCATAAAAAGAAGCTTCTTCTAGATTAATAGAAGCAACAAGTGTTAATGGTCTTTCTTCTACAATACCATCAAAGTCTTCTCCTGTATAATAAGGCCACACAAAATCTTTAGGTACAAGTGGTTTACCTCCCAGCTTACTAAAGTACTTATCAGGCTTTTTTTCTTTATACTGAAGATATATTTCATTTTTTGCATATTGTCTTATTTTTCTTGCATATTTCATCGTATTAAACATAGTCATCACCTACTTCAATTATAGTTTATCTCCCTTATCTTTACACTTAATTTTCATTTGACTTTTAAAAATTCAAGAAATATAATAACAAACGAACGAGTAGCAATTTTCTGCGTAAATCCAGTTTATGAACTCGTTTTTTTATTTATATAGATTAAAAAAGTGTGTAGCGAATCGCGTAAGTCCAGCTTATGGGATCACTGCACACTTTTTTATTAGCTAAAAAGGAGATTAAAATGACAGAAAACAACAAAATGAGAGAGATGCCTGTAAATCAGTTAATGATTCAATTAGGTATTCCGATGATCTTATCAATGGCTTTACAGGCTGTATATAATATTGTAGATAGTGCCTTTGTAGGGAATATGCGTACAGGCAGTGAAGCTGCACTCAATGCATTAACACTTGTATTCCCTGTACAGATGTTGATGGTGGCGATTGGTATTGGGACAGGTGTAGGGACAAATGCCCTTCTTGCAAGAACATTAGGAGAAAACAACAGAAAGAAAGCATCAAAAGTAGCGGGTAATAGTCTTTTCTTGGCCTGTATTATTTATATATTATGCTTATTATTTGGTATCTTTGGTGTTAAGGCATATATTGCATCACAAACAGTCAATAAAGAAGTACTTACTATGGGTATCAGCTATTTAAGAATATGCTGTATAGTGTCTTTTGGAATTGTCTTCTTCTCTATATTTGAGAAGCTTTTACAGGCAACAGGACGTTCTCTTTATTCTACTATTGGACAGGTAGCAGGTGCAGTTATCAATATTATTCTTGATCCTATTATGATTTATGGGTTAGGTCCTTGTCCTGAATTAGGTGTAAAAGGAGCAGCTTATGCCACTGTCATTGGACAGGTTGTCTCTGCATTACTTCTACTTATATTCCATATGAAATTAAATAAAGAGTTTGATCATGATCTTGTATATATGACACCTAATACCACTATTATTAAACAGATTTATACAATTGGTCTTCCTGCCATTATTGCCCAGGCACTTATGTCTATTATGGTTTATGCAATAAATCTTATTCTCAAGTTCAATCCTTCGGCCCAGACAGCATATGGATTATTCTATAAAGTACAGCAATTTGTCTTATTCCTCGCCTTTGGATTACGTGATGCCATTACTCCTATTATCGCATTTGCTTATGGTATGGGAAAGAAAAAGAGAATTGAAGATGGTATTAAATATGGTTTAATTTATACATGTGTACTTATGATCATTGGTATCGCAATAACTGAATTCTTCCCTGGCTCTTTTGCAACATTATTCAACGCAGATGCATCACGTAATTATTTTATCAGTGCGATGAGAGTTATTTCTATTAGTTTTATCTTTGCAGGTATTAATATAGCCTTCCAAGGGATTTATCAGGCATTAAATGGTGGTATGGAATCACTTATTATTTCATTATTAAGACAAATGATTATTATCCTGCCTCTTGCTTATATATTCTCTCTACTAGTAAGAAATGGGCAGATGAGTGTAACACTAATCTGGTGGGCTTTTCCTATTACTGAATTCCTTTCATGTTTAGTAGGTATAAAACTATTAAAAGGGATTAAACAAAAACTATTTTTGAATACCCACAAACCACAGGTTAGTGAAAATTAAATTTCATAAGCACCGATTAAACGGCGTTCATGAAGCTGAACCGGACACACGAAATTTCCATCTGTTCTATAATTAGATTAGAAATCAGATGGAGGTATAATCATATGTCAAACAAAGTATTAAAGCCTAAGAAAGCTTCTCTTTATCAGTTCACTCAGAAATATTCCAACAATATTGATAACTGCATTGAATTCTTCAAATCCATGAAATGGCCTGAAGGCTTTTCATGTGACCGTTGTGGCTGTCATAAGTATTACCTAGTCAAGCGTGTAGGAAAGACCAAGACTTCATATGTTCTTGAATGCAGCTCATGCCATAAGCAGCATTCACTGCTTTCAGGCACTATTTTTCAGAGTTGCAAGCTTGATCTATACAAGCTTCTGTTAGGTATCTTCCTTTTCTTCAATAAAAATAAAGGAATCAGTGCAGTAGATTTATGTTCAATACTAGACGTTAACTATAAGACTGCACTTCTTCTTGAAAACAAGTGTAGAATTCTTATGTCACTAAGCAATTCAGACAAGCTGCTCAACAGCCTTTTCTATGAGGCAGATGTCTTTAATATTGGCGCAAAATTCAAGAATAAAGCGGGTCGTGCAAGTGAACAGCAACCTGTTTTGGGCATTCTATCTACAGATAAAGAGAATAACTATCCCCGGTTTATTAAGTTAAGACTCATCAATGATTATACTGGTCTGTCACTTAAGAAAAACATAGAACAGTGCTGTGTATTATCACATGCTGCATTGCTTAATACTGATGGCGAGAAAGGCTTTAATACATTAGGCACAGAAATACAGGTAAAGAACGAGAAAATCAGCTATGAAGAAAAGAATCATAGACTACTCTGGTTAAATATAATAATTGGTAATATTAAAAATAATATTACTGGGATATATCATGGAATAACTAAAAGAGAGATGCCTTTATTCCTGAATGAACAGGAGTATAGATTTAACCATAGAAATATGGGAAAGACTGTTATGGATAAAATCAAGAAGTACCTGCAGAAATCATTTCCTATCAGTCATAGGCAGATAGTCTATATCCTGAATATTTCTGCTCCACACTTCTCTTAAATCGTCACCTGTAGATTATGGGTATTCAAAAAACTATTTAAAGCTTAATAAAAAATCTTCTTTACGTCATATGTAAAGAAGACTTTTTTTATTTCACCATTGAGAATGCAAATACCACAACACCTAATATAACTAGGATAATACCTGTCACTCTATTTAATGTTTCTGGAGTGGCTTTATTCGCAAATCGCGCCGCAATTCTTGCCCAGATGAATGTAAAGATAACACATAGAATCCATACACCCCAGTCAGGTGTCCCACCAATCGCAAAATGGGATACAGCACCTGTTAAGGCAGTGAATGTCATAATAAAGACACTTGTTCCTACTGCTGTTTTAAGTTCATAACCTAATACAGAAGTAAGAATAAGAAGCATCATCATACCTCCACCTGCACCAATGAAACCACAGATAAAGCCAATAATAACACCACAGATGACTGACTGAATGGCTCTTTTTTGAGGAGAGACTGCTTCCATAGATTCTTTTGTTGTCATAACTGGTCTAAGAATAAACTTTATTCCAAGAAGCATTGTCATAAAGACTGAGAAATTACCCATAGTAGCTGCTGGTACTAAACTAGAGATATAGCTTCCTACTACTGTAAAGCATAATACAGAAACCATCATGATTAAACCGTTTCTAATATCTAGATTCTTGTTTTTACCATATTCATATGCTGAAGCCGCACTGGCAAGTACATCTGAAGATAAGGCAATTCCTACAGCCATATAAGGCTTCATTCCTAAGAAAGTAATCAACATTGGACTTATAACAGCTGCAGCACTCATACCTGCAAAACCAGTACCTAGTCCTGCCCCCATACCCGCAAAGAATGTAACAAGAATAGTCATTAACACTGTCATATTATTGATCCTCCAATATCCTATCAAGATTATCTTCCATGATTTCCATACCTTTAAATAATATTTCTTTCATAGAATCATCCATGTTATTAAATAATGTATCTTTAAAATCTTTCTGAACTAAGCGTCCTTTTTCTATAATAGAATCTGCTTGAGAAGTACATACGAGTTCTGTCTTTCGGCGATCTCCTGCCACTTCTCTTCTTTCTAGATACCCTTCTTTTACAAGCTTATCTACATTTATAGAAACAAGATTGGCTTTAATTTTTCTTACTTCTACAATATCTCTTGCTGTCTTATATTGAGGATTATTCGATAAAAACATCAATATATCAAAAGCTGTTTGTGGTAATTTGATTTTCTGACATAGTGGTTTACACATTACACTATATGCATGAGCCATTTTATTTGGAAACTCTATATTAAAATACATGCTCTTACCTTCTTTCATATTTGGATAGTTCATATATGAACTATTATAATCTTATGCGATAAGAAGTCAATAAAAAAGACTGCGAGTGCAGTCTTTAAGATACTTCCTTATGATGATTCATTGCTTCTATAACTTCTTGTTTTTTTACTTCATAAGCATGACCTGTATGCTCATTTAAAATATCCAGTGCTTTCTGATAGTGACCTTTTCTTACATAGTAATCAACATAATTGACTTGTACTGCTTCACTATCTGCATACTGACTTAAATAATCAAGAATCACTGATTCTTCTTTACCTGATTCTATAAGTAAATCCAAACCATATTTTGTCCAACGTTCATAGATAAACTTTTGGAGTTCTCTGTCATCATAAAGAGAGGAATAGAGAATCTTCTGATGAATAAGATTAAACTTCAAATCATAGAACTGCTTACTATCAAAATCATTTAAGAGTACTGAATCAATCATACTTTCATAAAATGGCATGCAGCAGTCACTATAAAGTTCCTTCACTGCATTAAAGGCTTCTTCTTGAGACGGATAGATGTTTATAAGTTGTCTCAAATACTCATGGACATCTTTAAGAAAGTCATAGACTTCTTTCTTCGGATCTAAACATGTGACTTTACTTAATGTGCAGGCAATAAGCGCATGCGCTGTCTGGTAATCACGTATTGATATAAGTTTACTTAAAGAGATACGAAGATACTTTTTCAACTTCTTTAAAAGTGTTGGTATATGATCTTCATTATCATCTATCAGTTCTACTAGATAGTCTAAGTATTTATCTTGAATTGTCGTTGTTTCAATAAGATCAATAAAGCGTTGCTGTAAAGACTCATTAAATCTCATTTCATTAAACAAGAGCTGTTCTAATTGATCTCTTGGAAGTGTATGAATACGTTCTTTGAGTTCTTTTATAAACTCGATATCTAGTTTTGCCTTGATATCATCATAATTTTCATAATCACTACATGCAAGTAATACAGCTGCCATATGCTTACAATGATGTCCTTTATTAGCATAAGGACAATCACAATACATACCAGTGACCTGTTTATCCTTTAAATCTATTGTGACATGATAATCTTCTGATCCTTCTACTACCGCCGCAATACCATAAGGCTCCTGGTAAAGCTTCTTGACCTTCTCTTTATTAAAGTAATCATAACCGCGTTTTAAGATGACATCTGTAAACTGATCTGCCCAATCTATTATATTAAGATTTAAACAAGGTGAAATCTCCTTTTTCATCTTAAGTAAATCTTCATCTTCTTGATAATACTTTAATCCAAGTTCTACGACTTCAAGCGCTTTATTATCATTTCTATTTTCTAGACATGCATTCGCATATTGAATAAACACTGGTGGATAATTATGATATGTATCAAGGAAATGAAGAATGTCCTGATGGGAATGACGTGCTTCCTGCAACATCTTTAATCCTATGTATATCCAGCGAGAGTATTGCATACGTCCATTCCAGTTATCTTTCAAAGCATCACTACCTAGAATCATATGATTCACAATACGATACTTGTCTTCATATAATTCTGTTTCATTAAAACATTCTAGAAAGACTTCAGTGAGATATTCTTCATCTTCTTTCTCATACTTATGAAAATGGTATTCTCTTTCAAATACATCTAATAAAGTCTTCTTATTATGACTGCAAGAAACGATTGTTTTTAAATCATTCTTAAGTTCTTCTAAGATATCATCTTTTTCTTCAGGTATAGATGAAATGAGATAGAATGTTTCAAATACCAAATTAAGTGATCCAAGAGAGTCTTCGGTTATTGTAGGAAGAACTGAGCGTTTATAGGAAATGAGTTTATTGATCATCTCTTTATAGCTTCGACTCTCTGTAATAATATCTCTGATTACAGACTTGTACTTTTCATCAGTATCGGCTTCTTGAAAATCATGGAACTGATATGTTTGTTTAGGATCATAGGCATAAAGAAGTGCTGCAATATGTTCACAATATTCATCTTCATTTTCACAGCTGCAATCCATATCTTCTATCATTCCATCACGTAAATAAACAATAGAGTAATAGTCATCATCGTCAAATATGCTTCCTTTGATTGCATATTCATTATGTTGAATGTCTTCTACTGCACCTCTTTGGTAGAGTTCATATCCTCTCTTTAATGTTCTTGGAGTGAACAATTGATTCCATCTTATCTTATCCATAAATGTACCTCTCTTAGAATCAATTATAGCACACTTAATTCATCTTTCTTCTTCAATATACGATATGCGGTTAAACAAATAATCACTGATAATAATGATCCTAAAGGAGCGGCAAGTCCCATTGGAAATAAGTTGTGAGGATACATTATAGAAGCAATATAAGAACCTGGTACTCTGACTAATGAAATAGCAATAATATTGTGAATAAAGCCAATATAGCTCTTTCCATCTGCTGCAAAGTAACCACTAAAGCTAAAGTGAATCCCTGCAAATATTGTATCAATAATATAAGAACTGATATATTGTACACCTAGTAAGATTACTGTAGTATCTTTAGTAAATAATCCAAGAAGTGTAGGTGCGGCACATTCTACAATCAAAGCAACAATGATTCCATAAAGAGTAGTAATTATAACCGCATATTTTAATACTGTACGAGCACGTCCGTAGTCTTTGGCACCGATATTTTGTGCAGATAAAGCTGATACAGTCGCAAGCATTGTAGAAGGAATAATAAAAATAGCAGTGATCATCTTTTCTACAATACCTACTGCAGCAGCATCATTTAATCCACGACTATTCGCAATAATAGTAATTATCATAAAAGCAATCTGAACACATCCATCCTGTATTGCGACAGGAAAGCCTACTTTTAGAATATGTTTAAATACCTGAGATTGAAGATGAAGGTCTTCTTTTTTGATATGAATGTCAGAAGTACGATATTTCATCGAGATGAGTGCGATAATAACACTCACGCTTTGTGACACAGTAGTTCCAAGTGCTGCCCCTATCGGTCCCATATGACATAATCCAATAAAGATATAGTCTAAGATAATATTTAATAAACAGGCAATCGCAATAATATACATAGGGCTTTTTGAGTCTCCTAAGCCTCTATATATAGAACTGATGATGTTATAGGCGGTGATGAAAGGAATTCCTATAAAACATATTACAAGATACTGTACAGTTCCAGTCATTGCTTCTTGTGGAACATTGAGTAATACGACAAGTGGTTTTACAAAAATAAGCAACAGAAGAGTAGAAATGATAGAAATGCATGCAAAGAGTGTAATCGTATTGCCTATTGTTTTTTCTACGAGTTTATGTTTCTTCGCCCCTACCGCATGACTAATAGAAACAGTAACCCCCATAGCCAGTCCGACAAGAATTGCTGTCAACATATGCATGACCTGACTGCCATTAGAAACAGCTGTAATACCATCTACCGCATTAAATTGCCCAATGATAAATAAATCAGCCATACCATAGAGTGTCTGTAAGAAATAAGATAAAAGATATGGAATCGCAAAAAATGCGATATGTTTTAATATATTTCCTGATGTAACGTTATTTTCCATATAAGTCCCCCTTTGTAATCTGAATAGTATCATTAGGTTATATACTATGTAATTGCAAAAGTCAATAAAAAAATATAGGTTTTCCAACGCCCATTTGTTGTCTTTTACCTATATTTTTATTTTATCTCAGCAATAATAGTCACACATTTACAAGAAGATATATAGTGACTTTGTCATGACTCGATTTCTATAAGTTCATAATCTCTAGAACCATATCCTAATGCTTCTGCTGCTTCAATAGTATGAACACCATTTCTTGATTCAATACGTTCAATAAGATGTTCTTTACCTGGATCTTCTGAAGCATAGACAAGGTCTAAACATGCCTGATCAATAGCAATAGGATCAGTAGAAATCAAAATACCAATATCTTTCATACATGGATCTTCTGCCACTGCACAGCAGTCACAATCGACTGACATATTTTTCATCACATTGATATATACAATATTATCTTTAAAATAATTATGAACAGATGATGCAGCATCAGCCATAGACTCTAAGAATAAATCATGATTTGCTGTCCATATATCTTCCGGAACACCTGCACCATGTATATATGCTTTGCCATAAGAAGATGCACAACCAATAGAAAGCTGCTTTAAAGCACCTCCATATCCTCCCATTGGATGTCCTTTAAAATGTGATAAGACAAGCATGCCATTATAGTTTGCAATATCTTTTCCAACATAGTTTTTTTGTATCACTTTACCACCTAGAATATCTAATACAAGATCTGGTCCTTCCGCATCTAATAAATCAACATCAAAGTATCGAGACCATCCATGTTTTTCAATTGTCTTTAGATGTTTTTCTGTTGTATTTCTTGATCCTTCGTAAGCTGTATTACATTCTACAACTGTCCCATCAAGATGTCGGATTATAGGAGCCCAGAACTCAGGTGTTAAGAAATTCTGATTTCCTTCTTCTCCTGAATGTAACTTAATCGCAATATGACCTGTTAATTCTTTTCCTAACTCTTCATACATAGTAAGAACCATTTCCGGAGAAATTGTACGTGTAAATAATACTTTTGATTTCATTTATATCACCTCTCTAAAAAAATTGTAACGTTAAACCAAGGTTTAAGGTCAAGAATTATTGAATCACGTTCTATTATTTCTTATACTATTAAAGAGGTGATTCGATGACTTATACAATTAAGCAGGTATCTGAAATGATGTCTTTACCTGTTTCTACTATTCGTTATTATGATAAGATGGGTCTCATTCCTTTCTTAGAAAAGAATGAATCAGGTTATCGTATTTTTAAAGAAAAAGATATTTCTATGCTGCGTATTATTGAATGTTTCAAGAATACAGGTATGAGTATTTCTGAAATGCAACAATATGTAGAAATGGTGAAACGTGGTGATGAATCATTAGAAGAACGTTATCAACTCTTTGTGAGAAGAAAAGAGATTGTATTAGAAGAAATGCGACAGTTAGAAAAACAACTAGAAACAATTGATCATAAACTCTGGTATTATGAAACTGCCATAAAAGCAGGTACAGAAGATATTCATAAAAAATAATCCTCTCGTGTTACAGAGAGGATTTTTTGTATGGAGTTATTCTCCTTCTATTTCTTTAATTAAACATTCATTGCCTTGCACTAAGACAGTATTCCCACTATGACAATAAGGACATTCTCTGCCATAATCGATTGTAGAATAAGTATTTTGACAGTTATGGCAGATTGTAATAGCTTCAATCCATTCATAATCAAGTGTGGAATACTTAAGCAATGGCACTTTCTTCTTATAATATTCCCAGCAGTCTACTAAATAGTCCGGTTCAATACCACTGACCTTGCCTATCTGTAAAATGACCTTGCGGATATCTGTGAGGCTGTTTTCCTGTGCGACATCTTCTAATGTTCTGACAATATGTACGACAATACCTAATTCATGCATTTTTATTTCTTCTTATTACGTAAAATCTTAATCTGTCTTTTTGCAGCATAAGGAAGAATGAACTTCATCTTATCTTCTGATCTTACCATATTGCTTCCTTCTGGAATATCTCTTGTAAGCTTGATTGCATCAAATTCACATTTAGTTGTACATAGACCACATCCAATACATTTATTAGGATCTACTACACTTGTGCCACATCCAAGACAGCGTTTTGCTTCTGTTTGTACCTGTTCAGACGTAAATGTAGAACGTAAATCTCTAAATGTTTCTGTCGCAAGACCCTGTTTAGTACCTGGAATCTGTCTCTTTGAATGATCAAAGTCTAAAGTAATTAAAATATCGTCCTTATCAAGCTGAGTAAACTGGTGTAAATCTCTACCTAAAGTTAAAGAATGACCATTATGTACATAACGATGCATTGATTCAGCAGCTTCTTTACCCTGTGCAATCGCATCAATCGCAAAGCGAGGACCTGTATAGACATCTCCTCCTGTAAAGATATCTTGTACAGAAGTCTGTAAAGTAATGGCATCCGCTTGAATTGTACCATTTGGATTTGTATTGATATCTAATCCTTCTACAGGAATAATATCCTGTCCTACAGATAATAAGACATAATCACATGGATAACTTTCTGTTTGTGTTTCATCATAAGATGGATTAAAGGCACCTGTTTCATCTCTTAAAGATATACATTTCTTTAATGTGATTGTGTGATCCTTGATTTCCTGAGGACCCCATCCACAATGCATTGTAATACCTTCGTGAATGGCTTCTTCTACTTCATCAGGGCTTGCAGGCATGTCTTTTTCTGATTCTACACAGAATAAGTCAACAGACACTGCACCACTTCTTAAAGCACTTCTTGCCACATCCATAGCCACGTTACCACCACCAATGACAACCACATGACCACTAAGCATATCTTTACTCTCTTCTTTATTAACTTCTCTTAAGAAATCAACACCTGTCATAACATACTCTTCATTCATTCCAGGAATATTTAATTTCTTACCACCTTGTGCACCAATCGCAAGATAGATGGCTTCATAACCTTCTTCACGTAATCCATCAATAGTGATATCTTTACCGATTTCTACACCACATCTAAATTCAATGCCCATTGCCTTAAGTACTTCTATTTCTGCATCAATGACATCTTTTTCTAATCTAAATGATGGAATACCATAACGAAGCATACCACCTGGTTTTTCTTCTTTTTCAAAGACAGTGACAGGATAACCCTTGATTCTTAAATAATAAGCAGCGCTCATACCAGCAGGACCTGCACCAATAATAGCCATCTTATTAGAATAGAATCCGCCCTCTTCATTTTCACATAATGGGATATAGCGTTCTTCCTCGTTAAGTTCTCTTTCCGCAATGAACTTCTTGATTTCATCAATTGCGAGAGGGGCATCCAATAATCCACGTGTACATTCCTGTTCACATCTTCTGTTACATATAGAACCGCATACGGCAGGGAATGGATTAAAGTCTTTAATAAGCTTTAAAGCATCCATGTAACGTCCAACACTGGCCATCTTGATATAACCCTGTACAGGAAGATGAGCAGGACAGGCTGTTTTACAAGGCGCAGTTCCTGTTTCATGACAATTGACTTTGGCAGTATCTCTAAAATCAGGATTCCAATGATCTGGTCCCCATTTAATCATATCTGGTAATTCCACTTGTGGATATTCAATAGGCCCCTTCTTTGTACAAAGCTTCTGTCCAAGCTTTGCAGCTCCTACTGGACATACTTCTACACACTTACCACAGGCAACACACTTGCTGACATCCACATGTGCACGATAAGCACTTGCAGACATATTTGGTGTATTAAAGAGCTGACTTGTTCTTAAGGCATTACATACACCTGCTGCACAGTTACAAATCGCAAAGATCTTATCTTCACCATCAATATTTGTAATCTGATGCACATAACCTTTTCTTTCACATCTTTCTAATGTTTCAATAACCTCTTCATAAGTACAGTAATGACCACCTTTATTTGTCTCTACAACATAATCAGCCATATCACCCACCGCAATACATACATCGGCTTCAATATCACCTGTACCTTCTCCTCGAACTCTTTGTTGCCTACGACATGAACATGGAGATAAAGCATACTTATCATACTTATTCAACCAATGAGAAATCTTTTCTACAGACACCGCTTTCTGATTGGCTTCAATCGATTTTTCTACTGGAATAACATGCATTCCAATACCAGCCCCTCCTGGAGGCACCATTGGAGTGACCTTTTCTAGTGGTAATCTTGTCATCTGTTCAAAAAAATCAGTCACAACTAAACTGGTTCAAAAGTCAAGGACAGAAAGTTGACAGTCCCTGCTAAATGAGCATCACCGTAAGGTGATGCTCATTTTTTTGCGCCTGTTCCCCAGCCTTTTTCCACGACGAAAAGAAGTCCTGATTTTATGGACTTTTCCCGATATATTATTTATGATTTGTCTAATTAGTATAATGCATCAAGATCCTTATAATAGTCCAGTTCTGTATAGTTCTTCCAGTTCAATGGATCCTTAAGCAGTTTCTTGATTTCAGCTGTTGCTTCATGATAATAGAATTTTAAAGCCTTACTAATCTTCTCAATGATTTCCGAAATCTTCTTCAGCTGATTCTCTACTAGTTCCTGCTGTTTTACCCATTTCCTGTTTTCATCCTCCATCTTCTTCATATCACGCATGATGATTTCGCCCGCATTCCTTAATAATCTGGACTGCTGCTCATTGATCTTCTGACGTTCCTTACGGAGCTCCTTCTTTTTTTCCTGCATTTCAAGCTTAGCCTCAATGATCTTTTCAAGAGGCATAAGCTCTGATGCCTTCACCCCATAATAGCTGTCCAGTGGATACTGACCTGTCACCTTATATGTATAGAATTCACTTGGAGACAGTGCTGCAAGGGTATCCTGATATCTTTCATTATTATGCATATTGATATATCCATTAATGAGCCTTCTTACAGTAGCTATATCCCCACATCTTGCGATGATGTCAATGACCTCAGTCTTCATACGCCCAAAGAATGATTCCATAGGAGCGTTGTCCTGACTGTTTCCTCTTCTGGACATTGACTGGATGAAATCATTCTCATTAAGAAGCTGTTTGAAAGATGTTGACAGATACTGTGAGCCCTGGTCACTGTGGCAGTATACCTCCAGATTCTTGGGGAACTCGTCCTTATGATTCTCCATCATATTATTGAATGCCTTCTGAACAAGAGACACATCCATTCTGCCTGATACATAATGACCTAGTATTTCAGTTGTATAGGCATCCTTGAACGCACACATATAGGCTGGAGTACGGCTATAGCCGTAATGAATATAAGTGATATCAGTAAGGATGACCTGTCTTACACCTAACTTGAAGTTACGGTTAACGAGATTAGGCTTTGCCATGCACTCATGATGGTGGGTTGCCTGTCCCTTGTATGCATCCTTCTTGGGAAGCTGTGCAGTAATCTGCATCTTTTTCATGATGGCTGAAGCTCTTGATACGCTGATATTGTAATTGAACCTTCTGAACATATGTCGGCGGAAAGTTCGCTTTCCGGGAACGAATCCTAGTGTTTTAATGATCTTCTTGAAGCACTGCATCACATGGCTTTCATCCTGTTTTCTAGCTGCCTGCTTCCCGTCTCTATCCTCCCTGCGTGCCACATAATTATAATAGCCGGTGCTGCTTACACCAAATAATTTGAACACTTTGGTGTTAGTATAACCATTCTCTTTTGCCTTTCCCCTGCTTATGTAGTCATAAGCCATGAAGAGCTTGTCCTCCTTTACTTCTTGTCGCTGTAGGATGAGTATATCTCCTCCAGTATGGAAGGCATTTTTTTTTGAAATTCTACGTAATCCTCAAGATATCTGATACGTGCCTCCTGGTATGCAACCTTCTCTTCGAGAGTCATTTCAGGCATTTCCTCAATAGGGATGCTTCCATCATAGTTCTCAGCCTTTGGTTCAAACTCCCCGTTCTTCGCTTTCTGTCTTGCACGCTTGGCTGCTGCCTGAGCGCAGTTCTTTCCTAGTTTCTTAGTATCGAACCCTAATGATTCATAAGCCTCGATTGATGTCATTCCACTTTCAAGCTGCTTATACAGTGCAACATAGAAGTCCTTTGTATAGATGAATGCATCCATATTCTTTGTAAGTTCTGCAACGAACTTATTATCTGAATGTTCAATAACTGCATCTCTATGTGCAAGTCTCTGCGCCTCTGTCTGCTGTTGCCTGTTCTTCTTTCTTTCCTGAGCCATATAATTCCATATCCTCCTCTGTCAGAGCGCCAAGCTCAACTGCACGCTTGAGCGCCTTTTCTCTCGCTTTTTTCATCATTTTATCATACTTTTCCTGTTCGTTTTGAAGATAATCTGAATATTCATTATCAGATAATGAATTAAGATAGTCTTCATATTCAGTTGGTGTCATCTTATTACGTGTCCACTGAGGACGCTCATTATTATAGTAGTATACATAATTATCTATCATTTCCTTCACTTCTTCCGGAGTGGAACAGCCAGACAGGTCGCACTCATCCTTCATATGTCCAAAGAAGGATTCCTGGCTTGCATTATCCCAGCAGTTTCCCCTGCGTGACATGGACTGTCTGTATCCTAGTTCCTTAAGCCTGCCCTGGAATAAATCATTAAAATAGAGGGAGCCCTGGTCAGAATGGAAGATGGCATCCTCAGAAGGATCAAGAGTATCTATTGTATCCATAACTAAATTAAGATCGTTACCTGAAGAAGTGATATGACTTACAACACGTCCGCTTACTGCATCCTTTATGCAAGACAGGTATTCAGTTCTGTTCAGCCCGTATTTTAGATAGCTCACATCTGTGAGCAGTATGTCACCCGGCCTTGCCAGACGGAACATTCTCTTAAGAAGGTTTGGCTTCCTGTTGCTTTTTAAGTTTTCTCTGTACGTTTTCAATTCAGTACGCTCCCTGCGGATGGCGCATATGCAGTTGTATTTTCTCATCAGCCTGAGAATCTTGTTTCTCCCAAAATGAACACCACATATATCGGGAAGCATCATATAGATGGTGCGCGTTCCTTTTCTGAATCCCTTATAATCCATGACCTTCCTTATGTATTCAAAATCAATCTCATCCTGCCTTTCTTTCATACCGTAATTATCATCTGAGAGTATTGAATAATAGGATGACTTGGATATGCCGATTCTCTTTAGTATGGAACGGATAGAATAATCATATCTGTCGTGTGGGAGGTCTCTTATCCATATGCATAATGCCTTCTTCTGCTCGGGGGTAAGGGAAGGAAGAATTTTCCTGATAGTATCAAAATGCATCATTGACAGTTTTTCTAGTGCTCTCATCCTGTTGTGCTGGATGCGGCATCTGAACTCCTGGTCACATTCCACCACCATATCATCAGAATCACCATTCCAGGATATGAGCTGTTTCTTTATTTTATTTCGCACTCTGATAGGAAAATCAGAACCATCAATCTCAAATATTCCAAGGATCTCATCAACGGGATAACTATAGAATATTGAAGCTTCATCATAGAACTGTTTATTAAGTGTAAAATGATCTGTATTGCATCTCTTTACATATGGATGACCAAAGTATTTCTCTGCTGCATCAGCACTTATCTTTTCTTTAGTTTTTTCTCCATCTTCAAGTTTTCTTTTTAATTCATATATTCTATGATATCCGACTTTTTCGGGATCAAGACCACAGGATTCAAGCTGATTTTCAATGGACACAGAAGGATATTCTTTATAGGCTTTATTAATGAACTCAGAACTAAATGTAATTCCTCTACGTCCTTTGACGAATACCCCGGAGTCAACTAGAAATGAATTATCATATAATTCAACTGAATATATACTCTGTCCAAATACCTTATTTTTTCCGTTAGTAGGACGACCATAGCGCTTAAAGTTAATGTTGATGTTATTTATTATAATTTTCCCTAACATCGAACAATCAAAGCCGTATGATTTAAGTGTTTCTCTTATCTGTAAGGTAGATGGCTGCTTAATCCATTCATCATATAAGATGCATCTGAATTCATGTGTTAATACAAGTCTGTCTTGTCTTATGGCTTTGACATAGGGTGATTTAGATAATAACTCAATTTCTTCATTAGTGAACTTTTTTGGCATAGCATAATTTCAACAACGAAACGAAAAAAAGATACCCACAAGGTGGGTATCACAACTGTCAGGTTGTTGTCCTCCTTATGGGTACCATTTTAAACTGGATGCTCTTTGACTAAATCATTATTCATAACCATGAATTCTGCAGAACCAGGGACAAACTGAGGCATCACATATTGTTTATGATGATCTTCATTTTCCCAGTTATATTCAATCATCCCTATATCACATACTTCTTTTAATACACGTTCAACACGCTCTTCTTCCCAGCCTGTTCTTTTAAGAATTTCTTCAAAAGACATAGGTTTGCGTACTTCAAAAAATAAACATAAATTACATTGTTCATCATTCAAGATTTCACTTAAACATTTGTATTCAGGATCATCTTCCTTGAGTTTCTTGAACTTCACTGGTATTCGATCTGTAATACGTCTTGCAAGTCTATCAATATTATCTCTATAGGCCATTGTTTTATTCCTTCCATTCTCTTATACGTGTTAAAAGGTAATCACACCAAGACTTGATTCCTTCTCCACTTTTTGCACATATTTCAAATACCTTTGCATTCTTATTACGATAATGAATATTCTCTTTACACTTTTCTATATCGAAATCAAAGTAAGGAAGAACATCCACCTTATTAATAAGTACTACATCACATACTTCAAACATAAGCGGATATTTTAAAGGCTTATCATCCCCTTCTGGCACACTCAATATCGCAATATTTAAAGAGGAACCTGTATCAAATTCCGCAGGACATACCAGATTTCCTACATTCTCTAATACTGCAAGATCTAGATTTTCCATTCCTAATTCATGTAATCCCTGTCTTGTCATATCCGCATCTAAATGACACATGCCTCCTGTGTGTAATTGTATTGTACGTACACCATACTGACTAATAGTGTGCGCATCTACATCACTATCAATATCTGCTTCCATAACACCAATATTCACTTCATCTTTGATTGTTTCAATAGTACGTGATAATGTGGTTGTCTTTCCTGAACCTGGGCTAGACATGATATTAAGTAAGAAAACACCCTTCTCTTTGCATTCTTGTCTTAACAAATTTGCATCCTTATTATTATCTTCAAATATACTCTGTTTTACTTCTATAACCTTATACATATGTAAACCCCTTTCATTAGATATTCTAATAGATTTCTTGAACTGAGTAAACAGAACAAAACAATCCTTTAACAAATCATCTTATTTGTAAAGATTTAAAATTCTAAGAGTTTGTGATTTTCTTTAAAATAGTGGTGTATTTGGTGTATAATAGCACAGGTATTCAAAGGAGAAGAATTATGATATTAGAACAAATAGATGAAAACTTATTAAAAATTGCGAATGAATCTGATGTTGTATTAAAAGACATTTATGAAAAGATTGATGATGTTTGTTTCTATAACTCAAACAGAGTTCTTTCTGCATTTATTGAGAATAATGTCAGCTATTCTGATTTTGCGGACATGAATGGATATGGCAGCTATGATTCAGGAAGAGATAAGCTAGAAGCTATTTTCGCAACTATTCTTGGATGCGAAGATGCATTAGTTAGACCACAGATCATGAGTGGTACAAATGCGCTTTATTTAACTTTATCTGCTTTACTTAAGCATGGTGATACAATGATTTCATTATCTGGAGCACCTTATGATTCTTTACAGGAAATGATTGGTATTTCAGGAGAATCTAGTCAGTCATTAAAGGCTCATGGTGTATCTTATGAACAGATTGATCTAGTTGATAATGATTTCGATGATGATAAAATCGTAGAACGTTTAAAAAAGAATGATGTTAAACTTGTAGAAATCCAGAGATCTAAGGGTTATTCTTCACGTTTATCTTTAACACTTTCTAAACTTGAACGTATTATTACTAAGATCAGAGAAGTCAATAAGGATGTTATTATCATGGTAGATAACTGCTATGGTGAACTTGTAGAAAAGAAAGAACCAGGACACATCGGTGCTGATATCGTTGTAGGGTCTTTAATGAAGAACCTAGGTGGAGGTATTGCTCCTACTGGTGGTTATATTGCAGGTAGAAAAGATTTAATCTTTATGTGTGCTGAAAGATTAACTGCACCTGGTATTGGTAAAGATCTAGGAGCTAACTTCAATATGAATAATACATTCTTCAAGGGTGTATTTATGGCTCCTAATGCAGTAAAGAACGCTTTAAAGAGTGCTGTATTTAGTGCTTATATGTTAGAAAAGTTAGGCTTCGATAATGTATCTCCAAGATATAATGAAGAAAGAACTGACATTATTCAGACACTAGAACTTGGTACAGAAGAAAACCTAGTGAAGTTTACACAGGCTATTCAGAATAGTTCTCCAATTGATTCATTTGTTGCGACTATGCCTGCACCAATGCCTGGTTATCCTCATGATGAAGTAATGGCTGCTGGTACATTTACTTCTGGAAGTACAATTGAATTAAGTGCCGATGCACCTGTTGTTGCACCTTATACACTTTATATTCAGGGTGGTTTGACACTAGAATATAGTAAACTTTCTATTCTATTCGCCCTTACAAATGTTTTAAAGAAATAACACGAAAGGTCCTGATTTGATCCGCCCCTGTCAAGTAGACAGGTGAAATAATTAAAAACATGTACCTATGCCTGCCACTACGTGGCAGGCATATTTTTATGCATAATGTGCCGCCTTATATTTCTGTATCGCCTTGTTCTCAGGTATTGGATACTGAACTGGATTCTCATTGCACAATGCTTCACTTCTTACTTCATAAGGTGTTCTCACACCAAATCTTCTTTGATATCTTTCATGACTGTAATATCTTATCCATTCTCTTATTGCCTCTTCTAATTCCTCTCTTGTTTCATATTTTCCTCCATTTCCCCGCACCTTCGTTGCGCGGACACAAATATATAACCAAACTCAAATCCACCAAAACTCTAGTGTGCCTCTCGATATAATAGTATAATCAAAGAGAGGTGGTATACTACAGAGCACGTAGGGGTGAGTAGGCAATTCTACTTAAATAGAATATCCTGAATATTTATAAGTCGCCGCTATCTTTTCAAGCACAAATAAGTTGGACTTAGAGCCAGGACACTTATGATTGTACAATCAACTGAGTGATTAGCTTAGATAGCAGTCAATGCCACTTCTCTTCTTTCAATGAAAGGAGAGATTTTTTTATGAAGATTGTTAGACCAATCTGCTGTGGCATGGATGTTCACAAGAATATCATTGTGGCTACAATCGGTATTACTAATAAGAAAACTCGTATTACTGAATACATCCAAGAAACGTTTTCAACTTTAAACCATGATTTACTGAATCTTAAACAGTGGCTCATTAATCACAAATGCTTTGATGCATGCATGGAATCTACTGGTAAATATTGGATTCCAATTTTCAACATCTTAGAAGATGAAATCAATATTTACTTAACTCATCCAAAATATGTCAAAGCAATTAAAGGAAAGAAAACTGACAAGAAAGATTCAAAATGGATCTGTGATTTATTTAAACATGATCTAATCAAATTTTCTTTTATACCACCCAAAGAAATAAGAGCTTTACGAGAAATATCTCGCTATCGCTATAAATTGGTTGGGATGCGTTCCTCTGAACGTAATCGATATCAGAACTGTATGACAGTTTCCAATATCGGTATTGGTTCTGTATTTTCGATCCGTTTGGAAAGTCTGCACAAGCAATCATGAAAGAAGTACTTGAGTCAGATATCATTGAAGATGAGAAAATTTTGAAATGTATCCATAGATCGTGTAAAAATAAAGATAAGATTCTAGATTCCATTAAACACTGCAATATTGAAACTGATCAAAGGTTTAAAATGAATGAGTCAATGACTCATATGGAAGAATTACAAGTCCATATTGATAACTGTGAAATCGAAATGATGAAACGTGCAGCACCAATGTTCGATCAATTCATGCACATCACCCAACTACCAGGCATCAGCACTTTATCTGCAATCCTTATTATTTCAGAAATCGGAGTAGATATGAAACAATTCGAATCAGATAAACAACTAACCTGTTGGGCTGGATTAGCACCTGCAAATAACGAAAGTGCTAATAAGAAAAAATCAGTTCGTATTTCTAAAGCAGGTCAATATTTAAAACCTTTATTAGTTCAGTGTGCTCTTGGAGCAATCAAAGATAAGGAGGGCTATTTTGGAATTAAGTATTCTCGTATCAAAAAGAGACGAGGTCACAAGAAAGCCATTATCGCAATTGCAAGAATGATGCTTGTCAGTATATACCATATGATTCTTACTGGAGAGACATTTAATCCTTCAGATTATGAATCATTTAGAAATCCTAATCCACCTATAAAGCAACAAGATTTAACAGAAGAATCAGCAATTGAGTTTCTTAAGAAATCAGGTTTTGACGTTTCTAAATTAACTAAACCATAATATTCAATTATTCTATTTTTTCTAAATTATTCAAACTTGTTTTTAAGTTTGTCTTTTTTTATACGTTTAGATTGATTTTTGTTTCACACTTCTTCCCATAATGATATATCTCACATTTAAGTATTCCCCAGAATCCTTCCATTGGTCCATTATCAATGCAGCAGTGAACTCTGGACATGCTCTGTTCCATGCCATTATCCTTAAGCATACGTACAAAGAATGGACTCGTATACTGGTAGCCACCATCACTATGAAATAACGGATGTGCTCCTGGATTAGCTTCTACAGCTGATCTGAATGTATTGAAGACAAGGTTATTATCATTATGGTCACTAATTTCATATCCTACTGGATATCTGTCATAAAGATCTAGTATCAGGCTTAGATATAGCTTATTTTCATTATTCTTTCCATATTTGAACTCAGTGACATCTGTTACCCATTTTTCGTTAGGTCTTGATGCATTGAAGTCTCTTTTGAGATTATTCTTGGCTGTATTATTGCTTTTTCTGACTGTACAGCTTCTTCTTTTTGGTCTTATGATTGACTTGATGCCAAGTATTTTCATCACCTTGTAGACCTGCTTGTCATTATAGTTCTTGTTTTCATCTCTGTTTATTCTATCTGCCATCATTCTGTAGCCAAGCGTATGATTGAATTTCACATCATACTTTCTTATAAGGTCTGCCAGTTCCTCATTTTCAAGATCTCTTTCGCTCTTATTGCGTCTAAGCCATTTATAATAATTCGCCCTCTTTACACCTAATATCTCAAGCATAGCTGATAGGCTTACCTCTTTGTCTTCTTCCTTGATTTCCTTGATTGACTGATATTCATTCTCGAATCTGCTTGTTCTGCATATCCTCTCCTTTCTATCTCCTCCACTTTTTTTAACAGTCTTATCTCCAGATGAGCTCTCTCAAGCTCACGTTCCTTTTCTCTCAACTGTTTCTTTAGAAGGCCAAGTTCATCTAGCTCCTCATCCTTTTTACGGCGTCCACGTCTATCTGATAAGCCTTCTTCACCTTTTTCTCTGTACTTTCTTACCCAGTTAAATACATTTGAATATGTCACATCAAACACTTTGCACGTTCCCGAATAATCAAGATTGTGTTCCATGCAGTACTTTACTATCTCTATTCTTTCTTCTTTTGTGACTTTTCTGCACTTTGCCATATAGATTTCCTTACCTCCAGGAATATAATCCTTTAATTCTATATGATCATTATATAACTTTACCCATGCAAGTACTGTACTATCTGAAGGAATATTATATTTTAGCGCAATATCTATTAGTGAGCTTTCACCAGCAAGATATTCTTCTACAACCTTCCTTTTAAACTCTTTTGTATATGATTCATTTGCAGGTTTTTCATCAAATGCAGAATCACCATACGCTTTAAAGATTCTAATCCACTTTTTCACTGTGTTTTTACCAGCATTTATTTCTTTTGCTAGACTAATAACTGATTCACTGCCATCTAAGTACCTTCTACATATTTCAATTTTTTGTTGTTTAGAAAACTTGCTTTTTCTTCCCATAAGAAAAACCTCCTCAGCAAACAGTGCTTTTAATTATTTACACTGTCTACTGGGAGGTCATCATATCAATTGATTTCAGGACCTTTTTAACAGCTGCCTTTCTGGCCGCCATCTATTCTTATAATTGTATTGTTGATGAAATTCGCTTCATCACTAATAAGAAACTTCACAAGATAAGCCACTTCTTCTGGTTTACCATAACGGTTCACCATGATCTTTTCCTGTTCCTCTTTTAAGAATTCTTCGTCATATCCATCTAGTTCATTGTCTGTTCCAATGAATCCTGGTGCGATTGCATTCACATTAATATATGGCCCATATTCAAAGGCAAGATTATGTGTTAATGAGATCAATGCCGCTTTAGAGGCATCATAATCAATACACATTGGATAATAGGTATTTATACCATTGGTAGAAGAAATATTAATAATACGTCCATATTCCTGATCAAGCATATGTCTATAAACACGCTTACTGCAATTAAATGCCCCTACGACATTGACATCCAATGTCTTTCTAAACTCATCTGCTGTCTTAAGATGAAAGAGATTGGATAAATCAACAGCCGCATTATTAACAAGAATATCAACACCACCCCATTTTTTCTCTATTAAAGAAATCATGGCATCCACTTCTTCTTCCTTTGATACATCCGCTTGAATAGTCATCACACGTACATCATAATTCTTTTTAATCTCTTCTTCTAATAAAGCCGCTGCTTTATTAGAAGTAAGGTAGTTGATCACTACATCATAATGATTTTTCGCAAGTTCTAATACGATGGCTTTTCCTATCCCCTGAGCGCCACCAGTTACAAGTACAACTTTATTCATATGTGAAAAAAGAGCTTATATTAAGCTCTTCCTGCGTATTTTCCATCAGATGAGAAGACAACGATTTCTTCGCCTTCTTCAATAAACTGAGGTACTCTTAATGTTAGACCAGTATTAGTAACAGCATCCTTAGTCTGGTTAGATGGTGCACCTTTAATAGCTGGGTCTGTCTTAGCAACAGTTAATTCAACTTTTTCTGGGATAGATACTGATAATAAATCACCTTCAAAGAACATAAGAGATGCTTCTCTTCCTTCTACGATGAAATATTTATTGAATCCGATCTGTTCTTCTGATAATTCATAAGTATCATATGTTTCCATATCCATGAAATAGTAAGTAGAATCAGCTTCATATGAGTACTGTGCTGTTTTCTTTTCAATGTTAGCAGCTTCGAATTTTGTTGAAGCGTTGAAGTTTCTGTCCTGTGTAGAACCAGTCTTTAAGTTCTTCATCTTAGTCTTTAAGATAGCAGCACCTTTACCAGGTTTTACATGTTGGAAGTCTAAAACAACCCAAGGATCTCCATCAACGATTAATGTAAGTCCAGTTCTAAAATCTCCTGCAGCAATTGCCATAATAATCACTCCTGTTTCTATATGTTTTTTACGTTCCTATTGTAGCAGTTTTATAGCCTACTCTCAAGTTATAGAGAAATTTAATTAGAATAAAGATAGTTTTTCGTTTGTTTTCTGGTGTTCTCTAATATATTTACTCCATTTAATATAACCATAAGTTGTATTAGTGAAGTAACCAAGCTTAAGAATGAGTAATACATACTGTCCAGATAAGATGTTAATAATAGCTTCTAAAGCAGCACAGATATACCATGCAATCCACTGTTCTCTTAATCTGAAGAAGATAAATAAACCATTCGCAATACCTACTGCAGAGGCACAGGCATCAATATAAATGATCCATGTTTCTAAAGTCTTATTTGTATAGAAATCAGTTGCAATATCTAAACCACTGATGAAATAACCAACAACGACAGTCCATACAAAGATACCTACAATAACAAGTACTTCCTGATATCCTTTTAGTTTTCTTACCATTGTTAATTCATCTTCTTCTTCATCTTTATGCTTAGACCAGTTGATATAACTGATGATATCAATTGGAAGCCAGAAGAATAATGTAGTCACCATTGTTGCAAAACGATACATTAATACAACACACATTGCGATTTCCGCAATTTCTACAGCAACAGATACTAAGAAGTTGTAACGAGACTGTTTAGAAATGAGTAATTCACATAAGATATTTAAGAATGTATCTAAAAGATACAATAACATGATAATAATACCATTCACACCATTTGCACTTTCTTCTGGGAAAGCAACAGCGAAAATAGTAGCAAGTAACATGATGCTCAAGAACCAGCTCTTTTCATATGTTGTAAACTGCTTAGAGAATAACATCATTAAAGCCAATGATAAGCTTAAGATAAATAAAGAAGATGCAAGGTTAAAGATGTACATAGTCTTATTTGCCATGACCTGCTTATAAGAATGTTTAACTTCTTTCTGACTCACATCTTTGTGATCAAAGTATAAGTCAGTTCCATTACTTGTCTTGAATTCATAAGCAGTAATAGTCTTATTCTTTAACTGTGTATATTCTTCATAAGAATAAGAAACAACAAGCTGTTTGTCACCTTTACTATATGTAACATCACATACTGTGTTGTCTGAACTATAGTCTTCATCCTGTGTATTTCTTTTCATTACAATGCTTTGTACATAATCCACTTTACCAGGATTAGAATGCACTTCTTTAAGACCTACACAAAGAGAAATAATTGAACCTAATACTAAGGCAATGAGAACAATAATTTCTGCTGTTCTTAATTTCTTTCTAGGTTCGATGTTGTTTTTAAAAAATTGAATCATACTACAAACTCCCCTTAAATTTTAAAATCAGTATTTAAAAAAAATACTTCACAATTATAATAAATAATCACTTAAAATGGTAGGTCTTTTTGTAAAGTTTATCGTATTTCTTTCAACATTTCTTCAGGTGTAATATCAAACAAGCTTGCAAGCGCTATAAGATTAGTTGTACTTGGATCAGAAGAACCATTTTCCCATTTAGAGACTGCCTGTCTAGATACACCAAGTGTTTCTGCCACAAATTCCTGAGTCATCTGACATTCCATGCGGTGCTTTTTAATCACACCTCCTAGTGTTTTTGCATACTCTTCCTTTTCTTTACGTACTGGCTCTGACTTAATATATTTTCTTAATGCAACAATGAGCAAATAAACGACATAGATGATTACACCCCAGACAATAAGTGCAGGTATAAGCGCTATTAATAACATGAATGAATTTGTCATTTTCATTTCCCTCCTTACTTCAAATATAGCTTAATATAGCTAGTTGCGCTATCAACTATCAAGCAACTACTAATAATTTTACGTCGGCCTATGTTCTTATCAAAGTATCTTCTTGATTCTACTTCAAAATAACATTGCCTGTATAATCCTTCTAATAAATCAATCTCCTTTCAGGGCAAAATAAAAACCGACTATATAAAGTTGGTTTCAAATCAGCCTCAATATATAGGAGGCCACTCTGTTAATTTATCGCTCTCTTCTTTAAGCTTTTTTTCTTCTTCTTCAAAATCTTCTATAGTCCAATCAGGATGATGGATTACAACATCCAGATAATATCTTACTTTATTTCTTCTCATGTTATTCCATACTCCTTTCAAATTCATTTAATGACTTTGTGCAATCTTTCCTCTTCTTAAATTATATTATGTTAAACCATATTTGTCATCTATATTAGATATCTAATAAAAAAAGAAGGCATCACCTTCTTAACGCATACAAATATAAACAAGATATGCTGTATAAATAGTAAGCATCACAATGCCCTGCCACTTAACAAGTTCTTTCTTCTTCCATGCAAATATCCATACTAGAGTACTTACTGCAATTAAAATAAATGTATCAATCAAGTTTTCTGTAATAATGGCAACAGGACTAATGACCCCAGCAATACCTAATACAAGCAAGATATTAAAGATATTAGATCCAATAACGTTACCTAAAGCCATATCGATTTCATTCTTTCTTGCAGCGACAATAGAAGTTACTAGTTCTGGAAGACTTGTTCCTAAAGCAACAATAGTCAAACCAATAAGGTTCTGACTGAGTCCTAGCATAGTCGCAACTGCTGTTGCACCTTCTACAACAAAGTCACCACCAAATTTAATAGCAGCTGCACCACCGACAATATATACAATACACTGCCATACTGGTAATAGCTTGATTTCTTCATCATTGTCTTCGCTTAATGCTTTATTTCTTGCCTGTAATGCTGAGTAGATCATCCATCCTAAATATGCGGCAAATAATACAATAAAAACTGCACTATCTACTCTACCTAGCATACTATCTAAACCAAATACAAGTAATAAAGCCGCACAAATAATAGAGAATGGGAATTCTTTCTTTAATGTATCTGTAGAAACTGCAAGAGGTACAAATAGTGTACATACACCACATACAACCATTAAATTAAATAAGTTAGATCCTACTACATTACTGACTGCAAGAGCGTTGTTGTTGCTCATTGAAGCAGTGACACTGACTGCACATTCAGGTAAGCTTGTACCCATGGCGACAATTGTAAGTCCAATGATCATTGAAGGAACTTTTAATCTTTTTGCGACAGAAGAACTTCCATCTACAAAGAAATCTGCGCCTTTAATCAATAATATAAAACCAACAATTAATATACCAATTTCCATGAAAGTATTTAACATTTTTTTATTCTCTTCCTTTATATATAAACTGATTAATAATCTATCATTTTATTATAGTGTTAGTCAATAGTATCCGACGATTGAAGTATATCTATTATTTCATCATAATTTCACATGTGAGGTGACGATAATGACTGATTACTTGTTTATTAAAAATCTGTTTTAGCATATGCTTCTTTTTCATCAATAACCTTATTAACTACTTCATCCATACCATCAGTACAATGATCACGATAACCATAAGAATCACCTACAACAAGATCATTTTCATCTAATAAGACATAATCTACTGTCCAAGTATCAATAGACATACTGACAGAAATCTTGTCTAATTCCTTACAATTTTTCATTTCATTTTCGAAATGATAGATTTCTTCTAGTTTGATTTTTCCATCTTGTATACAGGCTAACATATGACGTCCACTAGAAGTTCCAATATCTACTGCAAGATAATACTGGCTCATTTTCCATTTGCCCCCTTTTGTTTATATTTTCCATTGATGACTCATTTGATGTAAAATAAGGATGTAAAAAAGTCCACCGGAGTGGACTATACTCTATTTAATTCATCCAGCATTGCGCTTCTGTTTTTATATTGAATCTTCCATTTCTTAATGATTTCATCAACTACTTTATCACCACCAGTAATAGACTTCATGATTCTTAACTCTTCTACAATTTGATAATAATGCTTTCTGCTTCCAGTAGATTCAGCCTGTTTTTCAACAAATTCTCGATATAACTGAATCAGTTTTTCAGGATATTCATCATTAAGCACGTGAGTATATTGATGCAATAAATCTCTATTATTACTTCTTAAAATAACATCAAATAGCTGTCCATATAATTGCTCTGTTTCTAAAATTTCACACAAAAAACATCCAGGAGCAAGCTGTTCAATAAGAGAATCTCTTTCTGTAATCCATTCTTTATCATTGTAGTGACTTCTAAGTTCAATATAATCGTCTATATTAGTATCATTGAAAAAGAGAATCAAATTCTTTAATTCTTCCCTATAAGCTTTAGTGTTTCCCTGTTTTTTATAAATATCTTTCTTCAATTCTATATCACGTTTCATAAGAGCTTGGTTCTCATAATCAAGATCAATACATTTATCAATATAATCCAAAGCTTTATCGTACTCTTTATTATTAATACAAGTAAAGACACAGTCCATTCTAATAGAATCGCATTTCCAATACTTTTTATAAATAACATTTATCTCTTGATTTGATACATTGTTTTTCCTTAAGAGGTCAAGATACATTTTTGCAAAACCATCAAGTACATACTCTCTATCTAAAATATCATTATGACTCTCTATATAGTCTAACTGTTCTTTCACAAAATCAATTTGAAGCTTCAATAAATCTTCACCTTTTAAATAATTAAAAAACACTTGCAGAATATCTATTCTATCATAAGAATATCTTATATTGTTGAGAAATTGTTTAAGTAAATTAAATGCATCTATTCTTTCTGACTTTTCCATACACATAATAATGTTTGAACATGCATTTATAATAGAAAAAGAAACATCATACGTTTCACCTTCATTATCCTCAATATCTAACTTATCAAATATATCATAAGCTTTTAATAAGAATTTAAATGCGAGAGAATATTGTTTCTTTTCTTTCAAAAGATCAAGCCACTTAAAAATAGCATCTTCATAGTTATCACAAAAATCACAGCTAAATTCATAATCGATATAATGATAACCATCACTATAAGAATCAACAACTCCCTCCAAATCATCAATCATTGTAGTCAAAGAAAATTCATTTTGTGTATATTGTTTAAAGGTTTCTACTAAACTAGGCTGATCATTAAGTACTTGAATAAGAAATGATCGTACATCTTCTTCTGAGGCCTCTTTCACAAGTTTTGAATTATCTATGACTGGATGAGTTGCACTTAGTTGCCACTCATATAAAACAGCTGCCATATGCTTACAATTGTGTCCATCTTCTGCATAAGGACAATCACAGGACATGCCTATTATTTTATTTCCATTTAATTTGATTTCTACATGATAAAAATCTGTCCCATTAACAACTGCTTTAATCCTATTAGAATTAATACGTAAATCTTCTACGCGATCATCAAAATAATAGTCATACCCCCTATCCAATATTCGTTTTTGAAAATAAGTTTCCCATTCCATATAAGCGCCTCCCATTTATAGTTCTATTATACTAAAAAAGACAGCATTTCTGCTATCTAATTCATTTTCTTATTCATATAAAAATAGAAACATACATTAAGGATAATACCAGTAATAGTCGCAATTGGTGCTGCAAGACCAATATAAGTAAGACTTGCATTAGGCTGAATAGACATATAATACGCCAATGGTAAGCGAACAAGAAGTGTTTGAATCAATCCCTGTATCATAACCCAGAGTGTCTGATCATGACCATTAAAGTAACCGATCATACTAAAGAGTACTGCAGTGACTAATGTTTCCAATGCAAAGCCTTTTAAGTAAGCATAGCCCTGATGAATAACACCTTGTTCTGTCGTAAAGATTCCTGTTAACATATCTCCTTTAAACATAACTAAACAAAATACAATGACACCAATAAATAATCCTATACCCATACCTGTAAACATAGATTGTTTAGCTCTTTTTTCGTTATTTGCGCCTACATTCTGAGCCACAAATGAAGCCATGGACTGCATTAAAGCACTTGGTACAAGCATCGCAAAGTTTACAATTTTACATGCTACACCATATCCTGATGATGCCTCTAATCCTAAACGATTAATAAAGGCACATAATGCAAGGAAGGAAATCTGAGTCAAGCATTCCTGCAATGCGAGAGGTACACCGATTTTCATTGCACGAATGCAGTGATGGTTGATTTTAAAATCATGTTTATGTATTTCAAATGGGAGTTTTCTTTTCTTTAATAATCCTAAAGCGAATAATACACTACATGCCTGTGCAAGTACTGTAGCCATTGCCGCACCTGCTGCATCTAGATGGAAACCTGCTACTAAAACCAAATCTCCTACCACATTAATAAGACATGCTACTGCTACAAAAAGTAATGGAGACTTACTATCTCCTAATCCTCTAAAAATAGCCGATAATACATTATAAGCCACAATAAAGAAAATACCACCACCACATATTCTTACATACATAGATGTAAGATTGAGTGCTTGATCAGGTGCCTGCATGAGCGTTGAAATGGGCAATGCACATAATATCATGATGATGAATAAGAATACTGAAACTATTCCAAATAGAACTGTAGCACCACCAATTAAAGCCCCAATGTTCTTCTGTTTCTTTTCACCTATATATCTTGCGATAAGTACTGTAATCCCCATTGCAAACTGAGTGATCACAAATGTGACAAGGTTTAATACCTGACTTCCTGTAGAAACAGCGGATAAGCCTGCTGTTGTTCCAAAACGTCCTACCACAAGTAAGTCAACCGCACCATAAGCTGCCTGTAATACTAATGCGCCTAGTACAGGAATCATAAATGCGACTAATTTCTTAAAAATACTTCCCTGAGTAAAATCTGAATTCATTTATGCTTTTCTCCTTTCACACATCACTTGATAGAACTTTTCTATTGTTTCAATCATACAATCTGCTTCTTCTATAGAAATATCACTTAACCTTTGAGATAAGTCTTCAAAATAATCCTTATTGAACTTTTCAAATAAAGCCTGTCCTTTTTCACTTACTTCAACATAAGTGACACGTCCATCTTCTTTAGAAGATGTCTTATTTAAATAACCTTTTTCTACCATAGAACTTACAGTACGTGTGACTCCTGGTCTAGGTAAATTGAGTGCAGAACTTAAATCTGATACTTTAACCTTTTCATGTGTTTCTTTCAAATTAAGAACTGTTTCTAAATAACGAATATATGAAGGAAGAACACCTTCAGGAAGTTCTGGTAATAAGTCCAATATTCTTTTTGCAATATAACAGCTGTCCAGCATTTCCTTAGTTTTTTGACTATTCATACGCCTCTCCTTTTAATTACCATAGGTAATTACCTATGGTAATTATATAAATAATAAAATGAATGTCAAGCATAAGAAATAAAGTTTTACTTATATATAAGAAAAGAGGCAGCTAGGCTGCCTCCAGAATCCTCATTTTGAGGATTTTTTTAATTACTAAGCTCTTTTCTTCTTTAAGAAGATGAATAAGAAACCTGATACTAACATAGCACATACACTACCAAATACGAATGTATGATCACCAGTCTTTGGATTCTTATTGTTGTTGTCTTTGTTATCTTTGTTGTCCTTGTTATCTTTATCGATCACAACGCCTTCAACTTTAACAAGTTTAACCATTGCATCTCTTAAGTCAGCTACAGCCTGATTGACTTCTTCCTGAGTTGCATCTTCATCTGCATATACTGCTTTTGCTGATGTTAATGCTGTTTCTACAGCCTTGAATGAATCAGTTGTATATAATTTCTTATCTAATGCTTCTGCTTCCTTAATAACTGCTGCTAATTCATCTTTATTTACAGTGACTTCACCAGGAATAGCAAGTCCTGTCTGTGAAGTTGTCTTAGTTGATGTTAATGTGTTCTGATATAATAAGTAGAACGCAGATGCTGACCAGCTGAAGTTCTTAGTATGTAAACCATCACCAGTTTCAGGGTTATAGTTTTCATGAATTGGTCCATCACCTAATAATCCCTTAGCGTTATCAAATAACTTGTATGCCATTCTCTTAGCATCTTCATTATAACCATAGTTCTGTAATGCTTCAACGCCATATAATGCCTGGTCTAACCATACAGGTCCTCTCCAATATCTAGTTGGAGCATATTTCTGGTTGTCCTTTGATGCAGTTGGGAATGGTACTAATGTATCAAACTTATCTGGAGATGTCATATTTGCTGCGACTGCTTTTGCCTGTTCTTTAGTAGCCGCTTTAGCCCAAAGTGGTAACCATCCTTCAGTACCTTTACCACGGTTAGTTAGAAGAGTCTTTGTAGAACCATCTTCATTAGTCTGTAAGTCATAGTAGTAACCAGTCTTTTCATCATACATCTTTGTATTGATATAGTCTGCTACTTTCTTAGCTTCTTTAGAATACTTCTTAGCATCATCTTTCTTACCTAAAACATCTGCCATAGATTTTAAGAAACCTTTTTCAGCATATAAGTAAGAGTTTAAATCTACAGATTCCTGGTTGATAACATAACCAACAGGTTTCTTGTTATCATCTCTTACAGTATAGATAAGAACTCCAGGATCCTTAAATGTTTCAGTGCTTAAACCTTCTCTGTCAAAACGAGTTGCGTTATCCATACCACTTTCCCAAGCAGCTGCTTCGATACCAGCTTCTGGACATACAACACGTTCATTGTTTTCATCATAGATATAACCATATTCATAGCTTCCATCGCTAGATGGTACACCAACGATCTTACCAAATCCTTCTACTTCTTCACCGATATAATAGCTTTTACCAGTAAGAGGGTTAGTATAGTTCTGCCAATCGTAGCATGTTTCATGAACCATTCCTCCGTATTCAGCAATACCATTCTTATCGATATCACGGTTTTTATACCACCAGTTATGATATGCAACTAACTTAGGATACATTTCTTTTAAGAATTCTTTATCACCAGTTGCTTCATAAACACTCTGAACTGCCCATGCAGCAAGTGCTGGTTTAGAGTTACGTTCGTTCCAGTTTCCTCCATCACCACCGCGGTCTTCATTCTGGTTATAGAAAATACAGTCAATGATAGCACCTTCATCCTGTGGACGAACAGCATCTTCTTTAGTGATCTGATAGTCGAATAATGCTCTAATGTTATTCTTAGCTAATTCTGGATTAAACTGTGTAGTTGCAACCACCTGTTTCCAAGAGTCCCAAGCCCACATACCAACGAACCACTTATAAGACATAGATGGTACGACTCCATCATGCTTAATTGCACCGGCTGGTGAGAACCAGTTAGTAGTTAATGTTTCCATAGATTTAACTGCAGCTCTTTGATAAGCAGTGCCTACAGCGTTCTTATTTTTGAAAATAGTATTAACATAACCCTGCCAACGAGTGTTGTTATCAGTTAAGTAGTGACCAGGTTTATTTAAGATATCTTTTACTTTTTCTCTTTCTGCAGTTCTTTCTTTATCAGTGAAAGTATAACTCTGTGTCTGATAAGTCTTATAGCTTTCATTTGCATCAATTTCTACAGAATTCTTCTTATTAATAGTATAAGAATGCTTATCTTCTGCAACATTGGTTTCTAGGTCATTTTCGCCTAATGTCACGTCAAATGAGTTCTGATCCGTTGTCATATAACGATATGTATAACGTTTAGTTTCAAAATTCACTTTCACGCCATTTTCGTCTTTTGCGAAAGTAGTACCTGTCTTATAGTCTGCTCTTGTTTCTTCTGGACTATATGTATACCAAGTAAATAAGTGACCATCCCAAGATAAATCAAGAGTCAATTTACTATTAGTGTTATTTTCGATTTCTGTTTCGATTAAAGCTGTTCTATTAGTGGCAAAGATCAATTTTAGCTTTAATGTTAAATCATCCATCTTGTAAGTCTGTTCAAGTCTTCCTGGATAATAAACGAAATCTGTTTTTGCTTTAGTTAGATCAACCTTTTCTTTTGTCTCACCATTTACTCTTTCTAAGTTGATCTTATTAATTGAGTCAGATAAGTTGAATGGGTATTCTTCTGCGATACAAACAGGACCAGCGAACCCTCCATACATCTTGTGAGCTGCTTCTGTTGTTTCAGGTAAATAGTAACCATGCCAAGCACCCTGATCTGAGAAGTTGTTATAGTCGTTTGTATCATAAGTTCCATAAATCTTTTCAGTTGGGACAGCTTTTACATTTAATACATTGCCAAATTCAGTTAAATCTTTAGAGCTTCCTACAGCGGAGATAGGTGACAATGTTCCGCCAACAATCACTGTTGCAACACTTAATGCTACAATGTTCTTCAAGACTTTTTTTGCCTTCATATATGTGTATTCCCTTCTATTATTATTTTTTGTAAAGAGGTCAGTCTATTTTTATGACGCGCGCTTTTCAGAAAAAAAGGATATAACATATACAAATAAGGTGCGTTATTTGAATTCATTATGTCCCTTGTTGACTACGTCCGTCTTTTACAAGTCTAGTATAAAATTGAAAACGATTACCGTCAATAAATCGTTTTATATTTCAAACAAACTTCGAAATAGATTGTATACATTGGTATAAATCATCTGCTTTTTATCTTATTCGCATGCAGAATTTGTTTTTATCAGTATTATTTTGCTCTTTATAAAATTGTTGTGACTGTCGATGATTAAAAGTACGGTATATTTGGAATCCTTTATACCGTATGTATTATCAGATATTTTTAAATATATATTAAGTATTTATCTAAATTTAATTGATTATATTTGTTATTAATAGAACATCGGTAATATTTATGATGATGTTTGTGATATTTTTACAAGAGTTATTTTGATATTCAAACATCATGATTGTTTCTATTATAATACAATATGCGAAAATCGCAAATAAAATCATTAATTTTGCATTAAAGACAAATGAAAACAACAAAAATTATTGATTGAAATATGTATTCAACCAATACCTTGAATATTGAAATTTCATTTCTATACATAAAAACACATACAAGTGTATGTGTTCAAGTGATTATGTTCTATTTTGAAAGTAAAGTATCATTTCTAGATAGGAGATAGACGCAATATTGGTTCATGCTGATGCCTTCTTTTCTAGCATGCAAAGCAAGTGTTCTATGTAAAGTCTTAGGAATTCTCAATTTGAATTGTCCAGAATAATCTTCTATGCTATCTGGTTCATTAATCTCAATACCTTCTTCTAATGCTGCTTCAATCCATGCTTTCTTTGCATCCTTTGCATTATTCATAGCATCTTCTATTGTATCTCCACAAGTGATACAACCTGGAAGATCAGGATAAGAAACTACATATCCACCTTCTTCTTGATCTTCTACTATTTCTAAACGATAAGGTAAGGCCATATAATCATTGAGTGTTTTCATTATTCTTCTCCTCTTTTTCTACAATTAATCTTACCATTTCAACATATACTCTTTTTATTGGTTCATGTTTAGGTATTGTGATAGGCATACATCCTTTCTTCCTGAAAGTATAATGACTGCTTCCTCCTTTAGGATTATTCATTACATATCCATAACTCTCCAATACTTTTTTTAATTCAGAAAAACGTAACTCTTTTGATAAAGTACTAATCTTCAAAATCAGTTTATCCCATTTTGACATGTTTCATTTCTCCTGTTCTTATTATAATATGGTGTCGTATATGGTGTCAATCATATAATAAATCCACTCTATATACACTTATACTACAAAAAAGAGACAATATCTTACTTCTCAACTAAAGAAAGTATTTCTCATGGTTAAGTCTATCACAAAGAAATATCACATAGAGTTATCTATATCATAATAGGACCTATTTCTGATGCACCTTACTCTCAGAACACATCAAGTGAAATGAATCGTAATTAAGTCATTACTACTTATCTGAAGATGACTTCAATCAATTATTGATGAAAATACAGCATATCTAAGGACATTTATCAATTTCTGTCTGAGCAAAGAAATCATTCGCCTGAAAATCACATAAAGAAGTTATACGTTTGCCCAAAAGGTGGCAGAGTCATAGGTCCTGTCATTTCAGATACACGTATACAAAAGGCTGTACAATATATTATCCAGAATACAGAGGCAAAAACTCCTGACTATTAAGTCAGGAGCTTTTGCAACAATATATTTCTTTCTTTCCAAATCCATAAAGAATTAACTGCGTAATTATATGCACGATTTTTTGCTTCAATAATAGGAACTGTGCAATCTTCTTTATCACATCGAGACAGACAGTAGTCCCACCCATAATACGTCCCTACAACTTCAGTACAATCTTTCTTACTATATTGTTCATAAGGTGCAAATAATTCTTTGAATTTGTATTTACATACAGGTTGAAATGATAATAGTCTACAAAAGTAGACCAGCCTTCTAATACAGGGGTTCATTTCTTTTACTCTCTAAATTTCCCAATCAAATTCATCTATTTCTTTCTTAATATCCATTGAGATTGATGAATCATCTTTGAGTTCCTTCATAAGTTTTGCAAACATTTCTCTCTTCGGATTATTCACATCATTGAAACAGCGATGTACCATCCATATATTATGTGCTGTAGGATTCTTTCTTACTGAAAAAACTAATAACTCCTCATATCCGTGCTTATAGAATTGTTCTAGAAAATGAACTAGATCCCCGGGCATACCAAAATCAACCCTAGGATGAGTTCCTATAATTTCTAGAATAGGTTCCACAAGTTCAAAATGATCTGGATATTGGTTGATTGCATCAATCAAATCATCATCCATATAATATTCTTCATCTTCTTTAGTTGCATTCTGTAATCTAGTGATTATTTCTTCTTTTGTCATAGAGTCATTTCCTCACCTTTCTATACTCATAACATTCAGAATATGATATCTTTTTGATAATAGTATCAGCCAATGCTTCTGTTATATTATCCATTATTGCACATGGCAAATTATTGATTTTCTTATAGAGGACACCTGTTGAAATAGGTAATGCAAAAAGTTTCTTTGTTTCGGATAGAAACTTTAATTTATCATCTGGAACTTTCACAATATAGACTTTCCCATATTCTGAATCCTCCTCATCATCTTCCATTTCACAACCATTTTCTATCCATGATTTAAAATCAAACCATTCCTCTACATCAAAATTCCCTATCTCTGCTGCATCTAAAAAGCCACATAATATTGCTCCTTTTTCTGCCTTCATAATAAGTTCTCTATCGCCATTATCATTTCCAATGCTGATATATCCAGGCATATTAATAGAAAACTCATTACATTCATAACTTTCAATAATAGTAGAAGTATCATAAAGTACACACAAATTCATAACTATCCCATTCGCATATCTTAGAAATTCTTTATACACTTTAGGAATTGTTTCATTAATATGTTTTTCTACAGATTCTATATCTTCTTTTGTGGCTGGATCATTTTTCTGAATATAATCAATATTATTGTAGTTCATAATTTTACCTTCCTGATAGTTATTATTGCATATTCTACTCATTCTTCCAATGTATTTCCCATATTAAGAAATTATTCCAAGAATAGAGTCATATCCCCATTAATACAGCATTCGTCATGATATAAAAAAAGGGTCTTTAATTTTTGTGGGGGTCAGACCTTCGCTCTAAATATTTGGGGGTCTTGGAAACAGCACCTTTAAATCTGTGGGGGTCACCTAAGGCTCCCACTTTTTTAGGTATTTTTGTGTAATTAAAAACCTTTCGCTGTATCATTAATTTGCTCATATTAAATCAAAGCAAAAGGAGATCACAAATTGGATAATGATCTAAGGATTATTTTAGGGGATTATGAATCCTTTGTACAGTCTCATACGACTGAAATCAATGAAAAAGAAGTGATTTATTGTATCACACTTAAGAGAACCATTATCTCCTGTCCAGAATGCGGCAGTAGAATGAACATTAAGGACTATAGAAAATGTAAAGTCATACATAACATGATAAGAGGCAAGAACACTTCTCTAATACCAAAAAGAGAGAATCTTATAAGAAAAAGAATAAATAAAACATTTAAATAGGAGTAATATGAGCGCACTAAAGGGCAGTCATTTCTGACTGCCCTTTACAAGTGGAAACCCCCAATAATTTAAAGCGAGTTTTCTATTGACCCCCCTTAAAAATTAAAGGTTCTAAAAAAATCGTGTAAATCAATTTTGTTCACACGATTTTTTATATAGTTTCAAACAAACCTTTAATTAGATTTGCGGCAATAATGCGACTTGAAGTTTTTTTATTGAATCATCTTTAGAATTTTTTCTAAAAGTACCATAAATATCCCAATGATAGGGCTCTTCAAATGCAATAGCCTTTAATCCTGCTGGTGCTTCGTCTTCAAATTTTGGTGAAATCGCAATTCCTATTTTTTGTCTACATAAATGCATCAAGGTTCCGCCATCCATGGTTTTTGCTTTTATGTTTGGAGTAAACCCCTTTATTTTACAGGCTTTAATGAAATCATTATATATATGAAAACTCTCATTCATTATTATAATGTTTTCATCCCTCAACATATCTAGAGGGATTTTTTCCTTCTCATAATAAGGATGTCCTTCATATACATATAAAACAAGATTACATTGACATAATTTTACTTGTTCTAAATTAGGATAATCATGTAGTCCAACAACAATACCATACTCAATATCATAATTAAGAAGCTTATTTATGACTTCTTCATTACTGTACTCACTCCATTCTACATGAAGAGTTTTATTTGAGTTTGCAAAATCTAATATTGTCTTAAGTTGAATAGCCTTTAAGATACCACTTGCACAACCAATTCGTAAGCGATTTATTCCGTTATTAAGATTATTTATTTCAGTTTTAATATGAGCATCCTGCAAAACTAATTCTTTGCTCCAGTCATAAAATAATTTTGCACTATCTGTAGGAATAACACCATTTTGAGAGCGAACGAAAAAAGTGGTGTTATACTCGTGTTCAAGATTCTTGATGATTTTACCAAGACCTTGTGCAGAAATAAATAAATGTTCAGCTGCTCTATGCATACTATGCATTTCATATACTTTCTGAAAATATATAAAATTCTTTATATCACCCAATTCAAATCACCAGTCACCTTCATATCATTATTAAATATGGTTAGCTACTTCGAATGCATCCCAGATTGCATACATGATGTTGGATACCTTTTTTGCATCTCCAAGCAAATAAAGATCAGGAATATCAAATTGAAGATTATTATAAAGTGTATTCTCTTCTTTATATCCAACTGAAAGGATAACACTATCACTCATAATAGTCTTGCTACCTTCTTTAGTATCTACTTTTACTTCTCCATTCGCAAATTCTGTAACCTTTGCACCTGTGATAATTTCTACTCCATTAAATGGTAGCAATGCTTCCAACATTTCTTTATTCGCAGCACAAAGTGGACCATTTACAGCCATTACCTTATCTAATGCTTCAACAATTGTAACATGAATTCCATTCTGCGCCAACCACAAAGCAGTTTCACAACCTACAAGTCCACCACCTACAACAACAGTTTTCTTTCCAGCATCCTTCTGTTTCAATAAAACTTGTTCTGCTGTATAAGTATGTGAATCATCACCCAAAGAGAATACTTTTGGTTTAGATCCTGTCGCAAGAATCACAGTATCATAATCCATAGCTTTAATTTCTTCTTCATTAAGTTCCGTATTCAAATGAACATGTACACCTAAACGATTTAATTCATTTGTATACCAATCTGCTAATGCAATATCATCTTCTTTAAAATCAGGAGCTCCACCTGGAATTAAATTACCGCCAAGTCTGCTTCCTTTTTCATAAACTACTGGTTGATGTCCTCGGATAGCTAATACACGTGCAGCTTCACAGCCTGCTACACCACCACCTACAATCAACACTTTCTTTTTCTTTAAAATAGGCTCATATGCATTAACACGCTCTCTAGCTGCCTGTGGATTTACAGCACAATTAAGAAGAGAATATGAAGCAACTCTTCCCATACATCCTTCATGGCAAGAAATACATGGACGTATCTGTGTGATCTTACCACATCTTAATTTATTACAATAATCTGGATCTGCTAGTAGTGGTCTACCTAGATCAATAACATCACATTCACCATTTTCAATAGCTTCTAATGCCATGTCTGGATTATCCATACGGCCTGCACAGAATACTGGGATATCTACTACTTCTTTTACCATTTTGCAGTATTCTCTGTAAAGTCCTTTCTTTTGATACATAGGAGGATGATTCCACCACCAGGCATCATATGTTCCAACATCAGTATCCAACGCATCATAGCCATAGCTTTCAAGTAATTTAGCAGCTTTTAAGCCTTCTTCTGTGTCTCTGCCCTTTTCTTCAAAATCTTCTCCTGGTAATGCCCCAACACGCCAATCTTTTATCATACTTTTTACACTAAAACGAAGTGTAACAGGGAAATCATCACCACATGTTTTTTTAATTTCTTCTACTATTTCCTTTGCAAAACGAAGTCTGTTTTCAAGAGAACCTCCATATTCATCAGTTCTTTGGTTAAACATTGAAATCGCAAATTGGTCAATTAAATAACCTTCATGTACAGCATGAATCTGCACACCATCAAAACCTGCTCTTTTTGCATGGAAAGCAGCTTCACCAAACTGTTTTACAATAGCATGAATTTCATCTACAGTAATGGCACGACAAGTCTTATCTAACCAGCGATGTGGGATTGCAGATGGTGCAATGGGTGGAATATCACCTACATTTGTAGGAATAGTCACACGACCAAATCCTCCTGATAACTGTAAAAAGATTTTACTTCCATATGCATGAATTCGCTCTGTCATTTCTCTACTTGTTTTCACAAAGTTAACAGGCTTGTAAAGTGGATTAGGAACAGTTGAAGGGTCCTGTTTTTCCACAACTTGATCAAAAAATGTGACACCTGTAATAATAAGTCCAGTTCCACCCTTTGCTCTTTCTACATAATAATCAATGCCACGCTGGTTCCATCCGCCATTGGCATCTGCAAGACCTAAAGGTCCCATTGGAGCCATCGCAAATCGATTTTTAATAGTTATACTTCCAATTTTTATTGGACTAAATAATTTTGAATATTTCATAAAATTTGCATCCTTCCTTGTTATTTTATTCTCATGACTACATGATAACATATGTCTTTAGGACTTAATATCAATGAAACGTTTACAGTTATAAACAAATATTTTCTACATACTACTAAAGGTATCAACCTGTAAAAAAGTTGATACCTTTATAAGGTGTGGCATAAGCCACATATTTAATGAACAAACTTTTCATGATATTTTTATATGTTTTGTATCTGAAGCACATAGATTGTGTTAAACATAGAAAGGCAAAAACACATTTTGGCGGAAGTTCAATATCTAAATTTTCATGTGTGGAGTCGATAACCGCATTTTATTACGCATCAAACTCCAATATCGGATTTCATTTTTAAGGATACTTATTTTTCTATCTCCCAGTATTTATCATCTTACTCTAAATTAATCCAATATCTTTGTTCTACTTTGCCGTCCTCTTTTTGTTCATTTTCCAATATTCCACCGTTTTTTATAATAGATTTTGCAGAACCAATATTATCTTTATCACACACCATCAAAACTTTCTTGATTCCAAGCCTTTTGCATTCTTCTAAGGCAAGCCCAACCATTTGAGTAGCATATCCTTTTCTTCGTTCAGATGGTCTGATTCCATCGCCAATATGACCTCCGTGTGCCAAAAGATATTCATTTAAGTAATGCCTAATATTTACCGCACCAACAATTATGTTTCGCTCCTCATCTAAACAGAAAAATGTCGAGTCAGGAACCAATCCACTTTTAGGCTCGCTGGTTTCCAAATTACTCAAATAATAATCAAAATCATCATAGTTGTTTTTGAAAATAGCCCCTGGTGAACAATTCACTTCATGAGTATCGTTATATTCTTTCCATTCTTTGAGCATCTCAATGATTTGCTCCTTATATTCATAACTTCCTTTTATCAGTTTAATTTTCAACAGAATCACCCCTCCAATTTACATTTACTCAATAGGAAAATTATGTTATTTCATTTTATCCATAATTATACACAAACCAACATCATTGTAAAGCAAAAAGCTCTTAGCCATGAGTTTCATACCCACAGCTAAGGGCTTAGTTTATAATATGGATTCGTTCAGAGCCAAGCGAATGTTGCGAATACATGCGTTGAGTGCTTGCACTCATAAACATATATTTGCATATATTCATTTGGTGGATACGCCACAACGAAGAAATATTCAATATTTCCGAGTATGGCTCTGAACGCTTTGTTACACAACCGCCTGTCAATCATTCTCTAACCATAAAACCACTGGATTACAAGAATAATGGCTCTTATGCAACTGTTATCAATTTGTTATCAAAAGACTTTTGAAAGTGCCGCAAACCCGCATAAACACTGGTTTTTACGATACTACATGATCATTCGTAGCCAATTCCCTTCGTTTTTCGTAATTATCTCCCCGCAACTCCAAGTTTTTCTCCTATAAAAAACTCTCTCTTTTTCATTTTTAAAACAAGAAAAATAGCTAGAAAATAATATGCTTTTATTCACTAAAAGTGGCTTAAATACAAGGTTTTTGTTATGTGAAGTCATGTTTTTTACCAAACAAAAAGACCCTGCATTTTTCAACGCAAGGTCTCATTTCTTTTTTTATTCTATTTTATATCTTGATTAAGTTTCCTTTCCCCACGGGGCGATAGTTGCTAATCTCGTGGAAAAGAGGCTTGTGAATCATCACTACAACTTACTCGAACTCAATAGTCCCAGGTGGCTTAGATGTAATATCATACATTACTCTATTCACACCACGTACTTCATTGATGATTCTATTCATAGTCTTATTTAAGACTTCATAAGGGATTTCAGCTGCTTCTGCAGTCATGAAATCAACAGTATTAACAGCTCTTAATGCAACAGCATAGTCATAAGTTCTTTCATCACCCATAACACCTACTGACTGCATATTAGTTAATGCTGCAAAATACTGACCGATAGAACGATCTAATCCAGCATTCGCAATTTCTTCTCTATAAATCGCATCTGCATCCTGTACCATACGTACCTTTTCTGCAGTGACTTCACCAATGATTCTAATACCAAGACCTGGTCCTGGGAATGGCTGTCTGAATACTAAATATTCTGGAATACCAAGTTCAAGACCAACTTTTCTTACTTCATCCTTGAATAAGTCTCTTAATGGTTCAATGATTTCTTTGAAATCTACACAATCAGGTAATCCACCAACATTATGGTGAGACTTGATCACTGCAGATTCCCCTCCAAGACCGCTTTCTACAACGTCTGGATAAATAGTACCCTGTACTAAGAAATCAACGGCACCAATCTTCTTTGCTTCTTCTTCAAAGACTCTGATGAATTCTTCACCGATGATTTTTCTCTTGCTTTCAGGTTCAGTCACACCCTTAAGCTTAGAATAATATCTTTCCTGTGCATTGACTCTGATGAAGTTTAAGTCATAGCTGCCATCTTTACCAAATACAGCTTCAACTTCATCACCTTCGTTTTTACGAAGTAGACCATGATCTACAAATACACAAGTTAACTGATTTCCGATAGCCTTAGATAATAAGACTGCTGCAACAGAAGAGTCAACACCTCCTGATAAAGCACATAACACTTTACCATCGCCAACTTTTTCTCTGATTGCTTTAATAGATTCTTCTACGAAAGAATCCATCTTCCAATCACCAGAACATCCACACACATCGATTACGAAGTTTCTTAACATCTTCTTACCTTCTGCTGTATGTAATACTTCTGGATGGAACTGAATACCATAAAGGTTCTTTTCTCTGTTTTCACATGCTGCAACTGGGCATTCATCAGAATGTGCTACAGATTTGAAACCAGGAGCTAGAGCTGAAATATAGTCATTATGACTCATCCAGCATACTGTCTTTTCAGATACATTTGAGAATAATGGTGAAGTTGTATCAACAACGATTTCAGTCTTTCCATATTCTCTAGTAGGTGCAGCTTCTACATTACCACCTAATACATACTGCATTAGCTGAGCACCATAACATAAGCCAAGTACCGGAACACCACATTCGAAAAGTTCTTTTTCGCATGTTGCAGCTCCTTCTTCATAGCAGCTATTAGGACCACCTGTTAAGATGATTCCCTTAGGGTTGAGTTCTTTAATTTTCTGCATAGCAACCCTATATGAATAGATTTCACAATATACGTTGCTTTCACGAACTCTACGCGCTACGAGCTGATTGTATTGGCCACCAAAATCAATAACCAGTACTAATTCTCTCTTCATAAGTTCTCCTTTACTAATTATTTATTAAAATACTTCCTTAAGCACAATTGTCTGAGTACGATCAGGTCCAACTGAGAACATTATCACTGGGCAGTGAATAAGTTCTTCAATCTTCTTGATATAGTTCTGAGCATTGACAGGAAGTTCTTCAAATGAAGTGACATTTGTGATATCTTCCTTCCAGCCTGGTAATTCTACATAAACTGGTTCTACTCTTGCTAATTCTTCAATTGTAGAAGGTAAACCATGAATTTCTTTACCATCTAACATGTAAGCAGTACAAATCTTAATAGTATCTAAACCACTTAATACATCTAACAACATTAATGAACATCCAGTTAATGAAGCCATTCTTCTTGACTGGTTAACAACAACTGCATCGAACCATCCAATTCTTCTTGGTCTCTTAGTTACTGTACCAAATTCATGACCTGCATTTCTGATATAATCACCTAATTCACCTTCAATTTCAGTAGGGAAAGCACCAGAACCAACACGAGTAGTATAAGCCTTAATAACACCTACTACATCAGTTAAATAAAGAGGACCAATGCTTGCACCAGATGGTACACCATTAGCACCTGGGTGAGAACTTGTTACATATGGATAAGTACCATAATCAATATCAAGCATAGTACCCTGAGCACCTTCAAATAAGATCTTCTTCTTTGCCTGAAATGCTTCATCTAAAAAGATACCAGTATCACAAACCATAGGTTTGATTACTTTAGCATATTCCTTATATTCTTCAAAAATTTCTTCTGCAGTACACTGTAATCCAGGATACTGTTTCTTCTTGAATGCTAATGTTTCTTCAAGTCTCTTCTTAAATAATGGTTCATTAATGAATTCACCAATACGAATACCGATACGGTCATATTTATCTACATAAGTAGGTCCAATACCTTTCTTAGTTGTACCGATACTTGCAGCACCACGCATTTCTTCTTCTAATTCGTCAATTTCAATATGATAAGGTAAAGTGACATGTGCACGATCTGAGATGTGCATCTTATCAGTCTTGATACCTGCATCATTTAAATACTTCATTTCTTCAAGTAAAGCTTTAGGATTGATAACCATTCCGTTACCTAATACAACTTCACCCGTTGTAAAGATTCCGCTAGGAATAAGTCTTAAGGCAAATTTCTGGCCATTAAATTTAATAGTATGACCTGCATTATTACCTCCAGAATATCTCACTACTAGATCTGCCTGCTGTGCAAGATAATCTGTAACCTTTCCTTTTCCTTCGTCGCCCCACTGGCTTCCAACAACAACGACTCCTGCCATTTATGTTCATCCTTTCTTTCGTTAAAATACAACTATATTATAGAGGATAAAGAACATTATGTAAAACATAAAACTCTCGTTAAATCAATGAAATTATGTGAATAAGTGCTATAATCAAATCACACGAGGTGATTTGATGAAAAAACTAGCAGTTCTATTTCCTGGAATTGGTTATCATTGTGATAAACCACTCCTCTACTACTCTAAAAAATGTTTATCAGCCTATGGCTATGAGATCATCGAAGTGAACTATAAACACTTTCCTCATATGAAAGATAAAGATGAATTAATTAAGCAGGCTGAAGATATTGGTTATAAGCAAGCCGAAGAAATTCTTAAAGATATTCCATTTTCTACTTATGATGAAATCCTATTTGTATCAAAAAGTATTGGTACTGCCATTAGTGCACGTTTCAATGAAGAACATCATGTGAATGCGTATTCTATTTATTTTACACCACTTGTTGCAACTTTCAAGTATAGCTTAAATGGTATTGCCTTCCATGGTACAAATGACCCATGGGCCAAGACGAATCTCATTCAATGTGCATGTGATGAAGCACATATTCCACTTATTCTCTATCGTGATGCAAATCACTCATTAGAGTGTGGAGATGTGCTTGTTGATATTTCTAATCTTCATGACATCTTTCTTCATGTCATAGAAGCGATTCAAACAGTTTATCCACTATAGGGGTAAACTGTTTTTTAAATAACGATAAAGATAAAGCTGTAGTTTGCTTGTCAAACGATTCATTGAGAGATGATAATCCTTCAACATCCCATCTGTAAATCCTTTATCGTTATTCACATGGATAGTGACCTGATCACCTAAAGAGACATGCTCCACCTTAGAATAAATAACAAAGTCAGCATCCTCTTTTACATAAGGCTTAAACCATGTGGGGACATCTATATCCCCTATGAATTGAATAGGGACCATGATGTCTTTGAGGGCTTTTTCTATAGAACCTCCTGGAATCAGATAACCTTTTAATAGTGTTTCTATCTCATTCCTCATTGGGGTCATATGTTGATAAGCTTCTTCTTTTGTTTTGGCTTTAGTCGCTATGCGTACTCTCACATAGCCTTCTCCTGCATACATCGCAAGAGTGACATCTGTCTGTTTATATTGGGTTTCTGTCAGTTTTTCATCAATCATACTTTCCCCAATACCCATTACAAGATAATCTAATGTAAAGATCTGTTCCTGGCGATATTGTTCGAGATAGGGCTTTAAGGAATGTTCTACAACATAATTGAATTCCTTAGGTGGACCAGGAAGGTTAATGATCATTTTCTCGTCTTTGCTCATCACACAGCCATTGGCTGTTCCTACATCATTCTCTAATATATAAGCATTTTCTGGGAAATAAGCCTGTTTGAAGTTGTTGTCAGAAACAACATCGAGCCCTGTCACAAAGCGACATTTTTCATCCACCTTACGGGCTTCTTCTTCGTTATAGACAAGTTCTAGTCTCAGATATTCTGCTGAGAGTTCCTTAGTTAAATCATCCTGCGTTGGACCAAGTCCTGCAGTAGTGATGACACAATCTGCCCCTCTTTTAAACGCAATATCGAGACATTCTAATAAACGTTGTGGATTATCACCTACAGTCGTCTGGTGATAAATATCAAATCCCAATTCCTTACACATCTTAAAGAGTACCGGAGCTTCTGTGTTGATGATTTCACCAAGAAGAAGTTCAGTCCCTACATTAATCACTTCTACATTCATACCTCCAGATACATATCATTCCATTTTGCTTCTCCATGAGTAGAAGAAGAGACACCAAGATGCTTATAGCCAAAACTTTCATAAAAGCCTATCAAGTGATCTTTACAAGTAAGGAAGATTCCTTTTTTATTTCGCTCCTTTGCAAGAGTGATATAGCCATTCATAAGCGTATGTGCTAAGCCTTGATGCTGATAATTTGGATGTACATCTAGGCCAAAGACCGTCATATAATCACCCATAGGATCATGTAATGAGGCATCTTCATAGAATGCATCTGGTAAACCTTTAATATTCGATGTATTCCCATTAATAAAGCCAATAACATCTTTATCTTCTAATACAAGAAAGTTCTCTGAAAAGGCATTAAAGCGTTCTTTAAACTGCTCATAAGTCGCTGCTTCAGCTTTAGGAAAACAAAGAGACTCTATATGAGAGATAGCTTCTATATCACCTATAACTGCTTGTCTTAATATCATGACATGTTCTCCTCCTTTCAAAATATTTTTTGTATCTTATACAAAAAAGACTTGATAGTCAAGAGACTATCAAGCTTTTTACTGTCCATTTTCAAATTGTGAACGATAAAGTGTAGCATAGAAACCATTTTCTTTAAGTAATCCTTCATGATTACCGATTTCTACAATATCACCATCACGCATAACGATGATTGTATCAGCATCTCTAATAGTAGAAAGACGATGCGCAATAACAAATGATGTTCTATTCTTCATTAATTCATCCATCCCCTGCTGAATTAATACTTCTGTTCTTGTATCAACTGAAGATGTTGCTTCATCAAGAATCAAAATCTTAGGATCCTTTAAAAAGGCACGAGCAATAGTCAATAACTGCTTCTGACCTGCACTGATATTAGAAGATTCTTCATTGATCATAGTGTTATAGCCATCAGATAGTGTATGAATAAAGTGATCTACATGCGCACTCACGCACGCTTTTTTCACTTCTTCATCAGTGGCATCTAATCGACCATATTTCAAGTTATCCATGATAGTACCATTAAATAACCATGTATCCTGTAATACCATGCCAAATAATGAACGAAGATCACTACGTTTCATTTGAGTGATATCTTCACCATCAATCATGATAGAACCACCATTGAGTTCATAGAAACGCATCAACAATTTAATAATAGTTGTTTTACCTGCACCAGTCGGACCAACAATGGCCACCTTCTGACCAGCATGAACATGGAGTGAGAAGTCATTGATGATGATCTTATCTGGATTATATCCAAAATGTACATCTGCAAAAGTGACAGCACCCTTCATATTCTGTACTTCATCAGTTGTAAGAGTGGCTGAGTCTTCTGTAAGTTCTTCTTCCTCCAAGAATTCAAAGACACGTTCTGCCGCTGCACCTGTACTTTGTAATAAGTTAGCCGCCTGAGCAATCTGTGAAATTGGCTGGTTGAACTGTCTAACATACTGGATAAATGCCTGGATATCACCAATAGTGATTGTTTTAGAACCTGCTAGAATACCACCGATAATACAAACACCTACATAACCGATATTACCAATAAAGTTACTAATAGGCATCATGAGTGATCCAAAGAATTGTGATTTCCATGCAGATGTATAAAGTGATTCATTGTATTGCTCAAACTGCTCTACAGATTTTTCTTCACCATTGAACGCTTTGACTACCTGATGTCCACCATACATTTCTTCAATATGACCATTGACATCCCCAAGTGAGTTCTGCTGCTGAGTGAAGTATTTCTGTGAATGCTTCATGACTAAACGCATCAAGATCATTGAAACAGGTAATACTACAACTGCAATTAAAGTCATCTGCCAGCTGATTGTAAGCATCATTATAAAGATACCAACAAGAGTGACTACGTTAGAAATAAGTGTAGATAAAGACTGGTTAAGTGACTGAGCGATTGTATCAATATCGTTAGTGACACGAGAAAGAATATCACCACTTGTATGCTTATCAAAATAAGAAAGTGGTAAACGGTTCATCTTTTTAGAAATATCTTTTCTAAGTGAGAAGGCTGCATCCTGTGAAACACCAGAGATGATCCAACCCATAATATAGCTGAAGAGTGAACTTGCTGCATATAACACGACAAGAATCAATAAAATCTTGACGATATAATTAAAATCAATACCACCAGTATTGGCTACCTTCGCCATGATACCTTCTGATAATTTATCTGTTGCTTTCGCAAGAATTTTAGGACCTAGAATATTAAAGATAGTAGAACATATCGCAAATACCATAACAAAACAAATCTTTAAATGATATGGTTTTAAGTAGGCGAGTAACTTCTTTAATGTACCACCTAAATCCTTAGCTTTTTCATTATTACCACGGCCTCTGCCCATACCCATTGGAGCGCGACGATTTTTATTCATTGTCCAATTCCTCCTTTGATAACTGAGATAAGGCAATTTCCTGATAGACAGAACATGTTTTCATTAATTCTTCATGTGTGCCTTTTCCTACAATCTTACCTTCATCAAGTACGATGATCTGATCAGCATGCATAATAGATGCAATACGCTGTCCAACGATTAAGACAGTGTTATGTGTCTTTGCAGTCATTTCTCCTAGACGTTTTCTAAGTGTGGCATCAGTCTTGAAGTCAAGTGCTGAGAAGCTATCATCAAAGATAAGAATTTCAGCATTTTTCGCAAGTGCTCTTGCAATTGCGAGACGCTGTTTTTGTCCACCTGATACGTTTGTACCACCTTGTGCAATAGGTTCTTCAACGCCCAATGGTTTTGTTTCAATGAATTCTTTTGCCTGCGCAACATCAATCACTTCAGCCAATTCTTCATCAGATAAATCAGGAGCACCATATTTAATATTTGATTCAATTGTACCTGAGAATAATAATCCCTTCTGAGGTACAACACCAATACGGTCTCTTAAATCATGCATAGAAACATGTCTTACATCCACACCATCTACCATCACTTCACCTTCAGTGACATCATAGAAACGAGGAATAAGGTTAATAAGCGTTGATTTACCTGAACCTGTTGAACCAATAAAAGCTGTTGTTTGACCAGGACGGGCTGTAAAGTCAATATCAGTCAAGACTGGTTCATCAGCACCAGGATACTTAAATGATACATGTTTGAATTCTATTAAACCTTTCTTGTCTTCTTCAAATGGTGTGATCTGTTTTGGATTTTCAATTGTAGGTTCAGTATTTAATACTTCAGCCACACGGTTTGCCGCTACACTTGCACGAGGTAACATAACCGCAATCATTGCGACCATTAAGAAACTCATAACGATAATCATGGCATACTGTAAGAAGGCCATCATTTCACCAATCGCAATATTACCTAAATCAACCTGCTTCGCCCCAAAGTAGATAATAAGTAATGTCATACCCTGCATGATAAACATCATGATAGGCATTAATGAGACCATCACCCTATTAACAAATAAGTTTGTATGTGTTAAATCCTTGTTTGCCTGATCAAAACGTTTTTCAGATTCTTCTTCATTTCCAAATGCACGAATGACAAGAACACCTGAAAGGTTTTCTCTCATAGCTAAGTTTAACTTATCAATTAATTGCTGGATAATCTTGAATTTAGGCATAGCAATAGAGAAAGTGACACCAAGTACTCCAAAGATGATAATGACAACTAGGAAGATCATCCATGTCATGGATGGTGAGTTCTTGACAGCTTTCATAATACCACCAATACCATTGATTGGAGCAAGCATACACATTCTTACGATTATCACAAGAACCATCTGGATCTGAACAATATCATTTGTACTACGAGTAATTAAAGAGGCTGTAGAGAACTTATTGAATTCAGTATTAGAGAAGCTTTCAACCTTCTTAAATACAGCTAAACGTAAATCTCTTGCAACTGCTGCACCAAGTCTAGATGCTAAGAATGCAACACAGATAGAAGCCACAGCACCAAGTAAGGCAATAGCTAACATCTGCATACCTTTATGGGCAATATACTGGTTCTGCACTTTATTGACATCCGCGCCAAGCTTCTTATATTCCGCTTTAACACCTTCACCAGCTGCAATCTTCATTGTAGATTCACCCATAGTCTTCATCTGCTTATCGACGCTTTCAAACATCTTATTACGTTCTTCTTCACTCATTGAACCAATGAAATAATAAATATCTCCATTGTTTAAATGTGTTTCCATGGCATCAATCTGTGCTTTTGCATCATCTAGTTTCTTCTTAGATTCATCTAATTGAGGTTTTGCAGAAGCGACTTTTTCTTTAGCCTGATCAAGCTGTTTCTTGATTGTTGAAGACTGACTCTTCATTTGCGCCATCTGAGCTTCTGAGGCATTGAGTTTTTCATAACCAGCGACTGCCTGAGAAATACCAGCTAATTGAGCCTGAAGCTTTGTTTTTGTGTCCCCCTCAGGTAATGCATTGTATTGTGCAGTTAAAGTGTTCTGCATTTCTTTGGCTTTTTCATATGAACCAAACTGAGTGTTTAGTGCGTTTAATGCACTATCATACTGTTTAATAGCAGTCTGCATCTGTTCATACTGCTTCACACCCTGATTGTATTTAGCCATGCCAGCATTATACTGTTCTAAACCTTTATTATAGCCATCTAAGCCTTTTTGATAACCTTCCTTAGCAGAATTAATAGCTGAATCAATCTTTGTTTCAAATGATTTATACTGCTTTGTACCAGGTTTCATTTTATTCATAGAATAAACAATCAACATTGGCTTAGTTAATACTTTATTGAGTTTTTCTTCATCTACATCTTTCTTTAAGATATATAAAGTCTGATTTTTTGCTTTCTTGAATGTCTTATAATAAGATTTGTCCACATCCTTTACAGGAGTCTTCTTATAATAATTTTCTAATACTTTTTGATCTTTTGAAGAGACAAATAATAATAAATGATTATAAGTCTTTTCACTTAATACAGGAGATATAGCTGAATCGAAGCCTCCTGCCTGAATACCGCTCGATACGATATCAGACATATAATCAGGAAGTGTTAATTCAGTATAGGCCTGTCCAAATATACAAACGATGGCTAATACAAATAATAACCAATATTTCTTAAAATATTTCTTCAGCTTAAGCATCGTCTTCCTCCTTTAATTCTTCTTCCATATTCTTAATAATCATATCAATCATATGTAATACGGCATCATGATCTTCTTTTGTGAGTCCTCTGCTGCATACTTCTTCCATATGCCTCATCTTATCCTTACAGTTTTCTAAATACTCTTCACCCAATTTACTTAAACGCACTGTAGAATGACGTTTATCTTGAGGATTCTGTTCACGAATAATATAGCCTGCTTCTTCTAGACGCTTGATTCTTACTGAAAGTGTTGCATCAGAAATATGAAGACATTGTGCCACTTCTTTTTGAGAATGACCATGTTCTTTAATCACAAATAACAAGCGTGATTGATCGCCTGTTAAAGGCATATCCTTAAAGTTGCGCATCATATACTTTCCTACGACTTTTTTAAGTACTGCGACCTTATCTATCATCACTTTGACATTCTCCTGCATGTCCGTTGTGCACCTCCTTACTATTAGTTAGCATGCTAAATATTATAGTTAGGGTGCTAACTATTGTCAATAAAAAAAGAGTAGTATTTTTTACTACTCTCTAATCTGGCCATTTCCTTCAATTTTGTATTGATAAGAACACATTTCTTTTAAACCAAGTGGGCCTCTGGCATGAAGTTTCTGTGTGCTGATACCCAGTTCTGCTCCAAAGCCAAATTCTCCACCGTCTGAGAATCTTGTAGAAGCATTATGATACACACAGGCACTATCTAAGCTGTTCATAAATAATGCAGCTGTTTCATCGTTTTCAGTAATAATGGATTCTGAATGCTTTGTAGAATATGTATAAATATGATTAATTGCTTCTTCGACTGAGTTAACAACTCTAATATTCACAATATAGTCATCATATTCTGTTGCATAACTGTCATCTGTAACATGTTCACAGTGAATGATCTGACATGTTGCATCATCCCCTTTGATTTCTACTTTTTCAAAGGCTTTTTTAAGTTCAGGTAAGAACGTGTCTGCCACATCCTTATGTACAAGTATTGTTTCTATCGCATTACATACTGAAGGTCTTTGAATCTTTGCATTGACTGCAATAGTTAATGCTTTATTAAGGTCCGCATCCTTATCAACATAAAGATGGCAGATACCAGCGCCTGTTTCAATAACAGGTACTGTTGCATTCTTAACAACAAACTGAATGAGTCCAGCACCACCTCTAGGTACAATAACATCCACATATTCATTGGCATGGATCAGTTCTCCTACGATGGCGTGATCTAGTTCTGTAATCAATTCAATCGCCCCTTCTGGTAAGATATCCTTTGTAGCATCCTTCATGATTTCTACTAATTTCTTATTTGTATGAATGGCTTCTTTACCCCCTCTTAAAACACAGGCATTGCCTGATTTTAAGCAAAGAGAGGCAATATCTACAGTGACATTAGGACGGGCTTCATAGATAATTCCAAAGACGCCAATAGGCACTCTCACTTTAGAAATTTCTAGACCATTTGGTCTTGTCCAGGATTCCATCACTTCACCAATAGGATCAGGTAATGCGGCCACTTTCTTGACTCCATCACTCACTCCTATAATACGTTCATGAGTAAATAAGAGTCTATCCTGCATAGCCTTAGTCATATTGACTTCCTTGGCATGTGCCATATCTTTTTTATTGGCTTCTAATATTTCATCACTACGTGCAATTAATGCATCGGCAATTTTCTCTAGTGCCTGATTCTTTGTGCAAGTAGGCATATTCTTTAAAAGACGTGCAGCTGCTTTTGCACGCTTTAATTGTGTTTCTAATAATGTATTCATTATCTTTCCTCCAATACAACCATGTTATTCGCATGTACTACTTCATCATAGTCATGACGATGTAATATGTCATCTATTTCAGAAGACTGGTGTCCTTTAATCAGTCTGATTTCATCACTGGCATAATTGACAACACCCTTCGCAATTGTATTTAACGCTTCATCCTTGATATCAACAACCTGTCCCTCTAAGAATCTTCCTTCCACATCTTTAATACCTGTAGGTAAAAGGCTGACATGCTTGTCAACAATCGCTTTTCTACATCCTGCATCAACTATAATTGTTCCTCTTGGTTTAGTACGATAGGCAATCCAATGTCTTCTAGCATTCATATTTGTGCCAGAAGCACCATTGAACCAAGTCCCTTCATTATCTAAAGCATTTAATATACTGTTTTCTTTCTGTCCATTCACAATACACATATGACTACCTAATGCATTGACCATTTGAGCCGCTTTTAGTTTAGTCGCCATACCACCTGTACCTAGACCACTGACTGCATCTCCTGCATAGCTCAAAATTGTATCATCAATCTTATCTACATAGTGGATAAGCACAGCATCAGGATCAGTATGAGGATTGCCTGTATAAAGACCATCAATATCACTCACGAGAATTAATAGTTGGGCTTCTACTAAAGGAACAATAAGTGAAGCCAATGTATCATTGTCTCCTACCTTGATTTCATCTACTGCCAAAGCATCATTTTCATTAATAATAGGAACCACACCATAATTGAGTAGTGCATTGATTGTATGGTTTAAGTTCATTAAACGATGACGATCATCAAAGTCATCATGGTTTAATAAGATCTGAGAACATTTCATATTAAAGACCTGGAATATTTCTTCATAGATTTCCATTAGTCTTGCCTGCCCAATTGCAGCTAAAGCCTGTTTTTCCGGTAGTGTTTTCGGTTTACTGTCTAGTCCTAATGCGCCCATACCTGCTGCAATGGCTCCTGAAGAGACTAGAACAACGATATAGCCTTCTCTTTTAAGTTTGGCAATCTGCCATGTTAGCATCAATATTTTTTCTTTATTAATTTTTCCATCTTTGTCACAAAGTGAGCTTGAGCCTACCTTAATAACAATTTTCTTTACTTCTTCTATTCTACGTTTCATCGAAAACACTCCTTTATTGTATAGTCTATTATAGGGGGTAAAACACTTTAAAAGCAAACAAAACATACTGATTTTTGTCTTTTCACAAAAAAAGACTCCCAGTAAAGGGAGTCAAATATATTAGTGGCTTAAAGTTTTGTTTTCTACTTCTGTATTTAATAATTCTACGAATTCATCAAAAGTTACTGTAGTCTGTTTCTTTTCACCATGTTTACGATAAGTCACAGTACCATTATCTCTTTCATTATCACCAAGTACTAACTGATAAGGAATCTTCTTTAACTGTGCTTCTCTGATACGATAACCAAGCTTTTCATCTCTATTATCGTTATTTACTCTGAAGTGTGCCTTTCTTAACTTAGCCACAACTTCTTTTGCGTATTCATCATGGTATTCAAGTTTAACTGGAATAACCTGAACCTGAGTAGGTGCTAACCATAGAGGAAGGTTGCCTTTTGTTTCTTCTAATAAGAAGGCAATGAAACGGTCTAATGAACCTAAGATTGCTCTATGAATAACAACTGGTCTTACCTTATCACCATTTTCATCAACATAAGTTAATTCGAATCTTTCTGGTAACTGGTAGTCTAACTGGATAGTAGATAAAGTAACATCATGTCCTAATGCACTCTTTACCTGTACGTCAAGTTTAGGACCATAGAATGCTGCTTCGCCTTCTGCTTCATAGAATTCTACATCCATTTCTTTTAATACTTCACGTAATTCATTTTCACTCTTTTCCCATAATTCATCATTACCGAAATACTTTTCTTTGTTGTTCTTATCTCTTAATGATAAACGGAATGAGTAATCTTTAAAACCAAAGTCTTTATATACATCAAGAATCAAGTGTGCTACATTCTTGAATTCCTGAGCAATCTGGTCTGGACGACAGAAGATATGTGAATCATTCTGTGTGAAAGCTCTTGCACGTTCAATACCAGTTAAAGCACCACTTGCTTCAAAACGGAAATCGTTCGCAATTTCCGCAATTCTAACTGGAAGATCACGATATGAATGTAATGTAGATTTATACATAACCATATGGTGTGGACAGTTCATAGGTCTTAATACATATGCTTCATCATCTAATTCCATAGCTGGGAACATATCATCTTTATAATGAGCCCAATGTCCAGATTTCTTGTATAACTTAACGTTACCAAGAGAAGGTGTCATAACATGTTCATAACCTAATTCTAATTCTTTGTTCATGATGTAATCAGATAATAAACGTCTGACAGTGAAACCATTTGGTAACCACATTGGTAAACCTTTACCTACGATATCCGCAAACATGAAGATACCTAATTCTTTACCGAGTTTTCTGTGATCTCTTTCCTTTGCTTCTTCTAATAACTGAAGATGTGCTTCTAATTCTTCTTTAGTTGGGAAACATACACCATAGATTCTCTGAAGAACCTTGTTGTTCTTATCACCTTTCCAATAAGCACCTGAATGTTTGATTAACTTGAAGTTCTTACATAATTTAACTGTTTCTACATGTGGACCACGACATAAGTCAGTGAAATCACCCTGTGAGTAAGTAGTGATTGTACCATCTTCTAAACCATTGATTAAGTCTAGCTTATATTCATCATCCTTGAATTCTTCTAAAGCTTCTTCTTTAGAGACTTCATGTCTCACGATTCTCTTACCATCTTTACAGATTTTCTTCATTTCTTTTTCAATCTTAGGTAAGTCATCATCAGAAATAGTCTGATCACCTAAATCGATATCATAATAGAATCCTTCTTCGACAACTGGACCAACCCAGAATTTAGCCTGTGGGTAAAGATGTTTAACTGCCTGTGCTAATACGTGTGCACATGAATGATTTAAAGTATTTAAATCTTTGTCATTTAAAAAATCGCTCATATTCTCCTCCTATAAATAAAAAGAGACCTCATCAAAGGACGAAGTCTCGTGTTACCACCTTTATTCGTTATGCAATGCATAACCTCTCATCTCTTAACGCGAGTCACGGAATCTCTTTCGAGTTCGGCATCACAGGGAGTACCTTTAAGTAAATATCTTGGAAGTTTCCACCATTTCTTCCTCTCTAGTAAGCTTTTATCTTAAAGACATATCCTGTTTCGTAGCTTGTGCCTTTATTGTACACCACTTCAGTTAATTGTCAATAAAGAAAAAAAGGAATAGGTCACCCTATTCCTAATTATCAAAAATTATTTGATTGTAACGATTTCTAAGTAACTTGTTAAACCAGAAACACCTGGAGTACCACCAGTTACGATTACCTGTTCACCAGCTGAAATTCCGTTTTCCTTAGCGATAACCATTGCAAGATCCATTAAACCTTCTCTTGATTTCATAGATTTGCAAAGTACAGGCTTAACACCCCAGTTAAGAGCTAATTTCTTAACTGTATCATCAGATGGAGTTGGAGCGATGATTGGGCAATGTGGTCTATAACGTGACATACGTTTTGCAGTAGCACCTGTTTCAGTGAATGCGATGATAGCTGAAACGTTGAAGTTTGCAGCAATTTCAGCAACTGACATACAGATAGCTTCTGAAGAGTTAGAGTTATCAGCAGTTCTGATAGCTCTTCTTAAGATTGAAGCATAGTCTAAGTTTCCTTCGATCTTATGAGCAATCTTGTTCATAGTTAATACTGCTTCTTCAGGATATTTACCCTGAGCAGATTCACCAGATAACATGATAGCATCAGTACCATCATAGATAGCGTTAGCTACGTCAGATACTTCAGCTCTTGTTGGTCTTGGGTTTTCCTGCATAGATTCAAGCATCTGTGTTGCAGTAATAACAACCTTACCAGCAGCATTACACTTTCTGATGATTGACTTCTGGATTAGAGGTACATCTTCAGCAGGTACTTCTACACCTAAGTCACCACGAGCAACCATGATACCATCAGCTACTTCGATGATTTCATCGATGTTTTCAACACCTTCAACACATTCAATCTTTGGTAATACTTTGATATCTGGCTTACCGTTTTCAGCAATTAATTTCTTAATATCTAATACATCCTGTTTTCTTCTTACGAATGAAGCAGCGATGAAGTTTACATCCTGTTTGCAACCGAAGATTAAGTCGTTCTTATCTTTTTCTGATAAGAATTCGAACTGTAACTTAGTACCAGGAACGTTGATACCACGAGTGTTCTTAACTCTACCATCGTTAGCAGCTACACAATAGATATCCTGTCCTTCAACGTGGTCAACTACTAATGCAACCTGACCATCGTTAACTAAGATATAAGCACCAGGCTTAACATCTTTGTATAATTCCTTATAAGAAATTGTGAAACGATCTGCAGAACCAACAATTTCTTCTGGAGTGATTACTGAAACCTGACCTTTCTTGAATTCAGTGAATCCACCTTCGAAAGCACCAGTACGGATTTCAGGACCTTTAGTATCAAGCATGATAGCTACATCAGTACCTAATTCCTTGTTTACTTCTCTTAAAGTATCCATCTTCATAGCATGTTCTTCATAGTCACCATGAGAGAAGTTACAACGCATTACGTTCATACCAGCTTTAATAAGCTTCTTTAACATTTCTTTATCCTGTGAAGCAGGACCAATAGTACAAACAATTTTTGTTTTTTTCATTTTTTCTTTAACCATTTTAGACTCCTTAATCAACCAAATAAATTTACACTCCGTTATATATATTTAACAAACACACTGAGAAATTAACGTAACTTCTTAGCGTCTTCGTAAATACCAGCATCAGCTACATGCTTATGACTTAATACTTCTGTGATAGGGAAAGCAGTAATCTGGCCATGTACTTCACCTACGCAAAGTCCACCTTTACCTTCTTCAAGAAGTTCTACAGCCTTAACACCCATACGGCTAGCTAAGACACGGTCTCTTGCAGTTGGTCTACCACCACGCTGTAAATGACCTAAGACATTTGCACGAGTTTCGAAACCTGTTGCAGCTTCGACTTTCTTTGCAAGTTCATTGACATCAGTGATATGTTCAGTAATAACCACGATTGCATGGTCCTTATCAGATGCCTTTGACTGTTTTAATCTTTCGATGATCTTATCTTCATCATAACCAGTATCAGAAGTGATTACTAGTTCAGCACCAGCTGCGATACCTGCATTAATTGCAAGGTCACCACATCTTCTACCCATTACTTCAAGGATAGTACATCTCTGATGTGAAGAAGAAGTATCTCTTAATCTATCTAATGCTTCAACAATTGTATTTAATGCAGTATCAAATCCAATTGTGAAATCAGTATCAGGAATATCATTGTCAATTGTTCCTGGAAGACCAATACAATTTACTCCCATTTCTGTAAGCTTTAAAGCACCATTGTATGAACCGTCACCACCGATGACTACTAATGCTTCCATACCTACTTTTTTCATCTGTTCGATTGCTTCTTTTCTGATTTCAGGATCTTTGAATTCAGGGAAACGAGCAGATTTTAAAATAGTACCACCATTGTTGATGATATTACGAGTACTATGACGATCGAATTTCATGAACTTACCTTCATGAAGACCTTTATAGCCAAGTCTAACGCCATATACTTCAATACCCTTGTTAAGACAAGTTCTAGCTACTGCACGAATTGCAGCGTTCATTCCAGGAGCATCTCCCCCAGAAGTTAAAACACCAATACACTTAACCATTTTTTTCTCCTCTCAACTTATCAATTATATTCAAAATCATTCTAGCATAATTGTTCGTTCCTTACCATCAACAATTCTATTCCAATCAATTTTTTTAGTCAATAATTATTTCACAACATAGCGCTTTCATTTTAGAAACAATATTTTTTGCTCTTAACTGTTCACGTTTATCATTATATTTACTCATGTAAATCGTTTCCAGGTCTTCAAAACTGTATGCAGAAGTCATGAAAGTAGGCAATTCATTTAAAATACGATAGTCTAAAATCATCGCCAATACTTCGTCTCTAGACCAATTCGTGACATTTTCTTCACCAACACTATCCAAGAGTAAATAAGGAATGTTTTTTACAAGTTCTACTAAAGATGTATCTTCATTTGAATTAAAGCTTGCTTTGACATCTGCCATAAGTGTAGGTACATGACATAAGCCTACTTCATAGCCACGTCTCGCAAGTGCGTTCATCATACCTGCCATGATTCTTGTACGATTGGGTCCACCACATACTAAAAAGCCTTTGATCTGTGGTTTATTGACATATTCAATCAGCTGTTTCGTCAAAAGCATCGTACCTGCATCATTTTTATTCATTGCTTCAGCTGCCATATCTTTCAAGCTAATAAGCGCAAGTCTTGTAGACATATTGTTGTAATGGAAACGGGAAAGAAGCTGATCATTTTCATGCTTTTCCAGACCATAAATACAGCTGCACACATCACGATGAACATAGGAATCATAGCTCAAAGTGATCTGCTGACCTTTATTCATCTTAGGACATTCATTGATACCATGACAATGCACACAAGGTTCATGATCATCCACGTAGGCAAGTAAGTCCACCCAGGCATCTTCCAGAGCCTTTTTAGTTAAATGATTCTTTTCTATAAATTCTCTAATATCTTGTCTTTTAACTAACTCTTGTAGACTTTGGTTTCTTGTATTTTCTAATTCTTTATCAAAAGAAAGAATCTGTCCTGCTTTTATCATCATAGATCACCTCCTAGACCTTCCATTAATCGTCTTAATTCTTCTTGATCCTGCGCACTGACTTCTACAGGTTTATTTTCTTTTTTCTTTGTAGTCTTCTTGATTGTTTTTTGAGGTTTCGTATTATGAACTTCCTGATACGCATCACGAGCTGTCTTCAACCCTTTTCTTACCCATGAAGCACCAATTGTTTCACAATAGTTCTTGTCTAGTCGTCCATTACTTCTACCTAAAACATATTCTATCAACATATTAGTGACTGCAGGAGTAAGTCCCATAGCCATCAATGATTCCGCAATATTAAGATCATGAAGAGCTGGTTCTTTTCCTCCCTGTTTATTCTTCAATAACTGATAGGGAGAGATTGTCTCAAGATATCTAAAATGCTTGTTGAGAGAATCGTTATTTGTCTGTGGTGAAGCGTGCTGGATAGGCTGAGTATGATAGACCTCTTTAAGTGAGCTCACTGAATCAGCACTATAATAACGCTTTGCCTGTTCTACTAATGTTTTACGATTAAATTTACCTTCCACAATCGCATCCTTGACCATTAATGCGAGAGATAGCTGATCAATCGCATAAAGAGTCGCAATCTGCTTAATTGTATCTTCATTACGATTCACTATTTTCATAGGAACCTGATAGTCCTTTAATGTTTCATAGAAGAGAGTGAGATCATAGTGAATAATTGGACGTTCACTTTCTTCTTCTTGATATCCTGATTCATGTTTCAATGGTTTGTTTTGTGATAAATCAATTGTAAAGACATCTTCAAAGCGAGATGTGACTTCTTCATATTCAGTGAGCTTTTCTAGTCCTGAACGGAAGTAATTCTTTGTTTTGGTATATTCTTCTATTCCTATCGTTTTCTGTAATAATCCGGCAAGAATCTGATTCCTAAAGAAAGCATTGACAGAAAGTGGTGTCATTAAGTGAAAGACATAGACACCCTGTCCTTCTGATTCTTTATAGTAGGATTTAAGCAGGCTTAAACCTTCTAATGTCTTTCTTGCCTGCTCAAGTTCTTCCAAGTCTAGATTTAATGCCATTGTCAAGCGACTGATGGCGCATGGCTGGTGGAAATGACGCATACGCATAGATTCAACATTCAAATACATATAAAGACTATAAGCCTGTGTCTTGAGTAATGGTGCATATAAATAAGTGAGAATATCACAGTCATTACTACTAAGTGGTAATGAACGTTCACTTAAATAGACATCTGTTGCATAGAGCATCTTATTCCACCTCCTTTAAGACACGTAATATTTCTTTTTCTAAATCATAATAGTTTGTATTGTTTCTAATGATATAATCCGCACGTTTTTCTTTATCTTCTAAAGACATCTGATTTCTAATACGGTCAAGCGCCTGTGCACGTGTACAATGGTCACGTGATAAGACTCTTTGAATTTGTGTTTCTTTGTCACAGCTGACGACTACTGTATGATCACATAGATCATCCCACCCTGCTTCAAATAACAATGGGACATCAATAAAGACAAGGTTATTTTTAGATTGTTTGATTTTTTGTACAATAACACTTCTAATATAGGGATGTAGTATTCCTTCTAAATAGTTCTTTTCATTCGGATCATTAAAGATAATATCTGCCAGCTTCTGTCTGTTAATTTTTTCGTTTTCAAGTACAGGAAAGTGTTCTATAACCTGTTTAAAAGCTTTTGTACCTGGTTCTAAGGCATGACGTGAGATTTCATCCGCATCAATCACTTCATAGCCATGAGTCATTAAATAATAACTGACAGTACTCTTACCACTCGCAATACCACCAGTGAGTCCTATGACCTGCATATTGTTTCTCCAATACGTTCCATAAGTTCTATACAGTCAATACTATCCTGATGACTCATACGATCACTTTCCACCTTAATATACGCAATAGCTTCATGACAGGCTTCTATTTCAGTATGGAAATCATCAATATCATAAGGTATTTCTCCCGTGAAGGATTCACCATTGAATGAAATAACAGCTTTTGTAGGACGGTAGAATGGATCTAGTATGATAGTCCCTTTAGTACCTGTAATAATCATATCTTTTCTTACTGGTCCATCAAGTGAAGCTTCCATGAAGGCTTTAACACCATTTTCAAATGTAAGAGTAATTGCATCATGTACATCTACACCATGTTCTACTTTCACATCATTAGAAATAGAGACAACAGGACTCTTCACAAAATCTAGAACAGCCGCAATATTATAAATACCTGTATCATATAAAGCACCACCCTGTTCCGGGTCATAAATATATGATTGTTCATTATAAGGTACAATGGACTGGAAATGGTTTTCTATAGAGACAATATCTCCAATAATACCTTTATCTATTTCTTTATGAACTTGATTGATCATTGGAATAAATCTGGATTTCATGGCTTCCATAAAGAAAACATGATTTTTTTCTGAATATTCACAGAGTGTTCTTATTTCTTTGCTTGTTAGAGTGGCTGGCTTTTCTACAAGAACAGCTTTATGATGCTTCATTGCTTCTAATGCATAATGATAGTGAGAGGCATGTGGTAATGCGATATAGACAATATCTACATTCTCATCTTCAAGTAATTTGATATAATCATCATAGAGTTTTTCTGGATGATAGATTTCTTTAAATTGTTGTCTTTTTTCTGGATTACGAGATGCCCCTGCATAAAAGCATGCTTCATCAAAGTGAGACAAGCTGTCACAGAATCTCTGGGCAATTCTTCCTAATCCTATTACACCCCAATTCAACATATTTAATATCTCCTTTTCTGGCAGTTTGGGCAATAGTATGTGCCTCTTCCTGCAATCGTGATTTTCTTTATAGGTCCCTTGCACTTTGAACATGTTTTCTGTGCATGGACAGACAAAGTAACCTGGAATAATCCATGGATCCCATTGGCATCAAATGAATGGATGGTTGTACCACCCTGGGCAATGGCTTCCTTCAAAATAGTACTGGATACTTCTATTAATTCTAAAATACGTTTCTTTGAAAGTCTGTCACCTCTTGTACGAGGATCCATCCCCATTCTAAAACATATTTCATTCGCATAGATATTTCCAATTCCAGTAAAAATAGACTGGTCTAATAATAATTGTTTGATAGGCAGATGACTTTGATGAATACGAGGATAGATGTAATCAAAAGAAGCATCCATTGGTTCCTGACCCAAGCGATTAAGTGGTGGATATTCACGATAGTGTTCTTTGTCTACTAACTGCATACGACCAAACTTTCTTGTATCGTTATAACGAAGATCTGTGCCATCTGTCATATGAAAGATAATATGATCATGTTTATCATAGGGTTCATCTTTCTGTTTTATATTGTATTTCCCTTCCATTCTTAGATGAGAAATAAATGCATCATGATCTAAAATAAAGATCAAATATTTACCATATCGATCTATATCGCATATGGATTGATGAATAAGTGTAGAGACAAATGCTTCTACATCTCCATCAATAATACGTGTATAACGTACTTCTATAGAGTCAATTGTTTTATGAAGTACGAAGTTCTTAAGGGTTCTTCGTACTGTTTCTACTTCTGGTAATTCAGGCATTACTTTAATTCACACCAGTTCTTGGCATAGTTGCCTTCCACAATAAGAGGTACATCCATCTTAATGCAGTTTTCCATCTTTTCTTTCACAAGAGACATGACTTCTTCTAGTTCATCTTCAAAGACATCAAAGATCAGTTCGTCATGTACCTGAAGAATCATCTGAGATTTTAAGTGATGAACTTTTAGTGCTTTATCTACTTCAATCATCGCGAGTTTTAGAATATCTGCACCCGTTCCCTGGATTGGTGTATTCATTGCATATCTCTGTGCCTGCTGACGTACCATGAAGTTCTTATCATTGATTGTAGGAATATATCTTTTTCTATTCAATAGTGTAGAGACATAACCCTGTTTTTTACATACTTCTACGACTTCATCCATATATGTTTTTACTTCTGGATAGGTTTCAAAATATTTATTAATGAAGTTTCTTGCTTCGGCAATGGACATCCCAATGTCCTTAGAGAGTCTGAATTCACTCATACCATAGATGATTCCAAAGTTAACGGCTTTCGCCTGTGAACGCATCTGTGGAGTAACTTCTTCATCTTTCACACCAAATACTAAAGCAGCTGTATGTCTATGGATATCCTTACCTTGATTAAAGGCATCAATAAGGTTAGTCACATGAGCCATATGCGCAAGTATTCTTAATTCAATCTGTGAATAGTCAAAAGATACAAGATAGCCATTATGTGATACAAAGGCTTTTCTAATGAGTTTTCCTTCTTCACTTCTTACAGGAATATTCTGAAGATTTGGATCAACAGAAGACAAACGTCCTGTATGAGTAAGTGTCTGTTTGTAGATTGTATGAATCTTATTGTCTGGGAAGACCTGTTCCTGCAGTCCTTTTAAGTATGTAGAAGAGAGTTTAGTCAACATTCTATATTCAAGAACAAGTGGGACAACAGGATGGGCATCAATGATTTTTTCTAAGACATCCTGGCTTGTCGAATAACCTGTCTTTGTCTTCTTGCCGCCCTTTAAACCTAGATCTTCAAATAAGACCTGACCTAACTGTTTAGGTGAAGAGATGTTGAAGGTTGTACCTGAGATACGGTAGATATCATTAGACAACTTTTCTATTGTTTCATCAAAGGCTTCATCCATTTCCTTTAATACATCTAAGTCTATTTCAGTGCCGGCAAATTCCATTTCTCCTAGAATACGTGTCACAGGAAGCTCAATGTCTTCATATAGTTCATACTGCTTTTTATCTTTTAATTCTTTTGTGACAACATCTTTTAATTCATAAATAGCCTTGGCTTTAGAAACAGTATGCTGAGCCAGTAATGCATCATCTGGAATATGCTTTTTAGCACCCTTTCCAAATACTTCTTCATCATACTGAACACCATCATAGTCAAAGTGTGTACATACATATTTGAGTTCTTCTTTAATAGCTGGTTCTAATACATAAGATGCAAGAGACAAATCAAATGTATAACCATTGATTTCTACACCATTCCATCTAGAACCTATGACTGCACTCTTGATATCATAACCATACTTCTTCTTAGTTTCATCCTTTAGATAAGCAAGGAATGATTCATCCTTAAGGGCATTCTCATAAGAAATAAAATAAGCCTGTTCATCATTATAGATACCATAACCTAGAATAATAGAACGATGGTAATTTGTATCATAAATAGAAGCATAGACAGCACTGTCTTTTGTGATTCCAGGCATATGGTCCACTATTTCTAGCTTCAGTTCCTTTTTAGGTGCGGCTTCAATTGTCATAGATTTAATCAAAGAGTTCATATCATATGTTTCATAGAATGACTTTAATGTGTCATAGTCATAGCCTTCATACTCTGCTTTCTTCAAATCAACATCTAAAGGAACATCTCTAAGTATTGTAGCCACCTTCTTACTCATTAAGGCATCTTCCATACCTGCTCTGATCTTTTCACCCATTTTACCCTTGAGTTCATTCTGGTGTTCTTCTAATCCTTCAATGGTTTCATACTGGTGTAATAGTTTTAAGGCAGTCTTTTCACCTACACCTTTAATACCTGGGATATTATCGGCAGTATCACCCATTAGTCCTAAGAAATCTCTGATCTGATCTGGCTTTAAGCCATATTTATCAAGTAAAGTCTGTTCGTTATAAATATCAAGTTCAGTCACACCTTTGATTGTACGATAAATTGTCGTTTGAGGCGAAATAAGCTGGAATGCATCTTTATCTCCTGTATAGACCGATACTTTCAGATTATTCTTTTCACCAAAATCAACAAGTGTACCAATAATATCATCACCTTCAAAGCCTTCTACTTCATACCATGTGATATTATGAGCTGTTAAGTATTCTCTTGCGAGAGAGAACTGAGGAATCAGTTCTTCTGGTGTTTCTTTTCTTTGGGCTTTATAGGTATCCAACAATTCATTACGGAATGTTTTCTTTCCATAATCAAATGCGACAATCACATACTTAGGATTATTATCGAGGATCTTATCCACCATACGGGCAAATCCATAGACACCATTAGTAGGAATACCATTACGATTCACCATATAGTTTCCTGTATAGCTAGTGGCATAGAATGCCTTAAATAGTAATGAGTTCCCATCTATTAAAATCAATTCTTCCATTTTATAACTCCTTTACTTGATTGATAATAAGAGATAAACGATCACGGTATTGAACACGTACATTCATTTCCACAATCTTTCCTCTTTCTAATATATTCTTAAAACGTTCATATTGGTTAGAGAAGCAGACAAATTCTACCTGTCCTGTTTCATCCTGTCCTTCAATAAATGCCATTTCTCGACCTTTCTTATCTACAATGGCACGTACTGAACTAATAGAACATACAACTAATATATTACGATCCATATAGTTTTCTACATCTACAAAATTAACTAAAGGATGCTTGATCTTCTGTTTTACATAAACAATAGGATGTGTAGATACATAGAGACCAAGTACTTCTCTTTCTCTTTCTAAACGTTCATATTTGTTTTCTCTGACTTCTTCAAAGATTGGCTTTTCATCCACCCCTAATTGAATATACTCTAACATCAGTGAAATATTCTTACGTAAATAAGCACGATTTTTATTAAATTCATCAAAAGCCCCTGCATCAATTAAACTTTCTAACATCTTAGATGAAAGAGAAGGGATACGGGCTAAGAAATCATACATATCCTTAAAGAGACCTTTTTCTCTTTCCTTAAGAATCATCTTATAGCCTGCAGCCCCTACATTTTTAATAGAGACTAAAGAATAACGTATTCCTCCTTCTTCTACTACAAAGCGTGAATAAGAATAGTTAATAGAAGGTGGAAGAATCTTGACTCCATAGCGTTTAGATTCTTCTATAATACGCATCTTACTAGAAGCAGAACCTGATTCATTGGAAAGAATGGCTGCAAAGAAATAGAGTGGATAATTGGCTTTTAAATAAGCCAATTGATAAGCCATATAACCATAGGCAACAGAGTGACTCTTATTAAAGCCATAATTCGCAAATTTCTCTATCATCTGATAAAGTTTCAAGGCAATCTTTTCATCAAATCCTTTCTTAATAGCTCCCTGAAGGAATTCTTCCTTCATACTAGCCATCATGCTTTCATCTTTTTTAGAAACAGCTTTTCTTAATATATCTGCACGTCCTAAAGAGAATCCTGCGATGACCTGAGCAATCTGCATGATCTGTTCCTGATAAATCATAATGCCATATGTAGACTTTAGAATAGGTTCAAGTTCTTTGACTAAATAAGTAATATTATTTTTATTCTTTCTACCTTCTAGATAGAGAGGAATATTTTCCATTGGACCTGGTCGATATAAGGCCACTGCAGCGACGATATCATCAAAATGATCCGGTTTCATCTTCATAAGTAATGAACGCATACCATTTGATTCTAACTGGAAGACCCCTGTTGTATCACCACGAGCGATAAGGTGGTAGGTACGTGCATCATTAAGAGGGATACTATTGATAGAAAAGGTCTGACCAAGTCTTCTTTCTATATCCTTCATAATATAATCAATCATAGTCAGATTCTTAAGTCCTAAAAAGTCCATCTTGAGTAAACCTGTTTTTTCAATATAGTCCTTTGAATACTGGCTCATGATCATATCACTTGGACCGATGACCAAAGGCACAACATCTCTTAATGGTTCATAGGATAAGACAACCCCTGCTGCATGCATTGTGATATTACGTGGAAGATATTCTACTAAGCTCATAGGCGCAATAAGGCGTGAAAGCACTGGATCTTTTTGAATCATATCCTGGAATGAGGCACTTGTAGAATAAACTTCAGTAATACTTTTACGATGTTTAGGTGCAGTAGGTACCATCTTCGCAATCATTTCGAGTCTTGGTAAAGGGATACCCATCACTTTTCCTAAATCCTTTATTGCGACACGTGGACCATATGTAGAAAAAGCGACAATCTGAGCCACATGATCATGACCATATTTGTTGCATACATATTGAATGACTTCATCACGACGATCATCCTGGAAGTCTACGTCAATATCTGGCATGGATACTCTTTCTGGATTCAAGAAACGTTCAAAAAGAAGATCATATTTTAAAGGATCAATATTTGTAATTCCTAAGCAATAGGCAACCAGTGAGCCTGCCGCAGATCCTCTTCCTGGGCCTACGAGTATACCATGTTTTTTCGCATATTGTACATAATCAAATACAATTAAGAAGTAATCATCATACCCCATAGTATGAATAGTTTTTAATTCATAAAGTAAACGGTCTTTATAATCATCTGTGATAGTCTGATTTTTAAAGCGTTGTTTCAATCCTTTAATACAAAGATGTCTGAGATATGCCCCGCTATCACCATGAGGTGTCTGATAGCGAGGAAGACCGTTCTTTGTTTTTTGAATAGAACCATAACAGTTATCAATCATTTCTTCTGTATTCTTAATAATATCTGGATAACGACTAAATAATTCTCTGATTTCTTTTTCTGTTTTTAGATAACGCTCACTTGTAAGTGGTTCATAATCCTTAGAAAGCACTTCTCCCTTTTTAGAAGCTTGTAAGAGATCCAGTGTAAAGGCATCATGTGGATGTAAATAACGCACATCATTACCCCAGATACAGGGAATATCTAAGAATTGAGCATATTTAATCAATGTCTGATTACGAAGTGTATGTCCCTTGAGGCCATCTTCCACAATCATGATACGATAAGAGGCGCCAAAGAGCTTCTTCATAGTTTTCATAAAGCTTAGTACTGGACTCTCTATTTGAGCATGAGTGAGTAAGTCTTCTTTACTTGTAGCTTCTTTTTCAATGAGTCGATCTTCATATTCATGAGATACAACATAAAGATGATCACGATAGTTGGATAAAGCTTTCAATGTGATAGCTTTATTCTCATTGAGATTAATATCACTCACAATACGTACTAAATCCTTATAACCTACATCATCACGTGCATAAAGTGCAAGATGAATCAGGTCATCATTAAACATAATAGAGGCATTGACACCTAGTATCGGCTTAATAGAAGCCTTCTTGCAGGCTTCATAAAATTCATAGGCCCCATACATGTTGTTATCATCTGTTAAGGCAAGAGCCTGGATATGTTTTGATTTTGCATTGTCTATAAGCGCATTAATTAATAGAGTACTCTCTTGAAAGCTATAAGCACTTTTAATTTGTAAGTGTCCAAACATGGTATCCTCTCCTTCCTTGTTCCTCATTATACCAAATTATCCCTTTTATTTATAGTTAGATGAAAAAAGAACATGCCTAAGCATGTTCCTTAATGAGTTCATCCATTTTAGTCTGTATTCTAGATTTTACAAGATTAGCCACTTCTACACTGCTCATATCCTTATATTCTTCATAAGGGATTGGAGGTAAATAGTGGATTCCACAATCAACTCTCTTAATAGAGTTACTATCTAACACTTTAAAACAGTTATGCATAACACATGGAATAATTGGCACCTGTGCATCCATAGCCGGTTTAAATGAACCACCCTTGAATTCTAATAATTCATTTCCCTTTTTAGAACGTGTTCCTTCTGGGAAGATGACATAAGGAATACCTTCAGACATTTCCTTTTTAACCTGTCTCATAAGCTTCATAGAGGCTCTTAAGTTTGTACGGTCAATAGCTGGATATTCCATAAATTCAGCCACATCTCTTAAGAAGATAACATCTAATAGTTCTTTTTTAAAGACAATCTTGAAAGGACGTTCAATACTGTCAAATAATGCAAGGATATCAAATAATCCCTGATGGTTTGGAGCTACAAAGAAACCACCTGTTTCAGGAAGATATTCTGTACCTGTAATAGTTAGATTAACACGTGCTCTTTTAGTTGCTTTCTTTAGAAGTCTTCTTGTCCAGTCAATACGATCCTCAAAAGGAATCGTATCCTTATGCTTCTTGATATGTTTTAACTGGAAAATCAGTACTGGTAATTCAAAGAAGAAACGAAGCACAATTAATATAAGTCTTTTCATTTTTGATAGATTTCTAGTGTAAATGTCTCAAATGGCTTTTCTTCTACGAGACGATAGTTATATTCAGAAAAGTCAGGGAAATATGTTTCTCCTGTATAGTCTCCAGGAATACGTGATAAAAGAATCTGATCACAATATGGAAGTGCTTGTTGATATACAGAAGCACCACCGGAAATAAAGAGGTCTTCACCACGTTCTTTAAAAGATTGAATCGTTCCTACTAAATCATCCACGACTTCTACTCTATCATCTTCAAAGTTATGAGAGAGAACGATTGTATGACGTTTAGGCAAAGGTTTACCAATGGCCTGGTAAGTTGTTTTCCCCATTAATAATGTATGATTGAGTGTTGTACTTCTAAAGTGTTTAAAGTCTTCGCTGTTATGCCATGGCATCCCATTGTCTGTTCCCTTCTTACCAATGAGATTATTCTTATCAGCTGCAACAATGATAGTGATCATACACTGACCTTACCTTTCAATGGACCATGAGATTGATAACCTTCTAGCTTGATATCTTCAATCTTGAAATCAAATAGATTATCAATGTCTTTATTTAATACAAGACGAGGAAGAGGAAGTGGTTCTCTTTCAATCTGCGTCTTGACTACATCAAAGTGATTCTTATAAATATGAGCATCACCAATTGTATGAATAAATTCTTTTGGTTCATAGCCACATACCTGTGCAAGCATACATGTAAGTAAAGCATAAGATGCAATATTAAACGGAACGCCTAAGAATGTATCAGCACTTCTCTGATATAACTGACAGCTTAAATATTTCTTATCACTTGATACATAGAACTGCATAAGTGTATGACATGGTGGTAGAGCCATCTCATCTACCTGACTAGGGTTCCATGCAGAAATAATATGTCTTCGAGAGAATGGATTATTCTTTAAAGAATCGATGAGTTTCATTAGCTGGTCAGTGCCTTCATTATTGAAGTTACGCCACTGTGCACCATAAACAGGACCTAAGTTACCATGTTTCTTCGCAAAGTCATCATCATTCTTAATCTTTTCTACAAATTCTTCTAATGTTTCACCGTTAAAGTCTTCACTCTTCTTAAAGTCTTCATAAGGCCATTCATTCCATATTTTCACATTACGGTCTACAAGATATTTAATATTTGTATCACCCTTGATAAACCATAATAGTTCTTCCGCAATAGGACGTAAATACATCTTCTTAGTAGTAAGAAGAGGAAATCCTTCACGTAAATCATAGCGTGTCTGATATCCAAATACAGAACGTGTACCAGTCCCTGTGCGATCAGGACGGTCTTCACCATGTTCTAGGATATATCGACACATATCTAGATATTGTTTCAAATTTTATTCCTCCTTTATGCATTTGACCACATGATAACACAAATAATCATAAATGGGATATACAAATACTTCTTCTTTGTATAAAAAAGAAGAAGTATTTCTACTTCTTCATCTGTTCACGGTAGTTTTCCATCATGCCTTTGAATATTTCAGCACTTGTAGGAGGGGTAAATGTTACTGCGTTCGCACCTGCTTCAATGACTTCTTTAATTGTGTCTTCTGTTGGTCCACCAGTCGCAATAATTGGAAAATCCTTATCAATAGCGCGTAGTGCCTTGACGATTTCTACTGTTTGTTTTCCACCAGATACGTTGATGATTTTAGCACCACTATGTAACATACGTTCTTCTAAGTCTTCATCTAGTGATACTACAGTGAGGACAATAGGAATATCTACTAGACGTGATAATTCTCTGATCATTTCTGTATGTACAGGGGCATTGAGTACAACAGCAGCTGCACCATGTAATTCTGCATCTAAGGCAATCTTGAATACTCTTGCACCATTGGTAGTGCCTCCTCCTACTCCTACAAAAACCGGTTGTCTGGCGACACCAATAATCGCATTGGTGATCTGGATTGTAGGTGTAAAAGGATAAACAGAAAGAATCGCATCTGCGTTATTATTCGCAATAAGTGCGACATCTGTACTAAACAATAAGCTTTTTATACGTCTTCCATTCACATTAATACCACTGGCTTTGTACATCACTTCTGGTACTTCTACAGTATGTTTTAATGTGGACTGTATTCTTGGTGTCATTTTAGGGGTTTTCATTAAATCATTCATATTTTTCTCACTCCTTTGAGTATTATTATACCCAAGTTTTAAAAACAGTATATGAACAAAAGAAAAAAACCAGCAATGCTGGTTTTAGATTAAGAATGCGAAATATGCGATAAATAGTAAGAATAATACCCAGACCATCTTGTTGATGTCTTTAGCCTGACCTGTCGCAATCATGCTGATGACATACACGATGAATCCTAATGCGATACCATTACTAATTGAATATCCAAGAATCATGAAAATGATAGTAACGAAACCACTTGCCGCAAAAATCAAGTTATCCCACTTGATATCCTTTAACTGTGAAGCCATTAAGATACCAACGATAACTAAAGCTGGAGCAGTGACTGCATCAGTAATCATAGATAATACAGGATAGAAGAATACTGTTAATAAGAAACAGATTCCTGTTGTACATGAAGTCAAGCCTGTACGTCCACCTACACCAACACCTGAAGTAGATTCTACGAAAGATGTCACTGTAGAAGTACCAATCATTGAACCAAATACAGTACCTACTGCATCTGCAAGTAATGCACGTTCAACATTCACTAATTCACCATTTTCATCAATAAGATCAGCCTTTGATGCAACAGCGACTAATGTACCGGCTGTATCAAAGAAGTCTACGAATAATAATGAGAAAATTGCAACGATACACTGTGGATGAGTGAGTATTTCGTTGAAGCCTCTTACAAAAGCACCTACTAAACTGAAATCAAAGTTGACTGATACAACTTTAGTTGGTAACTGTGGCATTCCCTTTAATCCAAAAATCGAACCAAATACAACACCAACTACCGCAGTAATGATTAAGCCATAGAATACGGCTGCTGGCTTATTCTTTACTAATAATACTAATGTGATGATGATTCCAAATAAAGCAAGTAATACTGTTGGATCCTTTAAGTTTCCTAGTGCTACAAATGTCGATTCACTTGCTACTACGATACCTGCATTCTTTAAACCTACAAAGGCAACAAAGAAACCAATACCTGCACCAATCGCAAGCTTTAACTGTGCAGGAATCGCATTAATAATCATACGACGGATGTTTGTCACTGTAATGATGACAAAGATGATACCTGACACGAATACACAGGCTAATGCCCCTTCAGGTGATAATCCCATCTGTCCTACAATTGTATAAGTGAATAATGCGTTAACACCCATACCTGGTGCAAGAGATACAGGGTAGTTTGCCATTAATCCCATAAAGATGCTTGCGGCACCTGCAGAGATTGCAGTCGCTAAAAAGACACCCTGATGACTCATGTGTGCCTGTCCTAAGATGGCAGGGTTAACTGCAAGAATATAGGCCATTGCTAAGAAAGTAGTAATACCAGCGAGTATTTCAGTCTTAACATTTGTCCCATGTTCTTTTAGATGAAATAATTTTTCCATTCTTTTCTCCTCTCAAAACAAAGACCTATTATAGTACATAATTACACTTTATGCAAACACAAAAAAATCCCCTTATAATGGGGATTTATCGTATTTCTTCATGATATCTAGAATAGGATTGATAACTTTTTCAAGGGAACCATCATTTATAATATGATAGTCGCATGATGACATATATTTATCTCTACGTTCTTTATCTAAAGCATAAAGCTTGTCTGGACCATCCTTTAATAGAGGTCTGCCACTTGGATCGACATCCTTCACAATATCTTCAATTGGACGGTCAATATAGAAAACAACACCATTCTTCTTTAGATATGCAATATTTTCAGGTCTTTTAATCACCCCACCACCCGTAGAGATGATCTTTCCTTCTAACTCAGATACTTCTTTACAGCATGTTGTTTCATTATTTCTAAAATAGTCTTCAGAAATTGCGAACATATCTGGAATGGACATATTAAAGCGATTCACAAGATAATCATCTAAGTCAATCATTTCATGACCTGTTTTTTGTGAAAGCATATGTCCGAATGTTGTTTTACCACTTCCCATAATTCCAATTAAAACGATATTTTTCATGATTCCTTCCTTTCATAGTTACCAATCATTCTAAATGTATTGGTATATGTTTTGATTTCCTGTAAGGCACGCTGGACATGATCTTGATTCAAGTTACCATCTATATCTAAATAGAAATAGTATTCCCATGGAGATAATGGAAGTGGTCTTGATTCAATGCGGGCCATGTTGATGTTGTGTTCCTTAACGACTCTCATGACTTCATAAAGAGCACCGACTTCATGATTGACTGTGAAAACCATACTGATACGATTGGCAGATGGTCTTATTTCATATTGTCTTGCGATAATGATAAAGCGTGTATGATTGCTTTGATCATTTTGTATTGTCTTGGCAATAATATCAAGATTATAGAGCTTAGCTGCTTCACTAGAGGCAATCGCCCCTATTGTATTATCCTGTGCTTCACTGATATACTTAGCAGCTGCAGCAGTGTTCAAATACTCATGACCTTCAATATGATGTGAAGTTAAGAATTCAGAAGTCTGTTTTAAGCCCTGTACATGACTATAGACATCTTTGATATCGTCTAAAGTAGCTCCTTTGATACCAAGTAGATTCTGGTCTATTGTGATAGACTGCTCACCTACAATATAAAAGCCATACTTAGTGAGTAAGTCATAGTTATCATTAATAGCGCCTGTAGAGGAGTTTTCTAGAGGAAGTACACCATAGTCTATATCTCCTTCTTCTAACGCCTTATAGACATCTTCAAAGTGAGGATAGTTGATGCCTTCAATGTCTCCAAACCAACTTTTCATAGCCTGATTAGAGAAAGAACCAGGAACACCCTGATACCCTACTTTAAAGTGTTCTTTAAGTTCTGTTGCTTCATATTTCTTTAAAGGAATAAAAGTAGACTGATAACTTTTAGATACGTTCATTGTATCCTGAACAAACGTTTTCGCATAGGCTTCAAGAGACTTATCTTCTAGACGATCTACATTCTTCTGGATAACTTCTTTTTCTCTATCTTTCTGAAAAATCTGCATATCATGAGCTAATTTATATGTAATAACATCTTTCGCAACATGCATGCGTTTTTCAAATAAAGCGATGATTTCCTTATCAATTGCATCTATTTCTTCGCGACAAGTTTTTAAATCTTTCATAGCGCCTCCAGCATATCTAATACACCTAGTGCTGCCATAGCTTCCACAACAACAATTGCACGAGGAATGATACATGGATCATGTCTTCCAACAATTTCTAATTCTGTATTTTCATGTGTTTTCACATTGATTGTATTCTGTTTTAAAGAGATAGATGGTGTTGGTTTAATGCCTACTGTAAATAATAATGGCATACCATTAGAAATACCACCAGTAATACCACCATTATGGTTTGTAGAAGTCTTGACTTCTTCTCCTTCATAATAGTAAGCATCATTCGCCTCTGTTCCTTTGAGTAAAGTAATATCATCTAGATCACCAAATGAGACTGACTTTACAGCAGGAATACTGAAAAGTAATGGTGATAAATGGGCTTCAATACTATCAAAGAAAGGATTTCCAACTCCTGCTGGTAGTCCTGTTACAGCACATTCAATCTTTCCACCTACACTGTTACCTTCTTTTCTTGCTTCTTCAATTGTTTCCTGCATCTGTGCATAAATATCATCATGAATAACAGGATAGTCTTTCTGATTGAGTTCTTCTAAGTAAGCCGGAGTAATATTTAGTGGATAATGCGTATCTTTCACATCTTTAATAGATAGAATATGTGCACCGACATAAATGCCTTTTTCTTTTAAAATCTGTTTTGCGATAGCACCTGCAAATACAATAGGGGCTGTGAGACGTCCAGAGAAGTGTCCTCCGCCTCTGACATCATTAAATCCTTTGTATTTAATATAAGCAGGATAATCTGAATGTCCTGGACGCATATTATCCTTCAAATAAGAATAATCCTTAGAATGCTGGGATGTATTCTTAATGATGCCACAAAGTGGTGCACCTGTTGTATAGCCATCTAAAACACCACTGAGTATTTCTACTTCGTCTGCTTCTTTTCTTTGCGTACTCATTTTGTTCTTACCTGGAGCACGTCTTTGCATATCCTTATTAACAGCATCCATGTCTAGCTTAATACCAGCAGGAAGATTACCTATTGTGATTCCAATAGCCTTCCCATGGCTTTCACCAAATAAAGATAATTCGATATGATGTCCCCAATTAGCACTCATGGTACTCACCACCTAGTGACTTGAAGTCTTCAAAGAAGCCTGGATAACTCTTCTTTACACAATCCTTATCATCAATAGTAATTGGACCATTGGCACGTGTAGATAAAATAGCTTCAGCCATACACATACGATGATCATTAGAACTTGTCACTTCTGCTTTGTTGTAAGAAGTTGATCCAGTAATAGTCATACTGTCTTCTTCTTCAACTGCATCTATACCAGTCGCTTTTAATAGTTCTACAGAAGCAGTTAAACGGTCACATTCTTTAATACGTAAACGTCCTGCATTGATGATGTGTGATGTCCCTTCTGCTAGACCACAAGCCACTGATACAACAGGCATAAGGTCTGGACATTGTGAAGCATCGATAGTGGCTGGTTTGATTTTATCGCAGACCACTTTAATACCCGCACTTGTTTCTACAATTTCTCCACCCATCTGTTCCATAATATCTAAAATAGCTCTATCACCTTGTGATGAGTGCATATTAAGATTAGTAAGTGTAATATCACTGCCAAGTAAATCAGCCACTAGATAGAAAGCGGCTTGTGAGAAGTCTGCTTCTACATTGTAATCACATGGTTTATAGTTCTGATTACCACGAATCTGGAATGCCTGATAATCATGATTAATGATTTCAATACCAAACTTTTCTAACATATCAAGTGTTAAATCAATATAGCCTTTAGATTCTAAAGGTGTTGTGATTTTAATTAAAGAATCACCCTGTAATAAAGGTAAAGTAAATAACAATCCACTGATAAATTGTGAAGAAACATTACCTGGTACTTCAAATATATCTGAATGAAGCTGACCATCTAGAATAACATCTAAACGTTCTGAGTCTTTTCTAAGATAGGCAATCTTTTGTTTATCAAAGATATCATAGTATACATCAAGTGGTCTTTGTCCGAGTTTTCCTTTGCCGACAAAGTGTACACGAGAAAAGTTAACGAGTGATAAAGGCATAAGGAAACGTAATGTAGAGCCTGATTCATGAGCATCTATTTCTACTCTTCCAAGTCCTAATGTAATAGAACCATCAATAATTAAAGTATCGCCTTCCTGCTTAATAATCGCACCTAAGGCTTTCATGCCTTCTATTGTGGCTTCAATATCTTCTGAATAATCAATACCACTAATACGGCTCATACCTGGTGCGAGTGCTGCACAGATAATAGCACGATGGGCTAATGATTTAGAAGGTGGAACCGCAATTGTTCCTTGAAGTGTTTTTGGTGTAATAGTGATTTTTGTCATTATATGTCCTCTACTTCCAGAATCATCTCTTTCTGATCCTTATGTACATAATACTCTCCTATTGTTTTAAGTAAAACAAAAGATAGTGTTGAATTAATGTTTTTCTTATCAAGATCAATAGCTTTAAGTAGTTCTTTTGTAGGGACATTAGCCTGAGTAGGCAGGTTATAATGTCCTAATGCGTCTTCTATACGTTTTGTAGTCCCTTTTTCACATAATCCTTTAAGTTCTGCGATACGAGTAATAGCCACCATACCAATACCTACTGCTTCACCATGAGAATACTTTTCGTAATGGAAATGCTGCTCGATTGAGTGTCCAATTGTATGACCAAAGTTCAAGCATAAACGATCACCAAAGTCATAAAGATCCTTTTCTACAACATCTCTCTTGATATCTACACATTTATAAATAATTTCATCAATATCTTTGTAAAGATCATCAAAATCCTTATAATGTGCTAATTGATCAAATAAAGCTTTATCTTTTATACAACCATACTTAATGACTTCTCCCATACCATCAGTAATGAAATGAGGGTCCAATGTTTTAAGTGTTAATGGATCAATTAAAACAAGTAATGGATGTTTAAAAGCACCGACTAAATTCTTTCCTTCTGGTAAATCTACGGCAACCTTGCCCCCTACTGAAGAGTCTACCTGTGATAGTAATGAAGTAGGAATCTGTACAAACTTAATACCACGCATATAAGTACTAGCCACAAATCCTGCTAGATCACCAATAACACCTCCACCTAACGCAATCAATAAATCAGTTCTTGTAATCTTAGCTTCTAATAACTGTGAATAGATAGAAGGTAAAATATCAAATCTCTTAGATGTTTCTCCATGAGGAATAACGACTGTAGAGACTTCGTAAGAGTCTTTTAACTGATTGACCAACTGTTCTCCATAAAGTGGAAAAACGTTATCGTCAGAGACAATAACGATTTTCGCACCTGTGAAGACTTGAGAAATAAGTTCTTTGGCTTTATTTAAAATACCTTGTTCAATATATATAGGGTAACTATCTTTTCCTAAGTTCACATTTAGTTTCATATTAGATTTCCTTTCCAACAACTTTACCGATTTCTCTTAGTTCACTAATAAGTTTAGTATATTTTTCAGGCTTTAATGACTGAGCCCCATCACATAATGCATGTTCAGGATCATTATGTACTTCAATAAGTAATCCATCACATCCTGCTGCAACACTTGCCTTAGCCATTGGTTCTACTAACCACCATTTACCACCAGCATGTGATGGGTCAATGATTACAGGAAGATGAGTCATTTTTCTAAGTACTGGAATAGCCTGTAAGTCTAGAGTGTTTCTTGTATATGTTTCGAATGTTCTTACACCTCTTTCACATAGGATGACATTCTCATTACCACTTGCCATGATATATTCTGCACTCATGATCCATTCCTGATATGTTGCACTTAATCCTCTCTTTAATAGGATAGGCTTCTTGACTCTTGCACCTACTTCCTTAAGTAAAGTGAAGTTCTGCATGTTTCTTGCACCAATCTGAACGAGGTCTACCTTTTCATTGAATTCATCAATATCATCAGCACTCATAAGTTCTGATACGATTGGTAAACCTGTTTCCTTCTTAGCAGCCACTAAGTAATCTAAACCAGTAGAACCTAATCCCTGGAATGCATATGGAGATGTTCTAGGCTTGAATGCACCCCCTCTAAGCATATTAGCACCAGCTGCTTTTACTTCCTTCGCAATCGCAATAACCTGTTCTTCTGATTCTACAGAACAAGGACCAGCAATAAGAGCCATATGGCCTCCACCTACTTTTACACCATCTACATCCACAATAGTATCTTCTGGATGGAATGCACGATTAGCTAATTTATAAGGCTGTTCAACTCTCATTACTTTTTCTACAGAAGGTGAAACTTCAATATCTCTAGGATCTACTTTAGTCGTATCACCGATTACACCACAGATAGTGACATCATGACCGACTACTAAATGTGTTTCTAATCCCTTCGCTTCTACCTTTTCCTGAATCTTCTTTACATCTTCTTCACTTGTTTTTGGTTTGAATACAATAATCATAATCTTTTTCTCCTTTGATCATCTACCTGTATAAATAAAAGACCCTCATCCCATAAGGACGAGAGTGTATCTTCGTGTTACCACCTTATTTTATATATCTATCACTAGATATATCTCAACGAGTACTATCATACTCTGACAATATAACGGTTGTGACCGGAAACGCCTACTTCATTCAACGCTCTACTCCAAGACGAATTCAATATCCTCCAAACATCCTTTTACACCACCCAAGGACTCTCTATGCTTCTTTTGGATATCTACTATTTCTTTTCACTGTATTTATACTTAGTAATTCTTAATTTGTGAACTCATCATACTGAATAATCAATACATTGTCAACTACTTTTTCTATTTTTCTTATACATTTATTAATATTTTCTATTTTATCTAAAATTTACGCCACAATTAAGTTAATGCAGTAATATTGTGATTCACTCTTACAATACATATACAGCGTATCACTTGAAAGTGTATCGACTTCACCAATGACTTCTAATTCATATTGAATCTTATAGCCTGAAATAGATTGAATTGTAAGTATATCTTTATTCTTGAGAGACTGCATTTGTTTTAAATACAAGTCTGGTATGACTATATTCTTATTTTTATAGTGTGGTAGATTATCTTCTTTACCTATGACCCACTTGATGTCACCAGCTTGGAGGACTGCCTGTATATCATGTCCTTGTACATCTAAATAGCCACTATCAGAAGGAATATAGGTATCGGGGATCAGTTGTATAGTCTGGTTATAAAGTTTCTGTAATTCCTTTATTTCTTTATTTTGATGATACTTCTCATAACCAAACAAGCAACAAGACACTAGGATACATAAGCACCCTAGTGTCATGAATAAATGACTAATCTTTTTCATGTCTAAATAGTCTACCTAATACAATCAGGAATAATCCTGATACAGTTAATAATGTCACCCAATGATTGATTCTTGTTGTATCCCCGGTTTTAACATGAGAATTTTTCTTAGGTGTATCTGTACTTGTATTAGTGATAATATATTCAGTCTTAGAATCATTACATACTGAAGAAACAATACCTTTATAACCTTTGACACTCTTTTCTTTAATGCTGTAATTCATAGCTTGTTCACTTTTCCATGAATAAGCATAATTATGTGCAGCATCTAGTACGATTGTCTTGATATAAGTAGAACCGTTATAGAGTTCTACATAGATTTTGTCTGGATGTTTAGATCCATTATCAATCCAATGCTTCACTATCTTATATTCATGAGAGGGATTCTTTGAATATTTTGTAAAGTCAATGGATACATCATAACTTGTCCCCTGTGGTAAAGAAATCAAGTAAGGTAAATAGGTATAAGTTGTTCCATTTAATTCTAAGTTATCTGTCATAATAAGATAGAGTCCTGTTTTAAGACCTGTATATGCAACTTTAGAAGAAGTTGCCTGTTTAGTGAGAGCTTTTTGACTTGCCGCATATCCCTTTAATGTGATAGCCGCATTTTTAAGGTCTTCACTTGTTTTTAGCTGATCCAATTGAATATTTGTATTTGTTTCTGCTTCCTTGAAAGCATCGGTGTAATGATAACTACCATCATCCGAAACACTTGCGACACGATACAAATGAACATTTAACCCTGAAATACATTCATTGAGTGTCAAAGAGCATTTCTTATTAACATTGACAGCAGCTACCTGGAATGAATTAAACACAGCGACTGACAGTAGAACTGTAAAACATAATATGTATTTTTTTAATCTTTTCCCCATATAATTGCTGTCATCACCTTTCTTTATATTTTTTCTTGATTGATGTTAAATACCAGATAAACGCAATAATAATTGCAAGTACTACCCAGAACACATCAATGAGTACTGGATCTGCTTTGACTAAATCTCTTCTTACTCTTAGATTTGTCTTATTGATACGATGTCCTCTTACAAGCAATCTATGGGTATTCACACCATAGGGCGTGCAAGTCATAAGAGTACAATAGTCCTGTCCTTCTACTATCTTTAAGTCATCTGTTTCTGTAGGAAGGACTGTTTTAATTTGATCAACTTCATAATAAAGAGTTTGATCTAATACCTGAAGCATGAAGGTATCACCCTTTTTTAACTGATCAATATCAGTAAATAGCTGAGCACTTGGTAATCCTCTATGTCCAGATATAACACAATGTGTACTCTCTCCACCTACTGGTAATGAAGTACCTGGGATATGTCCTATCGCAATCTGTAAGATTTCAGCATCTGTTCCATGATATATAGGAAGAGAGACATTAATCTTAGGGATTTCTACATAACCCATCATACCTGTACCAGTGACATCAAGAGTAGACTCATATATTTTCTTCTCTTGATTGTTCAAAGTAGAGAGTGTTTGTTTCAGGTTTGTATTGTATAGAGTGGCATCATTCCAGAGCTTTTGATATTGTTTGTCAGTCAGGTTTTCTACCTTTTCTTCGTATCCAGCAATAGCTCTTGTTTGATGTCTTTGATTCCAATAGTTACTGAAACTAGGATAAATAAGTAAGGAAAGCCCCATAATGAATACTAAAGCTATAAATGCATTGGTTATCTTCTTTGTCATTATAGGACACTCCTTATTGTTTTATATTACTTACTTTCTGCTTTTTTCTTCATTACTAAGAATGCAGCAGCTGCAAGAATCATAAGTGTACCTGCAGCATATAATACTGTAGTACCCATACCACCTGTATCAGGAAGTTCAGAACCTTTGTAGTTGATTACGTCAGTTTCTAATGTTCCTTCAGCAGTGCTAGGTGTAAATAACACTTCACCATTTGGTTTGTTTCCAGTTAAAGTTTTTAATTGTGGATTATCACTTGTTTCATCATGAGATGCTTCAATCTTGAATTCAATTGGATCCATAGTGTTATAGTTTTCTGGAGTTTTTGTTTCTACTAATTTATACTCACCATCATCTAAACCAGTAAATGTGAAAATTGTTCCATCATTTTCTGTTCCTAAAACTTTTGTGACTTTTTCATATTTTCCATTAACTTTCTTATATAAAGTGAATTCAGCACCAGTTAATGGATTTTTAGCAGAATCTTTTTTATTAACAATTGCCTTATAAGTGAATACAATTACTTTGTCTTCAGGTGTTTCACCTTTTTCTCCACCCTGAGAACTATTTGGGTTATTAGAGAATTCCATATGCATTATATTTGGATTACCTTTTGAGCCAATAACAGCATGTTCATTTAAAGTTGCTTCATATTCAACTCTAATCTTTGTAACTGTACCATCTAAAGCCTTAACATTTTTAATAGTTACATCAAATGTATGTCCATCAGTTGCAGGATAAGTTACCGTATACTGATCTGCAGAAATAGGATCAGTACTATCATTTGTATATACTTTAACTGAATTTTTATCAAATGTTAAACCTTGTGATAAAGTATCATGGAATACTAACTGATAAGCAGCTTTATATTCTTTATAATCACTTGCAACAGTACCTGTTAACTGGAATGGAACTTTGTCACCAATATCCCAGTCAGCAGAATCCTGCCAGTTTGTTGTTTCACCTGTAGTATCATTTGTATCCTTTACCTTTTTGTAAGATTCAGGAACGTTATTTTTCACTGCTACAGTTTTATCACCTACAACTTGTAGAATAAACTTAGTATAAGAATCCTGTCCTGTAATTGGACCTTTATCTTTTACTAAATAATAGCCAGGTTCTAGTCCGGAAATTACATAATTTCCAGAAGCATCTTGAGTATTTGCACTAGCTGCTGGAGTTGTTAAATATCCAGATACTTCATAAGCGAAGACTTTAGAATTGTCATTATTTAATGTTTTTGCTTTTTCCTTTGCATCTCCAAATTTTGTTTTACCTTCATCGCTAACACCACTACCCCATTTAATATCTGAAAGTGTATTGCCTGATACTTTACCAGCAAAAATCTGATAAGCTTCAAAAGTATGTTTAGCTTTAGCACCTGTAATAGTAATAGAACCATTATCATCAGCCGCTATTACTACTGATGGCATAGCAATTGCCATAACCATTGCGAATGCAAGTATGAAACTTGCGAGTTTTTTAAATAGTTTCATATCGTTTTTCCTCCTTGTCCATATGATATCCATTTTTTAATAAAACTCTTCCCTCGTTGAAATACACATATTAATGTTTGTTATTACTAGTTATAAGCCCCCTTCTTTTTTATATTTGCTATATAAGCAAATAGAGTCGCTGTAATAAATAGGGCCCCAATTGCGTAATAACCAAAAGTACCGAATCCTCCAGTATCTGGAAGATCATAGTTATCTAACTTCTTGTTAGTAACTGTAATATCTCCTTCTTGAATACCATCATTGTTTGTATAAGATACCTGATATCCTGAAGGTGCATTGACTTCTTCTACAATGTAGTAATAATCTTCCCCATTGTCTGATTTATAAAGTAGATTCTTCCAAGTATAAGACCAGCCATTGGAAACATCTAATATCACTGGACTACCTTCAGGCTTTTCTGTTGTTTCTACTTCAGGTTCATCAGAAGTAATAGTAATATCATTCACACTAAAGTAAAATGCATTATTCTTAGCTGTAATATAAATATCACAGTCCCCAGTAATTGAATTTGTCTGAATTCCTAGAATCAATTTACCATTCTCATTCTTACAATTTACTGTTCCAAAATTATTTTTGTCTTTTGTAACTTCAAAATTACTTTCTACAAAATTTTCATTAGTACCCCAATTAAAATCCTCGATATATAACGGTTTATTCTGAGCAGCTTGCACTGTCTTTGTGACATTGCCCCCCTCATTGCCGCTAAAATGAAGTGTGACATTACATGTTTTCTTCTTCTTTGTTACTTTATATAACTGAAGTTTTACATTTGCTGCACCTGGCTGAGTTCCCTTATTCTCTTGATCAACCCAGACCTTTTTTACAGAAATGCTGTTAGAGTTATTTGGAACATATAAAGAAACCTCTTTATTGTTAGGAATGTATAATACATCATTATCAAGATTCACACCAGGTATACCCTGTTGACTTAAAGCATCTTTCGCATCCTGCTTTGTCTTATTTTGATCTGCTTGATAAAGTACAAAATAATGTGGATTATTATCCTTGTCATATCCAGTTGGTGCTTCTATTTCTTCTAGTTTATATAATGTATTTGCTACTAAGAACTTATCCTCGCTTGAACCAGAGAAAACAATTTCTCCTTGATCATTTGTGACATACTCATCAGAATTTTCTTTCTGTATTCCTTTCCATTCTTTTGTAGTTGGATCATATTTAGATAATTTAAATTTAGCATTTGGAAGCAACTTAGAATAATCTTTACTATCTACTTTATAAATAGTCATTTTACCTTTAACAACCCCTGCTGAAGAGTGAGTAGTATCAATTGTTGTATCTACTGAAGAAGCATTCTCTCCTTCTAATAATGAAACACTATTTCTAATAGTTGGATTAGCCGCAGTACCCACATCAAAATCATATGCATAAACAAGAACACATGCCAATTCATCTGGCAAAGTGATTGTCAATTTATGATTTGCTTCATCATACTGGACTTTATATCTGCTACTATCTATTACATTGCCTCTATGATCTTCTTTTGTTCCATCATACTCATAAATTTTCAAACTAGACAAATCTAGATATGAAGTATAAGAAGTCCATTCTAAATTTTCTAGTTTATCAACTAAAACTAGTTTATCTGACTTAGGATTTAAATCTTTACCAGCAGGATTAATACATACTGAGTATTCTACTTTTGTAGAGTTCTCAATCTGTTTTGCTGTTTTTGTTACATTCTTAGTTTCACGTTCTACTTCAGTATGCTGTTCCTGTTTATTTCCTTCATATTCTAATGTATTTGTATATTCTTTATTCTCATTTTTTAAATCTTTCCAGAATTCATCAGAAGTGATATCTACAGCATAATATATTGCAATTGGACTATTAGGATGATCTCTCTTCCCCGAACCCCAATCACCATCTGTTTGGTTATAGCCTGGTTTAAATGTGAATGTTACCTTATTAGCACTTTCATCATATGAATACTCGAAATGCTTACTAAGCGTTGTAAATTCAGAATTGCCATCACAATAATATTCAAAATTATCGTTAATGTGATAAACTACTTCTGGTGATCCACGGTCCTCTGGATTGTCTTTAAATCCCGCAGTTTTATAATCTGCACGTTCTCCTTTTTTAACTAATTTTGTACCTTTAGGTAATATATCAGTAAAACTGATTTCTTCATTCGAATTTGGAGTAAATATAATTCTGTAATATAATTTTCCATTACGACTTATATAATCTGTACTTACTTTACTAGAAGAGTATTTATCAGTTGTACCACCATCTATTTTACCATATGCCTGTTTCACAAACTTCTTAGGCTTGTTATAAGTGACTTTGCTTTCAGATTCTTTATTTTGAACAGTACCTTTATTCGCAAAATAATAATCAATACCTTCTTTAATATCCTTTAATTCTGCAGTTGTATGATAAGAAGAAATATTTAAAGACTGCCCTATAAATTTACTACCATCTTTCTTCTTTACAGTCACTTCAAATGCTTTAACATGGGCATCATCAGCAGTAACTTCGTTCTTTTTATCTTCATCTGAATAGAACTTAACACTAATGTCTAATTCATCTTTAGAAATAGGGGTTCCATTCGCATCTTTAAGTTCAATATTTTTATTAATTTCATCTCTTAACTGAGATAAGACTGCATAGTGTTCACCATTAAATTCTTTATCTCCAGTAGATGTACCATTCTTAATCACATCTGAATAAGTGATAGAAGTAATTTCTTTATCAGGAAGCTTCATATAAGCCTGCCATGTATTAGTTATAGTTTGACCATCTTCTGAAACAGTATTACCTGTTAAAGATTTTGTAAGGTCCCAGTCTCTATGCTGTACACCAACACCATAACTACTTTCATAATTTTTCCCATCTTTACCAATAGTACCTTTGTTTGTAACAGTGGTATTTTCTTTAGGTGCATCTGTCTGATATTCAATTGTATAGGTATCATTAGAACCCTCTGGGAATGTATAAGGTAACTCTTCAATTGTAAATGTAGTGCCATCACTTCTCTTTACGGTAATAGGAGTAGGAATATTTAAGTTTTTATCAATCGTATCATTGAATACATAACCACCAATATCTTTCTTATCTGGATTAATTGTAATACGCCAGTTCATCTTTCCTGTATCCTGGTCATATCCACCATATTTAGAAATCATTGAATTAGATACAGCAATTGTTGTTGAGGCTTCTCTTGATGAGTTACCACTTGTTCCTTTTACACTATTTGTAAGTGATCCTGAACCATCTTTATTACCAGGTTCTGCTTTTACTTTATAACTAATTTCATAGCTTTCTCCTGCTTCAAGTTTTGGAAGATCATTCATTGTAAAAGATTCGCCATTGATTGAAGGATTAACTTCAATTGGTGTGCTATTTCCATATTTATCTTTCTTTATTACTGTAAAGCTGTTTTTATCATATTCTGCCTTTGCAGAATCCCAACTTACAAACTTATCTTCAATCTTTACAGGACCTTCAGTACCATTTTTAGTACTTGCTTTTACTGTATAGCTGACTGTTCCATCTTCATTTAATGAAGCTTGCTTAGACATATTCAAATCATATTGTTCTTTACTTGGTTTAACTGTGATTTCTCCACCATCACCACCAAATTTGATTGAACCATCATCATTAGCACCATCTGCAGAAACAGTTCCTTGGAATTCAATATATCCTGAGAATGGTTCCCCATTCGCAAAATCCTCATTAAAATCAATAGTGATTTTTCCATCAGTAGTAATTCGATATGTACCAACTGCTTTACCATTAGATGCATATACTAAACCAGTTTCTTCTTTTAATGGTTTTACGCCATTAGGAAGCTGATAAGAAATTTTATCTTTGCTGTTTGTGACAATACCTGCAGGTAATTTATAGTTAATATGTACTTTAACCTGATCACCATCTTCAAATGTTTTAGATGGAACCCAGTTGCCATTTTGAATCTTGCTGACATCTGCTGATGTAATATATTGACCAAAATCAGTACTTTCTTCAGCTTTTGGCTGACTCGCTGTACCATTATCTGATACTGTCACAGGTGTTTCAGGTGCTGCTGCAGCAGAATTAACTGCTGCAGTGGCAGGAGCATTATTCTTAACCTCTTCCACTACCTGTTCATCCATCTGATTAGTGACTGTTGTTTCAACAGGTTGCTCTACATACTTATTTAATTCAATATTCTTAGTATTAAATGAAACAAGAGAAGAACCATTGACATCATATAGTACATGAGAAGAATCTGTTTCTAATACCAATGTCAGTTTTAATTCACTTTCTGCATTCATGTTCACATGATCTTCATCAAAATATAGAGTCAATAAATTATTTCTAATCTCATAAGTACCAATAGAATGTACTAAATCATTTTCTAGATATAACTTATTTGTTTGTGTATCTTCTACCTTTAATTGTTCTGGTAGGTTATAAGTTAGTGTTTGATTCTTTACAACTGTTTCCTGAGTTGTTTCTTCTTCACTTTCTACATTTTCTATTGAAGCAAGTGTTCCTTGAGGAACAGTTGCCTTAATAAAGAAAGAAAGAGACGTATTGTCTTCAAGATGGACATCAGCTGTATAATCCTTCATTACACCATTATTTTGATACTGTACAGTTGCATCAGTAATCAATGATGTAAAATCATCCATTCTTGCACTATTAATATAGAAAAATGCAATGGCTGTTAAAAAAACCAAGCCAAAAAATAACATTATTTTCTTTCTGCCTGGTTTATTTAAAATATTATATTCTGTCATCTAAATGTCCCCTTTCCCTTAATAAACAGAAAAGCGGGTGATAGGATAAATCTTCATAACGACTCGACCAATAATCTTGTCATTATCAATACAACCTAAATCACGCATTCTTGAATCTATTGCATGATGTCTATTATCCCCTAATACAAATATCTGTCCTTCTGGAACTGTATAAGGAAATACTTCGTCACGTAGAGGATTGTCTTTTCTGTTTTGTATATAGTTTTCATCTAACCTTTTCTCATTCACAAATACATAGCCACTTGAATCAATGTTGATTTTATCCCCACTCAAACCAATCACTCTTCTAACCAGCAGCTTATTATTATACTGAAACGCAATTAAGTCTCCCTGCTTGATAGACTTTGTTTTCTTAATACATACAACATCATTATTTACTAATGTCGGATCCATAGATTCACCCTCTACTATGTAGATTGGACACCAAGTCGTAATGATGAACATCACAATACAAACAACTATTAGACTAATAAAAACGCAATGCTTTTTCATAACAGTACCTTTTAACTTGTAAATTAATATACTATGTACATACGATATCACAACAGAATAAAAAAAATAACCGTTTTCAAGGAAATGGTTACATGTTACATTTTTTGTAACAATATTACTTTGTTAATTCGTAAGCTAATTTTTCTATCGCATAAAGCATAGGAACTCCAGAATATATTTTTCCTAGCATAACGTTACCATCAGAAATATGAATCACTTCATCACATAAATGTTCCATACTTCCCATGTTATTGTTTGAAAGCATAATAATAATATAGTTCTTATTCTTATAACGATAGATTTCTTCAAAAAGAAGCTTTTTTTGTCGCTGTTCATAAAATGCAATGATGACTCCCTGATGTCCTTCAGCAACTCTCTGCACAGGATAAGCAGCTCCATCCACCCCGTAACAATAATATCCTACATGACTTAATAAACGTGATGTATACTTTGCAAAATCACTATTAATCCCTATACCAAGAGTAAGAATTGAATCAGACTGCTTAATAATCGCAGCTGATCTGTGAATGCTTTCCAAATAATCAGATGATTTCACTCTTTCTATAAAGCTAGCAAATTGATCACTCACATCATCTTCTTTAGTCTCCTGTGCCTCAACATGCTCTTTCAATCTATACTTTAATTCTGTAAAACCTTCACACCCCATCTTCTTACAAAAACGCATGATTGTTGCTGTAGATACATGTGTATAATTAGCTAATTCACGAATACTTGCATTTAATACCTTCTTTGTGTTTTTCACAACATAATTGTAAACATAAGCTTCAGTCTCATTAAGACTTTCCACCTGACTGTAAGTAAATTCCAATAGACTTCTCCCTTTCTTTTCTTATCTAGAATATTCTCAACTAATAGTTATTAATATATTACTTTACTACAGTTCACATTTAGAATTTAGGTATTTTCAAAATTTGCAAAAATATTTTATTCATAGTTATATATATATATATATAAGTCGCAATTCGACACATGAAACTACTTACAGACAATATAAAGATTTAATGATGCTGCATCACAGATGAATTCTCCATAGCCATCTATAATATCGATTATGTGTTTACCATCTGTCATGCATTTATATTGTTTACCTACAAACATACGTTTTGTACCCCCTTTACTATTGGTTAATATCACTGCAAGTCCTGTTTCATAAGTCCATCCAATAACATCAGGATCATCTATATAATCATGTCTGATTCCTTCTACATATTGTTTTCTTAGTTTCATCATCTTATCTAACAATTCTTTCTTTGATGAAATATGATCGTGAGGTATACCATAATAATCTCCATAGAAGATACATGGATAACCTTCTTGTCTAAGTAATATACAGGCATATGCTTGTGGTTTAAACCAATCCTCAATAAAAGAAGTTAAAGACTGTCCTGGCTGTGTATCATGGTTATCCACAAATGTGACAGCATACTTGTCATATCTTTGTACTAACGTATTATTGAAGATTTCTCGCATATCATAATAGCCATTAGAATGACTCGCATCATAGAAATGATAATGTAAAGGAACATCAAATAGACTCATACAGAAGTGTGTAGATTCGAGATAGTGACATATATGGTCTATGTCTCCCCAGTATTCCCCTACAGAAAAGAGTTCTTTTTTTGAATGCTGGCGCATTGTAGTGATCCAATGTTCATAAAAAGAAGAGTCTATATGTTTAATTGCATCACATCGAAAGCCATCTAGATGTGTTATATCTTTATACCATAGCCCCCAGTTAATTGCTTCTTTGACTACTTCAGGATTGTTGTAGTCTAAGTCTGCTCCCATCAAGTAATCATAGTTATCATATTCATCATCTACATTCTCACTGAAATGTTTCCCTTTGAATAAATAAAGACCTTTTTGATGTTTAGAGGCATCGTAGTCCACACTTGTGAAGTGTGAGGCATTATAGGTAAAGTCTGAATATTTATGTCTTGATGGAAATGAGAAATAGGTGGAAGCACGAATAACTCTTTTTCTTTTAGAAACTTTATGTCTATGATAGGCATCTACTTTATATGCAATGACCTGTTCCATCCCATCTGCACCAATTAAATGATTAAGTACGATATCTGCATAGACATCTATACCGAATAGATGAAACATCTTTATACACCAGAGGTATTCTTTCTTCGTGCCATATTTGGTACGGATTGTGTTTTTACTATTGAATTCTCCTAAGTCATAATGGTCATAGACACCATAGCCTGTATCATTGACACCATTTGCTCCTTTATAAGCAGGAGGAAGCCATATAGCGGTAATACCTGCTTTTTTAAGTTTATACGCATTGACTCTGAGTATTTTCCACAAATGCGGACTTGAGGGGAGATACCACTCAAAGCCCTGCATCATAACACCTTTCTTCATATCATCACCTCTTCCAGTATTATAGCATGTTTGTGCACAAAGGATATTTAGAGAATGTATCACAAATGTATGGACAATAAGAACCGCTTACATTTATGATAACGTTGTATAAAAATATAAAAGAACTATAATAATAGGAAGGGAGTGAGTCTTATGAAGAAGAAGTATGAAGCATTGGCTATAAGCTTCTTAGTAGTGAATATGATATATAGTCATGGTGTTGTGCATTTACAGCCTTCTATTGGGGATGAGATAGTCGGAATGCTGTATAATTTGTTTCATTTATTTGAATATAATACGATTAATGCACCTTTTGGGCTAAGTGCTTTTTGTTTTCTTATTGGAATGGCTGGTTCTTTTGTAATGGCAATATGTGGTGTGCATTCACATAATTCTATTTCTATACTACAAGGAATATTAAGTTTAATACAGGGCTTACTTGGCACGATTGTCATGATTGTTTTTCTTCATGATCGTCATTTGATAGATAAAGAGTTAGTTGGAACTTTAGGAACACTCACTACAATCACAATACTTGTTGTATTATGTAATGCGATATTAAGTGTTCTTGTAGAGATGGATGTAAGAAATCATATACAGATCTTTGATCGTGCTTTATTGAAACCTTTAATGAGTAATTTGTCGCTTTCTATATTATTTCTTTCAATGACACTTGTTGCCTATGCGACAATGTATTTACTGCCAGTGAGAAGTATCTGTCAGCTGTTTGGATTGAATTTAGTACTATTAACAGGAGTATTAGGATGTTTTTCTATAGGTATGAGTGCATTACTCAGAAAGGTTAATACGACTTATATGATTTGTGGTAGTCTTATGGTTCTTGTATGTTTATTTAGTTTTATGAGATTTCATATAATTGCCTGCTTATTAACTGTTATCAGTTTAATAATATGTATAAGGAATAAACCTGTGAAGGTATAGAGGAGTTGATCTCCTCTTTTATTTTCACAAAAAAACTTCAAGACAATCATGCCTTGAAGTCATCTTTAAGATTTTAACGCTAAGCGATATGAAATTTCATCCAGCAATACATAAACAGGGATAGGATACCGTAAGTAATGGTTGTATAACTTCGATTAATAATGCAGCAATTTTGTATTTCATATAAATATATCCTCCTTTGTTTATGAATTGCCTATATATTAACACGCTTTTATGAGTGTGTCACTCAATGTTATAAAAAAAATAGAGAAGCGATTTGCTTCTCTATTCGTCGTCTTCACTTGTAATGAATTCATCATAGATGGCTTTGATAGCTGGTTTGAAATAACAGTTTCTTACCCCTACGATGATATTCAATTCTGATGAACCCTGGTCAATCATCTTAACGTTGATGTTTTCTTTCGCAAGTGCTTTAAATACTCTTGCTGAAGTACCACGGCTGTCCTTCATACCACGACCTACGACCGCAATTAAGGCTAAATCAGATTCTAAGACAATATAGTCAGGCTGTACAGCACGATGTAATCCTGCAAGGATGGCCTGTTCTTTTTCAATGAAGTCATCGCTGTTCACAATGATAGTCATTGTATCGATACCTGAAGGCATATGTTCAAATGAAAGACCATGCTCTTCAAATACCTGTAGTACTTTACGACCAAAACCGATTTCACTGTTCATCATGTCTTTTTCAATCATGACAGTCGCAAAACCTGTTTTACCTGCAATACCTGTAATAACGTGGTCTGGTTTATGACAAGTACTTTCTACAATGAGAGTACCCGCATCTTCTGGACTGTTGGTATTCTTGATTAAGATAGGAATACCTTCATTTCTTACTGGGAAGATGGAATTTTGATGTAGAACACTTGCACCCATATAAGATAATTCTCTTAATTCTTTGTAAGTGATTGTCGCAATTGGTTTAGGATCCTTGACAATACGTGGATCCGCAATAAGGAATCCTGATACATCTGTCCAGTTCTCATAAAGATCTGCACAGGCACATTTCGCAACGATACTACCAGTAACATCACTACCACCTCTAGAGAAGGCTTTAATGCGCCCTGATTCATCATTTAATTGACCATAGAATCCTGGAACGACTGCATAGTCATGTTCAGATAAAGCTTTTGTGAGAGCTGCATCTGTTTTCTTTTCATCATATCTACCATGCTTATCGATATAAATAACATCTGCCGCATCAATAAAGTCAAAGCCTAAATAATTAGCTAACACTTTACCATTTAAATATTCACCACGTGAAATTGTATAATCAAAACTGTTCTGTTTCTTAATTTCTTCTTTAATTTCTTTAAAGTCTTCTTCTAAAGAAATATCAAGACCTAGTTCAGTAATGATTCCATTGTAACGTGCTTTGATTCTGTCATAGATTTCTTCAAAATCATCTTTGTTGTGATGTGAATAGGCAAGAATCAATAAATCTGTTACTTTTGTATCTTCTTTATTTCTTTTCCCAGGGGCACTGGGAACTACATAATGACGATCAGTATCTTCTAGAACGATGTCATGTACTTTTTTAAACTGAGTTGCGCTGGCTAACGATGAGCCACCAAATTTAACCACTTTCATATCTTTATTCCACCTCACACTTTTGTATAAAGATTACATGATTTGGCTAAACTAATCAATATATTTTTTGCTTAATTCGAATATTTTTTCAAAATAACTTCAATTTTCTTATAAGAAATAAATGTTATAATTGAAATAACACCATATTTAAAGAGATTGAATGGAACAAGTGATGCAATAACCATAGTTGTCATATCTTTTACTAATGGATTGATCTTAGAGAACATACCGATGATGGCTTCTGTAGACATACCAAATAGTTTTGCATACATTGGGAACATCACTAATAGGTTTGATGCAATCGCAAATAAGCTTGTTGCAACAGTTGCAAGTGCCATACCTATTACAGCGCCCTTCTTAGTACGATGCTTTCTATAATATAAGCAGGCTACTCCCATATAACATACGCTTAGTAAGAAGTTAGATGCTTCTCCTACAAACATAGTAGTAGTTGGTTTAAAGAGAAGGTTTAAGACAATCTTTAAGAATGCGATTAATACACCAGTAAGTGGGCCGAATACAAATCCACCAATTAATACTGGAAAATCTGAGAAATCAAATTTAATAAACATTGGTACCAAAGGTACATTGAAGTCTAGTACCATAAGAATTGCAGCTAATGCACCAAGTAGAGCTGCCATTACTAGTTTTTTAGTTTTCATTTTTGCCTCTTTCTATGGCGAAAAAAAATCTCCTATATATATCTTATAGGAGATTGAAAAAGTCATTTCATAAAAACGCCATCTTTTTCCATCCGGACTATACCGTCGGTACTGGAATTACACCAGTTCATGCTTTACGCTCGCGGACTATCACCGCCGATCAGGAATTTCACCTGCCCCAAAGATACAATAACTATTATAGAAGTGTTATATGAGGTTGTCAACATATACAAAAGGTCTTTAAAAACGATCTAAAGTGAAAAGTTAAATTCCACTTTAGGCGGGTCAAAGTTGCGTTTAGTCTTTCACATCTTTCCAGTTGATTTTACTCTTACAGTTGAATTTACTTTTACACCTTCAAAAGTTGAATTTACTCTTACAGGTATATAATTACCGTGATGTCTGTTTCTCTATTTCATGAAAGGCTGATTATCATGGCTAAATCAAATAAGAATTTACATCTTACTCTTTCAGAAAGACAAATCATTGAGAGAGGGATAGAAAATGGTGCTACCAAGGCTTCTATCGCTGCAACTCTTGGGAAGGATAAATCAACTATAGGCAAAGAAATAAAGGCACATAGAAAACATTCACATTACTGCAGTTTTGATCCTGCATGTGCCAACAAGGACAGATGCAAGCATCATCATGTATGTAAGGATTGTGCTGATTTGGTAGTTTTTAAATGCAAGCGAAGAGACAGATCTCCTGGTGCCTGCAACGGGTGTCCTAAATTCCAGCACTGTAGATTTGACAAGTTCACATATTCTGCAGATCTCGCCAATAAGGAATATATGGCTGATCTCATTGAATCAAGAGAAGGAATAAACATGACATACAGCGAACTTAAGGCTTTAGCTGATGTCATTGTCCCTCTTGTTAAGAAGGGTCATTCACCATATCAGATCATCACTTCTCATCCTGAACTGAATATTTCTGAAAAGACATTATACAATTACATAGAATCTGGCGTATTTAGACAGTTCGGCCTGCTTGATATTGACTTAAGAGTCAAGACAAGAAGAATATCAAAGAAGGATTCTGTCAAATATAAAAAAAGAGAAGACAGAAAGTTCCTGATAGGCCGCACCTATAAGGATTTCATCTCATATACTGACGATCATGACAACGTTAGTATTGTCGAGATGGATACCGTCTACAATGGGCAAAGCGGTCCCTTCATGCAGACTTTTAAGTTCCTGTCTTACTCTTTCATGTTCATTATATACCATGAAGAGAAGACTGCAAAGGCTATGGTTGAAGGCGTAGCCCTTCTTGAATCAATATTAGGAAAAAACCTTTTTGTAAAGGAAGTGGAGGTCATCAAGACAGATAGAGGTACTGAATTCTCAGATGCAGATGGACTAGAAAAGGACAATGATGGCAGCATGAGGACTCATGTCTTTTACTGTGATCCTATGCAATCATGCCAGAAAGGAAGTCTTGAGAACAACCACAAAGAGATACGTTACATATGCCCTAAAGAAGCAGATCTCAAGGATCTCGGTTTTGATTCACAGGAGAAGGCTAACCTCATGGCATCCCACATCAATTCCCAGCCAAAGGAGAACCTAAAAGGAAAGTCACCGCTGGAGATGATGGAGTTCCTAAGTCCAGATTTATATAAGAAATTCATAAAATTTGGAATCAAGAAAATAGAAAATGATGAAATAATTTTAAAACCATATTTATTAAAAGAAGATAACTAAAATCATTCGGAGAATGTATGAAACATGAGATGCAGACTGACAATAGCACATGCAGTTAAAGTGGAATTTAGTCTTACACCCGAAAAAAATGAACGAAATTCCATAGCTTTACTGCACCTTAAAATACAATGATTTCTGTGATTAAAGTCACACTTCTTATATACGTATGACTAATTTCCATTTCTAAAACAAAAAGAATATCAGACTTAATATCCGATATTCTTATGAAAACATTATCCTGAACGAGTAAATTCCACAATTTTTTTGTTCCGTTTTAAAGTGGAATTTAACTTTTCACTTTAGCTCTTTAAAAACGATAACATATTCGATATAATGAAGAAGAATTAAAAAAGGTGGGTACAATATGTCAGATAAACAAAATAGCACGCTTGAAGAAGAAAGAGAACCTCTTTCTAAGAGTTGGATTTTTGCAGGTATTGTTCTTTTTCCACTGATTCCTTTTGTGCTGATATATTTTAATAAACATATAAAGAAGAAAATGAAGATATTTTTAGGTATTGTTTATTTTGTTTTCTTGTTTGGTGTTTATCAATATGCATGTGTAGCACAAGGACCAGTATTAAGTAGTGTGGTTATTCCTGATCAGTATGTAACTGTGAAACAGGGAGAAACATACCAGATTCATTACAAGACTGATCCTCAGAAAGTAAAAGTAGAATATACACATTATTCATCTCAATATGCAAATGTGGCTAGTGTTGATCAGAAAGGTTTAGTGACTACTATTACTCCTGGTACAACACGTATTACTTTGACTGCAGGGGATAATCATCATACTTATAAAAAGAAATATCTTACAATCCATGTGATTGAATAGAGCGTGTTTACGCTCTTTTTTTGTTAGGAGGAAGGATTATGAGAAATAAAGATATTTATATTATTACATGTTCCAAATGCGGTAAAGAGAATAGATATGAGGATTATAGCTGTGTCGGACGAGATCAAAGAGAACGTATTATTGATGATTCTATTATGTCTTATACATGTCCACATTGTGGAGAGACAACTTTTTTAAAGCATCCCTTGACTTATATAGATCCTGTACATCACTTTATTGTACAGTATGGACAGGATAAGGATCAGTTTATTCATGGTGTGGAACAGTTACGGATGACTCCTCTTTATAAAGATTATATATTCCGTTATACAGATTCCTGGCTGAATTTCAAAGAGAAGATCATGATTCTAGAGAATAGAGATGATCGTTTAATAGAGTTGTATAAGATGGCTTTAAAGAAAGAGTTAAATGAAGATATTCCTTCTTTTTTCTTATTTAATAAGGAAGAAGAAAAAGAACTCATGATTGCGTTAAATCCCAATGGGACACGTGCTTATATCTTTAATAGGAACTGGTATGATTTAAAGGAACAGGATCCTGTAATGAATAAGATATTGAAGTATGATACAAGTCTAATAGTAGATAAAGAGTGGGCAGAGCGTCTTTATGATTATCGTTTAAAGGTATCTTTATGTGAGGTACAGACAAAAATACAAGTAAGGACATATTTAATTCCTTCTTATGATCATATAGATGTTGGTGATTATGTTTATGTAGAAGAAAATGGAGAAAGAGTGTTAGGACAGGTCATGACTAAGAATTATAAGTCCATCTTTGATATACCTGATCATCTTCATTTTATTGAAAAGACATTACCTTTAGAAACAGAGTATGATCAATCTTTAAAAAAAGAATATAAAGAATTATTTCCTGTTAAGAATGAAAGAAAAGAAGCTTTCTTAGAACTTCTAGATAATATACGTTTCTATTATTATTTAGAAGAAAAAGATAGGAATGCTTCTAATTATGTCATAGATATTGATGGGTTCCGTTTGATTCCTCTTTATATAGATAGAGAAGAAGCCATCAATAAGAAACCTATGAATACTTATATATTAAGTGATCTATTAACAGATGTATTAAAGATGACATTTGAAAAGATTGATGGTTATATGATTTATGATGAGAAAGAACCTTATATATTAGATTCTCATCTTATTGATCTATTCTTATCCTATACAGCACATAAAAAGACCCAGATCAATTAAGTCTGGGATTTTTTTAAATGAGTTCTACCTGATGGTCTTTAAATACTTTTACAAGAGAGTGGTCTAATTCTTTTTCACATATATAGCCTGTGAAGTCATCAAGTGAGGCATAGGCATAGTTTCCATCTTGATTGAGTTTAGCACTTTCTCCTACCATATAGGCTTTCTTACTTGCATTGATGGCTGTCTTTTTAGTGATACCATCGTTTGTTTCATAGGTTGTAATGACATTATGTTCTAAATCAATACCAACAACACCAATAAATGAAATATCAAAACGATATTTTCTAATCAAGTGATCTGTAAGTGCACCTACAAATCCATCTTTTACCTGATTGAAGTCTCCTCCTAAAAAGATGAGTCTCACTGCACTGTTTTGTCTATAGAGCTGCATAATATCAATCATATTTGTCACAATAGTGAGTGCGATATTCTTTTCAAATATGAGTTTTGCGATTTCTAAATTGATTGTAGATATATCCAGGAAGATCACATAGCCCTTTTCTAGTTCATTAACAGCTTTAGAGGCAATGATTTTCTTTTCTTCACTATAAAGTTCGACACGTTCTGATACATTGGTATGATGTAAATTAACACGTACATTGACTGCACCGCCATGTACTCTTTTAAGTTTCCCTGCCTTTTCTAAGAGTGTGAGATCTTTACGGATACAATCTTCTGTCACGCCAAAAGATGAAGCCAGTTCTTTCACAAAGACCTGTCCATTAATATTCAGTTTTGTAATGATTTGTTGATGACGTTTTTTCTGTGACATCTTATACTCCCTTAAAATGATTTTTTCCAGTCACCTGACTCAAAGTAATCTTATAAACATGGCATGTGTCTATATAATCCTTATTATAAGGATATGTTTCATAACCACAATGCGTTAGAATAGATTCCATCGCTTCATCATATAAGTCATGAGGAACTGGTTCGACAATTCCTTTTCCAATAATAGATGAATAAGAATTAGAGACTGTCTTATCTGGTTTATAAAAATATTCATATAATGTTTCTGCCTGCACACCAACATGATGATTTTCTTTAATAAGATGAGTCATCTTTCCTTCTCTTGGTGTATAGATATAAAGTACTATTTTGTCTTGATCCTCTCCTATTCCAAAGTTCATTGGAACAATATAAGGACAGTCATCATCTTGAAATGCGATATGCAATGTATCAAAATGATGAAGCATCTCCCTTAACTGATTTAAATCTTCTACTGTTTCTGCCATTTCTCTCTCCCCTTTTGTATCTATTTTAACACATTAGATGAAAGAAAAACTGTAAGCGGTTAAAAAAATCCCAAAATAATAGAAGAAAATATTCAAAATTCCTAATATCTGGTACTTATTTCTCTTATAGAAGACAAGAAGTACATCTGATAAGAGATAGAGAATAAAGCCTAATGCCATCATCTTGAAGTTAAGTATATTCATAGTTATGGCTGTAAGAATACTTTTAGCTGTCAGCCAGACGAGCGCAAATATATAGCTGGTGATTTCTGTTTTATATTCTATATCTTTAGAATAAGTCACTATTTCCAATAAGATCATAGATACTACTGGCACAATAAGTTCTATATAGGTGAATGGCTGATAATGATAATAAAAGAATAGACAAGCAATATCACCTATAAGAAATGCATTAAGTCCATACTTAAATAGATTTTTCTTACATAGGAGTAGATCTCCTATCATGAATGCGAGTAATCCTGGCAAGATAAGAAGAAATAGTTTTGTCTGATGGGATAAGTAGGCAGTGAGAATAAAGCCAAATGAACAGAGTCCTTTTGTATAGATATGATAACGTGTACGCCATGTACAAGCCATAATAAGAAATAATAAAATATATAGTAATATCATATATAACTTCCTTTCTGAAATAGTCTACCATAAATCAAAGATGTGTGCTATAGTGGTGCTCAAAGGGGGGATAAGACAAATGATCAAATTAATTGCGACAGATATGGATGGAACATTCCTAGATAATAAGAAGCAGTTTGATAAGTCTTTTATTGATTTATTTTTTGAAATGAAGGAACAGGGTGTACTGTTTGTGGCTGCAAGCGGTAACCAGTATGCCAGACTTTATCAGAAGTTCTTACCTATGAGTGAGGATATGTATTTTATTGCGGATGGAGGCAGTTATATTGCGAAGGGTCCAAATACATTAGAAGTATTTGATATGAACCGTAAGAAAGCATTTCTTGCAATAGAGAGAGTAAAGGAACATTATCCTGATTTTAAGATTGTAGTAGCAGGAGAAAAGTATGCTTACGCAAGAAAGAAGGATCATCTGACTAAAGAACTGACTACTTATTATTGTTCAAATAAGTTGATTGATGATTTTGATGAAATTGATGAACCTATTACTAAGATTGCGATACTTGATCCTAGTGGAGATATTAAGAATAATGCAGGAGATATTACTTCTATCTTACCTAGTGGGTTACAGATTATTACATCGGGTAATGAATGGATGGATATTCAAAGAGATGGTGTAAATAAGGGTCTTGGTATGCGTTATATTCAGGAACATGAACATATTTCTAGAGATGAATGTCTTGCTTTTGGTGACCAGATGAATGATTATGCTTTATTAAAGTCTGTGAAGTATGGTTTTGCGATGGAGAATGCAGTAGATGAAATCAAGAAGCTGGCATATGGTATTACTGATTCTAATGAAGATCAGGGATGCTTAAAAATTATTAAAAAAGCGCTTAGAAAAAATAAAGAACAGGCCGCTAACGACCTGCTTTAAAATAAAAATCACAATGATTTTGGATATCAAAGGAAGAAAAGTATTTTTCTTCTAATGGTATCCATTTTTTTATGAACATGTTAAGGGCTTCTTTTCCATTTCTTTCTTCTATACGTTTATATCGTAATGATTCATCTATATCTAAGAATATAGTCATATCATAATCATCAATAAGCTCAGGATGACATGAATAAGACCCTTCTATGATATTAATAGGTTTATAAGAGTATAAGGCTCCTTCACTTATAGACATTGTGGAACAATCAAAAGGGCGATAAAGAACATCTTGATGTTCTTTTAGAGGTTCTAATACTTCTTTTTTAAATCTTTCTCTATCTACATTACCACCTGGTTCATTATAGCGCTCCTGCGTACGCTGATATTCCTGAAGATAGAAATCATCCATATGAAATATATGACAATCAAAATACGCTTTTAATTTATTCGCAAGAGTTGTTTTCCCACTTCCACATCTTCCATCTATTGCGATAGTGACATGTCCCTTTTGTTGATATATTTTATTAATTGCTTCTAATACATCCTGTTCCTTATAAGGAAGATATTTTAAACCTTCTTCTAAGTAATGGGCCTGTAAGAGTTCTACTTTGATATCTTTTGTAGAGACTTCTTGAAGTGTTCTGTCCCCTTCTTCTGCTTTTCTTAAAATGGTTATATGAGGATAAAAGGGTTTATCATCAAAAGGAATATCATGCTGCTTCAATGTATTTCTTAGTGTATTCACATAAGCATCTAATTCAGGATTTTCTTTGACTCCTACCCAGTATATCTTCTTGAAATGGCCAATACGGTTAGTAGTGATGGTGATTTCAGGAAAAGGAATAGATTGTATAATCTCCATGATTTCATCCTGTCTATTTGTTTCACCAAAGAAAGCTAAAGTCATATGAAGATTATCTGGATCATAATACTTGCCTTTAATACCTTCTTCCTTTAAAGAATCTATAATATGAACCAGTTCTTCTTTAAAAGAAGAATTAAATGTAAGTGCGATAAATTGTCTCATAAAATTCATCCTTTCCATGATATAATGAACAAGCTATGTGCATGTAGCTCAACGGGATAGAGCATCAGACTCCGGCTCTGAAGACTGCAGGTTCAAATCCTGTCATGCACGTCAACAAGGAAAAAAAGGCAGCACAAGCTGCCTTTTATTATACACTTTGTCTAATTCTTTCTATATGTATCGCAAGATAGCCTATTTCTTCATCGGATATCTTTTCTAGAATCAGCTTTTCTATATAATCCGCTACACGACATGCCACTGCATAGCTTTCTGGAAACTTTTCTTTTGTATAGTCAGTCATAGAAACCTGCACATCTTCTTTACGATCTATTCGTACCATTAAGAACTTGATGTGATTTACTAAACGAATATATGCAATTGAGTCTTCATCAATCACTATATTGAAGGTTTCTTCTACATAAGTGACTGTCTGATGAATAATGCTGGCAACCTGTAATGAACGTGCAGGTGGCTGAGAACTCAAAGCTGCATGAATATGAAGAGAAATATAACCAATTTCATCATCAGTGATTTCATACCCTAATCTTCTTTTAATGATCTTTCTTGCTTTTGTAGCAACTTCATATTCATCTGCAAACAATAATCGAATATCACTTGTAAGAGGGTTTGAAATCACCATATCATTCTTAATACGATCAATAGAGAATGCGATATGGTCTGCAAGAGGTAAAAGAATCTTGGTGTCAATATCACCAAATTCCTTTTCTGCATAACGAATAATTTCATTGGCTATTTCTAAAAAGATAGGATCAACCCCCTGCAATACATTCTTCCCTGTATTCTTTTCCAAACTATAGCATTTAATATTCTTTCCAGGATTCTCAATTACATCTCCTGCTTTTCTTTTGAAGCCTATTCCTTTCCCTAGTAATATAACTTCTTTATTGAGTTCATCTTTTGCGACAACTCCGTTATTGTTTAGCGTTCCAATGACTTCATAACGCTGTTTTTTCACTTTATTCTCCTTCATGTAATATCTGTTTTATTTCTGATACGATAATGACAACATGTGGTCCATAAGTAATTTGTATACCTTCTCCACGCATATATATACCTGCAGCACCTGTTGCCTTTAAGGCTTCCTCATCAACTAATGTTGGATTCTTTAAAGTCGCACGCAGACGTGTTGTACATGTATCAACATCTAATATATTAGGAATACCACCTAATGCTTCTACAATAGAATGAGACACAGAACTGTCTACGTCAAGACTTTTCTTTCTAGAATAGTCTTTTTTTGTATGCAGCTGTGTATCTTCTCCTCTACCTACTGTTTTAAAATCATAACGTTTAATCATAAACTTAAAGATTGAATAATAAAGCAAGAAATAAATAAAACCTATTATTGGGACAAAGACCCAGTTTGTTTTACTATTTCCCTGTAATATACCAAACAAGAAAAAATCAATCGCTCCTGCACTAAAAGTGAGTCCAATCGAAATATTTAAAGCCTGTGCCACTGCATATGCACTTCCTGCTAGAAGCGCATGAATCAAAAAGAGTGGCGGTGCTTGAAATAAGAATGTGAATTCAATTGGTTCAGTAATACCTGTTAATATAGAAGTCAATGAGGCAGAAAGTAATAAACCTCCTGTTTTTTTACGCTGACTTGGTCTTGCACAATGATACATTGCAAGGGCTGCACCTGGTAAACCAAACATCATAAAGATATATTCACCAGTAAAGAAACGAGTGGCTTCTACATTGAAATGAGTCACATGAGGTGAAGCAAGCTGCGCAAAGAAGATATTCTGAGCCCCCTGGATCACTTGTCCATCCACTACCATACTGCCACCAAGTCCTGTCTGCCAGAATGGAAGATAGAACACATGATGTAATCCAAAAGGAATCAACATACGCTTGACAAAGCCAAATACGAATGTACCTGCATAACTGCTGTCTCTTACAAAAACACCTAAGTGATAAATGGCTTCCTGAACGGGAGGCCATATATTATAGAATATAATTCCTACAAATACAGAAACAATAGAACAGATAACTGGGACAAAACGTGTGCCTGCAAAGAATGATAAGTAATCGGGAAGTCGCGTCATATAGAACCTATTATGAAGATAAGCAACACCAAGTCCTACTACTATACCACCAAAGACACCTACATCTAAAGATTGAATACCACAAATCGTATTGATTGTACCTAATCTGACAAAATCAGCCACCTTTCCATCTACTATAAAACCATTGATAGTAAGTAAGGCATTAATAGAAGCATGCATAATTAAAAAGCTAACCAATGCAGAGAAAGCCGCAGTGGCTTTTTCATGTTTAGCCATGCCCATAGCTATGCCCACTGCAAATAGAACAGGAAGATTATCAAAGACAATATTTCCAGCATTGCACATAATAGTAAACAGTGCATTGAGTGGTGTTCCTTTTCCAAGCATGAATTGAAGATGGTAGGCCTGAATCATTGTTTCATTTGTAAATGAACGCCCTATACCCATCAATAGACCAGCAATAGGTAAAACAGCAATAGGAATCATAAAGCTCTTTCCTACACGTTGCAGTTTACTAAATAGCTTATCAAACATGATTCTTCCTCCTTCTTCGTCTTTTAATCTATTCTATCATTATATAGGATGAAAATCTAATGCTTTTGTAATAGGATTCTTTCTGTTTTTCTTACAAAATAACGCATTTTGTATAATTCTTAAGTTATTTTTAAAAATTTCTTAATTCATTTTTATATGATAAATACAACACTTTTTGATACTTCTTAAAAATTTCTTAAGATTTTTCTTTATTTTTTGATATGAGGTGTTATAATAGATGCTGTCGAAAGACAAAAGGAGAGAGAAAAATGGATAAGAAAACAAAAGAAATCATGAGTTTCGTATCTCATAGAATAAGAACTCAGAAGACAATGTTCATTCCTGTGTTTGCTATTTCCGCTTTCGCAATCGTGGGTTATACAGCTGCTGATAGAACAGCACCTGTTGTACATTCAAAAACAATTGAAGTTCCTTATGGAACTGTCTTAAAAGCTAGTGATTTTGCAATCTCTGATAATAGAGATAATACTGATACATTAAAAACAAAGATTCATGCTGATTCTTATGAAAAGAACCAGTTAGGAACATATGCTGTCAATGTGACAGTAAAGGATGCTTTCAATAACGAAACAACTAAGACTGTTAATGTTAAGGTTGTAGATAATGAAGCACCCGTTCTTGAATCTAGAAATGATGATGGATTTGTCATCAACGTTGAAGCCAATGGCAGCAACGATTTAAAACAGTACATCAAAGCAACTGATAATGTTGATGGTGATGTAACAGACTTCGTTAATTTTGATAAGGATTTAGATACAACTCAGTTAGGTGAACAGGTGATCAATGCTTCTGTTGAAGATAACATGGGTAATGTTGCTACTAAGACATTTACTTTCAATGTTGGTGATACATCTGCTCCTGAAATGAACTTAAAGAATGGTAACTTCGTAGTAAACTACGGTGATAACTTTGATATCAACAACTATGTTGAAGCAAAGGATAACTATGATATGAATCCTGTTTTAACTGTTGAAGGTGAAGTAGATACTAAGAAGTTAGATGGTACTCAGTCTCTTAAGGTAACTGCAACTGATGCAAGTGGTAATAAGACTGAAAATACTTATGATGTAACTGTAGCTGATATTGCTGCTCCTGCTATTACATTAAAGTCTAATGATATTAATGTGAAGTATGGTTCATCATTTGATGCAAAGTCAAACCTTGTTTCTGCCATCGATAATCTTGATGGTGATGTAACAAGCAAAGTAAATGTAAGTGGTTCTGTCAATACTTCTAAATCTGGAAGTTATACAGTTAACTATACAGTCACTGATAACGCTGGTAATACAGCTAATGCAAGTGCTAAGGTGAATGTATCTGCCGCTCCTTCAAGAGGTGGATACAATGCCGGTGGTACAAGTGTTAAGGGTGGACATAGCGGTGTTGTTGGAACTGGTTTATCTAAAGTAGGTTCTGCTTATGTATTTGGTGCTTCTGGACCAACAGCATTTGACTGTTCTGGATTCACTTCATGGGTATATAGACAGAATGGTAAATCATTACCAAGAACTGCTGCTGCTCAGTATAGTGGAACTACAAGAGTATCTAAGGATGGCTTAAGTGCTGGTGACTTAGTATTCTTTGCAGGAACTTATAAGTCAGGTATCTCACATGTAGGTATCTATATCGGTAATGGACAGTTTGTTCATGCTGCTAACTCAAGTACTGGTGTTACAGTATCTTCATTAAATAGCGGTTATTATGCATCTCATTATGCAGGTGCTGGTAGATAAGAAGATCGAAAGATCTTCTTTTTTTGTAAGGAGGCTGTATGAAAAAAGTATTAAAGGTAATTCTAGGAATCTTGTTAAGTATTGTATTAGTTATTTGTTTACTCTATGGTGCTTTTATCTATATGATTGAGTATCATGTAGCAACTGTAGATAAGAAGTCTTATAACGGATATGAAGTGATTATGCAGTCTGTAGGAAGTCCCCTCTTCTTCAGCAGTGCGGATGGACGTTTGCTTCTTAAAAAGAATGGAAAAACAATCAATAAGACTGACTTTGTATTATCAGATGATGGTGGAAGTATTCGTAAAGCAGTATGGAGTGTGAGCTGGTATAAGGATCATGTAAGTGTTGTAATAAGAGGATCTGAACAGGATGATATGCTTTACAGTCTTTATTATAACGGAAATACAAAAAATTCTATTATACCTAGTCAGGATGGTATAACAACTAAAGATGATATGGCTGGTCAGGATGCTGATGAGATCAGAAAAGAATTGAGGATGGTGGCTGATTATCTTCATTATGATGATATAAAATATGGTACCAGTGCAAAGGGATGGATGTATGCAGTTGTTTATAACAAAGATGGTGTCACACGACATTTAAATTATTATGAAACTCATGAGCATGAATATGCTTATGAGGAAACAAAGAATGGTACGACTATAGTATTAGGATTCTATAAAATAGAAAACGGCCAGGTCATAGATGAACATACTACAGCATGGCACTAAAAAAAGATTCCGGAAGGAATCTTTTTATAATAGTTCTTTAAGTTTTTCAATAGATTCTTCTGTAGTCGCCCAGCTTGTCGCAAAACGTACTACTGTATGTGTATCATCATACTTTTCCCAGAAACCATAGCGTACATGCTTTTCTAGTTCTTCTAGTTTCTTATTGTCTACAATAAAGAACTGCTGGTTTGTAGGAGAATCAATATAGAATTCATAACCCTTTTCTTTAAAGATTGTTTTAAGCTTTTCAGCCATATCAATCGCATGTCTTGAAATCTTGAAATAGAGATCATCTGTAAAAAGAACATCAAATTGAACACCATTTAAACGTCCTTTTGCAAGCAGTGCACCATGCTTCTTGATAAGGTTCACAAAGTGTGCTGGTGTATTCTTCTTAGTAAAAACAACTGCCTCACCACATAATGCCCCTACTTTAGTACCACCGATATAGAATACATCAGTAAGTTCTGCAATATCTTCTAGTGTTACATCAGTATCATAAGACATGAGGCCATAACCAAGTCTTGCACCATCTAAGAATAAAGGCAAGTTATAAGCATGACATACATCTGAGATTTCTTTTAATTCTTCTTTTGTATAAAGTGTGCCATATTCTGTAGGATGAGAAATATAAACCATACCTGGGAATACCATATGTTCATGATTGGCATCGTTATAGAATGTATCTACTAATTCTTTGACATCTGATGCTTTGAGTTTACCTAAGTATTGTGGAACAGTCATTACCTTATGTCCTGTATATTCAATAGCCCCTGCTTCATGAGCGGCCACATGTCCTGTCACTGCAGCGACAACACCTTCATAAGGCTTCAACATTGTATCAATGACTAACTGGTTAGTCTGTGTACCACCTGTAATAAAGTAAATATCAGCTTCTTCTTTACCACATGCTTTCGCAATCTTTTTTCTTGCAGATTCAGAATATACATCTACTCCATATCCTGACTGCTGATCCATATTTGTTTCAATAAATTTTTCTAGAATGGCAGGATGTGCCCCTTCTGTATAATCACTTTCAAATGATAACATCTTTATATCCTCCGTTTCATGTATTCTACACTATTTTAGAGGTGAATACAAATAATGAAAATAATTCAAAAATATGAAGTAATTCACCCTGATGAATGAGTATATATATGTATAAGCCACTTATTTCTTGTTTAGAATACTTTTACATAGAAAGATAAAGGAAACTCATTCCTCGAATAGTCAATTCATACTATTTTGTAGGAATAGGAACAGAACTATACTATAATAATCAAAAAGGAGTGATAGGATATGGAAAACAGAACAGTAATTATTAATGGTGTATCTTATACTTGTTTAACTGATGAAGAATACGAAGATTTGCAGACAGTAGCTGCTTATGAAGAAAGAAAAAAGAGTAAAGATTTTAAAACCATTAGCTTTGATGAATTCTTAAAAGACAGAGAAGAAAAGTATGGAGTTAAATTTTGATGTTGAAATCGAACCATACATTATAGAAATTATAGACAACATTGATTATTATAACTATATTAGATTCAGAAACTTCTCTATAGGAATCTTTCTAACCAAAGAATTACGAAAAGTCAAAGGAATAGTTGAGGCCAATCCACATATTGGCAAGAAGGTTCAAACAAACAAATATAAGTATGTTATGCCAACTACCAAAGCAGTCTTATATTATGAAATCATAGAAAATAGTGAAGACATCGTTTTCTATGAATACAAACCTTTCAAACAGAATAAAGACATGTAAAAAGATACCACGTGGGTATCTTTTATTCTGGTCTATGTACTTTATTTAATAATTCTTCTGTTACATCTTTGGCAGGTAATGTTTGATCAATATGTCCAATAGATAATAGTGCTTCTAAACGCAAATTCTTTGGGAAATGAAAGATATTTCTAATATAGTCCTCCGTTGAATCTTCTGTAGATGATACTCTATTTCTTCCCTGAATCCAGCAGCTGCCTAACCCTAGTGATGAGGCCATATAATGCATCGTCAAGATGACATTGCTGCAGTCTTCTATCCAGACATCTGTTTTATCTTCATCACCTAATACAATAATGCAGGCAGCTGCACCTTCTAACATCTGACTGCCTGCTTTTCTACATTGAGATAATTGTGTTAATAGTTCAGGATCAGTGACTACAATTAGTTCTTCTGGTTTAATATTACGCCCACTTGGTGCGAGTAAGCCTGCTTCTACAATTTGATCCAATAATTCTTTTTCTAATGATTCACCCGTATATTGTCTATAGCTTCTTCTTTGTTTCAAAAAGTCTAAAAAATCCATATAATCACCCTTTCTTTCTCCCATTATAACATATTGACATGTGTTGTGGTTTTTTTATAATGAGGGTAAAGGAGCGTGATAGTTATGCGTATGTTACGTACAATTGTATTAGATATTCTTATTTTCATTCTTGTGAATGTATTATGTTTTTCAATGCTTTGTCCAAGTATTATTAATAGTGCTATACAGAATGATGAAATTACCCAGGAAATGACCAACAAAGTAATGACTGTCATTAATCAATATACATATCGATTACCGCAGATTACAATCAATAAAATACAGGCTGATATTAGTCAATCTGAATCTATGGCCACTTTAACAACTAAATATAGTCAGGCTATTATTAAGCAGATGGCAACAGGTGAAGAAAATAAAGAAGATATGACACCTTATATCAATAACCTGGCACAGGAATGTTTTGAGATTGTAGAAAAGGATACAGATATCACAGTACCTAGTATATTAAAGACATCACTGACTCAATTGATTTCTTCTGGTTTAGTATCTCAGGGTATTGATCAATATGTAGATGAGTTTATTAGTAAACAGTCTCCTAAGAGATTAAAGATGATACAGATCTTCTATCAGTTAACACTTGATTCTAATCGTATGATTATGGCTGGTATACTTGTTGTATTATGCTTGATTCAGTTAATTATAGATAAACTATATGGATTAACTGCATTGGGTGTAACAGGTGTATTATCCGGACTAAGTGTGAGCTTTATAATGCCACTCGCAATTAGTGAAGTCGCTGGTTCTTATTTGAATCGTACAGTGATCTTTGATCCATCTATCTTAAGAACACCAGGAATGATGATATGTGGTATATCTGTTGTAGTAGTAATAATCGCACAATTAATTATGAGAAAAACAGCTAGAAATTAATCTAGCTGCTTTTTTATTGGAATAAATAATCCTTTAAATCATATTGTAAGACACGATAGAGGAACTTACCTCCTGTTGTTTGATATGTACGTAAGAGTGTACCATCGAGGGTATAAACACTCCAGCTCATCTGTATTCCACTATCTGCAATTAATTGTCCATGAAGTTCCTGTGAGCTAGAAACATAAGGTGAATAAGCAACTTGTATAGAACTTACTAGAGAGACAGTGCGCGCATTTTCATCTACCAAATATTTATAGTAATAAGATGTACCGCTCTTCATAGTAAAGAATGCATTGGTGTAATTTGTATCATTCTGCCATTTGTAATCACTTCTAGTACTACTATAACAGTAATTATTGTTGAACATATATAGGTAGTATTGCCCTTTAGGTAATGAATTGTTTTCTTCATAAGTGACATAATGTTGTCCTGCCTGCATAGAGAAATCACTTGTTTTTGTGAGTAATTGAGATTCATAACCTGTAGAGTCCCAGAATTGTTCTGAACCAATCATATAGTCTATAGATGGATTTGTATAGATGGTATTGAGTTTAATGATTGTAGATGTTTCTCTAGAACTGATAATAAGAGAGTTATTACCTACTAAAGCTAAAGAGTAGCAGGTCTATCCTGTTGTGACCTTTTCTTCCTCTGGTTTCTTTTCTGACCATATACTTGCTTAGATCCACTCCCTTAATGGCCTCGAGGAAAGAAAGAAGTTCATCAGTTGGCGTAATTTCATAGCCAAGACCTAGTGGCAAACACATCTGAATTGAGTTATAATATGTTATGTAGTTAGGTTCATTATTTAAACATTCATTCATAACCTAATTATATCAAAAAATGCGGCACTTCTCATTTATTTGAGATGTGTCGCATTTTTCTATTTTAGAAAACTGTCATTTATTTCGAGACAGCCTCCTAAAGTTTAATCCAAATGTCATGAAACTGTTTAGAAATATCTCTACCGCCATACATAATATGAACAATATTCACAACACCATTTACTTCATTCAACAAGTAAAACACCAGATAATTATCCACAGGCAAAACTCTTAATCCCATACTGTTCCAAGGTTCTTCTTCATATAATTTATATCTCATTGGCATAAATTCTAAAGAACGTATCTCTTCCATATTATGATTTATTTGTCTACTTGCAGCTTCCGGTTGACACAAATGATATGCTATGTATTGATAAATCTCTCTTATATCATGTCTTGCTACTATAGAGTAATCTATACGAAAAGTCATAGATTAAAGTCTCTTTTCATTTCTGCTTCAACTTCATCAGCTGAATAGACTCTTCCCGCTTTTATGTCAGCGATACCTTTTTCAATTTCTGCATCAAATTGTTCTTTAGTAAGAGACTGGTATTGTAGAGGCTCAGTTCTAGGTAATTTCATTTCAAAGGGAATACCCTTTTGCAATACAATCTGTTTTAAAAACATTCCTACTGCATTCGACATCGGAATACCAAGTTGTTGTAAAATATCTTCAGCCTGTTCCTTAAGTTCAGGTTCAACACGTGCAAACACATTTGCGGTTCTTGCCATAATGATTACCTCCTTTTCTATAGTTTAGCACTTTTTGCATGCTATTAGCAATCTTTTCGCATGCTAACAGCATATTTTTAAGTATAAAAAAAGACCTGCATTATGCAAGTCTTGTATCTATTCTCATACTGCTGTTAATAACTGAGGCTTTTTCGAAGAGGAGAAGCTTCTTTTTCTTTTCTACGCCAGAAGCATAGCCTTTTAAGTTACCCTTAGAACCTACGACACGGTGTGAAGGGATGATTAACGCAATATGATTATGACCAATAGCACCACCAACTGCCTGTGCTGACATTTCTTTCTTATTGCCATATTTCGCAATAGCTTTCGCAATATCACCATAAGTAATTGTTTCACCATAAGGGATATGCTGGATAATAGTCCAGATCATTCTCTGGAATGGTGTACCCTGCATCTTAATAGGTGGACAGAAGTTAGGAACGATTCCATCAAAATATAAGTTTAACCAAGCAATTGTCTGATCAAAGACGGGTAAATCTTGTTCAATAGGTTCCTTGAGGATATCTGCATAATATTTATCATCTTCAAACCATAAACCAATAAGTGATTCACCATCACTTGCCATAGTAATATTTCCAATAGGAGACTGGTATTTCTTAATATATTCCATTATTTTTACCTCCAAAAATAAACAAAAAAAGCATTAGCGTACGCAAAAAAGAATTTCTTTTTCTACGTATAGCTAATGCTTTGTGAATGACATGCTATAAAATATTCCTTTGTTGGTTGTATTGTAACACAATTATTTCACAAGGTCAATCTTAGACTTCATCTTCCTGCCTGATTTCATCTAAGTAAATCTTGTCATCTTCTACTATAAATCGCCAGTATTCAATAAATACTTCTTTATTATCCTGAGTGACTTCATTACCTTTGATCATTCTATCTCTCATCTTACCTTCTATATAAGACCAGAAGTAATCATCACCTACTTCTACAACCATTGTTTTAAGAAGTCTGATATCAGAGAGTTCATTACGTATACCTTCATACTCCCACCAGTTGAGTTTTGTTTTCCATTGACCATAAAGAGAGGAAGAAAGATGTTGTTTAAGAGTATCCATATCTTTATCACTCCATGCATTCTGTATAGCATAATAGTAGTGAGTAACCTCCCTGTTCATCTTCATTTCTTCAAAGAATGCGTTATTCTTTTCTTTTAATTCTTTTTTCATAGCCTTATGCATAGAGATAGCTTTATATCTGCGACGATATTTTTCAAAACATGAAAGACTATATGATCCAAGAATAAATAATATAACACTAGCAGCACGATCTTCATTTGAAGCTGGATGACTCTCAGAGTGAGGTGTATGACCACTTGAGGAACTGCCGCCGCCTCCACCGCCTCCTGATCCTCCTCCCCCGCCGCCAGCTCTAGCATAGACAGGAGAAACAGAAAAACATAATATACATACAATAAATAAACATCTTATTAATCTCTTCATAAATTCCTCCTAAGAAATAAAAAATAAAACTAATATCATGAATACCATGATACATACCAAAAAGCCAAAGATACATAGTAATAAGCCTAGCCACCAAATAAGTGTTCTTTCTTTTCTAGTAATAATAGAAAAGATGAGTCCTACAAAAGAAAATACAGGGCCAAGCAGAATGATATCTGTATAAGAATAAGGAGCATGGTTGGCACTATAGAAATAGATAAAAAATGCCGCAATAAATAATAAACCACAAATAAGTGGTATAGAGTTCATTTTTTTCATAGACAAAGTATATCATAAAAAAAGAATGATAAGAAATATATCTTATCACTCTTTAACAAGTCTTATTCGTACTTAGCGACGATCTTATCGTATTCACCGTTCTTCTTTAGGTTAGCTAAACCTTTGTTGAACTTCTTTAATAATTCTTTGTTTTCACCTTTTAATACTGCGAAACCATAATATGCTGGACTTTCTTTACCACAAGGAATATCGAAGTGTAACTGACCTGTCTTAACCATATATTTTAATACTGGATAGTCTTCAAAACATGCAGCTGCTTCACCAGATTTAACTTTTTCAAACATGAATGTTGATTCTTCTACAACTTCTAGTTTGAATCCATATTTATCTTTAATAGACTGAGCATATTTTAATCCTGCAGTCGATGTTTTAGCAACTACAGTTTTACCTTTTAAATCAGCATAACCTTTAATACCTGATTTTTTTGCAACACCCATTGAAACACCTGTTTCATAATACTGGTCTGAGAAATCATATTTTTGTTTTCTTTCATCATTGATTGACATACCTGCAATAACACCATCAGCTTCACCTGATTCTAGCGCTGTACATGCAGCATCAAAACCTAATGAGTTAATTTTAATCTTGAATTTCTGATCCTTAGCAATAGCTCTGATTAAGTCCATATCGACACCAACTAATTTACCAGAATCATCTTCCATTTCAAATGGAGGATATGTTTTATCAGTCGCAATAATATAAGTCTTTTCTTCGTTCTTGCTACTAGAATTTCCTCCACAACCTACTAATGAAACTGCCATTAAACCTGCTAATACAATAGCACCGAACTTCTTCATTTTCATAATCGTTTCCTCCCTTATATATCTACACTTATGTGTTGATACCTTATAATACTTTGTTTAAGAAATCTATCGTTCTTTGTTGCTGTGGATGATTGATAACATCATATGGATTACCCTGTTCTACAATATATCCACCATCCATGAATATAACTTTAGTTCCTACTTCTCTCGCAAAGCCCATTTCATGAGTGACAACAACCATTGTCATACCTTGACTTGCAAGATCTTTCATAACAGCTAATACTTCTCCAACCATTTCTGGATCAAGCGCACTAGTTGGTTCATCAAAAAGCATAATATCAGGCTTCATTGCGAGGGCTCTCGCAATAGCAACTCTTTGTTTCTGACCACCAGATAACTGAGCTGGATAGCTGTCTGCCTTATCTTTTAGACCAACACGTTCTAATAATTGATAAGCAGTTTGTTCTGCTTCTTCTTTTGTCATCTTCTTGAGTTCAACAGGTGCAAGCATAATATTTTCTTTGACTGTCATATGTGGGAAAAGATTGAAATGTTGGAATACCATTCCGATGTTTTCTCTTTTCTTATTGATATCAAGTTTAGGATCTGTGATATCTTCACCATCAATGACAACACTACCACTTGTAATATCTTCTAGACGGTTCAAACATCTTAAGAAAGTTGATTTACCTGATCCTGAAGGACCAATCAAGCAGATAACTTCTCCTTCATTAATCTCTAAAGAAATATCTTTTAAAACCTCTAAAGAACCAAAGTTCTTCTTTAAGTTTTTGACAGAGACTTTTTTATTTGCCATAAGATAACCTCTTTTCTACAACTTTTGATACCTGTGCAAGTACTGTACAGATAAATAAATAATAACAAGCCATAAAACAATAAATGACCATCATATGAGCTGACTGCGTTGCGGCAATTGTTTTACCAACGTTAGTCAATTCTGTTAGACCAATAACAGATAATAATGAAGTATCCTTAATAGAAATAATGAACTGGTTGATGATTGAAGGTAACATCGTTCTTAAAGCCTGTGGTAAGACAATCTTTTTCATTGTTTTACCATAAGTTAAGCCAAGTGATCTGGCTGCTTCAATCTGTCCTTTGTCTACTGCTTCAATACCACCTCTGACGATTTCTGCCATATAAGCACCGGCATTAAGTGATAAGGCAACAGTACCAGCAGTAAAAGTACCCCCGATATTTAACCATCTAAATCCTGTAGGTCTTAACATCTGTCCCAAGCCAAAATATATAATCAATATTTGTACAAGCATTGGTGTACCACGAATGATATAAATATAAAGGTTGGCGATTGCCTTTAATATCTTCATGATCACTGACTTACTTTTTAAAGTATTGACTAATCCAACAATGATTCCAATAATAGTCGCAGCTATTAATGATATGATTGATAATTCAATAGTAATCACTATAGCCTGATTGAATCGACTGGCAAAAAATCCTAAGTTATCAAAAAATCCTTTCACATGAATCCCCCTTTTCTTTTATGTTTATAAATTACACCAATTCTTAATATATGTCAAAGATTTTTTATCACTGTAAAAATAAATTATTAAATTGTACTAAAAAAAGAACAAAGTGAGACTTTGTTCCTTGATTAGGCATCAAAATGATGCTTTTTGAAATATTTATAGTAAATAATAAAGAGTAGTGAGGTCGTAAACCAAGTGACTGGATAAGAGACAACAACACCTTTAATAGTTGGATAGTGTGGTGAAATGAATGTGAGCCAGGCAATACGTAGTACACATATACCTAAGCATACTAATATCATTGGTTTAATTGATTCTCCACACCCTCTCATTGTTCCTGAGAATATTTCAACACAGCAATATAAGAAATAGAATGGCATTAAGAACAGCATCAAGCTATAACACTCTTCAATAATATGTGGATCTGATGAGAACAGTCTAGTGATATAACTGCCTGTTAAGCAGAGTATTGTACTGATTGAAATGGTCATAATGAAAGCCATAGCAAGGGCTGTTCTTGCCCCCTTTTTAATACGGTCATGAAGATGGGCTCCATAATTTTGGCCTGCGAAGGTGGTGATAGCTGCACCAATAGCCGCAATCATCATCCAGAACAATGCATCTATTTTTACATAAACTGACCATGAAGCGATTGTTCGTGTACCAAAAGCATTGATATGACTCTGTAAGACAATGTTTGAGATACTATACATTGTAGATTGGATACCCGCAGGAGCACCAATCATAATAATCTTCTTTAATACAGGTAGATGAAATTTCATTTTTGATAATGTAAGCTTGTAGACTTCATTTGTACGCATTAATTGAATAGTGACAAGTATGGCACAGACAAATTGTGCAATAACTGTCGCAATGGCTGCCCCAGCAATACCTTGATGGAAGATGACTACAAAGATAAAGTCGAATACAACATTCACAATACTACATACAATTAAGTAATAGAGTGGTCTTTTACTGTCACCTACTGCTCTTAAGATTCCTGCACCGATGTTGTAGATTGCACCTGGAATCATACATAAGAAGTAAAGCTGCATATAGAGAGTGGCATCATTCAATATATCATGTGGTGTACCAATAGCATCTAGACATTGATATGAGAAAAATAAGCCAAAAAGCATCATGATTATTCCACTGACAATTGCAAGGATATAAGAAGTATGCACTGCCTGATGGATTTTCTTATTATTTTGTGCACCATAGTATTGGGCGATGACTACGGAAGCACCTGTAGATAAGCCTACATAGAAATTAACAATTAAATTCGTTAAGTTTCCTGTTGAACCGACTGCAGCAAGTGCGCTTGTCCCACAAGCTTGTCCAACAATAATTGTATCAACAGTGTTATATAACTGTTGGAAAAAACTTCCTATAAGAATAGGAAAAAAGAAAAAAAGCAACTGTTTCCAGATAACTCCCTTAGTGAAATCTTGTGTCTGATTCATGTTATTCCCTCCTAAAAGATTAATACATGATATCATAGAAAGAGAATAAAAGATATCTTGTTGTTTACTCTTTTAATCAAAGAAAATTCACTTAAAATAGAAAGAGAGGTGAAGCCCATGATACTAGATATATCACAGGAAAATAAGTATACAGAGACTGAAAAAGAAGTGATTGATTATTTAATGAATCACTTGGATTTATTAGAAGAGTTGTCTATTAATGATCTTGCGAAAAAGACTTATACTTCTAATGCGACTATTATTAGATTATGCCGTAAGACAGGTTATAGTGGATATAAGGCTTTAAAGGTAGATTTAATTAAAGAAAGAGAAGCGAATAAATATATTGTAGAGAGTGTGGATTATACGACACCTTTTCAGTTTAATGAAACGACAGAAGAGATTATGAAGAATATGTTTTCTTTGTATCAGGAGAGTATTAAGCAGGTGTATTCAAGTCTAGATATAGATGTACTCAAGTCTATAGCACATGAGATTATTCATAAGAAACGTATCTTTTTGTTTAGTTATGGGGATACACAAACTACAGTGATTAATTTTACGAATAAGCTTGTAAAGGTGAATATATTCCCTACTCTTGCGACTCAATTTGGAGAAGAGAGACATATTTCTAAACGTATGAACAAGGATGATTATGCACTTATTATCAGTTATAGAGGACAGGAAAGACTTCTAGAGTGTGTACAGACATTGAGCAGGAATCATGTGAAAATTGGACTTATTACTGCGAATAAGAAGAATTCATTAATGGCTTATTGTGATGATTTGATTATGATTCCTGATTGTGAGAAAGAGAATAGAATTAGTACATTCTATTCACAATTAGCTTTTCAGTATGTGTTAAGTAATCTTTATGCGATTATTTATCATCAGGTGAATGATTGAACTTTTAGTTCACTCAATTCTATCAATAAACAAGAATAAGAGAACGTTTGTTTCTATACATATGAAAACTGTTTCATTGTAAGATGATTTGTGATAGAAATGAATCAGGTGATGAACGTGAATAAAGAAGATGTATTAAAGTTAGAGGAAGAATTAAGTTTTGATCATTTTGATGCAGAAGATGCGTATTGTATTGGGAATGAAATAGTAAAGAAAACAAGTAAACCAGTACGTATTAGAATCGTATTAGATGGAGATATTGTGTTCCAGTATTTGATGCCTGGCAAAAAGGGCGTAGAATGGCTCGATAGAAAGCAGAATACAGTGGAACGATATCACCATAGCACTTATTATGTGTTTCTAGATCAAGAAGAAAGACATGTATATGATGAGAATGATTCTACTATCGCAATATGTGGAGGAGGTTTTCCACTTTTTATAAAAGGTGAATTACGTGGATGTGTGATTGCATCAGGACTTGCCCATGATGAAGATCACCACTTAATTATAGATGTACTAGGAGGATATAAGAATGAAGGTATTTGCGACTGATTTAGATGGTACTTTAGTTCATAATAAAAAAGTAACAGAAACAGATAGAGAGGCCATTGCAGCTTTTCAAAAAGAGAATCTATTTGGTGTCTGTACAGGAAGACCACTGAGCTGTTTATATGATGTAGAGGGTATTCCTTTTGATTTCTATATTATGTGTACAGGTGCACTATTATTAGATAAGGATAGACATGTGATTGAGGAACACCTTTTAGATAAAGAACTTGTGAGGGATATATATAATCATTATAGAGACTACTCTAACATTATTGTACAGACAGAAAGTGAATCTCATTTCTATTTTACTGATTTTATTGATTTTCCTACTTTTACTATGATTAAGGATTTTGAAGAAATCAAGGATTCAAAGTTCTATAGTATTTCTTTAGTTTTTAATACCAATGAAGAAGCAGCAACATTTGTATCAGATGTGCATGATAGATACCCTATGGTATCTGGTTATCAGAATACGAATGTAATTGATATTGTATCAAAGGGTATTTCTAAAGGAACAGGTGTAAAGGCTATTAAAAAACATTTTAATGCGGATAAGATGCTTGGTATTGGTGATTCCTATAATGATTTACCTTTGTTTAAGGCAAGTGATTATAGTTTTACTTTCCATAGTTCTCCTGATAGTGTAAAGGAACAAGTCAATGAAGTAGTAAGCAGTGTCAGTGAAGCCATCTATAAAGTAATATAGGCAGAGACGGGTGTCTCTGCCTTATTTATTTCATTTCTTCTAATTGAATATTGGATACTTTAACTGATCCGTTCTGATAACGTAATACCTGGATCACTACTTTAGATTCAGAGTGTACTTTTCCTACTGTAAATACTAGTTCCCCTTTTGTATTTGTAGAATAAGACAACTTCTTATTACTATATTTACCATCATGTCCTTGAATCATAAGATCTACATTACAGCCATCGGATTCAATATCACAAGTAAGTTTATATGTCTTACCTGTTTCTACAGATACCTTCTGGGAGATTGTATCTGTATCACATCCTGAAGTAAGAATAGCTTTTCCTAATGAAATAGAAGCACTACCACCTAGTGTCCAATAAGAATTACCTTGTGTAAAGGTGCCATTATTTAATAATCCTGAAACAGGAATTTCTGGAATCTCTGGCTGATCTGGTGTGATTTCTTCTTTTCCTTCTTTTAAGACAATAGAATCCAAATAGACAGGATTGTTGTTTGATTGATATCTGACTACTTCAGCATATAATTCTACTTCCTTGATATGCTTTGCGGTAGTGAATGTAAGAGTCATTGTACCTGATTTATTGAATGTCTGATGAATATTTGTATAACGACCATTATAATCTCTGATACCAACATCAATATTAGTACCACTAGAAATGACATTAGCCGTTAATGTATATGTTTTGCCACCTTCTACACTGATTTTCTGTGATAATCCATCTGTATCTGAACCAGAAGCAAGCACAGCATGTCCGTTTTCAATAATAGTGCTTCCTGATAACTTCCAGTTCTTATCTCCTTCATCAAATTCACCATTAGCTACTAATTGAAAGACGTCTGGTTTTGGTGTAGGTGTAGGAATCACTGTAGAAGCTTTACCACTTGTTACCTTGATATTATCTACCTTAACAGGTGCGCCCTGCTGATAACGTAATACCTGTGCATAAGCCTCCATCTGCTGTGAAGAACCTGCATCTGTCACAAATGATACTTCTACATGTCCAGATTTATTAAATGTCTGAGATGAGTTGAATGTACCATTTTTCTTTCTTGCACCGATAGTTACTTCTGTACCATCTGTTTCAATATCAGCACTGATTGTATAAGTCATACGCTGTTTAATATCAATAAGCTGTGAGATGGTATCCGTTTTAGAACCTGAAGAAAGTACAGCTTTTTCGTTTAATACAGCGGCATCTCCAGATAGAGTCCAGGCTGTTTTACCTTCTGAGAAGTCACCATTAATAATATGATTGTATTTTTCCTGATCAATAAGTTCTGGGAATGAATCAATAGCCCAGCCATCATATGGGAATGATTCTTTTTGTGGGGTGTCACCTGATTCATGGTAAGGTTCAATCTTGACAGAATCGATTTCAAATACGGTTGTATCAAAGTCTGCTGTGCCTGTCCAACCTGTTTCACAGATACCATCTTTATCGGCATCAATACTTGTAGGGAACCATAAACCAATCCAAAAGCGTCCCGCATTGCTTGGAACCTGTGTTCTACTTGTACACATATAAATATCATCTACATAATAATCCACACGTTTTTCTTCTGTATCACTGCCTGTATGCCAGTCAAAGCGATATGTATGGAACTTTCCATCATCGACTGCATAAGGTAAATCTTCTTTCATACTATAGCCATTTTCTGTAGTGAATGTATTAAAGCGTGCTGCTTCAAATGAAGGTGTTTTATGCGTTGCATTGGCTGTAGGTAATTCAATGTCAATCTCATGATTGACGGCATAATATTGTCCTGTTTTACCTGATGCTTCATATTCTGGATCACCTGGATAGTACTCTTCATATTCAAATGTCCAGATAGCTGAGCAGGCACCTAGTTCTGGTGCAACTTTTGCGACGACTTCATAACTACCTGAAGAATAATAATTTCTAGTTGCAATAGCGGCTCCTGTACGAATACCTGTTGGCTGGTTATGTCCTTTTACGTTTCCTTTATATTTGTTTCCATGCCCTTCTAATTTTAATGTACCATTAGAAACAGATACGTTTTCAGGAACAACACCACCATTGTTTCCACCCCATGATTTATCCGCAATCAACCACTTATTTGTATCAAGTGTTGTACCACTGAAATCATCATAGAATACATCTGTTGTATTATTGGCTGCATAGACAGGAGCACTACAAATCATCGTGCTTGCTACTAAAGCCGCAAATATCTTTTTCCCTTTGTGTTTCATCTCTTTTCCTCCTATGAATAGTAATTTAATTGTATCATGAGATATTTTACTTCACAATCACGACACTACACTTTCATGCATGAAAGTAATAATATTCTATATAAGATAGTCTATGCACATACTAACTAACAATATATGTGGTACATAGTCATTACACAAAAAAATATTTGAACGCCTATAAATAGACTTTATGAGTGCCTTACTCAAAACATTTTTTTGATGAAAGTTGTATGATGTAGTTAAGGAGGAGATGCGTTATGTCTACTACAACAAACTACTTAATCGAACTTTACAGAAGTTTAATCATTAAGCGTGATGAATTGAAGAAACAAGTTGAAGAGAATCAAAAAGATAATTATCAAATATATGCTGATTCATATAAAGAATATTATAGTTTGATGGTTGAGTGTATCTTCCTTAAGAAAAGAATTGCCTATTGTCAGCGATGTAAGAATCATCATATCAAGATATATAAGGAAGAGTTAGAAGGCTATATGGATGCTGTGAAAGAAGATTATATGCATGAGTTAGAGGAACTAAGAACTCATAAGAAAATAGTGAAACAGCATCTAAGTGATGAAGATATGAAGCAGGCAAAGAAGATATTCAAAAGAATCATTAAAAGAATTGATCAAGACCATCCTTTATGGGAACGTGCTCTTAAATCCTATCGATATAATAACTTGAATGATTTAAAAGATATAGAAATGTTGGTGGATTATGATACCCAATCAATTAGAAAAAACTTAGATATGACCTATCTCACAACACAAATAGAAAGAATCAAAAAAGAAATAGAGTCTATTGAGAATAGAAAACCTAAAATAACAAAAGAGTATCTAGAAAAGAAAATCATGATATACAGATTGTATAAATATAACTTAGATAAACAATATTCCTGTTATGAAAAAGTTATGCATGCATGTTAGGAGGAAGCATTTATGGATCAAATGAAAGATATGATTTTAGAAGCAGTAGAAATGAATGGGATAGAGAATGTGGTTATGCCTTTAATGAATGAAATCTTTTTGTCTTTTACTGATATTGCAGGAACACGTTATGTAGATAACCAGGATGTATTTAAGAGACTAGAGAAGAATGACCCTCTTCTATTAGAAAGAGAAGCAGATAATGAATATGATAGTAATGCGATTAAGGTGCTTACAATAGATGGTGAAAAGCTTGGGTATATTCCTAAAAAGGATAATTGTATTTTTACTCGACTAATGGATGCAGGTAAGATACTTCACGCAAGAGTATACTCATGTTATGAGGCTGATTATTGTCATTGGCATGTTTCTATTAAAATCTGTATGATGGATTTCTAGTTATTCACAGAATAAAGAATATAATAAGTGATACATAGTCATTACATGATAATATCATGAATATAGCGATTGATTCCTTCTCTATGAGAAAAATCATATTGTTTATGTAATGTTTGGAAATAGTTTCTTATATTTTCTTCTATAATAGGTTCATGAGAAGGAATAGTTCCTTCATATCCTTTTCTAGCTGATATCCAAGGATCCTGTGTATGAGTGATTGTTTCTAATACTTTAGCGCTATAGAGACCATATGTATGAATAACTAAATCAATCACATGACATTCTTCTTCACTTAATGTATTCTCTAATTCTTCAAAGAGTACAAATCGATCATCATCAATAGGATTAAAACTGAACTGCTTGAATAAATGATAAACATCAGGATAGACAGGGCCATGAACCCATGCCTGTGAATGTTCTATAAACATAGGATGATCATATAAGGCATAAGAGGTTCCCTGAATTAAATAAAGAAGTTTTTGCAGCATCAATGGTGTAACTTCATTTAATCCTTTAAATAAATATGCGATAACCTGTCTCATCTTATCTGATAATACAAATAATTCTTGTAGATTACTCACTGCTTCTTGTGATTTCTTATAAGAAGCTGAAGTAATCTTATTTTTATTTTCCTGTAATTTCTTATCAAAATAATCAGGAGAAAGTAAAGTTTTTTTCATGATATTGGAATACTCAAGAGAAGGCACCTGCCCATCTAGATATCTTTTGATAGTCACTTCACCGAAGCCAAGAACTAAAGCGAGAGGTCCTTTCCCAATATCATATATCTTTAATAGTTTGTTGATATCTTCAATAGTAATTAGATTTTCCTTTTCTCTATACTGTGAATCTATTTCTTTAATATTTAAATCAAGTAGTCCTGGTACAGATATTTCTTCATTACATTCATTACACACTGCAACAGTAATCAAGAAAGTATATTCCTTATCTTTAATAACTTTTCTGATTTCCTGTTTTTTCAATGTGTAGGTTGTTTCTTTTCTACAATTTATACAATAATCTCTTCTTATTTCATTCATAATATTTTTCTCCTTATTTAAAATAATAGTGAAGCGGATATTTCTGCTCATGAAAGGATATAATAAACACAAAATCATCTGCAATCAAATTAAATTTTATATATAAATTGATTGCCTTGTAGTCTTCACCGAATCTCTCTAATGCTTTTATTTCTTTTCCAAAAATATACGCTCAATTTAAGAAAATTGTTGCTTTGAGTAATCTTATTCAGCGAATATACCATAACGATATTCGTAATATGCTTCCTTAAGTGAAATAGGCATAGGTGTAGCTCTTACCATTTCATTACTGAAAGCCTCAGTATCCATCATCATTCTTAGAATCTCAGATGCCATTTCCTTTCTCTTGAATGTATACTTAGCCTGCTTCTTAAGAAGCAGGAAATCTAGATAACCTTGTATGTATCTGGTGCCAACGCCTCTTGTTGTCTGTATCATTGAGCTTACTTCTGTCATCATCTCATTGACAGCTCCTAATGATTTACCATCATCAGTAAGATATCTCTTCTCTAAAGGAGATGTCTTTATCTTATTGTTTACTGCTTCAAGATAGTTGGCAAACTGCTGTATGCTTGCCTTTGAATCTGATATGAACTCTTCCACATCCTTAAAGTAGTCTTTATTCGCTTTATATTTATCGAATGACTCACTTCCAAGACCTGATACCTGCATCATCATATGATCATTTTCATCTGTAGCACAGACAATGGCAACCTTGTGATGAGATATTCCTCTATATGCAGCCTGTTTACCTCTTTTCTTTGAGTATCTAGGCATATTTTGAGGACGTGTTCCCTTTAGGTTTATACTTTTATACTGTGTATCTATTTCAACTTCACCAGATAATTTCTGATGACCCATGATTTCAGATGCTGCATGATAAAGTTTATGACGCATATAGAAGCAGGTCGTCTTGCTTGTCTCTAAGACTTGAGCCTCACCCTCTAGAGGCATTTTATATAGTTCCAGTTCAATGAAGTGAAGCCACTGGTCCAAAGTAAAATGAGACCAGTAGAATAAGGTGTTGGTTCTATCACTAAAAGACTTGTGACAGTCAAGACAGATATATCTCTGATGTCTGTTCTTATCTTTTCCATTCTTCTTGAAATGGACTGAACCACATATAGGGCATGCCTTATGAGATGGATCAATGTCTTCATCATCCTGTTCATATAATGATTCGATAAGTTTATTTACATAATCCTTATCCTTAGATCTTAAATAGTTTTTTACCTGGTTTTCAGTTATCATAGCACTCACCTGACCTTTTAAGATCATTTTACAACTGTTCGAGAAATGATGATTTGAGTTAGGTGGCTATAAAGTAGAAAAATAGGCGTTAAGTTAAATTTAATGATCTAGTAGCAACATTTTTCATAAACTTAGCGAAAATATATAATATTTCTTTTTCGAATCCTTTATGGTTATTCTTTCTCCTTTCAGAAAAATCATCAACCGTTAAACTCAAAAGTATCTCTTTAATCCTTGCTTCACTTAAAACATAATTTTCAAATAAATTTCTATTGTCACTTCTATTTTTATTTATCTCTATACGATACTTATCTTTTTCAACAGCCACTTTCACTCTATTCAAATATTTTTCAATTTCCATTCGTGTTATTTCCAATAATATCACGCCCTCCTTTTTTTGTGATACGTTTTTCTTTAATTTGTATCATCATTATACAATTCAACATCATATATAGTCAATGCAATTGAAAATATTATTACATTGACCGAGAGTAACTATCTACCGTTATGATAACCATAGGAGAATTTTGATATGAAGAAATGAGTGGCTTATTATTCTAGAGCGGATGAGAATTACTTTGGTGACACAAAGAAATATACAAAATCAGTGATGTAAATGCTGCAAAAAAGAAAAAATAAAGTATGCAAAAAAGTAGAACGCGGTTCTACTTTTTTACATGCTTTCTACCAGATGCATCTGGAATATTTAATTCTGAACGGTATTTTGCAACTGTTCTTCTAGATATTTCAATACCCTTATCTTTTAATAGATTAGTAATTTTCTGATCACTTAAAGGCTTTTTCTTATCTTCATTATCTATAACTTCTTTGATTTTTTCTTTGATAGAATCAACAGAGTTATCTTCTGTTCCCTTTGGAATAAGATCACTCAGAAGAATAAAGCCCTTATCACAATATATATATTTATCTTTGATGGCTCTACTGATTGTAGATTCATGTACTCCAAGCAGCATTGCGAGATCTTTTTGTAGTAATGGATGACAAGATCCTTGATTCATAAAAAAGTCTTGCTGGTAATCAAATAAGAAGACCGCAATATCATATATGAGATTCTTTCTTTGGCTAAGGCATTGTTGGAGCCAAGAAACTTGTCTTAATTTGGATTCTATATATTTCTTAGTTTCTTTGTTCTCATCAAGAGACAAATAGTTTGTATTAATGTTTATATCCTTATAAATCATAGGATTTAATTGAACTATACCATCCTTGATTATAATATCGGGTACAGGATAATTGACTTCAAGAGAAGAACTATAGTTACTTGCTGGACGCGGATCTAATGTAAGGATAATTTGTAGTAATTCTCTTACTTTATTTTGTGATATACCAAGTTTCTTGGAAACAGCATGGTAGTGACTTTTAGAAAGGTCTTCTAAACATTCATCTACAAGTATTTTTGTGAGATGAATATCTTTTGTTTCTTTGAGGCGCTCTAATTGAAGAAGGAGACATTCTTTTAATGTATCAGCACCAAGTCCAGGGGGATCTAGCTTGGATAATGTATCTTTAGCTTCTAAATACTCTTTTTCATCACACTTTAGATAAGTACAGATATCATTTATTGAGAGACGTAGATACCCATTATCATCTAATAATTCTACAAGAGATTCTACTAATTCTTTATTGTCTATATCCTTGTTTATCAACTGCCAATGAATAACTTCTTTTAATGTCGGTTCAGTTTTCCTAGATAAGCTATCAATATCAAATTCTTTTCCTATATCAGAAGTACTTTCTATCATATCATCAGTATCTATTAATGGATTTTCAAAAGAAATCTTCTCTATGTGGGCAAGAAGTTGTTGGACGTCCATCTGTAAGATCTGATTCTTTTCAATCTGTTTCTGATATATTTGATGTTTTTGACCTTGTTTAAGTTCAAGCTTCATCTAAGCCTATTGGCTCCTTAATAACTTTGTTCAATAATTCATACAATATAGATAATTCATAATTATCTATATGAATACGATATTTCTTTTCTACATCATGGAAAACAATTTTTGAGATACGATAGAATTCTTTTTGTGATGGATTTGTAGGTTCTTCTTCATCATCCGTATCATCTGCAGTCATTAGACGTTCAAACATAAATGCGATATGCATATAGAGATTTAATCTTATATGCCCTGACATTTCCAGCTTATAATAATCTTCATAACGATGAAGGATCATTTCTACATCCTGAATAACAACTGTAGGATTGAGGAACTGTAATCTGCTGACAATACCTTCAATTGTAAAGAATCTTACAAATTCATTCTTTAATGCTTCAAATTGTTCTGGTGTGACTACACTTCTTAATGCATTCCATAGGTTTTCTTCACCATGGCCATCTAATATATCATAAACACTCAGCCAAGGTGTAGAGATACCATCATGAAGAGGAGATGTTGTGAGAATCATAAGAGTTTGATTGAAATTCTTAGATTCATTTTCATCAAGTAGATCGAGGAGTTTCTTATATTCCATAGTCACAAAATCAAGACCACAGTCTCCTAAAGTCTTCTTCATGATTTCCTGTATCTTTTCCGCAATACCAACACCGGACATGCATGAAATAATTATATTCTTATCTTTAGATAAACCTTCAAAGAACTGAACATCAAAGCTATTAATCTTTTTAGTACTTTCTACAATCTGTTCAAATGAACCATGTCCCAACATCTTTAAACCAACATCTAGGGCTATAGCTGTAGAGACATTATTAATAATCAACAAATCACCGGATAAGTTATTCTTAATTTTTGAATACATACTTCTTAATGATCCAGTATCAACAAGTAAGATAAGTCCTTTACCCTTCGCAGAGTGAAGCAAGTAATCCTGTACCTTTTCGACAGTCTGATCAAGAGTTGTATCCATAGGCATATCAATACCTTCCATAATAAAGGTACCACACGCCTGATTGACAACCTTCGCAATACTAGATGCTGTTGTATCACCATGGGCTGCAATGAGACCATTTAATTCTAATGATTCACTGATATATTCATGAATAGCTAAGGCAAACAAGAATGCAAGATTATCTTCTAGCTGCAATTCATATTTCTTTAATTCAAGGATAATTCGACTTGCAACATAGAAAGCACGAGGGCATGATTGTTCAAAATAAGCTTTAAGCTTCCATTCCTGTTCCTTATCAATACACATTTGATTGAATGTTATATAAAGAATATATAATTCTTTACCACAGGAATCATTCATCTTGACACCATAACGAATCAATATATCCTTACAGATATGCATAAAAAAACGCTGTTCTGTAAAGTTGTTATGAGTAGGATGGATTTTTCTTAAAATAGCACGAAAGTTCAAATAAAGCTGGTCTATCTGCCCCCATGATGCAGTTTCTATCTTATGAAATAAATTCATGATTTCTGAATGATGTTCATCATAATATTCTTGATGAATACATTCTTTAGGTTGATTCCATGTAATAGATATTTCCATATTACGCTCAGCCTGAAATCCTGCTGTATTAACAGGTATATCTCCACCTGCATGAATAAGCTCTGCTTCAGAAATAAGAAGATTGTCTTTTTTGCCATGCTTGAAATAGGCTTCTGCACAACTGACCTGAATCAGATTTCTTAGTCTACCAATATTACCTGGGAACTTAGAGAAACACAACATTTTGACAGCCCCACTAGAAATAGTGAGGTTTTTCTTTATTTTAGATGCTTCTTCTTTATAGAATGTTTCAATGAGTTCTAGACGTTCCTGCAAAGGACGTTCAGTAATATTAGGAATAGTAATCTGTAATGTGATTCTTCTTCTAAATGTTTCTAATAAGACTTCTTGTGGGTTTTCTGTTGTCGCAAATATGAATCTCACATTTGAATGTCTCCATTTAGAATCACCAAGAGGTCGATATTGACCTGTATCCATAAATACAAATAGTTTTTCCTGGTTTTCAAATGATAAACGATGTACTTCATCTAAGAAAAGATAACCACCATCTGCTTCCTGTAATAATCCTGTTTTATCAGAATCAGCCCCTGTAAAGCTTCCTTTCTTATAACCAAGTAATGTAGCAGAAAGAAGTTCAGGGTTATTGGCATAGTCTGCACAGTTTAATACGACAAAAGGTGCTTTTTTATCAATACTGCCTGTTTGTAATGCATGACTATAAATAAGCTTTGCGATATAGCTTTTACCTACACCACTTTCACCAATAATAAGAATTGGAAGACCATTTGGTGGATAAGAAACAGATGCTTTACACATTTCTACTATTTTCTTATGACTTCCTGTAGCACCAATCATAGAATCAAATACTTCTGAATCTAATTCTTCTTCGACAGGTGCATTCTGTTCTTCTTTTTCTATATACCAGTAAGTCGGTCTTGTATCTGTTTTCTTTACTTTTCCCTCATCAAAAAGTTGATTTAAATAATGTGTCACAATCTGTCTGCTTAAATGAAGATTATCTGCAATTAAAGATGTAGGGATCTTTTCAGACTCATTTAAAGATTCCTTGAGTGACATATAAACCTTTTCTTTTACATCCATCATGATACCTCCTTACTCATAATTATACCTTGAAGATTTGAAGAAAACAATTTAACTCCTACACGCATGAAAAGGAAGATATGCGTATATCTTCCTGTCAGACTATCTTGGGAGTCTTGCTCTTCTATTTGGGAATTCTTTATCGAATCCTTCTTTATGATCACAATACCAATAAGCGACTGTACAAACATCATCCTGTCTTTCATATAATGAAAGATCATCGTTACCAATCTGCTGTAATGTCACTTTGATATCTTCATCAAAGGCAATTGGATCCAAAATATGGAATCTATATAAGCCATGACGTGGAAGGCTGTCATTACCAAAAGCATGAACAGCATTCAACTTACCTGTTTCAAATCTTTCTCTTGTTTTATCCTTTGTTGAATAGAATGGATAACCTAGGAATAAGTTAGAATATGGTTTAACTGAAGGTCTTCCTAATTCATCTTTCTGATGGAATGCCCAGGCACCACCAAAGTAGTCTTCTGAACCTGTTGAAGATACTGTTGGATAGTCTTCATCACCATCAAGATAGAACTTAAATTCTCCTTCACCCCACCAATATCTTTCAAGTGCTGTTAGGCCAAGGTAAGTACCTACATAGTAACCTTTACCCTTTACATCATCTAAGATGACATAGTCTTTCGCAAGCTCTGTCTGACGTTCTCTACGCCAGTAAGCGTGGAAATATAAACAGTTTTCTGGAAGTGCATCGACTTCAGCATAATTGATTGTATAGAAGAAAGATGTAATATCTTTTGGATGTTCATTTGTCATTGTAATGACGGCTCTTTTTGCGAATGGCATTTCAAAGTAGCTGTTCATTCCTCCAGTAGGATTAACTACGATTGGTAAAGAAGCAACATCACATCTTTCACCAAAACCATTACAGAAGAAATCACCAATAGGAGCTTCTACTGCAGGTGTATCACTACCATCCCAATAGATTCTTAAGACAACATCTCTCATGACAAAGCTGCCTTTTTCAGTATTTTCACGGATTGTCATCCACATATGTCTAATAATACCTGGACCTTTAATATCCGCAATCACTGTTTCTTCACCCATAGGTAATTTAATGCTTCCACGGCCTTTTCTTGATGGACCTAAAGCACTTGCTTCCATACACGCTTTGCCTTTTTCACCAGTTGGGTTTTCTGGTGATACAGCTCTAGAACGTTCTCCTTTATAAGTCATGATATTACTTAGTAAATTCATAATCTTCTCCTTCCTTTACTGCATGTTGATTGACAGTAATTGAATAATTATTTTTATTGGTAATGTGAATGTGCTGATCAGTTACCTTGATATCAAATCTTGATTCACCGATATGGAAATCCTCCCAGAAGAAGTTTCCAATAAATTCCTTCGGATGAATCGTTAAGTGTTTGTTTGGTGCATCATAGTTGATTCCTAAGAATTCTGTAATGAACAAGATATAAAAGATACCTGATGCCCATCCACATTTACCACAACTGTTCATTCGTGTGACATCTCCAGTAGGTGCCCCTACTTTATAAGGCCACCACCACCAGCTGCCATCTAAATCAGCCAGTCTTTCTAATTCTTTAAATCTGCCGTTTTCTCCACTCCAGTTTTCTACATTATCTGCACCATTCAATATTGAAATATATCCTGGGAATGTTGCACCTGACTGGTTACCCCATTTAATCCCTCTGCTCAGCTTACTATAAGTAGGATTCTCATCACTTGAACTGAATTGTCCATAGTGAGTTGTCCTGTCTCCTGCCTCATAGCCATAATATTTCAATAATGTAGTGTCTGATTCTTCACCATCATGCATTCTTAATATGATAGTACCGTCATGATCCACGTCAGTTAAGAACTGAAGTCCTTGATCAAGCATCTCTTTACGATAACACTCATCTGACATATGTTCTTTTGTATCTGGATCAAGTGATGCAATACCTTCTAGAAAAATACGATGACCATTCGTTTCTACAGTCATATATTTCTCTATATCATTCTTGATTGCCTGGGCTTCATTTTCTAGTTCAATCGCATATTCCTTCTCGTCAAAGATTTCAAGTGCAAGTCTTGATAGGGAACGACATGCACGATATACACAAATGTTAGATCCTGTATGATATGTGCCAAGGGAGTAGGCGTCTGAAATCCATATACTGTGGTATAGATGTGGTTCATCTGGATTTCTAGAAGTAATGACTTCGTTAAGGATTTCCTTCATCTGTTTATATAAATCTTCATTATCTAGAAAGAAATGATGATCACCAAAATAATCATAATACGCACCAGAAAGTAGAATGACTGATAATGAATTGCTTAATGAATGGAAGATACCGCCTTTAAATTTGGTTCCAGGGTATTTAATACCATATTGAGCAAACCATTTTATAGTTTGTTTACATAGGTCAGGTTCGGTCATTGTATAAGGTAAGCTAGAATAATACATATCTTTATTCCATATATGAGGAGTAACGGGGTATGTGCCCCAGTTTGAGCCCAATATTTGATCATAACTATTCATGGCGAAAGCACCGGACGCCTGCTGATAGGCTCTTTCAATTAAGTATCCTGCCATTGGATCATTATCAAAATGGACTTTACCTATGCATTGTTTATAATACTGACGTGTTTCTTCTAACCATTCATCAATACTTCTGCTAAACAGTTTCTGTGTGTCTTGATACGCATTAGGATCAGTGAAAGCAATCATGAATTCTTTTTGAGAATGAGGTGGTAAAGTAAATGAAATACAGTTGTGAGATTGTGTCTCACGGCATTCTATTAATACATTTCTTGTATCAGAGTATTTCTTTTTATAGAGAGAAGGAAGTTCTAAGACTCCTTCTCCTTCTGTATCGCTTTGATTCTCAACGATAATACCATACATCAAACTGCTTAATCTTTCTCCATCATGAGTAATAGGCGCAGCAGCTATCAAACTGACTGTTCCATAGTTAAAATGATGAATACTTCTTGGAAAAAGATTATCTGCAAGATCAGATACGACATCTACATTATCAGATTTTAATTCAGTTCTTTTACCATTCCATGTGATAGAGACAGAAAGATCATGTTCCTGGACAAAGTCTTTTCCTACCCATACACCTGGTTTGCTTTCCATGTAGTAGTTGTGATGAAAGAAAGTAAGGTTTTTAATTGTGCCAAATTCATCAAGATTAGCTTGAACTTTTTGATTGGAAGAATCAAATGAAAATGTATCATCTGGAAGCTTATTGCGATAATAACTGATTGTGTTGTCTGTACTATAGATTCCATTCTTGATTCTTAGCATATAGAATGGATTGCATTTCATTGTATTCAAAGCGACCTCCTGTGATATTTACTAGCAAATACCTAATAGTGATAAAACGATTCCTAATGCAACGATACCAAAGATAATAGCGATAACGTTGACTTTCTTATTTAATAGCTTATAGCAGCCAAATGTCATTAATAATGGAACGATACCTTTAAAGATACTATCAAGAGCTGACTGAACATTCATTAATGACTGTCCCTTCATCTTGAATTCAAGAATTGTCTTAAATACGACTGTCTGGCTAGTCATGGCACCAACCATAATTAAACCAACAATACCAGCTGCTTTTGTAAGGATTTCAATCATGCCGTTTGCATATAATTTTTCAATATACTTAGCCCCTAAAGAATATCCTAAACATGCACCATAGTATCTGCATAGGAAGTTTGGTACGTTGAATAATACTAAGAAGATAATTGGAGCAAGGATGTTACCAGCATTAGCAAAACCAATAGCAAGACCTGCACAAACTACTCTCCATACACCCCAGAATAATGAGTCACCAATACCAGCTAAAGGACCCATTAAACTTGTTTTAATAGAACCAATTGCATTGGCATCAAAGTCTGGTTTTTCACTGTTTTCTTTTTCCATTGAGCCAGCAATACCCATTACAAATGATGCAAGAGGTACTGTAGTACTGAAGTAAGAGACATGTCTTGCAAGAGCTTCACGTCTTTTCTTTTCATCATTCTTATAGAAATGGTTAATGAATGGAATCATAGCATAACAGAAACCTGCACCACCCATAGTAACTGGGTTAACAGATGCATACATAGCGCCTGATCTCCAGAACATCTTTCTGATTAATTTCTTTTCTTCTTTATCAATGTTATTCATTAGTTTCATGCGAAAAAGTCCTCCTCTTCACTGTCATTAGCTGATGCACTTGCAACAGCTGGTTTAGCCATCATATCTTTTAACTGCATATCACGCTGTGCTGTTACTAGTGCGATAACAACACCTAATACTGCGATTGCGATTAATGGTAATTTTAAATAAGCCACTGCAACAAATCCTAAAATGTAGTAAACACCTGTTTTCTTATCCCATAACATCTGCATTAACATAGCCATACCTACAGCAGGAAGCATGTTACCAGCAACTGTTAAACCATTCATAATAACCTTAGGGATTGACTGTAAGATTGTCTGTACAACATCAGATCCTAACCATACAGCAAAGAATGGAATTAAAGCATATAAACCATAGTGTAATGCCCATAAACCAAAGTGAAGGGCTGTGATTGATTTGTCTTTACCTTCTAAAGCTAACTGTTCGAATTTTGGTGCGAATGGACCAATAACGAATGAGAAAATAAAGTTCATGAACTGAAGACCTAATACAGCAAGTGGGAATACGATTGGAATAATAGTACCAACATTTCCACCCATCTGGATTGTGAATGCTGTAGCAAGACCTGCAGCAAGAGCTGGTTCAGCAGTACTTGAGATACCTACATTGACAACTCCCATAAAGATTGATTCTAATGATGCTCCAACTAATAAACCTGTCTGAACATCTCCTAGCAATAAACCTGTAAGTGGTGCAACGACGATTGGTCTACTTAACATGACCATACCGAAAAATTCATGTCCTGCAACGCCTACGAATACTGCCACTGCAACGAAAAACGCGTTTAACATAATAACTCTCTCCTATCTCTTATAAATTTTTTAATACGTTTGTAGCAAGCTTCTTTTCCATTGAAGGTGTACCCTGGAAGAATGTATTTGGATATAATTCAACTAATTCTTTTAATGCGTCTAATTCTTCTTGAGTCAACATAACTTCTTTAGTTAAATTAATCTTTTCTCCTGAGGTCATCTTTCCAGCGTTACCTAAGTTAACCATTTGAATATTCTTGTATTTCTTACATAAAGTAACAGCATCACGTACTGTAGGTACAAGAACCATCAAGCGCATCTTTTCTGATCTAGGATCATCTAAGATTGATGAAACGCCTTCTACTGATTTAATAATACATTTGATACCTTCTGGCACTGCCATCTTTAATGACATCTTCTGTAATTCGTTTGATGCTGCTTCATCACTTGCAACAACTAAACCATGAAGCTTTAATTCCTTTGTCCAAGTCATAGCAACCTGTCCATGAATTAATCTTTCGTCTACTCTTAAACAAACAATCATTTTCTTTTCCTCTCTTTCTTATAGAAGAAAATCGTCATCGTTTTCTTCCGTGTTGTTTTTTTCAATTTCTACTAAGCATAACTGTTCTCTAGCTTCTTCAATCTTAGCCTTTAAGAACTCATTAGTAAGTTTTTCTGGAGTCATAGTGACTTCAATAAGAACAGCTAAATTGAATCCTGATACCAAGAAAGTGTTTTCCCTTACACAATATGAAATCATCTTCTGATTTACACTTCCACCCTTAATATCAGTAAAGATGACTACTTCATCTTCCTGTGGAATCTTTGCGAAATATTCTTCAATCTGCTCATTGATAGGTTTCTGTCCATCTACATAAGCTGTAATATAGTCTACGTTATCTACATTACCGATTAAGAATTCCATTGTTGATCTTGCACCTGAAGCAAGTAACCCATGTGTTGCGATTAAAATGTGTCTCATTTTGATATCCCCCTTACGACTATATAAGTTGCAATTGTCATGCCAACTTTTAGTTTTCTTATTTTTTATTTTCTCCTTTCTTTTTCTTTTCACTTATATATACTGCAATTGTAATGCCAACTTTTAGTTTTTATTTATTAATTCTTTAATTTCTTTTTCTTCTGGCATCACTCTTAATGCGCCCTTCTTAGTTGTAATTAAAGAAGCTGCTGCATTCGCAAACTGAAGCATTTCTTTTAAATTCTCTTCAGTCATATTGTCTAATCCATTTTTAAGTACTGCATGAAGTGCACAGGCTCCAAATGTGTCACCTGCACCTGTTGTTTCTATAGTATCCTTATTTAAATAAGGTTCCATAAATACTTTATGATTACCATAGTAAGCAATACTACCATTTGGACCAAGTGTAACATTGATGAGTTTTGCATGTGTTCTTTCTCTAATGATTTCAATTCCCTTATCATAATCATCAGTACCTGTGAGCCATTCAATCTCATTATCTGCAATCTTTAAGATATCACACTGTTCAATACCATACCAGATCTGTTTAGCTGCAAGATCTTCACTTTCCCATAAAGGTGGTCTTAAGTTAGGGTCAAAAGAAATAATCTTATTTTTCTTTTTTGCATAATCAACCATCGCATAAGTAGCAGATCTTACTGGCTCATCCGTCATAGACAAAGAGCCAAAGTGGAAGATACGACAGTTATCAATTAATTCATAATTCACTTCGTCTTCCCTAAACATCATATCTGCTCCTGGCTTTCTATAGAAAGAGAAGCTGCGGTCACCTGTTTCATCATTATCTACAAAAGCAAGTGTTGTTTTTGCATTAGGATCAAGAATAAGTCCAGCTGCATCAATCTTCTGTTCTGTAATAGTATTTTTTAATAGTTTACCAAACTCATCATCTCCTACTTTACCAATAAAAGCAGTTTTATAACCTAATTTTCCAAGCATAGCAAGTACATTACATGGTGCACCTCCTGGATTGGCTTCATAGATACGGTTATTCTGTTCACTTAAACCATTTCTAGTGAAGTCTATTAATAGTTCACCTGTTGCTGTTACATCGTACATAGAATACCTCCATTGTTTATTCATTTATATATACTGCAATTCATATGCCAAGTTTGAGGTATAAATAAAAAACTCACAGTTTATGTACTGTGAGATAAAATAAAATAAAAAAGTGACGCAACGCAGGCGCTGCATCACATAAAACAAAATGTTTTTGTCCTTCGTCAGTATTATAGATTCTTTTCATATAAATAGTCAATAACATTTATGACAACCCACTCAGAATTACCTCGTATTTGAAGCATGATATTTATGTTTCTACACATTCTAGGATACTCTTATTCTTATAGGCATATCCATTTTATATAGAGGTGTGTCTCTTCTTTCTATTTTATGTAAAAAAAAGTAGCCCAACGCAGGCGTCGGGCTACATAAAACAAAATGTTTTTGTTCCTGTATGTATTATACGTTTCTTTCGTATAAATAGTCAACAACATTTTTTAGCGAGTATTTTTGAGCAAAAGAGTAGTGCTCTACTATTTCACAGCATTCCTAAAATAAAAACAGATTTCCTGTTTTTATCTTAGAAAATCAGCTCTATATAGCTAATTTTCTCAATTTATTAACGCATTTGCCGTTTTAAAAAAAGATGGCGCTATTTTCGCAACCATCTTCTCTATATTATTTATTTTTAATATACTCTCTTTCTTATAAAGAATATTCCTAAACAACTCATCATAATCAATAAAGACCATCCAATCATATTAATATAAGTAGTATCACCCGTCTTAATCTGTTCATTTTTATCAGTCTTATTTGTACTCTGAGTTGGTATTTCTGTTATTTCAATATTATCAGACTTAAATTTAAGCTGTTTATATGAAGCATTCAACATTTCATAAGCTTGATCCACTTCACTTTGTGTAGCTTCTTCATTCATTAATACTTCTTTACTTTGATTTAATACTGTAATTAAATAATCTGTATTTTCATACTTACTCATGTCTAAAGCATCAATTTTTGAAATCAACTCTTTAAGTTTTGTCTTATCTGCTTTTAAAACAAGATGATCAATAGCCTCTGATAAGGTATTAACCATTTCATCAATTTCTTTTTGAGTAACATCATCTTTATCTATGAGTGCTTTCGCTTTAAGTACTTCATTATTCACTCTCAACAATGATGAAGCAGTATATTTTGTTTGATCAATAGATTCAGCTTTACCAATAATAACCATTAACTGAGAGTAATCAATCTTCTTTTCTAAAGCATTTAAAGCAGCTTCTAATTCTAATATTGACTTTTGTACCTTATCATTTTGAGGGACAGATTCTTTATAAGCTTCTTCAGCTTGCTTTCTCTTGTCTGTAAGTAATTTAATTGACTCTTCTGTATATTTAGATTCATCAATGTCTAATGCCTTTGTCATCAATTCTTGTAGATGTTCATAAGATTCTTTAGTAACAAGAAGATTTTTTGCATCAGACAAATTCTTATATGCTTCTAAGACAGATTCTTCATTCGCATTTCCATCATTTATTACTTCTTGTGCTTTATTCAAATAAATGTCTAATTCCTCTACACAAACATCTATATACAATGAACAATCAAGCTTATTCACTTCATCAACCAATGCAATTAAATCTGTTTTATCGCTCTTGAAAATCAATTTATCTTTTGCTTCAACAAGTTCCTCACAAATAGAATCAATCTTTTCCTGACTACTATTTTTATCATTGTAGATCATTTCAGCTTCTTGTAACTTATCTTTCAATTTTTCAAAAGTAGCAGGTGCATATACTGATTCATCAAGATTTTTACATTCTTTAATTAAACTACCCAAATAATCAAAATTAGCCAATAATTTCAAATTATTAATACTATCTAGTAACTCTTGTTTTGTTTCTAATATCGTAGAAGACTCAACATTTTCATTGATCACCTTGTAGGTATTATTCAATGCTTGATTGAATCTTTCCTTTGTTTCTGGTGTATAAATAGAAGTATCCATATTGACATTCATATAATATAAATTTGTTAGTTCACATTTATCAAGTGAATCTCCGTATACTTCAAATTCCCATAATGAATACCCATAAATACTGTTAGGTTTAATTCCCTGCATCTTTACATATTCGGCTGTTACACCATTATAATTATATGTTTCAATGCCACCGTTAGAATGTTGTGCATGTGTAATATCAGTCCATGTTTCTCCATCTAAAGAAACCTGTAACTTATATTCCTCTGCACCAGTTCCTTCCCAATTCAACTTAATCTGATTAACATTGTAATAATCTCCAAGATCAACAGAAATCCATTGATTTGAAACATCTTCCTTATTGTCTTTCTGTCTTAAAGAAACCCAACGAGATTCCTTTCCTGAAGTGGCATCTTCACTTCCATCAAATGCCTTGGAAGAATCATATTGTGCTTTATATGAACTAGATGCACTAGACTTCTTATTTAGTGCTAAATTTGTAGTCTTTGGCTGTTTAACTCTATTACCATATATTTCAAATTCCCATAATGAATAACCATAAACAGTAGAAGGTTCTAGACATTCTACTCTTACATATCTTGCTACTGTTTGGTCAGTATAGTCAAATTCTCTTTTTCCACCTTTTCCATCACTTACTGAAGTAATATCCTTCCAGTTTTTTCCATTTGAAGAAATCTGGATTTTATAACTTTTAGCACATGCTGCTTCCCAATTTAAAACTATTTTTGAAATATCATAATAATTCTGTAAATCTACATAAATCCATTGATAATCAACAGATTTACCAGAATTATCTTTTCTTCTTAAAGAAACCCATCTTGATTCTTTACCAGATGTTTTATCTACACTTCCATCAAATGCTTTTTCAGAACAATATTGACTCTTATAAATACTAGATGAATATGAAGGTTTATTTAATGCAATGTTTTGATTTTCATTAACTACTGATGATTTATCACCATATACTGCTACTTCATTAATACCAATACCATAATTCTTATTATTTACACGGCGTGTTTTATAAGAATGAATTTTAAGATATCGACCATAAATATATGAATCATATGTATGAATATCTCTTAATGATGTATTTGTTTTTGTTTCAGTAACTACCTGCCAAGTTTTCTTATCATTAGATACTTCTATTGTATAATCATCTGAGCACGCATTTTCCCAATCAATTTGAATCTTATTAATTTTTGAATACTGTTCTAAACCAATAATAATCCAATTATCGTCACTGTTTCTAATTGATCCCCAACGTGTTTTTATATCACCGTCAACAGCATTTTCTTTTTTTAATTCATTATTATATTGTGAACTTGTTTCTACTGATTTATTTAATGCGATATTACTATAATTCGTATCTTCTTGTTCTTCATTACCATACGCAACAAGTTCATATATACTGATTCCATAATTTTTACCATTAACAATTCTAGTTTTTGTAGAATGTATCTTTAAATAACGACCATAAACATTATCATCAAATAAATATTGATCATATAATGATTGATTTGATTTTAATTTTTCTTTTATAGTAGTCCAGTTTTTCTTATCTAAAGAAATCTCAATACTATATTCATCTGAGCATGCGGCTTCCCATAAAATATTTAAAGCCTTAATTGAACAATTCTTCTGTAAATCTACAATAATCCAGTTATCATTACTATCTCTCTTTGAACCCCATCGTGTATTTGTATTGCCATCAACAGCATTCTCTTTCTTTAATTCATCATTATATTGAGAACTTACTTCAACAGGTTTCTTATATGTTAATGCATCCTGACTTTTACAGCTTATTTCTTTAATTTGATAATAAGAACCCTTAGTTTTCTTCATTACTATCTTTATATAAGGGTATATGCCACCGATGCTGACAGTAGAATCAGTTACATTTTGATTCACTGATTTTAAATAAGTATATGTTTTACCATCTTTAGATGTGTATATATCAAAATCTGAAGCATAATGATCTCCCCATTTGATATTTAATTCTGAAATATAACTATTACCAGCATAAAAGCTGATCCATTCTTCATCATTAGACTTACTCTGCCAATAAGTACTCATATCATTATCAAAAGCTGATTTGACATCATGTGGTGATAAAGATGAACTAGAATTATACAAATTACTATCATTTTCATTCAAAGTCATAGATGAACCAGTATACGGTGCTGATGGCGTAATAAAATCAGTTTTTGTAGTAGTTTGACCATAATCAAGTTTAACTTGAATAGTAATATTACTTTGGTTTTCTGATGTTGCAAGAGTGATTTTTCTTTGATTTTCAGATTCATCAATAATTAAACTACAAGGCTGATCAACCGTTACTTTATATCCTGTTTTATATTCTAATGTCCCTGCTTTGTAAAAATTGATTTGTGTCTGTTTAAGATTTTCATTTCTAACCGCTTGAATATTTTCATTATTCGCAACAATAGTTATAGGATTACTATCAGCATATTCTGATACCTTTTTACTTGTTTTGTTTGGCAGAATAATATAAGAATATGACTGATTACTAGGCTTTATTCCATGATTAATATATGCTTTAAATGTTCTTGGAGTAGAAGCCTTCTTTTCTTCTGCCCATAAAGAAGGATTATCTTTCTGATATGCATTAGATACAGTCACTGATGTTTCATCAGGGAAAACATATCCAACTTTATTATTGTAAATCCACTTACTATTTTTAATAGTTTTAGTAGTATCTTGAGAGATAACATCTCCATCCACTAAAACATTATCAGCTTTTGCCTGATTAAGTGTTGAATGGATTTCAACTGATTCACTAGATGTAATGCCTGAACCTAATGCTACAATTTCATCATCAAAGAAGAAATATCCTTTCTTTACTTGAGTTCCCTTTTTATCCATTGCATAAGCACAAGCACCATACTGTCCATTCGATACACCGATAGTATGACTTGTTCCGTTAGTAAAACGTCCTGAATTAGAATAATCCTGTACTAATCTTGCAGCAGTTGTTGTTCCAGGACAATGTGCCCAATCATAAGTTGGATAAACAGTAGTATATTCATCACCATCAACACTAATAGTAGATGATGCTGATGAAGTCCAATAAATGAGTTGACCTTTATTTCCATTAGGCCAGCTTCCTCTCCATTCCCCTCCAATGATTTCATTGGAATCCATTTTTATATTAACACCATAATCATTTCTCATGTGAGATGCATAGCCTGATCTCCACATATAGTAATTTCCATTTTTACCATTTGTGATCTGTGGGTTTTCAATATTATTCAAAATGTCCTGATACTCTTTAGCATGTATTTTATCAGAAGCAATCATTCTTTTTAATGGCTCAATATACTCAGCTGCATAATTCTTATAACCAACTGAATATTTATATTCACGATAACCTAAATATAGTTCTTGAATATCTCCCCTAATTGTCCAGCTTGTTCCATTAATCATATAATCAGCCATACGATTAATAACATCTTTTCCTAATGAAAATGAAGTATCTCTCAACATATAAATCCAGAAACTCATATCTCTAAACATAGACATTCCATAGCCATTTGAATAAAACTGTTTACCATGCATATAAAAACTGTTGTCTACTTGTACAGCTTCAGATGTTTTATCATCCTTCTGTGTAACTAAACAATAACTCAGATAATTATTGATCATATCATGTAAATGTTCAGAATCTTCTGTCAACAAATAATAATAAAGATAGTTTTGAGCAAACCATAGATTATTTTGACCTGTTCCATATTTAACTGGTACTTTTTCTAAAAGCTTCTTTAGCATGATATTTTCTGTATCTTCATCTACAACATCTTCTAGAAATAGAGCCATTCTAGAAAAACGAAGCTGTACACCTACTTGATTTTCCCACCAGTTTGTTGAACGAGGATTTTGTTCAGCCCAATACTTAATAGCTTTCTCTAGTTTATTTACTACTTCCTGCTTTTTATATAAAGCATTACCTACTTTACTATAAGCTATAGAAATAGCTTGAAGACGATCTAATGCTAGATAAGGAGACCATGCTGCTCCATTTGCAGCATTATTATTTGCCTTATAATTAACATCATCAAAAGAACCATCTTCTTTTATAAGTTTTAGATAATCGACTGCTTTAGAAACATAACATGTTTCAACTTTAGAACCATCATCAATCGTATCTAAAGATAAGAAATGTTCCTTTAGCCTTCCCTTGATAATACTTATTTCTTCGTTAGATGTTAATCCGAATGTCACTTGCACACTTGATAGTGACATTGTAAATACAACAAACAAAGAAATTATTATTTTTACTACTTTATTCATCATTAACCCTCCTTTTGTAATCACTTTCTAATTATAGAATGCCATTCATATACTTTAATTTCAATTTGGATTAACTTGAATAATTATTATTTCACTGAATCTCTTTCAATTATTTTAGTAGATAATAATTGAGTCATTTGAACATCGTTTTCACGATGAATACGATCTATAAGTTTATTGACTGCAATTTCTCCCATTAATTCTTTTTGTACTTGAACAGTAGTGAGTTTAGGAATTGTTTTATCACATAGAGGTGTATCATCAAAGCCAGTAATAGCTATTTGATCTGGTACTTTTATATTCATTAAGGTCAAAGCATTCAACAATATAAATGCATTTGAATCATTAGCACATACAAAAACTTGAGGTAATTCACTTTTTTTAAGTAATGATACAATGCTATTAACATCGTTTTCTAATACATATTTCTCTGTTTCATGTAAGATGGAGTATTGATTTATATATGATTCTATATCAGATATAGTATTTCTATTTACTAAAGCTTGTTTATATCCTACAAAACGATCAGAAAAGCTTAAAGAGTATTCTAAATCTCCAAAAAATCCAACTCTTTTATATCCTTTATCAAGAACATATTGAGTGATTAAATACCCTCCCTGTTTATTGTGAGTTAAAACACAATCACATGTATCCCCTAGTGATGTATAATCCACAAGAACTACAGGAATACCTGTATTTTTCAACTGATTTAAATTCTGATCTGATATTTTACCAACCACTAGAATACCAGCTACTTTTCTATCTATAATACAATCCGGAAATTCAAATTGATTATCTTCAAAATAATTCAAAATAGATATATAACCTAATTCTTTAGCACGTTCAACTATTGAACGTAAGACAATAGAATAAAAATGTCCTGTATTTGCATAATAGCTCTGCATAAGAATACAAATATTAGATTTAGAAAAGACTGAAAGATAATGATGTTTTTCATTGATATATCCCATTTTATCAGCTGTTCTTAATATTTTTAGACGCATTGATTCACTTACACCTGGCTTATCATTTAATGCAATCGATACAGCATTAATAGAAATATCCAATTCTTTCGCAATATCTTTCATAGTCACTTTCATGCTATCACCTCTTTGTTTACAACACTTCCCCATTACTACTTATTACATTCTTATACCATTCAAATGACTTCTTCTTAATTCTTCTCATATCCTTTAAGTCATCATTATCTCTATTTACATAGACAAAACCATATCTCTTCTTCATCTGTGCACGACTGCTTAAGATATCAATAGGACCCCAAGATAAGTATCCTCTACAATCTACACCTTCTTCTACAGCTTTTTTCATCTCTTCTAAATGTTTTCTCATATAATCAATACGATAATCATCATTAATAACATCATCTACTAATTGATCATCATATCCATAACCATTCTCTACAATATAGATAGGCATTTCATATCTATCATAAAGTTGTCTTAAAGTAATACGTAATCCAATAGGATCTATTGTCCAACCAAATTTAGACATTTCTAAGTAAGGATTCTTCTTAACGACTACATCTTCTACATTAGTCAAACTATCTTCACCATAATGACTAATAGTAGACATATAATAGCTTATCGCAAGAGCATCTGTTTTACCCTTCTTAAGTATTTCAAAGTCTCCTTCTTCTATGACTGGCATAGTCCCTTCTAGTTTCATATTAGCTAGGAAGTAATTGTTATAGTGTCCTCTCGCAAAGACATCTAGGAATACAAATGCTTCGCTTTGGGCTTTCATAGATTCTAATGTATCTAATGGGCAACATGTTTCAGGATAGCTTTGTACAATAGTGGCCATACCTAAAACATAGCCTCCTTTTTGATGAATGTATTCGTTAATCAAACTATGCGCTATTAATGTATTATGCATAATTTGATGATCTAGAATAATAGGGGGTTCTCCTTCAGGACATACAGCACCAAAGAACATCTTCGGACCTTTCTGTAGTATTCCATTCTGTTCATTGAAGATAATCCAGTATTTCACTTTATGACAATAACGGTCTACAATCTTCTTGCATAATTCTACAAATAGATCAACAACCTTTCTACTCGCAAAACCATTGTATTTCTCATATAAAAATACAGGCATTTCAAAGTGATAGAATGTAGGAATAGGTTCTATACCTCTCTCTAGTAATTCATCAATAAATTCATCATAGAAAGCAAAACCTTCTTCATTATACGTATTCTCATCACTCATAAGTCTAGACCAGTCTAAAGAGAAACGGTATGCATTAAAGCCTAACTCTTTATATAAATCAAAGTCTTCTTTGTATCTATGATAAGCATCAATACCATTTTTAAAGTCTGAGAACTTACCAGTGACTGTTAAGTCACATACTGCAGGAACTTTTCCTCCTTCATTATATCCACCTTCACTTTGATGAGCAGTGACAGCACCACCCCATAAGAAATCTTTTCTTAACATTTTTATTTACTCCTTTATGTATATTCTTATTTAAGTCTATTAAGGATGTACTTGAATTTCAAGGAAGTAACACTTGAAAAGAAATAGTATATATTATTCTAACGCTCATTTAATACGTTTTAACGCTCACTATTATATTGAGTTTATGGCTTAGTTATGCGGTTTTTAAACTTTCTAACGCTCATCTAACGCTCATTTAATACATTTTAACGCTCACTATTGCATTGAGCATTTAACTTGTCTATGCGATTTTTTAAACTTTCTAACGCATTTTAACGCTCATCTAACACTCATTATTAATCTTTAGTATTTTATTGGTTTTATGTTGTTGTATTCTCTTTCAACTTTCTTCTCAATGCTCACTAAAATGAATCCAATGCTTTTAACACTAATTATTAATTATTAGAAATTTACGGCATTACTTCATGTTTTTTTACAGTTTATAGCACTCATTTGACATTCATCTATCTCTTTTCTCTTTTATATATACTTATAGATAAGTATAATTCCTCGTATGGCACTTTTTGACACTTTTCGGCACTTTCTAACACTTTTTAACGCTTATTTAACGCTCACGAGCGTTAGAATCATTGTTTTTAACACTCATGAGTGTTAAAATAGCATTGGAGGTGAAATCAATGTTACCTAAAAAAGAAACTTTAACAATCGAATTCAAAAGTGATAAGAAAAAACTATCTAACTCTGATATTTTTGATGCAGTTGTTGCGTTTGCAAACACTGAAGGAGGAGATCTATATCTTGGGATTGAGGATAACGGAACAGTTACAGGTGTCCATAAAGATCATATTAATCCTTGTACGCTTAGTGCTTTTATTGCAAACAATACACTGCCACCTGTCCCTATCAGAGCAGAAATAATTGAAGACGAATACCCTGTATTAAAAATATCTGTGCCTAAATCTCAAAACGGAATTGTCGCAACTATATCTGGAAAAGTTCAACGTCGTCAAATAAAAGCTGACGGAACTCCAGAAAACATTCCAATGTATCCCGTAGAATTTGCTACACGCCTTTCTGATTTACGAATGCTGGATTATTCTGCAATGACACTTCCTGACTGTACTCTAGACGATTTTGATTCGTTTGAAATAGAACATTTACGTAATCTAATTCTATCTCAAAACGGAGAACAACCTCTTTTAGAATTAACAAACGAAGATTTATTGAAGGCATTGGGATTAGTTCGAAATATAAACAATCAACTAGTTCCTACAATCACCGGTTTACTTATGATTGGAAAAGTAGACTCCATAAAAAAATACATACCTACTCATTCCACTTCATTTCAAGTGTTATCTGGAACAGATATCAAACTAAATGATGATATTTATCTACCACTCCTATCAACCATTGATAAAATCAATACATATATGAACGCTTGGAATCCTGAGCAAGAAATTGAAGATGGTTTATTTCGTATTTCAATTCCAGATTTTAACAAGAGAGCATTTCGTGAAGCTTTAATAAATGCATTTAGTCATAGAGATTATTCAAAAATGGGACGTGTGAGAATCTCAATCAATGACGAAGGACTTACTATTGCTAATCCTGGTGGTTTTATTGAAGGGGTATCAATTAATAACCTATTAACCGCAGAACCACACGGTAGAAATCCTCAACTCGCTGATACATTAAAACGAATCGGATTAGCAGAAAAAACTGGAAGAGGTATTGATAGAATCTATGAAGGCTCATTAACTTATGGGAATCCTCTTCCAGACTATAGTAATTCTACTCAGGTTACCGTATCCCTATTTATCCCCCGCAGCAAGCCAGATCCTCAGATTACAAAAATAGTATCTGAAGAACAACAAAGATTAGGACGACCTCTAACATTAAACACTTTATTGCTACTCAATATTCTTAAAGACATTCCACGATCAACTGTTGAAGAATTATCAGAAGCTGCAAATCTATCGAAAATCACCACAAAGAGTGTATTAGATACATCAATTGAAAATGGCTTAGTAAGTACATATGGAAGCGGTCGTAATAGAACATATATTCTTTCACCAAAAATATATAATACAAAATCCAAGAAAATGGGTTATGTACGCCAGGTGGACATTGATGAAACACGCTACTTGGAATTAATCACGAATATGGCAAAAACAAACGACTTTATTTCTCGTGCAGATGTAATAGAATTACTACATATTGACAGCAATAAAGCATATCGTCTTTTAAAAATCTTAACAGAAAAGAACATTCTCGAATCAATTAATAAAGGACGTTATGCAAAATATCGCTACAAAGCAAAATAGTCAATCCTATATTTATCTTCTCAACATCATATAATTAACTAAAAAACCCATTAATCTAACACTCATTCCAAGTACTAAATAGGTGTTAGATTTTTTTATTGCTTGAAAAGAAATAGTTTATATTATTCTAACGCTCATTTAATACATTGTAACGCTCACTATTATATTGATTTTTTGGCTTAGTTATGCGGTTTTTAACTTTCTAACGCTCATCTAACGCTCACCTAACACTCACGAGCGTTAGAATAGAATATTATCATCCGTTGAATCTGGTATTTCAATTTCTAGAGTCTCTTCTCGAATTCTATAATATTCATCAACAACAGAATCAATAGATTCTCTATCTCCAGCTTTTTCATAAAATCCTATAAGTTTAGCCAACAGATTAAATGTCATAGGCTCATCAACACCATATTCCCTTAAACTCGCTTCATAATTTCTTTTGGCATATTCCGATGCCTTATCATATTGTTTTCTTTCACAATATGTATCGCAAATTGAACTTGCTATCATAATACTGGTAAAATCAGCATCACCAAATATTTCTTTACACTCATTATAATCTTGTATAAGTTCTTCTAATGTTTTCTTTTCTTTCATTGGTATATCTCCTTATTCTTTTTTATTTTCTCTTATTGGCAACATTCTGTAAACAGGAATCAAACATAAGGTGTTCTCAAATTTGAACACTAATGTAACTCTGTGAATTTGTATTCATAAATCAAACCTAAGAAAATATTATGATATAATTCAAACAGAATAGAGGTGAATATCATGATGGAAAGAAGAGCATATTTAAATCAATTAGTATCGTGGAAAGATAAAGATATAATAAAATTGGTAAGTGGAGTTAGACATTGTGGAAAAACTACGATATTAAAAATGTATCAAGAGTATTTATTAAATAGCGGTGTTGATCAATCACAAATCATTTCTATTAACTTTGATGACCTAGAGTATGAAGAGTTGCTAGATTATCATAAACTCTACCAATATATCAAAGATAGATTAGTAGAAAACAAGATGATTTATGTTTTCTTAGATGAAATACAGAATGTTCCTTCTTATGGAAAAGTTGTAGATAGCCTTTATGTAAAAGAGAATATTGATATCTATATTGTAAGATCCACCAAGCATCCAATCACACATTTAAACAGTCAATATATAGAAATACATGTTCTTCCTTTATCATTTAAAGAAATATATAAACCTGGAACTGATAAAGAAGAAGCTTTTCAGAAATATATGAAAACTGGTGGTTTCCCCTATATTAATCAAATACAACTGGATAAAGAACAAATTGATATGTATCTAGAAGGAATAAATAATACTGTGATTGTGAAAGATATGGAAGCATTGTGTGAGTCATACCTTTATTATCCTGTTGAAGTGATGGATATATCAGGCAAGGAAGTATTAAAGTCCAATAAGAAGTATTATATTGTAGATTCAGGAATTCGTAATTATATTCTTCCAAAGCAATCTTATGATTTAGGATTCACGATTGAAAACATTGTTTATCTAGAACTTCTAAGAAGAAGATATATTGTAAATATTGGACGAAGTGAACTTGCAGAGGTTGATTTCATTGCGAAAAGAAATGATGTCTATACTTATATACAGGTTACTGCATCACTTGTGAATGAGAATACTTTTAACAGAGAGATTCGTCCTCTAAAACTAATAGAAGATGATTATGAGAAAATATTCCTTACTTTAGATAGATATACACTTGGAAATTATGATGGTATTAAGGTAATTAATCTCATAGATTGGTTGTTAGAAGAATAGGCTGCAGCGATTAGATTTGCTACAGCCTTTTGTTTTATATACAACGAATAAAAAAATATTTTATTATGGTCCATAAAAAAGTACAGTGCAAAGGCACCCCCTATAAACTGTACTGCTTTATCATAAATTAATTTTGAGCTCGTCCATTAATCCTCTTGATGGCACAGACGCTTTTTTAAATGCATTCTTGATTTTCTTTGATTCACTCTCACCTTTATTCGCTATATGCCCAATAATATCTTTCGCATTCTTAATATTATCAGTAGGAATAACCATACGTATAGCTGTACCTTCAAATAAAGTTTCTCCAATAGCAGTCTTGTTATCTTTTACCAGAATATAATTACCATAGCTCATAAGTAAAAAGCTACCATGTAAATATTTACATATTTCACTGGCCATATATAATCCATATCCTGAATTTGCCCATCTGTCATCACCACCATCTTTTTTTGATGGTCTGAATGATTCTGAAATTCCTGCTTTTAAAGCCCATTGTAATGCTGTTTTATTATCAGTGATATATTTTTTATGTGCTAGGTTCTGCGTTAAGCTTTCAAATATCCCTATTCCTTCATCTATAATTCCAATTTCTGCTTTATCATATGAAGGCCAATATTGACCACAGATCCATGATCTATCAGCTTCAGCATGTTCATATGTGTTACGAAGTATTTCTCTAATCAAATAAGTGAGCAGCTTATGTAATTCTGTATTCTCTCTACTTATAACTTTTGCAAGACGTCCAGATTCTTTTTCTATCAAATCACCTACAACAGTATAGTTATCATCCCTTAATTCATTAAATACAATTGGCGTTATAGGTATGTAATTGATACTTCCTTTTGCTTCTCCAGGTAATTTACCAATATCTGATTTGGGTGATAAATACTTAAATAACCCCATTGTACATGCGTAAGATTTATTTTCTGTTCCTGTAAAATCAAATGTGACATCAGGATATTTTTCAATATATTTATGTATCATAGATCCTATAGCTAGCATTCCTAAAGGTTCTATGCGTCCCATATGAGAAAAATTGAACACTACATCATCATTTGAATTTAATGCCTCTAACTTTTTAGGAAAGTCAAAGACATCTTCAATTTTCATACATTCAATATAATATTTCACTTATTATCCCTCCCGCTGTATATCTATAAATATTATAAGCTCATTTTGTACAAATAACACCCGATATATATAAAAAGAGATAGCTTTCGCTATCTCTCAGACCAATTAAGTATTATGATCTTTTCTTTCTCTTGAGTAACATAGCACCTGCTACTGTCATCATAGAAATCCAGCTTGCAATTGATGTTGCATCACCTGTCTTAGCTGGTTTCTTATCCTGAGTAGGATCTTTAGGTGTGTCTTTTCCTGTTTCAGGATCTTTTGGAGTTTCCTTATCTACTTCATTAAGTCCAATTACTTTTACAGTAAAGTCATGACTTGCAGTCTTTCCTTCTGCATCAGTTACAGTGATAGTAACAATCACATCTGTATCCTTCTTAGGAGTAGTTACTTTACCATCTAATGAGATAATACCTTCAGGACTTACCTTAGTAATAGTAATACCATAGCCTTCTGGTACTTCAGGAAGTACAAATTGTGTCTGTCCTTTAGAAACAACTGACTGTACCTTATTTCCTGCAAGTAAATCGTCTAGGATATCCTGTGATGATGGTTTAGCTGGAGTAACTTCAACTTTCTTGAAGTTTGCTTTTAGAGTAGTGTTTGTAGTTGCTTCAAATGTATATGGGTTAGAAGTACTTACTTCTCTTCCATTTTCATCAGTCCAGTTCACAAATTCATAACCTTTATTTGCCTTAGCTGTTACAGTCACATTTGAACCTTCTTCATAAATACCATCTTCTTTATTCATTTTGACAGTACCCATGTTCTGATCACTATCTACTGCAACTGTATACTTCTTATTTTCAACAGTTACTTTTACAACTACTTTTAAGCCATCTGGATTTACAACACCTTCTGGTAATGTAAGAGTACCTTCTAATACATATGTACCACATTCATTAGCCTTATAAGATGCTTTATTCCATGTTACGTCTGCTTCTTCTGTTTCATTGTTTTCTAATGTAATAGATACTTTGTTTGGTAGATTTAATTCATCTAGTGTTGTACCTTTTACTACAGTGAGATCATCTAGCTTCTGGATATTTGTAATCTTAACATCTGCTTCAGAAGACTTTTCAAACTTCGCAATTAAAGCTGTATTACCCTTAACGTTGAATGTATATTCTGCTTTATCAGATACTTTTTCACCATTAGGACGATACCATCCTTTAAATACATAACCTCTATTAGGTGTTGCAGTAATAGTTACAGATTTACCTGCTTTAACTTCCTTACCACCACTTACTTTACCACCTTTTTCTGCTTCTACATAAACAGTATAAGTGTTATTAGTTACATCTTTATTCGCAATGTTGAATTCAGAGATAGCTACCCATCCATCATTTGATTCAGATGCTACAAACTTGAATCCATATACATTCTGTGTATCAAAAGTAAATGTTTTTTCTGACTTGTTAGCATCAAATGTCTGATCTTTCGCAACTTCTACCCATTCACCATTCTTTTCAGTCTGGATATAAAGTGAAGCTTTAGTCACCTGACCACTGTTAGAATCCTGACGTGGTGTGAATGATACCTGGTTGATTTCATAAGCTTTATCAAATGAAATTTCTGTCCAAATGCTTCCATCAGCACCCTTACCTGTACCTGAAGCACCTGATGTAGTAGGAACCTTATCTTTTGTAGCCTGTGACCAGTCTGAATGCCAGATTGTAGAAGCTTTATTATCAAATGCCATACCGATAATACCTTCATTCTGACCACCGTGAGCTGTTGGTGTTTCTGATTCTGCTTTACCAGTCCAAGATGCTTTATTATAAAGATCTACTTCTGGTGCTTTTTCAGTGACTACTACGTTGTCAATTACTGCAGAAACTGTTTCTGTCTTAGAACCAATTCTTTCTAATGGTAAGGCGAATGTTGAATGAGTGATATTGTCTTTCTTCACCATATCATTGTGAATAAACTTACCTTTTGCATCACATACATATTCACCATTAACATAAAGACTTGTCTTCTGCTGAGCTGTAGTGATTGCGATATTGACTTTCTTACCTACTGGTAATTCATAGTCAAAATAATAGTTATAAAGTTCTCTTGTGAATCCTAACTTACCATCTTCCATGATTCTGATATCATGTGTTCCATAGTCAGCATCTGATTCAAATAGGATATCTCCTGGTTTTGCTGGTTTGTTTAGTTTAATATCAAATGATAGCTTATTACCATTACCTAGTTCTTTAATTGGAGAAGTAACATAACTTACACCATCTTTTAATACTAATGCATTATTCTTGATTTCAGTATTCTTTCCTTCTTTAAGATCACGTTTGTTTTCAGAACTATCCTTTAAACCGTTATTGAAATCATAGCTTTCATAGTTTTCACCCTTTTTATTTTCTTTGTAATAAGGGTTTGTATTAGGTCCTGTTCCCTTATCCTGAGCGAGTTTTGCGAGAGCATCAGCACTGCCTTTTTCCTTACCAGTCGCAGCCCATGTCTTTTCTGCATAGAATGGTAATGCATCAAAGAAACGCCAATATAGATCAGATTCACTTAAACCTGATGCGCTCTTATCGATGTTATCACTCCATAATGCGAATGCAGCACCTAACATCTGATCATCACCAGCAGGAACATACTTATAAGCGCCACCTTTGACTCTTACTTTATTTGCTTCAAACTGGTTGAAGATTCTATTTACGTTTAATAAGTCACCATAAGCATTGGCACGTCCTTTGTTTCCATTTGGAACCATGTAACCAAAGTCATCAATTGTATTAATAAGCTTATAGCCCATATCATACATTTCAATACCATCTGCCCAGTCAGCTGACCAAAGGTTCATTTCTACATTATCAATAGCTTCTCTCTTAATCTGAGTCACTGGATTATCTTTGATCCAAGTTAAACCACCCCACATACGTACTGTATTTGTTTCTTTTAGGTGAGGAACTAAATCATTAACGAATCCACGATATGCTGTATAGTTTGATAAGAATTCATCTGCACCAATATGTACAGTTGTTTCTCCATCAAATACTGGATTAGCACCTTTTGTATAATCATCAAAGATTTCTTTGATTTTATCTTTTGTTTCTTTCTTAGAGACATCAAGATGGTCAATAAGTGGTCTATTTCTATTTAATGGTGATACCTTGTTCTGAACCATTAATTCTGGCCATACTTTAGTAAATGAAGTTGCATGAGCAGGAACATCAATTTCAGGTACTACCTTCATACCAAGGGCTCTTTCACCCTGAATGAATTCTCTGAAGTCATTCTTAGAAATAGAATAGTCTTTTGCAGTAGGTGTTTCACCTTTATCGTTAGATAATCCTGATTCTAGACGGAAGGCTTCATAGGCTTTAAATGCTTCATTTTCCTTATCACCTTTACCATACTGTTCTAAGAAGATGTAGTTATCAGATAAATGAGTCTGTAAGTCATTCATCTTATAGTAACGCATTGTTCTTGCAACATCCTTCATCATATCTAATGAAACTGGTTTACGTGCTACATCAAATAAGAATCCACGTGTCTTGAAACGAGGATAGTCACGCATTTTACCAATCTTATAGCCTTCATTGTCTTCTTTATACATCTGAAGGATTGTCTGCATACCATACATGTTACCTGTTGTATGAACAGAAGCAACATTGATACGGTCTTTCTGGATATCCATTGTATATCCTTCATCACCTAGAAGAGCATCTGGTGCTTTTAATTCAAAGTTGAATGCATTAGCCTGAGAAGCACCTTTTTTCACTGTAAGGTTAATACCTGTGAAATCTTTATAATCACGTACAAATTCATCTACAACAGCTTTTAACTTATCATCTGTATAAGTCACTGTCTTTAATGCGTTAACAGAAATCTTTTCTGTCGAGTTTGAATGCCATTCCTGGATTTCTGGAATAACAGTAGGTTTAGTATTCTTATTTGCAGACTGTTCGTTTATACCTTTTACAACATAGTCAACATCTGCAGTCTTCTTTTCTTTTCCAGTTTCAGTTTCTGTAACTACATAAGAGACCTTTACATTCTTGTCTACTAATGGATGGACAATTTTACCATCAGCACCAATGATCTGTTCAAGGTCTGCACCATTGATTCTTACAGTAAATCCTGCTGGTACAGCTGGCATATCTAATGTATTCACATCTGCTTCAATTGTCTTACTCTGAGATTCAATAGAAGAGACAACAGAGTTTAGAGTTGCTTTCTGTGCTGTTTGTTCGTTAGAATAAACTTCCATTTCCGCAATACTTACGTTATTCCATGATGATGCTTCAGCAACAAAGTTACAAAGCTTTAATTCTTTTGCTTCAATAGGTTCATTGAACTTAACAACAACTTCATTATTATAACCGTCACCCTTCTTTGTATTAGTAAAGCTCTTTGCAAGTTTTTCTACACCATCTTTATCTTTGTATTTAATATCAAAACTCTTTACGTTAGATGGCATTGGAGCAACATCTCTTTCAAAGAAATGAATCTTAAGTTCCTTAATGAGAGTCAATCCTGCAAACTTAGTATTTAACCAGATATTAGTAGTTGGAGTTTCATAATCACTTGCCCAGCGGTTTGCTTTTTCTGTGCTTCCATCTTTTACTTTATCTGGACTAAGTGTATTAGCTTCACTACTTGATGCAGTGACTGTAGCGTTTGCCATATGGTTCTTATTAGGCGTAGCATCTGCTTTTTCAATGATTTTACTATAGACTTCAATTTCATTGATTCCGACATTCTTCCAGTTGATTGTACCTCCATCTGCAGAAAGTACAGTTACCTTTACTTTAGTGGCTTGATGATCTTTATCTAACTGAATGATTTCATTCTGTTTTGCCTTAGTAGTCTTTCTATATACTTCTTTATATTGTCCGTTTTCTTCTAATTCTACTTTATAACCTAGAATATTCTGTGCATCATCCGTTCTTTCGAAATTGATATTAATCTGACGTACTGTCTTTTCTCCACCTAGATTAATTTCAATCCATTCATTGTCTGCTTTATTCTGTGCAGTTCCCCAGCGAGTCTTCATATCGCCATCTACTGCTTTGTCTGGTGATGTGCTGTTTACTTCATAACTACTTGCATTAACAGTACATCCTTTAGCAAGATTTAAGTTTCCTACAGCATAGACTGGTTTTACATCAACAAATGCAGCATTCGCAATCATAACAGTAGCAACTAATCCAATAACACCTTGTTTTTTGTTCATTATCCCTTTTCCTTTCTTTTCTATATAGGACCAACAAAAAAGACCAAAGTACCCCTCTAAAAAAGAAGGTTTACTTTGGTCTTGCCTAATTCAATAGTAACAATCCTATACGTTTTTCATCATGTGAAATGATAGCACTTTCAATATACTTATTCAAGTGTTTTTTTAATTAATTGTCTTGTTTTATACTTATAGATAATTCTTACATAAGTTTATCTATTATTAGGTTGAGAAAGAAATCATTGTAAAATGTTTAACTATAGTTTTATATTATTACTATCTGTGTCCAATGTTTTTAGTCTTTCTAGCCATTTTGTAATAAAACCATCTTTTAAAAATGCAAGCAATGTCCCCTCTCCAAATCTATCTGCACGAATAGCGCCATAAATCAAGGCAATAATACATTGAGCATCTAAATTATCTACTTCTGCTTTAACCATCGGTTCCCAACTCCATTTGATGCCATTGTCTTCTAGGATTTTTATATAATTATGTAATCCCATCTCTTCATGGTTATCTACAAAAGAATAGACATCATGAATAAACTGGTCTACAACTCTTGAATAGTCAACGAAAGGGAACTGAAGTGGATGTTCTAATGTTCCATCACTCTTATCACCAACAATCCATGTACCAAATTCTGTTCCTGTGAACTCATCTAAATATTTAGTTAGATTTTCATACATATAAATCACCTCTTAATAATCTTCATCTGTTTCATCAAAACCATCGTCTACACCTTGTCTATAAGAAGGATTAGTGCGATATCTATCATGATCATAATCGCCATCATCTATTGCTGAATTATAGCCATCATTATAACCACTAGATGATTCACTTGATTCATAACTATTGTATTCCTTCTTAGGTTTTGATGGAGTGTAAGTGCTTGGTCCAGGTTTATTTAGTTCATATACTAATTCTCCATCAATAGTGAGCCTATCATAATACTGTTGATTTTCTATTTCATAATTATGCTTGTCACCAGATAATCTCATCACAAATCTATCATCTTCTTGAAATAACACCATTCTTCCTTCTGATTCAAAAGGTTCACCATCCCAAAATATTTTAGATTCATTCTCATAATAATTCTTATTCCCGTTTATTTCTAGTATCTTATAGAATAAGTCTTTTGCACCACGTTTAGAATCAATAGCCAAATCATAATAATCATCAACTGTATGACTTGAATAAGTGAAGTCTAGTTGATATATAGGCACACCATATGCTTTATTGTATTCAGTATATGAACAACGCTCTACCTTAATAGTTACATCTGGAAGATCACTTGTTTGAATATATTCTTCTATTTCTGGTACATATTCTTTTTGATATGTTTTTGCGACTTCTGTAGTCTTAAATCCATACTTTAGATAATTAGGTATTGGACCTTTCATAAAATCTGTAATAAGTATTACAAGCCCTAATAATATTGAAACAATGAAACTGAATAATACGAAATAAAATAATATGTTATCTTTATTGTGATTTTCTTTCATATGAGTAATATTCCCTTCTAGATGTATCTTCTTTCTATAGTTCTATTGTAGTCTATTTAAAAAAGAAATGTGTTTAGATGTGATCCTACAATGCCTTTTATGAGGGGTTTAAAAAATATTTTTATTTAATTTAAAAGAACGGGTGTTAAACCGTTCTAGGATTTGCATATAAATCAATTAGTTGATCAATCTTGTCGGAATTATTGGTCAGGCGTATCGGAATACTTGGTCAACCCAATCGTAATATGTGGTCAACTAAAGTGGAATAATCAAAAGAATGTTAAACCATTCTATATATCAATCATATTTTTATTGTATTATCTAACTTATTTTTCAGTATGTTGTGAAATATAATCTTTTACCACAGTTATATCTTCAGAGTGTCTATATCTATTTGTGCATTGAGTATTCTTTGAATATTCCTTCATAACATAATTTATATCTTCTATAGATAATTCAGGTAATTTACCTTTAAAAAAATCCATAAAAGAATCAGCAACATTAAACGCATTATAACCTGGAATATTACCTATCATCAATTTTATATATTCCGAAAATTCGAAATCATTACATTCCTTAACAACATCATATATTTCTTCTATATACATAGGTGAATAGCGACTGTTTTTATTTTTAAAATATCCATATACTGTTTCTTTTTCATTCGGATAGAATAACCTATAAAACCTCAACCCTTGAGCTTTAGATAGAACTAAATGTCTCATATATTCAAACACATCTTTATTGTATCTAACAGAATCCAATATACACGGAAACTTCTGTATTAGCATAAATAAAGCTTTTTTTCTTTCTAAATTATCCTCTAATGATTGAACTTTAATTCTCAAAAACATATTGGAGATATTCTCTTCATTAAACAATGTACTATTACCACTTCTTAAAATATAATCTGTCATTGCATAAGTGAATGCATACAAACCACAAAGGTTTTCAATACACTCTTGCTTATCTGAAACTAATAATAATTTAATAAATGTTCTATAAGATTTTTTCATAGACTCGTATGTCATCCTAATCAGATACTTATTAGTGATTTCAGTTTTAATAGACTCATCAAAATCACTATACGAAATACAATTGATTTTTTTATTATATATTTCAACATCTTTTTCAGCAATTTTAAACAAATCCATTATAAATGGTGCTTTGACTGAAAATACATTATCATACATTGAGCAAATCAACATTCTCGCATGATAATCATTAGGAACATACAAAGTGTTATCATTCACCTTTAAATGAGCACACTTATTTCTACAATTTTTCAAATATTCTATATCTTCGATAAATTTTTCAAAATAAAGATTACAGTTATCTTTAAAGAATTGTATTATTTCATTTTCAATTTTTGAATATCTTTCATCATTTTTAATCAGGTTATTTATTTCAGATAGTTTAGACTGTGCTTTACTATCTCCCTCATTAGCCATATCTTGTAACTTTATAAATAAATCATAAATAACAAAAGAATATAGCAATACAATTGTAGCTCGGTAATTCTGGCTATAATACGATTGAACTATTTCTTTAAAATAATTTGCTGAATCAGAATTATCAAACACTCTCAAATCTCTCTCATCAAATAACATTTTTCCACCTACTTTTATCTAAACATATAATTCTATTAAATAGATTTACTATTATAAAACAAGTTTAACATAGAATTGTACACTCAAAAAATCCTTTTCTCTATTTTTTTAATTTCAAAGGACATTTATCATAAAAATGATAATCTTTACAGATGTCGATTTTTCACGCTTATATGATATGTTAAAATAATTGTTCTTTTTTAAGCAAATGTTGTTTTAGGTTATCTTATTCAGCAAGAATTCCGTAACGATACTCGTAACATGCTTCCTTAAGTGAAATATGCATAGACGTAGTTCTCACCATTTCATTGCTAAAAGCCTCAGTATCCATAATCATTCTAAGAATCTCAATGACATTTCATTTCTCGTGAATGTGTGCTTAACCTGCTTCTTAAGAAGTAGAAAATCATATGTTAAGCTAAATTTAATAATCTAGTAACAACATATTTCTTAAACTTAACGAAAATAATTAAAAAATCCTATTTAAGCAGACTGTCGTTTTAAAGACAGTCTTTCTCTATACATATAAAGGGAACAACCAAATCTGATTGTTCCCTTTTATATATTCACTTAATTGTACTTACAACAACATCACTTATTACAACTCAGTATACTTATCGATCTTACCCTTAGCCTTTTCTACAGGGTACTTTGCTTCATTCTGACTCATCTTCATATTCACTATCTCATCAGCATCTAATCCTAGCTTATCTAATAGATTCTGACTATATACAATCACATCAGCAAGTTCTTCTTTAACATGCTGTAAATCATAATTATCATCAGACCATTGGAAACATTCTAATAGTTCTGCTGCTTCTATTACTATAGATTTAGCTAGATTAGCTGGTGAATGGAATTGATCCCAGTCTCTATCTTCTGTGAACTTTCTAATTCTATTAATAGTTTCTTGTGTCATATTAGTTATCCTCTTATTCTATTTTTATGTCTTAATCCATAAATTCTTTAAATTAGCACTAGCACTATCTGGAGCAGCTGCGTCATCAAGCTTTGTAATTTGAACTATCTTAGCAATTGAAAATGAAGTACCAGTAATAATACATTGTCCAGGTGACAATAGAGGTATATTACTCTTACTAACTGAATCCAAAGTATTAATTGTATTATTTATCATACGTAGATCTAGTTCACTTACTAATCTATGAATTAAATAATTATGTAACTGTGAAATGATTGTTCCAGAAATATCAGATGGTCTTTGACTAGCAAGCGTTATATAATATCCAAACTTTCTTCCCTCTTTAATAATTTCTTCAAAAGTTTCAAGTCTATAATCCTTCCATGTAGATTCTTCACGAATCGACTGCTCTGAAAGAATATTGTGTGCCTCATCAATTATCAAATGAAATGATTTATTTATACCATCTTCATTTAACTCTTTATGTTTGTTATATGTATTTTTCACAAGCAAGAGTGGAATCATTTTCTTAGCATCTGTATTACACTTTCTTAATGAAATGACCGAGACATTACATTCCTCTGACTCATCAGTTATGTTAATGAGTTTATCTATAATTTTAGTTCTTGATTTTAATCGTTCAATTAGTGGGCTTATATATTCATACTGAACTTGCCCATAAGATAAGCCATAAATCAATTGAGCATATATAGCAATTTTCATTTTTTCAGTAGTGGATAAATATTTTGTTTTCAATTCCTTTTCTAAAAGTTCATTCAAATCAGACCTTTTTTCCTTAAGGTCCTTATCATCAACTTGATTAATATACATTCCATCCTTGTAATAAGTTCTAGACAGCTCATGCCACATATAATCATAATAAGGAATTTTTGATATCGTATCCTGACTAATGCCGATCTCATCATAAATCAAATGGAGTAATTTATTAGTTTCTTTACAATTATTAGAATGAAACGTATTGTAAAAAGCTGAGCATATACCAGTAATTATTTTTTCATCTGTAATTTCATAGCTTTCCTTATCAAGAAAAAAATCAATCGCATTTTTCAAAAAAGGTTTTTGAGTTTTTTCAGTTGCAGAAAATAATATTGATAACGTATCAATATCCCAAAATGTAGAACTTGATATATTAATCTTATCTCCTTCTTTTTTCCCCGTAGATAAGAAAGTAACCTTTTTGTCAGATGTTAAAACATTACTACCAGTATATTCACCATTAAAATCTATAAATAAAAATTTGCTATTGCTCACATCTAAGTATTCATTATTAAACAATTCAGTATATATTTTAGCTAATGTATTCGATTTTCCACTGCCTGTATTTCCAAAAATACCTATATGGGTATTAAAAAAATTGAATGGATTAATCTTAACAATACTGTTTTCTTTCACAGTTTTCCCGATAGTTAAATTAAATTCGTCATTTGTGCCATTGTAATCATTAACAACAGCTGAAATTTGTTTTTCATCAAGCATGACAGCAGAGTTATAAACCATTGGATAAGATATTATACCTAAATTAAATGATCCATTCTCAATATATCCAATTACATTTACAACTACTTTTCTTCTTATATTATCCAATGAATATGAGATTTTATTTTGAACTGCATTTATATCTTCCAAGTATTCTTTCACAACTCTTCCAATAATAAGATAAGGTCCTCTAATAATTCCTATGAATTGCCCAACACATATTCCTCGATACACAACACCATTATAAAAATAAGTAAGATCATTAGAAAATTGATTTGTTTCAACAATAACTGAATTTCCCTCAATTTCAACTACAAGCCCTATTTCCATTTCTTCATTCACAGATTATTACCTCCTAAAATATTATTTAGGAAAGAAAAATCCCCTACTTTTTCAGTTTGATTCTCCAATGCATTCACTATTAACTTAACATTTTCAAATTCTCTAAAATATCTATTGAATTTATTGGTTGCCTTTTCATTGAAACAAATAATATAGACTAATAAATTTGGATTTGATAGTGACCTTTTTAAGATTGATCGAATATGTTCATCCTCAAATGAAAAGCCAAACGCTATTAATACACTTTGATTTCTTTCCATTTCTTGTATAAAGATTCTAAGCATTTGATAATACTGCTCTTCTAAAACAGTTTCTGAAAATTTATTCTTAGATGGTTTAACTATTGATAATTCATTTAATATGTTCACAAATTCAGAATAATCTTCTCTGATACTATTTTCAATGTTTAAAAGACTATCATCTACAGTATCAGCAATAAAACTTTTTATATTTAATATTTCATTCACTTGATTCACATTAAAACTAGTTTCATCCAATAAAGGTTTATTAGATAATATAATTTTATCATTATCTGATTTCCAGTTTAAAGATCCATGAAGTTTCATAAGATTAATCATTGGCATCTCACGCTCAAATCGAGAATCAACCCCTACGTTAGTAACTTTAATATGAAACCTATCTACGGATACTGTTTTATTTATAAACCCATAACTACCATCATTAAAGTAAACGTTATTATTGTTTTTGCTTATTTCGTCAAAAGAATACTCAAAAAACATATCATAATTTGTAGTGAAAATATTGGCCCTTTTTGGTTGTTGAATAGAATTTCTTCTTAATATGCTATATATATTTTTTATAAATGATTGATATTGTCGAGCAATTTTTTTACATTCATCATTTTCTGCTTGCTCTTCATGTATTTTTTCATAAGTACCTTTAATAATTGAATTATAAAGAAAACATGCACTTAAATACTCGTATACTTTTTGTCTTGACTCATCTTTTTTGGATGCTTCATATAAATCTTCGAAGCTTATATCATTACCTAAGTCCAATGATTGTAGATATGGCATTGAAGCACCAGCACCAATTAGAAAATTAATGTTTTTTCCTTCTAATGTTTCTAAAATATTTCTCAATTTTTCATGCGTAATATACTCTGTCATCACATTTCCTCCTAAAATTTATTTTTATTATCCGTACTAGAATTGTTATTAAAGAAAATGGATTCTCAATCATCCTAACTAAGGCACCACTTAAACTAACAATAAGTTCAGAATAGTCTCCGTTCAAAGGACTATGAGAATCCAATATTTATAACTTATTACTTTGTAATGATATCAAGCAATGACTTGTAACTATCTACAACATCAGAAACAACATGATCATATAAATGTCTCTTAGCTTTCATTGCATTGACACCAAGACGTCCTTTAAATAGTAGGATCAGTAAATATGTCAGTATCGTATTTTTCATCCATTACATCATATGTAATATGCTGAATAATAGCTGTTGCTTTCTCATCATTAATAAGTGATGTAGCTTTGATAATAAATTCTTCAAGGTTATCTTTAAACTGATTTAATACAGATAGCTGTATACCTTGAAGAATCTGGATAATAGCCTTTCTTGTTGAACCAGTATCATCTACTAGTTCCTTCTATTATTTTTTGTTTACAACTCAATTACATATTACAACTCAGTATACTTATCACTCTTACCCTTAGCCTTTTCTACAGGGTACTTAGCTTCATTCTGACTCATCTTCATATTCACTATCTCATCAGCATCTAATCCTAGCTTATCTAATAGATTCTGACTATATACAATCACATCAGCTAATTCTTCTTTAACATGCTGTAAATCATAATTATCATCAGACCATTGGAAACATTCTAATAGTTCTGCTGCTTCTATTACGATAGACTTAGCTAGATTAGCTGGTGAATGGAATTGATCCCAGTCCCTGTCTTCTGTGAACTTTCTGATTCTATTTACTGTTTCTTCTCTCATGTTAGTTATCCTCTACTTTATACGTTCTCTTAAATAGTCTGCTAGTTCTTTATTGGTACAATAAACATAACAGCCTTTCATTCCTCTTGTCATAAGAGTTCTATAAGTGTTTTTTATGATTTGATCCGCTTCTTTTAATGCTTTGTCTGGATCTTGTTTATATAGTTTCTTTATTCCCTTTAAAGACTGATCTGTTCTTGCACGCTTATTAAAATCAGTCACAATATGACCATCTTCATATCTCATATCATCACCAATAATAACGCCTGCATAATCAAATTCTAATCCCTGAGATGTATGAATACATCCTATCTCATTAATAGAATTCTCATCTATCGCAAACGTAGAACTATTACCTAAGTTCCAGCTCATTTCAAAGTCATCAATCTTTATATCATGAACTGTAGAATCATTCTTACCTGCTTTAATCCATTCCCAGCAATAACCTGCTAACATTCTAGAACGATTATCAATCTTATTCTTTTCAAATATCAAGTCTCTTACTTCATTAGGTGTATCTAGAATTCTTATATCATAATCTATATCTTTTAAATCATAGTTAGCTGTTTCTCTTATTTCTAATACATCATCTAACCAAGCTAAGTAACCATTAGACCCATTACATCTAAATTGAGAAAGAAGTTCTAATTCAGATACTTCTGAATTAAGTTCTTTAGCCCATTTTCTAATTTCAGCAACAGAACCTATATCACTTAGAGTAACTCTTTGACTTTCATCTATAAAGAATACACTACATAGACATGCATTCATGATTTCTTTAATCTGATTTTCTCCTGCAATTCTAGGACCCAACTGTGTTCTTGCAGTTAATCTATGTCCTTCATCGCATAGTATTGTATCTATGATATTGGATTCTACTTCTATATAAGAACCAGCACCTTTAAACATATTATTAATACTGCTTTTCTTATGTCCTGTTAACTTCTTTGCATAAACATTTCTAGGAGCACTATTCTTGGAAGTATATTGTACAAATAGTCCTTCATTAGTAAGTTTTGATAATAGATTAATAGCGACTACTGTTTTACCAGTACCAGGACCACCTTTCACTATTACTGTACGCTTCTTATGGTCTTCCATGCACTTTAATGAAGTCTGTAGTATTTCTTCATATACGACCTTCTGTTCATCAATCATGATAAACTCCTGATTACCCTCTATCATACTCTTAATAGAGTCCTGAAGGCTCTTAGAAGGCTTAATCTTACCATTATCAATCTCATATAAGATTTGTTTGTTATCACCTGTCTTAACAGATTTCTTAATAAACTCTCTTAGCTTAGATACTTCACCTCTCGCAAATATAGGTGCATCTTCAACATATTCCTGATATTGATTCTGTTCTAACTTTTCTGGATTACTTTTTCTATAGTTATGTAGATAAGCACATGGATGTAATTGGATATTCTCCATCTGTACATTCTGATTATAGTCGTTAATCATGGCTGCATAAGACCATGCTTGATAGGAAGGATGAACAACTTTACGTACTGCACCACCAGTAAATGTTTCTACTAATGCATCCTGTCCACTAACTGCTTCTACTTTATCCCATTGTTTTAATTCAATAACAACAACATTAGGTTCTTTGTTTTCTCCATATCCTGATATGATAAAGTCTACTCTTTTAGATGTTTGGGGAATATTATACTCAATCGCAATACCAGAATCTTCTGGTATTGCCTGATCATTTAATACTTTATACATATATTCTAAAGAATTCTCCCATGAACGGAATTCATTACGAGCAGTTTTTCTATGCATCTTAGTATAAATTGTTTCTTCTATCTCCTGAGCAATAGAATCCATTTCTACTGCATGTAGAAAGTCATTTTTTATTCCTGAATATACAATCATCTGTCTACCTTCTTTCATTATGTATGTAAGAGAATATGAATCACATAATAGTTATAGAAAAATTATACTCTATGAGTTATGGAGTTGCAAATAGGTTTAGAGAATGAACATTATTATATTTTTGTTACCAAACTCAAAAAAAGAACGGCTAAAACCGTTCTCATCTTGGCAAGGAATCCCTGCCATAAACTATCTCTTTAAAATCTCACAAGCACTTATGAATTCATTTTTCATAGTTCTCTTGTTAATGACATTTAAAAAATCCTTTACTATACTATCCCTGTACTTCTTATCAGTTTTAAACAAGTTACTGATACTTGTTACCTCATTACGTGCTACACAATTCTCATACGTATCACATAATGAATCTAATATCATTTCAATTAATGATTTGAGTCTTTCTTGATAATCATCAGCTTTATAATTAGAAATAAACTTCGAATATACTAAATCAGGACTCTTTAATACAGAAATATCATTATTTAAGTCATCACGTGAATAATCCTCATTTACAATATAATAAGATAATCCTAATAAGGAGAAAATCACATACTTTGCATTACTTAAGACAATCTTCTCATCATCTGAAATTGTAGTTCCATTCTTTAAATCTGCTTCTATTATTGTATAATCTTCTGACAACTTAATCAAATCAAGAACAAACTCTTTTTTATTTGGGTCCTTCTCATAATTCACCCTATACAGTTTATTATATAGTGGCTTATTTTCAAATATGTTTCTCTTTCCACTTCTAGCTGTACCAGGTTGTTGATAACCAAATGAGAGTAATAGCTGACCAAGTTCATCATTTTTTATACTTTTTATATTTTTTAGTTTTTTCTTTTCACCACGTTTAATTTCTAAATAAACGCCTTCTTTCCCAAGCCATCTCTGTAACATCTTCATTTCAGGAGAATTTGATTTTAAATCTCTTGGATTAATTGGTTTTTGAGAGTTTGTGGCCTCGGCTATCTTTGAATAAAGTTTTTGATCATCATTCTTTATGCTTATAATTTTACATGGAAGATAAAATTTGTCATTATTACTTCCTTTATAATTACCAATTCTATTAGTAGTCTGTCCACCATTAACAATTGAAAAATCATAAAGTTTAACTTTATTACCATCCAAAACATACTCACTACATGCAATTGTTAGACCGTTATTATAAAACCAAAAATTATCTCTTTCTTTGTCTAGAGTCTCCTTGATGCCTTCATCAACAGTTTTATTCTTAATGTATTTTCTAATATTTAAATCAAACAACCCTTCATCTTTAAACTTGTCGTACATACGGACAAGAGATTCTGAAGACATATTAACCATAATTCCTGATACATTATCAGTTTCATATTGCAATACATTGTGTGGATAATCAATTTCTATCTTGTACTCATTCACTGTTTTAGCTTTTTCAATTAATTCTTTAATCTGTGAATTAATTTCACTCACACCGTAAACTGATACCATATCTTTTGAATATAGATTATTTTCTGCATGAAGTTTGTTAGTGACATCATTTTGATTTATATCTGATGTAGTAAAGATACAATACTCAACATTTCCTGCACTTTCATCAGGTAATCTATCTAATGCGTTTTGCAGATTAGTTTTAAGTTTCTTATTGTATGTACCTGTATAAGCCTTCTTAAAATTTTCTACAGTACTACTCATTTTATTTAATTCAGATATGATATCATTTAATTTCATATTTTCTGTATATTTGCATTGTCCTAACACAACCTTAGACTCTTCATCATCATAATATACAAAATCAATACCACCATCATTTGGACCATTTGTAATCGAACTTTCGATATCATATAACTTAGGCTTTATATTCTTAATCTTATAACAGAAAAATTGCATTGCTAAATACTCAAAGGCATTTTCATCTGTCACCTTTTTATTGCTTTTTTCTAATTCTTCCTTAATACTTCTTAATTCATTCAAAAGTACTTCACTTGCCATAAAGTACACCTCCATAATCATAACTGATCTTATTTAGTAAACTATTATTAATTATATCTCAGGTTATGATTCACATAAAGATCTACCACGAAATTTGTAATAGAAAAGAATCCCCAAGTATGACATATTCATACCTGGGGGTTAATCTTTATTCTGTTTCTACATAAATTGTTGTGAACTTACAATGTGTAAGAGGCTTAACTTGAATAGTATTATCTACTACTTCAATACCATCTGCATATTCTTCTTTTAAATCCACATAATATGCTTTCTTAATATTTTGAGTAAATACTAATGTATCACTTTCTTCTTCATGGAACTGACCATTATAAAGTCTGATAATATATCCATCTTTATCTTCAGCTTTCTTAATTGCACTTACTACAAGTTTATTCTCTGTAGAAAATAATGAATAACTATCTTCTTTTGTACCTTCTACTTCAGGTTCAGAGAAGATTAATCTACCATTTAAGAATTCTGAATACTCTCTTGCAACAACTGGAGTATTGTATGCTTTTGCTGTATTTGCAATATGTGCACTATTGAAATCACCCGAAAAAGTAGTGAAACCAAATGAGAAATCAAGTGGTTTCTGTAATTCAGCATCACGTGTTTCAATAATACGTTCTCCACTCGCACGTCCTGGACGATAGATAAGATTTTCTTTACCCATAAATGAGTAAGTTCTAAATAGTGTTAAACGGATAGCATGATCATCAATAACTTCATATTCACGTACTCCCTGAGGAATTAATGCGATACCTCTTTCACTATTACTTAAGCTTACAAAGCTCTGTGTAGGTTCAATAGAGATAGGTGGTTCTTGCCATGTAGTATTACTCTGCTGGAAGTTGACTGGTAAGTCGTTATTCACTTCTTCTTTTACTGTTTTTACTCTTTCTAATGCTTCATTATAAAGAGCCATTTCTTTTTCATGAACATTTTCTCTTTCAATAGCACCAAACTGTTCATCCGCAATATTTACTTTTGAAACAAGATCAGCATCAAATACAACACAAAGACGATGTGATTTACCAACATTATCTACATGTACATCAAAATCAATAACAGGTGAACCTTTTCTTAAGGATACAGACATCTTAACTGGAAGTTCAATAGAACGTTTACCTAATGCACGTTCTTCAAGATCACTTGGAATTGGTAATTTATATTCTGCATTCAATGTAGCATATAAGTCACATGCTTGAATATTGCTATCTACTAAATGATCCTTTGAATATGTTACTAAATCCTGATGTGCTGGTGAGTAGTTAAATGAATCTCCTCCATCACCATTTTCTTCAAATACTGCCTGATTCTTATAAACATGATTATTTGTTTTATCAACAATAGTAAGAGTTCCATCTTCTTCTAAATGAATAGAATAGAATTCATTTTCTACTGTTGAAGATTCTTTTAATTCCTTCTTAGAAGAATGAGAGAAATCTAAAGTATACTGAACATATCCCATTGCTGGAAGGTCTTTAGCTTCAATTGCAATAGTTGCTTCAATAACACTTTCAGGTGTATAAACCTTCTTGCTTGGATTTAATTTAATTGTTTGAGATAGAACATAATCAGTTAAATCTTTTGATTCTAGAATTGTATAATTAACATCATTTCCATTATTATCTTTCAAAGCAAAATCTGTACCTGGAAGATAAACTTTTGTTGTTACAACTTCATCTCTGACAAATGGTAAAGTATTGAACAATGTAATAGTCATATCAGCATTATTTTTAATACTAGTCGCAATAAGTCTTGTATGTAATTCTACTAAGGCATCCGCAATATCTCTCACCTGTTTATAACGCATATAAACATCTTCATTGGCAGTATCTGAAATACATGAACCAATTGAATCATGTGCTGCATTCTCAAATAATAGTTTCCAGATAGTTTCCATTGGACCATGTGGATACTCATTACCTAAAGAATAAGACATTGTCATTAAAGGTTCTAAAACATGAGTCACATAATTCTGAAGTTTAGTATTTAAAGCTTTTAAATCAGAACGAGATGAGAAAATAGATTTATGTACACGACTGTGTTTACCTAAAATCAATTCTCCTTCTACTTCTTCTAATTCAGGATGTGCAGCTTTGACATCTTTAATATAATCTTCAATACAGCTAATAACATAAGTATTTTCTGGATCAGCTTCCTGCTGTTTTTTTACTAATTCAACAAGATTTCTTCTAATAGGAGCCTGATCGAAGCCATTTGGAAAATAAATATTGTCTGTTGCACCAGTTCCAGCTTTGATTAAACATTCATTTTTCCAGAATTTCTTTGCATCTTCAGCATCTTCAGGAATATTACCACCGATATAGTATCCATGAGGAATCTGAGTTACAAATACTGTACTTCCATCATGTCCACGCCAGTTATAGTCTGTATGTTTGACCATATCATTCGTTACACCACGCCAGAATAATGTATCTTTAATTCCAAATGCATTATAAATCTGAGGCATATTTCCAGCCATACCAAATGAATCTGGTACATAGCCTACATTCATATATGGACCATATTTAAGGCATGTCTTCATACCATAGTACATATTACGAACAATTGATTCAGCAGAAATAACCATTAAATCACTCTGTGTATACCAAGGGCCAATAACTAATCGGTGAGCCTGTACTAATCTTTTGATTCTTGCCTCATCTTCTGGTCTCCATTTAATATAGTCATCTAACAATGAACCTTGTGCATCTAACATAAAGTACTTGAATTCAGGATCTTTTTCTAACGTATTTAGTACATCTCCTAAATCCTTCATTAAATATATTTTTGAACGTGATGTTGTGAAATACCATTCACGGTCCCAATGAAAATGTGGAACAATATGAATTTTCTTTGCCATAATCTTCTCCTTAACAAAATAAAGAAGGCATTGCCTTCTTTATTAAATTTTATTCAAATGAAATTTCTACGTCGTCTTCAGTCATAGTTTCGTCTTCTGATTCTGGATCAACGTTGAAGTTAGCAAGTAATGGAGCAACAAATGCGATGAATAATGCACCTACTAGCATACCTACTAAATAAGCCCATCCACTACCAATAGTGATGAAACCATAAATACCACCAACTGGAGGAATAGTAGCCTTAGCACCTAAAAGACATGTTACAGCAGCACCTAATGCACAACCAATCATGTTAAGTGGAACTAGACGAGACGCTTTTACTAATGTGAATGGGATAGCACCTTCAGTGATACCAACAAATCCCATTACCCAGTTACCTTTACCAGCATCTTTGAAAGAATCTGAATAGCATTTGCTCTTAATAACAGTAGAAATAGCATATGCTAGTGGTGGAATACAAATTGCACAGTTAATATAAACGTTAGGCTGATAGATTTTTTCTGCCATTAATACGTTACCAGCCATCCAAGCAGCTTTGTTGATAGGTCCACCCATATCAGAACCAATCATAGCACCTAAAATGACAGCTAAGAGAACTTGGTTAGTACCTGATTTTGTCATAGTACGAATCCAAGAAATTAATGCAGTATTTAACATTGATAATGGAGTATTTAAGATAACACCCATTACAAGAGCAATAACAGCTGTAGCAAAGAATGGTGAAATAACTAATGGCATCATTGACTGGAATGATTCAGGTAAGTTAAATGTCTTTTTGCACCATCTTACAGTGTAACCAGCTAAGAAACCAGCAATAACAGCTCCTAAGAAACCTTCCTGATAATTAGAAGCGATAGCACCACCGATTAAACCAGCACCAATAGCAGGCTTTTCAGCGATAGAGTAAGCAATAAAACCAGCTAGAACTGTATTAACAAGACCGATACCAGCCCAACCTACTTGCTGAATCTGCCATAAAGTGTGATAGAATCCAGTTGCCTTTGCATATGGATCTAAGCTCTGTACGCCAGTACATAATGCGATAATTAATGGAATTGCAACAACTAAAGAAGCACCAATGATAAGTGGTAACATGTAGCCAATACCAGTCATCATATGACCTTTAGCTTCATTAAAAAACTTTTTCATAAACTTTTTCTCCTCAATATAAATTTTTTGCTATATAATGAGAGTGCGTACTCACTATATAGTATGTATTCATAGGTCTCCGCAATAGGCCTATGAATTTTTTTATCCTTTTTTTGCTTCAACAGCTTTAGCACATTTCTTTAAAACTGCTTCAGGTGCCTTAATACAAGTAGTAATATTGACACGAATAACTGGTTTACCTTCAAAACGGTCCATACCTTCAATATGCTGATCAGATGCAATTAATACAAAGTCAGCAGCCTGAGCTTCTTCTTTTGTAATAGCATTAACCTGCCCCATTGAACCCTGCTGCTCCATCTTGACATCAAAACCAATCTTCTTTCCAGCCTTTTCCAATGCTTTTGCAGCCATTGGAGTATGAGCTAAACCAGCTGGACAAGCTGAAATACCAACAACTTTCATTTTAATTTTCCTCCTCCATCATTTTTAAAATATAACGTGTTAATTCAGCCTTATCATTTGATGAAATAATTGTATCTTTAAATTCATCTTCTAATAATGCTGTTGCAAGTGAAGAAATCATCTTCAAATGCACGTCACCAGCACTCTGTTTAGGTACTAGTAATGCGAAAATATATTTAACTGGCTTGTCATCTAGAGTCTGCCAATCAATACCATTTTTATTTCGTAAGAACATAACTGTTACTTTCTTAACGTTATCTGTTCTTGCATGTGGGATTGCAAATCCATCTTGTAATCCTGTAGAGAATTCTTTTTCTCTTTCAAGAAAGTCATGATATAAAGCATCTTCATCATCAGTAATATCAAGTAGTTTTGCTTTATGACTGATAAATTTAAGAATGCCATCTTTGTCTTTCTCATCAACATCTAGGAATGTTGTCTGTTCGTTTAGTAATTCGTTCATTGCTGTTCACCTCTCTTCGACAATACCTAGTATAAATAATCTTCTTCCATTTCTCAATTCATGCAATTTCCACTTCAAATAGGAAATGTAAGTGTTATCATAATAAGCGCTTCCACTTTTAAGTGGAAATGATTTTGGTTGTCAATTTTTAAAAAGTCGCTAATATTAATAATAAAGATAGAGAAAGGAGGATAACCATGTTTAATTACAAAAGAATTGAAGATATTTTTAACTATATACGTAGTAATGATTACACTACTGCTGCAAAGCTAGCAGATTTATTCAAAGTATCAGATCGTACAATTCGTACTGATATTAATAATTTAAATAATGAATTACAGGGAGCAAGTGTACAGTTGAAAAGGAAAGCTGGTTATTATCTGGAAATTGAAGATGAAGAGAAGTTCAATTCATTTCTGGATAGTATAACATCTAAAGAATCTGATATTGTAGATCTTGATTCCAGTGAAGATAGAATACATTTCATATTGAATAAACTACTTTATTCACACGATTATATTTCTGCTGATGATCTTGCTGACTCAGTTTATGTTTCAAAAAATACATTCTCTAATTACATAAAAATAATCAAAAAAAGCCTACCACTTTATAATCTTGAATACATTGTAAAGCCTGGTGTTGGAATAAAAATCATCGGTAATGAATCTGATAAACGAGATTGTATCATAAATGAAACACACCCTTTAAATGAATATTCAACTGTTTCAACATTTTCTAAAGGAGAAAAGATTTACTACAACGATGTTGAAGTCAATTATATTGTTTCTTTATTAATTAATGTTTTCAATAAACATAAAATTCAAACAGATGACTATAAATTAAAGAATCTTACTACTTATTTTGCATTAATGATTTCTAGAATACTTAATGATGACTACATTAGTGTTATGAATAACACAGAAATTCCTAACAATATTAAGGAAATAATGAATGAGATATGTGAGTCATTAAGTGATTATTATGACATAACAATTACTCGTGGTGAAAAACAATATATTTCACTGCATTTTATTTCTAATATTAAGTACAACAATAATTCTATAGATGATCAATCTATACATAATCTTATTGATTCTTTCTTAGAAGGTATCTACAAAGGATATAATTTTGACTTAAGGGATGACAAAATACTAAGATCTGATCTTTTCTATCATTTCCGTACTTCAATATCAATGATGGAACTTCATTTAGAGAATAAAAACCCTTTATTAAATACCATTAAAACGAACTACCCTCTACCATTTGAAATATCAAAGACTATTCTTAGCCAGTCTTCTAATATTATTACTTTCCCTGAAGATGATATAGGATATATCGCTTTACATATTGGTGCAGCGATAGAAAGATGTTTCTCTGGTTCTATCAAGAAAAAAGCCGTTTATCTTGTATGTGGTTCAGGACAAGCAACTGCACGTATGTTAGAGGCAAGATTACATAATGTCTTTGCGAATAAGCTGACTGTTGTCAAAAGATTGTCTCTTATTGAGTATCTAAATTGTACAGAGAATGATTTCAAAGAGATAGATTGTGTTATTTCAACAATTCCTTTAGAACAATCATATGTTCCAACAATTACTGTAGATTTCTCTCTTAATCAACAGGATATAGAAATGGTGTCTCGTTTAATTACATCTATAGATCAAAGTAAATATGAGAAAATCAAAAAGTTCTTTGACTCTTCTTTATTTGTTCACAAGAAAAAAGTGAACTCAAAAAATGAATTGTTAGAAGAACTCAGTACTCTATTGCTTAATGAAGATATCATTGGTGATGATTATCTTGATTCTGTCTATAAACGTGAAGAACTCTCCAATACAAATATGAATGATGTATTTGCATTACCACATCCATTGAATGTTTTTGCAAAACAAACAAAAGTTGCTGTTGCAATATTAGATGAACCACTTAAGTGGAATGGTGATGAAACTGTTAGAATTGTATTCCTTCTAGCAATCAAGAACGGAGATAGTCTTAACATGGAACACTTATATGATGTATTTATTGAACTCGTTAATAACACCAAATTCCAACGTGAAGTTATGTGTTCTAAGACATATGATCAGTTTATTAAAACACTTATACAACATATACAATAAGCCATACAATTGATTACATATAAAAACAGGAAGGATTATTCGTTCCTTCCTGTTTTCAGGTTTAATACAATAATTACCCGTCTAACTTAACAAAATATATTTGCTGTCAATTGCAATCAATACAATTAATCCTTAAAAAATTCGTGATATATTATCTCCTAATTTAAGAAACTACTTTACCCACCTATAACGCCATGATTGGCCTTTAGAAAACGCACTTTTTAATGCAGTGATAGAAAAACTTTCTCTAACTCCTGTCGATTGCAAACTTCCCGTTTTATTAGTTGCTTCCACATCAACTATTTCAGCAACAATCATCTCAGTCCCATCATCTTCAACCACCACATATTCAGTAAAATCATATATAAATCTTTTGCCAGTATACAATGTTTGTCTGAATGATTTCGGACTTGTTTCAGTTAAACTTAAATCAAATAGTCTTAACACATGTCCACTAAACAATCGCTGTAATTGATTGATGTTTCTAGACAACCCATAAATTTCACCTGTTCTACTCACTGGCACTAACTTATCACTTGTTATTTCAGTTGTTTTTTGTTCATATGATTCTATCAATTGCTTATCATGAATAGAAGCTAATAGATATTGCGAATTTGCTGATTTTTGATTATATTTCTCTTGAATTATATCTAATTGTTTCTTAGAATCCAAAGCTTCATTTCCAGATAAAATAGAGCTATGCTTTCTCGATAAAGACTTAATAACATCATCAAATGAACCTAATGCTTCAACTGCACCAAAATATGGAGAATAGTAATAACTAATACTGTTATCATAAAGATTAATCATAATATGGTGAAAAAAATCAATATCGACTATAGTGCCATGGATTTTACCATCTAGTCCTAAATCTTTTAATTCCTTTGATAGCTGTTCCTGAAGCTTTCTTAATGGAATCATAGATTGCAAATATTTAGATAAAATAATATCAAAATTCTCACAAATCCAACTCATTTCTGTTGATGATGTCAATTTTTTTGTTGCACCACCGTTTACTATAGAAATTCCTTTTGAAACTCCTGTCTTCCTCATCAAAAAGAATCCATAATATCCCTTACGCTTAAGTACATAGAAATCAGTATCACCATTCTGTAATCTATTATTTAATAACTTTCCATTACCTATTTTTTCACCGATATATCTATAAAACTCTAAATAATCATCTACTGAGGTCTTATATAATCCTTCACCTAATTCACCGTATGGATTTAAATATAATCCAGTTGTTGCTTTCTTGAAGTAAATATCATTACTTTTATAGCCAATCTGATTATCTGCATAAACAACTTTCTCTTCATTCTTTATGAATTCATTTATATGTGTATGTCCAGTAAAGTAAATAGCTTCCTTTTCATAATGATTATTTAAACAAGCAGATACTGGATAATGAGATACACATATAAAACAAAGACCATGCTTTTTAGCATATGCTAATGCATCATAATATCCTTTTTCAAAAGTTTCTGTTTCTTTTATCTCGTCTTCTCTTGAAAATCCCTTGCAACATACTAAACTATCTGCATTCCAAACTGTATCATACTTTGCAAATCCTGTACCACCATAAATAAGACATTCATCACCTATTTTATAAGTATTGTGTAAAAGAGTGATTCCTATTTTTGATAACTGATTCTTATAATATTCCACTCCTTCATCCACATTTTCAAACGCAATATAATCATGATTACCCAAAACCACAAATACGTTTCCTTGATACGAATGTTTATAATCTAATAACGTTATTTCTTCAACTTTCTTACAATACTGACTTTCAAACGATTCAATTTCATGCTTTATTTTTTCTCTATGACATTTATAATCTTCTATCTCTTTGTACTTCTTCTCTTTTAAATCCAATAAAGAAACTACCACTTCGATTTTTCTTATAACTGAATCTGGTAATTCTAAGGATTTAAAACTTTTTACCTTTCGATAGCATTCAAATGCACTTGTATTAGAGTCAGTAGGTTTATATTTCTTTTTGTATTTATCAAACTTTATAAAATCAAACTTAGGAAGAAGTTCCCTTTTCAATTTTTCTATACTCATTGACAACTTAGCATATGAAATCTTATACCACTGATTATCAGCAATCATTTCTTTCATTGCTTTCAATTTACTCAGTTCATTTCTAAATCTTTTAAAACTGACTAAATCATATCTTCTCATGTAGTATGAGAAAAATTCCATAAAGAGTTCTTTATCTGAAGAAATATCTCCATCAAATATAACAATATCTGATGATAAAGATGAATTATAGAGTCTATCTCCAATTATACGTATCATCTTCTCTTCATCATTATCATAATATTTTAAATGATGTCCCAAATGAATATCTGAAATGTATGAAATTCTTACTTGAGAGTCATTGCTGTAATATGAAAGTGAATTTCCAAGCTGATCCACTATAGCTAATTGGTGATTTAGAACTTGGAGTTCATTTGTATCTGAATGCCAGCTATATAAGCTTTTTGAATAATCTGAGATTTGCTTTGTTGGATTATTATTGGCACACTTTGGATTTTTGCAACAATGCCATTCAACGCAAGTTATACTATCAGCATCCATATAATAAATCTTACCGCATTTATTACATCTTACTTTATACAACTGCTTTTCTCTAATTGCAGTCAAAAGACTACCAAAAGTACCAGGATGCTGATCATGATAAAGAAACATTTCTACATTTTTAAAATCACGATAATGATTTCTAAACTTGTCTACAAAAGTTATAGGCATTGAATCTTTATTATAATAAGCCTTCGTTTCCTCTTCACTTAATTCGAAATATTCATAAAAATTAAAAAATATCCTATAGCGATTGTATTCAAATTTATTCCACTCTTTCTCAGCAAGTTGTTTAATTATAGGCATAATATCTACCTCTGCTTCCTCACAACCTCCGATGACTTCTAGACAACCGTATTTATCTCCTATTTTTAATTCCATAAGCATTTCTCCACTTCTAATCGCCTAACCATTTGAGTATGCATTTACATTTTCTGCTAAAAACTTATCTTTAAGTAAAATACCATCTCTATAATTGTATCTTAAATGTTATAGAAAGCAAAAAACTTCTATCACAGTTATTTATAGAGCATAACTATTTACTCACTTATATTATACCGCATATCTTCTAGTCATGTATTTCCTAAGTCTTCTACAACGCCTCTGATAAGGTGCTAATCATGTTTTTTGTTAGAACAAACAAAAAAGAACGGCTAAACTGTTCTTACTTACCTAGTATTCATTTGACTTAGAAAATGTATAATATCCATCTATTTCAATTTTACCATTACTTAATTTTTTAAATTTAACATTCTTCTTATAATCATTTTCTACTAAATAATCACCTACACTATATGATTCATAATATGAATGATAAGGCATTCTTTTGTATTTTGTATAAGTTATTTTATTACCTTTTCTTTTACCAGAATAAATAAAATCACAAGTATTCTTTTTATTAAACGTTATTCACTCATAGTATGCTCCTATAATTTTGGTAATTCGATGTCATTTACAATATAATTATCATCAACATTCCCATTTTTACTTAATTTCATCATACTTAATTCATTTGCAATAGTCTTCAATCCCTTTAGAATAGAATCATGAGTTACAATCAAATGACCAAACTCTAAAGAACAATACCTGAGAACAAGGCGATACAGAAATATAAGGCTACACATTATGCATAAAAAAATTGCCTGCCACAACGTGGCAGGCAAGGGTACATGTTTTTAATTATTTCACCTGTCTACTTGACAGGGGCGGTTCACAAATCCAAATAAAACTGATTAATGCAATAACTACATCTAAAAATTTAAAAGGTATTTTATTATGTGTCTTCTGTAGGTGTTACTGGTGTACGTTCAAAGATTGTAACTGATATTGGTGCAATGGTTGACTTAATACGTGAAGTCACAGATGTACCTTTAGCGGTCGAATTTGGAATCTCTAAACCAGAGCAGACAAAAAAGATGGCATCTCAATCAGATGGTGCCATCGTTGGTAATGCGATTATTAAGATTATTGAAAAATATGGAAAAGATGCCCCGCAATATGTAGAAGCATATGTAAAAGAGATGGTGAAAGCACTTAAGTAAACTTGGTCCTGGGATCAAGTTTTTTTCATAAAAAAGAGCGCTCACGCGCTCTAATCTGGAATTCTATTATATCTCTTTCCATTTACTTCAAGTTCATTATTGTTTATTCTATTAAGGTGAATAGTCTGATCAATCTCTTTTGATTTATAATCATAATTACTTGTATAATCATAAGTATAACAATAGAATCTTACTTCGTTATTTGTTCGACTTCCTGCATATATACATTTATACTCTGATTCTCTTTTCTCCTCACCCCTATTTGTTTCAAAGAATGCTACATCATCACCACGTATATCAAAATAATTTCCTTCTAGATCTCCTTCTATCTTCCATATTCCATCATATACATGGTTAATATCATAATTTACTTTCGCATAAATACCACCACCAAGTAGAAGAACACATACGACAATGAGTGAAACAAATACTTTTTTATTCTTCTTGAATGCATGGCAGAATGCCATAAATGTACTTTTGATAGATTCTTCATTTTCAGGCTCTTCTAATTTTGGTTCATGTAACATCTTACCTTGAGTTGTAAGCATGACCCCTATTCCATTTATTGCCTTTCCAAATACCCATACAAGAATCATTAAGAATACGAAAATGACTGCGTAATAGATTTTTCTACTTAGTAAATAATTATTTCCTAGATAATGATACAAAAGAAATGCATTCACTAGTATACCTATTAGCGTAAAAATCTTTGATAATGCTTTAAGTTCCCTTCCTAATCTATAGTGCATAATTAATCTCCCTTCATATTAGATTGTCTCTCATTATATCATACGATTATTTAAAAATAGTTCTATTTTCATCAGATGCTCAATATTCACATCTATATTCACAATATACATAACTAGGAAGTCCTTGCATTGTATAGACACAAAAAAAACATTAACCAGAGAGTTAGCAACCAGAATATTATTCTAGATTCTAGAAGATATTCACTATATATAATTTGACTTTTTTGCTAAGAGGTTATGATGTAGATAAAGAAAAGGTCGGTATGGAGACCTCAAAAAACCATGTCCAGTGGTCGGAGCAGAGACCTAAAACTTGCATCCATTACATCGGAACTCTTCGGAGTTCCTTTTTTATTGCAAAAAAGTTCTTTCGATTGAAAGAACTGAAATGTATGTTGGTTTATTTACTGTTTTAACATAAATCATTTATGCTATTTTGATAAATATTTATGTTATTTTTCATTTATTTATCTTATTTAATGTTTTTACATAAATTATTAATGTTATTTCGATTAAAATTTATGTTAATTTTATGATTTTTATCTAATTTTCGTTGTTTTTGATCAATTACATAAAAGAAGTTATGTTATTTTTTGAACAATTGAGACATTTAACTAAAAACACATTTCTCTATCTTAAGAAAACTTAAGTACCTTACCATCTACCCTATTAGTATAATAAGATAAACGGAGGGAATGACCATGAACAATACTCTTACATTTAGATTTGCGAAGCGTAGTGATACAGCACTTATTCTTCAATTCATTAAAGAATTAGCTGCTTATGAGAAGATGCTAGATGAAGTAGTTGCAGATGAATCCACACTTGAAACATGGATATTTGATAAACAGAAAGCAGAAGTGATCTTTGCGGTAGTAGATAATAAAGAAATAGGTTTTGCCTTATTCTTCCATAACTTCTCTACATTCCTAGGACGTTCTGGTATTTATCTAGAAGATTTGTATGTAAAACCAGAATGTCGTGGAAACGGTTATGGTAAGGCAATTCTTAAGAAGCTCGCTTCTATTGCAGTAGAACGTGGCTGTGGACGTTTAGAATGGTGGTGTCTTGACTGGAATAAGCCTAGTATTGATTTCTATTTATCTCTAGGTGGCAAGCCTATGTCAGATTGGACAGTATATAGAATTACTGAAGATACTCTAAAAGAACTCGCAGACTACGAGGAGGTGTTCCTATGAATAAGAAAACGATTATATCTATCATATTTGCCTGTATTATTATTGTAAGTGGTGTAATGTATTGGAATTATTCTAAAGACTATAATCATGTAATCAAAGAGAACTGGAATATATCTATTCCTTCAGATTCTGATTATTCTGAAGTATATAGTAAGGATGCTGGATCAAGTTTTAATGGAGATGGTGTCCGTTATCATGTTTTTACATATGAGAATGAAGAACCTATCGAAAAGATGTTTTCCTGGAAAAAAGATCAAGGAGAAACCATCTATGATGGCAACTATCAAGATGCAACCAACAGATGGCTGGATGAGATCAATGTACTTGCAATAAGTCGTCCTCAACACACCGATTGTGTCTATTGGTATAAGTCACATGAAGACCATAGTGAAATAATCATGTTATGGAATAAGAAAGACAAGAGACTCTATGTTGTAGAGTCCTTCATGTAGAAAGAACCTGTTCAAATGAGCAGGTTCTTTTACAGTTCGTATTTATTTGCAATCCTTTCAAGTACTTCATCAGCATCTATAATGTTACCTTCGTTAAACTGTTGTCTTGAAAGAACCATTAAGTGTGTAATGTTTTATGCCAAAAGAGATATCCTCCACAGCACTATTTTCAAATATAATATAATAATATTTTCATATCATCTGCTTAATGGATCCTATTTAGTGCTATACTATTAACAAGCAATAGTAAGGAGGCATAAGTTATGGACAAAGTATTAGAATGGGCAAAAGAATTACAGAGCCTTGCACAAGCAGGACTTTTCTATGGACACGATGTATATGATAAAGAGCGTTATCAGCGTATAAGAGAGATTGCAGCAGAAATGATGTTAACAAGAACAGATGTACCAGCCGAAAAGATTCATGGATTATTCTGTAATGATGTAGGCTATCAAACGCCAAAAGTAGACACTCGTGCAGCTATATTCAAGGATGGAAAGATTCTTCTTGTAAAAGAAAAAGGGCAATGGTCTGTTCCTGGAGGATGGTGTGAATTTAATCTTTCTCCTGCTGATAATGTAGTGAAAGAAACTAAAGAAGAAGCAGGATTGGATGTCTGTGTTAAAAAGGTCATATCTGTACAAGATAGAGATAAGCATAACCTTCCACCTTATGCTTATGGTGTTGTAAAGATTTTCTACTTATGTGAAGTACTAGGTGGAAAGTTTGTTGAAAATATAGAAACAACTGAAAGTAGATATTTTTCTAAAGAAGAACTTCCAGAATTAGCTGAACATAAATGTAACAAAGAACAAATACTGATGTGTTTTGACGCTTATCAATCTGATCATTGGACAGTAACTTTTGATTAGAAATTATATCTTTCAAATTAACACCACTAAAAAAATGGGGCTGTAACGAATAAATAGTATTTACTACTACCTTGAAAGTTACAGCTTTTTTTCGTATATTCCCACCTAAAAAGGTTATTCACCACGTAAAATGGACCCTGTAAAAAGGACACGATAAAAAAGGATATTTATTTCGTGACCCTGTTTTACAGGGTTTTTATTTTGCATAGTATAATGATTATAGAATGGTGGTGTTATTATGGGAGTAAACTATTTTAGTGATGAACAAGTAAAGGAACTCGAAAAGAATCCATATGTAAAGAAAGTATCTATCAAAAGCATAACCTATTCAGAAAAATTCAAAGAACTCTTCTGGATTGATTTACAGAAAGGCATGATGCCTGGAAACATATTTAGAAAGTATGGATTTGATCCTCATATGTTAGGATCTAGTCGAACTCTCAAGTTCACAGATCGTGTAAGGAAAGAAGCAGCAAGGGAAGAAGGATTCAAGGATACCAGAGGCACAAAATCCGGAAGACCTTCTACAAAGAATCTTACCATTGAGGAACAGCTAGAAAGGCTTAAGCAGAAAAATAAAATTCTCCAGCAGGAGAACGATTTTTTAAAAAGAGTGAGATTTATCAACAGAAAGCAAATATTAAAACTGCAGAAGGGCAAACAATAAGAGAAAAATATAAAATGATAGATAGAACTCTTGAATCACCTAGTAATAATCTGAGTGTCTCAGCATTATGTGATACTGCAGGTGTTTCAAGAAGTGGGTTCTATTCATGGAAGAAACGAAAAGGTTATAAGCGAAAAAGAAGAACAAGACCGTAAGGATTTTGAACTGATTTTAGAAGCATACAGGTTCAAAGGATATGACAAGGGCAGACGTGGTATTCATATGCGTCTTCTTCACATGGGCATTGTGATAAACCATAAAAAGATTTCAAGACTGATGAAGAAATACGGACTATTCTGTCCAATAAGAAAAGCCAATCCTGCAAGAAGAATGGCTAAGGCAATGAAAACATCAAATTATGCAGATAATATTCTAAACAGACACTTCGAGGAATATGGTCCTGGATATGTGCTTGAAACAGATATTACTTATCTATTCTACGGTCACAAAAGATCTAAAGCCTATCTATCGGTGATAAAGGATGGATTTACAAAGCAGATTCTTGCATATGTATTATCACCGTCTTTAGAAGTAGACTTTGTCCTGGAGACAATCAATCAGCTTTACAGTAAACATAAGCATAATATTCACACTGATGCTTTGATACACAGTGATCAGGGTGTGCATTATACAAGTGTCAAGTTTATTGACTTACTCAAGAGCCTGGAAATCAGACAGTCAATGTCAAGAAGAGGAAACTGCTGGGACAACGCTCCCCAGGAATCCTTCTTCGGACATATGAAAGATGAGATAGGTAGATATACAGAGAATGCCTGCTCATATGAAGAACTAAAGGAAATAATAGATTCCTATATGGTTTATTACAACAATGATCGTTATCAGTACAATCTGGCCAAACTTTCACCAAATGAATATTTTGAATATTATATAACTGGTGAATACCCACTAATTCATGTCGCAAAGGAGCCTGATGAATATAAGGAAAAATTCAGACAGATAAGAAATAATCTTGATAGAAACTCAACGCTCGAGAAATTAGTAGCTATCCTTCAAAGAATAACTCATTTCAAACAGTCCATCAGGTAGTCTGCGTAAATGACTTCTGATTATATCTATATCATTATTACTTAATGATGCAAAGCCAAAATCATCCATCTTAGTGAATATAACAGTGCCATTAAAATAACCGTCAGCATCATCTGGAAATGATCTGTAAACAATAGTATGACCAGTATCATATACACTTAAATCCTTTACAAGAAGATAGACTGATGGATCATCATCAAATATATAATCTCGGTAGTCAAATACACCAAGTTCATTTCTTATGACTTCCTTCATTCTATCTGTTTCCAATACACATAAAACTCCATCTTTAATAATTACATATTTACATAGTTTACACATAAAAATATCCTCCTGGTTAATTACACCTAGAGGATATCTTTATTTCTAATCATTTTTAAGCGCCTTTTTATTTAATGTCCTTGACTCGGGGTCCACATTAACGTGGCGGTGAATAACCTTTTCATATTTCAGACGCACTTAAAAAGAACTTGCCCCTTTCTTAAAATAATTTTATCAATCAAATAGTTTAGTGTTTCTATGTTAGTAGAAAACTCTATGCAACTTGCATATTTATGCTTTTGAGTATATCTTTTCCACAATCTCTGTAAAGTTGAATCTTGACTAATAGAAAGTATTATCTCTTTAGAATCTCGTAGCAGAGAGTTAGTTTTTCTTTTTGTGCATGTCTTAATAAACGCTAAAGACAAATCATCATAATCTATGGACTCTTTGTAAGATCCAAAAAGAGTTGTCACATCATAAAAATCACGCATCCTTGTATTCAAAACTCCTCTTGAAAGGATTGTTTGTATTTTTTCCGCAAGCAGTGTTTCTAAATTATAAGACCCTGACTACTCCCACGGGCAAGCCCGCGGGGTCCTGATTGCCAAGTGTAGCTTGTAATCGTACATCATTTTCAGACTTTGGAGTTACAAGTGTAAATCTATTTGAATCAGAACTTTCATTACCAAGCAGTCCAGCGACCACATTAACGGTAAATTTCTACTTTCGTAAGGAAGTATAATCAATCTCCCTGAATATGTTTTACGCTATCTTAATTCCGCTATTGAATACCTTGATCTCGTTAACCTTAATCCATTCGATTAGAGCTTTTTCTTTGTTGTAACACTTATCAAATTCAGAAATGCATTTGTTTTTATCGATATTTTTAGTTCTGTAATCGTAACAGTATAATAGGAATGATGAATACCAGTCTCTTTGTACTAGAGTTCCATCTGCTAAATGATACATCCTGTTAGATAATTTCTTCTTTATGTAATCATCTGCTGTATGGTCATATTGTGATGCTCTATAATCATTAGGCACTTCTATATATGTACCACCAGTGGTCTTGAATTTTTCTTCTACAGTAGCCTAAAACCCAGAAGGGCATCTATTCTTTATAGACCTGCCAAAACGTTTTTTCTTATTAAACTTACCCTTATGCTTAACTCAAGTAAAAATTATGTGGCTTTCATCCCATAGGCAAGCCTATGGGTTTTTCGCCACAAAATTTATAACTGTATCGTTCTTTCTTCTAACAACAATGGATATTCATATTTTATTTCATTTGGCGTGATTACATCCCCTGTAGATATATCTATTTTAATCGGAACCACAAGTTCTTCAAGTTTTGCATCTATATGAACTCTTAATCCCGGATATTCCATTTTATCCATGACATCTAACACGTCTTTCAAAGCAAATTCAATATGATCATCAAGAACTATATCTTTAATCTCGCTGATAATTTTCGTTGTTTCTTCCTTCGTTAAATCAAAATTACGTATTGTTGTATCAATATCCATTGTCGAACGCATTGCAATACCAATCATAGAAGTCACCAATATTCCGCCTTTGATTATAAAATCATCTTTATACTTTGAATACCTTATTCGCTCCAGAAAACGTTCCATCATATATATTCTCAACAAAGCAATTGGATCTGTACCATTTTTCTTAGCTAAATTCTTGATCTTTCCTTTTATTTGTGCAGGAGTCAAATACATTACAACAATATCTCCATATATTGTTTAATTATTTTTTCCAGTCTAAATGTCTTCGCATAAAACATTAAACGGTTTAGATCCTTATCTTTTCTTTTTACATAGGATTTTAATGCAGCATTAAAATCCTGTATTTCAAAATTACTTCTATTTCTTACCAAATCACAAACTGTTCTTTCTAAATCATACATTGGAATCTCATGACCGAATTGATTTACAACAGTTTTTTTACCCAAATCCAATAGTTCTCTCTTTACAGTATACACTTTATACCCAGCGCGAGTTAAGGTAGTTGGATTATAGCCAGAATACATCGTAATATTATGAATCATAGGTTCTCGATCCACTAAACCATAATAATACAAAGCATCATCGTGAGATACCACTCCTTTTGGACAACGTAACGATAATACATAGGCTTCATCTTCTAATGTTTCTTTTGAGATATAAATACCTGGTCCTACCTTTTCCATATTATTTCTCTTAATGAAATTATAAATAGACTGTCTAGACAAATTCACTTCTTTTAAACTTTTTAAATTCAAAACACCATTATTCATATAACTAAGTATTTCATCCATGATATCACCTCATGTTTACATTCTTGCTAATATTATATATTATATTAGTGTTTTTGTAAATCGAATTCCTCACAGATTACTCCTCCTATAAGAATCATACTCAATTATTTTGAAAATTTCTTAGATTCATCTACAAAAATGCGCTTTTATAACACGTAATGTATTCTATCTTTATCAAAACGATTCTGTTGAGGACGCACTGATTCAGGATATCCACATGCAATAATTGCGAAAGCTTCTAAGTTTTCAGGTATATTTAATACTTCACGCACTGCATCCATTCTCTCTTTTAATGGTGCAATACCTAACCATACAGCACCAAGTCCAAGTGAATCTGCTTCTAATAGAAGATTTTCTACTGATGCACTCATATCAATATGGACATATTCAGGCATTCTACAGTTAATACGATAACATGCAACAAAAGTAAGAGGTGCAGATGCACAGCATGATGCATAAGGGCTTGTTTTTGATAGCTTTTCTATTGTTTCTTTATTTTTAACTACATAGAATTCCCAAGGCTGTTGGTTTCCTGCAGATGGTGCAGCCATAGCACCCTTCAACATCATTTCTACTTTTTCATCCTCTACCTGCTTATCTAGATATTTTCTAACACTTGTTCTGTGAAATAATTCTTTCATTCTTATTCTCCTTATCCCTAAATAATTTATATGTTGTCTAATAGTTATTAAGATTATCTCCCAAGTTCTATCTTTTTTCTCCCAAATTGATACCATTTTTGGGAGATAAATAATTATATTGGGAAAAAAATGCAACGTTAGATTACTAACATTGCATTTTTGTTTACATTAATATTTAGGTGTTAATCCTACATACATATCTTTGTAGTGTTTTGCACTCTGTTCCCAAGAGACATCTTTGTTCATATTACGAACTACCATGTCATCCCAGTATGGTCTACTTTCGAAGTAAAGTGTCTTAGCACGATTGATTGCATCATATAAAAGTCCACTTTCATATCTATCGAATGTAAATCCATTACCAGTGTTATCAAATAAGTTATAAGGCTGTACTGTATCTTTTAATCCACCAGTTTCTCTTACGATTGGTACTGAACCATATCTCATACTAATTAACTGAGTTAATCCACATGGTTCAAATCTAGATGGTACTAATAATGCATCACATCCAGCATAGATGTTATGTGCTACATTTTCATTGTAGGCAATATAAGCACAGAAGTTACCCTTATACGCGTTTTCATAATAACGGAATGCATCTTCATATTCGGCATCACCTGTACCTAATACAACAACCTGTGTATGTTCATCCATAATATGTGGAATTACACTATTTACAAGATCTAGACCCTTCTGGTTAGTCAAACGTGAAATCAAACCAATGACAATCTTATGATCATCTACTTCTAATCCTAATGATTCCTGTAAAGCTTTCTTATTTGCTTTCTTGTTTTCAATAACATTCGTACTATCATATGGCGCAGCTAATAATTTATCAGTTGCTGGATTCCAAATATCTGTATCAATACCATTTACGATACCTACAAGCTTGTTATGATGATATCTTAAGTGTTCTTCAAGACCTTCACCATATTCTTCAGTCTGGATTTCACCAGCATATGTATTACTTACAGTAGTTACAACATTACTATAAGTAATACCACCCTTTAACATATTCGCATCCAACCAATTCTGTGTGAGGCAGTCTTTATTAAATACATAATCAGGAAGTCCTGACCAGTACTGAATAGTCTTTCTATCATAGATTCCCTGGAATCTTAAGTTATGAATAGTAAGTACGCAGCTTGCACGTCCTACATTGCTGTCTTTGAAGCATGTTCTTAAATAGAGTGGAACTAAAGCAGCCTGCCAGTCATGACAATGTACAACATCCGGTGTCCAATCTAAATAGTTAAGTGCTGCAAGAGCCGCTTTACCAAAATAACAGAATTTAGGAATATCATCGATTAGATTAGTATATGGATTACCCCAAGAGAAGAATTCATCGTTATCAATAAAATCATAAACAACGCCATCTTCCTGGTATTCCATAATACCTACATAATACTGTTTACCATCTGCACATAAGTCCATAGAGAATGAACCTTTATATTCCATCTTTTCCTGGAACTTCTGTGGAATACATTTATATCTAGGAATAATAACCTTAACATCACAATTCAACTTAGCAAGACTCTTAGGAAGAGCAGACATAACATCTCCTAATCCACCAGTCTTTACAAATGGATAACATTCAGAACCAATGAATGCTACACTTCTACGTGGGCCTAAATCAACTGGTGCTGGAGCAGGAGTTTCCTGAACAACTACTTCAGGTTCTACTTCAACCTTCTTTTCAACTTCAGGAGCTACTGTTTCTTCTACTTTAGGTTCTTCCTTCTTAACTGTTTCTTTCTTAGTAGCTGTAGCCTTCTTAGTTGTCTTCTTTGCAGTTGCTTTCTTAGTTGTCTTTTTAGGTGCTTCTTCTTTTACAGTTTCTGTCTTAGCTGCAGCTTTTTTAGCTGTAGTCTTCTTAGTTGTTGCTTTCTTTGTTGCAGTCTTTTTAGCTGTTTCCTTTACAGGCTCTACCTTTTTAGTTTCAGCCTTTACAGCTGTAGTCTTCTTAGTTGTTTCTTTTGCAGGAGCAGTTTTTTTAACTGTTGTTTTCTTTGTAGTTGCAGTCTTTTTAGCTGTTTCCTTTTTAGGTTCAGCTTCTGTTACTGTTTCTACTTTAGTAACTGTTTCCTTTACAGGAGTTTCTTTTTTAGTTGCAGTCTTAGTGGCTGTAGCTTTCTTAACTGTTTCCTTTACAGGAGCAGCTTCTTTTGTTGTATCCTTAGCAGCTGTTACTGTTTCTTTCTTAACAGCAGCTGCTTTTGTAGTTCTTTTCTTTGTAGTTTTCTTTCTCATATCTTCTTCTCCGATCTCTTAGATTAAATCAAAACATAAAAGCCTAACTTTCTCATTTTCTCTTGCAACATCCCCTACTATTACAATTAAACTTTAAGTTCACTTAAAGTTAGTAATATATTCAAAATATTTCTTTATTTATTGTACCATAATCTGTAAAAGTTGTTTATACAAAAGAGACTTATTCCAAAAAATGGATTTATGCATATTCCTCCAAGTACTTATTATATGTATTCTTATCAATACAAACATATACCTTATTCCAGAAAGCATCATAATCATTATTAATAGCTAATCTCTCATAGCATTTCTCTGCATTCTCTTTCATAACCACGAAGTACTTCTGCTTCTTCTATAAGTCCTATCTCATCAAATACTTTCACAGCATCAGCATATGATTTTAAATCTAATCCATCCATAACTAATCATATAATAGAATCAATAACAGCAATAATATTCTTGATCCACGAAGGATACTTTTCTAATTCACTTCTTATCTCAAGATATTCATTTCTTCAGTCACCTCTCTTGTAATATATTTTACCATTATTCTCTCAAACAATAGAAAAAATGAATCACTCGCAAGGATCATTTCAAAACATTCCATGTATTTAAACGGGGATTTGCGTATATTTAGCACTTATGTGAACGGGGATTTGCGTATGTTTAGCACTTATACGAACGGAGATTTGCGTATGTTTAATACTTATACGAACGGGGATTTACGTATGTTTAATACTTATACGAACGGGGATTTGCGTATTTTCTGCGTTCACTTGCACTCTAATTCAAGTTATAATAGAAAATGTGAAGTGATAATCTGTGGAAAAATCAGTTTTCAAAAGAAAAATATACAATGAAATACTTGAGTGGAAAGAAAATCGAAGTGATAAATATTCATTACTAATCAAAGGAGCGAAACGTATAGGAAAAAGTACAATTACTAAAGTGTTTGCAGAAAAAGAATTTAAATCATACATACTAATAGACTTTGCACATACAAGTAAGGAAATCATAGAATTATTCGATGACATGTACAATCTAGACTTTTTCTTTTTACAACTTCAACAATTCACAGGTGTTCGCTTATATGAGAATGAATCAGTCATTATTTTTGATGAAGTACAACTCCTCCCAAAAGCTAGACAAGCAATTAAATATCTGGTGGCTGATGGAAGATACAAATATATTGAAACTGGATCTCTTTTATCCATCAAGAAAAACACCAAAGACATTTTAATACCTAGCGAAGAACACAAGATATCTATGTATCCTATGGACTTTGAAGAGTTTTTATGGGCTATCGATGACACTATGACTGCAGATACAATAAAACTACTAATGAAGAGTAAAAAGCCTGCTGGTAATGCACTACATAGAAATCTTATGCGCACTTTCAGACTTTATATGCTTATAGGTGGCATGCCTCAAGCTATAGAATCATATCTAGAAAGTAATAATTTACAAGTAGTAGACGAAGTAAAAAGAGAAATTATAGACTTATATGAAGAAGACTTTATCAAAATTGATGGAACTGGACTTGCAGGAGACATTTATGATGCTATACCAGCAAATTTAAGCAGTAATGCATCAAGATATATATTATCAATCGCAAAAAATGGCATAAGAGCAAATAGAGTTCGAGAATTAATTCCTGATATGCTTAGTTCATTCACTGTAAATATTGCATATCATGCAAACAATCCTAATGTTGGTATGTCTCTAGAAAAGGATATTAATCGTTATAAATTATTTCTTTCTGACGTAGGATTGTTTATAACACTTATATTCAAAGATAAAGATTTCACCGAAAATATCATCTACAATAAACTCTTATCAAATAAACTCGATACTAATCTGGGATATGTGTACGAAAATGTCGTAACTCAAATGTTAATGGCGAAAGGCAATAATTTATTTTATTACACAATGAATAGTGATAATTCTAATCATCTATATGAAATTGATTTCTTATTTTCCAAAGGCAATAAAATATGTCCAATAGAGGTTAAGTCAGGAAACTATAGATCTCACAAATCATTAAATTTATTCTGTGATAAAGTCAGTAATAGAATCAAAGATAAATATGTTGTTCATACGAAAGATTATAAATCAGAAAATGGAATTCAATATATTCCTATTTATATGATTCCATTCATTTAACCGGAAACTAGGTTATATACCGTGATCACCACATTCAGAGAAAAAAACTGACTCAATTGGGGAAATACTGTTTCCCCAATTCAAAAACTACCCTTTCAGTATTACTGGATGTAAATTCTATTTAATCTGGTTGCATTATTTGAAACTGATGAGAACGAAAAAATGGCGTTTTGTTGAGTAATCTTGGTGCGAGAAATAGTATAATACATATAGGAAACTTCTTTTCCTAAATCCATAAGGGGAGGAATTTTATGCGTAATGATTATCCTAAAATTATTGGTAGTTTTGTTCATGGTAAAATAGACAGACCTATAGGTAGCCATCATCCTAAATATCCTGATATGACATATCCACTTAATTACGGATATGTAGATGATATTTTAGCTGAAGATGGTGAGCAGCAAGACATTTATTTGTTAGGTAGCGATAAGCCATTAACTGAATTTGGAGGTTATGTAATAGCTGTATATCGTAGAGATAATGATATTGAAGATAAATGGATTATTTCTCTTGATAATAAAAATTATAGTGATCAAGAAATTCTTAAACAAATAGCCTTTCAAGAAAAGTTTTTTACTGGTAAATTGCTTCGATGAATTCTATTTTTAAATTAAATAAATGCCAAAAAGAGATTTGAATGATAAACATACATCAGACAAATCTCTTTTATCATTTACAAGCTAAAAGCCTGTTTAAATTTTTAAAAATGGCGTTCCAAGATAAGATTTGAACTTACGACCTTTCGTTTAGGAGACCTATGCACTATAGGTCTGTAACGATTAACAAAAAACGTTTTATTTATTGTTATATAGATACAAATGATGAATGCAGGTATAATGAGATTATATGGAAAGTGTGGTGTATTACATATGAATGAAGTAAGCAATGAATTTCTAGATAGAGTTTCTTCATTAATCGAAGAAGCTAAAAAAAATGTTAAAACTGCTGTAAATATTGCTATGGTCTATACATATTTTGAGATTGGACGAATGATTATTGAAGAAGAACAAAATGGCGATAATCGAGCTGAATACGGTAAATATATAATTAAAAACTTATCATCCTTTTTGACTGAGCATTATGGTAAGGGATATTCCGTTGACAACCTAAAACTAATAAGAAGGTTTTATACAATCTATAAAACTGACTCAATTGGGGAAACAGTGTTTCCCCAATTCAAAAACTACCCTGCCACTGTTACAGGACGTAAATTTTACCTAAGCTGGTCGCATTATTTAAAACTAATGAGAATCACTAATATCGAGGAAAGACATTTCTACGAAATCGAATCCGTTAAAAATGATTGGAGTCTATCAGAATTAAAAAGACAATATGATTCTTCATTATATGAACGTTTAGCGTTAAGTAAAAACAAAGATGAAGTAATGTTGTTATCACAAAAGGGACAAATAATAGAAAAACCAGCAGATGCAATTAAAGATCCATATGTATTAGAATTTTTACAATTACCAGAATTACCTGTATATTCTGAAAGTGAGTTAGAGAATAAGATTATTGATCATTTACAGCAATTTTTACTTGAACTTGGAAAAGGTTATACATTTGTAGGCAGACAAGTTAGACTAACATTTGATGAGGAACATTTCAAAGTTGATTTAGTATTCTTCAATAGAATACTAAAATGTTTTGTATTAATTGATTTAAAAATCGGAGAATTGAAACACCAAGATATTGGACAAATGCAGATGTATGTGAATTACTATGACCGTAAAGTAAAACTTGAAGATGAAAATAATACAATTGGAATTATTCTATGTAAAGACAAAAAACAATCCATTGTAGAAATGACTTTACCTGAAAATAATAATCAAATCTTTGCGAGTAAATTCCAAACAGTATTACCAAGCAAAGAAGAATTACAAAACATTTTAAATGAAGAATAGAATCATAAATCGGATTTGGCAGATGTAAAAGGATTTTGACACGCATAATAAGTGATGTCAAAGCTATTTGATAGACAATAGTGGGTGTTATTCCTACAATAGAAGTGCAAGGAGGTATAGTGGCATGGAATATGATATTGGAAGCAAAATCAAGGCAGCACGAATTGGAAAAAAGCTGACGCAAGAACAGGTTGCCGAATTGTTGGGTGTAAGTCGTCAGACCATCTCAAATTGGGAAAACGAAAAATCCTATCCAGATATTATCAGTGTTATTAAAATGAGCGAATGCTACGATGTCTCTCTTGACTATTTATTGAAGGGAGAAGAAAAAATGAAAAACTATTATGATTATCTTGAAGAAAGTACGAATGTTGTTAAAAGCAATGCCAACAGAAACAAGATTGTTACGATTCTCTCTTATCTTTTGATTTGGGCATCTGCAATGATTGTGTTCTGGTTTTTTACAAGTGGAAGTGATGCTATGGGCTACAGTTTGATGCTCCTTTGGTTTATTCTTCCTGTAACTACATTTATTGTGTCCGTTATTATTGGTAAAGATAACTTTTGGGGGAAAGGAAAATGGGCATTCACTATTTTCTTTGGCGTAATGTATATGCTTGCTGAATATGGCACATTCAAAATAGCAAACAACATAACTTTTAACAAACTGAATTCCCCTGACTTGGGAATGATTGTAGCTGGCGCAATAATCTCTGCAATCGGAATGTTGGCAGGTTCACTGTGGAATAAGAAACGCCACAATCAAAAAAATAAATAACAAGAAAAATACTAATTCACCCATAAGAATTACCTGAAACAAAAAGAGATTTGAATGATGAACATACATCAATCAAATCTCTTTTATCATTTACAGGCTAAAAGCCTGTTAATATTTTAAAATGGCGTCCCAGATAAGATTTGAACTTACGACCTTTCGCTTAGGAGGCGAATGCTCTATCCAGCTGAGCTACTGAGACACTTATATAGGGGCTTATGCCCCTTTTTATAATTCGCGATGTACTTTGACACCATTCTCTTTCACAATCATACCAGGAACACCTACTACTGTACAGTTAGGTGGTACATCTTTCAATACAACTGAATTCGCACCTACAATACTGTTATCTCCAATAGTAATATCCCCAATAATTTTTGCACCAGCTGAAATCATTACATTATTGTGTAAGGTTGGATGTCTTTTACATGTATGTTCTCCTGTACCTACCCCTCCAAGAGTCACACCTTGATATAATAAACAATCATCACCAATAATAGTTGTTTCCCCAATTACAACTCCCATACCATGGTCAATAAATAATCGTTTACCAATCGTTGCACCTGGATGTATTTCAATCCCTGTAAAAAAGCGTGCTACTTGTGACAGGAAACGTGCAATTAATTTCATATGACATTTTGTCCATAAGAAATGATTGATGCGATAAAAAAAGATAGCATGTACACCTGGATAGTTCAATATTACATTGAACCAGTTACGTGATGCTGGATCATTTTCTAATACTGCACCAACAATAGTTTTCGCCATTCTCCCCACTCCTTTTTCCCTATTATAAGGATTTATCATTTGATGGTCAAACAATGTAATAATAAATCCTAGTCATCTTAGGGATTAGATACTTTCATTGACAAAATATAATATACTTTTTATTATCTTTCTAAACAGGGAGGCTATTATGTTTCATATTGCGATTGTAGATGATGATCAATCGATTCATCAAAAGTTAGAAAAAATGATTACTTCTATATTATTCAAATACCCTATACATTTTACAGTATCTCACTTCTTTTCTGGTAATGAGTTTCTCAACTCATTTCTAATACTCTTTACTTAATAAGAAATCTACTATATTCATTGTTTTTATTCCTTCATAATTACCACCCGCAAAATTATCTGCCATCACAACATACTTAGGATAATTATCTCTGATTTCTAAAAGCTGTTCATATTCCCTTTTCTGTGTTTTTTCAGACTTTATTTCCTGTGTTACCTGAACATAAATTTTTTCATTTTGTTTTGTAGCAACAAAATCAATTTCTTTATCTTTTATCTTACCAATATAAACATCATAGCCTCTTCTTTTAAGTTCTAAATATACTATGTTTTCTAGAGATGAAGCAATACTATCTACAGCATAGCCCAATGCAGAATAACGCAAAGAAACATCTGAAAGATAGAATTTCTCCTGTGTTTTTAATATATTCTTTCCTTGAAGATCATATCTAGAACACTTATGAAGAATATAGGCTTTCTGTAATTTCTCTAAATAACTACAAACTGTTTCATTATCAATTTTTCTCTGTTCTGATTTGAAATAATTAGAAATTGATTTTGCAGAAAATGTATTTCCAATATTATTAAACGTATATTTTACAACTCTTTCTAGCTGGTCTATCTTCTTGACTTGGTTTCTACGTACAATATCAGAAAAAATAGTTGAATTATAAATGTCCTTCACAATCGTGTAAACTTCATCCTGAGAATAATCCTGTAAATGAGTTGCAGGGAATCCACCCAATCGTACATATTGGCTAAATTCCTGTTTCAAATCCTTAAGAGTCGTATAGCTTTTCTTGAACATAAGATATTCTTCAAATGACAAAGTATATATATGAAAAGTAATATATCTGCCTGTTAGATATGTAGATATCTCTGAAGACATCATTCTTGAATTGGATCCTGTAATATAGATATCTACATCAAAGTCTGAAGCAAGCGTATTCACTACTTTTTCCCATCCTTCAATTTCTTGTATCTCATCTAAGAATAAGTATGTCTTTTTTGATTGTAGTATTTTCGATTTTATTTCTAGATACAATTCTTTTGTAGTCATATCTTCATATTCCATAGAATCGAAACAATAATTAAGAATCTGTTCATCATCTACTTGCTTCTCTTCTTTAAGCTTTTTAATAATCATCTTCAGAATTGTTGATTTACCACAGCGTCGAACTCCAGTCAATATTTTCACAAATGGAGTATCTACAAAAGGCATGATTTTATCTAAATATAATGGTCTCTCTATCATACAATCACCTCTTTCATATAAATTTTATAGCAAAACTAACTCATTCACAATAGTTTTGCGGTTTAAAACCGCAAAACTTTATTATTTTATAAACTATCGCGATTAAAAAAGATGTCATTTTACTGACACCTTTAGCCTTTATTAGGAAACTTTGAATATACGAATTGACGTAAACGAGGATGTTCTCTCTTATAAATCAATTGATAGAGTATATATGCAATGACAGCTGCTGCTACTGCATCCATACATGAATGCTGTTTGATGAACATTGTAGATAATGTAATAAGTACTGCTGAGATAATCGCAAATATATGCATTGGTTTATTATCTTTAAATTTTTTTGATTTAATAAGTGCTATCGCACATCCTATTGAATTAAATACATGAATACTTGGAAATACATTGGTTGGTTTATCTGCCCCATAAATAAATCTTAACCAGAACTGTTCAAAGGCATTCCCTGTAAGTACTTCTGGACGATGACAGAATGTTGTTGGGAAGATTGTGAATATGATGAGTGAAATAGTCATACCACAGGCTAGAAATGAAAAGCCACGATAGAATTCATCTGCATCATAAAAAAACAAGAATAACAAAGTTCCTGCAACAAATAAAAACCAATAGACATAGGGAATAATAAATGCTGGTACGAATGGTATGATACGATCCAATCCTACATACATATCAAAGAAATGACGGATATCTCTTTGTTGTAATCCAAAGTACCAAGGCATATAAAATACAAAATAGACAAGAACCCATGCATGTTCATGAGTCTTTATGAATTTCTTAATCATTTAATCACCCAAAGTTTATTCTATCGATTCAGTAGGTAATAGTCAACATAAAAAAACAGTGATAGAATCACTGTTAATTGAAACCGAATAGTTTCTGTGCAAGTTTATATCCACCAACGATTAGTTTACGTCCTAGCGGATCATCTAATTGCATAGCAAGACCTAATGCAGTCTTTTTAACTTCCTTATAAACAGCTGGCTTTGTATCTTTCATATAAGCCCATAAATCATTACGCTTCTGTAGGTTTTCTTCTGTACCACTCTTAATGCATAATACAGTAGTTACTGTAGTAATCATAGAAAGATACTTGATTAAGTATTTTCTCATCTTACGTGATTTAAGCTTATCAATATCGATTGCATCAATCATACGTTTATTCACTCTGATCTGCTGATCAATACGTCCAATCATGACTGTTTCATTCACTGATTGATCTTCACGACCAATGAAATAGTGATATAAATCAACATTTAGATAATACATAGTCTGAACGAATGGAATTGGTTCATACACAAATAAATTATCTACATAGAATGTATGCTTAGGAAGTACAAGACCACTTGCACGTAATACTTCTGTACGATAGATAATTGAATGCATTAATAGGTTCTGTGATGGATAGAAATATTTCACATCATACCATCTAAAAATCTTATTTTCAGGTAATGCATTTGTATAACGAATAGGCTTCTGTGTATTCTTTGATGGTTTATCATAGACATAGTTACAGATCATCATATCGACATCATTACCAAGTTTCTTTAATGTCTGAATCACTTTAACTAAAGATGCTTCATCAAACCAGTCATCACTGTCTAATACTTTAAAGAAGCGTCCGGTTGCATTCTTTAAACCAGTATTAACTGCTTCACCATGTCCACCATTTTCCTGATGTATACATCTGATTGTTGCAGGATATTCTTCCTCTAATAAGTCCCCTATCTCTCCTGTCTTATCCTTAGAACCATCATCAATGATTAAGATTTCAATATCATTTTCACATATTAATAATGGTTCAATAGCATGTCTCATATAATCCTGTGAATTATAACAAGGAACCGCAACTGTAAGAGTTTTCATATTTTTACCTCCATATAGATTTATTTTACCATAAATCACCTTATTAAGGCTATAATTTATCAACTATCGCTTGTGTTTACATCTAAAATTAATGTAATATATACTGTATACGTAAGGAGTTGAGGTAAAAAAATGAATAGAGACGTAACATATAAGGATAGTTTACTATTTCACATTAGTACAATGAAGGTCCTTTGTCCTGTATTTGGTATTATCATGTTAGTTCTTGGCTTTATAGAAGCAAAAGACGGTTATTATGTGATTACAGGGCTTGGTGTCATCGGGCTTCTACTTATGATTTATATCACTTTAAAGGTGAACAAGAAGAAGACTTTCTCTTATATGATGACTGAAGATGATATTACTTTTAAAGAAGGTAATAATGAAAAAAAGTATGCTTATGAAGATATTACTAAACTAGTAGATGATGGTAAGACACTCACTATTTATTCTAAAGAAGGAGTGATTGCACAGCTTTCTTCATTAGAATTTGAAGTGGCTGATTTAGCTGAATTAGTTGAAGAATGTACTGACCATAAGATCCCTTATGAAGATATTGAAGGTACAAAGGAAGCACCTAGTCGTATGCCTTCTGTATCAGTTACTAAACCAGTAATGCTTGTATTAACACTTATCCAGTTAGTGTCATTAGTGGCTGGTATGATTGGCGCACTTGATTCTCTTGTTGTGAGTGGATTAATTTCTATCGTTATCCCAGTACTTGCAGGTATTTACTATTTAGGTCTCACTGCTGAAGGAAATCAGCCAGCAATCAAAGAATTGTATGGATTGTTCTTCTGTAACTTTATTATCCCTGCTATTACAGGATGGTTAGTTCTATTCACTAAATATGCAATGGAAAATACAAGACCTCTTATTTATGCATCAATTATTGTATTCTTAATTATCTTTGTATTCTATCGCTGGATTGGTGAAAAAGCTGGATTACCTAGAGATGCATTATTTACATGTTTCTTAGTGATCTTCATTCCTCTCGCATTATGCTGGATTAATGATCCTCTTGCAAAAGTAACTGCGACTGAAGAATGCATTATTACTAAGACAGAACATTATACAACCAAGTTTTCACAGGTCTATCATTTTAATGTGAAAACAGGTAAAAAGAAATTTACTTATCGTGCTACCGCAAAAGAATTCAAACAGTATAAGAAAGGTGATACAATCACTATTACTACTAAAACTGGACCTTTCGCAGTCAGCTATAAAGAAATCAAGAAATAGGCAGATGCCTATTTCTTTTTTAATGCAAAAAAATAGAGTTCCTTTGTAGGAAACTCTATTTTAATCTTTGTGAATAAATGAATTGATACAATCCACTAATTCGTCAAATTCCACAATAATCTTGTCTAAGTATTCCTTTCCGGCTGGTTCTAGGTGATAATACACTCTAGCTTTATTGTGGTAGATGACTGTGTTGCTTGAAATATAGCCGTTTTCAATGAGTTTGTAGATAATAGGATACATTGTACCATTCTTTGGTTCAATGCGACCCTTAGATTTTTCTGCAATCTCTTTAGTTAATTCGTACGCATATTGATCTTTTTCTTTCAATAAGCTTAAAATCATTAAATCGAGTTTAAATAAATAGTTTGAAGTCTTTGCCATAATTAATCACCTACAATAAGACTATCAAAAATTAGAAGCGTTTTCAATACATTTCAATAATAAAATGACGCATTATTGCACCAAACTGTAATTTCTTGCTGTTTTTTTAATAAAAAAGTGGACATTTTAAATAATAGTACACAAGAAAAGAACTCACTTAAGAGTTCTTTTTCTTACCATATCAATATACTGGTCTTCATGAAGGATTCTGATATCCTGGCCTTGTCTTGATAAAGTGATGGCTTTTTTAATCTTCTTATTGCCTTTTTGATATCTTGTCTGCTGGTAGTCCTTTTTACCAATAACGAGATATTTTGTCTGAGTTGTTACATGGAATGATGGTATCATACCATCCTGTTCTACGAATGATTCTATTTCTTGTTTTGTATGGGCAAGTTTACCTGTAAATGCGACTGTTTCTTTCTGAATTCCCATCTTCACTTCCTGTACCTTATCACTTGATACAAGAGGTTCAATAGATGAACTTGTCATACGTCCTAAAGGTACATTTTCTTTCTCATGAAGTTCCTTAAGACTTGTATAGTGATGTTCTTCCATCATCTTCTTTAATAGCTCTGCACAAGCCAATGAATCAGCCAATGCATTATGCGCATTTTCGAGATCAACAGAATAAAAGTCACATAGAGAACCTAAACCATACTTCTGTAATTCAGGATGAAATAGCTTTGCAAGAACTAATGTACATGATAAATAACAGGTAGGCTTTCTTATACGGAATCTTCTAAATACGGCTAGCAAGTGATTGAGGTCTGATTGGATATCATGAGATATCACGATACTGTTTTCAAAATACTTACTGATCTTAGGCCATATTTCTGGGAATGTCGGTTGTTTCTTTAAATCCTGTGGTCTTATTTTATGAACCTTATAGCGATAAGGATCAAAAGTCAATTTAGGAGGTCTAATAAGTGAATAGAATGTTTCCTTCACTTTCATATCCTCTAGCACAACTATACCTATAGAGCAGACACTCACAGGATCATTATTCAATTCTTCAATGTCAAAAATAGTTATTTTTTCACTCATTCAATTCCCACTGCTTTCTTGGCAAGCTGATCTGCCTGTTCATTATAGAAGTCACCTGTATGTGCTTCTACCTTCATAAATACTATAGGCAGCTTTTGACGATACTCAGCCATTTGACTCGCATAATACTGTGTCAGCTTCTTATTGGCTTTCCATTCTCCAATAGCCCACTTTTCAATTCCCATATAATCATAATAAATCACAATACCATCATATTCAGGATGTTCTACTGCATACTTTACTGCAGCTAAAGCTCCAAATATTTCTCCTGCAACATTACGACTCGATAAGCATTCCTCATTATCTCCATGTCCATAAAGACGTTTGATGACCTGCTGTCCATCAATTAAAACAGCACCATAGCCATATACTTTCTTTTTTGCATTAAAAGAACCATCTACATAAGCAATTAACCCATGTTCCATTTGAGGTATTTCCTTTTTATCAGAAATGAACTCTTCTGCTTCCTTGCGTGATGTAAAGGACTTATAAGACGCATTCTTAAAGCCATGAATCTGCTTCTGGCATTCTGCCCATGAGTTATAGATACCTGGTTCTCTTCCGTTTTTTACGGCATAATATTTCATTTTTATCACCTACCCCATAATAATGAAAACAATAGGGCTTGTCTAGTTAATTATGCAAGTTCACAAAAACAATTTACTATGTTAAAATGAAAGAAATAAACAAAGTGAGGTTATTTTATGTTGATTGAAAAGAGATTTTTGAAATATGTGAGTTTTGATACACAATCTGATGAATCTTCTACAACATCTCCTTCTACAGAAAAACAATTTGATTTAGCTGATTTCTTGAGTGAAGAAATGCAGATTCTTGGTGTAGATGAAGTAGAAAGAACAGATCAGGGAATTGTATACGGTAAGATTTATAGTAATACTGATGAGCCTATGAAAGCTATTGGATTTATTGCACATATGGATACTTCTCCAGATGCAAGTGGACATGATATTCATCCACGTATTATTCGTTCTTATCCAGGAGGACGTATTATTCTTAATGAAGAAAAGAAGATGTATTTAGACCCAGAAACAAATCCTGAATTAAAAGGACTTGTGGGTGATGATTTAATTACAACTGATGGAACTACACTTCTTGGTGCTGATGATAAAGCAGGTGTGGCTATTATTATGAGCATGGTAGAGTATATCTGCCAGAATAGAGATTTTAAGCATGGAGATATCTGTATTGCCTTTACACCTGATGAAGAAGTAGGTAGAGGTACTGAAAACTTTGATGTTAAGAGATTTGGTGCTGATTATGCTTATACAGTAGATGGTGGCAGAATCGATGAATTCAGTTTTGAAAACTTCAATGCCTATAAAGCAGATGTCACTATTACAGGTAAGAGTTATCATCCAGGTGATTCTAAAGGCAAGATGGTCAATGCCCTTACTTTAGGTCGTCAGTTTGATACAATGCTTGGTGATAATAAACGTCCTGAAGCGACTGAACATAAAGAAGGCTTCTATCATCTTCATCATATGGAAGGTGATGTTTCTACCACTAAGATGACTTATATACTAAGAGATCATGATATGGACAATATGCATGATATGATTCATACAATGCAGTTAGCTGCTTCTTATTTAAATCAGGTAAATCATGGACATTATATTGATATTGACTTTACTTTACAGTATAAGAATATGATTGAAGTTATCAATAAGACACCTGATATTGTATATAAGGTAAAACAGGCAATGATTAATATAGGACTTGATCCTATTGCTTCTCCTATTAGAGGTGGTACTGATGGAGCTAATTTAAGCTTTATGGGACTTCCTTGTCCAAACTTAGGTACTGGTGGATATAACTATCATGGTCCTTATGAATTCTGTAGTATTAATTCTATGAAAAAGGGTGTTAAGTTGCTTCTTGAATTGATTAAGGAGGCATAGTATATGAAGTGTTTGTTTATTATTAATCCTTCTAGTGGTACACATGCATTCCAGAAGTCTATTGACAAGTTTATTGGTCAGTTAATACTTCATACTAACGTGAATACAATTGATACTTACTTCACAAGAGGCAAGAATGATGGATTAGAACGTGCAGCAAGATTAACTAGAAATGAATATGACTTTATTGTAGCCGTAGGTGGAGATGGTACAATTAACGAAATCATTACAGGACTTATTAAGAGTGAATCTAAGATTCCTCTTGCAATCTTAGCAGCAGGCACTGTGAATGACTTTGCAACTTATCTAAATCTTCCTAATACTCCAGAAGCATTCCGTGATATGATTGCCCGTTTCAAGACAAAGAAGATTGATGCAGGTTATGTAGATAATCATTGTTTTGCGAATGTATTAAGTGGTGGTATGTTTAGTGATATTGGATTCCTTGTCACTAAAGAGGAAAAGAAAAAGTTTGGTCCTCTTGCCTACTATATTAATGGATTGAAGATGTTACCTGAACAGTTAGGCTTATCACTTCATCTTAAAGTAAAAGCAGATGAAATAGAGTTTGAAGAAGATGCCGCATTATTCATGATTACGAATAGTTCTCATGTTGGAGGATTTTCAGGAGTGACTCCTTATGCTTCTACAAGTGATGGCAAGTTAGATCTTATTATTATTAAAAAAGGCAATGTCGCTGAACTACTTAATGTCTTCATGGATTATAAGCGTAATCTTCATCCACAGAATCCTATGATTCATTATGTCCAGGCAAAGGATATCACAATCAGTTGTGATGAGGATATTGTCTATGATATTGATGGTGAAAAGGGACAGACTTTCCCTGTTCATGTTGAATGTTTAAGACATGCTTTTTCACTCATTATTCCAGATCAGGATGAAAACTAAACACAAAGAGGAAAATCGATTTTGATTTTCCTCTTTTTTTAGTTCATGATGTTAAGTTGTTTATTTTTTTGTAAAGAACTTGATACTTCTATAGATATAGTAAGCGAGTGCGGCACCTGCCATATAATAGAAGAAATCAGTGACATCAAAATAGCCTCTTAATGAAAGTAATTTCGCTACTTCGAAAATAAAGCTAGCACCTAGAATAAATGTGATTAACTGTCCTAATGTACAATCCTTCTTGATCACATAATACAATGCGACTGGCATCACTAAGAATATCTTCACAATCACATTCATCTGTAACGCCTGATAGTTAGTATTAGGATTATAATAGAATGGAACTAGATTAGTCGCATTGGCTATTCTAGAGAAATAAGGTGTGCTGCTACTTAGAATAGGTCTTTTCTCTATTATAAATGCGATAAATACAAGTAAGTAGAATACGATAATGCATGATTTAAACGATAGGGTCTTTTTCATAATTTCCTCCTGTTAATATGATCATGAACTATTTGACTATCTTCACTACTTATTACTACAAGATAATTATATACTATCAAAAAAAAAAATCTGATAAAATCAGACTTTCTGTGCATTTTTTCCCTCTTCCACTAATTTATTCAATAAAGCCACATACTCTTCAAACTGTGTTCTACCTCCATCAGTCAAATGATAAGTTGTCTGTGGTCTGTTATTTACAAATTCCTTTCTCACTTCCATAAATCCTTCTTGAATAAGCTTTTTAGTATGTGTTGTCATATTCCCGTCTGTACAACCTAGAATCTCTTTCATCTGTTTATAAGTGAGATCTTCAATACTTAAACTGGCAATCATTTGAATTCTTATGTGCGATTCAAATACCTTTGATGTATTGTTCATAACGTTTTCCATTAGATTTCCTCCCTAGCATCAATAGAATCAGCATTACCAATATGCATTAATTTCTGGTTGTTTAGCATATTTTTCAAAATATATAATTATTATATAATTTATATCAATAAATTTAAAGACTATGAACAATAAAAAAATAGAAATCATCAATGATTTCTACTTTTTTAGAAGGTTATAGAGATTATAAATCATGATCACAGTAGTAATCACAATTAAAGAAATATTATTATATGTGAATTGTGTAATCACATTCGTATATAGATGGTTCTGAATAATCGCAGAATATTGGTCAAATATTAAAAATAATCCAATTGCTGCATAGACACCACTGATAATCTTTGTGACATTATTCTTAGTTGCCATCACAAACATTAAAATAAAACATATCGCAATTAAGATATTTGTGATAATTGAAAATGATACAGCTGTAGAATAATTCTGATTATGAGTCAGTAATGTAAGTGCCTGCTGGAATTTCTGTACGTATTCTGTTGATGAAGTTTGAATAATATAAAGCGCTATAGGAGTTGCCCCATAGATAATTGATTTAGTCGTATCTTTCATAGTCTTTCCCCTTTTATAAGTATTTTAATCTATTTTAATGTAAGTTACAAGACTCCTATTAAGTTGTCATAATTCTGCTTTCAAATATACTTTTTTTAAAATAGTAATATATATTTACTCTTTCTTAAAGAATTTATATAATAATTATAGAAAGAAAACATAAACGAAAGCGCAGGTGAATCTTATGAATGTTTCTCAAACTCTTTATAGTGGTTTATTAATTAAAGTTCTCCCTTTATTAATTGGATCACTAATCCTTACATTCCTATTAGTGAAATCAAAGATGACTAAGTTCTTTTATCTACTCATAGGTATAGAAGTCATTGCGATATTGATACTCCACTATAGCACAATATCAATGTCAATGATGTTATATGAACAGACAAAAATCTTTAGTACACTTTCCAATATGTTCACAATAGTAGGAATATACTTACTTATTCCTCTTCTTTCAATCATACTCTATATCATATTAAGAAAAAGAATTTAAGAGCGATTTAGTCAATCGCTCTTTTAAGGTGTGCCGGGCATGGCACTGATTCAGTCGGAGATAAACCGACCACAGGTAGTTACCGCCAAGTGTAGTGAACCACAAGCCGATACCATAAAGGTAGGAGTGAAGGAAGTGGTGTAGCAATTCCTTTGAGCGTACGAACAGAAACTTGATATAAGGCTAAATGGTGGATAAGGTTGCCTTACAAACCGAAGTCCTAAAGGTAAACGTAAAACCAAGAGAGTAAATCAAGGCGTTGTGAAGGAAACAGGATTAGTGAATTACCCCGGGAGGCCTCACAGGCAACGAAGTCCAATATCTTTAAAATCAGTGATGGTAAGTTGTGCGACAAAAAGCTCACTGTGAGGAGTCAGCTGAGGTCATAGTAGGTGTCTCACCAACACTAAAGGACCTAATGTTTATATGATGTTACTCATCATAAAGCAATGTCTAGATAGTTCGAAATTGGAATCATTTCATAAATGGAAAACGTAATTTCTGTGGAGATGAAGGAAGAGGGAACAGTTCTAGATAAATCTACGATATGAAAAGGAGAACACAGACATGAGATTAATTGATGAAATACTTAGTGATTCTAACATCGACAGGGCTATTCTACAGGTCAAGAGAAACAAAGGTGTATCTGGAATCGACAAGATGACAGTAGATGAACTTGATGAATATTTCTATAAGTATAGAAGAGAGATTAGATACTCTATACTTAATAAGAAGTATAAGCCCCAATCAGTCAAGAGAGTCTATATCCCAAAGCCTAATGGCAAGAAAAGACCATTAGGTATACCTACAGTAGTGGATAGAGTTATTCAACAGGCTGTTGCACAGATATTGATGAAGAAATTAGATTCTTCATTCAGTGAATTCAGTTATGGATTCAGACCAAGAAAAAGTGCACAGATGGCTGTATTAAAGACTCTAGAATACATCAATGAAGGTTATGACTGGGTTATAGACTTAGATATTGAAGCATACTTTGACACTGTAAATCATGATAAATTAATCTCAATACTTAGAGAAAAGCACGTGAATGACTCAACAACATTACATCTTATTCGCAAATTCATGCAGGCAGGGATTATGGAAGATGGTTTAGTAAAACCTTCGAGAATCGGTGTGCCTCAGGGAGGTCCACTCTCACCAATCCTTTCTAACGTTTATTTAGATAAGTTTGACAAGGAACTGGAATATAGAGGACTACGCTTTGTTAGATATGCAGATGACTGCAATATCTTCGTTAAGAGCGAGATGAGTGCAAATAGAGTAATGAAGTCAGTCACTTCATGGCTAGAGAGAAAACTATTTCTTAAAGTCAGCGCTACTAAAACCAAAGTGGTCAGACCACCCGAAAGCAAGTTTCTAGGATTCACCTACCTCCAAAGGAATGGTGAATGGAAATGCAAGCCTTCCAATCAGAGCAAGATGAAAATCTACGATAAATGTAGAAGAGAACTTATAAGAAGGATAGGAATTGCACGCCCTCTTGCAGTTACATTCAAGAGAATCAATCAGATTGTAGTGGGGTGGATTAACTATTATCGAATAGGCGTGATGAAATACTTCATTGACGTCTTTGGTCAATGGCTTCGCCATAAAATCAGAGTAATCATTTTGAAACAGTGGAAAAGACCTAAAACGATTTATAAAAACTTATACAAAATGAATAGGCTATTTTCTTGCCAATTTTCTGATGAACAAATCTTTTCGGTGGCAAACTCTAGACGCGGACTTTATAGCCAGGCCTGTGGTCATGTAATTAATAATATTATTAGTCCCAAATTCTTGGGTAAAAGAATAGGAGATAGACCTGGTCTGATCAATCCCCTTAATTACTATCTAAGTTAGTCTGAAATTATCATATAAATGTAGCGCCGTATACGAGACCCGTACGTACGGTGCAACGGGAGGCACAGAAATAATAGTTAATTAACCTTTTAATATTATTCCTTGTCTACCCTATTTTGAGATATGTAAGTCCTACACACGTAGTAATTATTTCAGATAGTGGTAATGAAGCCCAGATTCCTTTCATACCTAGCTGTGAAAGAACGATAGATGCAGGCACGATAAGCACTACACCACGTAATAGAATAAGTGTAGAGGCTATTTTAGCACTCTCTATTGAAGTAAAGTATGTAGTTAAGACAATGTTTACCCCTGCAAAGAATAAGCCTGTAAACATGATTTTAAAGCCTTCTACAGCTAATTGGTATAACATTGCATTGTTTGTCTTATTAAAGAGAGAGGTAATCATAGAGGCATTTGTAAATACTGTTAAGTAGATGATTGAAGATAACAACAACGAAATAGTAAGAGTCATTCTTCTTAACATAATAAGATTCTTTGTATCATGAGAACCATAGGATTCACTAGTAAGAGGCTGCATACCATGTGCAAGACCATTAAATATCGCAATACATACAAGCCATATATTACATACAACACCATAAGTAGCAACACCTATATTACCTGTAATCTTTAATATAAGTGTATTAAAAAGAAGTACTACTAAACCACTTGAAATCTCTATCAACATAGAAGGAAATCCCAATTTAATAATTCTTCTTATAATAGAGAACTGAAAACGAAGCTGAACAGGATGGAATGTATTCTTCTTTTTAATGAAATGTAAAGAGAGAATACTTAATCCAATCAGAGGTGCGAGACAAGTCGCAAAAACAGCACCAAACATTCCCATATGACATAAGAATATAAATACATAATCAAGTACGACATTCATAAATGAAGCGACAATCATAGCTGTTGTAGCGAGAGCTGGATTGTTATCGTTTCTTACTAATGCATTGAGTGCATTATTGAAGATAAAGGCAGGTGTAAATATCATAATAGTTCTGAGATAAGTCACTGTATCTTTTAATACGGCATCATTGGCTCCTAGCATTCTTGCAAGAGAAGGACTATATAATACTCCTGTAATCATGAAAAGTGCGCCTATTACAAGTCCTAAAAGCACTGTGTGATTAAATACCTGATTGATTTCATCATGCTTGTGATCTATTTTCAAAATAGATAATCTAATGCCAGATCCTATTCCTAACATGAGTCCTATCCCATAAATAAAATTAAATACAGGTATTGCAAGATTTAATGCAGTGAGTCCTTTATCCCCTATTCCCTGGGCAATAAAGAATGTATCTGCAAGTATATAAAACGATATAGCCATTTCTCCCAATATGCTGAAACATATATATTTAATAAATCTTTGTTTCATAGTTTCCTCCATTTCCCCGCGCCTTCGTTGCGCGGACACAAATATATAATCAAACTCAAAGCTAAAGTGAAAAGTTAAATTCCACTTTAAAACAGAACGAAACAAATGTGGAATTTACTCGTTCAGGATAATGTTTTCATAAGAATATCGGATATTAAGTCTGATATTCTTTTTGTTTTAGAAATGGAAATTAGTCATACGTATATAAGAAGTGTGACTTTAATCACAGAAATCATTGTATTTTAAGGCACAATAAAGCTATGGAATTTCGTTCATTTTTTTCGGGTGTAAGACTAAATTCCACTTTAACTGCATGTGCTATTGTCAGTCTGCATCTCATGTTTCATACATTCTCCGAATGATTTTAGTTATCTTCTTTTAATAAATATGGTTTTAAAATTATTTCATCATTTTCTATTTTCTTGATTCCAAATTCTATGAATTTCTTATATAAATCTGGACTTAGGAACTCCATCATCTCCAGCGGTGACTTTCCTTTTAGGTTCTCCTTTGGCTGGGAATTGATGTGGGATGCCATGAGGTTAGCCTTCTCCTGTGAATCAAAACCGAGATCCTTGAGATCTGCTTCTTTAGGGCATATGTAACGTATCTCTTTGTGGTTGTTCTCAAGACTTCCTTTCTGGCATGATTGCATAGGATCACAGTAAAAGACATGAGTCCTCATGCTGCCATCATTGTCCTTTTCTAGTCCATCTGCATCTGAGAATTCAGTACCTCTATCTGTCTTGATGACCTCCACTTCCTTTACAAAAAGGTTTTTTCCTAATATTGATTCAAGAAGGGCTACGCCTTCAACCATAGCCTTTGCAGTCTTCTCTTCATGGTATATAATGAACATGAAAGAGTAAGACAGGAACTTAAAAGTCTGCATGAAGGACCGCTTTGCCCATTGTAGACGGTATCCATCTCGACAATACTAACGTTGTCATGATCGTCAGTATATGAGATGAAATCCTTATAGGTGCGGCCTATCAGGAACTTTCTGTCTTCTCTTTTTTTATATTTGACAGAATCCTTCTTTGATATTCTTCTTGTCTTGACTCTTAAGTCAATATCAAGCAGGCCGAACTGTCTAAATACGCCAGATTCTATGTAATTGTATAATGTCTTTTCAGAAATATTCAGTTCAGGATGAGAAGTGATGATCGATATGGTGAATGACCCTTCTTAACAAGAGGGACAATGACATCAGCTAAAGCCTTAAGTTCGCTGTATGTCATGTTTATTCCTTCTCTTGATTCAATGAGATCAGCCATATATTCCTTATTGGCGAGATCTGCAGAATATGTGAACTTGTCAAATCTACAGTGCTGGAATTTAGGACACCCGTTGCAGGCACCAGGAGATCTGTCTCTTCGCTTGCATTTAAAAACTACCAAATCAGCACAATCCTTACATACATGATGATGCTTGCATCTGTCCTTGTTGGCACATGCAGGATCAAAACTGCAGTAATGTGAATGTTTTCTATGTGCCTTTATTTCTTTGCCTATAGTTGATTTATCCTTCCCAAGAGTTGCAGCGATAGAAGCCTTGGTAGCACCATTTTCTATCCCTCTCTCAATGATTTGTCTTTCTGAAAGAGTAAGATGTAAATTCTTATTTGATTTAGCCATGATAATCAGCCTTTCATGAAATAGAGAAACAGACATCACGGTAATTATATACCTGAAGGAGAAAATTCAACTATTGAAGGTGTAAAAGTAAATTCAACTGTAAGAGTAAAATCAACTGGAAAGATGTGAAAGACTAAACGCAACTTTGACCCGCCTAAAGTGGAATTTAACTTTTCACTTTAGAAATCAAACTCAAATCCACCAAAACTCTAGTGTGCCTCTCGATATAATAGTATAATCAAAGAGAGGTGGTATACTACAGAGCACGTGAGGGAGAGTAGGCAATTCTACTCAAATAGAATATCCTGAATTGTTATAAGTAGCCGCTATCTTTTCAAGCACAAATAAGTTGGACTTAGAGCCAGGACACTTATGATTGTACAATCAACTGAGTGATTAGCTTAGATAGCAGTCAATGCCACTTCTCTTCTTTCAATGAAAGGAGAGATTTTTTTATGAAGATTGTTAGACCAATCTGCTGTGGCATGGATGTTCACAAGAATATCATTGTGGCTACAATCGGTATTACTAATAAGAAAACTCGTATTACCGAATACATCCAAGAAACGTTTTCAACTTTAAACCCTGATTTACTGAATCTTAAACAGTGGCTCATTAATCACAAATGCTTTGATGCATGCATGGAATCTACTGGCAAATATTGGATTCCAATTTTTAACATCTTAGAAGATGAAATCAATATTTACTTAACTCATCCAAAATATGTCAAAGCAATTAAAGGGAAGAAAACTGACAAGAAAGATTCAAAATGGATCTGTGACTTATTTAAACATGATCTAATCAAATTTTCTTTCATACCGCCCAAAGAAATAAGAGCTTTACGAGAAATATCTCGCTATCGCTATAAATTGGTTGGAATGCGTTCCTCTGAACGTAATCGATATCAGAACTGTATGACAGTTTCCAATATCGGTATTGGTTCTGTATTTTCAGATCCGTTTGGAAAGTCTGCACAAGCAATCATGAAAGAAGTACTTGAGTCAGATATCATTGAAGATGAGAAAATTTTGAAATGTATCCATAGATCGTGTAAAAATAAAGATAAGATTCTAGATTCCATTAAACACTGCAATATCGAAACTGATCAGAGGTTTAAAATGAATGAATCAATGACTCATATGGAAGAATTACAAGTCCATATTAATAACTGTGAAATCGAAATGATGAAACGTGCAGCACCAATGTTCGATCAATTCATGCACATCACCCAACTACCAGGCATCAGCACTTTATCTGCAATTCTCATTATTTCAGAAATCGGAGTAGATATGAAACAATTCGAATCAGATAAACAGCTAACCTGTTGGGCTGGATTAGCACCTGCAAACAACGAAAGTGCTAACAAGAAAAAATCAGTTCGTATTTCTAAAGCAGGTCAATATTTAAAACCTTTATTAGTTCAGTGCGCTCTTGGAGCAATCAAAGATAAGGATGGCTATTTTGGAATTAAGTATTCTCGTATCAAAAAGAGACGAGGTCACAAGAAAGCCATTATCGCAATTGCAAGAATGATGCTTGTCAGTATATACCATATGATTCTTACTGGAGAGACATTTAATCCTTCAGATTATGAATCATTTAAAAATCCTAAGCCACCTATAAAGCAACAAGTTTTAACAGAAGAATCAGCAATTGAGTTTCTTAAGAAATCAGGTTTTGACGTTTCTAAATTAACTAAACCATAATATTCGATTATTCTATTTTTTCTAAATTATTCAAACTTGTTTTTAAGTTCGTCTTTTTTTATACGTTTTGATTGATTTTTGTTTCACACTTTCCCCCCTTATAAAAAAAGAAATAGTGAAATCACTATTTCAATTCTTTTGCGAGACCTCCTAGAGATGTTTCTTTATAAGCAACATTCAAGTCTTTGCCTGTTTCCTTCATAACTCTTACAACTGTATCGAAAGGTACTTTATTCTTACGTACATAACCTAACTGCCCTGCAAGCATCGCTGCATCATAAGCACGTAATGCAGCCAAGGCGTTTCTTTCAATACAAGGAATCTGTACATAGCCACCTACTGGGTCACATGTAAGACCTAAGTTATGTTCTAATCCCATTTCTGCGGCATAATCAATGAGACTATTATTTAACTCATTGATCCAGGCCATAGAGGCACTTGCCATTGCACAAGCTGTTCCTACTTCTGCCTGACATCCTCCATCTGCACCTGCAATAGTCGCATTATATTTAACTGTATTACCATATAATCCACCAATTGCAAGTGCTTTGACTAAGTCTCTCTTTTTTAAGCCCATCTGATGATGTGCATAATAGAGAATAGCTGGTAGTACACCACTTGCACCACATGTTGGTGCAGTGACAATCATATGACCATCTGCATTCTCTTCAGAAACTGCATAAGCATAACTGGCAATAAATAAACGTTCCTGAGCCATTTCATGATGTGTATTTAAAGCCTGTTGATACATAGAACCGGCTACTCTTTTTAATTGTAGACTGCCCTGTAAGATACCCTGTGTATGTAACCCGTTTTCTACGCAGGTAAACATTGCTTCAAGAACTTCAAATAAATATTCTTTAAAGTTTTCATCTTCAAAACGTAAGACATAATCATAAAGTGATAATCCTTCATTTTCACAATAATCAATGACTTCACGCATTGTATGATGAGGATAGATTTCTACCTTTTCCTCTTCTAAGTCTCCCTTAAAGTAAATTTCTCCTCCGCCAATAGAATACGCTTCAATAGGTTTTAATGCCTCTCCACCACAATATACTGTGACTAACATCCCATTAGGATGGTAAGGTAATTCACCGCTTTTAAAAGAAAAATCACATGGTATAGGGGCAAATGTCTGCTGCATGATTTTATCTGTTAAATGTCCTTTACCAGTTAAAGATAAAGAACCATACAGATCAACATGTACCTTTTCCATATCTGGATAAAGTGATTTGATTCTTTCAGCAATCTTCATCGGTCCATAAGTATGAGATGAGGAAGGACCAATTCCTATCTTATAAAGTTCTCTAAGTGACTGCATATTATCCTCCTTAAAAAAAGCAGGCTATGCCTACTTTTTATTTATTCTTTAAAGCCTGTTTAGCAAGTGCTAATCCACCACAAAATCCTGCATTATCTGCAAGTCCTGGATAAACAATATAATCCTTGATCTTATCTGTTGTAATTTCTTCTTTCGCAACATAACCGTTCAACATTTCCTGAACGTATTTATGAATCATTGGGAATAACTGTTTCTGGTGCATAACACCTCCACCTAAAATAATCTTCTTAGGTGAGATTGTAAGAATATAAATACATAAAGCCTGAGCAATATAATAAGCTTCTAGATCCCATGCTGGATGATCAGCAGGTAATTCTTTAGCGCTCTTACCCCAGCGTTCTTCAATAGCTGGTCCAGCTGCTAAACCTTCAAAACATGTTCCATGATATGGGCATTTACCCTTATAAGTATCTTCTGGGCGAGTAATCAATTTCATATGACCCATTTCTGGATGTAATAAGCCGTGTACAAGATTACCTTCTACAACAGCACCTCCACCTACACCTGTACCAATAGTCAAATATAATGCGCTGTTTAATCCCTTAGCAGCACCGAATTCTACTTCACCTAAACATGCACTGTTTACATCAGTATCAAATCCTACAGGAACACCAGGGAATGCTTCTTCTAAATCCTTTACGACATTATGATTAGACCATCCTGGTTTAGGAGTCGTAGTGACATTTCCATAAGTAGGGCTTGTCTTATCTGGGTCAATTGGGCCAAATGATCCAAAACCAATTGCTTCTACACCCTTATCCTTGAAGAATTCAATTGTTTTCTTCATTGTTTCTTCTGGTGTTGTAGTTGGGAAAGATTCTCTTTCAAAGATGTTACCATTCTCATCACCAACACCAACAACGAACTTTGTTCCTCCACCTTCAATAGTACCTAATTTCATTAACCTATACCTCCATAATAATAATTACCCATATTTTAAATTATTTACTCCTAAAAGTAAACGAGCTTTTAAAAAGTATAGTATTTTTAGGCCACCATTTTATCATTTTTATAATATGCATATTGATCGAGTGAATAACCATGTTCCTGCATGACCTTAGTCATGATTGTTCCTTCAATCATCGCACGCTTGGCAGTGATTTCTTTGTAGTTTTCTTCCCCGTTATGTGTATGGATAATATCCATTAATTGATTATGTACCTCTAAATAAAGGCTGCATAATGTGTCTAAACTCTGATTCTGTAAGAAAACGATGTAATTTTCATCAAAAAGCAATTCATCCATGAAAAATGCCTCCTTCTAGGAGACATTATATCATACTTATTTATATTTATCTGTATGTAGAATCTTATTTGCGTTTTCTACACGTTCATTTGTAGGTGGATCAATTCCTTCTAGCTGATATTCTAAGTTAAGTTCCTTCCACTTGTAAGTACCAAGAGTATGATAAGGAAGAACTTCTACCTTTTTAACGTTACTTAAAGTATCAATATAATCAGCCAATGCATGAAGATCTTCATCAAAGTCACTTCTTTCAGGGACTAAGACATGTCTGATCCAGATAGATTTATTGATATCATTCAAATATTGAATCATATCAAGAACACGCTTATTTGAAGCACCTGTTAACACCTGATGTCTTTCATCATTGATTTCTTTTATGTCTACCATAAGTAGATCTGTATATTTCATAAGTTCTTCAAACTTAGAGAAGAAAGGTTCTTCTCTTGTAAAGCATGCACCACTTGTATCAATACATGTATTGATTCCTGCTGCTTTAGCAAGCTTGAAAAATTCCAATAGGAAGTCAATCTGTACAAGCGGTTCTCCCCCAGATACAGTAATTCCACCATCTTTACCCCAATAAGGTTCAAAACGTAGGGCACGGTCTAAGGCCTGCTGTGGTGTCCATTCTTCAAACTTCTGACTTGCCCATGTATCTGGGTTATGGCAGAATTGACATCTAAAAGGACATCCATGTAGAAATAAGATAAATCGTACACCTGGCCCATCTACAAGACCAAATGTTTCTATAGAATGTACACGTGCATTCATCACATTCTCCTCCTCTATAAAAAACAGTCTCATAAGAGACTGTTTTTATTATTACATATGATCGTGACAAGTTCTAGCAATTACGTCTAACTGCTGTTCTCTATTTAAGTCAATGAACTTAACTGCATAACCAGATACACGGATTGTGAAGTTTGCATATTCTGGCTTTTCTGGATGTTCCATAGCATCGATTAACTTTTCTTTACCGAATACGTTAACATTTAAGTGATGAGCACCCTGTCTGAAGTAACCATCCATAACTGTTACTAACTTATCAGCTCTTTCAGCTTCGTCATGACCTAAAGCACTTGGAGCGATTGTCTGAGTATTTGAGATACCATCTAATGCCCATTCGTAAGGTAACTTAGCAACTGAGTTTAATGAAGCAAGTAAACCGTTCTTTTCTGCACCATATGCTGGGTTAGCACCTGGAGATAATGGTTCACCAGCTTTACGTCCATCAGGTAATGAACCTGTAGCCTTACCATAAACTACGTTAGAAGTGATTGTTAAGATAGAAGTAGTTGGTTCAGAATTTCTATATGTATGATGCTGTTTAATCTTTTCTAAGAATGTATGTAATAACCAAACTGCGATGTTGTCAGCTCTGTCATCATCGTTACCATAACGAGGGAAGTCACCTTCAACTTCATAATCAACTACGATACCATCTTCATCTCTGATAGTCTTAACCTTAGCATATTTGATTGCGCTTAATGAGTCTACTACATGTGAGAAACCAGCAATACCAGTAGCGAATGTTCTACGAACATCAGTATCGATTAATGCCATTTCTGCAGCTTCATAATAGTATTTATCATGCATGTACTGGATTAAGTTTAATGTATTTACATATAAATCTGCTAACCAGCCCATCATGTTGTCATATTTCTTGATAACTTCATCATAATCAAGATATTCAGAAGTAATTCCTCTGTATTCAGGACCTACCTGCTGTTTAGTCTTTTCATCAACACCACCATTGATAGCGTAAGTTAAGCACTTAGCTAAGTTAGCTCTCGCACCGAAGAACTGCATTTCTTTACCAGTCTGAGTAGCTGATACACAGCAGCAGATTGAATAGTCATCGCCCCATACAGGTCTCATAACGTCATCGTTTTCATACTGAATTGATGAAGTATCGATAGAGATCTTAGCAGCATACTTCTTGAAGTTTTCTGGTAATGCTTCTGTATATAGAACTGTTAAGTTTGGTTCTGGAGAAGGACCCATATCTTCTAATGTATGTAAGAAACGGTAGTCATTCTTTGTAACCATTGAACGTCCGTCAGTACCTAAACCTGCAACTTCAAGAGTAGCCCATACTGGGTCACCAGAGAATAATGCATTGTATGATGGGATACGTGCGAACTTAACCATACGGAATTTCATAACGATATGGTCAACTAATTCCTGAGCTTCGCTTTCAGTTAATGTACCGTTAGCTAAATCTCTTTCAATATAGATATCAAGGAATGTAGAGATACGTCCAACTGACATAGCTGCACCATTCTGAGTCTTGATAGCTGCTAAATAACCAAAGTATAACCACTGGAATGCTTCACGAGCGTTAGTAGCTGGTTTAGAAATATCATAACCATAAACTTCAGCCATCTTCTTCATATTGTTAAGAGCTCTTACCTGTTCAGCAATTTCTTCTCTCTTTCTGATGACGTCTTCAGTCATTGATCCGCTACCGCAGTTAGCAAAGTCTTCTTTCTTCCATTCGATTAATGCATCGATACCGTATAAAGCAACTCTTCTGTAGTCACCAACAATACGTCCACGACCATAAGTATCTGGAAGACCAGTGATGATTTTATTATGACGTGCTTTCATAATTTCAGGAGTGTAAACATCAAATACACCCTGGTTATGAGTCTTATGATATTCAGTAAAGATCTTGTGTAATTCTGGGCTTGGTGTGTAACCATAAGTTTCGCAAGCCTGTTCAGCCATACGGATACCACCATAAGGCATGAATGCTCTCTTTAAAGGCTTATCTGTCTGTAAACCAACAACAGTTTCTAAGTCCTTCATGCTTTCATCAATATAACCAGGTCCATAAGCAGTTAAACCAGAAACTACTTCAGTTTCCATATCAAGAACTCCGCCTTTAGCTCTTTCTTCTGCCTGAAGTTCCTGTAATCTGCCCCATAATTTATTAGTTGCTTCTGTAGGTTCAGCTAAGAATGATTCATCGCCATCATATGGTTTGTAGTTATTCTGAATGAAGTCTCTAGTATTTACTTCTTCTTTCCATAAACGGCCTTTGAATCCAGCCCACGCATCAGCAAAACGATTTGTATCCATTGTAACAATTCCTCCTTAAAGTATATAAAACTACTGAATTTTGTTACGCATCCTTTTCAGCGACTTCAATATACCATTATTCAAAATGTTTGTCCATGGATTTGCCTACATTTTTGTATGCGTTTTCTGTAAACGCATAACATTTTTAGCCTCGTAATAAAAATTTTTCTCACATATTTGTTTTATTTTCCGAAATTAGTAATATTACATTTGTTATTTTAGGAATAATGCGCTTACATTAGTAACTTTTTTTTCTACATAAAAATATTTTTTAATTATTTTTTCACAAAAAAAGGAAATGCAGCATGCATTTCCTAGACTATTTTTCAGGTATGATTTCAAGCCAGTATCCATCTGGATCCTGGATAAAATAGATGCCCATTGAAGGGTTTTCAAAACAGATACATCCCATCTTTTCATGTAATGCATGTGCCCCTTCATAATCATCTACATGAAAAGCTAAATGGAATTCTTCTTCACCAATATCATAAGCCTGTGGATGATCTTTAAGCCATGTGAGTTCTAATTCAAATGGAGTTGTTTCATTACCAACATAGACAATAATGAAACTTCCATCTTCACTCACAATACGTCTTCTTTCAGTTAAGCCTAATGCTTCTTCATAGAATTTAAGAGACGCATCTAGATCCTTAACGTTATAGTTTTCATGTACCATCTTAAATTTCATTGTGAATACCTCTTATTTGATTTTTTCTAAAACTGTTTCACAGATAACACTTGATGCTTTACCAAAGATCATAGTTAGTGTTAAATGACCTGCTACAATACCACTTGCACCAAGTGTTTTAATTGTTTCAATATCAAGATCCTTATCCTGCTTTAAAGTTGCCTTTAATTTAGAAGGTGATGCTTCTAAAGCAGTAATATTGTCTTTACCACCTAACGCCTTAATTAATAGATCCGCATCAATCGGACATTCTTCTTTACTTGTTTTCTTTTTACGAGTCATCATCACAACAATAATAAGCACAACAACTACTGCTGCAATAATACCAATCATCATATTTTTAGACACTTTATACACACTCCTTTTTATTGAAGTATCTTTAAAATATAGTATACTATAAGAATGAAAAAAGTAAAAAGAAAAAAGGAGGGCACGCATGGAAAAACTTGAAGAAACACTCAAGAAATATCCTCTCATTGCCTTAGTTATATTGTTTGGTGCAATCAGTTGTCTTGCAGTTGCAAGTGCTGCACCAATTATGACCAACGTCGCAAATCCTTACATGCTTTGGTTAAAGCAGGCTCTATATTATTTATTAGGCGGTGTTCTAAGTTATATCATCTATAAGATTGGTCAGGATACCCTATATAATCATATAAAAACACTCTATATGATTTTTATTGTATTACTTATCGGACTTGCAATAGATCATTTTGTCTATACAAAACTATTACATATCCATATAGTACCTCTCGCAAAATTCACAAATGGTGCTACTTCCTGGTATAACATCCCAGGCTTCACTTTTCAGCCTTCTGAATTTATGAAGATTATCATGGTTATGTATCTTGCGAAAATCACACAGGAATATAATGAGCGTATCTTAGTCAAAACAACTGATAGTGAAATCCAGTATATCATCCAAGTGATGAAGATTTCTTTACCACCTGCTATTCTTATTTATTTACAGAATGACTCAGGGGTTATGATGATTATTATGGCCGCAGTCTTCTTTGTATTATTATCAAGTGGTATGAATAAGAATTGGTTCCTATTTATTATTATCATCGGCCTTATCGGTGTACTTGGACTGGCTTATTTATTTATCTACCAGAATGGTATCTTCACATCTCTTATTTCAGGACATAAGTTATCCCGTATTTATGGTTGGTTAGATCCTGAAGGAACAACAGGTAACCAGGGGTTACAGTCATGGTTTGCGCAGTTATCTTATGGTACAGCCGGATGGTTTGGACATGGCTTTAGAGCTGTTGTCAAAGTCTTCCCTGAAGGTCAGACAGACTTTATCTTCTCTGTTATTGCGACTGATTTTGGTTATATAGGTGCATTCATCACCTTACTTGCAATTGCCGCATTTGATGTCATTATCTTAAGTATCGGCTTAAAGAGTGATAATATTCGTGATAAGACATTTATCATGGGAACATTTGGTTGTCTCATCTTCCAGCAGACATGGAATATTGGAATGATTCTTGGATTACTTCCTATTACTGGTATCACTTTACCAATGTTGTCATATGGTGGATCTTCATTACTTTCATATATGTTCGCATTAGGTATTATTATTGATATCGATTATCAGAATAAGCTTCGCGATGTAAAACATAAACAATATTAAAAAGCGACATACCTCTTATGAGGTATGCCGTTTTTTAATACTTATCCCTTAATATCTTTAAGTAAAGCTACATGTTCACCATAAATGTGTCCTGATTCAGGCACATAGATAATAAGTGCTTCTCTTTCGTTCTTATAAATAGAGCGACTCTTTTCTACAAATGCGAATAAGAGATCATCCCCTTTAGTTGTCTTAAGCTGGACTCTTTCATTGTACTTGACGGGTGTAACCACATATTCACAAGGTACTGTAGGCACCTCTTTTAAGCTCACCATCTGTTTATAATAGCTATAAACCATGAAGAATAAGCCAGCAGTAATAGCCATCCCAAGAGCATAGATTACTTTAGCTTGAGATGGAACAAGAAAAGCAGCCACTAATGTGATAATCACAACTACAGGAATAATTCTAGAGAACTTCTTATAGTGCTTTCCATATTCATTACATTTATAAGTCATATATTTTTCTGACTGCTTAAGATTTAATTTTTTTAATTCGTACATCGTTAAACACCTTCTTTAAAGTCATACATTGTTGTGTGATAGGATGTCTAAAAGCTATTTCTACACTGTCTAGATAAAAGCCTTCTCCTTCACCATAAAGTGGATCTCCTACAAGTGGACACCCTAAATAAGCCATGTGAACACGAATCTGATGCGTACGTCCTGTTTCTAACTTACATTCTACTAGAGAATACTCTCCAGTTGTTTTAATAGTACGGTAATGGGTGATTGCTTCTTTACCGCCTTCTCTTACTTCTCTTTTTGTCCCATGACCTTCTGCGTGGTCAATAGGAGCATTTACTGTTCCCTGCCCTGGATTGCCTTTGACAAGTGCATGATACACACGTTTCACCTGCTTGATATCATGAGAAAAAGCATCATGAACATAACGGCTTTTCGCAATCATCATGAGTCCTGATGTTTCTTTATCAAGTCGATTGACAAGATGTATCGCACTCTCAATATGATTCACTTTATAGTAATACATAATAGCATTCCCCAACGACTCTGTTAAGTACTTCTTAACAGGGATACAGGCAAGGTTGGGCTGTTTATCAATGATCATCAAATAATCATCTTCATAAACAACCTTCAAAGGGATATCTACAGGAATCACATTACTTGTTTCTTTAGGGAAGACAATCGCAACACTATCTCCCTCAACTGTTTTATAACACAAATACCGCTTTTCTCCATTCACCAATATTTCTCCATGATTCCTAGAATCTTTCACTAGTTTCTTAGAAATACCATGTAAATAGAAGAATTCATCTAAACGCATATCCACATGCTGTGCATCTATTTCAAATTGTAAGATCATAGATATGATTTCCTCAATCTCTTCACAAAAGATATATGACGGTAATTACAAAAATGCGCTACACGCTTAGAAAGACGTGCTTCTATGACATCATGATCCTTTAATTCATATATATCTGTATCTATGCCTAAAACCGCATTTTCATTAAAATCTGTCTCAAAGCGTACAACATCCTCTTCTCCTAAAATAAGAGGACTACCTAAAGAACGATAAGCATTATGATGAATACCCGCTATTTCAGTCACCTGCATCAATCTTAAACTAGGATTGATCACTGCACCTCCTAATGACTTATTCAATGCTGTAGAACCTGATGGTGTACTTACACAAAGCCCATTTCCTCTAAATGTTTCCATATGTTCATCATTCACATACATATCAATCACCTGTGAACGATAACTATTTTCTATACGCATTTCATTTAATGCATGAAAGATTTCTCCATTATAAGAAATACGTAAGAGATGTCGATCAAAAATCTCTGGTTGTTTTGTAAGAATATCTTCTACAAGCTGTTTATACTCATCTTTTAAATAATCTGTAAAGAATCCAAGTGTTCCTGTATGGATTCCTACAAAAGAAACATCATTTAAAACATGCTCATAACGATGGATAGAATAGATCATTGTCCCATCTCCACCTACAGATATCACTATCTCTGGATGTTCTTCATCGTAAGTCAGTTCCTTGAGTTCTTCTTTAATTAAAGCTGCAAGATGACGGGATACATCATCTTTTTTTGACACAATCGCATATCTTTTCATTTTTTCATCACCGTTATTATTATACTTTCTATTAGCTTTTTAAGCAATATGACTTGTATTGACGAGGTTGTTTGACAAGTATATAATTTTAGAAAAACAAGGAGATAATCTGAATAAAAATTGAAAGAGAAAACAAATTTTACCCTAAAAAAGTGCATAAAGCCCCTTTCCCCAAATGGAAGGCTATTCTATTTGAGGTGAGTTCTTAGATTCTTTTCTGATGAGTTGTAGAATCTCTGCTTCAGACAAGCCTGTGCGGCTGAGTTGATTGAAGGCATTTCGTAAATTATTTTTAACGTATTCAATTCGTTGCTTCTTTGTTGTTTCAACATCTGCCATGTCTGTTGGATTAAATGCTTCACCTGTTTTTAAAAGATGATAGACAGCAATAAGTATTTTTCTCGCAATCGCAATGATAGCTCGTTTCTTACCGCGTCTTTTAGATATCTTGTTGAATTTGTCTGCATAGTATTCGCATTCCTTATCTTTTACGGCAGCATGTGCAACCTGAACAAGACAAGGCTTAAGATAAACGCCAGCTTTTGAAACTTTAACCGATTTCTTTTTGCCAGCTGATTCATTACATCCAGGAGCTAATCCAGCCCATGCAGCAAGTTTGCGATGAGAGGACCATTGAGACATATCAGTGCCGATTTCAGAGATAATGGTAATAGCAGATTTTCTATTGATTCCTGGTATTGTACAAAGAAGCTGTATGTAGTCTTCGTAGTTGGCAACCATCAAGTTGATATGGTGCTGTATTTCATCAAGAAGAGAATCCAGATAGTCCATATGTTTCTGAACGATTTTAATTCTAGCCTTTTGAAACTGATTTAGCTGAATACCATCAACAGCACTCAGGATGTCTTCATGAGATGCTTTACAACCGGCATGAACTTTAGAAAGAATATCTTCACTTGTATATGGATCATTTGATAAAATAGTATTGACAATAGCGGAAGCAGATTTACCAAAGATATCAGAAAAAACAATATCAAGTTTACAGTTTCCAGTAGTCAAAGCATTTTGGAAACGATTCTTTTCAGAAGAACGCATATTGATAAGTTTATACTGATAGCGGGTAAATTCCCTGAGGACGCGGATATCCTTTTCAGGGATATAGCTGGATCTGACAATACCGAATTTAAAGAGGTCGGCAATCCATTTGGCATCCTTATTGTCATCCTTCTCACCTTTGATAGCCTTGACCCATTTAGGATTGGCAACAACGACATTAGAAATATGGCCTTCTAATGCATTGTATACAGGGATATAGTACTTGCCGGTTGATTCCATGCATACATTTTGACAGTTGTTTTCAATAAGCCAATCCCTGAATTGAATGAGCTGGTTATTGAAGGTTGAGAATCTTTTTTTAATGTACTTGGGTTTGACGGATTCAGAGATGCAGATAACAGCAACAATGAAAGATTTGTGCACGTCAACACCACAAGATCTAGGGTAAACAATCTCCATAAATAAAAGGCTCCTTATAAGAATATAGAGAAGGAGCTCAGTGACTGACTGATCAACACTAAAAGATTAAACTCAAGTCAATGATTAATCTGCAGACTTAAAAGACATACTCATGTGTGCTTGAAAAGATCAGCCTTGCACTGGTTATTATACTGTTTTGACTTGAACGAGTTGCAAGAATCTACAACTCACCTCGCCGTGCTTTGTAGTGTAAGACTCCTTCAATTAAAATATAAAATAAGATGCCTGCACAAACAAGAATTATTCATTTCTATGTGTGCCTTGGAGCCGCAGGCGGAAAGGAATGTGAGGTTATTATGGAAAAGAATCTTGAAATAGAATATAAGATGCTGCTTACTGAGGAGGTTTTCCATCAATTGATGAATGATTTTACAGGGCATACTTATAGTCAGACAAACTATTATCTTACAAGTATTGAATTAGGTGCATTACGCTATAGTCTTCGTATTAGAGAAAAGGAAGGCTATTATGAGATGACACTTAAAACACCTGCCGCAAATGGTCGTATGGAACATAACCTAGAGATTACGAAAGAAGATCTCATCATGATTCAAAATGGACAGATGCCTGATAATGAAATTACATGCTTATTAAAAGACAAAGGCTTTGATTTAAGTCTTATTAAACAGTCTTATTCTTTAACTACTATTAGAAGAGATGTTCCTTTTGATTCAGGCATGTTATCTCTTGATGAGAATCATTATAATGGAATCACCGATTATGAATTAGAATTTGAAGTCAATGATGAAGAAGCAGGACTTAAACAATTCAAGGAATTATGTGAGATATATCATCTACAATATAAAGAAAACTGTGCAAGTAAGATTGTGAGAGTTCTAAGTAATAGGGTAGACAAGGAATAATATTAAAAGGTTAATTAACTATTATTTCTGTGCCTCCCGTTGCACCGTACGTACGGGTCTCGTATACGGCGCTACATTTATATGATAATTTCAGACTAACTTAGATAGTAATTAAGGGGATTGATCAGACCAGGTCTATCTCCTATTCTTTTACCCAAGAATTTGGGACTAATAATATTATTAATTACATGACCACAGGCCTGGCTATAAAGTCCGCGTCTAGAGTTTGCCACCGAAAAGATTTGTTCATCAGAAAATTGGCAAGAAAATAGCCTATTCATTTTGTATAAGTTTTTATAAATCGTTTTAGGTCTTTTCCACTGTTTCAAAATGATTACTCTGATTTTATGGCGAAGCCATTGACCAAAGACGTCAATGAAGTATTTCATCACGCCTATTCGATAATAGTTAATCCACCCCACTACAATCTGATTGATTCTCTTGAATGTAACTGCAAGAGGGCGTGCAATTCCTATCCTTCTTATAAGTTCTCTTCTACATTTATCGTAGATTTTCATCTTGCTCTGATTGGAAGGCTTGCATTTCCATTCACCATTCCTTTGGAGGTAGGTGAATCCTAGAAACTTGCTTTCGGGTGGTCTGACCACTTTGGTTTTAGTAGCGCTGACTTTAAGAAATAGTTTTCTCTCTAGCCATGAAGTGACTGACTTCATTACTCTATTTGCACTCATCTCGCTCTTAACGAAGATATTGCAGTCATCTGCATATCTAACAAAGCGTAGTCCTCTATATTCCAGTTCCTTGTCAAACTTATCTAAATAAACGTTAGAAAGGATTGGTGAGAGTGGACCTCCTTATGTGGACAAAGATATTATGCCGAGTTAATTTAGATAACCCTTTAATAATCATACAATTTTCTTTATTTTCTCGGCATAATGCATCACACTTTAAATAGAATTATAGTTCTATTTAAAGTGTGATGATTATGAGATTAGAACTAATTTGTAGTGGATTGACAAAATTATTAGTAGATAATAACTATAGTCCAACCACCATAAACTTTTATAAAAGAGAATGGAAAAAACTAAATGATTTTCTTTTATCAGAATATGGGGATGATGTTTTTTCTATTGATAAAGGTTTAATCTTTTTAGAAAAGATTCATGGTATTGTTTCATCTTTTGAAGAATCCAAATTAAAAGATCAACAGTTGCAGTTGATTAGATCGATTCAAATCTTACAGGATTATAAGCTTCATGGTGTACTTACTAGACGATATCATGCATCTAAAAATCCAATCAGATTAGAGGGTGATTATTTAAATATTCATATTCGTTTTAATGATTATCTAGATCACACCGAGTTGTCGAAGTCCACCAAAAAGCATTATATTAGAATTTCTCTAATATTTCTTGACTATCTCAATCAAAAAGGAATAACTGATGTTAGTTACATTGATTTATCCATATGTAATGATTATATAAGAACTTTTACTGGTATGTCTTTTAAAACGATTGAACAACATATCTGTGGATTACGATATTTTTTAAGATATTTAAATGAAGAAAATGTGCTAGAAAGTGATGTTGCTTCTCTTATTCATATGCCAGCTATATCAAAATCGACTAAGATACCATCGGTATGGACTGAAGATGAAATCAAAAAATTATTACAGGCTATTGATAGAAACAGTCCTATTGGAAAAAGGGATTACGCAATGATAGTGTTAGCTTGTATTTTAGGGTTACGTATTTCTGACATTAAGAACTTAAAATTTGATAATTTTAACTGGGAAGAAAAAAAGCTGAGCATCATTCAACATAAGACAAAAAAGCCATTAACATTGCCTATCCCTGATGCAGTGGGATGGGCAGTAATAGATTATATAAAGAATGGAAGACCTAAATATTACGAATCCAAATTTATATTTCTAAAGCATATGCCACCTTTTGGTAGTTTAAGTGATGAAAACCATTTGTCAGATAGAATTCATTTTTATATGAAAAAGGCGAAGATTCCATTAAACAAAAACTGTCACAGGGGCTTTCATTCTCTAAGACATACATCAGCTTCTATGCTTCTCGATGCAGGAGTCGAATTACCAGTCATCACATCAATTCTTGGACATTCTAGTACGGATATAACTTCTATTTATTTAAAGACAGATCTTGATAAATTAAAAGAATGTGTTTTGGATTTGACGTTTGACGATGAATACATTGATATTCGATAGTATTTTCAAAAATGAAATTCAAGATCTGATCAATTTAAAGAGAGCCCAAGGATTTAAATACGTAACAGAAGAATTCGCATTAAAAAGAATAGATAAGTATCTTGCAGGTAAAAACATACAAGAAAAAGTGATTACTAAATCAGTAGTTGATGAATGGTGTCTAAGAAAGACGTATGAAACACAAGCAAATCAAAAAAGTAGAATATCAATGATGAGAGTACTATGCTCATATTTATTAGAATTAGGATTTGATGTATATGTTCCTCCAAAAGGATTGATAAGAAAACCCCAAAAATATAATGCACATATCTACACCGATGATGAATTAAGAAGATTTTTTAAAGCCGTTGATAAGAGTCAATCAGTTCCTTCTGAATGTCCATATCGCCATATTATTATGCCTATATTCTTTAGAATACTATATACAAGCGGGTTGCGTGTATCTGAGCTAAGACTGGCTAAAATTGAGGACTTTCATTTGGATGAAGGCTACTTTATAGTTAAAAGTGGAAAGAATAATAAAGATAGAATAATTCCAATTCATCCTGTATTAGTAAAAAAATGTAAGGAATTAAAATCAACTATTCATATTGATTCTGATGAATCAGAATATTTCTTTATGAAATTACCTGGCAAACCACTAACACTTCAGTGTGTATACAATAATTTCAGAAGATATCTTGATAAGGCCGGAATATCGCATAATGGACGTGGCCCACGAGTCCATGACTTTCGTCATACTTATTGTGTCAACTTATTAAAGAAATGGGTATATGAGGAAAAGAATCTATTGGTATATCTGCCATATATGAAAACAATGTTAGGTCATGAAAGTTTTGATGAAACAGCCTATTATCTTAAATTGACAGCTACACTTTTTCCGATGATTCAGTTAAAGCTTGAAAGTTCCTATCCTAATATAATTGAAACGATTGAAGAACATGACAGCAACTGATTTCGCAGTTCTCGTAACCAAGTTTTTAACTGAATATCTACCTCTTCATCGAAACTGTTCAAAAAATACTATAAGCAGCTATAAGGATTCTTTGAAATTATTTATTCTCTTTCTAAGAGATCACAAAAGTATGAACATCAATAAATTTAAGATGCACCAGATTAATAGAGAACTTATTCTTGAATTTATTGAGTGGTTGGAAAATCGTGGAAATTCACCTGTTACTATCAACCATAGATTAGCAGGGATTAAATCATTTATAAATTTTGCACAGTATGAAAGTGTTGAAAATCTGGCTTATTTACAAACTGTCTTATCAGTTAAGTCATTAAAAACTACTACTAGACAAGTTGATTATCTAACTGAAGAACAAATGAATAACTTGATAAATCTTCCGCCTACAGATACATCTACAGGAATTAGACATCGTATCATCATGTGCTTATTATATGATACAGGTGCTAGAGTACAGGAATTATGTGATTTAAAAATTGAAGATATCAATTTAGGTAATAATCCTACAGTTAAACTGCATGGTAAAGGTTCAAAAATACGCATAGTCCCTATTTCTAAGAATATGAATCAGATATTAGAAGTGTACATATCTAAATTTTTTTCAGATATTAAATTGAAAAATGAGTATTTGATTAAGAATAAAAATAATCAACAGATGAGTAGAGATGGGATAGAATATATAGTTCAGAAATATGCAACAATCTTAAAAAACAATGATCCTAGTTTTCCATCAAAAGTTCATCCCCATATGTTTAGACATAGTAAAGCAATGCACATGCTTGCAGTTGATATTCCTATTGTCTATATTCGAGATTTTCTGGGGCATGAAGATATTTCAACAACTATGATTTATGCCAGAGCAGATTCAAGAAAGAAAAATGAAGCCATAAATAATTTGGCACCGAAATTAATTGAAGAAAATTATGTTGATTGGAGTAAGGATCAAGATTTATTAGACTTCCTAAACAGCTTTAAATAACATTATTATGCCGAGAAAATAAAGAAAACCTTATGATTATTAAAGGATATTTCAAATTAACTCGGCATAATATCTTTGTCCACATAAGGTGGGTTATGCCGATATCCGCATAACCCACCCTGAGGCACACCGATTCTCGAAGGTTTTACTAAACCATCTTCCATAATCCCTGCCTGCATGAATTTGCGAATAAGATGTAATGTTGTTGAGTCATTCACGTGCTTTTCTCTAAGTATTGAGATTAATTTATCATGATTTACAGTGTCAAAGTATGCTTCAATATCTAAGTCTATAACCCAGTCATAACCTTCATTGATGTATTCTAGAGTCTTTAATACAGCCATCTGTGCACTTTTTCTTGGTCTGAATCCATAACTGAATTCACTGAATGAAGAATCTAATTTCTTCATCAATATCTGTGCAACAGCCTGTTGAATAACTCTATCCACTACTGTAGGTATACCTAATGGTCTTTTCTTGCCATTAGGCTTTGGGATATAGACTCTCTTGACTGATTGGGGCTTATACTTCTTATTAAGTATAGAGTATCTAATCTCTCTTCTATACTTATAGAAATATTCATCAAGTTCATCTACTGTCATCTTGTCGATTCCAGATACACCTTTGTTTCTCTTGACCTGTAGAATAGCCCTGTCGATGTTAGAATCACTAAGTATTTCATCAATTAATCTCATGTCTGTGTTCTCCTTTTCATATCGTAGATTTATCTAGAACTGTTCCCTCTTCCTTCATCTCCACAGAAATTACGTTTTCCATTTATGAAATGATTCCAATTTCGAACTATCTAGACATTGCTTTATGATGAGTAACATCATATAAACATTAGGTCCTTTAGTGTTGGTGAGACACCTACTATGACCTCAGCTGACTCCTCACAGTGAGCTTTTTGTCGCACAACTTACCATCACTGATTTTAAAGATATTGGACTTCGTTGCCTGTGAGGCCTCCCGGGGTAATTCACTAATCCTGTTTCCTTCACAACGCCTTGATTTACTCTCTTGGTTTTACGTTTACCTTTAGGACTTCGGTTTGTAAGGCAACCTTATCCACCATTTAGCCTTATATCAAGTTTCTGTTCGTACGCTCAAAGGAATTGCTACACCACTTCCTTCACTCCTACCTTTATGGTATCGGCTTGTGGTTCACTACACTTGGCGGTAACTACCTGTGGTCGGTTTATCTCCGACTGAATCAGTGCCATGCCCGGCACACCATTAAAAGCAGGCTTATGAGCCTGCTTTATTACTGCGATGATAATCTTCTACAAGTGTAGACGCACTGAATTGTGGACAATTGTCGAACTTCTGACATTCTGCCAGTTTTCTTAATTCTCTTGGAATAAATGCGCGAATTTCTTCAGCATTATAACCTACCTGGAAACGTCTTTCATCAATCATGATTGGACGTTTTAAGATAGATGGATTCTTCTGAATGAAATGAATCAATTCATTGATAGACATATCTTCAATGTCTACTTTATTTTCTTTGATGATCTTAGAACGTTTAGAAATGATATCATCTGTACCATTCTCACTTCGTTCTAATAACTCACGTAATTCATCTTCTCTTAATATTGTAGAAAAGATATTCTTTTCTACATAAGGAATATCATGTTCTTTTAGCCATGCTTTGACTTTTCTGCATGATGCACAACTTGGTGCAGTGTAGATTCTAATCATGATTTCACCTCTTTCTTGTGTTTATTATACATCATTTTCATTCATTGTATATGTTTATTGGTTGCATTCACATAATTTTGTATTATAATGAGAGAAGCAATGAACAGAAATAAGTAGTTTTTTATACTATGGATAGAGAGCTCATGGGTGGTGGAAATGAGTCATATATAGGAAATGAATTGGGTTCTGGGAGCTTTTCTAGCATGAGTTAGAAACGTCTGCTGTCGTTACCAGCACAATTACACATTGGTGGCACGTCCTTTGGGCGTGCCTTTTTTATTTAGGAGGATGTAATGATGAAAAGAATGTTAAGTGGTATTAAACCTACAGGCCGTGTTACTTTAGGTAACTACATTGGCGCAATTAAGCCTTTTGTAGAGTTCCAGAATGAATATGAGATGATCATCTTTGTCGCAAATCTTCATTCAATGACTATTTATCAGGAACCAAAGGATTTAAGAAAGAATACGAAAGACCTCATCGCATTATATATTGCGGCAGGATTAGATCCTGAACAGGTAACTTTATTCTTACAGAGTGATGTCTTAGAACATGCTCAGCTTGGATGGTATTTAGGCTGTATGGTTTCTATGGGTGAATTATCACGTATGACTCAATATAAATCAAAGAAGATTGAAGCAGAAGAAAAAGGCGGACATATTGGTGCCGGTATCTTCAACTACCCTTCATTAATGAATGCAGATATTCTTATGTATGATCCAGATTATGTACCTGTAGGAGAAGACCAGAAACAGCATGTAGAACTTGCAAGAAACATTGCAGAACGTTTTAATAGCCGTTATAGTGATACTTTCAAGCTTCCTGAACCTATTATTCCTAAAGTAGGTGGACGTATTATGGACTTACAGGATCCTACTAAGAAGATGAGTAAATCTTCACCTAATGGTAAGGGATGTATTTATGTATTAGATCCAGTTAATGTATCTAAGAAGAAAATCTTATCTGCAGTGACTGATAGTGATTCACATGTGAAGTTTGACCCAGAAAATAAACCTGGTATTTCTAATCTACTTGAAATCTATTCTATTATTTCAGGTAAAACTATTGAAGAACTTGAAACAATGTATGAAGGCAAGGGTTATGGCGAATTCAAGAAAGATCTTGCTGAAGTAGTTGGAGATGAACTTCAAAGAATCCAGGACCGTTACAATGAAATTGTGAATGGTGATTATCTTGATAATGTTCTTGAAGCAGGAGCAGAAAAAGCAAGAAGAATCGCAAGAAAGAAACTTGCAAAGGTTGAAAGAAAGATTGGTATTACAATCAAGAAAAGATAAAAAGAAAACAATGGCGCGCGCCATTGTTTTTTTTACTTGATGATAAAGAAATATGCAAGTACTAATAATCCTAATACAATACGGTACCACCCAAATACCTTGAAGTCATGTTTCTTGATATAGCTCATTAAGAACTTGATGATTAAAATTGAAGATACAAAGGCAACAAGCATACCAAGTCCTAATACTGCAAGCTGTGAAGCTGTAAATGCGAGACCAAACTTAACGAGTTTTAATAAGCTTGCCCCAAACATAACTGGGATTGCCAAAAAGAACGTGAATTCAGCAGCGACTGTACGGCTTACACCTAACATTAATCCACCAAGGATTGTCGCACCTGAACGAGATGTACCTGGGAAAATAGCTGCAATTAACTGGAACATACCAATTAAGAAAGCTGTCTTGCCATTGATTGCTCTTAAAGAGTTAATTTTAGGTCTAAGCTTCGCATTTCTATTTTCGATAACGATAAAGCCGACACCAAAGACAATAAGTGCAAGTGCTACACAAGGTGGATTATAGAATAATGCTTCAAATACATCATCAAATAATAGACCTACAACAGCTGCTGGGATACATGCAAAGATAATCTTAAGCCATAAGTCAAAAATATCTCTATCCACATATTTAAAGAAACCTTTTACCATAGGATTTGTATTCTTCTTAAATGGCCAGATCTGATTCCAATAGATAACGACTACTGCAAGAATAGCCCCTAACTGAATTACAACCTGGAACATAGAATAGAAATCTTTAGAAACATCTAATTTCACAAATTCATTTAATAAGATCATATGTCCAGTACTGCTGATAGGTAACCATTCAGTGATTCCTTCCACAATACCAAACAAAATAGTTTTTAAATAGAGTAACATATTAATCTCCTTTTTTGTTGTCTTTTTGATTATGGCACAATTCTCATTATTTTCAAGGTTTTGGGGTCAAAAAAAGACTTTCTCAATTGAGAAAGCCTATTTTACTGCAATAACTTCTACTTCTACTAAAGCACCCTTTGGTAATTTAGCTACTTCTACAGCACTTCTTGCTGGATAAGGTTCTTCAAAATATTCAGCATAGATACCATTCATAGTTGTGAAATCATCGATATTATCTAAGAATACAGTTGTTTTTACAACGTTCTTGAATGTTAATCCCTGGCTTTCAAGTAACCCTTTCACATTGTCTAATGCACGTCTAGTCTGTGCTTCGATACCTTCTGGCATCACACCTGTTTCAGGATCTAGTGGAATCTGTCCTGAGAAGAAGATCATATTACCAATATCAATTCCCTGGCTATATGGTCCAATAGCACCTGGTGCTTTGTCTGTTTTTACTACTTTAGTCATTTTTACATCCTCCTAATGGTCCTATTCTGACTACTCCCACGGGCAAGCCCGTGGTGTTCTTACTGTCAAGTTTAGCTTATAATCGCACATCATTTTCAGACTTTGGAATACAAGTGTAAATCTATTTAAGTAAGAACTTTTATTACCAAGCAGTCCAACGACCACATTAACGGTAAATTTCTATCTTACGATATGGAAGTATAATCAATCTCCCTGATGTTTATTTTATACTATTTTGATTCCACTATTCAATACTTTGATTCTATTAGTCTCAATTCTTTTAATTCCTTAATTCCAGTTTCATTTTACAATTGAGATATACCAAAGTGAAATAATAAGATGTTGTCATAGGAGATAGAATTTGCTACAATATTTAGCGGAGGCGTACAAGAACGATGAAAAATTTTATCAAGAAATTTGCACGTGAAATCAGTGTTTTTGGATTAGTACTTGTTGTTTTCCTTGGCTTATTCATTTATCGTCAGGCAACATATGCAACTTATACAACTTTATCAAGCACAAAGTTTGAACAGAAGATTGAAAATAAAGATAGCTTTATTCTTGTTGCAGGTGATAGTTCTGATAATACAATGAAATCTTTCCAGGAAGTTATGACAACTTACCAGACAAAGAATAGAAAAAATAAGCTTTATTATGTTGATACAAAAGGAAAGTCTAGTGATTACCTAACTAAGAAATTGAATGTCAATGTCTCTACACCTTGCACATTCATTATTAAAAATGGTAAAGTGACTGCTAAGTATCCAGGTGCTCTACAGTACTATTATTTCAAAGATTTTATTAATGCAAACCTATAAAAAAGAGATTGCCGATGTGGCAATCTTTTTTAGTCTTTAAATTCAATTTCATCAAGTGGTAAATCATTCTTTAACTTATGGTTACAGTTTGGACATCTCTTTTCTACACCTGTCACAAAACTTCTAGACTTTGTAAAGACATCTACATGTCCACATGAATCACAGCGACATCTTTTCATTAGTTTAAAGTTATAAGCCATAAGTAAAATATATAGCACAACTGTTCCAATAGTACCAGGTAATCCTAGTGACATAAAGAAGCTGACTAATATACCAATAATAAGTAAGAAGTTAGAACCGATTTCTATTCTTCGAATTGTTTTTGCATATTGATTTCTACTTTTCATATATTCTCTCCACTCTTGGTGAAATGAGACAAATGATTTCATAAGGGATTGTATTAATTTCCTTAGCCATCTTTGCGAGTGAGATATGTTCTCCAAAGATTTCTACATCATCACCAGGTTTTACATTCTCATCGACCTTCACCATACACTGATCCATGCATACTCTTCCTACAACAGGATAGTAGTGACCATTAATATAAACTTCTCTACCCTGATTTGCACGTGTAAATCCATCTGCATAACCAATTGGTAAAGTCGCAACATATTGATCTTCATCTGCCGTATAAGTCATACCGTAACCAATCTTTTCACCTTTAGGTACAACTTTAACCATTGCAACTTTAGTATAAAGACTCATCGCCTGTTTTAAATCTTTATTTTCTTCACCACGTGGATCTACACCATACATTGCAATACCAATACGTGTTAGATTACCAAAGTCAGAATGATGGAACATCATAGCCGCAGAGTTATCACAATGAACATACTTAAAACGATTATTCCCTACAATAGACTTGAATAAAGCCAGCTGCTTTTCATACTCATCATCCTGTGAAAAATCATCTGCTGTCGCAAAATGAGTGAAGATACCTTCTACATCAATCTTTGCAGGATCAATCATTTCCATAGCCTGTTCAAATTCTTTTTCTGTTTTAAAACCAATTCTATTCATTCCTGAATCGATACTTAAATGAACTTTAACAGGCGCATCATAATGATGCATTTCATTAATCTTATTTAAGTAATCAAATGAGAATAAAGCAAGACTGATATTCTTCTCAATCGCAATATTTAAGTCTTCGAGTGGTACTGCACCTAGTACTAGAATATCCTGTTTTACACCTAAATTTCTTAAGTCTACTGCTTCTTTTAAAGTTGCCACTGCAAACATCTGAATAATTGGTTCATCCTTTAATACAGAAGCGACTTCCTTATAACCATGTCCATAAGCATTTGCTTTAATGATAGCCACCATAGGCTTTTTAGTTTTTTTATATAATGTTTCTACATTTTCTTTAATATAATCTAAACGCACTTTAGCATACGTATCACGATAACGTGTCATTTTATATTCCTCTTTTCTTAAATAAAAAGTATAAACTAGACATTTATACTTTTCAAGAACTGTTTGAAAAAGCAGCACTCATGTGCTGCTTAAAAGTCTGTTAAATGGCCATCTTTTCTATCAACACGATAACGATAACGGCATAATTCCAACATTGGCAGATCTGAATTAGAATCAGAATAGCCATAAGAATGATCATAATCTATTTCTAGATCATGTTCCTTCATATACTGATTAATTCTAGTCACCTTTGCTTTACCTTTACAGTTCTCACCAATAATACGAGATGTATAATGCCCATTCTTTATTTTTGTCTTAGTACCCATTAACTCGTCACATGGAAGAGTATTAAAGCGCATATAAGCTTCTGCACTTGCAGTGACTAGAAATACAAGACATCCCTCTTCCTGTCTCTTCTTCATCTCTTCAACCATATGAGGGTAATAAGTAGGGACGATATCCTTTTCATAACACTCCTTAATCTCTTCATCAGTAAGAAGATCCAAAGGGAAATGAATCCATGATTTCATTGATTCCATAGAACAGATATGTAAAACATATCCAATTCCATAAGGAATAAGCGGAAGAAAGCGGAACACTGATAAAGGATATTTCTTTAAAGTATATAACAATAGCTTATTGATAGAATCACCATGGGCTATTGTATAATCAAAATCAAAAAATGCACACTTCTGTTTCATTAAGCAATCTCCAATGCGACTTCCATCATTGCAGTAAATGTCTTTTCTCTTTCTTCAGCAGTAGTTTCTGGTTCATCATTTACTAAAGAATCAGAGATTGTAAGTAATGTTAAAGCATTCTTACCTAAATAAGCAGCTGTCGCAAATAATGCGTAAGATTCCATTTCTACTGCAAGAACACCCATTCTAGACCATTTTTCTACAGAAGTTGTATCTGCATGATAGAAAATATCAGATGCTAAGACATTCCCTACGTGATAGTTGATCTTCTTTTCTTTTGCAAGTGTTACAGCCTTTTCTAGTAATGAATAAGAAGAAATAGCTGAGAAAGTGCCTGGTAATTCATATTGATGTGCAAAGTTAGAGTCTGTACATGATCCCTGTGCAATAATGACATCTCTAATATGAACATCCTTCTGCATAGAACCTGCACTACCAATACGGATAATGTTTTCTACATCATATTGTGTAAATAATTCATAAGAATAGATACCGATAGAAGGCATACCCATTCCTGAACCCATAATAGAAATCTTCTTTCCTTTATAAGTTCCTGTATATCCAAACATGTTTCTTACAGCATTAAACTGTACGACATCTTCTAGATATGTTTCTGCCAGATATTTTGCACGTAATGGGTCTCCTGGCATTAAGACTGTTTTTGCGATATCACCTTTTTTTGCTTCATTGTGTGGTGTTGCCATAATTTTATCTCCTTTTATAATAATTTTTTAGATCTGGTTTCTTACCTGATATGATTGCATCCTTGAGTACTTTATAATCTTTACTTGAATAGCCTGCTTTCGCAAATGACTCTGTCATTATGACAGGTGCCTGATTATCACTCAAACCAACATATAATGCGATATCTTTCTTGTAAGCTAAAATATGTGTATCAATATCAATCATATGCAGCTGGATATTATCATCATCCTTGAAATCATCTATTAATATTCTACAATTTCCACAAGACTTAAGTCCATAGACTTTTACAGAATATACATTCTTTTTACATGATGTACTACTTAACAGTAAACCTGCGATCACTAAAATCTTGAGTAGGTTTCTTTCCATTAGCGACACGTTCAATATCTTTTGCGAGTATTTCTTCATCATCTGTTTCATATCCTAGTAAGGCAAAATAACCTTTTACATAAATAAATGGACCTAAACCATAATATTCATCATCAAAATCCTTTAACGAATTCACTGCCTGGTCATAATGAACTGTTGTCTTCGTATCATCCATATCATACATCTTGATAGAAATATTCTTATAACGTTTCTTTAAATAAGGAATCGCATTTTTCTTAAAAGCGATACATTCAGCACATGTCTTGACTGAATAGAATTCAATTGTGACAGGATGAGGTAATTTAACCTTTTTTTGTGTACATCCTGTTATTAATAATAAACTTAATAGACATACTACCCATTTCTTCAAATACATCACTCCTCTAATACATCAGCACATTCTTTTAAATATTTGATGATAGGTAACTGTTGTGGACAAACACCCTCACATTGACCACATCCTATACAAACAGATGCTTTCGCACTCTTTTCTATAATACCTTCATAGCGATTCTTTGCTTTACCCTTCAAACCATAAATCTTATACCAGTTCATTGCCTTGAAGATATCAGGGATTTCAATACCCATAGGGCATCCTGGTGTACAATAATGACATGCAGTACATGGAATAGATTCAATGGCATCCAATGCCTTTTGTGCTTCCTTAATCGTATTCTGTTCTTCTTCACTTAAAGGCTTAAATTCCTTCATATAAGAAATATTATCGAGTACCTGTTCCATTGTACTCATTCCACTCAATACTGTAATAATACCATCGAGTGATGCCACATAACGTACAGCCCATGATGCAATGGACATATCAGGATTCGCATTATACAGAATATCTCTTACTGAATCAGGAGGAGTAGCCAATGTACCACCCTTAATCGGTTCCATAACGACAATAGACTTCTGATGCTTTCTCGCAATTTCATAATTGGCACGAGATGTAATAGCAGGATTTTCCCAGTCTGCATAATTTAATTGTAATTGTACAAATTCTACATCAGGATGTTTAGTGAGTAATTCATCCAGTAATTGTGGTGTTCCATGAAAAGAGAAACCATAATGTTTAATAAGTCCCTTTGCTTTTGCATCCTTCACAAAGTCCCATATATGATATTGATCGTATAAAGCCACATTGGCATCAGATAATGCATGTAGAAGATAATAATCAAAATATCCTGCACCAGTTCTCTCTAAACTTACCTTTAATTGTGCCTGACAGCTTGCTTCATCATGACACATCATCTTTGCATTGATCTTAGAAGCCAAAGTATAGGAATCACGAGGATAACGTTCTACAAGCGCAATTCTAGTTGCTTCCTCTGAACCTTCATAGACATATGCTGTATCAAAATAAGTAAGTCCAGCAGCCATAAAAACATCCACCATTCTTTTTGTTTCTTCAATGTCAATTTGTCCATTAGTGCGTGGTAAACGCATCATACCAAAACCAAGCTTTGGCGTATGTTCTCCAAAATAAGTCATAGTCTCAACTCCTTTATTCTATTTTAACACAAAAAGCTTCCAAACTAGGAAGCTCTTTTCGTAAATATAAATGCAACACCTGGATCTTTATTTTCAGCATGAATATCATAGCCATACATATCCGCAATTTTTGCGACAATAGAAAGACCTAAACCAAACTGTCCTTTCACCCCTTTAACATAAGGGTTGAAAAGATCCTCTTTCTTATCTTCATCAATAGGATCCCCATCATTATAAATAATGAGTGTATCTTTCTTTAATGTAATCATAATCACAGACTTCATATAACGTGACGCATTATCAATAATATTCTCAATCGCAACACGCCAATGCTCTTCATTACCGATGAAGGCTACATCATCGAGATCTGTTTCTATATGTATATGCTGCATTGCTTCCATCTGCATGACAATATGTTCAATTAAATCTTTAATTGGGAAAGGCTTTAATTCACTTTCTTCTGCACTTAAGTAATCGAGTCTATTTAAATAGAGTAAGGATTTGACTTTATGTTCTAAACGGTCCGCATTTTCTAAAATAACATCCATAGAACTTTCTTTATCCCCATATGGGTAGATATCATCCTTAACACTTTGCCCATATGTTTTAATAAGTGCAATAGGTGTTTTTAAGTCATGAGAAATGTTATGAATCATTTCTTCTTTGACCTTTTCCTGCTTCATGAGTTCATCTTTCATTGTCACAATCGCATTACCAACAACCCCTATTTCATCCTGTCTATCCATGACAAGAGTGCTATCCTCACGATTCGCAATAGAGTCTACATAGGTTTTGATTTTCTTTAAAGGACGAATCAAAGAGATAACCCATAAAACAAGAACTAACGCAAAAATTGTGAGTACCGCATAAAGTATATAAATAATACGATTACGAATATCCCTAATCAGCTTATCTGAATAAGAATTAGACATAATAGAAATCAAATACTCATCATCGACCTTCATTATACGATAATAATAGGTTTCTCTTGCATAAGTTCCTTTGTTTTCTATCGTATAGTGTTTTCTACTGTTGACTATTTTCTCTAAATCACGTCCAAATAAGTAATTATAAAGTAATGTCAATGTAGTGGCATCCCCATGAAGGTTACTAAATGTGAAGGCATTTTCTACTGGATCATAGACAATTGTATAAATAGGCTTCTCTTTATTATTAGAAGGCATGAAATCATATTCTACAGTATTTCTTTGTGAGGTTTCTAGTTTTTCGTACATCTGGTCATCAATAATATCATGAACATTAGAATCCACAACCGGCATGACAACAGCCACAAGCATAATAGCTAAACCTAGAATTACCACAAGAAGCTGCTTCAACAAAGAAAGAGATTTAAACATCAGTCTAGTCTATAGCCAAAACCATAAATTGTCTTGATATTGATATTTGGCATCTTCTTTCTTAAACGTCTTAATGTATCATCTACGACACGGTCACTACCAAAATAGTTTTCATCCCAGACACGTGTTAAGACCTGTTCACGAGAAATCGCAATACCTTTATTCTTCATAAAATAGAGAAGCAGTTCATATTCTTTGGTTGTCAAATCAATTTCATGGCCATTCTCTAATACTTTACGCTTTGATTCATCAATCATATAACCATCGATATCAATCATTTCAGTACCCTTATAAACACGCTTTAAGACATTATGAATACGAAGAATTACTTCCTTCATATTAAATGGTTTTGTAATGTATTCATCACAGCCCTTTTCTAAGCCTATAATACGATCAAATTCCTGATCTCTTGCAGACATGAAGACAATAGGCATATCAGGACGTGCTGATTTAATAGCAGTTAATAAGTCAAAACCACTATTCTTATCAAGCATAATATCAACGAGCCATAAATGAACATCGTCATCGCAATGCATTAAAGCTTCATCATATGTATAGAAAGAAGTACATTCATATCCTTCTTTTTCTAAATAAGTTCTTACTAGATCATTCAATTGTTTTTCATCATCAATGATGTTGATTTTGTATTTCAAGAGACTCACCTCCCATATTTACCATTATAGTGAAAATATTGCCAGCAAAGTGGCAATATTTTGTTAGATTATGTGATTATTTAACGGCATAGCCTTTTTCTTTAATAAGATTTACTACCTTAAGCACATTTTCATGGCAGATTTCATCTGTCTGTGCCTCAACCATGACACGAATTAATGGTTCTGTACCAGATTCTCTTACTAGAATACGACCGTCATCACCCAATACTTCTGTCACTTCTTCAATGGCTTTCTTGATATCTTCATCATTTAATACTTCAGCTTTATCTTTTACACGTACATTGATTAATAGCTGTGGATAAATAGTTACTGGTTCTGTTAACTGAGCTAAAGTCTTCTTATTTTCAATACATGTTTCTAGAATCTTTAATGATGTTAAAATACCATCACCTGTAGTCGCATGCTTAGAGAAAATAATATGACCAGACTGTTCTCCACCAATAACGTTGCCATTAGTCACCATGTTTTCATAAACATATTTATCACCAACAGCAGTCTTTGCATAACCAATACCAATCTTATCTAAAGCCTTATAAAGACCAATATTACTCATAATTGTAGTAACAATTGTATTGTTGGCAAGTTCATTGTTTTTCTTTAATTCCTGACCACATACATAAAGAATTAAATCACCATCAACAACTCTACCAAATTCATCTACGGCTAAACATCTGTCTGCATCACCATCAAATGCAAAACCGATATCTAAACCATTTTCACGGACAAAGTTCTGTAATGCACCCATATGTGTAGAACCACAGTCAGTATTGATATTCACTCCATCAGGATGATCATTGATGACATATGTTTCTGCGCCTAATGCATCAAATACGGCCTTTGCGATATTAGAAGATGCACCATTAGCACAATCTAAACCAACACGTACATTTCTAAATGCTCTCTTAGGAATGCTCATTAAGTAACCAATATATCTATTTCTACCCATAGAGTAATCAAAAGCACGACCGATACCATCCTTAGTTGCGTATGGAAGTTCTTCAGTTAAACCATCAATATACATTTCAATCTGCTTTTCAACATCTGCATCAAACTTCTGACCTTTATCATTAATAAGCTTAATACCATTATCATAATAAGGGTTATGTGATGCAGAAATCATGATACCACAATCAAATCCATCAGTTCTTACAATATAAGATACTGAAGGTGTTGTAGTTACATGAAGAAGATATGCATCCGCACCACTTGCAGTTAAACCAGCTACAAGTGCATATTCAAACATATAACTTGAACGTCTTGTATCCTTACCAATAACGATTCTTGCTTTATGATGACGATTATAATACCAGCCTAAATAACGACCTACTTTAAAAGCATGTTCTACTGTTAATGTCTTATTTGCTTCTCCTCTAAAGCCATCTGTTCCAAAATATTTACCCATTTTCACTTATCCTCTCTATTTTTTCTCAATAAACATAGTCACATCAATAGTATTCTGTGATATCTTATTGATTTTGTCATTTCCCTGTAATGCGATACCAGATAAAGTTGTTGATCCTGATAAATTAGAAATATCGACCTGACATGTAATATAGTTAATATCACTAATATCAGTACGTTTACCATAGATCGTTACAGTAGAACTAGATAACTTATAATTTGTCATCTGATAGCCTTCCTGCAACTGTCCAACAAATTCTGGTTTAACTGGCACTTCTTTAGAATAGGAATCAACATGACAACTGACATTCACCTTTTCTGGTGCAATTGTACATTGTACTTCATTCCCATCTGCATCAAAAGCTTTAATTTCACATGCCTGCTGGAATGCCTTTGTCTTATCCTCCACATCAATAAGTGCCTGGACCTTATCAATCTTATCAAGATTATTCTGTGTCGCTGTTATTGTAACACGTTTTGTAGATATTGAATCAACTGAAACACTATATTTTTCATTTAATTTATCTTGATTAATAAACTTATATCCTAAATCAAACTTTGCATCCACCTTAGGCAGAATCTTAACTGTCACTGTTTCAGGAATGAGCATCACAGTCAAATCACTATCAAAATTTCTTGTCTTTAATGTAACATGATGTGTTCCTTCATTATATTCAGATAAATCACAATAAACCTCATAATTACTTGTTAACTTAGTTGTATAGATATCCATAGAAGGACCAATCAAACCTATTTCTACAGTTGGAGGTACTCCCGATACATCATAGCGATCCTTTAATCCTTCTACCTGTACTGGCACCTTCTTAAGCGTTGCCCCAGCCGTTGTAGAATTCATTACATCCCCACCAGAGAATGAAACAAATAAGAATAAAGCAAGCACAAATGAAAGAATACGCACAGAATGCTTATTCTCAAGAAGCTTATCTAACAGCTTATTAAAGTAGTTATAGCCTGTAGAGACCTTTTCTACTGTTTTTGTATAGGTCTGTTCTCTTTCTCCTTTTTTCGCTTCTGTCTTCTCTTTTTCAGATTTTTCTTCCTTTACAAACTGCAAGAAGAAATCCGTTGTAGAATCCGTCTGTTTCTTTTTCTTAGGATCATTCATGGGATTCACCGCCTTCACCATACCAGTTCAATTCAGCAATTAATTTAGAACGAAGTTCATTCAAGTTAATTCTTGTCAATTCTCCATTCGCTGCAAAACTGACATTTCCTGTTTCTTCAGATACAACCACTGTCAAAGAATCTGTGATTTCGCTAATACCAATTGCCGCTCTATGTCTTGCTCCATACTGTGAAGGAATTTCCTTATTTGTAGGAGGATAAAAGCAGGCAGAAGCAACAATCATATCATTCTTTATAATAGTTGCACCATCATGAAGAGGTGTTCCTTCATAGAAGATAGTTGTTAAAAGTTCTGCTTTAATAGATGCAGATACCTTCACACCAGTATTAATAAAATCCTGTAAAGACTGACGACGTTCAAAAGTAATAAGCGCACCTGTCTTATCCTTAGACATTGTTGTAATAGATTCAACAAGTTCATCCATTGCACGTTCTCTTTCATCATCAGATAAGCGATGCTGTACTTCATTTTTAGTCTGCCCCATCTTCTCTAATAAGACACGTATTTCTGGCTGGAAGATAACAACAATAGCCAATACTCCCCATGTGATCACTGCATCAACAATTGTACCAAGAGTAACTAATCCTAGAACACTTGTAACAGCCTTAACAAGAAGGACAACAATAACCCCTTTAAATAACTGCATAGTACGCATGTTTGTCTTGAACATCATGATACCATAGTATAATAAAACCCATACTGCCAATAAATCAATAGCTGATTTTGTAAACTTCCATATTATTGGTAATTCCGACGTAATAACATTTATCATAACATCAACCTCACTTACAAATATTATAGCAGTTTTAAGAATTAATGAAAATAAACATTGATAGGTTACACTTATAGATATTTGTAAAGTAAGCCTTTTCAAAATGCATAAAAGGGTGTAAAATACGTGACTAGGAGGCAGATTATGAATAACAAAATTATCATTGAAACTTCAGCTAGACATATTCACTTAAGTCAGGCTGATTTAGAAACATTATTTGGTAAAGGCTACGAACTAACAAAGAAAAAGGATCTTTCTCAGCCAGGTCAGTTTGCATGTGCTGAAAAGGTAAAGGTTGTAGGAACTAGAGGCGAAAAAGCGATGTCTGTTCTTGGACCTGTTAGAGACCATACTCAGATTGAATTAGCTCTTACTGATGCCAGATCATTAGGTTTAGAAGCACCTGTTAGAGGTTCTGGAGACCTTGCTGGTAGTGGAGCTTGTAAATTAGTTGGACCTAAAGGTGAAGTTGAATTAACTGAAGGCGTTATTGCTGCAAAACGTCATATCCATTTCTCTCCAGAAGATGCTGAAGCAATGGGTATTAAGGACCGTCAGATTGTAAAAGTAGAAGTTGAAACAAATGGTCGTTCATTAATCTTTGGTGATGTTATGTGCCGTGTTAAAGATACTTATGCTACTTTCATGCATATCGATACAGATGAATCAAATGCTGCTGGTGGACCTAAAGAAGGTACAATTATTGTTGATTAATTTTAAAGGAGAAGCAGGTCGCTTCTCCTTTTTTATTTTGCTTTGATTGCATAATCTTCAATTCTTTTGATCTTCTGTGAGAATAATTCTATTTCATGATTATCGAAGTTCTCAAAGATATTGATATGATGCTCTTTTGGAATGACTGGACGATTCTTATTCATAACTGCAAGAACCATCTTCTCCTGAATACTTAAATCAGGATAATAGATTGCACCGCCAAGTCCTGCCATTGTCGTTACATTCTTTAATATAGAATAATCAAACTCTTTAGTAATATAACTCATGAATTCAGTATGGAAAAGAGCTGTAATATAAATAGAATAATGCTTCTTAATAAGTAATCCCTGATTCTTCTTGATAAAATCCACCATCTTTGGATCAAGTGCCCCATAATAAACAGGAACTCCTAAAACAATCGTATCTGTCTTCTCTAAGACAGCCATATCTAATTCATCTAAGTTCATCAACGTGCATGTATGATTAAGATATGTATTGATAACACGTGCTATTTTAGCTGTTGCTCCATGCTTTGATGTATAGAGTATTGTAATCATCCTCACCACTCCCTTTTATCTAATTCTAAACTAAATGAACAAAATAAAAAAGTGCCGAAGCACTTTTTTAATATTATTTATTCACTGCATCCTTAAGTGTAGAACTTGCTTTAAAAGCAGGAACTTTACTTGCTGGGATTTCGATAGTTTCACGAGTTCTAGGATTAATACCTGTTCTCGCTTTTCTTTCTCTTACTTCAAAAGTTCCAAGACCTTTTAAAGCCACTTTATCGCCTTCAACAAGAGCTCCAGATACTGCATCAACTAAAGCATTAATAGCACGTTCTGCATCAGCTTTAGTTAAAGATGCACCTTCAGCAACTTTTTCTACTAATTCATTTTTCTTCATGAATAGATACTTCCTTTCTTTTCAACTTGTTCCATTATACCATTTTGTTGGTACTACGTATACAGTTATAATAAATATTGATTATAGAGTAAACCGTAACGCAAATATACAACATTAAAGAATGAAACTGTATCAATAAAGCCAGAAATAGAAGACTGTGTATAATCACTCTCTTCACCATTTAAATGGTAATAGTAGTCTACTTCAGGATTTGTATAATCCTTATTCATAGTCACAATCAAAATACGCGCCTTCTGTTTCTTAATACGTGTAATCAATGAATCAATCAATTCTTTTCTTGCACGTACTGTCACAATAATAACCAGATCATTTTCTTCAATCAGATCAAGTTTTTGAACTTCATCTCCTCTATTCGCAAAAGCATAGAGGAACTTTTCAAGTTTTAACATCTTTAATTGAAAATCCTGACAGGCAATACGTGAGAACTGATAACCAATCATAAATACGTGAGGCGCATCATGAATAAGTTCGCAGATTTTATCAACATCATTGATATCTAGCTGCTGCTGTCCTAATTCCAATGATTTTTTTGTATCATCATAGACTTTATCTACAAGATATTGCGGATTCTTTTTGATTTTAAAATCATCATCAAAAGAGAAATGAATTTCATCATGTGCTATTTCTAAAGCAATCGCCATTTCTTTTTTGAATGTTGCAAAGTTGCGACAATTTAAATCCTTGCAGAATCTTGAGATTGTTGCTGGAGATGTATAACAAAGCTCTGCAAGATCATTAATTGAAATACTAGGAATCTGTTCAAGATGTGTAAGTATTGTTTTCGCAATACTGTAATACATATCCTGTCCAGATGAAAAGTTTACATATGTCATGAGAAGATATAGAATATCTGTCTCATTATAATCTCTAAATGGCTGATCCATAACTATTTCTTTCCTTTCAAATAATCCTGACGGCCTATTTCATAAAGATCATGTCCTTCACTATCAATTACAACAGTAAGTGGTAGATCTTCTACAACGAGACGACGTACCGCTTCAGGTCCAAGGTCTTCATAGGCAATCACTTCACATGATTTAATACAAGAGGCTATAATCGCTCCTGCACCACCAATCGCACCAAAATAAACACCTTTGTATTTTTTCATTGCTTCTTTTACGTCGTTATTTCTTCTTCCTTTACCAATCATCCCTCTTAATCCCTGTGCTAACATGGCAGGAGAATAAGCATCCATACGATAAGACGTTGTAGGTCCACAGCTCCCAATAATATGACCAGGCTTTGTAGGTGTAGGACCTACAAAATAAATCACCTGATCATAAGGATCAAAAGGAAGTGGTTCATTATTTTTTAATGCTTCTACAAAACGCTTATGCGCCGCATCACGTCCTGTATAAATAGTACCACTTAATAATACTTGATCACCTGCACGAAGTGATTCCACCTTTTCAATAGTAAGAGGTGTTTCTAATTTGATCATAATGTCACCTCCTGATGACGTGATACATGACAGCAGATAGCCACAGCGCAAGGTAAACCTGCAATATGAGTAGGACAAGTTTCCACATGTAAGGCAAGTGCTGTTGTCTTACCACCAAATCCTGCAGGACCAATACCAGTCGCATTCACCTTTTCCAACATTTCTTCTTCTAATGCACGATAACGAGGATCTGGATGATGTTCTTCTATCTTCTTGATCATCGCCTTCTTTGCCAAATAAGTGACATGATCAAATGTCCCACCAATACCTACACCGATCACAATAGGAGGACATGGGTTAGGACCTGCATCTTCTACAACCTTGAGAATAAAGTCCTTTACACCTTCAATGCCATCACTTGGTTTAAGCATCTTCACCTGGCACATATTTTCACTGCCAAATCCTTTAGGTGCTACCGTGATCTTTAACTGATCTCCAGGCACAATATCATAATGAATAATCGCTGGTGTATTATCTTTTGTATTAATACGGTCAAAGACAGGATCATCCACCACGCTCTTTCTTAAGTATCCTTCAGTATATCCCTGTCTGACCCCTTCATTGATTGCTTCTGTAAGGTTACCTTCTACATAGACTTCCTGACCTATTTCTACAAAGATACAGGCCATTCCTGTATCCTGGCAGATTGGTTCCTGGTTATTCGCTGCAATATCCGCATTTTCCTTCAATATTTCTAATGTATGTTTAGAAACAGGAGAATCTTCTGTAGAGATGGCTTCTAATAAACGGTTATAGACATCTGCAGGAAGATGACAAGCTCCTTTAATACATAACTCTTTAATTGTTTCTGTAATTATTTCTGATTTAATTATTCTCATATAACCACCTATACCAATTTCTTCTTCATTGACTTGAGATCCGGACAGAATAAACTATAGTAACGCAAACTCATTAATTGTACAGCCGTTAAAAGTGCATGCTTCGTTGTCTTATTTTCAAGAGAGCCACCGACTAATACCTTATATTCAACAGGAATACCTAGATTATCTTCATGAGTAGAAGTAATCCATACAATATGACATTTAGATTTATGAAGATACTGTAAGACCTTATGTCCCACGTGTTCAAAATTACCATTCAACGAAATAACAATCGCCACTGAATCTTCAGTCATCTGTTTTGCACATTCTAACTGTCTTTCTGAATCCATATATGCAATAGTAAACTTCTCCAACATTAATAAATCCGTCTGTAGTAATATTGCAGCACTTGTCGAGAACTGCGTTCCAAAGAAAGCCACTTCTTCATGATCATGAATCAAATGAAGCACTTCATCCAATATTTTCCAATCAAGGATTTTTGAAATTTCTTTAGTAGATTCAATAATCTGCTGAGCGAATTCTTCTGTTGCTTTTTCTGGTGAATGTGCCATACACTCCAAATCAATATTAATTAAATTATTGAATTTCTTATTATTAGAATGAAAACTATTGCATTCTTGTTTTAAATGCGCAAAGTTTTCATATCCTAAAGCACGACAGAAACGTGAAATGGTTGCAGGAGATACAAAGCACTCTTCTGCAAGTTCACTAATACGCATATCGGGGATACGATAGAAATTATTAGCCATAAATAAAGCTATAAAATAGTTTGTATCTGTTTCACTAGCTGTATCTAGATAGATCATCAGGCGATAAAATAAATTTTTCATATTTTCTCTCCTTCACGTTATTTATCTATATTATTATATAATACTTTCAGAATTAAAAAAAGAAAGACATGTGTACTATTTTACATAAATATGAACTGTATTCATATTACGTTCACAATTCTCCGTTATATTGATATACGTAGTTCACGGATACTCCCAAGTGACTACATAACTTCTCCCCCAAAAAGTTATTAAAAGAAAAATGACAGGCTTCCCCATCATATACGGCCTGTCATTTTTTCTATTTCAAGACTTCTCTATAAACGCGTAATACGTTTTTATAAAAGACTTTTTCAATTTCTTCAGTTGTCAACCCTGCGTCTCTCAATGCCTTTTCTAATTGAGGTAAATAAGACGCATTTTTCATTTCTAGATTTTGTGAAATACCATCAAAATCAGAACCTAATCCAATACAATCAATACCTGCTAAGTCCTTGATATAAAGAATATGCTTCACCATATCCTCAATGCGTGACTTTTCCGCATTCTCACCTAAGAAACCTGCAGCATAGTTAAGCCCCATAACACCACCACGATGTGCAAGTTTTAAAATCATATCATCACTCATATTACGAGCGTGAGGACATACAGCACGTGCATTAGAATGAGATGCCACAAAAGGCTTCTTGACGATATCTAACACATCATAGAAACATCTATCTGACATATGAGACACATCAATAATCATACCGAGATCTTCCATCTCTTTAATATAGGCTTTTCCTGCATCAGTGAGACCATGAACATCATCATATGTATGATAACCATGTGTATCATCATTCATATCAAAGTTAGGGTATGTGAGTCCATTGACATGGTTCCAGCTTAAGGCCACCATACGTACACCTAAACGATAGTAGTTTCTTAAATAAGACAAATCTTCATGAATAACTGCCCCTTCTTCAATAGTAAGCAGCGCACTCATAATACCATTATGTGTATTCTCCATGATTTCATCATAAGTTGTAACTGGCTGGATTTTGTCCTTATTCTTTCTCATTTCTTGATAGAAATAATCAATACATTTCATCACATGATCGACTGGATCAGCTGTTTTCTTTAGTTCAGTAAAGATTGCGAAGTTCTGTAAAAGATAATCTCCTTCTTCCATCTTTTTTAAATCAATATTTAAGTTATTTTCACTTAATGAGAGGTGATTCTTTTCCATCTCATAAAGTGTATCACAATGCATATCTACTACTTTCATTACTCTACCTCAAATGGGATATCTAAAGTCTTATAGGCTTCTGTTTTATCCTGTGTTTCCTTAAGCCATGCAATGGCTTTTTTTAATTCTTCAGGGTCTTCTTCTACGATTCCCCCTACTGCTACCTGTACAATATCATAAATAGACTGCCATAAATCATCAAAACTATGTGAATCCTGATCAGCCATTTCACTATCTACATATACATCTAAATCTCTACCTGTTTCATATGCTTCTTTTAATGTCATTTTTCTCTACTCCTTTATATATTCAAAATGAATACAAGCTTTATAAATACCATCATCATCAATATCTGCAGTTACATAATCTGCTTCCGCTTTAGTCATTGCATCACCATTGCCCATACAAATTGATGTTGAGGCATGCTTCATCATTTCTATATCATTCTGTGAATCACCAAAACATACATAATGATCACTACCTAATACCTTTCCTAATTCCATAATACCTGTTGCTTTAGATACACCTGCAATGGCAACATCCGCAAAGCAGGATAAACCTGGCAATACAGAAATACCTTCTAAATCAAGAAATGGTTTATAGTCCCACCCTTTAGGACCATAGATAATCATCATATCTACAAGATCTGTCCCGTTATACTTTTCTACAGGACCAATCTGGTTTCCAAAATAACGCTGTGTCTCTAAGACATACTCATCTGGTTCCTTTGTGATAATACGATGTTCCTTTTTTAAAGTTACTGCAAGATTCAATTCATCTGCTTTCGCAATTGTACGAATAACATCCTCATTCTTAAAATGATGGGCATTGATCACATTGCCTTTCCCATCTGTAATCAACTGACCGTTATTAAATACAAATCCATCCCAGTCGGCAATATCCTGTATACCAGTACGTAAGAAAGAGTCTCTTCCTCTTCCTGTTGAAACAACGATCGGATATCCTGCTTCCTTTAATTTCTTAAGTGCAAGAATCGTCGAATCATATACTATATGTTCATCTGTCGTACCTCTAATGGTACCATCCACATCAAAACACATCATCGGTTTCATACCATCAACTCCTTACGCCTATTATACATAAAAAAGAAAAAGAATGCATCATGCATTCTTTATCCGATAATACCTAATTCTTTCATTTTTTCATGTACTGCTTCAATACCTGTTTCTTCATCGTCTCCATCGGCAGTAATCACAATCTTTGCCTTTGTTGGAATACCTAATGAAAGAACACCCATCATCGATTTAAGATTCACAGTTTTACCTGAATAAGTTAAGGTAAAGTCACTGTCGAAAGTCTTTGCGACTTCGATAAGATCCATTGCAGGTGTCGCATATAAGCCTACTGGATCTGTTACGATACATGCTAAAGTTTTTGCCATAAATTGTAACCCCTTTCATAACTATATTATACCACAATAAAAGGGGTATTAAATAAATAAACATAAAATTAAATAAAAAAAACGAACAAATTAATGTTCGTTGTTTACAGATGGCAGGGGCTACAGGAATCGAACCCGTATCAACGGTTTTGGAGACCGATGTTCTACCATTGGACCAAGCCCCTAAGTTAGACTGCTTGTTTATATTACCATACCAATTTCTAAAAAGCAATAGTAAAATGCATAAGAAAATGATATTATTGTATAAGTGAGGTGAGTCTATGTTTTTTAAACGTAAAGAAGCAGTACAAACACTAGAAATTAATCATGCTTATGAAGAATTTCAAAATAATATGAATATTATTCTACTATGTGTAGATGATGATTTAAAGTTTGATGTCAGACATCCAGTTGATGCACAATGTTATCCTGCAAGATTAATTGATCAGCATGCAAAAAGAGATCTTGATCCTACTGCAACATATTATGTTTATGCCCTTGCAGCTGGCACTGCACATGAAGGTGCAAGAAAATTAGTCAAAGCTGGATTTAAGGTCTTTGATTTAGGATCTTTAGTAGATTTCAAAGGACCTGAAGAAGGTAATTCTGTCAAACAAAAAAGACATAAACATTAAAGAAGGACTATAAAATCCATAGTCCTTCTTTTTCATATTATTTTAAATCTTCCCCATTTGTTTTGATGACTTTCTGATACCAGTAGAATGATTCTTTTCTACGTCTAGAGAAGTCACCTGTTCCATCATCATATCTTTCTACAAAGATGAAACCATAACGTTTAGCCATTTCACCAGTAGAAGCTGATACTAAGTCAATACATCCCCAAGGAGTATAACCTCTTAAATCAACACCATCTAATACAGCTTCATGCATCTGTTCAATATGGCTTCTTAAGTAATCGATACGATAGTCATCACGCACTTTACCATCCTCATCAATCTTATCATAAGCACCTAAGCCATTTTCTACGACAAAGATTGGTTTCTGATAACGATCCCAGATTTCATTTAATGAATATCTTAAACCAATTGGGTCAATCTGCCAACCCCAGTCAGAAGCTTTAAGATATGGGTTTGGTACACCACCTAAGATATTACCTGAACCTGCTTCTTTACTCTTATCTGCTGTCTGACAATTAGACATATAATAAGAACATGTATAGAAATCAACTGGACCAGCCTTTAAGATATCTTCATCGCCTTCTTCCATAACGATGTTGATATTATTTTCTTTAAAGTATCTCTTAATATAGTTTGGATAAGCACCACGGCACTGTACATCTGAGCAGAACCAGTTCATTAAATGATTCTTTTCCTGGTTCACAATCTGATCATGAGGATCACATGTCAACCCATAGCTAGTTGCCATAATCTGCATACAACCCACCTGATAATTTGGATCAATTTCATGAGCCATTTTAACTGCCAGTGCACTTGCTACAAACTGATGATGTAATCCCTGGAAACGATTCTGAGGAACATCTACCTGTTCCATGAAATTCATTGTCTTGATTTCATTTAAAATACCCTGTGATAAGAAACCACCCAGTGGTGTAGTCACTGAGTTAATTTCATTGAAAGTCAACCAGTATTTTACTTTACCTTTATATCTAGTAAAAATTGCTTTACAGAAGTTTAAGTAACAGTCAATCATACGACGATCTGCCCAGGCATTCCATTTCTTAGTTAAGTTAAATGGTACTTCATAATGTGAAATAGTAATTAATGGTTCAATATTGTATTTACGACATTCATCAATTAATTCTTCATAGAACTTTAAACCTGCTTCATTAGGTGTTTCTTCATCCCCATTAGGGAAAATTCTAGTCCATGCAATTGAGAAACGATACATCTTGAATCCCATTTCTGCAAATAATGCGATATCTTCTTTAAAACGATGATAATGATCAATCGCATCATGTGAAGGATAAAAAGTACCTTCTTCTAATACTGGTGTAATGCGTTTACTTACTGTTGCACTTCCGCCGGTACATACGTCAGGACAGGAAATACCTTTTCCACCTTCCTGCCATCCTCCTTCTAGCTGGTTGGCTGCAGTTGCGCCACCCCAATAAAAGTCTTTTCTAAAACTCATTATTATGTCCTCCTTGTTTTCAAGAGTATACTATCAAACATTGAAAGATTATGCTTAGTATTTTCATAATTTGAATTTTGTATTGCGCAGTGTTATATACTGTTATATACTGTTTATAGGAGGAAGAGATATGCATATTATCATTAATCATTCGTCAATGATTCCTATATATGAACAAATTGTAGAAGCCATTAAAGAAGCAATACTCTCTAATCAGTTATCTCCTAATGAAGCACTCCCTTCAGTACGTGCTTTATCTAAAGAATTAAAAATCAGTGCTTTAACTGTGAAGAAAGCCTATGATTTCTTAGAAAAAGAAGGCTATACAACAACTGTTCATGGAAAAGGAAGCTATGTATTAGAGGTTTCTCAAAATGAAGTAAAAGAAAATTGTTTAAAAGAAACAGAAGAACTATTATCTCGTGCTATAGAAAAAGGGAAATGTTCTGGCATTACTTATCAAGAAATGCAGGACATGTTATCTCTTATTATGGAGGATATGTATGATTCACATTGATCATTTAAAAAAGAGTTATGACTCATTTACTCTTGAATGCAGTTTAGATATTCCTAAAGGTATGATTACTGGAATTATTGGAATGAATGGGGCTGGTAAGACCACATTATTCAAGAGTATTCTTGGTATTAATCCTATTGATGAAGGTAACATACAGATACCTGATAAACAGGAAATTGGTGTTGTATTAAGTGAAACAGGATTCAGTGAATTCTTTACTGTATCCGATATAATCAGTATTCTGAAATGTACTTATAAACGTTTTGATGAAGATTTGTTTCAATCTTATTGTCAGCGTTTTGATATTCCTTTAGATAAGAAAACACGTACATTCTCTACAGGCATGAAAGCAAAACTCAATATCATTATTGCCCTAACACATCATGCACAGTTACTGATCTTAGATGAACCAACTGCAGGACTTGATGTTCTTACTAGAGATGAAATTCTAGATATACTAAGAGATTATATGGAACAGGAAGATTGTACTATTCTTATTTCTTCTCATATATCGAGTGATTTAGAATCATTATGTGATGATCTTTATGTAATTGATCATGGGCAGATCATCATGCATGAAGAAATGGATACACTTCTATCTCAATATGGTGTATTAAAGGTATCTAAAGAAGATTACGATAACTTAGATAAAGATTATCTGCTGAAAGTAATGAAAGAACCATTTGGTTATTCATGTCTGACTAATGTTAGACAGTTCTATAGTGAAAACTATCCTACTATTGTGATTGAACAGAATCATATTGATACAATGATTCCTATTCTATTGAAAGGTGAACGCTTATGAAAGGACTACTCAAAAAAGATTTATTATTGCTCAAGTCTCAAATAAAGTATGTTGTAACGATTGTTGTGATCTGTTTAATTATGGCTTATGCAAATTCTGGATTTGCGTATATTTCTAGTTATCTTACATTTATGGGAACAGGACTTGTCTTCAATTCATTTTCTTATGATATGTATCACAATGAGATGACTTATCTCTTTGCCTTGCCTTTCAGTAAGAAAGAATACTGTATAGAGAAATATATCTATGCATTCACTGTCACATTCATATCATGGCTGATTGCATTCCTTATAAGTTCCGCAACTCATATTAACTTAGAAACAGTGATTGTCCAGCTTGCCATGCTCTTTTCTGCTTTAATATATATTTCTATCACGATTCCTGTAATGATGAAATATGGTCGTGAAAAGGCAACTATTATTGTCTTAATGTTGATGCTTGTTTTATTTCTTGCAGTCGCAAGTGGTGCCACATCAGTTGGCATGTTGATGAGTCAAATTTCAGCATTCCTACTTATTGGAATATATGCCTTCATTGTACTCATTGTCTTAATCATCTCATATAGAAGTACAATCTCTATTCTTAACGATAAAGAACTATAAGAAAGAACCGCTACATGTTGTAGCGGTTCTTTTTGTTTATATATTGTCCAATCATGATTCCAAGTAATGATGGAAGTACACCATATAATACTATTTCTGAACTTGGTGCAAGAATCTTTTCTATATCAGTTAATGAGACACGAATAAAGCTAAGATAACAGCCAAGCAGCTCCATCATACCAAAGAATAATGTAAGTAAGTAAATAGCACGATGATCTGATTGACCATAGAGCACTGATATAATAAAAGCGGATGCAGGCAATACTAAATATAATATAAATAATGACACTTCAATAATCTGTCCTGGATGTGTTCTTGACCAGGCAAATAATATATACAAAGACCAAATCATCATATAAATGAGAAATGGAATTCCCTTCTTTAACTTCTTCATAATAACCACTCCCTAATATTATTATATTACAAAATATATGTAATAGTTATGAATTTGATACTTGATTACTAGGAAGAGCTAATAAGAAGATTGTCACAAGAATCATCGCAAAACCAACAAGATCAATACCCTTAAATGGTGTAGATAACCATACAAAGGCAAATAATGTAGCTGAAACAGGTTCAATACTTGCAATCATACTTGCTTTGACTGGTCCAATATCTACAACTCCCTGTAAATACAATGTAAAGGCAACTGCTGTACCAATGACTATAATACCTATTGTCGCAAGTACTCCAGCTAAGTCTAATGCAGGTACAAGAGTCCATGTCTTACCTGCACATAATAGCACAATACCACCAAATAACATTCCAATACCTGTGACTGGAACGCTGCCATAAACTGCCATCAGACGCTTAGGATAGATAGAATATGCAGCAGCTGTAAAACCACAGAATATTCCCCAGAATAATCCTGTTGGAGTAAGTGCTAAGCCATTTAAACGACCATGTGTCGCAATCACAAAGGCACCACCTAAGGCTAAGACAATACATAATGCTTCAATCTTATTTGGTAATCTCTTTGATGTAAGACAAACGAAGATCATGATATAAATTGGTGAAAGATACTGCAATACTGTAGCCGTTCCCGCATTAGATGTATTAATAGCCTGTAAATAAGTAAACTGACACAACATTAAGACAAAACCAAAACCAAATGTTTTAAGTAGGTCTTTCTCTTGACTTACTAAACGTTTCATCGCTTCTTTTTGTGTCAATGCACCAAATAGTGTAATCAATAATCCCGCAAAACACATACGCATAGATGTGAGCCACATAGGATTGGCTTGATAATGAGTAAATAAGAACTGTCCGCTTGCACCTGAAAATCCCCAGCATGTCCCACCAATTAAAGTGAGAAGCACTCCTCTTTTAAAATGTTTCATAATGTTTCCCCCGAAAATATGTTCATATATCATAACACAAACAAATTAAAAGAGAAGTAAAAAAGGCAGATTTCTCTGCCTTACTTATTGAACTTGAATGTCTTAATACCTGGATAAACTGCACTATCACCTAAAGCTTCTTCAATACGAAGTAACTGATTGTATTTAGCTACTCTTTCAGTTCTACTTGGTGCACCCGTTTTGATCTGACCTGCATTGAGTGCAACAGCTAAATCCGCAATAGTTGTATCTTCTGTTTCACCAGAACGATGAGATACGATGGCTGTCATGTTTGCGTTATGAGCCATCTTAATAGCTTCTAATGTTTCAGATAGAGTACCAATCTGGTTTAACTTAATAAGGATAGAATTACCTGCTTTTAATTCAATACCCTTAGATAAACGTTTAGTATTAGTAACGAATAAATCGTCACCTACAAGCTGCACTTTATCTCCTAATTCCTGAGTCATAAGTGTCCAGCCTTCCCAGTCTTCTTCATCTAAACCATCTTCTAATGAATAGATTGGATACTTTTCAACTAAAGACTTCCAATGTGCAATTAACTCTGCAGATGTATAAGTCTTACCTGACTTAGGTAATTTATAGAAGCCTTTCTTATCAGTCTTCCATTCACTTGATGCAGCATCAATCGCAAGTACAAAATCTTTACCTGGTTCATAACCTGCATTCTTAACTGCTTCTAGAATAGTTTCGATTGTTTCTTCATCAGTTGATAAGTCTGGCGCAAATCCACCTTCATCACCTACTGAAGTAGCGAGTCCCTTAGATTTTAATAATGACTGTAACGCATGGAATACTTCAGTCGCCATTCTTAATGCATCCTTAAAGCTATCAGCACCTACTGGCATGATCATGAATTCCTGTACGTCCACAGTATTTGTGGCATGAGCACCACCATTTAAGATATTCATCATTGGGACAGGAAGCTTATTCGCATTCACACCACCAATGAAACGGTATAAAGAAATACCTTCACTCTTAGCAGCAGCCTGAGCAGCCGCTAAAGAAACAGCTAGAATCGCATTGGCACCAAAGTTAGATTTATCTTCTGTACCATCTGCTTCAATCATTAGTTTATCAACATGATATGTATCTCTTGCATCTGCACCAATGACTGCTTTCGCAATTTCATTGTTCACATGTTCGACTGCCTTAGAAACACCTTTACCACCAAACTTCTTAGGATTGTTATCTCTTAGTTCTAATGCTTCAAATTCACCTGTAGAAGCACCACTAGGACTTGCAGCACGTCCTACTGTACCATCCGCAAGAGTCACTTCTGCTTCTACTGTAGGATTCCCACGAGAATCAATAATTTCACGTCCATATACTTTCTCAATTAGATATTTATTCATTGTTTACCTCCAAGTTAGACTTCTCTAACTATAGTTAGTCTAGCATAACTATAGTTGTTAAACAAGTAAAATGACCAAGAAAAATTAATTTAATATATTTATTGCATTTACCCTATATGTATGATAATATCTAGTTAGTTACTACTAACTAGTAACAAAAAACATATCCTTACAATCCTTAAGAAAAGAGTGGCCACGGCCACTCTTTTTACTTGATATTTAATTGTTGTGAGAGACGATGGGATGCAAGCATCACTCTTGTCATTGGTAGATCATGATTAACTGGAGAATCTACACCAAAGTAGACCTTCATGACCATAACCGCAAAGGCATTGGCATCGATAACATATTCAAGATCATGGGGTTGTTTCATATTTGTATAATCCTGATAATAACGTCTTAATTCTGTAAATAACGCAAATAAGGATTTTTGATTTTCCTTCTTGAAAGCATCGATATCAACATATAAGCATCCTTGCTTTCCTGATATATATTTCACTAAATGATAGTTCTGACCTTCTGGCATTTCATAAACAACATCTACGCGAGGGACATCCTGAAGACTACAGCCAAAAGAGATCAGCTTCTCTAAATAACGTTTCAACATGAGTCTTACCTCCTTCAACATCACGCTTGTGATGTTGGTAGTATTTTACACCAAAAATCACAAAAAGCAAGAATATCACTAGTAATATTTAAGTGGTAAAATCAAGAGATTATCATTATATATGCTTTTTTAGTGCCTCCATATAAGCTTCTCCATAACGTGAAAGTATCATATTCTTTTGTGTAATAGTGCCTACTTTCATAATTTCATCCACTAATAAAGGAACAGAAATAATTGTTTCCCCATTCAATTCTTTAGAGATAATACCAGTAGATACTGTATAACCATTTAAACCTATCAACAAGTTAAAGAGTGTCGCACGGTCTCTTACCTTAATGTTTCTCTTTCTATCCAATGTACTTAATACTTCTTCTGAGAAATAGAAAGAATTATATTCTCCCTGTTCAAAAGAAAGATAGGGGTAATCTTCTAAGTCTTTAAGAGTTAATGTCTTCTTATAAGCAAGAGGATGATGGTAAGAAATAAAGACATGAGGTTTTGCGATAAATAGTTCTTTAAATTCTAAGTTATTCTGTCTGATCATCTTCATGATGACTTCTTCATTCTTAGGGCATGTATAAAGAACACCTATTTCACTTTTCATAGTAGAAACATCTTCGATAATTTCATGTGTTTCTGTTTCTCTTAATGTAAAATCATATTGGTTAACACCAAACTGTCTAATAACATCTACAAATGCATTAACTGCAAAGGAATAATGCTGGCAGGATACACTAAAATGAGGACTTTGATGTTTATCATTCATATAGCGTTCTTCAAGTAGATCAGCTTGATCTAATACCTGTCTAGCATAACTTAAGAATGTTTCTCCTTCTCTAGATACAATAACACCTTTATTGGTACGTCTAAAGATTGTGATATGCATTTCGCTTTCTAATTCTTTAATCGCATTTGTAAGAGAAGGCTGTGAGATAAATAGTCTTTTAGCCGCCTGAGTAATGCTTCCTGTTTGTGCCACCATGACGACATAACGTAATTGATTGAGTGTCATGATTTTCCTCCTTTTCCTGGGAAATTATTTTGTTTTGAGTGTGAGTTCTGCAATCTTTGTCTGACCATCCTGTAAATAGAGCGGTAATGTACGTGATGATGATGTAATAGAATCCTTGTCTGTCTTCTTTAAATAACCTTTAATCCCATCTTCACTTTCTGCAAGAATGAGATCAGGAACACTACCTACATAGTCTGATAAATCAGGACCATAAGTCTGCCCTGATTTATTTTTAGGATAACCTTTTTCAATGATTTCCTGGCTATCAGGAATAATCAAATGATTATTAATATAGGCAATCTCGAAGCGAGACATCTCATTTGGTATATTTTTCTGAAAATAGAGAACACCACATATAGAAATTATAAAAAAGAGGGGAATAACCCAAAGTATTTTATATTTTGACATCCATAACTTCTCCTTCTTGTGTAAATGAGAGAACCTGATCTTTATGACCCTGTTCTTCTATAAATCTTTCAATGACATCATATTTATTCCAGCAATGCATTGGGACAATGTAACGCGTATGACATACTTTTAAGAAGTCTGTAATACCTTCATGATAATTATCTTCTAGACGAGGATCTAAAGGAATAAAGGCTACATCTATATCAAAGTCCTCCATCTTTTCTAATTCTGTATGATAAAGGTTCTTCTGCCAATCAAGCCATTCTTTATCTTCCCCAACCCAATCCCAGTTATTGAGATCTCCAGCATGATAAAGAGTATAACCATCTACTTGTACCATAAACGCAATACCTTCATCATTTGATAAATAAGTACTCACTTCTATATTAGAATCAAAATAAACAATATTATCCTTTAAATAAGAGATAGAATCATCTTCTATTTTCTCTATATCACTTGATAGTAAATAATGAACATCTTTGTATTCATTCTTTAAATCAAAAATCTTCTTAGAATAATGATCACCATGTCTATGACTTGCAAAAACATAAAGTTTCTTACCAACAGGCACTTTTGGAATAGTTCCTGTATAATAATCAAATAACAAGCATGTACGATCTGTTTCTATAAAGAAACTGCTATGCGCTATATAAGTAATTTTCAACATAATACCACCTCTTTTTTGTATTATAACACCTTTGATTCTCTCTTCCATCTATTTTATAATACATGAAAAAGGAGGAAAATATATGACAGCATGTTTATATGTCGGTATGGGTGGTTTTATTGGTTCAGTACTTCGTTATTTAGTCGGTTTGATTCCTTTAAAGACTACACATGGATTCCCATTACTGACTCTATTTATTAATATTCTTGGTGCATTTTTAATAGGTTTTATTAGCACTATAGCTTTAAAGAAGTCTATGAATCCTCACTTAGTTCTATTACTTAAAACAGGATTATGTGGGGGTTTTACTACCTTCTCTACATTTGCGTTAGAATCTATTACTTTACATAAGAATGGCAATACAACTCTTGCAATGATTTATATAGTCTTAAGTATAGTACTTGGACTAAGTGCAGTCATTCTAGGTGATTATTGTGCACACTAAAAGGCAGATTTCTCTGCCTTTTTAATTATTTGATTGCTTCTTTTAATGCATGTGCAAACTGATCTGCACAAGATGTATTTTTCATACCACAAGTATTACCTTCTAGAATAGCTACGATTTCTTCTGCTTCTTTACCTTCTACAAGTTTACCAATGGCTTTTAAGTTTCCATTACATCCTCTAGTAAATACAACGTTATGAATTGTATGACCTTCTAAGTCAAAATCAATAGCAGTTGCACAAGTTCCTTTAGTTTTATAAGTAAAATGTTCCATAATCATATCCTCCATCTCTTATATTAACAAAGGAAGGAATAATGTGGCAAGACCTAAAAAGAAGAAAAAGCCCATACAGTCTGTCACAGTTGTGACAAATACGCCTGATGCAAGTGCTGGATCAATATTTAAACGTTTTAAGATAACTGGTACTAAATAACCTGCAATATTAGCCGCAAGCATATTTAAGATCATAGCCAAACCTGCGACCAAACCAAACCATGGGTTACTAGCAAACCACCAGGCACCAATAGCCACAATAATACCAATCACAATACCTGATAATAAACCAACTGTGATTTCTTTACAGAAAATTTGGAAGGCATTGTCTTTATCCACTTCACCAAGAGATAAACCACGACATAAGATAGTAAGTGACTGTGTCCCTGCATTACCACCCATTCCAGTTACAATGGACATAACTGAAGATAAAGAGACAACCTTGGCGATTGTAGACTCAAAGTTTGCGACAACTGCAGCAGCCATAACTGCTGTAAATAAGTTGACAATAAGCCAAGGAATACGGCTCTTTGCAGATTCTAATACTGTAGAATCTACACGTTCTTCACCACTCATACCAGCCATTAAGTTGATATCTTCTGTTGTTTCTTCTTCCATGACATCCATAACATCATCAATTTCAATCACACCAAGCATACGATACTCTGAATCAACAACTGGCATCATATAGAAGCCATATTTCATAAACTTCTTAGCCACTTCTTCCTGGTCCATATTAACATCCACTGTCTTTACATTAGGATTCACAATATCCATGATTGGTGTATCGAAAGGAGAAGAGACAATATCTCTTAATGAAATAACACCTTTCAATACCTTCTTTTTATCTAAAACATATAAATAATACGTTGTATCTTCTTCAACCTGAGTCTGTAAATATTCTAAAGTCTTTAATACTGTATTATTGGCTTTAATAGAGATAAACTCTGTTGTCATAATACCACCAGCAGTGCTTGGATCATATTTCAACAGGCTCTCAATATGTGTCTTATCCTCTATGTCTAATTTAGATAATACATCTGCACGTTCTTCTGGATCATCTAGTTCACCAATCAAATCGGCTAATTCATCATCACTCATCTCATCTAAGATAGCGCTCTGACGATCTTTTAGGAATGTTTTAAGGATTTCATACTGTTCATCCTCATCCTCTTCTTCCTCAATAACATCCGCAATAATATCATTTGGGAGTTTAGAAAGAATATTATTTAACTGACTATGATGATCCTGTAATACATCAAGAATATCCGCGGGGTGAATATCATCTATCGCTTCCTGAATCTGTTCTGAAGTCCCATTTATTAAGAGACTCGTAAGATGTTCTTTTGTCATCTTATCCATGTTATTCACCCTCCTTGTATACATAAAAGTCCTTTGCCATTTTATCATTTTTTATGTTAAATCTAAAGCCTTATGATGTAAAAACTATTACAAAAAAAGTCATCGTTTAGATGACTTTCATAGCGCCCTGCTGTCTGATATGAGTCACATAGCAACAATGTTTACCCATATACTTTTCTATTTCATTCTTATACTTTCTTGCATAATCATTTTCAACAAATACCTGGATAGTACCTTCAAAACCAGGACCATGTACTCTTACTACACCCTTATCTTTAAGAATCTTTTCACTCATACAAATTGCGAGAGAAATATTCTGATGAGAAGGATCTTTTGAAGAATAAACATTCTGTAAATATTCAAATGAACTATTACCTGAACGTCTGATTTGAATCTTGAATTCAGTAAAGTTACCATCTCTTAATGCCTTTAATTCCTTATTTACACGCTTTTCTTCACTATAGAAATGCATAGCACGTAAAATGGCTCTATCTGAACATACTTTACGCATTGGAATGATATGATCATAGAATTCATTTTCATCTACTTCTCTTAAGAATTCTTTACCAAAATATTTGGCTACTGATCTCATTTCTTCAATGATAGCACGATATTCTTTCGTTAAGTTAGCTGGTACATCTTTAGTATCTACAATACATAAAGAATGATTGAACTGTTCAAACTTGATTGTCTGTTTCTTAATAAGTGGTTTCTTAGGATCCTTGAAATCAATCTTAATTAAGCCACCAATCGCACAAGCTGCCTGGTCCATTAATCCACATGGCTTACCAAAATAGATATTTTCAGCATACTGTGCAATCTGTGCAATAATTAATGAGCTAATTGAACCACTATTGTATAAACCATTAAGAATAGTGGCAAGAAGAACTTCTATTGCAGCACTTGATGACATACCTGAATAAAGTGGTACTTCACTTGTAATATAAGCTTTAAAACCGCCTACTTCATAACCTAGTTTCTGGAACTGAGACACAATGCCTTTAATTAAAGATTCAGTTGTACCCTGTTCATCAAAGGCTAACCTTAATCCTGTTTTACTAATTGTAATAGGACGAATATCTGGGAATCCTTCAGACACAAGTCTTACAACGTTGTCATCTGTAGGTGTAACAACCGCAATAATATCACGGTTAACAGCACATGCAAGCATCTTACCATGCTGATGATCTGTATGCATACCACAGATTTCACTACGTCCTGGTGCACTATAGATTTCTACTTCTTCATCACCATATAATTCAATGAATTTTTTTAAAGCAGTGACATAACGATTCTTCTGCTTTGTAAGTCTGGCATCTTCTGTATAAAGATCCTTGATGAGTGCTTTGTATTCCCCTTTGTTAAATCCTGTAATAATCTTACTTGCTTTTTTCACTTAAATCACCTCGAATATATATATGAAATTATTGATAGTTATCTATTAAGATTTTAACATTTCTTACTATAGTTGTACACTTCTAGACAAATGAATATTCGAAATTAATCACACAATAGTATGTTGTATTCATTTCTTTAACCTTAGAAGTAATTAATTTATTAAGTTCCTTCTTACTATACTTATCATCCTTCATTAATACATCAAAGACAAGATTAGTATGTGTAGGACCTCTCACTATTCTAAAGTCATGGATAGAAAGTGATGAATCGATAGATTCTACAATGCGAGTCACTTTATCTCTTAATTCATTTGTGAGTGTATCATGGATGTCAATAGGATCCATATGAATTGTAGTAAGGATATGAAATTTCTCCATCATTGCACGTTCAATATTATCTATTTCATCATGCGTTGTCATCATATCAATAGAAGCATCTACTTCACAATGAACAGTTAAATAACGACGTCCTGGGCCATAGTCATGCATCATTAAATCATGAATACCCATAACACAGTCATAACTCATCAAATAGTCTTCTATTTCTTTAATTGTTTCTGGATCTGGTTTAATACCAAGAAGTGGATCAATGGTTGATTTTGCGATAGATATACCAGAAATGACAACAACAACAGAGACTGCCGCACCAATGAGACTATCCACTGGTAGATCAGTAACTAAAGAAGCTACTAGAGCCACAATAGTGGCAGAAGTTGCCATGACATCATTTATACTATCCTGGGCTGCTGCTTCTAATGCGGTTGAGTTAATTTCTTTACCTGCTTTACGATTAAAGTAACCCATCCATATCTTAACGAATACTGAGAATATCAAAGCAATAAGTGCAGGAACACTGAACTTGACTGCTTCTGGATTAAAGATTTTTAAGACTGCATCCTTTAAACTCATTAAACCAACTAAAATAATTAAAAAAGATATACCTAAACCTGTAATATATTCAAAACGTCCATGACCATATGGATGTTCTGCATCAGGATGCTTATTAGCAAGCTTAAATCCAAAAAATGTCGCAATGTTACTTCCTGCATCAGATAAGTTGTTGTAACCATCTGCAACAATAGAAACAGAGTGAACTAATGTTCCAAAAATAAGTTTAAATATTACAAGTATAATATTACATACTATAGAGATAATAGAACAGACTGTTCCATATTGTTCTCTTACATGTGCATTTTCAGTATTCTTATAATCACGTACAAATGTTTTTATTAATAACTGATACATATATACTCCCCCTTAACTATTAAAAAAGAGAAAGGAACCTTTCTCTAAAAAATTGAAACAATTTTTCTAACGTAAACGTTTCTTCCATCACGTCTTACGAGTTCTAATTCATCCATTTCATCAAGATAGCCTTCAATCTTTGCAGCATTGACTTTCTTATTCGCAATCTTAACTAACATCTCAATAATTGCAGGAGAATCATCTTTTACATAGGCATTATTATCCTGATCATAGTGTGGTTTATTCAATAATGTATTTAATACAGCCACATAAGCCCATTTGACTTCTAGTCTTATAAGGTTATACTGCATCCCATTAAATAATTCACCAGGAATGTAATATTGATCATTTTTTTCGCCATTTAGTTCTTCTACATCATCTTTTGTAAGTATTTCTATCATCTTTATCTCTCCCATCTCGCCTATTATAACATAGACTTAATTATCTTTCACTCTTTTTGTGAATGTAGTTACATCGTCAAAACCAATTTTCTGATAATGTTTTAAAACATCTTCTACATGTTCTCCTACACGATCACTTGTATGAGAATCTGTACCCACTGTAATTATTGTACCACCTAGTTCTTTATAACGCTTCACAATATCAAAATTAGGAAAACCACATGTCTTATTTAATGCATATCCTGATGTATTGACTTCAATACCCTTACCCTTTTGAATAAGTGTCTTTAAGATTTCATCAATAATATCCTGATATAACTCATGTTCTACACGTTTATCTTCATAAGGACCATAACGCATAATATAGTCTAAATGACCTAAACAGTTGAAACAGTCAAATGTCTGTACACATTTTAATGTTTCTTCAAAGAATTCTCTATGTGCTTCTTCTTTTGTTTTACCCTTGAAGAATTCTCCATAATAGAATTCTGTATGATGAATAACATGAATAGAACCAATAACATAATCAAAAGGACATTGTGCTACAAAAGTGTTGATTTCATCAATATGATCCATGTCTAATCCAACTTCAACACCAATCTTAATAGTAATACGATCTACATATTCATTCTTCAAGGCACTCAGTTCCATGAAATATGCATCTGTATCGAGATCAAATGTATCAATAGGATAATCAAAATCACGATGATCAGTAAAACATATTTCATCTAATCCCATTCTAATTGCCTGTTCAATATGTTCACGAGGACTTGCTTCACTATCACCACTAAAATGCGTATGCATATGATAATCAATCTTACGCATTAAGTCCACGCTCCTTCTTATATTCCTCTAATACTTCTGTTTCAGAGAAATGGCGTGTCACTTCATCTTCACCAATCATATAAGTTTCATGACCTTTACCAAGTAATAAGACAACATCACCCTTACAAGCCATATCTAATGCATGATAGATGGCTTCTTTACGATCAGGAATAATCGTATATTCACCATGATACTTATCAATACCCACTACGATGTCCTTGCAGATATCTACAATCTTTTCTCCTCTTGGGTTATCTGCAGTCAAGATAGAATAACCACCATGCTTTGCGACTACTTCACCCGATTCATATCTTCTTGTTTTAGAACGTTTTCCTCCACTACCATAAACTACAATTAACTTATTAGGATTGTATTGTTCTACAGTAGAAATAATACTTTCAAAAGAAACACCATTATGAGCATAATCGATTAATACACTATAATCAGGTGAGACATGCATAACCTGTCCTCTACCTAATACATGAACCTGTGGTAATGTATTTTGTATATCCTTTGTAGGGACATCAATTAAATAACAGATCATAATTGCGACTAATGCATTATAAGCATTGAACTTACCTGGCATAGAAGCTTTAAAAGAGGCATTAATTAATCCCTTTGTATCAAAAGTAATACCTAATTCACCATTCTCATTATAAAGTTCAATATGGAGAGCTTTAAGGTCACTGTCTTTTTCAATGCTGTATGTTAATACCTTGCAAGGAACATCCTTTGTGAACTCTTCAAAATGTTCATCATCCTTATTAAATAAACCAACCTGACAGAAATCAAATAAATGTTTCTTACATGCCATATATTCTGCAAAATCCTTATGTTCATTAGGTCCGATATGATCAGGTGAAATATTTGTAAAGACACCATAATCAAATTCAATACCAGCCACACGATTCATCTTTAAAGCCTGACTTGATACTTCCATAACACAATATTCACAATCATGTTCTACCATCTTTCTCATGATACGCTGTAATTCATAAGATTCTGGCGTTGTATTGGCTGTAGGTTCATGGATATCTCCAATAAAAGTACCATTTGTCCCAATAATACCAACTTTCTTACCTGCATGTTCTAGAATAGACTTGATCATTAATGAAGAACTCGTCTTACCCTTTGTTCCTGTAATACCAACAACCTTTAATTCTTTACTAGGATAATTAAAATAAGCACAAGATAATAAAGCCAACGCAATACGTGTATCCTTGACTCTAATATAAGTCATTCCCTCTTTTAAAGAGACATCCTGAGAAATCACAATCGCATGAGCTCCCTTTTCAATCACCTGATCAATAAAATCATGTGCATTAAAAGCAGCACCAACCATACAGACAAATAAGCTGCCTTCTTCTACCTTACGTGAATCATAGACTAATGTTGTAATATCTACATCTTTATTCCCAATGATTTCATATTCAAAACCATTTAATAACTTTTCTAATTTCATACAAACACCTCTCTTACACGATTATACCAAAAAAAAAGAGAGAATTAAATCTCTCCTCTTGTATGGAATACTTTTTTGTTGCCTGTCACCTTATGTCTTTCCTTTAATTTATCTAAAACATCATCTACAGTTAAACCATAGGCATTCATTAAGACTAATACATGATAATATAAATCACCGATTTCACCAATCAAATCTTCTTTAGATGTATTCTTAGCTGCAATAACTGTTTCAGTAGCTTCTTCTCCAACCTTCTTACAGATCTTATCAATACCTTCATTTAATAAGTAGTTTGTATAAGACTTTTCTACTGGATGCACTTTTCTATCTTCAATAAGATCATAAAGTTCATGCGCAAAATCACTATTGTCATAAGGAATTACTTCATTAAAGAAGCAAGAATAAGAACCTGTATGACAAGCAGCACCTACCTGTTCTACATAAATAACGATTGTATCTAAATCACAATCTAAATAAAGACCCTTAATATGCTGGAAATGTCCTGATTCTTCACCTTTATGCCATAGCTTATTTCTAGAACGTGAATAGAACCAAGTATCTCCTGTTTCTAACATCTTTTCATAGGCTTCTTCATTTACATAAGCAAGCATTAATACCTGTTTAGTCTTGACATCCTGTACAACAGCAGGTACAAGACCATTCATTTTCTCAAAATCTGGTTTCATTAACTATTTCTCCTTACTGGAATACCTGCCTGTGCACAGGATTCCTTAACTTCATCCACTGTCGCTTCACCAAAGTGGAATAAACTTGCAGCTAATGCAGCATCGCAGTCTGTTTCTTTAAAAACATCAACGATATCTTCTTTACCACCACAGCCACCACTTGCGATAACTGGAATATTGACTGCTGCCACTACTGCCTTCAACATATCGATATCAAATCCATCTCTTGTTCCATCCGCATCCATACTTGTAAGAAGTATTTCACCTGCGCCAAGAGATTCACATTTCTTAACCCACTCTATTAAATCGAGTCCAGTATTTGTACGTCCACCTGCGACATAGACATCCCATCCAGAATGATCATCACGTGCTTTCGCATCTACTGCCACAACAACACATTGAACACCAAACTCATCACTGGCTTCCTTAATAATATTTGGATTCTTGACTGCAGCTGAGTTAACAGATACCTTATCTGCACCCGCTGCAAGAATCATACGAAAGTCTTCGACAGTACGAATACCGCCACCCACACATAGTGGAATAGAAAGTTCATCAGCCCCTCTTTGGATCAGGTCCTTGATGATGTCTCTATTTTCATAAGTGGCAGTAATGTCTAGAAAGACAACTTCATCTGCACTTTGACGGTCATATTCTTTTGCTAGTTCAATTGGGTCACCAACATCCTTCAGGCCAACGAAATTAACACCTTTTACAACCTTCCCATCTTTAATATCTAGACAGGGAATAATTCTTTTAGCCAGCATTTTCAATGACCTCCTTTAGATTAATACGCCCTTCATAATATGCCTTACCTACAATACAGGCATAATAATCACGTTTATTTACTTCATAGACATCTTCATCATCTTTTACACCACCAGAGACTACAAAGTTAATCTTAGAATTAGCGTGTATTTCTTCATAAAGAGGGAAAGAAGGTCCTGTGAGAGTACCATCCTTAGAGATGTCCGTACATACTATATATTTCACACCTCTTTCTTCTAATTGATGAATAAATGTCAGATAATCTACATCACTTGTTTCAAGCCAGCCGGCAATACTGACCTTCCTATCTCTTACATCTACTCCTACGACTATTCTTTCTGGTCCATACTTTTTTAATGCTTCATCAAGAAAAGCAGGATTCTTAATTGCAGCCGTACCAAGAATCACACGATCTACCCCAATCTCATCTAAATACATAGAGACTGTATCCATATCACGAATACCTCCTCCTAATTCCATTGGAATAGAAATAGCAGCACGTATTCTTTTAATTGTTTCTTTATTGGTTGCATGGGCATCTTTTGCACCATCTAGATCTACTACATGGAGATACTTTGCACCCATCTTCTCAAATCCTGCTGCTAATTCTTCAGGATGTGATGAATAAACAACTTTCTTATTGTAATCGCCCTTATAAAGACGGACTGCTTCTCCATCTTTTAAATCAATGGCTGGAATAACTAACATGATACCAACTCCTTAAAGGCACGTAAGATCTTCTTACCAATCTCTCCACTCTTTTCAGGGTGGAACTGCGTACCCATGACATTATCTTTATATACAAAAGCAGTAATCTTCTTACCACCATAATTCACATAAGCCCCAATCTCATCTTCTGGACAATGAGCACTATATGAATGTACAAAGTAGACATAATCGCCTTCTTCTACATACTTTAATAAAGAATGAGACTGTTTAATAACTAACTGGTTCCATCCCATATGTGGAAGTTTTGCATCGACTTCCATCTTATCGACAGAACCTTTTAAGAATCCTAATCCTTTTGTATATCCATTCTCACTGCCTTCTTCAAATAAAAGCTGCATCCCAATACAAATACCAAGTATTGGTGTTCCCTTGTCCTTTACTTCATTAAGTACAGGTACAAGATGACATGCTTCTAAATTACTCATAGCTGCAGGAAATGCGCCAACACCAGGAAGAATAATGCCATCTGCCTGACGAATAACTTCAGGATCATTTGTGACAACTACATCCATGCCCTGTCTTTTACAGGCATTTGTGACTGATCCAAGATTTCCTACATGATAATCAACAATCGCAATCATTTATAACACCCCTTTACTTGATACTACCTGCCCCTTATGGGCTTCATCAATTGTGACAGCCTCCTTGATGGCACGTGCCATAGATTTAAATATTGCCTCTATAATATGATGTGTATTCTTACCATAATGTTCATTAATATGTAGAGTCATGAAGCAGTTATAGGCAAATGCACGGAAGAATTCTTCTGTCATTTCTACTTCATAGTTACCTAGATGAATATTATCTAGTTCCACATTAAAAACTAAATAAGGACGTCCACTAAAATCTAAGTCAGTCGTCACAAGTGCTTCATCCATAGGAATAGTGAAATGACCATAACGGGTAATACCACGCTTATCACCTAAAGCCTTATTGAAGCACTGTCCTAAGACAATCCCTAAGTCTTCTACAGTATGATGAGAATCAACCTGTAGATCACCCTTACATCTCACCTTTAAATCAAAATTACCATGGAAAGCAAGAAGCTCAAGCATATGGTCCATGAACCCTACACCTGTATCCACATCTGCTTCTCCTTTACCATCAATATTTAAAGAAACATATACATATGTCTCTTTTGTCTGTCTTTCTATTTCTGCCTGTCGCATAATTTAATCCTCAAAACGTACCTTGATACTATTAGCATGTGCATCTAAACCTTCTAGATGTGCAAACTTCATAATATCATCTTTGAATGTACCAAGTACTGCCTGTGGATAATAGCTGAAAGCAGAATGCTTTATGAAATCATAAACACCTAAAGCACTATAGAACTTAGCAGTACCACCTGTTGGTAATACATGGTTTGTACCACTCATATAGTCACCTAATGGTTCTGGTGTATACTCACCTAAGAATATAGAACCAGCGTTCTTGATATTTGGTAATTGTTCTAGTGGGTTATCTACTAATACTTCTAAATGTTCAGGCGCAATCTTATTAGATAAGTTAATACCTTCCTTGATACTATCTACAATAACAGCACCACCATAGTTATCTAATGAAGACTTGATGATATCTTTACGAGGTAAATCTTCTACCTGTCTCTTTAATTCTTCATCTACATTCTTTACTAATTCTTTTGAAGTTGTAATAAGAATCGCACTGGCAAGCTTATCATGTTCAGCCTGGCTCATTAAGTCAGCTGCGATATATTTAGGATTTGCGTTCTCATCAGCGACAATAAGAATTTCACTAGGTCCGGCAATCATATCAATATCAACGACTCCATAACATAACTTCTTTGCAGTTGCGACAAAGATATTACCTGGACCCACAATCTTATCTGCCTTCGTAATTGTATCAGTTCCATAAGCAGCAGCGGCAACACCCTGTGCTCCACCACATTTATAAATCTTAGTGATACCAGCTACATAAGCAGCAGCTAAAATAACATCAGAAACCTTACCATCCTTCTTTACTGGTGTAATAATATAAAGATCTTCTACACCTGCAAGCTTTGCAGGTACAGCATTCATCATAACAGTAGAAGGATAAGTAGCAGTTCCACCTGGTACATATAAAGCCACTGTTGCGATTGGACGCACTAATTGTCCCATGACAACACCATTATCCTTATACATAGTCCATGATTTTTCAATCTGGTTCTTATGATATTCAGTGATCTGATCCTTTGTGCGTTCTAGAATCTTCATGAATTCAGGACCTACCTTAGTAATAGCATCCATGATTTCCTGTTTAGAAACGATGAAATCATCCTTTCTAGATACATGGAAACCATCAAACTTAGCACAGTATTCCTTTAATGCATCATCCCCATTTTCACGTACATTATTAATGATTTCACTGACTGCCTTATTGACTTCTTCAGATATTTCGGTTTTTCTTGTATGAAGTTTATTTTCTAGTTCTTCATAGTTTCCTTTATAAATCAATTCTTTTAACACTTTAATGATCCCCCTTCTTTAGTGCATCCACTAGTTTGAATATTTCATCCTTCTTATATTTTAAAGCCACTTTATTCACAACCATTCTTGTAGAAATATCTGAAATCTTTTCAATCACTTCAAGACCATTGGCCTTAAGTGTAGATCCTGTTTCTACAATATCTACAATCGCATCAGATAAACCAACAACAGGTCCCAGCTCTACAGAACTTTCCAGTTTAATAATTTCTACATCCTCCTGTTTAGATGCGAAATATTCTTTTGCGGTCTTTGTATATTTAGAAGTAATACGTTTACGACGATTAAATGTCTTTGTGCGGTATTCTGGATAAGCCGCTAACGCAAAATAACATTTACCAATCTCTAAATCTAATAACTCATAATAATCATCAAAATCAGATTCATCCAAAGTATCCTTACCGACAAATCCAACATCCACAATACCGTGTTCTAGGAAAGTCAATACATCATTTGCCTTCGCAAAGATCATTGAAATACCATCCTTTGTCTCTATTAATAACTCACGGTCTTTATTAAAAATAGGATCCATATCAAAGCCCTGCTGTTGTAATAACTTACATACCTGCTTTTCTATTCTTCCTTTAGTAATCGCAATCTTAATCATTGGCTTCATTCTCCTTTCCTATTGCATCCAATACATTATTTAAATGATATGAGAATCCAATAGAAGGTACGTTCTTATAGAAATGATCGAATAAATGGTCATAACGTCCTCCCTGGAGAATTGGATGGGCACTATAATAAGAGAATCCCTTCATCATAATACCTGTATAATAACTTCTCTCAGGTACCATACATAAATCAAAGATAATATTCTCTTTATACTTAGAGAACTCATACAACGATTCCATCTCTTCAATAGCCACTAAAAGTTCTTCATCCTTCACAATCTCTTTTACTTCTCTTAAACATTTAATATTCCCAAAAGCACTAGGAAGAATTAATAAGAGTTTATTTAAATCTTCATCAAAATCATGTGCTTCTACTAAATGTTTCATCTCAGAACTTTTCTTTTTCTTTAATATATCAGTGAGAGAACGATCCATTACAAGAGTCAATAAACGCTTATAGAACTTTGCAGAACCAAGTTCTAGTTTTAAATCACTTAAACCGATATTCTGCATTGTTTCTTCAATAAGTGATAAGCATTCCTGATCTCCCTCACGTCCTGGAAGACCAAACAACTCAATACCACCCTGAAATAGTTCTGAACTTCTACCTTTATGTCGTGCCTGGGTACGATATACCTTACCAAAATAACTATAACGTCTTACTTCATCTGTATGAGCGTTACTATAAATACGTGCAATAGGTACAGTAAAGTCAGTTCTTAAAGTGATACGCTTTCCTTCATGGTTAATGAACTGAAACATTGTTTCTTCATTTGTCCCAAAACCACTTAACAAGTCTGCATATTCAAATGTAGGTAATAATAACTCCTGGTAGTCATGTGCATTGAATGTTTTTCTTAAATGTCCTTCAATTGTACGCATTAAAGAAGCGTCCATTCTAGTTGCATCATTACTTTCTTCAGGAATCAGATATTTAAATTCTTCCAAAGTCATGTCCCCCTTATATATAAAAAGGAACAGGTCCAATGACCTGTTCCCTTATGTCATTGTTTCGTGTCCGTTTTTTTGAGTTGTATGTCAAAACGGGCTGTATCTAATTGATATAACCCTAACTAGAACCACGATGGTGATGGTGTAAATTGTTGACAAAAATTGTATTTTTCATAAATAATCACCTCAGTTTTTAATATACTACCACATTTTACTTATAAAAAAAAGCATTTTAATACAAAAAAGAGCCTTAAAATGATATGATGACCTCCCAGTAGACAGTGTAAATAATTAAAAGCACTGTTTGCTGAGGAGGTTTTTCTTATGGGAAGAAAAAGCAAGTTTTCTAAACAACAAAAAATTGAAATATGTAGAAGGTACTTAGATGGCAGTGAATCAGTTATTAGTCTAGCAAAAGAAATAAATGCTGGTAAAAACACAGTGAAAAAGTGGATTAGAATCTTTAAAGCGTATGGTGATTCTGCATTTGATGAAAAACCTGCAAATGAATCATATACAAAAGAGTTTAAAAGGAAGGTTGTAGAAGAATATCTTGCTGGTGAAAGCTCACTAATAGATATTGCGCTAAAATATAATATTCCTTCAGATAGTACAGTACTTGCATGGGTAAAGTTATATAATGATCATATAGAATTAAAGGATTATATTCCTGGAGGTAAGGAAATCTATATGGCAAAGTGCAGAAAAGTCACAAAAGAAGAAAGAATAGAGATAGTAAAGTACTGCATGGAACACAATCTTGATTATTCGGGAACGTGCAAAGTGTTTGATGTGACATATTCAAATGTATTTAACTGGGTAAGAAAGTACAGAGAAAAAGGTGAAGAAGGCTTATCAGATAGACGTGGACGCCGTAAAAAGGATGAGGAGCTAGATGAACTTGGCCTTCTAAAGAAACAGTTGAGAGAAAAGGAACGTGAGCTTGAGAGAGCTCATCTGGAGATAAGACTGTTAAAAAAAGTGGAGGAGATAGAAAGGAGAGGATATGCAGAACAAGCAGATTCGAGAATGAATATCAGTCAATCAAGGAAATCAAGGAAGAAGACAAAGAGGTAAGCCTATCAGCTATGCTTGAGATATTAGGTGTAAAGAGGGCGAATTATTATAAATGGCTTAGACGCAATAAGAGCGAAAGAGATCTTGAAAATGAGGAACTGGCAGACCTTATAAGAAAGTATGATGTGAAATTCAATCATACGCTTGGCTACAGAATGATGGCAGATAGAATAAACAGAGATGAAAACAAGAACTATAATGACAAGCAGGTCTACAAGGTGATGAAAATACTTGGCATCAAGTCAATCATAAGACCAAAAAGAAGAAGCTGTACAGTCAGAAAAAGCAATAATACAGCCAAGAATAATCTCAAAAGAGACTTCAATGCATCAAGACCTAACGAAAAATGGGTAACAGATGTCACTGAGTTCAAATATGGAAAGAATAATGAAAATAAGCTATATCTAAGCCTGATACTAGATCTTTATGACAGATATCCAGTAGGATATGAAATTAGTGACCATAATGATAATAACCTTGTCTTCAATACATTCAGATCAGCTGTAGAAGCTAATCCAGGAGCACATCCGTTATTTCATAGTGATGGTGGCTACCAGTATACGAGTCCATTCTTTGTACGTATGCTTAAGGATAATGGCATGGAACAGAGCATGTCCAGAGTTCACTGCTGCATTGATAATGGACCAATGGAAGGATTCTGGGGAATACTTAAATGTGAGATATATCATTATGGGAAGAAATATGAAACAAGAGAGGAATTAGAAGAGGCAATAAGAGAATGGATAAGATATTACAGTCATGAAAGATATCAAAGAAGATTTGGTGTGAGAACACCTTATGAAGTAAGAAGTGAAGCATTGTGCAATGAGAATCCAGTTCAGTATCCAATACCTGAGAACAAGGCGATACAGAAATATAAGGCGGCACATTATGCATAAAAATATGCCTGCCACGTAGTGGCAGGCATAGGTACATGTTTTTAATTATTTCACCTGTCTACTTGACAGGGGCGGATCAAAAAAGGCTCTCAATTGTAAAATAAAACTGGAATTAAATTTTTATATATATCTACCATGTAAAAATTGATATCTTTTCTTAAAATAATTGTTTAACATAATTTTGCAGGCAATGTAGTATTCGTACAATCAAAATAGTTTCTTTAGTAATCTGATAAAATATAATGTAATTATCACATGTTAAAAATCGAAATCCACTATCAATATTATTTTCTAAATACCATACTGGTCCGAGTTGGGGATATTCCTTAAGTTCACTAATTTTATCGAGAATTCCTTTTACTGTTTTTTCTGCTGCAATCGGATTATTCAAATCATCATAGATATAATCATAAATTCTATCCAAATCTTTTCTTGATTTTGGTGAGTAAAATATTTTAATCATTATTGAATCTCTTTTCAAAATGTTTTAGCATTTCATCTTCATCAATCCACCCTTCTTCATTAGCAGAAACAACACTTTCATTTAACATGCTCATAAGTTTCATCTCAGCAACAAGTTTATCATACTTCATTGCTTTTTCATACATTTCCTCCTGTTCATTGATATCCATAATCGTATAACAACCATGACCATTTTTTGTCAAATAAACAGGTGAACCAACAGATACTTTTTCTAGCACTTGATTATAATTTCTTAAATCTGAAATAGGTTTAATAACTGGCATAACAATCACTCCTCACATCATTATTATACGTATTTATTAAGAATAATTCAAAGTAATATTTTTAGAAGAATTTTACTAATAATTGGTTTCCCATTCTTTTATCTAAATGAAAACAGCAGAAATGACTACATGAATAAGACTGCACGCAGGGTGATTGATTACTGTATCGATCATGATATTGGAACTCTTGTTGTGGGCTATAATGAAACATTTCAGAAGAATTAGAACATAGGCAAACTTTTGGGATAAGGATGTCATACCAGTCTATAAGAGGATGATACTGAAGAATACCATTTCAGTGGAAAGAGAATAAATCGTGGACAAGTTCTGAATGCAGATGTGAATGGTGCATTAAATATCATGCGTAAAAGTAGCGTTGTGGAAGCAAATATTGTCTATACAATAGAGGCGAAGTGGACACGCAATAAGAATACGGAGTATTAAGTCGAGGTAGTTCACAAGTAAAAAATGTCATGCCCCTGTTGACATAACATATAAGCGACTGCCTATCGCACAAAAAAAAGAACCTCATAATGAGATTCTTATAAGAAAGTACTTTCATATTATCTAGAAGAACTTATATTCCTTTAATAGGGCTTCTAGATCAGAGCCCTCTATTCTTTTTAATAACTCTTTTAAGACAAGACGTTTTGTGAATGACTGAGTTTCCATGAATGTCTCATCACCATATAAAGATGAGAAGACACTTAAATAGTCTTCAATAGAATAACGATAAGCAGGAATACTTCTTGTGATATGTAATAAACTATACACTGCATTCATTGCGGTATGCACAAGATAATCTAAGCTTCCTGGATATTCATAAGGTAATGAAACTCCTTCACCTATATAAGCATAATTTAATCCATTGATGTGTGCTTCACAATGAGTACTAGTATGAGTGTAAGGAACGGTAGAAGCAGACATCAATGAGAATTCATTGATTTTATCTTGTGGAATACCTAAATGATAAAGCCATTCTGCACATATCTCATAGCCTTTACTTTCTAACATAGACTTTTCTACATAATCACCAGTTTTCTCTGGATGTAATCCATGAAGTAGAATAACACATTCATTCTCTTTCTGGTTCTTATAGTAAGGCTGTCTTGGTATTGTCCAGTTGAGTTCCCAGGCTGATTCATTAATTGGAATAACACCACCTGTAATATCTTCACCAGAAAGTGGATCTTTTTGAAGAATATTTCTTAAGTAGTGGATGATCTTCTCATCCTGAGTTGTAATAACTGCATGGGCTATAGAATCTTTACTTTGACTTGTATGAATAAACAGAAGATCCTGTCTTGTAAGTCCAATCGTTTCTTCCATGCCTTCACTCTTAATTGTAAAGGCAGTAGCTGTATTGTCTTCTATTTCTACATGAGTCACTTCAGTATTGAAATGGAAGACAACATGATGTGCATCTAAGTATTCTATAATAGGTACAATCACTGATTCATACATACAGTACTTAGGAGAAATCATGCTGTGAGAGGTCAATATATGCATATAACGATGTAATGTCACTTTAAATGAATAAGCATCATTGACTGGAAATAAAGCATGCCAATAATAGTAGAAATCAGATTCCATAAAGTCCTGACTGAATACATCTTTAACCTGTTTTCCTTCTAATTGTTCATCTGAAGTAAAGAAGAAATGAACAAGTTCTGATATCAATTGATCACTTAATTGTATATTATGAACAGTCTTCATAGGTGCATCATGATTTAAATAAGTCATTTCATCTAAAACAGTGAGTCCCTCTGTTTCTATAGAAGGTATAGAACGTAATATATCCCAAAAATAGAAACTGCGATCATCTACAAAGGAAAGATAAGACTCATAACGGTGAAATGAATCTACTGAATCAATAATATGAATATGTTCACCCTTTAATGAACCATCTCTCAACAAATAACAGGCAGTCACTAAGCTAGTAAAGTCACTCCCCAATATATATGCATTATGTGCATCAATGTTTTCTCTTTTTCTTGGCTTCACAAATAAATCCATGGTAATCCCCCCTATCCTCATAGTATAGAAAAAATAAAATATAAAAAAATAAACATCCCATACAAGATGTTTATTCTTTATACATTATAGTGTTTTTGTTTAAAAGGTTTCATAGCGTTTTAAGGCTGCTTTGATGTTTCCTTTGATGGCTTTATCTAGTTTACGGATAATAAGTTCTGGGTCTTGTCGCATATCATTATTAATCCATTCTAATGTAAGACCTACAAAAGAATACTTATAGAAATTCGCAAGGAACTCTTTGTCATCTTCTCTGACATTCATTCCTACAGCCTGTTCATCTACAACATCCTTCAATAACTTATATACAATTCTATAAAGATATGTTTCTACATGTTCACGACTAACAGAACGATAAACATTAGTGACAAATGGTTTGTTATCTAAGATAGCACCAAAGAGTGCATAGAGACCTTCTTCCCATGTATCAGATGTTTTATGGCCCTGTAAAACTTCTTCAGCATCCTGAATACATGACCATTCTACGAGATCATAAATATCCTGGAAATGATAATAGAAAGTCATACGGCTGATACCACAGTCTTCTGCAATATCATTAATAGTGATCTTATCAAGAGGCTTCTTTAATAATAAATGTTTCAATGACGCTTCAATAGCGCGTTTCGTAGTTTGTGACATTGTGGCCCTCCTTATATTCACTATTATGCACGTTGTTTTTACATTTTACAACAAAAACGTATAGATGATATTGATGATTGGCATAGTAATAATACATAAAAGAACAGATAATGCGTTAATAACTGAACTTTCAAAAGCATGATTATCATATAATTGCGCAAACTGAGTCACAGTAGAAGCGGCTGGACCACTGGCTGCAAGTAATGAAATCATTAATACCTGTGATGCACTTGGGAATAGTTTTGTCATGCCTGTAAAAATAAAAACTAATAAAATAATTGCTGGGAATACAACTAAACGAAGGAAACATACGACATAAGCACGGACATTGGTAAAGACTTCCTTCATATTCATACCAGCAAGTAACATTCCTACTACAAACATACTCAATGGTCCCATTAAGCTGCCCATACCAGATACAGCACTCTGAAACATCGTAGGTAATTTAATCTGTAAAAAGAACATAATGATACCTGCTGCAATCGCAATCATATTGATGTTCAAGAGGATCTTCTTTAAATCAAAATGTGTATCTTCACTAATAATGAACTTACAATGTGTCCACAATAATATAGTCTGTACAATCATATAACCTGAGCAATAGAAAACCATTTTGTTTCCTAATACAATAGAAACAAGAGGAAGAATCAAGTTTCCACAGTTAGGATACATAATGGACATTGATTCAATCGCATTAAAATGACATTTCTTTGTGAGTATCTTAGCAAGTATATAATAAATAATATGTACAAGAATAGCTGCACCAATAGACAGTAAGAAACCTTTTAACTTTTCTTCTGTCAAGTCAATCTGGAATGAATTGATAATTGCACAAGGTGCAGAAACATATAATACAATCTGTGATAAAAGTTTTGATTCTGATATTGTACATATATCTGTTTTAATTAGTACATATCCTACTCCTATCATAATAAATAAAGCTCCAATTTGTGTAGCAAGTGAAATAGCTAAATCCATATCTTTAACCCTCCTAGAAGGCATCATACACTTATTATCTTCTAAAAGCTTTTTTTTGCATAAGATGAAAAAAGTAATTGGCACAAATCTATAGTGAACACTTTAATACATTGTATGTATGCATTATTCATTCTACAATACTTATTCAAACATATATTCGTTGATATTATTATTATGATACAATATATTTGTAAAAATACTTAGCATAAAGAAAGGAGAAGAATCATGACTACAACTATCATTTACTTCTCAATTGTATTGATTCTACAGTTACTCTTATTCCTATTTATCAAACGTAATCATAATAATAGCGTACTACTTGTTTTGATTTCTTTAGGTATTTCTATATCTGCTGCAATATCTTTGTGGAACACAGCTATTCTTATAGATGAATTGGGTATAAGTTCCAGTAGTCTCAATACACTATTCTTCGGTATATCTATCATATTATCTTTAGTTAATATGTATACTGTACTCAAAGAGAAATAATCAGACCATATAGTCACATACGGCTATATGGTTTTTTAGTAAAAGAAAACACCAAATAGATGCCCATTTGGTATTTCACATGATTTTACATATTTTCTTGTTCTTGTGCAGATTCCTGTAATAATTGATAGTTTTCCATGAACTCTTCACTATTACTCACATAAGCATAAGAAATATACTTATGCGCAATCTTGATCTTATGTTTACTTACTGCCTTGATTGATTTAATATCCTTTACTTCAATCATTTCTGGAAGTAATGCGACATATTTCCATGTATATATCATGATAATATCGCTATATAAGTGAAGATTATAGCCAGCAAGACAGATTAATGCGATAGTGATTGTCATAATAAGAGCTAAGACAAAACGCATCTGTGAATGCCATACAACTTTGGAATAAATAGATAATGCGAGTAATGCAGGAATCATAATAATCATAAATACTGTTACTCTAAAATCTTTGAATTTTTTCATTTTCATCACCTTTTCACATTCTACATGGATTAGGATCATTTGACAAGTTATTGAATTTGTCTTACACTCATTTCATAAAAATATTGGAGGTATTCAATGAAAATCAAGAAATTTCTATCTGAACTACTTGGTACTTTCCTACTTGTATTTCTAGGTACTACAGCTTATGCATTACTTGGATCTACAGGATTAGGTTCTACATATAGTACAGTAGCAGGTATTATCGGTATTGCAGTTGTATTTGGTCTTGCAATGACATTCGTTTATTATATGTTCTCTTCTATTTCAGGAGCACATGTCAATCCAGCAGTGTCTATCGCAATGTATTTTAATGGAGCTATCTCTCTCGTAGAAATGATCCTTTATATTGTGGCACAACTATTAGGTGCACTTCTTGCAAGTGGATTACTACTTGGTACTCTTAAATGTATTCCTAGTGTATCTATTACTACTTTAGGTATTGGACAGACAGGTTATAGTTCTTTAAGTATGATTTCATTAGATGTAAAGGGTGCTATTCTTATAGAAGCTGTATTAACTTTTGTATTTGTATTAGTGTACTTACATGTAGTAAATGATGAAAGATTAGAAAGACTATCTGGATTATTAATTGGTGGTGCTTTAACACTTGTTACTATTTTAGGTATTCCATTTACCGGTGCTTCTATTAACCCTGCAAGATCATTTGGTCCAGCAGTTATTATGAAGATACTTGGCAAAGGCACTGCACTTAATCAGTTATGGGTATTTTTATTATCACCACTTATTGGTGCTTTAGTCGCTTATATCGTTTATAAGTTATTAAAAGGCGAAAAGATTGCATAACTCAACTGATTCAAAAATCTAATGAGCATCACAATAATGTGGTGCTCGTTTTTTTATTCCTTGCTGTCGGCTATGATAATGACATGACATGTATCACATCTGTATGCATCGATTTTATCACCTTTGAAATAACGGAAATTACCTAGTTTGACATCTTCCTGTAAATAATGCCAGCTATCTAGAAAAACTGGTATTTTAGAATCTGTTGACCATGTCAAAGCCTCTCCTCTTGTTTTAATATAGCCATGAATCAATTTACCTGAACAATAAGGACATTTATCAAATTTCATTTCAATCCCTCCTCCAACAAAAAAAGTTTTCTATATATGTATTATACCATCCCCCAAAAAATATATAGTACATCAATCATTATATCAGCTTTCATCTTATCACCTATCAAGCTAGAATTTCCTGCCTATTTTTTAGACAAAACCAATAATTTCTAGTTTTTTATTACTTTAACCCTTATTTTATCTTTGTGATAATAATTTCTTATTTTATAGAAATCCTATCATACGCATAATATAATTAATTTAAGGAGGATTTCGTTATGAAATATGTTGATAAGGTTTTAACAGAATTAAAAGAAAAGAATGCTGATCAGCCAGAATTCATTGAAGCGGCTACAAACATCTTAAAGAGTTTGGAACCAGTTATTGAAGCACACCCTGAATATGAAAATATGGCTATCCTTGAAAGATTTACTGAACCTGAAAGAGTTATTATGTTTAAAGTCCCTTGGGTTAATGATGAAGGTAAGACTATTGTGAACAGAGGTTACCGTGTACAGTTCTCTAGCGCAATCGGTCCTTACAAAGGTGGTTTAAGATTCCATCCTTCAGTAAACCTAGGTATTATTAAATTCTTAGGTCTTGAACAGATCTTAAAGAACTCTCTTACAACTTTACCTATCGGTGGTGGTAAAGGTGGTTCTGACTTTGATCCACAAGGTAAGAGTGATGCTGAAGTAATGCGTTTCTGTCAGTCATTCATGACTGAATTATACCGTCATATCGGTCCTAGCGTAGACGTACCTGCTGGTGATATCGGTGTAGGTGGAAGAGAAATCGGATACTTATTTGGACAGTATAAGAGAATTAAAGATGCTTATGAAAACGGTGTTTTAACTGGTAAGGCTTTACCATTTGGTGGAAGCTTAATTCGTCCTGAAGCGACTGGTTTTGGTGCTGTTTATTATGGTAATGAAGTATTAAAACATTTCAATGACAGCTATGAAGGCAAGACTATTGCATGTTCTGGATATGGTAACGTTGCATGGGGTGTTGCCCAAAAAGCAACTGAATTTGGTGCTAAGGTTGTTACTATTTCTGGTAGAGATGGTTATGTATATGATGCAGAAGGTGTCAATACTCAGGAAAAGTGGGACTTCCTTGTTGAAATCAGAACTAAGAACGATGTTAAGTTAAAAGACTATGCTGAAAAGTTCGGTGCTGAATTCCATCCAGGAGAAAAACCTTGGGGTGTTAAGTGTGATATGGCATTCCCTTGTGCAACACAGAATGAAATCGAAGAAGAAGATGCTAAGAAGTTAGTAGAAAACGGATGTAAGTATATTATCGAAGGTGCTAATATGCCTACTACTCCAGAAGCTATTGCATACTTCACAGGTCATGAAGGTACTTTAGCACCTGCAAAGGCAGCAAATGCTGGTGGTGTTGCAGTTTCTGCACTTGAAATGAGTCAGAACTCAATGCGTTATAGCTGGACTAAAGAAGAAGTAGATGCAAAACTACATACTATCATGGTAGATATCTACAATAACTCTGTTGCAGCAGCCCAAAAGTATGGCTTAGGTTATGACTTAATCAAAGGTGCAAATATTGCAGGATTTGAAAAAGTTGTAGATGCTATGATTGCTCAGGGTAACTATTAATATTAACGAGAGTTGTAATGAAATCATTACAGCTCTTTTTTTTGCGCTTTAAAAAAGGTGGATTAGTCAAATTCCACCTTTTTCTTATGATTATAGATTATACTTATTATAATATAACAAACTACCACTCCTGCAATCACAAACTTACATTCTTGAGAAAAATGACTCATTCTCAAAATCAACAAAATCATAAATATAATGATCATACAAATATTCTCTTGAAGTAATACTTTTGCGGATTTGTTTTTCTTCATACTATCAATAAGTTCATAAGCAAGTACTATTGCATCAAAAATAAAGATAACTGCTGCTATTCCTAAACGATACTTTGATGGAATCGCATCAAGATCATTAAATATTAGAAATAGGAATGTAATGATTACACCAGTAAAATAATTCAGAATTTTTTTCATAATAACCTCACATTCCTTTCCGCCTGCGGCTCCAAGGCACACATAGAAATGAATAATTCTTGTTTGTGCAGGCATCTTATTTTATATTTTAATTGAAGGAGTCTTACACTACAAAGCACGGCGAGGTGAGTTGTAGATTCTTGCAACTCGTTCAAGTCAAAACAGTATAATAACCAGTGCAAGGCTGATCTTTTCAAGCACACATGAGTATGTCTTTTAAGTCTGCAGATTAATCATTGACTTGAGTTTAATCTTTTAGTGTTGATCAGTCAGTCACTGAGCTCCTTCTCTATATTCTTATAAGGAGCCTTTTATTTATGGAGATTGTTTACCCTAGATCTTGTGGTGTTGACGTGCACAAATCTTTCATTGTTGCTGTTATCTGCATCTCTGAATCCGTCAAACCCAAGTACATTAAAAAAAGATTCTCAACCTTCAATAACCAGCTCATTCAATTCAGGGATTGGCTTATTGAAAACAACTGTCAAAATGTATGCATGGAATCAACCGGCAAGTACTATATCCCTGTATACAATGCATTAGAAGGCCATATTTCTAATGTCGTTGTTGCCAATCCTAAATGGGTCAAGGCTATCAAAGGTGAGAAGGATGACAATAAGGATGCCAAATGGATTGCCGACCTCTTTAAATTCGGTATTGTCAGATCCAGCTATATCCCTGAAAAGGATATCCGCGTCCTCAGGGAATTTACCCGCTATCAGTATAAACTTATCAATATGCGTTCTTCTGAAAAGAATCGTTTCCAAAATGCTTTGACTACTGGAAACTGTAAACTTGATATTGTTTTTTCTGATATCTTTGGTAAATCTGCTTCCGCTATTGTCAATACTATTTTATCAAATGATCCATATACAAGTGAAGATATTCTTTCTAAAGTTCATGCCGGTTGTAAAGCATCTCATGAAGACATCCTGAGTGCTGTTGATGGTATTCAGCTAAATCAGTTTCAAAAGGCTAGAATTAAAATCGTTCAGAAACATATGGACTATCTGGATTCTCTTCTTGATGAAATACAGCACCATATCAACTTGATGGTTGCCAACTACGAAGACTACATACAGCTTCTTTGTACAATACCAGGAATCAATAGAAAATCTGCTATTACCATTATCTCTGAAATCGGCACTGATATGTCTCAATGGTCCTCTCATCGCAAACTTGCTGCATGGGCTGGATTAGCTCCTGGATGTAATGAATCAGCTGGCAAAAAGAAATCGGTTAAAGTTTCAAAAGCTGGCGTTTATCTTAAGCCTTGTCTTGTTCAGGTTGCACATGCTGCCGTAAAAGATAAGGAATGCGAATACTATGCAGACAAATTCAACAAGATATCTAAAAGACGCGGTAAGAAACGAGCTATCATTGCGATTGCGAGAAAAATACTTATTGCTGTCTATCATCTTTTAAAAACAGGTGAAGCATTTAATCCAACAGACATGGCAGATGTTGAAACAACAAAGAAGCAACGAATTGAATACGTTAAAAATAATTTACGAAATGCCTTCAATCAACTCAGCCGCACAGGCTTGTCTGAAGCAGAGATTCTACAACTCATCAGAAAAGAATCTAAGAACTCACCTCAAATAGAATAGCCTTCCATTTGGGGAAAGGGGCTTTATGCACTTTTTTAGGGTAAAATTTGTTTTCTCTTTCAATTTTTATTCAGATTAGAACCTCTCTTACATATAATAGTATATTATTTTTTTATTAGACGCTAGGGATTGCGACTGATTTCTTTTTTTTCTTTTTCTTTCTTCTCTCTTTAATATTATGAGTAATTGCGATTACCTGGTAAATTATTACTGAACCTGATAATACTGCACCAATAATTGGATGTACAATATCTAAATGCAAAGGTATAAGAACAATAAGTAAAATAAGCACAAAGATATCAGTTTGTAAAAATACTTCTTTTGATTTGTTCTCTTTCATTCTGTCATTAAGAAGATATCTTAAAATGATTGCATCAAGCACAAAGAGTATAACTAATATAATTCATCGATTTTTTGATACTGATTTCATTGATTTCCAATCCTTAACAAAATTGTAGACCAAGCCTATAATTAAATATAAAATAGCTGCAGATTTTACTTCATTACGATATTTTAATGGACCAACATTAAATACGAGAAGCATGAAAATAGTTGCTGGAACCAAAGTAGAAACAGTATTATCTAAAAACAGTTTAATTGAATGATTTTTCTTTCTACTTTCAATAATTGCATATATTGCAAAGATTGCATCGAAAATCAGAATGATAGCCGCTATTGCTAGACGATATTGAGATGGAATCATATTGCTGCCATCTAATAACTCAAACAAAAACGTAACTACTATACATATACAGATATTTAAATCCCATAATCTTTTCATAGTAAGTCCTCCTTAATAAAATGTGAGTGTTTAAATATAAGGTTTAGTGCTCATCCGCAAACTACTAGTTTTAAAACTATATGACTTTTTTGGACCGCTACCAAACTTTATTGTAAGAGTTATATAAGTTCTCCTATTATTATGACATTTATATTTTAAACAGCCTTTTACTTGAGTTCCTACCGCTAACTTAAAAGCTGGCATCACCTTTTTAAGGGATGAAATAGAAGTCGCTGTAAAAGCTAAAATACTACCTGCTAGAAGTCCAGCTGTTTGATAATCAACAGTGAAATTCATTTTATAATGTGATGCATTTCTAGGATGATTTGCATGAACAACATACTTTTTATTTCTTCCATTAATTGTGAGTACACCTGTCTTTTTATCATATACTATATAATCTACATGCTTTGTTTTCTTATTAATTACATCCACATATCTTTTTTCACTATTCTCAAATAATTCATAGGAATAATAATTCAAATTGTTTTCTTCAATATGATCAGCAAAAACATTAGTTATCGGGATATTTAAAATCATCACAAGAGATAATAGTATTATCATTAATCTCTTCATTGCTTTAAACCTTTCTCTTTTTTAATTTCCATCTAGATGTTAACTAAATGTTATACTATGATATTAAATTTGCCTATAATTCTCGCATAAGAGACACATTTTCGTGCATAAAAGACATTCCACAAAAAATCCTCTCTAATCTAATAAAATAATATGTTAAAATATAACAGAGGTGATGTTATGAATATACTGATTTGTGATGATAATACCGCTTTCGCAATGCAGCTACAAAAGGATATAAATGAATACTTTCATAATCCTAATATGATTACAAATGTGATTACTGACCATTTTGATCAAATAGAAGGTACATATGATGTTATATTCATGGATATTGAATTAAATGATAAGAACGGTATTGAAATCGCAAAATATCATAAAAACAAGCATAACTGTCTGGTTATATTCACATCAAGTCACGAGAATCTTGTATTTAATACATTTCAGGTTGAGCCTTTCCAATTCATCAGAAAGAACCATTATGATTATGATAAAAATATTGTCTTTAAGCAGTTAAAAGAGAAACTACTTACTCTTTATATCACTATTACACTTAAAGACAGTAAACGTTCATTACAGATTCCTATTCAAGATATCTATTCAGTTGTTTCTATTGGTCATGATCTCGTTGTCCATACACTTAAAGAAGATTATATGACAACTGGTACTCTTAAAGATTTCTGTAATAATTACATCAATACAACACTCGTTCAGATTCAAAAAAATATGATCATTAACCTTCAATATGTAGAAGATTACAATCGTAATATCATCCTATATAATAATGAAAATCTGACTGTAGGACGTATCTATAAGAACAACTTTTTACACCACTACAAGGAGTATATTAAGCTATGATATTTGATTTCTTATTTTCAGTTATAAGTACTGCAATGCTTTGTTTTTGCATCAGCAGTATTTTAATACCCGAAAAAAAGTATTCCTACACTATTCTTTGTGCTCCTCTTACTCTCACAGAAATGTTTATTTTTACCTATCCTTCTCTCCTCAATAACTTTTTATTGATCATTCTTATATGTGTAACACAAGCATGTATGCTTTATATTCATAAATATAAAGCTGTGATCTATAGTATTTCTACAACACTTCTATTCTTTACTGCTTTACTTTTTGTGAATCTTTTATTTGTTCGTTTATTTTCTATATTGAATATAGGCGATTTTTATGGACTTCCTTTCGGAATTCTATATTGTATGATTGCCTTGGGGTTATTAAAGATATTAAAATACAATAAAAATAATCTTTCCTTCCTCGAAGAGAATAAGACCTTTGGTCTAATTGGGATTATATTACTTATATTAATTTCTTTATTAATGCAGGCTCTTTCTTTTATTAAGCTATCGCAATCTACAATCATCTTAATGACTGTATTGGTATTTGTATTAAGTTTATTATTTCTTTTTCTATTCTTCCAATATAGACAGAATTACTTAGAAAAAGAGAAGCTAAAAATACAAAGAGAAAATAATGACCGAATTAATCATATATATGATTCTTTATTAAAGAAAGAACATCGTATGCTTTATGTATTAAGAAAGCTTGATCATGTAATATCTGATGAAGAAACACATCAGTTTATTGAGAAAGAAATAGATGATTTAATGCATAAACAATTTGTATCTCATACTAATAATCCTATCTTTGATCATAGATTAACTATTCTTATGCAGAGTTTGGAAGATTATGATATTAAGATGATAGTCATGATTCCTGTTGATGCTCGTTTGGATGACGCAAATATTATTGAACAGATGGAAATCTTTATTAGAGAACATGTAACAGATCATACAGAAATAAGATTAAAGGTTAAAGATAATCAATTCATTATAAATTGTAATGACAAAACAAAATCAATCCGCTTAAAAACGCCTCATTAACGAGGCGTTTTATAGATTATAGGATACAATATACAGCAATTGATCCTGAGCTACTACAATCAGTGATCTTCCTACATCACTTTTCTTATAATACTTATAATCCTGAGTGAAGTCTGGCAACTGCTTTTGTGATACTTTTGCTTCTATGATATATTTATTGAATTCTTCTTCTATTTCATCATTCTTCTTATTATTCAATGTAATGGGAAGATTTTTATTTTTAACTTCCTGTACCTCATAATATATTCCATCATTCGTAAATGAAGGAGAAGGTTTTACTTGATAGACAATGGTATTTTCTGAAGGGAAGTCGATATTCCAGTTTTCAGATATATAATTCATATTCTGATAATGAAGAAGCGTAGAGACAATCACAACAACGATAAGTGTCATAAGAATGACTAATATTTTCTTGAGTTTCATCATTTCACTCCTTTCTACACTTCAACTCTATCTAAGATATGATTTATTGCCTATAATTCTTGCACAAGAGACATATTTTCTTGCATAAAAGACATTGAAAAAGTGCAGCCTAAGCCGCACTCCATTATAAATCTACACCATAATCAGTAACTACAACCTGTCCTGTAATAGGTGCTGCATCATCACTTGCTAAGAAAAGAGTGACTCTTGCAACATCTTCTGGACTACATGGTTTTAGTGATAAATCACTATGAGCACTCATAGCACCCATCATCTTCATATCCATTGTATCAGGTGTTAAGCCTGCTGCCATATCTGTAGTAATACTACCCGGACAAATTACATTACAACGAATATTTTCTTTCGCAAAACGCATTGCAGCATGTTTAGTAACACCAATAATAGCGGCTTTTGTAGAAACATAAACTGCTCCTCCAGCACCAAACTGACCTGCAACACTTGCAATATTTACAATAGAAGCACCACTTGTCATAACCTTTAATGCTTCAGACATACAATACATTGTACCCTTCTGGTTAATATCAATAACTCTATTTAAATCATCATAATCAATACGATCAATCGCATTTAATCCTTTATCAAGTACACCTGCATTATTCACTAATACATCTACTTTACCAAATGCTTCTACAGTTTTAGAAACCAGGTTCTTTACATCATCAATCTTAGAAATATCAGTAGGTACACATAATACAGTACCTCCTGCTTCCTCAATTTCTTTACCTACTTCTTCTAATACTTCTTTTCTTCTTGCTGAAATAACAACCTTTGCACCTTCACTTGCAAATAATTTTGCAATAGCTTTACCGACACCTGCGTTACCGCCTGTAACGATAGCGACTTTATTATCTAATTTACCCATATTCAAGCCTCCTTGATATCAATAGTATCATAACTGTAAGCGTATTCATAGAGTAGATAATCAAATCCATCTGTTTTTATATAAAAAAACACCTCAAGAATAATCTTGAAGTGTTTGAGATATTACTGTTCTTCTGGTAATTCCTTAAGATCATTATCACCAGTTACATAATGTAAGATAGTCTTTGCAGCAGTTCTAGGACCATCATATTCCTGACCCTTAATACCAAGTCTTGTACGAAGTACACCAACCTGTACACCCTGTTCAAACATCTTATGGAAGAATTCCTGTAATAATGGTTCTGTCTGTTCTTTTCTCTGAACTGGACCAAATGGGTTTGCGAAATAAGAGCCAACTAAACCATATTCAGTAGTAGTACCCTTAGCCATACGGTTACCAGCTCTGAATACCTTTAATGCATCTTCTTCATTGTCAAAGAATTCTAAGGCTTCACCTTCAGCTTCATAGTTATTAGCATATAAGAAGATATCTACATCATGATCAGCGATAACATCCTTATAATCAGTAATAGGAATTACAATACGAGCATTGACTTTATCTGGGTTCATGAATACAGATCTATCTAATTCCTTAAAGCTGTAACCAGCATCTAAGTCATCAAGACGAACGAAGGCACCAACTTCTGTACCTGAAGTCTTTACTTTACCATCAACTAATGATAAGCAACCCATATCATCATAAATAGTCTTGATATCTTCGATATAAGCTTCACCATAAGCCTTAATCTGTTCAATAGTTTCTGATTTACCAGCTCCAGAGTCACCCATTACAACGATATTCTTTTCAGAACCATCATGTAACTTCATCTGGATCATAGCACCATGGATAGGTAATTTGTGGTGGTTGATGTTAGATACGTTGTGAAGTGTTAAACACATCTTCTTCATATATCCGAAGTAATCGAATTCATCACTTGCTGATAGTTTAGCAACCATCATATCGTTCTTGTCATCCTGGAAGAATGACTGATCCTTCTTACCATCTTCATAACCATATACATATACTAGATCTGGTTTATTATGTCTATATTCTGATTCATCAGCAAGTTCAAATAAGTTACATAAAGTAACACCCTGTGCCATAAACTTAGTATTGAAGTAAACGAAACATAATAACTTACCAACCTTTGCAGGGTAACATAACCACTGATCAGGATTAAATGTTAAGTCAGTGACTGGATTTGTTCTACTTTCTGGGAATACACCATCTCTTTTGTTTCTCTTAGAATAAGTGATGAATGGTGGATGAATAACAACCTGTTCAATGAATGGAACATCCTTTAAACATTCATAATCATCAGGTAAACCTGTAGTTAAGTGAGTAACAGTTAAACCAGCATTCACACCTGCTGTAATCTGTCTTAATACCTTATCGTTCTTACCTACAGCTCTCTGCATTGAACGATATACTTCTAATACAAGTTTTTCAAATGCTTCCTGAGCGTCAGCAAACTGTACACTCTGGTAACCTGATTTCTTTGAGTCATTGAAAACAATTGCATATCTCTGAAGTTTTCTCCAGTATAAATAAATGTCTTCAATTAACTTTACGAACATATCACGATCTTCAAAATACACTGCATATTCTGGTCTTAATGCACAAACCTGTTCTGCATCAAGTACAAGTAATAACTTGAAAATGCTTCTTAAATCTCCTAATAAGAAGAAATCATCCGCATTGCGTTCATGTAAATAAATATATAACTGTGTTTCTAATCTGCGCTGATTCTTAATGAATTTCTCCAATACCTTAGAGAAAGATTCACTTTCCACTAATTCACATCTACTCTGACAGAATTCTTCAGAGAAGTTTAAGATTGCATTACCTCTAGTAATTTCGAATTTCTTAGCCATTTTTTCATCCTTTCTAAATAGATTATGTTAGCTCCTATCTATTTTACCCCATAATAACAGAGATATTTACAATATGCAAAGCCTAATTTTGTAATTATCATATGTAAGCGGTATTATTTATGGAATTTAGTAAATTCCCATATTTTGCTTGCTAAGTTAGTTAAATCTAATATGTAATATAAAAAAGACCTTTACTAGAAGGCCTTAAAGAATACTTTACCGACTATTTCTTTCTTAAAAGAAACAGCACCTATATAACGGGAATCTGTAGAATGGTTTCTATTATCCCCCATAATAAAGACATCACCTTTAGGAACTGTATAAGTCCAATTACTGTCTGTCATTTGTTCATTGATATATGTTTCATTGACTTTCTTACCATTACGATAGAGTTCATGATCAATACATTCTATTGTATCACCCTGCTTGCCAATGACTCTTTTAATGATCTGTCTCTGCTGTCCTAATATATTACATTTTGCAATGACAACATCACCATATTTTACATCATCATAATGATAGAACTGCTTATTGACTAAGACAATGTTCCCTTCATGATAATTAGGTTCCATAGATTGTCCTTCTACATGAGAAATCTGGACAAAGAATAAGAAACCATATGTAAGAACTACTGTCACAAGAATTACTTTTACATATTCTAATATTGTTTGTTTCATATTTTTCATTTTAATCACCGAAATGATTATACCATAGTTTTAGGATAATTCCTTGAATAAACTAAAAATAAAGGGAATAGGAATAATACTTGCACATAAATCAGATATAGGCTGAGATAAGGCTAAACCTGTAATACCCCATATGTGAGGCAATAGAATGACTAGTGGGATAAAAGCCAAACCACTTCTTAAAGCAGCTAGAAATGTCGCTATAACACTTCTACCAATACTTTGGAACAACATATTTGCACCAATACTAATAGCCATAAAGAATATCGCAATACATTCAAATTTCATCGCAAGCTGCGCAATAGAGAGTACTTGACTATCCTGTGTAAAGAGTAAGAGAAGCGGTTTAGTGAAGCATAAACAGATGACACTAATAATACTTAATAGAATAGTAGAAAGAGTCACAGTGAAGATAAATGCCTGTTTCAAACGGTCATATCGTTTAGCACCATAGCTAAATGCTGATACTGGCTGGAAACCCTGACCTATGCCTACTCCTACTGAGAAGATGAGATTAGATATACGACTCACAACACTCATTGCCGCAATCGCTTCATCTCCATAGATTCCTGCCGCAAAGTTAAGAGTCATAACACTGATACTATTTAATCCCTGACGACATAATGAAGGGAATCCTACCGCAACAATACTTCCAATTACATGTTTTTCTAAACTTACATATTGCCATTTGAAACAGCTTTGTGTCTTTCCTTTGTGATACATAGAATAGAGAATGAATGCACTGATATATTGAGACAGGGCCGTAGAGAGTCCTGCACCAGTGACACCCATATGAAATATACGCATAAAAATATAATCACCAAAGATATTAATAATAGAACCAGATGTGAGTCCAATCATTGCAAGTGATGCTTGTCCTTCATATCTTAGTATATTATTCATCACACATGATAAAGTCATGGCAGGTGCTGCAATCAAAATAAAGAAGGCATAGGCTCTTGCATAAGGTAGTATAGTAGAAGTTGAACCCATTAAATACATAAGCGGGTTTAGGAATATAAGGCCAAGTATCGCAATTAAAGCACCAAAAAAGAGTGAACCAAAAAAACTTGTAGATGCAAAAATACGTGCTTCTTCTACTCTTTTTGCCCCTAGTCTTCTTGATATGTTTGCGCCTGCTCCATGCCCAAACATAAAACCAAAAGCTTGCAGTATAGCCATCAATCCAAAAACAATCCCTACTGCACCTGTAGCACTTGTCCCAACTGTAGAGACAAAGTACGTATCAGCCATATTATAGATATTAGTCACTAACATTGAGATTGTTGTTGGTAATGCGAGAGTAAGTATCAGAGAAGGGATTGGCTGCTTGATCATTCTCTCATACTGTGATTCATATTGTGTCATATAACTTTCCCCTTTTGGCTATTTATTATAAAACTACTTCACACTTAAAACAATCTGGGTTCACATAATGAAAAAATTGTGATAATGTAAGAGATGCGAGGTATGAGAAAATGTATAAAAAAATATTAACACTAGTATTATGTACTTTCTTTGTATTAACTGGATGTTCTTCTAAAACAGCTGTTAAATCACAAGCGAGTACATATGCAGTCCTTACTAAAAAGAAAAAGAGTGAGCTTCTTAAGATGAAGAAACACTATGATCTTATTGTAGTGAGAAGTAAAGATTTAACTATAGAAGATATGAAGGTTTTAAGAAAGAAGTCTAAACAGATTTATTTCTATATGAATTTAAAGAAACCACATCATAAAGCTGAAGAGTTAAAGGCTGATGGTATTTTTATTAGTAAGATTGATGATGCAGATGCATTAGATGCTCTTATTAAAGAAGCAAATCAGAATAAGTTAAAAGTTATTGTGAATAATGCCTATGATTATAGAGAAACTGTTTATAAGAATTCTAAGATGGTTGCAGGTGTAAACCAGACTTGTATGATGACTAAGAAACAGGGTAAGAAATATGTAAAACAGGATACTAAAGTATCAACACGATTAAAGAAATATTTAAATACATGTCAGGAAAAAGGTATTGCGACTTATTTAGTAGAGTATACTAAAAATACTGACTGGAGAGCTGCAATCAATGCTTATTGTAAGAAGCATCATATTACTTACTACAATCCAACTATTAAGTAAGACACATGGAAACATGTGTTTTTTATGTACAAAAAAGACCTCCGAAGAGGTCTATTAATAGAAAACCCGAGCAAACATCGTTTGCACAATGCCGCTACTGTAAAAGAATATCTTTTTTCATCTACTGCAATGTTACACTGTCTAAAACCAACTGTCAACTACTAATCCTAGAAATTTGAAAGTTCCTTGGATTAATTTATTTGTCTTATAATAGGTAGAATTTCTATCAATCCTTCTTATTAATTTCTTCAATTTCCCACTTTCATATAAGGCAACTCCTTCACTTCTTACCATTTTCTTATGCATATACAATAATGTGATAATCTGTTGAATTCTCTCGTTACTCATTCTATTCTTTCTGAAATTAGAATTCATATGCGGAATATTCATTAGTTCTTCTGTAATATCTTTCTTTGTTCGATGTTCTGCAGTATGAGATCTCAAATCATTTAATATACAATTACTATGAGCTGATGCATTTCTAATTTTTTTACAAGTTAACAACCCATAATAATCATATTTCATTTCCTTATCAGAGAAACGATTAGCACAATAGTGATAAAATCCAACCAATTTCCCAAACGATATTATTTCAATAAATGCCCAAACAGGATAATTACCTTCGTATTTTTCAATAATATCCCTGCAATAGATACCTCTTCTGTTCCTATTAATCTCAGATTCAAAATTATTCTTTTGCCTGTCATCCAAAGAACCAATATAATCTTTGACTATTTGATAACCATCTTCATCATACTCATCTATTTTTCTTAATAATTGTAATTTAGTATGATGTTCAATATCCAAAGCCATTTCTACTACTCTATAGCGAAGACGCATATCAATGATTGACACATCTACTAGATACGCAAATTCCAAATTAATATACTTTCCCTCATTTTTTCCACCTGGATGTTTATCATAATTTTTTCTGAAAGAAGTCAACTTATAATAATTATTGTTGTATTTGAGATACTGTTTAGCAGAATCCTCATCCATGATATTGAAAAGTATTCCCTTGTCTTTCAAATGTTGAATCTGTTCATCTAGAGATAATCTTGGTTTATTCTTTTCCATCATCTATCTCCTTTAAACGTATCAAAAAAACTATAAGAATTACTCTTATAGTCTTCTACTTATTCATACTATTTGAAACTTCTTTTTTCTCATTATCAAAGACATTGTTTACATCCAAATCTTCTTGCACATCCATTACATATAGGTTTTGATGCACATTCTATACAATGTTCACTGAATTCTCTTTTATACAACTGATCTTCTCTTAATTCATTATCAAAGAAATCATAAAGATGATATACTGGTTTATTTCCTTGATAATTCATTTTAGAACGATAAGCTATTCTTGTCTGAGCTACTTTTCCTTTCACTCGATAATGAATACCATCCTTCACAAAATGAGATCCTGTTTCTATAAAAGTGAATGTAGTGTTCTTATTCACACATTGATTATGTAAAGATTTAATCCAATCGAAGTCACATGCTCTTGTACCACCATAATTCTCTCCACCGCATGTCACTTCTTCTATGCGTCCATCTAAATACTTTTCTAAATCAATAGGACCGATAAGAGGTGCTAACATAACTCCTTTATGTTTAGCAGGAATATCTAATAGAATAGGTATACGTTCATCAGCACGTTTCTGATTCTCACATGTAACATTAAGTATTACATTCTCATATCCATCACCCCAGTTATCTGGTAAGCATTCTTCAAGTCTTTCTGCTCTTTTAGTAAGTATATAGAAAATGACATCCTGTCTTCTTCTGATCATGGACCAGACATCATCTCTCCATATATCTGCCTCTTCTAGACAGAAATCACTTGTCATACAGACTCTTATCTTTTCTCCTCTTTGTATCTTATATGTACCATCTCTATTTCTAGAAAGTGGATATGCAAAATCATTGGTCTTATATATATGTGAACCATCCTGATTTCTCATCTTATCCAAAACATACATATAACAATTCATACACCCTTCAGAATACTTTACACAGCCATGCCAGGGATTCCAGATATCATGCATTATTAACTCCTTATCAAACTAAATTGCTTTATTTAAAACCATTTAATAATACGTCCTACACATATGCCATAGAGTGGTGAACGTGTTACTAAACAGAGAATAATAGTTGCTGCAATCATTGTAATATCAAAACAGTTCTTACACAAGAAATACGCCTTATTATAATGATTAGAAAAACTTAAGATAACTACTGATAGAAGAAACAAATGAGACTGTACGATAGTGTAATTGCAATAGGGTAGACAAGGAATAATATTAAAAGGTTAATTAACTATTATTTCTGTGCCTCCCGTTGCACCGTACGTACGGGTCTCGTATACGGCGCTACATTTATATGATAATTTCAGACTAACTTAGATAGTAATTAAGGGGATTGATCAGACCAGGTCTATCTCCTATTCTTTTACCCAAGAATTTGGGACTAATAATATTATTAATTACATGACCACAGGCCTGGCTATAAAGTCCGCGTCTAGAGTTTGCCACCGAAAAGATTTGTTCATCAGAAAATTGGCAAGAAAATAGCCTATTCATTTTGTATAAGTTTTTATAAATCGTTTTAGGTCTTTTCCACTGTTTCAAAATGATTACTCTGATTTTATGGCGAAGCCATTGACCAAAGACGTCAATGAAGTATTTCATCACGCCTATTCGATAATAGTTAATCCACCCCACTACAATCTGATTGATTCTCTTGAATGTAACTGCAAGAGGGCGTGCAATTCCTATCCTTCTTATAAGTTCTCTTCTACATTTATCGTAGATTTTCATCTTGCTCTGATTGGAAGGCTTGCATTTCCATTCACCATTCCTTTGGAGGTAGGTGAATCCTAGAAACTTGCTTTCGGGTGGTCTGACCACTTTGGTTTTAGTAGCGCTGACTTTAAGAAATAGTTTTCTCTCTAGCCATGAAGTGACTGACTTCATTACTCTATTTGCACTCATCTCGCTCTTAACGAAGATATTGCAGTCATCTGCATATCTAACAAAGCGTAGTCCTCTATATTCCAGTTCCTTGTCAAACTTATCTAAATAAACGTTAGAAAGGATTGGTGAGAGTGGACCTCCCTGAGGCACACCGATTCTCGAAGGTTTTACTAAACCATCTTCCATAATCCCTGCCTGCATGAATTTGCGAATAAGATGTAATGTTGTTGAGTCATTCACGTGCTTTTCTCTAAGTATTGAGATTAATTTATCATGATTTACAGTGTCAAAGTATGCTTCAATATCTAAGTCTATAACCCAGTCATAACCTTCATTGATGTATTCTAGAGTCTTTAATACAGCCATCTGTGCACTTTTTCTTGGTCTGAATCCATAACTGAATTCACTGAATGAAGAATCTAATTTCTTCATCAATATCTGTGCAACAGCCTGTTGAATAACTCTATCCACTACTGTAGGTATACCTAATGGTCTTTTCTTGCCATTAGGCTTTGGGATATAGACTCTCTTGACTGATTGGGGCTTATACTTCTTATTAAGTATAGAGTATCTAATCTCTCTTCTATACTTATAGAAATATTCATCAAGTTCATCTACTGTCATCTTGTCGATTCCAGATACACCTTTGTTTCTCTTGACCTGTAGAATAGCCCTGTCGATGTTAGAATCACTAAGTATTTCATCAATTAATCTCATGTCTGTGTTCTCCTTTTCATATCGTAGATTTATCTAGAACTGTTCCCTCTTCCTTCATCTCCACAGAAATTACGTTTTCCATTTATGAAATGATTCCAATTTCGAACTATCTAGACATTGCTTTATGATGAGTAACATCATATAAACATTAGGTCCTTTAGTGTTGGTGAGACACCTACTATGACCTCAGCTGACTCCTCACAGTGAGCTTTTTGTCGCACAACTTACCATCACTGATTTTAAAGATATTGGACTTCGTTGCCTGTGAGGCCTCCCGGGGTAATTCACTAATCCTGTTTCCTTCACAACGCCTTGATTTACTCTCTTGGTTTTACGTTTACCTTTAGGACTTCGGTTTGTAAGGCAACCTTATCCACCATTTAGCCTTATATCAAGTTTCTGTTCGTACGCTCAAAGGAATTGCTACACCACTTCCTTCACTCCTACCTTTATGGTATCGGCTTGTGGTTCACTACACTTGGCGGTAACTACCTGTGGTCGGTTTATCTCCGACTGAATCAGTGCCATGCCCGGCACACCTCAAAAAAGCATGCCTTCTAGGCATGCTCATTTTATTCTAATTCGAATGCTCCAGTATATAACTGATAATACTGACCTTTCTGTTTAATTAAGTCCTCATGAGAACCACGTTCAATAATATGACCATGATCTAATACCATGATTACATCTGAGTTCTGTACAGTAGACAATCTATGTGCAATAACAAATACAGTACGTCCCTTCATTAAAGCATCCATACCCTTTTGTACAATTGCTTCTGTACGTGTATCAATAGAAGATGTTGCTTCATCCATGATCATAACAGGTGGATCTGCCACAGCAGCTCTTGCAATCGCAATAAGCTGTCTCTGACCTTGTGATAAACTTGCCCCATTACCAGTCAACATTGTGTTATAACCATCTGGTAAACGAGTAATGAAATCATCAGCACCCGCAAGCTTTGCAGCTTCAATACACTGTTCATCTGTCGCTTCTAGATAACCATAACGGATATTATCCATAACTGTACCAGTAAAGAGGTTTGTATCCTGTAAGATAATACCAAGTGATCTTCTTAAATCAGGCTTTTTGATCTTATTGATGTTGATACCATCATATCTGATCTTACCATCTTCAATATCATAGAATCTGTTAATAAGATTAGTAATAGTTGTCTTACCAGCACCAGTAGCCCCTACAAAGGCTACTTTCTGACCAGGCTTTGCATATAATGTGATGTTATGAAGAATCATCTTATTAGGATTATAAGCGAAATCTACATCATGCATTTCTACATCGCCTTCAAGTCTTGTATAAGTCACAGTACCATCTTCATGTGGATGTTTCCATGCCCACATTTCAGTACGTTCAGTTGTTTCTACTAATTCACCATTTTCTTCTTTAGCATTCACTAAAGTAACATAACCTTCATCAAATTCAGGTTCTTCATCTAATAATCCAAAGATACGACTAGCCCCTGCTAGCCCCATAACAACAGAGTTGATCTGCTGAGAAATCTGACCAATCTGTCCACAGAACTGCTTAGTCATATTTAAGAATGGAACAACAATAGAAATATTTAAAGCCATACCAGATAATGAAATATTAGGTGTTTTTAAGTAAAGAAGAATTCCACCTGTTAAGGCAATTAATACATAAAGTATATTACCTACGTTATTTAGAATAGGCATTAAGATATTCGCAAACGTATTGGCTTTTCTTGACGCTTCAAACCATTCATTGTTTACTTTATCAAATCCAGCAATTGCTTCTTCTTCATGGTTGAATACTTTGATGACCTTCTGCCCGTTCATCATTTCTTCAATATAACCTTCAGTTTCACCAAGTGTCTGCTGCTGTTTAATAAAGAATCTTGAACTCTTAGCACCAAAATTCTTAGTAATTAAAACCATGACGATACAGCCAATGAAGATAACTCCTGCTAGCCATAAACTGAAATAAAGCATGATACTAACCACTGTGATTAAAACAATAGAAGTCTGCATAAGTGCAGGTAATGACTGCGAAATAAGCTGTCTTAATGTATCTGTATCATTTGTATAAATAGACATGATATCACCATGTGCATTTGTATCAAAATAACGGATAGGAAGACTTTCCATTTTCGCAAACATCTTTTCTCTGAACTTCATTAATGAGCCCTGAGTCACTACAGCCATTAAACGGTTGTATGTAAATGATGCGATTAATGAAAGAATATAAAGAACGAGTAATACAACAACGATTGAGAAGATTTCAGGTTTTGCATGTACCCAGTCTTTAGTACGCCAATACTTTTCAATAACAGAAATAATATTCTGCATGAAGATAGATGGAATAGAGCTGACAACTGCATTAAAAAGAATTAAGAAAATAATGACAGGTAGAAGAACAGGATAGAATTCAAAGAGTGTTTTGATCAAACGTGTAAATGTGTTCTTCTTATTACCACGATTATTTTTCATCCTGTTCACCTCCCTTGTTTTGTGAATAGTATACTTCCTGATAAATTGGATTTGATGCAAGAAGTTCATCATGTGTACCGATTGCTTCAATAGAACCATTATTCATAATAATGATCTGATCTGCATCCTGTACACTTGATGCTCTCTGAGCAATAATGATCTTAGTTGTTTCAGGAATAAACTTCTTAAATCCTGCTCTAATAATAGCATCTGTTTTAGTATCTACAGCACTTGTAGAGTCATCAAGAATTAAGATTTTTGGTTTCTTAAGTAATGCACGTGCAATACATAATCTCTGTTTCTGACCACCAGAAACGTTAGTACCACCCTGTTCAATATGTGTATCATATTTATCTGGGAACTGTTCGATGAATTCATCAGCACATGCAAGATGACATGCTTCTACTATTTCTTCATCTGTAGCATCTTTATTACCCCAGCGTAAGTTTTCTTTAATAGAACCAGAAAATAAGACGTTCTTCTGTAATACAACAGAAACTGCATCTCTTAGAGTCACTAAGTCATAGTCTTTTACATTTACACCAGCGACTTTTACTTCACCTTCAGTTACATCATAAAGACGTGAAATAAGATTAACAAGTGATGTTTTAGAAGAACCAGTACCACCTAAAATACCAATAGTCTGTCCAGATTTAATATGTAGATTAATATTTGCAAGGGCATAACGATCAGCACGTTTAGAATATTTAAATGAAACGTTATTAAAATCAATAGAACCATCTTTTACTTCATAGATAGGATTTTTTGGATTAGAGATAGTATGTTTTTCTTCTAATACAGCAACAATACGTTCACATGATTCCATAGAGATAGTCACCATGACAAATACCATAGATAACATCATCAAGCTCATAAGAATCTGGAAGCTATAAGTAAGTAATGAAGATAACTGACCTACCTGGATAATAGCTCCACCAAAATTAACAACTAAGAATGAACCAAATGTCATTACAAAGATCATTACAACATAGATACAGAACTGCATCATTGGGTTGTTTAATGCAAGAATCTTTTCAGCTCTTGTGAAGTCATTACAAACATCTTCTGCTGCAGTATTGAATTTCTTCATTTCAAAGTCTTCACGGACAAATGATTTTACAACTCTGATACCATTAATGTTTTCCTGTACTGAGTTGTTTAAATTATCATATTTTCTAAATACTTTTCTAAATAAAGGCATTGTCTTCTTAATAACAAGACCTAAACCAATACCAAGTACTGGAATAGTGAATAAGAAGATTAATGCAAGTCGACCACCCATTACAAATCCCATGATTAATGAGAAGATCAACATAAGTGGCGCACGTATAACTGTACGAATAATCATCATATAAGCCATCTGAACGTTAGTAACATCCGTTGTCATACGAGTAACAAGTGATGATGCACTGAAACGGTCAATGTTTTCAAATGAGAAGTTCTGAACTGCGACAAACAAGTCTTTACGTAAGTTCTTACCAAAACCTGCTGATGCATTGGCTGCAGTAATACCTGCAAGAGCACCAAATAGGAGTGAGAAACAAGCCATGATAATAAGTATCACACCATATTTCACAATAACAGAGAGATCACAACCGTTCTGCATTTTATTCACCAAAGTTGCGACCATCAATGGTAGAAAACATTCTGTCAATGATTCAAAGGCAACTAAGATAGGTGTCAAAATAGAATCTCTCTTGTATTCACGAATACTTTTCTTAAGCACACGAATTATATTCATCTTTTTTCCCCTTTCATTTATTTTCTAAATTTGAATAGACTTTACTAAGAAGATCAGCTAAAGTATCAATTTCTTCCTGTGTTAATCCACTCATCATCAAACGATTTGATTGCGCTATATTACGTCTTACCTGTGCACAATGGCTTTCTCCTTTTTGTGATAAACAGGCAACTTTAATTCGCTTATCCTTCGGATCATCACAACAATCAATCAGATTCTTTTCCTGAAGTCTTCTAAGAAGTCCCGCAGTTGTTGATTGAGCTACATGTAAATCCTTCTCAATCTCCTTAAAGGTCATTTTCTGATCAGGTGCGTCCTGTAATTTCAATAAAACATGGGACTGCATTAAAGTTAATCCTTCTTTTCTTAAAGAATTATTCGCACGCTTCTTTAAACAGTCATTAATATGCTTAATATAGCCTACTGCTTCACTTTCTCTCATCAGTTTACCTCCTTCTGCGCATTAGAATGATAGTACACTTTCAATCTAATGTCAATAGTATGCTATTAAATATTAAATTATAAAAAAAGAAGGACTTAGTCCTTCTTCTCAGCCTTAGATTCACAATAATAACATCTATAGATACGTTTCTCTCTATTTGCTAGATAGAACACCTGATCTAAATCTCTTTCTACAGATGTAATACATCTTGGGTTCTTACATTTAGCCACATTAATGATTTTTTCTGGAAGCTGTAAGTTTTTCTTTTCTACTGTTTCACCATTCTTAATAATAGAAACAGTAATATTAGGATCAATATAACCTAATACATCTAAATCAACATCAAAATCGTTATCAATCTTGATGATATCTTTCTTACCCATCTTATTAGAACGGCAATTCATGATGATTGCAACCTGACAATCTAACTTACCTAGATCAAGAGCATCATATACTTCTTTTGCCTTACCAGCTGCAATATGGTCAATCACAATACCATTTTTAATACTGTCTATTCTCATAATCTTTCCACCTCATTCTGTAATCCTAATAAGCTTAAGATCAATGCCATACGGATAAAACGTCCATTATGAGCCTGTCTGAAATAAGCAGCTCTTGGATCTGCATCGACTTCAGTCTTGATTTCATTGATACGTGGAAGTGGATGCATAATAATCATATCTTTCTTTGCAGCCTGTAATTTTTCTTCATCTAAGATATAAGTATCTCTTAAACGGATATAATCCTGTTCATTGAAGAAACGTTCCTGCTGTACTCTTGTCATATAAAGAATATCTAATTCTGGCATGACTTCTTCCATGCTACGTACTTCTTTATATTCAATACCCATTGGATCAAGAATGTCTTCTTTTAAATATTCAGGAAGTTTTAATTCATCTGGAGAGATAAATACAAACTTAGTACCTTCATAACGTGACATTGCTTTTAATAATGAATGAACTGTACGTCCAAACTTCAAGTCACCACAGAAACCTACTGTAAGGTTCTTTAAAGTGCCTTTTTCTCTCTGAATAGTTAATAAGTCAGTTAATGTCTGAGTAGGGTGATTATGTCCTCCATCACCTGCATTAATTAAAGGTACAGTGCATGTTGATGAAGCCACAACTGGAGCACCTTCCTTTGGATGACGCATCGCGATAATATCACAATAACCGCTAACTACATGAATTGTATCTGATACTGTTTCTCCTTTAGAGGCACTAGATACGTTAGCAGTTGGGAATCCTAATACCTTTCCTCCAAGTGATAACATAGCACTTTCAAAAGATAATCTTGTACGTGTACTAGGTTCGAAGAATAATGTTGCAAGAATCTTATGTGCACATACGTCCTGATAACGTGTACGGTCTTTGATGATATCGTTTGCGAGTGCGATTAAATCATCAATTTCTTCAACAGATAAGTCCATTGGATCAATAATGAATTTTTTCATGGTGAGCTCCTTCTTTATAAACTTGTTTTAATTCCTATCTATTATATCACAGACCCTCTATTTAAACAGTTTTTTCTAATAAAAACGTTTAATTGATATATTAACTATATTATTATGATATAGGTAAGGAGAAAATATGACTGAAAAAGAGAAAATGTTGAAAGAAATGTTGTATAATGCCAACAATGATGAAGATCTACTTAAAGAAAGAACAATCGCAAAAGATTTATGTTTCAAATTCAATCAGCTGATGCCTTCTGATGTAGAGAATCAAAAGAAACTATTAAAGGAACTACTTGGACAAATAGATGATACCGCATCGATTCTAGCATCTTTCTGGTGTGATTATGGATATAACATCAAGGTAGGAAAAAACTTCTTTGCGAATCATAATACTGTCATTATTGATTGTGCTCCAGTAACTTTTGGAGATAATGTCTTTATCGCACCTAACTGTGGTTTTTATACTGCGGGACATCCAATTGATACAAAACGTAGAAATCAAGGACTTGAATTTGCTTATCCTATTACGGTGGGAAATAATGTCTGGATTGGTGCAGGTGTTCAAGTGATGCCTGGAGTCACTATTGGAGATAATGTTGTTATTGGTGGAGGCAGTGTTGTTGTAAAGGATATTCCTAGCAACAGTGTAGCCGTAGGTAATCCATGCCATGTTATTAGAGAAATTACCGAAGAAGATGAACACACAGATTGGGATCGTATTTAAAAAGGATGTCGCCGACATCCTTTTATAATTACATATTCACCTAAGGGACATTCCTCTAATCATTTTGAGGCATAAAACCAGATAAGCTTTCAGCCAATGTAGAAATAGGCATTGTCTGTACAATGACATGGCCTGGTCCCTTGACTACTGTATTAAAGAATCCTTCTCCTCCTAGGAACTTATTCTTTATACCTTTTACAGAAACAACATCAATATGACAAGATGAACTCATTGCGACAAGGTTACCTGTATTCACAATCAGCTCTTCACCAGGATTTAAGTCATATTCTATAGCTGTACCATCTATCTCAATAAATAGTAAACCTGAGCCAAAATATCTATTCATGATGAACCCTTCTCCACCAAAGAAACCAATAGTTCCTTTTTTAGAGAATGAGATTTCTCTTTTTACAGTTTCTTCACTTGCAAGATAAGAAGACTTCTGTACGATAATATCTCCCTGACTCACATCATAGACTAATATATCACCAGGAAAAGAAGAGCCTAAGGCAATCATACTAGGCTGTGTCGCTGTATATTTATTCAAGAAAAGTGTTTCTCCTGAAAAAGCACGGCCAAATAAAGATTTCATACCACCTGATACAGTATCCATAGTTAGAGCTGGTTTCATCCATACCATTGCGCCACTATCTGTCAAAATAGATTCGCCTTGATCTAGATGAAGTATTGCGACAGGAAGTGGTTTTCCTTTAATTTCATACTTCATACAATCATCTCCTACTGATCTAATTTTAATTCATAAATCGCATCTGCTAAACCATCAGCATCTGGATCCTTGAAGAAGCATGTTCCAATGGCTTTTAATTTATCTGGCGCATTCTCTGCAACGACACCAATTTCACATGCATCAATCATCTGGAAATCATTCATAGAATCTCCAAAACCGATTGTATCCTTCATATCTCCATGATAATAATCCACAACACGTCTCACACCATCTGCCTTTGTACAGTTCTTTAAGATGATTTCACCATTAATGAAATCATCTTCATATTTAGAGAATGTCACAATATTAAACATTGGCGCAATATACTTTACACAATCATAAAAAGCAATCGGATCAGGGGCAATAAAACCAATCTTAGTGACACCTGTCTTTTCTAAATCAAACTGTGAGATAGGAATACGATTTTCTTCTTGACGTTTTAATTCAAAGAATCTCTGTAATTCTACATTATCCCCAAATTCCTTATTGTGTCTCTTGTCAAAGAATTCATTCACACCTGGTGTCTGATAAATAGCATGTTCAGTTTCTAGACAGAATAAGATACCATGATTCACAAAGAGTGTCATCATTTCTGAAAGAGTATATTGATCCATGTAGTTCTTAAAGATATACTTTCCATCTACCTGAACAAATCCTCCTGCACTTGCCACAATACCATCTATCGGTAATGCTTTGACATCACCTACAATAGAAGTAGGTGCTCTACCTGTACATAAGAATACTTTATTTCCTGCATTCTTTGCTGCTTGAATCGCTTCTTTTGTTTTTTCTGTTACATGTCTTGATTTTCCTACTAATGTACCATCAATATCAAAAAATAAAAATTTACTCATATATTACTCCATAATCTCATCAATCAATATAGGTTTTTCAACCTTTTCTTTACTAAAATGGAATGCACTTAATAATTCTTCTTTTCTTTCTTGTGTCCATTTACCATTATCATGAACAGTCACTAATGGTTCTCCCTGTTCTACATAATCACCAATCTTCTTATGTAGAATCAAACCAACGCTATGATCAATTTCATCTGTGACTGTTTCTCTTCCTCCACCTAGACGCATTGATACTAGTCCAAGAGTTAATGCCTCTAGATCTTCAATATATCCTGTTTCAGGTGCATAAACATCAAATATGTGTTCAGCTACTGTAAACTTTTCAGGATAAAGAATATAATCGCTGTCTCCACCCTGTGCTTTTACCATTGCTTCTAAGGCATGTAATGCTTTTTTAGAAGAAATGGCGTCTTCTAGCATCTTTCTTGCTTCAGTCACTGTTTCTGCCTTTTGTGCCATCATCAGCATTGTACTTCCTGCAGTTAGACATAATTCTAATAAATCTTCAGGACCATTGCCATTAAGTGTTGCAATCGCTTCTTTCACTTCTAATGAATTACCAATTGCATAGCCTAAAGGCTGGGACATATTAGAAATAGTGGCTCTTGTATCCTTATGAAGATGCTGACCAATTGTGATCATTGTACGAGCAAGCTTCTTCGCATCCTCTAAGTTCTTCATAAAAGCACCATCACCATATTTTACATCAAGTAAAATTGCATCACTGCCTGCAGCTAACTTCTTACTCATAATAGAAGAAGCAATCAAAGGAATAGACTGAACAGTTCCAGTGACATCTCTTAATGCATACATCTTCTTATCAGCAGGATCAAGAGACGCTGTCTGACCAATAATAGCTAAATGAATGTCATTCACCTGTTTAATAAAATCTTCTTCATTGACATAAATATTAAGTCCTGGAATAGACTCCATCTTATCTAGAGTCCCACCTGTATGTCCAAGTCCTCTACCACTCATCTTAGCGACTGGTACACCACATGCAGCTACCATTGGACCTAATACTAAAGATGTCTTATCACCAACACCACCAGTAGAATGCTTATCTACTTTAATACCATGAATACCACTTAAATCAATCACATCACCACTATGCATCATTTCTAAAGTCAGCTGGGCTGTTTCGTGATCTGTTAATCCATTAAAGACAACAGCCATCAAGAAAGCACTCATCTGATAATCAGGAATATCACCTTTCGTATATCCCTGGATTAATTCATGAATTTCTTCATCAGTTAATACTACATTATCTTTTTTCTTTTCAATAAGATCTACCATTCTCATAAATATCACCTACTCAAACTGAGTTCCTACCTCGAATATATTCTTACCATTTAAATAATCCTTTACAGACATACGTTTCTTACCAGAAAGCTGTATCTCTGTAATAACGAATACACCATCTTCTACCTTTACCCCAATTGCATCTTTAAAGATCTTAACGATAGTACCATTCTTTTCATCTTTATGATGTTCCTTGGCATTAGGGCAGTCATGAATTTCACCCTTATAGATTTTTACAATCTGTCCATTATAAGTGGTAAATGTACCCGGATGAGGATATAAGCCTCTTACGTGATTAAAGATTTCTCTTGCTGTCTTATTCCAGTCAAGTCTTTCATCTTCTCTCTTAATAATAGGTGCATAAACAACTTCATCAGGATTCTGTGGAATTCTATCATTTGTTTCATCAAAGATAGATGGTAATGTATCCTTTAATAATTCAGCACCAATATCAGTTAAACGATCATATACAATTTCTAAGTTATCATCATCTGTAATTGGTGTGGATTTTTGAGAGATAATATCACCTGCATCCATCTTTTCTGCCATATACATAATAGTCACACCTGTTTCTGTGCGACCATCAATAATAGCACGATGCACTGGTGCCCCACCACGATAAAGTGGTAATAAAGACGCATGTACATTCACACATCCTAGACGTGGTGCTTCTAATACAGCAGTTGGTACAATCTGTCCATAAGCTGCAGTAATAATTAAATCAGGCTTTAGATCTAAGACTGCCTGATAGTCATTTCTAATACGTTCTGGCTGTAATACAGGAATATCATGTTTTAATGCTTCCTGTTTCACATCACTCATAGTGAGTACTTTCTTTCTTCCTACATAACGATCTGGCTGAGTGACAACACCCACAACATCATATTTATTTTCTAATAACATCTGCAGTACTTTTAATGAAAAAGATGCAGTTCCCATAAAAACAATTTTTTTACTCATAAAATTCCTCCTGTATTGTCTTTTTTATTATAACATACTCATTTTATAAGTGCTACCACACAGGAAAAGCCAAAAAAACTATTGCAATCATCTAGCATTTTTGGTATTATAGTTCAGCAAACTATAGAACGAGGTGAGATTATTATGGCAAACATGAAACAGCAGATTAAACGTTATAAAAACGATAATGAAAAAAGATTAGCAAACAACGCAGTAAAGAGCGCTTTAAAGACTTCAATCAAGAAGGTATTAAAGGCTGTAGAAGAAGGTAACAAGGAAGTTGCTACTAAGGAATTTAACGATTGCACAAGACAGTTAGATTCATCTGTAACTAAGCATATCCATCACAAGAACTATGCTAGCAGACAGAAAGCAAGACTTCAGAAGAAAATTAACTCAATCGGATAATTGATAGAGTTTTCTATATGAAACATAAACATCCAGCATTTTGCTGGATGTTTTCTTATACCTTGCATTTAGGGTGTAAGTTTCTTAAAATATAAAGTGCGAGGTATAGAAATATGTTAAGAGAAGAAACAAGAAGTGTACAGGTAGGCAATTTAACTATCGGTGGTAATAATCATGTAGTGATTCAGTCTATGTGTAATACAAAGACTAAGGATGTAGAAGCAACTATTAAACAGATCAATGCATTACAACAGGCAGGCTGTGAACTTGTAAGAGTGGCTGTATTTGATAAAGAAGATGCTTATGCAATTAAAGAGATTAAGAAAGGGATTCATATTCCTTTAGTGGCTGATATTCATTTTGATTATAAGCTCGCTCTTATTGCCATAGAATCTGGTATCGATAAGGTACGTATTAATCCTGGTAATATTGGTTCTATCGAAAAGGTAAAAGCAGTTGTAGATGCATGTAAAAAAAAGCATATCCCTATTAGAATTGGGGTTAATGGTGGCTCTTTAGAAAAAGATATTCTAGAGAAATATGGAGAACCTACACCTGAAGGTATGGTTGAATCCGCAATGAAGCATGTAAAAATTCTAGAGGATCTAGATTTCCATGATATCGTTATTTCATTAAAGTCTTCTAATACAATGTTGACTATTAAAGCATATGAATTAGCATCTAAAACATTCCCTTACCCTTTGCATGTAGGTGTCACTGAAGCAGGTACAGCCTTAGGAGGCACTATTAAGTCTTCTTTAGGTATTGGTACATTATTATATGAAGGTATTGGAAATACTATTAGAGTATCTTTAAGTGATGATCCTGTAGAAGAAATCAAGGTTGCTAAGATTCTATTAAAGGAATTAGGTTTATTAAAGGGTGTCCCTACTCTTGTATCATGTCCTACTTGCGGTCGTATTCAGTATGATTTGATTCCTATCGCTAAAGAGATGGAAGATTTCTTAAAGGATATTCATCTCGATATTACAGTCGCAATCATGGGTTGTGCAGTAAATGGTCCAGGGGAAGCACGTCATGCAGATATTGGTATTGCAGGTGGTGTTGGTGAAGGTCTTCTTATTAAGCATGGAGAGATTGTAAAACGTGTTAAACAGGAAGATATGGTTCAGACACTTAAAGATGAGATTTTAAAGATGGTTGAAGAAAAAAGCGAGTAATTCATAAACTCGCTTTTTTACGTTAGATTTTCTATTTTATTATATATTTTGTAGATCTACCTTTTCCTTGAATCAGTATAACTCCCTTTTTCTCTAATATTTTTAATAGAGAAGATACTTTTGATTTACCAAAAGGTGTACTTGGTACTATTTCACTAATAGATTTTAGGACTGTTTTACTTAATGCTTTTAAAATAAGATGCTCATCATCTGTCAAATCAGAAATATCTTCAAAAACAGGCAATTCAATCTTTATAGCATTTTCTGATACTTCAAAACGAGGTTTCACAAAACTACTTTCATATAATTGTTTGATTCGTGTAATACCTGTCCCAAATATTTCTACAAAGCCTAATCGATAGAATACATTCGCAAGATTTCTATTTCTTAAAACAGATATTTTACCATTCAAATACTCTTCTTCAGAAATCCCCGAAGGCAATCCACCTGGAGACACTATATCGATATGATTATCAAACATAGATATTCTAATATGAGAATTCACATCCCACACCCTGTGAATAAGAGCATTCGCAATAGCTTCTCTAAAAGCTGCTTCTGGTATCTTTTCTACATTCTTTCTTTCAGGTCCTTCTATCACTTCATATCTATAATAATCTCTAAATACCTCAAGTGTTTTCTTATAGACTTCTAGAATAGACATATGATCAAATGTAATTCTTTTCTGAATAACACTGATATTTTCTCCAAATTTTATAATATCAACTCCAGGGAAATCATTATTATCTGCTAGTAAACCAGCCGCATTATTATAACCATTATTATTATCATAGAGATTAAGAGTTTTTAATGTGTCTAAAGTAAACGAATTGATTTGAATAGATTTTTCTAATTGTTCTTCAAGAAAATGAAAAGTAAGATTTTGGTCTTTACATGGTAATTCCTCAAAGCTAATATTTTTACCTTCTAATACAAGTCTTGAGAACTCTAATGTATCTACTTCTATAGTCGCAGAATCATTACGCTTGTATGCTTTTGATTTATATAAATATGGTTTCTGTAATCCACTTTTCACAATAAGTTTTATGGTCTTGTTTACTTCATTTGGTTCAAGTACATAATCTGGTTGTGGAGAAATAGTATCATTGATTTTGTTTTCAATATCTAAACATGATTTGATTAGATCTGATAAACCTTTAATATTGCCATCATCGTCAACTCCAAACAAGATTGTTCCACCATCATAGTTAGAAAAAGCACTGACTGTTTTCAAGAAAGTACTTGTGATTGTTTCTTTGAACTCTAAATTTCTTGTTTCACGCATATTACTATCTCCTTTCCTATCCTACTACTTTAAGTATAATTAAAAATGAGCGTAAATTCAATCGAAAACTTTTTCGTCCAAATTATTTCAATCGTAAATCAGAAAAAACACCCTTTTTATATGATTTTCGAGCGAATAATACACTTAATTATACGAATATCAATCTCAGAATACATTCCATTTCTCATAAATAAAATTAAAAATGAACGTAATTTCAATCGATTCAATTTTCGTTCATGCTTTAAAACATAATCAAAATTATAAAGTATATAACAGTATTTTTTATAACATCAAACACTCACTAGATACATATATAGAGCTTATTCAAGCAAAAATACGCGTAAAAACAATCGAAAATTCAATCGAAAACTTTTTCGTCCGCGCTATTTTCAATCGTAAATTTTAAAACACCCTCTTTGTGGGATTTTCGTCCAAATTAATAACTTACTCGTTACATGACAAGGTAATAATATAGCTGAATAATTCAACAATACACATCAAAGACAATCATAAATTCAATCGAAAAGTTTTACGTCCAAATTATGTACTTATTGAACATAAAAAAAATAAGCAACCAATTACGGCTGCTTATTCAAACATTTCTTTTAAACCTGGGTTGAATTCATGCTTTTTCAACATTTCAATCTCTTCTTTATAAGGTGCATTCTTTTCAATATAAGGTGTTTCTAGAATCTTAGGAACATCCTTTAAGCGTTCATTAGATACAATAGAGTCTAATGTATCAAAACCGATTGTCCCAAAACCAATATTCTCATGTCTATCTTTATGAGAACCTTGTGGATTCTTAGAGTCATTGACATGAACAACTAATACCTTATCTAAACCGATTTTTTCATCGACTTCATCAAGAATTGCATCAAAATCAGAAATATCATAACCTGCATCATTTAAATGACAAGTATCTAAACATAAACCTAATAATTCAGGATAATCACAATGATCAATAATATAAGCTAACTGATCAAATGTTCTACCTAGTTCAGTGCCTTTACCAGCCATTGTTTCTAAGGCAATATGTACCTTCTGGTCTGGTTTCATTGCTTCATTTAAGCCAGATACAATGGCATCTAATCCTGCTTCATCCCCTGCTTTAACATGAGCACCTGGATGAAGAACAAGTCTTGTAGCACCAATTTCGTCACATCTTTCAATTTCCTGACGTAAGAATGATACGGCAAGTTCTCTTGTTTCAGGCTTGATTGTATTTCCTAAATTAATAATATAAGGGGCATGAACAACAACTTTGTCCATATCTATTCCCTTTTCTTTCATTAATTCTTTGGCTTCTTCTACACGTAATTCAGAAACAGGTTTACGTCTCGTATTCTGAGGCGCACCTGTATAAAACATGAATGTATTGGCATTATAACTTAATGCTTCTTTTACACTTCCTAGAAGCATTTCCTTACCACCCATTGAGACATGTGAACCTATAATCACTGCATGTTCTCCCTTTCACGTTTTTCTCTCTGTGCCTGTTTCGCACGTTCTTTTTTCTGTCTCTGAATATCTTTACGAATAATATCTCTTTTCTTTTTCTGGTAAATAGCCTGAATTTCTCTTTTTCTCTTCTTCTTATAACCAGGTTTAACCTTCTTAGGTCTCTTAATAATACGCTGAATTTCTTTTTCTAATTCAGACTGTGGCGCATTTCTATTCTTACGCTTATTACGTGCCTTGGCATCCGTTAATACACCATTACGGATTTCTTTTACTTCAAAGTGAATACCCTTCTTTTCAAGTGATTCAACCATCTGCTGATTAGATGAATCATACATAGAGTAACATTCACCCTTATACTTACCACGACCACATCTACCAGATCTATGAATATAGAAGTCTCTTTCTGTTGGGAATTCCATATTAATAACATGAGATACACCATCAATATCAATACCTCTAGCCGCAATATCTGTAGCTACAATGTACTGATATTCATTATTGTTGATACGTCTCATCATCTGTTTACGTTCACGTGGTTCTAAGTCACCATGAATTTCACCGACACGATAACCATCACTTCTTAACTGATCAGATAGCTTAGTGGCCTCTGTTCTCTTATTACAGAAGATTAAGCAGATATATGGATCGATGATATCCATGATATTCTTTAATACTGTATAACGGTCATGATGCTTTGTATGAATTAAGTAATGTTTTGTATTGTCTGTTGTTTTCTTATGGGCATCAATCTGTACTAATTCTGGCGCATTCATATATTTTCTTAAGAATGGCCATAAATGTTCAGGAATAGTAGCTGAGAATACAAGCATCTGTAAATCTTCTCTCATCTTAGATAAGACTGCATCTAAATCTTCAAGATAACCATATTCTAAAGTCATATCGGCTTCATCCACTACAAATGTAGTAGCTGTAGTGATAATTAAAGCCTGTTCATTTAAAGATAAGTCTTTAATACGTCCTGGTGTACCAATAACGATATGTGGCTGTGTAGAAAGCTTATTAATAGCCTTCTGCTTATCAGAACCACCAATCACTAGTGAGATTCTTAAATCAGGGTTTTCTTTCTTAAATTCCTTTGCGTTTTCATAGATCTGATGTGCAAGTTCTCTTGTAGGAGTTGTAATAACAGCCTGTACATAATCTGCATTTGTATCAATACGATCAATAATAGGAATTAAGAATGAATGAGTTTTACCAGTACCTGTCTGTGAGATACCAATAATATCTTTATTCTTATAAACAAGGGGGATCACCTTATCCTGTATAGGTGTTGGTGATGTGAAATGTATGTTGTTTAAAGTCTTTTTTACATAATCATTAAATTGAAATTTGTCAAATAAATCCATTATAATTCGCCTCCTTTAGCGTCTATTATCATACCATGATTTTAAAAAAAAACAAATCTAATCTCACTTATGTTAGAATTGTTTTTGAGGTGAAGAATATGAAGGTTACAGGAATTGTCCCTAGAGGATATTGTAAGGGTGTTATACGTGCCATTAATATAGTAAAAGAGACAATAGAACAGCCAGGTCCTATTACAGTACTTGGTATGATTGTACATAATCAGTTTATTGTGGATGCATTAAAGAAGCGTGGTGCTATCACAATTGAGGATGCAAGTAAGACTAGAATGGAACTTCTTGATGAAATCAATGAAGGAACAGTTATTATTACAGCACATGGTGCAGGAGATTGTGTCATTGAGAAGGCAAAGAGTAAAGGACTCAATGTAGTGGATGCAACATGTTTAGATGTTATTAAGACACATACGCTTATTAAGGAACAGTTAAAGCGTGGTAAGGATGTTTTATATATAGGTAAAAAGAATCATCCTGAAGCTGAAGGTGCATTATTGATTGATCCTGAACATATTCATTTAATTACATCTAAGAAGGATTTAGAGACACTCGATAAAGATAAACATTATGTCATGACAAACCAGACAACTATGTCCCTTTATGATGTTTATGATTTATGTGAGTATGCGAAAGAAATATTAGATGTAGAGATCATGAAGGAAACTTGTTCAGCTACACAGATTAGACAGGAAGCCATTGCGAAGATGGATGAAGATATTGATCTAGTCATTATTGTAGGTGATCCTCATTCTAATAATACAAAGAAGCTGGCTTCTATTAGTATGGAGAAAGCACATAAAGATACCAAGATGATTGGAAGTCTTGAAGAGTTAGATTTATCATGGCTTAAAGGAAAGAAACATGTAGGAGTAAGTTCTGGAGCTTCTACCCCTACTGTATTGACCAATCAGATTATTGATTTTTTGAAACAGTATGATGAAAATAACCCAGATAGTTTTATTAAACCTGAAATACCTTATGAAAAGATGTTATAGGAGAGTATATGCGTAAGAAGATTATATTTTTTGATGTAGATGGGACTTTAGTTGATGTGAGACCTGTAAAGGAATGTATTCCTGAATCAACTATCCAGGCAGTGCACGAGACGCGTAAAAAAGGAAATTTATGTTACCTTTGTACAGGGCGTTCTCTTGCAGAAATCTATCCTTATATTTTAGATGTAGGATTTGATGGCATTATTGGTGCTGGAGGTGGATTTGTACAGATGGGTGATAAGATGTTATATCATAAGAAGGTCAGTGATGAAGATGTTCATCGTGTTGTAGACTTCTTTGAAACAAATCATTATGACTATTATTTAGAGTCTAATGGTGGTTTATTTGCCTCTAAGAACCTCATTAAAAGATTAGAAAGCATCATCTATGGTGATCTAGAAAATGATCCTGAAGCAAGAAGAAAGAAGGAAGAGGAACCAAGTCATTTTATTACTGCACTGATTGAAAATGAGAATATGTATAGAAATGATGTGAATAAGATTTGTTTCTTAGAACATGAATCTATTCCATTTGATGAGATTAGAAAGCAGTTTAGTGATGCATTCCAGGTGATTGAATGTACTGTTCCTGCATTTGGTGATGCATCAGGTGAATTGTCTGTAGCGGGTGTGAATAAGCATACTGCCATTGAAGCACTTATTAACCATTTAGGTATTGATCAAAAGGATACATATGCTTATGGTGATGGTATGAATGATGCAGAAATGCTGACATTTGTAGCTCATGGTGTTGCAGTTGGTAATGCGAAAGAAGGTTTAAAGGCTATTGCTGATGAAGTATGTGATGATATTGCGAATGATGGTATTTATAAAAATATGAAAGAGCACGGATTAATCTAATGTCCGCGCTCTTTTTTAGTATATTTCTTCTTTATATTCTACAAGTTCATCATTCTTATAAGTCACCTTGGCATGGTGATAATGATCATCTTCCATCCAGTTTAAGAAATGATAATCTGCTTCCCATTGTGGATAATCAGGAATTAAATCATCATTCACCCATTCAAGAACACCTTCATCACATTCTTTTAATGTCCCTTCAAAGTCATGACAAGAATAAACAAACATACCTTCGTCTTCACCATAATAAAGACCTGGGAATGTGACATAACCATGACATCTAACTGAATGCACTGTATAACCTGTTTCTTCTAGTATTTCTCTTTTTACACATTCATCAGGTGATTCACCTGGTTCTAATTTACCGCCTACGCCAATCCATTTACCTTCATTGATATCTTTCTTCTTTTTTATACGATGAAGAAGTAATGTCTGCCCATCTTTCTTTAAATACGCTATTGTAGTCAAAATCATCCTAATACTCCTTGAAATAGCCTGGAGAAGTCGCTTCTACGATTTCACAGTCTATTTCTTTTTCTAATAATTCTTTTAATTTATGTACCATAATAACTTCTACATGATGTCCTACATCTACTAAAAGAATATTATAATCTGATGCTTTTAAACCACTATGATATTTCAAATCACCTGTGACATAAGCATCGACCTGTGGAGCGACTTCATCTATTAAATCTCCTCCAGAGCCACCACAGATTCCTACTGTAGAGACTTCTTTCACTTTACCTGCATAATTGACTGATGGAATATTAAAAGCTTTCTTTACATAGTCTAAGAATTCATACATACCCATTGTATCTGGGAGTACACCCTTCTTGGTAATATTAGATTCATCGGCATCTTCAATATTTAAACATCCTAATGCTTCCATTAGCCATCTATTCATGGAAATCTTATCTAAAGATGTATGCGCACTATAGACAACAATGTTATGTTTAATCGCTTTTTCAATAAAACGTCCTACAGGTGTTGTAGTATCTAAAGTCAATGTATTGAATAAGAATGGATGATGGGTAATCAACATCTGACATCCTGCATCAATGGCTTCCTGTAGAGTTTGTAAGTCTGCATCTAAACCAATCATTATTTTATTCACATCAGTATGAATATTACCCACCTGTAATCCACAATGATCCCAGTCCTCTTGACAGTTTAAAGGATAATGAGATTCCATGATTTTAATAATCTGTTCTGCTTTCATAAATATCACCTTCCATTTCAAACATTATAACACAAAAAAGAAGTACCTAGAGTACTTCTTCAATTAAGGCAATAGAATGTAATACCTTTGCATATTTTTCATGTTCAGTATTTAATGAATCCAATATACGTCTTTGGATCTTTAGTTCTCTTTCCCACTTTTCAATAAAGAGAGGATCCTTCTGTTTTCTAAGGACTGGTCCAAAGAGAATATCTTTTTCATCTAATTCCTGATGGCCTTTTTTCACAACCATGATTTCATAAATATGATGAGCATCTTTGACTAATGCTTCATCAATAATCTGTAAGTTATGATTCATTAAGTATTCTCTTAATAAATCAATGGCTGTATTGGCCTGTAGAAAGAGTATTTTATCTTCTACATAGTCAAGATGGGCATCTAATATTTCACTCATCAATAAGCCACCCATACCACAAATAGAGATCATATCTACTTTCTTATCGATGATAGGATCTAATCCATTACCAAGTAATGGGATGACTTGATTTTCAAGATGTAAAGACTGAATTGTTTCTTTAGAACTAGAGAGAGGTCCTTCCGCTACATCACATGCATAAGCTGATGTGATGATGTTTTCATCAAGTAAAAAACAAGGCAGATAGGCATGATCAGTGCCGATATCTGCCAGGATAGTTCCTTGTTTATGTTCTTCAATCATCCAAGCAACTTTGCTTAGACGTTTTGAATGAAGCTTCATTAGTGATCTAAGAAGTCCTTTAGACGTTTAGAGCGTGAAGGATGTTTTAATTTTCTTAAAGCTTTTGCTTCAATCTGTCTGATACGTTCACGAGTAACATTGAATTCTTTACCTACTTCTTCAAGTGTTCTTGTACGTCCATCATCTAGACCAAATCTAAGTCTTAATACTTTTTCTTCTCTATCTGTAAGTTCTAATAATACTTCATTTAATTCATCTTTTAATAATTCGTTAGATGCATAATCATCAGGACTCATAGCACCTTCATCTTCAATGAAATCTCCTAAATGAGAATCATCTTCTTCACCGATAGGTGTTTCTAAAGAAACTGGTTCTAAAGAAATCTTCTGGATTTCTCTTACCTTTGCAGGAGTCATTCCATCCATCTTTTCTGCGATTTCTTCAGCTGTTGGTTCTCGACCTAATTCCTGAACAAGCTGTCTCTGGATACGAGTTAACTTGTTGATAGTTTCTACCATATGTACTGGAATACGGATAGTACGTGCCTGATCGGCAATTGCACGAGTAATAGCCTGTCTGATCCACCATGTTGCATATGTAGAGAACTTAAATCCTTTTGTATAATCGAACTTTTCTACAGCCTTAATAAGACCCATGTTACCTTCCTGAATTAAGTCTAGGAATAACATACCACGCCCTACATATCTCTTAGCGATAGATACAACTAATCTTAAGTTTGCAGCTGCAAGTTCTTTCTTAGCCTGTTCATCACCTTCAAGAATACGTTTTGCAAGTTCAATTTCCTGTTCATGAGTTAATAAGTCTACACGACCAATTTCCTTTAAGTACATTTTTACAGGGTCATTGATTTTAACGTTAGAACCTAATTGGTTCATATCATCATCGTCATCAGACTGGTTATACATCTTATTTGTATCACCAAAGTCCATATCTAGATCATTACCGAAATCTAGATTAGCAATATCATCATCACCTGTATCATCATCTGTATCTACTTCTAAGCCTTCAAGGTCATCAAGATCATCTGCCCCTCCAGCCATGAAGTCATCATCATCTATTTCTAATGCATCTAAACCATCTTCAATTTCAATGTGGTTTTCATTGATTGCATCAATAAGGTTTTCATATGCTTCATCATCTAAATCATATCTAGACTGGAAAGCATCTAAGTCATCCTGAGTTAAACGGTTGCCTTTAGCCTTAGCGGCACTAATCAGCATTTTTTCAAGTTCTTCAAGAGTAATACCCTGTACTGCTTTATCCTTTTTTGCCATAGCTACTCCTTTTTCAAATCAATTAGTTTTTGGAGAATCTCAGCTTTTGCGCTAGGTGCAAGAACATCCTTGAACTGTTGCTGCAGTTCCTGTTCACGAATATTCTTGGTATTTTCTGTAATTCTCGCAATATAATCATCAATTACTTCTTTTTGATAAGGGAGTGGAAGTGAACACTCCGCAATATCTGTCAATGCATTCACAAGAGCTGAATGAGAACTCCCAATCTTATCGATAAGGTTCGCTACATCCATTGTCTTATGCGTACGATAATAGTCTCTAATATAAGCGGCTAATGCACGATATGTATCATTATGCATAAAGCCTGCTTTTGCTTCATAAATATCACTGACCTGACGGTCATTCAACATATAGAATAATAAATTCTTTTCTGCCAAAGTATATTTATCTAGAATAGGACGCTGGTCCTGAATTGTTTCAATACGATTTTGAGAGAACTGTTCACGATGTTCTAGAATAGCGGAACTATTGAGCAGCTGTTCCTCAATGATTTCCTTAGGGAAATCAGTCAATGATGAAAGCTTCGCAATATAATGTCCACGATCAATTCTATCTTCTATCTTCGCAATCTTCTCACATGCCTTTACAAGTAAGGTTTTACGATCTTCATAATTACGTAAATCAAGTCTTGAACATTCAAAGGCCATCATGAAGTCAATAGGACTTAATGTATCCTTTAAAACCGCATCCAGACCTTCTATACCTTCTGTTGATAAGATTTCATCTGGATCTCGTCCATCAGGTAAAAGAACGATTTTGACTTCAAAGCCCTGCGATGTAAGTAAATCACTGGATTTCATTGCGGCCGCCTGACCGGCCATATCACCATCTAAGCATAAATGAATCGTACGTGTCATACGCTTCAACATTCTTAAATGATCTTTAGTAAGAGCTGTACCCATCAAGGCAATACAGTTATCATGATGGGCACGATGCATCGCAATCACATCCATGAACCCTTCATTAATATAGACAAAGCCTGCCTGACGAACTGCTTCTTTCGCACGATGGTAATTATAAAGTGTTTTACCTTTAATAAATATATCGGACTCTGGTGAGTTCATATATTTAGAATTCTTATCCTGAACTTTATAAACTCTTCCTGAAAAACCGACAACTTTTCCAAATTCATCATAAAGAGGGAACATGACGCGATCATGGAAACGATCATAATGACGTTCATTCTCTAAGACTAGGCCTGATTTGACCTGAGCCACTTCAGTATAGCCTTCTTTCTGGAAACGTTCATGTAGAATGGATTTTTCTGGCGCATAACCAATCCCAAACATCTTGATGAGATCATCATCAAAACCACGATGACGTAAATAATCAAGTGCCTGTTTACCTGACTGGGTATAAAGATAATACATATAAAGTTTTAATGCAAAAGCGTGCATATCATAAAGAGGCGCAAGCGCCTCATCTACTTTCACAACACGCTTTTCTAGTGAATAGCCAGACATATCTACATGTCCAAACTCTGCCACTTTCATAACGGCTTCTACGAAAGGAACCTTTAAATATTCCTGAATAAATGTGAAAACATTCCCTCCGTTGCCGCATACAAAACATTTATAAATCTGTCTTGATTGTGAAATAGATAAAGATGGATGATTATCATCATGGAAAGGACAGATAGCCATATAGTTCTTGCCTTTTTTATGAAGTTCAAGGTACTGGCCCATCACATCAACGATATCTACGCTTTGTCTGATTTCATCAATCTTTTCCTGTGATAATCTTGCCATCTAATCATCCTCTTAGTTAAAACGTGTTTTATCCGCAATATAAGCTTTTAACTGATCAATTGGTAATCTGATCTGTTCCATAGTGTCACGATTTCTTACAGTAACGCTATGATCTTCAGCTGTATCGAAGTCTACAGTCACGCATAATGGTGTACCAATAGCATCCTGTCTTCTATATCTCTTACCAATCTGACCTGCCTGATCATATTCACAATAGAAGTCTTTTACTAAATCGTTATAAAGTTCCATTGCTTCATCAGACTGCTTCTTAGTAAGTGGTAATACTGCAACCTTTACTGGAGCTAATGCAGGATGGAAATGCATAACTTTTCTTACATCACCATTTTCAAGTTTCTGTTCTTCGAATGCATCTGCAAGAACTGATAAGAATAAACGGTCAGCACCTACTGATGGTTCAATAACGTATGGAAGATACTTTTCATGAGTGTCTGGATCTAAGTATTCTAAGTTCTTCTTAGAATATTCCTGATGACGTCCTAAGTCATAATCAGTACGATCTGCGATACCCCATAATTCACCCCATCCAAATGGGTATAAGTATTCGATATCTGTTGTTGCTTTAGAGTAGAAAGAAAGTTCTTTCTGGTCATGGTCTCTGTATCTTAAGTTTTCTTTATTGATACCTAAATCATATAAGAACTGCATACAGTCATGACGCCATTTTTCAAACCATTCTAAGTCTTCATTTGGTTTAGTAAAGAATTCAAGTTCCATCTGTTCAAATTCTCTCGTACGGAAAATGAAGTTACCTGGAGTGATTTCGTTACGGAATGATTTACCAATCTGTCCAATACCAAATGGTAATTTCTTACGTGATGTTCTCTGAACGTTCTTGAAGTTTACAAAGATACCCTGAGCAGTTTCTGGTCTTAAGTAGATCTTGCTCTTAGCATCCTTTACAACACCCATAGATGTTTCAAACATCAATTCGAACTGTCTGATATCTGTGAAATCATGTCCACCACATTCAGGACATGCGATGTTATGTTCTCTAATAAAAGTCATCATTTCTTCTGGAGTCCATCCATCTGGATGTAATTCAGGATCATAAGCTTCAATTAATTTATCCGCTCTATGTCTTGATTTACACTGTTTACAGTCAATAAGTGGGTCATTGAAGTTACCTACATGTCCACTTGCCTGCCAAACTCTTGGATTCATGAAGATTGCAGAATCAATACCTACGTTGTAAGGACATTCCTGAACGAATCTCTTCCACCATAAGTTTTTGATGTTATTCTTTAACTGGACACCCATTGGTCCGTAATCCCATGTATTTGCGAGTCCATCATAGATTTCTGATCCCTGATAGACAAAACCTTCACCTTTTGCATGTGCAATTAGCTTTTCCATATCTTTTGTAGCCATATTTTCCTCCTTGAGATAAGAAATGACTTAGGAATAACCTAAGCCATGAACTTTATAGTCCCACTATTTATACCCTTATAGTGTATATTTGTCAACCAATCATAAGGGTATAAAAAAGAACCTTTCCTAAGAAAGGTTAGATATAAGTACGTGCGTTTAACCAGGCAAGAATGTCTGTATAGACATTGATGCGATCCTTGCCAAATAGTAATGCATGACGTTTGTTGTCATAGATCTTTAGTGTAATATCAGATATGCCAAGTGTTTTATAGTTATGATAAATCAGCTGCGCATCTTTACCTAGACGAGTGAGAGGATCAAGTGCACCTGATGCAATCCATGTAGATAAATAAGTTGGTGTTTTCTGGTATGTCTCTTCACTATTGGCATGTCTAGAAATCTTATAGATATCACTATACCCTTTAACTGTATAAGAGAAATTCGTCAATGTATCATTAGAAAATCTATCTACTAATTTTTCATTATCTGCAAGATAAGAGAATGGATGATCTTCATTGAAACGATGTGATAACTTCATTCTGTTTCTTAATGCAAGCTTATTTAAATGATATCTTTCACCCTTCATCAGCTTAAAGAAGTTAAGACAAAGATTCTTATAGCGGTACGCTCTGACACCGGACACTGCCCCCATCAACAACATTCCCTGGAAATAATCACCAAAGCGTGCTGCATATTCACGAATCATCTGTGCACCAAAGCCAGTTCCTAAATAAAAATAAGGTGTATCTGTATAGCGTGCCATCATGATTTTCTGAAGACGATGCATATCCTTCATCAAATGATCAAGTACTTCTCCTTTTCCAAAATAACCCTGTTCAAAATCAATCAGTGAATGACCATGTCCGACCATATCACTCACTACGACAACATATCCTTTATCACACATGAAATTCGCAAAATGATCATAGTTACATGCATTTTCATTGAGATCATGCTGTACAAATAAAACAGCTTTGACTCTAATGATCACCTGTGGTTCATAAACGAAAAAGTGAACATGTGTATGTAGTGTTGATGTATAAGTTTCTTCGTGCTTCATACATCCATCCTCCCCTCATATCCATTCCTTCACAAAACGCAACGCATTGAGATATATTCCACAATATTCATCAATATAATACTCAAATATGAATAATATCTCTTTAAGTACAGATTCATCTATAGACAATGTATCAATATGCGCCATCGGCGTCTTATAAATATGACGTATTGCCTTTAAAGCTTCTATAGACATCTGTACATCCTGTGGTGTTTGATGCTTACGACATACAAATCCACCATCTACAAGTGAAAAAGAAGTGACTGATGTATGTCCACAATGGACACACCCGTCTACTTCTAACTCTATTCCGTTATCTTTCATAATAAAGACAAGAATCAATGCATAAATCAATTTATATGAATATCCTGTATCTATTGCCTTAAGTGCATCAACCAAAAATGCATAAGTATCTAGATCCGGTTTATTTTCAGGAACATAGCGATAATAATATTCTAATAAACATTGTGCAAGAATATCTGTTTCTATATGATCCTGGATATGTATATAGTATTCAATTCCTGTTGCACGTACAAGAGTAGACAAGCCTTTACGTATATTCAATTCAAATAAGCTTAACGAGGAAGGTGTCACTCCACGGGCGTTTTTAGAATTGATCTTTCTAATTCCTTTTCCATAGACAGATATACGACCATAGTCATGTGTATAAATAGAAAGTATTGCATCAGATTCTTTTGAAGGTGTTATTTTAAGTACAACCCCTTCTGTTTTCTCAATATTATGAGTAATCATCCTGGTTGTAACCAAATTCCTTTAAATACTGTGCTTTATTACGCCAGTCTTTTTCTACTCTTACAAAGAGTGAAAGCTTAACAGGAACACCCGCAAAACGCTTCATATCACGTCTTGCCTGGTCTTTGATCTTCTTGATCATTGTCCCCTGCTTACCAATAATAATACCTTTCTGGCTCTTTCTATTCACAATAATGACAGCCATGATGTCTAATCCATTTTCATCTTCAATCCACTGTTCAATTTCTATTGCCACATCATGTGGAATTTCATCATGAGTGAAATAAAGAATCTTTTCACGGATGAATTCAGCCATAATAAACTGTTCTGGATGGTCTGTAATTGTATCTTCTGGATAAATCGCTGGGCCTTCTGGTAAATCCTGTTTGACAGTCTTGATTAATTCATCCACATTATCCCCATTAAGTGCACTGATTGGGATGATTTCCTTAAAGTCCATCATCTGATTCCATTCAATCAACTTATCCATTAATTCATCTTTTGAAAGAAGATCCGCCTTATTTAAAACAAGATAGACAGGACATTCTGCTTTCTTTAGCCTTTCTACAATAAAGCGGTCCCCCTTACCAATACGTTCATTGGCAGGTTCGATAAATAAAATCACATCAGTTCCTACGATACTATTTAGAGCTGTTGTATTCATAAATGAACCTAAACCATCCTGTGGTTTATGAATACCAGGTGTATCTAAAAATACAATCTGTGCTTCATCATCTGTATAAACACCCTGAACTGTATTTCTTGTAGTCTGGGCAGTAGGTGATGTAATAACTAATTTTGTCTTTAAAATATGATTTAATAAAGTAGACTTTCCTACATTAGGACGTCCTACAATACTTACGAAACCTGATTTATAACTCATAAATCCTCCTCACTAAAACTTCTAGGTAATAATTCATAGATATTTGTCACTTCATAGTGATCTCTTGCTCCTAATACAATAGGTGTATCAGGCTTTAAAAGTTCACTCAATGCCTGACGACATGAACCACAAGGAGAAATCAATGTAGGTCCATCTCCGACAATCGCAAGTGCTTTAATATCCTCTTTACGGTAGCCTTGACAATAAGCCTGAAATACTGCATTACGTTCAGCACACATCGTAGAACCGTAAGCAGCATTTTCAATATTGGCACCATAAATCATCTTGCCATCATTGAGTTCACAGCATGCGCCTACTTTAAAATGTGAATAAGGGGCATAGGCATTTTCTCTTGCCTTAAAGGCTTCATCCACTAGATATTGATAATCCATTAGACTCCCTCTCTTTCAATACTTAAGGCACCTAAAATCTCATCCTGTAAACCAAACATTTCTTTTTCCTGTTCATCTGTCATATGATCATAACCAAGTAAGTGGAGAATACCATGTGTAAATAAGAAACACATTTCTCTTCTTAAAGAATGACCATATTCTTCTGCCTGTTTCTTAGCATGATCTACAGAAATAAAAATATCCCCTAAAGTTCTAGGCATGCCTTCCACATAAAACTGATCATTATCTTCCATCGCAAAACTGATAACATCAGTGGAACGATCTATATGACGATATTCTCTATTAATTTCATGTATTCTTTCATCATCTACAAGTACACATGATACTTCTACATCATCTTCAATACCTAAAGTCTTTAAAGCCTGTTCAATAATAGCTGTAAAATCCTGTTCATAATTATTTTCAAAGTTATCTACTTCATTATCAAATACAAAATCTATATTCATTTATGATCACCCTTTCTCGATGATTTTTCCTTTATCCATTATAACATAGTCATATCCCATGTTCATGATTTTTTTATCATGTGAAATCACCATAAACAACTTTTCTTGATAAGTCTCAAACAAAGTTTGAATGATGATTTCTTTACGTTCAAAAGAAAGATGACTCAAGGCCTCATCAAGAATATAAATATCTCCATCACACAACAAGGCACGGGCAAGGGAAAGAATCTGTTGTTCTCCTAAGGATAAAGGAAGTCCCTGAGAAGTAATGGGTGAGTCTCCTAATTCAATTAATCTTTCTCCTGTTAAGGAAAGTAATACATGAAGTATACGTTCTTCATCCTCACAATTCAATACCTCTTTGATAGAACCAGGAATAAATGATTCATGTTCCTGTACAAGAATGATATGTTTCTTTAAAGAATCCTGATTGATATCCTTTAAAGGCTTATTATTCAGGAGTACTTCACCACGATAGTGAGAATCATTGCCTTCGAGTAAATAAGCTAAAGTAGACTTACCAGATCCATTATCTCCAAACAAGAAGAAAGAATGATCTATTTCTAAATCAAGATGATTTAAAACAGGCTCATGAAAACCATAAGCATAAGAAACATTATTCATATGAATAGCATGAATGGGTTCTTCTATAAGCAATTGACCTTGCGGTAATGGTGTGGTGAGTTCCTTATACTTTTCATAAAGTACTGTACTTTGGGAATATTCCACTAGAGTGGTACAAAGATGAATAAGAGGAATAAGAATCATATTATAAACCATATAAAATAAAATCAATTCACCCATACGAATACTCTTTTGATGATAAAGAAATAACCCTACAAATAATATAAGTGCTTCTCCAAGTATTTGGATCATATGCATACCAGTAGAGAGTGTCAGTGAGAATTCTTCTTGATCTTGCTTATGATTGGCTTCATTTTCATAATAGTGTTCATATCTTTTTAGCCATTGATGTTTTCCATAATATCTCTTTCCTATTTCCCTCTGGTCCAAATAATCAATCAATGCATGAGAAGACTCAATATGAGCCGCAATATAATCCTTATAGAGTTCTAAGAAATGCTTACTTTTAAAATAGATAAAGAGAGATAGAATCACTAATACAACAACAAGCACTAAAGATAACTGTCTAGAAATAAGTAATAAACCAAGTAGTTCTAATAGAATAGATACAAGATCTACATAGAAGATACTAAAATACGCAATACAGAACTGACTTAACTGGTATAAATCCATGATCTGTGGATGTAATGTTCCTGTATCTCCTTTCAAGTCTATTGCATGACTGATACTTGTATACACAAATTCCTTGTCAAAAGCACGAGTTAAAAGAATACTTTTCTTCTCTTTTGTCTTTTCTATACCAATCTTCACTAAACCAATAAGCAAGTAAGCACCTGAAACAATCATTAATATCACACTCGGTGTTTTGACCTTCATATAATCAATAAGTGAAGCATAAATAAGTGATAATACATAAGAGAATAATGTGATAAAGAATGTATAGCTACCTAATTTTCTAATATCCTTATGATAGAGCTTCTTGATTTCCTTCAAGAACTGTTTGAATGTCTTATTCTCATATTCAAAATAACGTCCAATATGAGTGATGGATACTACATTTTCTGTATAAATTGATGCCAATTCTTCTTGATCATAGACCACAATACCATGTGCAGGATCACCAATAATATAAGTATCTTCCTTGATTTCATAGAGCACTACAAAATGTCCTATGCCCTCTTCTAATGTATGTAAGATACAGGGCAATGTAATATGTTCTTTAATATCTGATAAAGAAGCATGGTATGCTTTGGCTTCTATCGCATAGGCTTTAAATGTTTCTACTAACCCCTTAATGGTTGTACCCGTATGGTCCATTCGTGCTTTTCTTTTAATGTTGAGGGTGTCTTCTTCAATATCATAATATTTCAATATCATCTTGATACAATAGACACCACAGGATATTTCATCATCCTGAAGATATATAGGATATTTACGCATATAAAAAACCTCCCACTTACTTATTCCTTTACAAGTGGGAGATTTCTTAATATTTTAAGCTAAAACTTTTCTAAGTTTAGTAATAAATTCATCAACATGTTCTTTTGTGATTACTAGAGGTGGTAATAAACGAATCACCTTTTCACCTGCAGTGACTACAATGACACCTTCATCAAGTAATGCCTGGACATATTTCTTAGCTGGGACATTTAATACAATTCCCTGCATTAATCCTAAACCTCTATGACCTACAACACAGTCATAATCCTCAACAACTTTATCTAACTCTTCTAGAAGATATTCAGATACTTCTCTACAGTTTTCTACAATTGAATCTTTCTTTAAGATATCAAATACAGTAGAAACAGCAGCAGTCACAAATGGATTACCTCCATAAGTACTTCCATGGTCGCCTGGTTCCATTGCCTCTGCAAACTTTTCATTAGCCACAAAAGCACCTACGGGCACACCACAGCCAATACCTTTCGCAAGACAGACAATATCAGGTAAGATATCATACTGGAAATAAGTCATGATAGTTCCTGTTCTTCCCATACCGCACTGTACTTCATCAAGAATAAGACAAATATCTTTTTCATCACAGATTTGTCTTAATCCCTGTAAGAATTCTTTTGTGCAAGGATTGACACCACCTTCACCTTGTACTGGTTCTACAATAATAGCTCCTGTACGATCAGTAAGTAAGGCTTTAACGCTTTCTAAGTCATTTAAAGTGGCATATTTTACACCTTCCATTAATGGACCAAATGCCTGCTGATAATGGGCATTACCAGTCAACTTAACAGAACCTGTTGTACGTCCATGGAATGACTGATGGAATGCGATGACTTCACTATCAGCCTTATGATGTTTTAAGAAGTAGTATTTACGTGCAAGCTTTAATGCCCCTTCAGTTGCTTCTGCACCTGAGTTACAGAAGAATACCTTTGAAAGACGAGTTGCCTCCACTACTTTCTTAGCTGCTTCAATGGCAGGGACAGTATAGAAATAGTTAGAAACATGAGTTAATGTCTTTAACTGCTTCTCTACTGCTTCTACATAAGCAGGATAACCATAGCCAAGTGAATTGACACCAATACCACTATAGAAATCTAAGTATTTATTACCTTCTGTATCATAGAGATATACTCCCTCTCCATGATCTAAAACAGTATCATATCTGCCATACGCATGAAGAAAATACTGTTCTCCTTCTTCATAATACCCCATTAGTTCTCCTCCTGATAATTCAAAACGATTTTCATATACATATCCACAACAGACTGTAATACAGATTCATTAAAATTGAATGTACCTGTATGAAGTCCGCTTTGGAATTCCTTTGTTTTAGTACCGACAAAGATAAATAGACCTTTTACCTCTTTCTGATAGAAAGAGAAATCCTCAGCAAGCATGAGTGGTTCATCAAGTTCTTTTAATGAAGTGATTGATGAGACATAGTTAAATAGCTTTTTATCATTGATGACAGCTGGATAAAATGGTGGACAGCTCCACTCAATTTGACATCCATAGGCTTCTTCAAAGCCTTTATTAATACGTCCTATAGAATCTGTGAGATGGGCAAACATTTCATCACTATAACAACGTACTGTGCCATGGAATTCTGTTTCCTTGGCCACACTATTACGTGCTGTACCACCATGAATTTCTCCAATATTCATAATAGCTGGATGGAATGGCGTCTTCATTCTTGTCAAAATATGCTGGTATTCATTTATTAAAGAACAAGCAATAAGTAAAGAGTCTACACCTTCATGAGGTAGTCCTGCATGAGCTCCTCTTCCTATTACTTTTACATCTAATTCACCACATTCAGCCATTAAACCACCTGGTTTAGAAGCAATCACACCTTCATCTAACAAAGGCATGAGGTGAATACCAAAAATAGATTCTACGTTAAACTGTTTTAATAAACCTTTTTCACAGACAATACGTGCCCCTCCAGGAGATTCTTCAGCTGGCTGGAAGATTAAAAGAATATCATAAAGAATAGGTTCTTTATTCTCTTTTAAAGCCTTCGCAAAGCCTAGAAGTGCAGTCATATGGCCATCATGTCCACAGGCATGCATGATTCCTTTATGGGTAGAAGCAAAGTCTACACCTGTTTCTTCATTGACAGGTAAGCCATCAATATCTGTTCTAAAAGCCACTGATTTACCATAGCCATGATCAATAAAGACATAGAGTCCTGTTTCTAATAATGGCTGTGGCTGATACCCCATCTTTTCCAGTTCGGCTTTTAGATAAGCTGTTGTTTGTGTCTCTTTTAATCCTAGCTCAGGAATCTGATGTAGATCCCTGCGCCATCTCTTTAAATCATCCATGATTAGATCTTTCTTAAATCATCCATTAACTGAGTCTTATCTTTTGTCTGGTCGTCTTTTTCTTCTTTCACAATACGAGCTGGGTTACCCACAACAACGGCACCTGCTGGTACATCCTTAGTAACGATAGAACCTGCACCTACGACAGCACCCTTACCAATTCTTACACCTTCAATAACAACCGCATTGGCACCAATCAATACATCATCTTCTAAGACAACTGGGTTTGCTGAAGGGGGTTCAATAACACCTGCGAGCACTGCACCTGCACCAACGTGACAATGTTTACCAACTTCAGCACGTCCTCCAAGTACTGCACCCATATCAATCATAGAACCTTCACCAATCTTAGCACCAATGTTGATGACTGCACCCATCATGATAACTGCATTATCTCCGATAGTGACATGTTCACGGATAAAGCAGCCTGGTTCAATACGCGCATTGATATTTGTCATATCAATCATAGGAATCGCACTATTACGACGATCCTGTTCCATATAAGTTTCTGTAATCTTATCTTTGTTTTCTTCTAAATAAGCACGGATTGCATCTAAATCTCCAATACAGATTTTTGAATCTTCTGTACCAAACATCTTGAATCCTTCAGCCTTAGGTAAATCATGACCATTGATATATACCTTGACTGGTGTTTGTTTTTTCGCATTTCCAATATACTGGATAATTTCTTCTGCAGTTTTAAGCATAGTCTTCCTCCTTTAATGTACCTTCAAAAGTAGTCCTTGCAGGACCTGTCATAAATATCTTCTTATCACGGAGTTCAATCTGTAAATGACCCCCTAATAATTCTACATCCACTTTCTCATCACACTTGTTGTTGAGATAACTTGCATACATCACAGCACATGCACCTGTACCACAAGCCATTGTTTCACCACTGCCTCTTTCCCATACACGCATCTTTAGATGTTCTCTATCAACAACCTTTACAAATTCTGTATTCACTGATTCAGGGAATAAAGAAGCATGCTCAAACTTAGGACCAATTGCTTCGATATCAAAATCAAGTGTATCTACATACTGGATGACATGCGGATTACCCATAGAAACAGCTGTACAATAATATGTATTACCATCTATTTCAATAGGTGCATTCACCATCTCTACTTTAGAATAATTCACCGGAATATCAGAACATAGAGTAATTGGTTCACCCATATCTACACAGACACTTGTTACCTTTCCATCTTCTACATTCAATTCACAGGTTCTTATTCCTGCAAGTGTTTCAATCTTCAATGTTGTCTTATCAGTTAAGCCTTGATCATACACAAATTTAGAAAAGCAGCGGATTCCATTTCCACACATCTTTCCTTCACTTCCATCAAGGTTGAACATACGCATTCTGAAATCACATGTTTCACTTGGTAAGATGATAATGACACCATCACTGCCAATACCTATATGACGATTAGATACCTTCTTGATAAATGTTTCATCTGTTGGAACATCCTGATTGATTCCATCAAAGTAAACATAGTCATTCCCGATACCTTCCATTTTCAAGAATTTCAACATTTTCTTTTACACCTTTCTTGTTCATACTCTGAACTTATTGACAGTCTGACTACTCCCACGGGCAAGCCCGTAGGGTTCTTACTGTCAAGTTTAGCTTGTAATCGTACATCATTTTCAGGCTTTGGAATACAAGTGTAAATCTATTTAAGTAAGAACTTTTATTACCAAGCAGTCCAACGACCACATTAGCGGTAAATTTCTATCTTGCGATACGGAAGTGTAATCAATCTCCCTGTTGCTTATTTTATGCTATTTTGATTCCACTATTCAATACTTTGATTCTATTAATTTTAATTCTTTTAATTAAAGCTTCTTCTTTGCTGTAACACTCTTCAAATTCTGAAATACATCTGTCTCTATCTATATTCTTAGTCCTGTAATCATAGCAGTACAACAGAAATGATGAATACCAGTCTCTTTGTACTAGAGTTCCATCTGATAGATGATACATCCTGTCAGATAATTTTTTCTTTATGTATTCATCTGCTGTATGGTCATATTGTGATGCTCTATAATCATTAGGCACTTCTATATATGTACCACCTGTGATCTTGAATTTTTCTTCTACAGCAGTCTGAAAACCAGAAGGACATCTATTCTTAATAGACTTGCCAAAACGTTTTTTCTTATTAAACCTGTCCTTGCTATTGACAGTAGTTTCCTTGGCTCTTTTCATAAGCTTACCTGCATTTTTAGCTTCTGTTATAAATACATCACCAAGACTCCTTAAATAATTAGCGTCTTCGTTTATAGCAAGCTGTCTATTTATCGCATTAATACGGCATAATTCAGAATGTTTTTCTTTTAACTTCTTATAATGATTAGAATATTTCCAAGTCTTGCGACCTTTTTTAATTGTACCATCTTCATTATAATTCTGCGGATTAGTTGCTCGTCTTGACCTGTCCATAGCACGATAAAGCAGACGTTCTTTTCTCTCAGAAGTCTGAATACTGTTGCCTCGCTCCGAAAGATTTTTAAGTACTACTTCCGTATTGGAAGTATAGGCAACTGTCTGTATTCCTATATCAGCACCGATCATTCCTCTGCCATATTTATGTCTTGGATTGCCGAATCTGTCATATTTAGGTTTTGCCTTACCTTCGATGGTTATATGTAAATATACTCTGTATTTACCACGAATTATTTTTGGTACAAGAGTAGCATAGCAGGGTCTGTATGTATCAATACAGTACGCTTCATCCATGAGTGTCTGCACAGCCTTATTATTCATGATTTCAGGTTCAGCAAGATAATCCAATACTGCATTCACTTCATCTGTCTGAAATCTATCATTAATCTTAATTCCAAATACAGTTCTGCCAAGCTTGAACTGTAACTTATTATCCTTAACGAAGATAGGGATATCACGATTCATCTGTTTTGCCCTTATGCAAGGCAGGTCTCCATATTTAGAGAAATGTAAGATATTACCATTACCATATAAACATTTTTCCATGCCATGCCAAACATCTTCAGCTTTAGTAAGGGCAAAGACCGCATCTACATTATACTTCTTGCCAATAAATATCATTGATTTTCTGCAAAAATCCCAGGTAACATCATACTGCTTTTGCATTTCATTAAGCTGTCCAGCAAGATACTTACGTTTTTTCTTGTCTTCTGTAGAACCATATAATTTTAGTAGTTTACGATATCTCTTGGTACGCATAAGCTGATCAAAATTCTTTCTCATAAGACCTACAAGTTCGTTAGCTGCTTTTCTGATCTTATCCGAAAGCTTTACAACTTTTTGTATATCAGAAAAAGACATATCAGTTTCAGCAGCTAGAATATGCCTATCAGAAAGCTTATGAAATTGTTTTAGAGTCTTTTTGTATTCTTCGTCACTAATCATCTTTTAGTTCCTCTATATACTTAACTACTGTAGCTTCGCTTATGCGTTCTACAGTTGAGACAAAATACCCTCCTGACCATAAAGCTCCATATCTTGCATAGAACTTTTTTAGCTGCGGGTACGCTTTAAATAATTCGATAGCACTGATACTTTTAAGAGTTCTAGCCACATCGCAAGGAGCAACAGTCTGTGGCACATCTATGAAAATATGTATATGATCTGGCATCACTTCGAGTGCTTTTATATGATAATTATAATCATTACAAATTTTCTGTAATGTCTGTTTTAAAGTATTTTCAACATTACCTTTTAAAACCGAAAATCTGAATTTAGGACACCATATGATATGATATTGTATTAGATATTTACAATGTGAAGCACTATGATATTTTTTTTCACTCATCACCCTGCTCTCCAAGCTGATATTTTTCCTGAATGCCTCTACGCATAAGATCAAGAAATGTAATAGTCTTGCCTTCCTTAACAGAATAGATACGCGCAAGGTTTTCAAGTTCTATTTTCCACTCCATAGGAATAGATATGTTTATTTGAACATTATTTGATTTTGGTCTTCCCATTGATTAAAAAGTTCTTTCTGTTTTTATACATACATTATATATCGACTCTATACAAAACTTAAGTAAAAATTATGTGGCTTTCAACCCATAGGCAAGCCTATGGTTTTTTCGCCACTAATCTATAACATAAAATTATCACTGTGACACTAACTAATATTTATACAAATTATCGTAAGAATCGATGATCATAATCGTCTTCTCATCAATCATAGTAAAGAGATATTTCACAATATCATGATGTAAGGCAACGCATCCCATTGTATAGTCATGAGTACCAAAACAGTGAAAGAAATAAGCACTCCCCTTTCCTTTAATACACTCCTTATTATAGTTAAAGAAGGCTGTGTATTCATAAGGCTTTGCATAATCGATGAGATGTTCATCATTCTCTTTTGTACAATGAGAATGGTTCCTAGTCTTTTCATCCACAAACTCATTATAATATTGTTCACCACACCAATAATCATCTTCAGTAATCTGATGATAAAGCATTATTGTACCAGGATCTGGCGCAATACCCATGAGTTTACCAAAAGTATATTCACCTATAGGTGTTTGTCTTGCTCCTTCTTTTCCTTCACCCATGCCTCTTTGTCCAATAAGTGCTGGTGTTTGTAAGACAAGCTCCCATTTTTCTTCTTTCTTATAATAATAGAATGTCGCATGACTTGTATTATAATGATCGACACAAACCAAAAAGAGCTGATCTGTTTTCTTTGATGCTTTTAAAGAATCTATATCCATATAAATCCCTCCCTCATCATTATATGAAAAAACAATCCGAAAATACAATTTCTTTCAGATTATTGACAAATTCAGATATTTAAAACCATCTATAAGTCCTGTTGTTCTTTTCACAGGTCTTTCTCATCAAATTGATGAGTCATTTCTATTATTACATCCCATTTATAAGAAACAAAAAAGTCGCAAGACCACAAATTTTCTTAATTGAAGTGTGGACACTTACGACATTAACTATACATTCAATTTTGTTTACTTACAGTCTAGAAAAGATAGTTTTTATCTTCTTTCTAGTAATGTCTAGCATAATATTCATCAAATGTTAATTGACTCTCTTCTACCTTTTTAGCTAAATCTTTACCCACATAACGAATATGCCATGATTCATAATGATACCCTGTCAAATCGTCTTTATCCTTTGGGTAACGTAGAATAAAACCATATTGACTTAATTGACTTAAAAACCATTTATAGCAAGGATGATTAACAACATCTTCATATTTGTATTGATCTAAAGCAACATCAAGTCCTAGACCTGTTGTATGCTCACTATGACCGGGACGTGAACATGTTTCATCGGCCTTTGCAACATCATAGGTTTCTACCATATGATTATAGATTTCTTTTTGCCAAAGTGTAGAACGATAGCCAGAAGTTACGTATAACTCAAAGCCCTTTTGATAACAAGCCTCTTGTAAAGCAATAAAATCATCATATAAAACTTTTCGAGCAGTATGTTTACCATAAAGAAAACCATACTTTTTAGCTTTATTATTGATTTCTACAAGATCATCGGGCGCATAGTTTTCATCTAACTGATAATATTTATTCACAATTGTATTTAAATCATTAGGATGTTCTTGTTTTATAATATGATCATAGAAATCATAATCACGATTCATATTTACAAGTGTAACAATCTCTTCTTTCGTTAGATGAGGATGCTTACTTTTATATAAATTATAACGTTCTTTATATTCTGGATGTTCATAACTTATAGATTTTATTTTTTTCTTTACTGGCTGTTTAACTTCTTTAGGCAAGAAAAAGAAAAAACAGATCAATAATGCAAAAATAAGTGTTATTAATAGAATTCTCTTCTTTTTCATAGACCAACCTTGATTTCTTCTTGTTAATCATTTGTTCAAAACAATATACCATTACAACATTATCACTAAAATCAAAAGATAAGACTGCTCACACATTTAGTTTATCAACAATATGAAAGGAACTATATGAAAATACAGTTCCTTTATTTATATAAAATAAAAACTCTGGTAAACCAGAGTTATTTTTTAATGGGGCGGCTGATGGGGATCGAACCCACGAAATGCCGGAGCCACAATCCGGTGTGTTAACCGCTTCACCACAACCGCCATATCTCTCGTAAGAGACAAGTAAGATTATATACAAGTGTGAGTGGTTTGTAAAGAGAAAATTTAACTTTTTTTAAAGAATTCGTGAGAAATTTAAAATCCCGAGATTGACCCGGGATTTGTATCTTATTTAGTCTTATGAATAAACTTGAATGTGAATGCTGAACCTAATGCAGCTTCATATACAATACCTGTATATTTCTTATTCTGTAATGATGCAGCGCCCTTCTGGAATACTGGTAATACAGCATATTCACTCATACAGATATCTTCTGCCTGATAAAGCATCTGCCATCTCTTCTTAGCATCTCTTTCAGTTGCAGAAGCCTTAATAAGCTGATCATACTTCGCATTGTTATATTTACCATAGTTATTTGAGTTACCTGTAGAAACAAGGTTCAAATAAGTGATTGGATCTGGGAAGTCTGGTCCCCATCTTGCACATGAGATATCAAAGTCGCCTGATTTCTGACGTTCTACACGGTCTTTCTTAACAGTTGCAACCATTTCGATATCTAAACCTTTAAGTTTTTTGAAACATGCCTGTAAATATTCTGCTTCAGTATCTGCAGGTGTTTCATCTGTACCATAAAGCAATCTTAATTTTAATGAAGAAACACCAAGTTCTTTTAAGCCTTGATCAAAAGCAGCCTGTGCTTCTTTTAGATTATATTCAGTATAATCTTTACCTTCTGAACGATATTCTTTACCATCTGGTCCATAAGTGAAATCAGCACTTACAAAACCATCTGCTTCTCTAGAACCATCCTTTAAGACTTTATTACATAAGTCTTTACGATCAATAGCGAGAGATAATGCTTTACGAATATTTGTATTCGCAAGAGCCTTGTTATTGAAGTTCAAATATAAATAATACATATAACCCTGTTTGAACTTTACAAGACTATCTTTACCTTCATACTTATCAACTAAAGCTGAGTTAATAGTCGCAAAATCAACTTTACCATTATCAAATGCTGCAGCTGCAGTCTTAGGATCTTGAACAAGATACATATTTAAACCATCTAGTTCAATCTTATCTGCATCATAGTATTTATTATTCTTTTCAAAAGTAATCTTATTAGACTTAGTCCACTTAGTCACCTTGAATGGACCATTTGCAAGTAAATACTTCGCATCAGTAGCATATTTAGAACCACACTTTTCAACAAATTTCTGATTCTGTGGATAGAAGCATGGGAATGTCATAATTTCTAGGAAATAAGGACATGGCTGAGATAAAGTAACCTGTAATGTTTTCTTATCCTTTGCTTCAACACCTAGTTCCTTGATCTTATCACCAGCAGTAGTACCAAGTTCAGCCAATTCATCTGCATTCTTAATACATGCCCCTTCTTTACCAAAGATATAGGCATAGCTACCTGCATTCGCAATTAGTTTTCTCCATGAATAAACAAAATCATCAGCTGTTAAATCATCACCATTAGACCATTTCGCATTCTTTCTAATAGTAAATGTATAAGTTAATCCATCATCTGATACCTTATAAGATGATGCAGCAGCTGGTACAAGCTTTGTACCACCCTTTGCAGTAATATCCATGAGTCCTTCACTAAATGCATGAATCGCATTAAATGAAACACCATCATCAGATACACTTGAATCTAGAGATGTTACATCTGCTTCACTTGAAAAGTTATAAATTGCTTTATCATCGGAAGTAGAACCACATCCCACTAACATAGAAGCAACCAAAGCTGCTGCCACTATAATCTTGAGACTTTTCATAAAAATCCCCTCCATTTATAATCTTTATAAATACTATTATACGCTAAAACGTTTTCTTTTGTACAGAAAAATATTTATCAAACTAATAAGCATTTATTATATCTCTTTGAACTCAACTAAAGTGATATCTTTATTTTCTTTTGTTTTCTTAATATCAATAATTCTTTGATTAGAAGAACCTCTGAATTTGAGATTTGCATCTTTTAATTCATTTACAAATGGTCCATCTACTAATACATCAACATAATCAAGTAATGGCTGTTTCCATTCCATAATTTCTTCATAAAGGAATGAAGAATAGACCCAAATAGATTTAGTAGGACATTCTTTTTTGATATGTTTGAGTAATTCTAAAATATCGTCTCTGTTTTCTTCTTCAAAAGGTTCTCCACCTAAAAGTGTGAATCCTGCAATATGGGGTTTATTAATTAGTTTAATTAATACATCTTCTAATTCAGATGTAAAAGCCTTTCCTCCATTAAAATCCCATGTTTCCTGATTAAAACAGAATGGACAATGACGATGACATCCTTGAGTATAAAGAGATACTCTAATACCTGGTCCATTCGCAATATCTACTTCTCTTATTTGTGCATAACGCATCTTTTTCACCTCACAAAGTTTTATTATATACTCTTTTGTCTACTAAATGAAAGAGGAAGCTCTAAACCATTTTCTTCAAGAAGCTTTTTATTTGTTAAGATGTCTTGAGTTGGTCCATCTGCAACAAGTTTTCCATTAGATAGTAATAAAACACGATCACATGTATCATAAATAAAATCTAAATCATGGGACGCTATCAACATTGTATAAGGGAGTTCGTTTAATACGTTAATTAGTCCACGACGATGTTTAGGATCTAATGAAACAGAAGGTTCATCAAATAATAGAATATCTGGACGCATAGAAAGGACTGTCGCAATGGCAGCTCTTTTTTTCTCCCCACCAGATAAGCGATAAATCTTCTCATGCTTCTTTTCCTGCATATGTACAAGATCTAATGCTTTGTTGATACGTTCTTCTAATTCATCTCCCTGTAATCCTTCATTCATTGGGCCAAAGGCTACATCCTCATATACAGAAGACATAAAGAGCTGATTATCTGAATCCTGGAAGACATAACCTATATGGGAACGAATGGATGCAAGGTTTTGATTGTTCATAGTTAAATCTGTAACTTTCAGTTCTCCCTGACCATTTTCTATTCCAATAATAGTTTTAAGAAGTGTAGATTTCCCTGCTCCATTACAGCCAATGAGCCCTACTTTTTCACCTTTTTGGATATGAAAATTCAAATCATCTAATATAATACGATTCTCTATATAAGAGAAAGAGAAATGATTCAGTTTAATCATAAAGTCACTCCTTTCAAGAATAGTAATAGTACACACATAATACCAAATGTAAGTTTAGATAACTTATAATCATATTTTTGTGATTGTAATGGCATTACACCTTTAAAACCTCTTAACATCATAGATTGATAGACATTCATAGCACGATCAATGGAACGAAGCATCATTGAACCAACTAATGTACCCCATGTCTTTATAGAAATACCTTTCTGTCCTGGTGCACGCAAGCTATAGGCAAGCAAAGTTTTATCTGTTTCTTTAAAGAAAAGAATGAGATATCTCTGGATTAACATGATGACGACAATAAGAGGTTGAGGCACTTTTAGTTTAGATAATCCCATACAGAGTTCCTCCATAGATGTTGTGGTCATCAATATGTAAGAGAATAGTAAAGCAAATATTCCTTTTAATGCAAGCACAATAAAACAAGTGGTTCCATATCCCTTAAAGAATAAGAAAGGTGTTCCCATAAAGAGTAGTAAAGCCACTAATGGTTTGAGTTCTCCTAGGCATTTGAATAAATTGATTTCTCCCAATAACGAAAATAAGAGTAATGGTAAAAACATCACCAAAATATATAAATCATGAATAGAATAAGAAGCAGTGATTATCAAATAAAGTAATACAATCAAAATCTTATAAGTGGGATGAATGGCAGAAAGAATGGTTGTACGCTTAGAAAGTGCATCAATTTGATGCACTCTCTTAATTGCTTTCTGTATGTTTTTCATGATAACAATGAATGAGCATATAGAGTCCTATAACAACTAAGACTCCAACGATTCCTGCAAACATCCCACCTAAGATTGATTCATGTCCTGCAATATTATAGTCAGGTAATAATGCAGTGAGTTCCTGAACACGAGAAGACATAGAATAAATAGCCCCTTTGTGTTGTAGTTCTGTAGAACCAGTTAACTGTAAAATAGACCATTCTAATCCATCAGGAAAGGCACTTGCGAATATGGATAAGATACCAGCCACTGCAACTGATAGACCACCAAATAATGCAAGAAGCTTCTTTTTAGATGTTTTTGCTAGTTTAGTTGTATGCCCCTGCCAGATGAGTTCTGGACGTGCTTCATAAATAAACGATAGAACTAAGCCTGTAATAATACCTTCTACCGCACCTATCGCAAGATGAATAGGCTGCATCACACCAATGAATAAGTTCCATGGGAGTGCTGTAATACCTGATAATTCTGTTTCTACAACTACTGAGAAAGCACCTAATTGTAAAGAAATGATAGAACCTAAGATAGAGGCAATCATCAAATTCTTCTTAGATAATTTTTTACTGATTATTGGCTTAAATATCAATATCGAAGAGATAAAACAGCCATAAAATGCCATATTCCATATATTACATCCTAGGGCAAGTAACCCACCATCCGCAAAAAGCAGGCATTGTATTGCCAGTATACCTACCATCGTTAAAAAGCCTGCATAAGGACCAAGTAGTGCTGTTAACATGAGTCCTCCTGTTAAGTGTCCTGAAGAACCTGTTCCAGGGATAGTGAAATTGATCATCTGGGCTGCAAAGACAAAGGCACCCATAACACCCATCATCGGGAGTTTCTGTGGATCATTTTCTTCTTCTAGTTTTTTAATTGAATAAATAGTCATTGCACCTGATGCCAGATACATCGTTGTCGCAACAGCAGGTGAGACCAAGGCGTCAGCCATATGCATATTATTTTTCCTCCAGTTTAATATCTTGACTACCGCTTCTAAATCCTTCTAGATCAAGTGTTACATAGTCATATCCTAATTCCTTAATAAATAAGACAATCTCTTGACGGTAGTCCATACATTTCATAAAAGCATCCTGATCAATTTCTAAACGTACTAAGTCATTATGTATTCTTGCACGTACATTGTAGAAACCATATATATGAAGATAATCTTCAATCTTTTCTACTTTACGCATTTCCTCATAATTAAGTAATGTATGATAAGGAAATCTTGTCGCAAGACATGGTGAAGAAGGCTTATTAGCCGCTTTTAAACCATAAGTAGCAGCCAATTCTCTAATTTCTTTTTTAGTCATATTAGCCTCTAAGAGTGGACTATGTAATCCTAATTCCTTGATTGCTTTGATACCAGGACGATATTGTTTTAAATCATCGGCATTTGTACCTTCAAGAATAGTAGAAATACCTAAACTATGTGCAAGTTCCTTCACTTTAGTAAACATATACTTCTTACATAAATAACAACGATCTACAGGATTATTCTCTATTCCTGCACCTTCTAATTCATCTACATGAATCACTTTGTGAATAGCCCCTAATTCTTCAGCTATTCGCTTGGCTTCATCTGCCTCCATCACAGGATGAAGCGCTGTTTGAATAGTAACAGCATAGACATGCGTATGATATTTCTTTGATGCTTCAACTGCCATTTTTAATAAGAGTGTACTGTCTACGCCACCAGAAAAAGCAATCATAACATCTTCATGTAGATACTGATCAATGATGGCGACTAAATTCATAATAACTCCTTTCCAGCAACTGATAAACATCAATAATAGATAAATTATGTTTTTCACTTAATAACTTCGCACTTTCATATTCAGGATACGCTCTTATATTTCCTTCTATATTGACTACCTTAAATATAGCATCACCAAGAGGAGTAGAAATTGTTTCAAAAGTTCTTTGAAGAACTGTACGTTCCATGTAAGTACGTCTAATACCGATAGTGCTTGTTTCTTTAAAGATGATTGTTTCTAATTTTTTTCTTTTTTCTTCATCACATAATACGTTGAGTAAGTAAGCAGGTCTGTTCTTTTTCATCATTACAGGAATATAATGGACGTCTTTTGCACCGTGAGACATTAATAACTCCATCACATGACCTAATACTTCTCCTGTACTATCATCAATATTTGTTTCTAGCTTACATACCTTATTGGTGCCTGGGTGTTGTTTCAATCAACATTGAACGAAGTAAGCTTGGTCTTTCATAAGCACGCTTACCTGCCCCTATACCTGTCTTTTTAATTGTGAAGGTAGAAGGAAGTGTACGGGATGTCACAATAGACGCAGCAATGGCAGCGCCTGTAGGAGTCACTAATTCACCTTTAATAGTATCAATATGAATAGGTAAATGATGACTCGATACAATATTATTCACTGCAGGAACTGGGATAGGAAGTGTTCCATGAGCACAATGCACAGTACCTGTTCCTTCATAAATAACCGGGATATAGACTTCATCAATCCCTAAATCATCAAAACATACCGCTGCAGAAATAATATCCACAATAGAATCCACAGCACCCACTTCATGAAAATAGACTTCTTCAATAGAAGTGCCATGGGCTTTTGCCTCTGCTTCACCTAAAATAGTGAAGATCTTTTTAGCCAATTCTTTAGCATGATCTGTCATTTGTGCATGATCAATGATATGTAAAATATCATGCAAGTGACGATGTTCATGATGATGGTGATGTTCATGATGTGTATGTTCACCATATAAGTAGTTCATATCGTGATCATGATTATCATGATCCAAAATAACATTAAAATCACAGACATCAAGTCCTGATTTATTGACTCTTGTGATTTCAGTTTTAAAACCAGTAAGAGGTAATGATGAAAGAACTTCTTCTAATACTTCTTTTGAAGCCCCTAGATCAAGTAAGCTTGCGACAAACATATCTCCACTTATTCCAGAATAACATTCTAAATATAATTGATTCATTTTGATTCTCCTGTTCTATTAATCTGTGTTGCGATATAACCTGCACCATAGCCATTATCAATATTCACTACCGCAATACCATTGGCACAAGAATTAATCATTGTAAGTAAAGCACTAACACCATGAAAGCTGGCTCCATAACCCACTGATGTAGGTACTGCAATAACAGGACAGTCTACTAAACCACCTATCACACTTGCAAGAGCTCCTTCCATTCCTGCCACCGCAATAATACATCGTGCTGATTGCAAGATATCTAATTTAGATAATAAGCGATGAATACCACTCACACCTACATCATACAAACGTTCTACATGACTCCCAAAAAATTCAGCTGTCTGTGCTGCTTCTTCAGCCACATTAAGATCTGCTGTACCAGCACTACATACAACAATCTTTCCTTTATGTTCCTTTTCTTTTTCTATCTTAATAATATGTGATAATGGATCATATTCTAGTTCAGGAAATTCATCCCTTAAAAGTTCATATTGATGTATTGAGGCTCTAGTCCCAAAAACTTCTCCCTGCACCTCATAAAGTCTTCTCACAATACCAACTAAGTGATCATCTGCTTTTCCCTGGCAATAAATCACTTCCTGGAAACCTGAACGTATTTCTCTATTTGTATCTAATTTCGCATAGCCTAATTCTTCAAAAGCGGATTTCTTAAAGAATTGTTCGGCTTCTTCTACAGATAGTTCTCCTGTTTTTACTTTTTCTAGTATTTCCTTTGTTTCCATACAATCACCACCTTTATTAAGGTAACATTAAACCCTGGTTTAATGTCAAATGTTTTGTATATTCATTATACAATGAGAAAAAAATAGTTCACAAGAAAACTTGTAAACTATCACTTTTCTAATAATTATTTTAAGAATGAACTACTTCTCTCTACCTTCTATAGTCATTTTCACCATACCAAGTACTGCTGCATATAATACTCCAGCCACTGGCCATATAATCCATGTAAACTTCCAGTTATTTGTCCAGAAACTCCATCCAAGATATATTGCGACTATCAAACACCAATAAGCACCTGAAAAAGAATTTGTCTTCTTTTTCAAATGTTTCTCTTCTATTGTATATTCCCCTTCCTGCAATAGAGTATCATAGCTAGACTTGATCATACCTGACCGAATAAGAATATTAACGCCAATAGAAACAATAATAAGTAATAGACCTACAGATATACCGCTTGTACTATCATCTGTTTCCATCACACCTGCCATAATAGTAGGAATGACAGAAAGAATACAAAGTACAACTCCTATCGCAATATTTCTTGTGAAAGTAGGTTCATATAGTTTTCTTCTTTCACGTACCATACCTGATACACCATATTCTGTTTCAAAGCTTTCTTTTTCTAGATGCTGCATATGCGACTCATGTAATCCATAATTCACAAATAGATAAACAGCTATTGCGACTAGTATAAGAAGAAATACTAAACTAAAACCTACAAGTGTATGATCTTCTGTCATTGTACCTAATACTATAAGGGGTACAGGGCTTAATATACATAAACTCGTCGCATTCGCGACTATTCTTGAACCTCTACTCTTCATATCAAGATATCGATTGGCTTCTTCCATACTTACCTTGATTGTTTTTGTTTCAACATATTCATTCTGTCGTTCTTCTTCTATTTCATCCTTTAGTAAATAATCAGTAGTCACACCAAATAGTTCAGACATCTGAAGTATTCTTTGTAGGTCTGGTATAGATCCTGAACTCTCCCATTTAGAAACAGCTTGTCTAGAGACACCTAACTTACTTGCAAGTTCTTCCTGTGACCAGCCATTCTTTTTTCTTTCTTCTATAATCTTATCAGCAAGAATCATATTCTTCTCCTCCTTACATACCAAATATACCAATTATGCTAATTTCCTTCTACCAATTCAGGCTGTAAATATGTCAACTGGCGGTTGCGGAAGTTAAATATTCTATAAACTACAACATAATATGAATCCAATTGTACCTAATACTACGAAAAAAAAGACAACCTATTAGGCTGTCTTTACGGTAAGGAATCTTTTCAATCATCCAATTAGTTTTGAGAATGAATTAAAGATTCATATATAGTTCCTTTACTGTCTTCTAAAGCTTTACTCTTATATTCCTTACTCTTTGATTCATTACCCATATTCTTGTAGATAACTGATAATAAGAATTCAAGATAGGGAGTATCCTCATTGTTTTTAGTATATTCTTCATCTTCTAGATCAGATTTTAATTCGTCATAATACTTAATTCCACCACTAATCAAAGTATCATTAACCATATCCATCTGTCTATATAGGGCATGATCATTTGTCGTGCTAACCATTTCCAACAAACGATCAATCATAGATGCATTCTTCTTATCTACATATATATAGAATACTGATTTTGCAAGAGCAGACTTCTGCTTAGAATTCATAGGAACATGATCCATTATATTGTTTACTTGAGTATCTATTTGTTTGTTATCATTTACTTTTAGATAAGCATTTAAAAGTAAATATTCCCTATTAAATGGAGGAATACATATCTTAGCTAGTTGAGTTGCCATTAAGTCTTTTATTGCCTTAATATCATTGTTATGGAGTAATGTTAAATAATTTTTTAGGAGTTTCTTTCTGATGATTACTGGAATAGTACCAATAATAGCAATCACTATAGCGACAATTAACATAGCATTCATACTTTTATGCCCCTTTCTCAATCAACTTTATAATATCATTTAATTCATTAATAATTATATCTGCCTGGCTCTGATCTAAGCCAAACTTATCATCTTTTAAAGCCAATACCTTAATACCAGCTCTATTTGCAGCTAATATTCCTTTAGATGAATCCTCAATAATAATAGCTTCATCTTTATTCACATTCAATTCTTTGATTGTATGTGAATATATTTCTGGATTTGGTTTACTTTCTTTGAATTGATCACCACTTACTATAAGTGAGAAATACTTTCTTAAACCAGCCTGATTTAATGCAGTATTAATAGTAGATAAACTAGAAGAGGACGCTAACGCTATTTTATAATGTTTACTTAAGTGTTCTAAAACGGGATAGATCTGCGGTCTAACTACTGCTTTATAATCACATTCAAATGAACGAAAATATTCTTGAAGCATATTTTTAAATGTCATGAAATCAGTTTTTTCATTCCACATTGCATATGCTTGTTCATAATATAATTTATTATCAATACCAATGAGAGGAATACAATCACTTACTTGTATTTCTATATCATGCTGTTTAAAAAATCTTATCAAATCATTTATATACATGGTTTCACTGTCAAAGATCACACCATCCATATCAAAAATAACAGTTTTAATCGTCTCCATCATAATTCACAAAATTCTCCGTTTTTGCAGCAGCGATAGCCTTAAATTCTTTTAATAATGGATGTTGATAAATAGAGTGTAAGTCATTTGAAACAATAAAGCTTAATAATTGTACAAATGGTAGATATACAAGTGGACATAATTCGCTTGATACAGTATCACTCAAACTTAAAACATGATCATCACTTGATAATTGAGGATTGTTTGAAATTAAATAAGCTCGATTGCTGACTTTTCGCGTAGCCTTATATACTTGTTCTACGCGTCGACTTGCACCATCGTTTCCATCAAAGAAAATCACATTGTATTGTGGCGTTAATTGAAGGTTTGGTCCATGGATATACTCTTCAATTTCATAGCAGCAGCTTGGAATATGAATGGTTTCACCCATTTTTAATGCACTTTCAAGTGCTGTTCCATAATTAGCACCAGCCCCACAACTATAAACCCAGGACATAGATGTGAAATTCTTATAATGTCGCTGAATAAAGTTTGTAGCCTGATCAATCATTTCTTCATTTAAATCAGCTGCTTTTTTTAATTCATCCAAATATTCAGTCTTTCCAGAATATGCAATTGCGAATAAATCTAAGAATAACGCAAGTGAAGAAACACCTTTTGTGACATAACCAACTAATTCTTCGCCCACACCATATTCAATCACAACATCCGCAACATCTTTTACATCGCTGTTTTTATTTCCTGTTAAGCAAATAGCTTTACATTCTTTTTTCTTAATGATTTTTAATGCTTCGATTGCATTTGTACTTAAACCACTCTGTGTAACTACTAAAACTAAATCGTTCTCTTTAATATCATTTTCATAGTACGTAAATGTATATGGAGTAATGATTCTAACTTCTAAACCACTTACTTTTTCCACAAAACTTCTAGCACAATAACAAGCATTATGACTTGATCCAGAAGCAACAAGTAAAATACGTTTGATTTCTTTTTGTTGCACTTCCTTCATCAATGGATCAACTAGTGTAGTATACTGTTCAATATTTGTTCTTAATACGTCTGGTGTTTCTTTAACATAATCAAGCATTGTTAGTTTTTTCATAATATACCCCCAATTAAGGCATAAAAGGTGGAATAAATCCACCCTTTATATTTTAGTATTCTAATCTTCTGTAGTAACGACGGATTTCCATAGGGTGACGAGTTTCGATTTCCATGTGAACGTCGATTCTGTTGTTTACAGCATGCATTACGTGATGAGATAAGTGTTTACGATATTTTTCACTAATTCCCTTTAATTCGTAATCTTTAGTGTCAATGATTGTGTAGTTTGCACAAATTCTTGGAATAAAGTTAGCTACACGTTCAGATAATGGACGCTGAGCATCTTCACCAATATAGATTGTAACTGGAGTTTCTTTAGTTACGATTTCAAACATACCATGGAAGAATTCATTTGATGTGATTGATTTAGTTTTTAACCATAACTGTTCTTCCCAATAGCACATTGCATATGAGTAAGTAGCACCCCACTGATTTCCAGCACCTACAAAGTAGTGCATTTCATCATTCCAGTGTTTTTTAGCGAATTCAATAGCGAATGGTTCAGCTTTCTTTTCAACTTCTACTAAATCTTCTGCTAAGTATTTATCAAATTCAGCATACATATCATCGTAGTCTTCGAATTCACCATTGTTGAACATGAAACGGTCAGCAACCATGAAGAACTTTAACTGTTCGTTCATTGGATAAGAGATCTTGTAGTCTCCTAAATCTAATAAGATAGCTTCTTTAGCATCAACAAATGAGATAACTGTAGCACCAACTTCATTTTTAATTTTTTTGATAGCATCAACTACTTCTTTAGTGTTTCCAGATACAGATGAGATAATAACAACTGTATCTTTAGTAATACGTTTGTTTCCTGTAGTTAAGTATTCAGCAGCATTTTCTGCCCAAGTTTCAATAGCACTCATTTCTTTCATGTGTACTGTAGCCTGCATAGCACTTGCCCAAGTACCACCAACACCTAACCAGCAGATGTTTGAATATCCATGTTCGCAGATTTCATCAACGATTTCGTTGATCTGAGGACGTAAAGCTAATGCGCCATTTACGCTATCGATTTTTTCCTGTTCATTAAATTTAATCATTTCCATTTTCTTTTCCTCCGTTTTTTTAAAATTTATTAACAACCTAAGATACCAAAGAATGCTCCGACCAATCCGATCACAACACAGATTAACAACAATGTAGTTGTCTTAACATTTTTCTTTTTCAATAAGTAATAAACTAGTAATGTGAATAATAATGGCATTAAACCAGGCATGATATTATTGAATACAGAATTTAATGTAGTTGCTTCATTACCAGAACCAAACTTCAATGGGAAACTGATTGATACGTTTTCAGCAGTCATACCACCAACAACCATCAATCCTAAAACACTCGCTGCATAAGTAAGTTTTGACATCAATCCATTCTGCTGGATCTTAGCCAAGAATCCACTTCCTAATTTATAACCAGCATTCATTAAATAATAACGTAATCCCTGAGCTGGAAGGTTGAAGATTAATAAGAATAAGATAGGTCCTAAGATATTTCCTTGATTTGCTAGAGATAAACCAACACCAGTAGCGATAATACGTAGTGTCCCCCAGATGAATGAATCACCAATACCTGCTAAAGGTCCCATTAATGAAACCTTTACATTGTTGATACTTTCTGTATCAAATTCAGGATCATTTGCGTTACTTTCTTCCATAGCAGCACTAATACCTAAGATTAATGTTGCCAATTGTGGAGTTGTATTGAAGAATTCCAAGTGACGTTTCATAGCTGCAACTTGATCTTCTTTATTTGGATATAACTTTTTGATAACTGGTAACATACTATAGCAGTATGACATATTCATCTGTCTTTCATAGTTCCAAGACCATTCCAAACCGAATGAACGCCAGAATACTTGATTTAACTCTTTTTTAGTTAATTTATTAGAAGTCGTCATCTTCATCTACTCCTCCTTCTGTTGCTGTTTGAGCTGAATTACTACGTAACTGAGTTAATACAATAGCAATGATAGCTCCAAAAATTGCGATTGCTGTTACTGGAATCTTTAAGTAAACGCTTAATGCGAATCCTAAGAAGAAGAAACATGCAACTTCTTTGTCCATAATCATCATTAATAATAAGCCGAACCCAATTGCAGGTAATAAGCCCATTGTGATCTGTAAACCATTTGAAATCCATTTAGGAATGACATTTAATAAAGCCTGTACAGCTGGTCCACCAGCATAGTAACCACATGCTACAATCACACCGATAATTAAGTTAACACCGAAGAATCCACCTAATAAGTGCATTCTAGCAACTCCAGCCATATTTCCTTCAGCTGCATATTTATCTGCTTTATGAACAAATGGAGGTAAGATGAATACCATTCCAATGTTCTTTGCAATTAATACTAATGAAGCAACTGGTAAACCTACAGTTAATGCAGTTTCTGGTCCAGCTCCTGTTGTAATTGTGAAAGCTGTTCCTAATACAGTTCCTGAAATCATTTCAGGTGGAATACTAGCACCGATTGAGAAAGCTCCCATAAATGCTAATTCTAATGTTGCACCTAAAGTAACACCTGTTTGTACATCACCAAGTACAATACCTGTTAAAGTACCCATAACCAATGGTCTTGACAACAAACTTGTACCGAACAAATACTCAGCATTTCCAAGCATTGCTACCAAGCCAAGTAAAATTGCTTGTAGTAACATATTTCTCCTCCTATAAAACTTTTTCTACATTTACCGGATTATCTTCTGGAACCATCTGAATTGTTACATCCACACCTGATTCACATAATCCTTTTAAAATTGTTTCTTCTGCTGGTGTAATATTCATTGCTTTTGAAATATTACGAGTTTCAGCAGTTGCCTTAGTACCACCAAGATTTAACTTTTTGATGTTGCATTCTTTACACAATCTTTCAGCATCCTTAATAGATTCAACTACAGTTAATAATTTATATTTATCTGTAACACCACTGTTGATTGCTTTTACTGCATCATCCATACTTTTGATAACTAATTTAACACCACTTGGTTTTGCCATCTTGATTGAAGTTTTTCTTAAATCATCTTTCATAACTGCATCGCACGCAATTAAGATACAATCTGCTTCAACTGCATTTTTCCAAGAAAAAGCAACTTGACCATGTAACAATCTGTGATCCACTCTTAATAATTTAATCATTTTCTTCTCCTCCTATTAGAAATCTTCATCATCTTCGCTTGTTATTCCATTCATAACAGTCATTCCATCTTTAGCTGCTTCGATTAAATCGTTCGCTTCTGCTAATTCAAGTTTTCCGTTCAAGCCTTTCATTACTGCATCTAATACTAATCCCATGTTCATTCCTGAGAAGACCATTACATTATCTAATACTGCAAGTTTAGATAAAGCTGTGTGAACACTTCCACCTTTGATATCACACAAGATTAAGATTTGTTCATCACTCTCTTTTGCTTCTTTCAAAACTTCTTGATAAAAGTCTTCAGGATTTTGTCCAGGAAGCAAGCTATATGTTTCTATATCCTTAGCTAAATCTCCAACAATCATAGAAACTGAATCTTTCATCCCTTTAGATAATCCTCCGTGTGATGCAAGTATGATTTTTGCCATATTCTCTGCACTCCTTTCTTTTCGTTTTAGTTCATGCAAGCTTTGAGCTAGTTTGTAGATCTTTACGCTTAATTCGTAGAACTAACTTCCACTTATACCCAAGCAAGCTTCGTGCCAGTTTGTAGATCAATTACGTTCAATCTGTAGAACTAACTTCCACTTATACTCAAGCAAGCTTTGTGCCAGTTTATAGATCTTTACGCTTAATCTGTACAACTAGCTTCCACTTATACTCAAGCAAGCTTCGTGCCAGTTTACAGATCTTTACGCTTAATCTGCATAACTAACTTCCACTTATACTCAAGCAAGCTTCATGCCAGTTTATAAATTAACTACGCTTAATCTGCATAACTAACTTCCACTTATACTCAAGCAAGCTTTGTGCCAGTTTATAGATTCTTACGTTCAATCTGTACAACTAACTTCCACTTTTAAACAAGCAAAAAGTGTGCCAATTAATAGCACACTAATCATTAATAATATAGTTGTATATATATTCTATTTCTTCATCTGGAATCTCAACATTGTAGTATGTTTTAACTTCTTTCATTGAGATATTTACTTGATCTATAAACTCTTGATGCTTTTCTTTAAAGTCTTGATCAGTAAAGTTTGAAATAGCTTGTCTTGTAACTAATCTTTCTACAAGACAACAGATATGAACATATAATCCAAAGCATGTTCTATTCTTAAATCTCTTATGTAAGATATTCTGTAGATGATCAATTGCTTTCGCTACATGTTCTAGTAGTTTATCTGGATTTAATATAGTTAAGTTATTCATGACATTGGATAATGTGAAATTACGTAAGATATTCTTTTCGAATACCTCCATCTGAGCTTGAGTCATATACTTTCCAAAATATACTTCTATCGCATTCTGACCCTCATTAATAATCAATTCCTGTATACCTATATATTTCATAGATTCAATATTTGGATCAAGTGTTCCAATGACACATACAACCTCATAATCATTCATTAACTGATCATAGACCTGTTTACGTATTAAAGCAGGATAATCATAAGTAATAATCTTTAAATTAGAATCTTCAGGTAAAGAATTGAATAAGATTTCTTTGATCTTATTCGCTGTACCAACTCCTGATGCACAAGAACAGATTACAATAGGGTCTTTCTTTTTCTTAAGTTCTATACGCGTTTTATAGATGTTTTCCTTAAGAATAGAATCAATTACTTCAGTCACTGTTTTATTGAGTTTAATTCCCTGTCCTATTTCTAACGCACATTTAGTATTAATATTGTTTACTAAGGCAATATCTGCATTACTTGTATCTAATCCCTGATATATTTCTTCAAGAGAACCCATATCAACTAATAAATAAAGTTTTGAGATATTACCAACATGTGCAATGTAATCATTAATCTTTCTTTTAATAGTTTGTACATCCACATCTAATGGCATATCAATCGCATCAAATATATAACTATTCAACATTCTATTGGCTGCTTCCGCAATAGAACTTGCAGTTGAATAACCATGCGCAATAATAACCGCAATTGTGAGATCTTCACCAGAATGTGCAAAATACTTAATCATACAAATACAGATAATACATTCTACAAACTCATCAATATCCTGGTTCATATTATTCTTTAAGTAATGAGAAACTTCCTGTCCTATTTCATATTCACGATGAAATTCAAGTTTTAGATATTTCTTCAAGTTTTTTACTTCATCATAATTCTCATTGATCCAGTTATTTGTGAGATATGTATTCTTAGAGAATTCTGAGACATATGTCGCAAGTGCAATCAACTCATTATGTGAAGTCCTAAAGCCGTAATGTTCAGTGATATTATTAAATATCTTTTCGAGATAGTTTGTAAGATAATCAATTGAATCTGCACGATTATCATTAAATATAAGCTTCTCAAAATATCTATCTACAGTATTCTGTGCATTTACTGCAAATGACTGATCTCTTTTAAGATTAATTAATGATTGATAAAAATCTTTAATGATCCCCTGATCTGATACAGGAAGAAGTGTGTTAAGAGACACAAGTTTATGCTTCTTCATAATCATAGAGGAAACATCTATACTATTTCTAATACTGTCAGGTAAATCATAAGCATGTATTTCTAACGTATCTGAATTACTTTTATATAATGCACTCACACAGCTTGCCTGAATAGTATTAGTCAGTTCACCAATATTACCTACAAATGTGTGATTCAGTAACAACTCATAAACGTTAGATGAAATAAGAATTGTTTTACCAACACGCTTCTCTTCGTTCTTCAAAAAGCTATACATGAGTTCTAGCTTTTCATTTTCTCCTCTTTGTGCAAGAGATGGAATTGTAAGAATAACTGGAATACGTCTGAGGAATGTTTTTAATAATGCTTTTTGTGGTACTTCTGTTGTCGCAAATATAATTCTACATTTAGATTTATACCACTTATTATTATCACCTACTAAGTGATAGATTCCCTGGTCCATATAAAGGAATAATTTTTCCTGACATTCAGCATTTAAACAATGCACTTCGTCTAAGAATAATACTCCACCATCCGCAAAATGTAATAAACCTAAGTTATCACTATCTGCACCTGTAAAAGCACCTTTTTTATAGCCAAACAGATTCGCTGTGAGTAGTTCTGGGTTATTGGCATACTCTGAACAGTTCACCTGTACAAAATTCTTAGATGCATCAATTAAGCCTGTGTCTACACAATATTCATACGTAAGTTTAGCCATAAATGATTTACCCGTACCAGTTGGTCCATAAAACAACATAGGTAATCCTACTGGTGGGTAAGATACTGTTGCCTTAATCTTCTCTACAATCTGATACATGCTTTCATTAGACCCAATAAGTTTTTCAAAGTTCTTTAATTCTGTCTGATTGTTTAATTCAGCTTCCAATTCATCTAATGATTTGTATTCATCTGATGAGAGTTTCTTCTTATACTTACTTTCAAGAGAACCTCTTGAAAGATATAAAACAGGGCTTGTTTTGATTTTAATAAGTTTCTTGTCATTAAATAGTTCATTTAATAATCTAGTCACTTGATTTCTACTTAGTTTTAATTCTTTTGATAATTGGATGGATTGACATTCATCATATGAATTTTGATCCATTCTTCCATTAATCAACAACATTATTTTTTCTTTCAATGAAATCACCTCATCGTTCATGATAAAACTAATAAAACTTGTGTGCAACAATCGTTATTCGTTATACTTTTCTATTAAATATCCATACATTAATTGGCACGAATTTTGCTATATAATATAGTGAGGGGTGATGAATATGAAACAAAAAATGCAATATATTCAAACATTGAAACAAACATTAAAATTAAATCAAAAACTGTTAAAATCGTTAGATTTCCTTACTGACAACATTGATGATATCAATAAAGTTGTTCAACAAGTATTAGAAACCAATCCTTTTTTAGAACTAAAATCACCTAAAAACTATGATACTCAGCAGTTTATTGAAAGTATTTCTAATAAACGTTCTTTAAAAGATGATCTCTATTTACAGTTAAGTGCATGTACTCGTCCATATAATGAAGATTTGATGGATTATTTGATTGAATCATTAGACGATAGTGGGTTCTTATCCTACCCCATTGATCAATATCTCACTGATTTAGATATAGATAGAGAAATGCTTGATGCTCATTTAGATATATTACGTTCTTTTGAACCAAATGGTGTTGGAGCTGCTGATGCTATTGATTCAATTATGATTCAACTAAAAAATAATAATAAAATAAAAAGCTATACACTATTTAGAGATTATCAAGATGTTATCTTAACTCAGAACTATTCACTTATTAAACAGAAAACAGGATTAAAAAAAGAAGAGATAGACCATTTATTTTATGAAATACGTTCTTGTAATCCATTCCCATGTAATATGTATAGTTCATCCCAGGATGATTATATCTCACCAGATGTTTTAATAGAGGTAGAAGATTCTAATATCATAATTACCCCTATCAATCAACCTGAACTCATCGTAAATGATCTTCTTTATGAGAAGGTAAAGAATGATGAAAATATGAAATCATATTTTAATGAGGCACATTTCTTAATTGAAAATCTCACAAAGAGAAATCAAACAGTATTATTTGTCGCAAATGCTTTAGTTGATATCCAAAGTGGTTATTTCTTATACGATGATGAATTATATCCATGTACCTTATCACAGCTTGCAAATGAAACAGGATTCCATGAATCTACTATTTCACGTACATTAAATAATAAGTACTACAGCTTTAATGGTGAGGTTTATCCTCTTAAACAACTTCTTGTTTCTCAAACTGCTTCAGGAGATAGCAGCGATTCTATTAAAAAAGCTATTGTTGAATTAGTTGATAGTGAAGATAAAGAGCACCCACTTTCGGATAATCAAATTCTAAAGAAACTAGAAGAATTAGAATTACATTGTTCACGTCGAGTCATTGTCAAATATAGACAACAATTGAATATTCCTTCTTCTACTAAAAGAAAGATTCTTCTCAAATAAGACTGTGATTTCACAGTCTTTTTTAAATAAAAAGAGATAACCAATCACGGTTATCTCTTAAGCCCTTAATGACACAAGGCTTTCCTAGTTATTTTCCTGATATACTCTATTATCTAAATGTACAAAACGTTCTTTGATTTCCTGTGTACGTCCCTTATTCCAGAAGTTATCACCAAGATAACCACAAGTTCTACGACATACATTTAATGTCTTATGGTTTCTATTACCACAGTTAGGACAATACCATTCATTATTTTCATCTAATAAGATTTCTCCAGAGAAACCACATTCCTGACAATAGTCAGACTTAGTATTGATTTCAGCATACTGGATTGTTTCATACATATAGTTAATTAATTCTTTCATGGCATCAAAGTTATTTGTCATATTAGTCACTTCTACATAACTAATAGCCCCTCCAGAAGAAATCTTCTGGAACTTCGCTTCAAAGCCTAATTTAGAGAATGCGTCAATATGTTCTCTTACATTGACATGATAAGAATTAGTAATATAGTCTTTATCTGTTACACCAGGCACGACTCCAAATCTCTTCTTTAATGCACGTGCTAATGTATAAGTAGTTGATTCTGCAGGAGTACCATATAAGGCAAATCCTAAACCTGTATCCTTCTTCCACTTATCGCATGTATTTCTTAATTTCTGCATAATTTCAAGAGCTAATGCATCGCCTTCTTCAGTAGTATGAGACTGACCAATTAATGCCACTACACATTCATATAAACCAATATAACCTAATGATAATGTAGAATAACAAGTATCTAATAATGAATCAATCTTTTCTCCTGGTTTTAATCTTGCGATGGCACCATACTGCCAATGAATTGGAGAAATATCTGAAGGAGTACCCTTTAAGCTTTCATGTCTTAACATCAATGCTTCATAACATAAATCTAGACGTTCATCTAGAATCTTCCAGAATGAATCCATATTCTTATTAGCTGATAAACCAACATCAGTTAAGTTAAGTGTGACTACACCCTGGTTAAAACGACCATACCACTGATATTCACCTTTTTCATTCTTCCATGGAGATAAGAATGAACGACATCCCATACAAGGGAATACTTGTCCTTCATAGTTTTCTCTCATGATCTTTGCGCTGATGAAATCAGGCATCATACGCTTAGATACACATTTAACCGCTAAATCTGTTAAATAACGATACTGTGAATCATCAGGCACATTATTATCATCCAATACATAAAGTAATTTAGGGAATGCTGGAGTGACATAAGCACCCACAGGATTCTTCATACCGATATATCTCTGTTTTAAGATTTCTTCAATTAATAAAGCTGTTTCTTCAATATAGTCTGGCTCTTCTCTTAAATACATGAAAATAGATAAGAATGGAGCCTGACCATTTGTGGTAGAGAATGTATTGATCTGATACTGGATAGTCTGTACACCCGCTTTGATTTCTTCATGAAGACGAGACTTTGCAATCTTTTCAATCTGTTCTTCAGTATAATCAATACCTACTTCTTTACCTTCTTTTCTTACAGCCTTTAAGTGTTTCTTATATGATACACGTACATAAGGTGCTAAATGAGAAATAGAGATTGTCTGTCCTCCATACTGACCATTAGCCACCTGCTGAACAATCTGAGTTGCAACAGTACAAGCTGTCTGTAAAGACTTAGGTGTTTCAATCAATTTATCATTAATAACTGTACCATTCGCAAACATATCCTTTAAGTTTACTAGATCACAGTTATGCATCTTCTGGATATAGTAATCCATATCATGGAAATGAATAATACCATCATCATGTGCCTGCACAATCTTTGGTGGTAATAACAAACGGCGGCAATAGTCTCTAGAGAATTCACCAGCAATCAAGTCTCTCTGAGTCGCAAGGACTGTCGCATCTTTATTAGAGTTTTCATCCATTGCTTCTTTATTAGTTTGATTGACAATACCATAAATCGCATTATCAATTGTATTCGTTTCTCTCTGGAATTCTCTTACTTTACGATAGCCTTCATAAGCCTTGGCAGTAAGTACTTCTCCCTTTTCAATTAACTTTTCAAAAACCTGTCCTTCAATACGATAAATACTGATAGATGCTGCTCCACTTGATTTATGCCAGTCTTCAATTTCATGTGAGATCTTAGATGCAATTTCAGGTTTCACAATACCGCTGCCATAGCGCATAGCCTTTAAAATCGCATTTTCAATCTTACTTCCATCAAAAGCTACCTTTGAGCCATCTCTCTTGATTACCTCCATGTTATTTACCCTCCTCATAAGAAAATCTATTAGGAATAACTACCTAATAGATTCTTTTCTACTTCTATATTAGTCTACTTTGGTTGCATATGCAACTAATTTGCTTGAGATAAAAAAATATCTCACCAATAATTTATTAACATGAAAAAATGTTGAATTTATCAACGTTTTTTTAATTATTGATAAACATCAGGAATGTTTACCCTTAAACAGTATAAAAACCCACAAGCATAATGTCAAGCATTTCTCATGGGTTTCTTTTTTTCGCAATGTTGAAAGCGAATTAACCTAAATCTTCACCGTTGCTAGCAACAACTTTCTTATACCAGTCAAATGAATCTTTCTTGCTTCTTTCTAGTGTACCGCTTCCATCGTTATTACGATCTACATAAATAAATCCATAACGCTTCTTCATTTCACCTGTTGTGAAAGAGACGCAGTCAATGCAGCCCCATGGTGTATAACCCATTAAGTCTACACCATCAATTTCTACAGCTTTCTTCATCTGTTCAATATGCGCTCTTAAGTAATCTACACGATATGGGTCATGACAGCTGCCATCTTCTTCCTTCTTATCAATCGCACCAAAACCATTTTCTACAATAAATAATGGTTTTTCATATCTTTCATACATCTGATTCAAAGCATAACGTAAACCTTCTGGATCAATAGCCCATCCCCAGTCAGACACTTTAATAAATGGGTTAGCCACAGAATGTTCACTAGAACCATCTAATGACTTAGAAACATCTTTATGTGCTGTAGAGTCTACAGTATTAGTCATGTAATAAGAGAATCCGATATAATCTACTGTACCTGCAGCTAAAGCTTCTTTATCTTCTTCAGTGATATCTAAGTTAAAGCCTTTGTTTTCAAACATCTTTAAGGCATAACGTGGATAATGACCACGGCACTGTACATCACAGAAGAACCATCTCTGATGCATCATTTCAGTAGATAATACCATATCTGCTGGACGGCAAGAGAATGGATAAATAGGAACCATTGCAATCATATTACCGATTAAGAAGTTAGGATTGATTTCATGACCAATCTTCACAGCCTTTGCACTGGCTACTAATTCATAATGACCACACTGATACATCGCTTCTTCTGGATTATCATAGTTTCCAAAATGAGCACCACTGTTAGTCCATCCGAAAATATCATTCTTATAGTTCATCTGGTTATTGATTTCATTGAAAGTCATCCAGTATTTAACTTTATTTTTATATCTCTTGAAACATACTTCTGCGAACTTTACAAAGAAATCAATAGTCTTTCTGTTCATGAATCCGCCATATTCCTTGGCAAGATGATAAGGCATTTCAAAGTGAGATAATGTGATGACTGGTTCAATACCATATTTTAATAATTCATCAAATACATCATCATAGAACTGTAAACCTTCTTCATCTGGTTGTTCTTCATCACCTAATGGGAAGATTCTTGTCCAGGCAATAGATGTTCTAAAGCATTTAAAGCCCATTTCTGCGAATAACTTGATATCTTCTTTGTAATGATGATAGAAATCAATACCGATATGGTTTGGATAATATAATCCTTCCTTTACTCCATCAGTAATCACACGTGGTGTTGATACGTTTCCGCCTGTCATTACATCAGCAACACTCAAGCCTTTAGTAGTGTCTAATACACCACCTTCAAACTGGTGAGCTGCTAAAGCACCACCCCATAGGAAATCCTTTGGTAAACTCATATATGTCCTCCTTTAATATACTCTAGTGCGCATTTTTCTAATGCTCGATATTTTTTTAATATCTCTAGATCTTCTATTTTTATTTTATCAAAGCTTCTTTCAATATAGTGATTTTTTTCAATATATGATTTACTTTCATCAAAATAAAGATCAAATATAAAAGCGATATAAGAAATCCACATATCTAGATGTGTTTTTCTTGTAGGAGCATAAATAAGTTGATGTTTACAGAACTGTTGATAGACTTCATCCGTTATAGATTCTTTTCCTGCTTCCTCATAAGTCACACCTAGTAAGACTGTATCCTTTTCTACATCTTTAACACGAAAATGATCTAATTTATCTGCATCTCTAATCATATGTATGTAAAAGAGTTCTTCTTCACTAAAGCCTTCTTCTACTTTGTATTTATTATGCTGTTCTATAGCATGTTTAATAATTGTGTCATATGTATCTTCTTCTATAAATTTTCTAATGAGCCCCTCTTCAAATAATACATGAGAAGAATACATTGCATGATCTACTGTTTCTCTATCTAGGAAAGAATGATATAAGCGAAACTGTTCAAAACGGCCTATATCATGTAATAGGCCGATTAATAGACATAAGTCTTTTTCTTCAGTTTTTTCTTTCATATCACATAGTTCACCCATAACATCCATTACTTTATAAGAATGCACATATTTAAGATGTATATGTGGGATAGAGAGATCATAACGATTGACATAATTATCAAATGCCTTTTTCGCATGATCTAAATCAATCATGTAGAACCTCTAATACTTTCTTTAAATCATCAAGAGGAACCTGTCCTGGTGCACTCGCATCCTTAGCTGTCGCAAAGGTCATACATGAACCAAAGTATTCCCCCATCATACGTGACAAGCGTCCTAATTTACCCATGGACATAGTAATAATAGGTTTTCCCAAACGCTGACTTGAATGAAGAGTGGCTTCTAAAAGTGTTAATAGGTCTTCTTTACTTTTTGGCATAACAGCAAGTTTAGGTAAATCAGCCCCTAATATTTCCATCTTTTCTAGTGTTTCCTGCATATCTTCTCTTGATGGTGTTTCATCAAAATGATGTTCACTCATAATAACATGAACACCCTTCTTATGAGCATACTGAACAAGCTCCATCACAGATTCATATCCCTGTGATAACTCAATATCTACTAGATCCACATGAGCATCACAGATTTCTTTAATACAATGCATATACTCTAGAGAAGTAAGTTCTCCTTCTCCTCCTTCACTCACAGTACGGATTGTACCTAATACAAGTTTATCTGTATGTTTCTTGATTTCTTCTAATACATCTGTTAAATGTCCTTCTTTTAATCCTTCATAGAAATCAAGCCTAATTTCTACTACATCATAATCTAAATCCTTATAAGAATCTAAAGTATCAATAATACCTTCTTTCGTTGTATCTACAATAGGAAGACAAATCTTAGGTGTTCCTTCTCCAAATACAACATTCTTTATATCTAATACATTATGCTTCGTGATGACAGGCATATAAAAACCCCCTTATTTCTCTTAATGTTTTATCGTACTGATCCCCCAGCAAGAAGTGTGGTGAATTCTTAATGACCTTATGTACACAATAAGGCAATGATGACTGAATAAAAGTAAAATCAGAATCCTTGATGATATCATTTTCACCAGATAGTAATAAAGCTGGAATCTTGAGTTCTGATAAATAGTCTGCAGTAAAATGTGGTTCCTTTGTCATAAATGAGATGAGCTTAAAACGTATTCTAGATCTCTTATCATAGATACAGAATATCGGTAATAAGAGTAATGTCATATACATATGGAGACGATAATACCACTTAATACCTTTTGGAGTGGCATTAGGTGAAAGAAGGACCATATGTTTTAAGCGTTCATCTTTACCTGCTAGTGTGAGTGCAATATTCGCACCATCACTAAAACCAATGACATCATAAGCCTCTAGATCTAATTCATTTGCGACATCCATCACATCCTGAGCCATACGATCTAGTGTTAAAGGACCACTCTTAATAGATTTTCCATGATAACGTGAATCCATTGCGATGAGTTGATAGCCATTTTCTAGATCTTTAACTAATTGATCATATATTTTTCTATTTTCCTGATTACCATGTAATAAGATGATCGGGTAACCATTTCCATGTACTTCATAGTATATATTCATAGCATTACCTCACTTTGACCCCATTATAACACATATTAAATAACTATGAAAAAAAGTGACTTGTTAATGTGTTTAACAGCTACTCCCATCAGCAATCAAAATAACATCGATATATACAATGTTTTTTCTAATATCATACAGTGCAGGAAATGTAGTAATATTCATAAAAAAAGACTTGAAGAACTAAACATTCCTCAAGTCAACAGTCGTTTAAAACTCTTTATTTAATTTTTTTATCATTAATAAACTTACTAATGCAAGCACAGTATAAACTAAAGCATAATCCTCAACCCCTGTTTTCACAGTTGAATTATCTTTCTTTGTAGTATCTGTCTTTTCAACTGATGTATTTGTTTTTTTATCATCAGTATTTGGTTTAACAGTTGGAGTGCTAGGCTTCTGTTCATTTATGTCTGGTTTGATTTCTGGCGTGCTTGGCTTTTCTTCAGGTGTAGGTTTTTCAGGTTCCACAGGAGTTACTACTTCATCCTTCTCTACAACGATGTAGTATGTATAGCCAGTAGTAAAGTCTATTCTTGTATCATCAACTGTATCAAGTTCCTTTGTCTTCCCATTAGAAGAGAATCCCTTAACTTTATAGCCATCCTTGATAGTGACGCTCTTTAATGCTGCTTCATAAACTTCCTTGACTGTGCTTTCATGCATATAGCCATTTTCTGGATGCTTGATATCCCAGTTCTTACATGTGACACTTGCACTGAATGCATCACTCTCAGTACCATCTGGATAGACAACCTTCACATTGAACTTTGCCTGATCCAATGGTGCATAGACTGAATAGAGATCAATGACTGGTGAATCATTCTTAAGTGTAACCTTATCCCCTAATTTATATTCCGCTTCTGTAGCATCCTTCTTTGTAGACCATCCAATCCATTTATAGCCTTTATCAAGTCTTGATTTCGTATCAGTCACCTGGAATGGTCTAGAATATAAGTAGATAGACTGACTATCTGTCTTTGAAGTCTTTTTCACTTCTTTCACTTCGTCTGTACCGTCAATGTGATAACGTACAGCATAGGTTGTTGATGTTTCTGCTTTTACAGTACTTGTCATTTGCACATTGTCTGCAAATACGCTTATTGTCTGTGGTACAAGCATTGAAAAAGAAACAGGAACAGCCAATAATAAATTCTTCAATTGTTTATTCATTTCTCTTCCTCCTAGAAGTTAGTTACTACTAACTATATTTATAATATCATATAGTACTATGAAATCAACAAAATAATTAGTAGAAACTAACTTATTTTGTACAAGTTGTGTAATTTTAAGTCATTTCACAAATCATGATTTACCTTTTTACAAATGTTTGTTATAATCATTGAATTAGGAAGAGTAGTATAAGGGAGAGAAAGATAACATGACAGATACACAGAAAAAAAGAAAAATTATCGCGATTATTGTATCTATTTTGATAATTCTTGGATTATCAGTATTCCTCTATATTAATCATATGGGTACAGCTTATCGCGATCGCTTCTTACCGTCTACATACATCAATAATGTAAATGTAGGTAAGTTAAGTGCCAAGGATGCTGAAAAGAAGATTGCTGAAAATCAGAAGAACTATACTCTAACAATGACATTCAGAAACAAATCAACTGATACTATTTCAGCGAATGAAATCGATATGAGTTATGTTCCTGATGGACAGGTAGAAGAATTATTAAAGAAACAGGATTCATTTACATGGTTCAAGAACTACTTATTCAACCATAAAGGGAATAAGAAAACAATCCAGACCAAGGCTTCTTATGATGAAAAGAAGTTAAAGACTGTTCTTTATGAAAAGAAGCAGCTAAAGGATGAAAATCAGGTAGCACCTACAGATGCTCGTTTGAAGTATGAAAATCAGACTTTTACTGTAGTGAAAGAAAAACCTGGACATACTTTAAATAAAGAAACTGTTTATGAAGCAGTAAACAAAGCAATTAGTCTTCAGAAAGAGAACTTAAACATTTCTAAAATAAAAGATGCTTATAAGTCTCCTGATAAGACAACTGAAACTGTTAAGAATGAAGCAGCAACATTGAATAAGTATTTAAAGACTTCTATTACTTATGAACTACCTAGTAATCAGACAGAAGTCTTAAATCATGAAAAGTTGTTAACATGGCTTGTGAAGAATGAAGATGGAACATATAGCTATAATGATGAAATCTGGAATAAGCGTATGAGAGGCTTCGTTTATACACTTGCTTCAAAAGCAAATACTGCTGGTAAGTCACGTACATTTAATGCAACTGGACTTGGTACAAGAAGTGTAAGTGGTGGTAATTACGGATATCGTATGAACCAGTCAGAAGAAATTGCAAAGATTAAAGAAGAATTAAGTGCAGGTAAGGCTGTTAAAAGAGCACCTGTATATAGCGCAAAAGAAGTATCTACTGAGAATAATGGTCTTGGTGGAAACTATATTGAAGTAGATTTATCACGTCAGCATTTATGGATTTATAAAAATGGTCAGTGTGTACTTCAATCTGATTGTGTATCAGGTAAGATGACACGTGATCGTTATACTCCTGCTGGTACATATTATGTTTATTCTAAAGAACGTAATAGAGTATTAAGAGGTACTAAGGATCCTGTAACTGGTAAGTACCCTTATGAATCTCCTGTAAGTTATTGGATGCCATTCAATAGAGGTATTGGATTCCATGATGCAAACTGGAGAAATAAATTCGGTGGTAACCTTTATGTCAATGGTGGTTCTCATGGTTGTGTTAACTTACCTGTAGGTTTTGCAGGAACTATGTATAATACAATTACGACTGGTATGCCTGTTGTTATTTATTACTCACAAGGCTATACATTAAACGGATAAAAAAATGAGTCATACACAATGTGTATGACTTTTTTTCTGCCCTTATATTACCATATTTTCGGCATTTTTTCAATTCTTGTTCTTTTTCAGAATATATGATATTAAGAATAGCAGGAGGTGCCTATGAATCAAATTATTAAACATCGTACATTGAGCAAAAAAGAAAAAATGATTCTTACTGAACATCTAATTAAGGTATGTAGGAGTCTACATTGGATAGAAACTGATCCAGATAAAGTTATTATTATAACTGAACCTTTTCTTAGCTATCCTTCTCTTACTCATCTAAAAAATATCATCTCAATGTTTTATATCATCAGAAGTAAGATGAACAGTACTACCAGTGATGAGCATATTAGAAATATGCTTTACGAATATCAATCAGTTCATCGTGTCATAGAAATATTATTGAAAGAAGGTGGAACTTATCGAACTGACACTATTAGATACAGAAAAGAATTATGATTCTTTTCTAATCAAAAAACTTGTAAGCCGCTATAACCATAACAAGAGTACATCAATCAGCTTAGAGGACTTCCAGCATATTCTAGATACTGTAGATTATATTTTAGAACATGGAGAAACATTAGAAGAAGGTATTCAATCCATACAATCAGATATCAAAGAAATACAAAGAATTTATAAAAGTATTCAAATACTTCCCATCAACAATGAAAAGTATCTGAATGTTTTGAAGAGACAGATTCCTTTCTTTATTCAATCCGTAACAGGTGAGGATGCATTATTTCATTATTGTGATATTTCTGTAGATTTGGATTATCCTCTTATAGATGGAATCCCCCTCTATCATGATATGTATCATTTAAGAGGAACTGATCTTGTGCTTTACTATTTAAAGAGATTAAGTGAAGAAAACTATTTCTGCAGTCTCTTTGATGATTTAGAATCATTTATTGAAGATTATGAAAAGACTATTAAGACATCTGTATATGACTTACAGATCAACTTCTTTGAACTAGTGGTTCATCAATGTATTGCCCATATTTCTATTTATCAGTCTCCTGGTTTAATTATTCACGATAAAAGAGAAGTAAATAATATAGGTGCTATCCTTGATTCACTTAATTATCCTATGATTGATTTATTCAAAGAAAATATTATTTCAGCCTTCGACAACATTCCTATCATTTATCCACAGGATAGTAATCAAATAGCTTTTAGTCATAAAGGTGCTGACTTCTATGAGATTCTCAATCAATTTGAACATTCTAGAGATATCACATTATTAAAACAATTAAGTATCTATGATCTTATAGATTTCTTAGAACAGGATATCCTAACAGAAAAGGAATATATCAATTTCTTTAGTTCTTTAACAGCTATAGAAATTGTGTCTATCCTAAAGCTTATTCTTCCAGAACTAGACATATTCCTCTATCAAGCATCTATAGATGATTTGATCAATGAATTAGATATATCTATCACATATCAAGAAATATTATCACACTATATCACAATAGAAGTTCTCTACACTTATCATCAATACGCAAAAAAAGAGGCTGTAACGAATAGATAGTATTTACTACTACCTTGAGCGTTACAGCTCTTTTTCGTATATTCAAACCCAAAAAGGTTATTCACTATTGCATGGTGAATAACCTTTTCATATTTCAGACGTACTTAAAAAGAACCTGCCCATTTCCTAAAAAAATTTTATCAGCAGATAAACAATCTGAGCATCTCCTTGACCTGTTTCATCTGGTTTTCTTCTGTTTCCTTGATTCTTTTCTTCAGTTTCTGATATTTCCTGATATTATGCCCCATTGAAACAAGGTAGATCTCCATCTGAACATTGTCATGTCCTCTTCTGTAGAGTCTGTCATAACCCATATTCTCCTTAAGATCACCAAAAGTTCCTTCTGCTTCATTATCTCTCTTGAACATGAGTTTCTTTCCTTCTTCACTTGTGACATTTTTTCTTACTTCCTTATGAAATTCATCAAGTTCCTTGCAGCAGTTTATGCTTCTTCCAATTCTGGATTTAGTGCATCTTGATCTGAATGGACAACCATCACAGTAATGATTTATTAGTTTTATATTATTACGTGCATATACGCCCCTTGTATCAGTAGTTACCTTATCCACCTCAAACTCATGACCAGCAGGGCATATATACCCGCCATCTTCTGTTCTCTCAAAATGAGAGGCTCTGAATCTATTCTTATCATTTGTCTTCTTCGATTCTTCATAATATCCTGGATACTTCATAAACAGCTCAATACCGTTTTCCCTGCAGTACATATAGTTATCATAGCTACCATAACCTGCATCAGCAGGTGTCTTTAAAGGAAAGCTTGCCATACATAAGCTTATACTTCTCCATGAAGGGAATATATGTCTGAATATCAGAACAGTCACTGCTTACGTAAATGTTTCTGATGAAGCCATCACTCACGCCTACCTGGACATTGTATCCAGGCTTGAAAACGTTAGTATGATTATAATAGTCATACTTCATGTGCATGAATGTTGCATCAGGGTCTGTCTTGGAACAACTGTTTCTGTCACCAAGCATATCAAAATGCAGTGCATATTCAAAAAGTTTCATCGCTTCTTTCGCTAGCTCATCATAAAGCTTCTGAATCTCGCTCTTTCTGCATCCTTTTCCATGAACGAACTCTATTCCATTGTCCTTCATGTAAATCTCTATTTTATCTGTAACTCTCAATAGATAATCAATATTAGGCTCTCTAAGAATGGAGTATCTGCAGTTGATATTCTGTTCCTTAAAGAACTTATTGATTCTCTTGATAGTATCATTACACTTCTTCCACTGTCTTTCCCTATGTCTGACAGTATTTTTCTCCATATGAATGTGTTCTTGTTGGCATTGGCTTCATACTTAGTACCGTCAATGCATAATATATCTGTATCGATAGGAAGTTCATCCTCCATGATTCTATTCATTTCATAGAATATCTCTTCAACGGACATAATGAGATCATCATGGATGAATCTCTGAAATGCCTGATGAGAAGGCTTCTGATTCTGTGCGATGAACATATATCTGATGTCAGTTCTGCATAGTTCTGCAAGCTTTCTTGTAGATGCATAACCATTATCCGCAAAAGCAAGCAGAAGCAGTCTGAGCATCATGAGACCATCATACCCATGAGAATTTCTATGAGTGAAGTCAACAAACTTGTTTATATCTATCCTTTCCGTAACTTCAATCACAGTTCTTGAAATATCATCAGCAGGTATATCTTTTTCAAAAGAAATATTAAAATCTAGTAGCGCATATGTCTGATATGCCGTATAATCTTGTTGGTATGTTTTCATGGTAGAATTAATGTACCATAAAAGGCGGACTTCGGTCCGCCTTTTACTGTTTATGAAACTATAATGAGTTATTTACCCGTTACAGCCTCTTATCTTCTACCCGCACCTGCATAGTGTGATGAATAATATCCACTATTAAGTGATGAAACAACAACACCAGTCTTAGAGTTAGCAGCATGAATGAACTGTCCGCCACCAATATAGATACCTACGTGAGAGATACCTGATTTATAAGTTCCAGCGAAGAATACTAAATCACCAGCAGTTAAGCCTGATTTAGATACTCTTGATGTTCCACTATACTGACCTGCAGCAGTTCTTGGTAATGATTTACCATTCTTGCTGTAAACCCAAGATGTAAATCCTGAGCAGTCAAATACTGTTGGTCCAGAAGCACCCATACGATATGCACAGCCGAGTCTTGAACGAGCAGTTCCAATGATACCGCCCTGTGCAGCGCCTCCACCAAGACCACCGAAGTTATAACCTGTACCTCTGTTGCCTCTGTTATTTCTGATCTTTACAACTGGTGCAGCAGATATATTGATCTTTGCACTTGCTTCAGATCTGTTACCAGCATTATCTGTTACTCTGTAATAAACACGATAAGCGCCAGCTTTGTTTGTATTAACAGTTCCAGTAATTTCTACTTTACCTGTTACATCACCATCTAAGTTATCAATAGCTGATGCTAAGTTAGACTTAGGATCAAATGAAGTACCATATTTTACATCTACATTATCACTCTTTAATGTGATGACTGGTCCAGCCTTATCAGCAACCTTTACTTCATAATCATTTGAAGTCTTGTTTCCTGAACTATCAGTTGCAGTCACTTTGATTGGCTGTACTGTAGTCATATTCTTAGTATCTACAGTTCCTTCTACAGTCACTGTAGGATTAACATCATAGTTATCCTTTACTTCAACGAAGTTATTGATATCAAATGCATCACCGTAGTTAACAGTAATATCACCAGTCTTTAAGTTCATTTCTGGAGCAGTTGTATCACCTACATTGAATGTAAAGTCTTTTTCTGCTTTGTTACCAGCATTATCTTCAACAGTTGCATGGATGACCTGTTCACCAAGAACTGTTGTATCTAAGTTATGATCAAAAGTAATGAAGTCAGATACATCACCATCCACATTATCAGTCGCTTTGATGTACTGTTTTAAATCATTGTTGCCGTTTGCTTCAACATCAATAACATAACCATCATTATTTACTGATTCTAATGCGGGTGCTTCACTATCAACAACTTTAACTTCAACTTCTTTAGTTGTTTTGTTGTTGAATGCATCCTTTACAGTTACATTCACTTTATATGTTCCAATCTGATCTTTCTGATAAGCATGATCATTTATTTCAGTCTTGATAACACTTACTGTATCTCTATTATCTGATACAGTGAAATCACTTGCTTTTAATTCTGTACCATAAGGTACTACTAGTTTATTTGAATGAACAACAGGCGCTGTTCTATCAGCTGCTGCATAACCTACTAATGCAAATGCTGAAATAGCGACTACTGGAATAAACATTGTCTTCTGAGTTTTAATACGATTTACCATGAAATCTACAACTTCTTTAGTCTTCTTATCCATGTAATCCACTCCCTTTCTTTTCGACAATGATTATTATATCACTCTGTACAAAAAAATAAAGAACTTTCTTAAGAAATTATTAAGAAGTTCAAAAAAGAGTCGATTATATCGGCTCTTTTTGAATTAAGAATTATTTAATAATGTTGTAAGATTTATGATTCTAAGCGCTTTTTTCTTTAAAAGTTAAGGATAAAACTAAAGCGGTTACAATTAATACGGATAAAAACAAATAGAATGGTGTCATTGTAGAGAAGCTATCAATCAGTTTTCCACCAATCAATTGTACGACTGCAGCCCCAATTCCTCTACCTACTGTAGCCTGTAAGCCAAAAGCTGTAGAGACATACTTATCTTCAACAATTTCCATGATTAATCTTACTGTAATCATAGTAAAGAGAATAGTAGATAAGCCTTTGAATACAAATACTGCCACAATTAAATTTGGATTAGGTAATGTTGCATACCAGACAAAGTTAACTATAGACATGGCACATGCAAAGAGCATGATATGTTTATATGAGAACTTCTTAATAATAAAGTCAGTTGCAAGTATGGCAGGTACTTCAAAGAGTGTCGCAAATAACTGGTATGTACCTACCATGGATGCTGTACCACCGACTGATTTAATAAATACAGAGATATAGGTAAAATTGGCTGTACAAGCGCCCCAGAAGAAGAAAGAGATTAATAGGAATATAATGTACTGTTTATTCTTAAAGAGGCTCTTATAGGCTTCTTTTGAACTATATTCTACTTTTGTTTCTGTCTGTACTACTTCTGGATCATTAACTCTTAGGATACAGATAAGAACTGTTATTGTACCGAAGAGGAAAATAACGAAGATAGAAATAGGTGCAATCACATCATAAACTAAACCACATAACTGAGCACTAATGGCATAACCAACAGAACCCCATAATCTGATCTTACCAAAGTCATAAGGTGAAGAAACACCAATTCTGTCCGTTAATGGTGTCACTGCATTAAATAAGGCAAGAATAGAAGCACTAGTAATTAATAGAATAATTAGCTGATGTGAGAACATAAAGATCACATTCATTACTACTGTAATAAATAATGCCACTAAAGATACTTTTCTAGGTGAACGGAAGCGGTCTGCCAATGTTCCTAGATAAGGCTGGGCAAAGATTGAGAATAATGGTGCTGATGAAGTAATAAGTGATATTTGCTGCGCATTAAAGTGAATATCACTTAAGTATAACGCAAGCATTGCATTGTAACATGCAAATGCGAAATAAAAGAAAAATGATGTACCAGCATGATACAAATAGCTGTTCTTTTTCATGTTGTCCCCTCCAATGAGTTTCATTATAGCGGTATATAGTTAAAAGGTTACATTTTTTCAGAAAATGTAAAGGAATTGTGAAAAAGCCTAACTCGCTGAGTTAGACTCTTTTATCAAAATCATGTCCTGGATCGAATGCTGGCACGTAGAATACACTGCCACAGTCCACTCCAACTGACTACTCCCACGGGCAAGCCCGTGGGGTTCTGCTTGCCAAGCGTAGCTTGTAATCGTACATCATTTTCAGACTTTGGAGTTACAAGTGTAAATCTATTTGAATCAGAACTTTCATTACCAAGCAGTCCAACGACCACATTAACGGTAAATTTCTACTTTCGTAAGGAAGTATAATCAATCTCCCTGAATATGTTTTACGCTATCTTAATTCCGCTATTTAATACCTTGATCTCGTTAGCCTTAATCCATTCGATTAGGGCTTTTTCTTTGTTGTAACACTTATCAAATTCAGAAATACATTTGTTTTTATCTATATCTTTGGTTTTGTAATCGTAACAGTATAATAGGAATGATGAATACCAGTCTCTTTGTACCTCAGTACCATCTTGCAGCTTATACATTCGGTCAGATAGTTTCTTTTTGATATACTCATCAATAGTATGGTCGTACTGTGAGGCTCTATAATCATTAGATACTTCAATATATATACCACCTGATACCTTGAATTTCTGTTCTACAGCAGTTTGAAACCCAGAAGGACATCTATTCTTTATGGATCTGCCAAAACGCTTTTTCCTATTAAACTTGCCTTTGCTATTGACCGTAGTTTCTTTAGCTCGTCTCATAATTTTGCCTGCATTTTTAGGTTCAGTGACAAATATATCTCCAAGACTTCTTAAATGGTTGGCGTCTTCATTTATTGCAAGCTGTCTATTTATAGCATTAATACGACATAATTCAGAATGTTTTTCTTTTAATTTCTTATAACGATTAGAATAAATCCAGGTTTTGCGACCTTTTTTAACAGTACCGTCATCATTATAATTCTGAGGATTAGTTGCACGTCTTGACCTGTCCATAGCACGGTGGAGCAGACGTTCCTTTCTCTCAGAAGTCTGAATACTGTTGCCACGCTCTGAAAGATTCTTCAAGCCCACCTCAGTATCAGATGTATAAGCAACAGTCTGTGTACCAATATCAGCACCGATGATTCCTTTGCCATATTTATGTCTTGGATTGCCATGCTTGTCATATTTTGGCTTCGCTTTACCCTCGATAGTAAGATGCAGGTATACTCTGTATTTACCTCTTATCATCCTGGGAACAAGCGTAGCATAGCATGGTCTGTATGTATCTATGCAACAGCCATCTTTAATAAGAGTGTTGACAGCCCTGTCATCCAAGATCTCAGATTCGGAAAGATATGATAAAACAGCATCTACTTCATCCTGTTGAAATCTATCATTTATTTGTATTCCAAATACCATCCTGCCAAGTTTGAAATGAAGTTTATTATCTGTAACGGATATAGGTATACCACAATTTATCTGCTTTGCACGAATACAAGGCAGTTCTCCATATTTTGAGAAATGAATGGCATTGCCATTACCATATAGGCATTTTTCAATACCACGCCATATATCTTCGGCTTTAGTCAGAGCAAATACAGCGTCTACACCATATTTCTTGCCTATTGGAATCATGGATGTTCTGCAGTATTCCCATGTAATATTATAAGCTTTCTGCATTTCATTAAGTTGTTTTGCATAAGTTTTTCGTTTAGCCTTATCTTTAGAATTACCATAAAGAAAGAGTAATTTACGGTATCTCTTTGTACGCATAAGCTGGTCATAATTCTTTCTCATAAGACCTACAAGTTCGTTACCTGCTTTTCTGATCCTATTCGAAAGCTTTACAACTTTTTGTATATCAGAAGAAGACATATCAGTTTCAGCAGCTAAGATATGTCTATCAGAAAGCTTATGAAATTGTTTAAGATGTCTTTTATGTTCTTTATCAGTTATCATTTTTTTGCTCCTTAATATTATCTTAATTACTGTAGATACAAAATATCCTCTAGACCATAAAATACCGCATCCTGCAAAATTGTATTAATTGTGGAAATGCCTTGAATAGTTCAATAGCACTTATATCTTTAAAAGTACTTACAACATCACAGGGAGCAGCAGTTTGTGGTACATCTACAAAGACATGTATATGATCAGGCATCACTTCAAGAGCCTTAATGTGGTAATAGATTTTTCTGTAACATCTGTTTCAATATTTCCTTTATATTACCTTTTAATACCAGAAATATGAATTTAGAATACCTGATGATGTGATACTTATCAGATATTTTCAATACGAAGCAAGTCAAGAAATATGATACTCTCACCTTCCTCAACAGAATAGATACGTGTAGGGTTTTCAAGTTCTTTTTTCCATCCAGTAGGAATGGAAATATTTATTTGTATGTTGTCACTTTTAGTTCATGCCATTACTTTTTTCACAACTTGAATGATATGCTGAATTATTAGGATTGCACTGTTCTGCATGGTTATTATTGTTCGCTATATGTGCAGCATTATTAGGATTTTTCTGATTACAGTGATGGTTGTTTTGTTGTATATGTGTTTATATCATAGTTGCATTTCTAATTCGTGTTCAGAGTATTCAGGTGACAATTCCGCAAAATCAAATGTATATTCATCTTTTACCGCAAGCTTAGCCTGTACACTTTGCTCTACCGGAAGCGTTAAATCAAAATTCGTCTGATTCAACAAATATTTCTCATAGGTCTGTGCTTCGATAAAATTAGTTAAGATGCGTTTTGTCCATCCATATCTTTTCACCATCTGAATGTAAAATTCCCTTTGCAAATCATCCTTACACTTTTCCATAATAATGATGTTATTGCTCCAGCTAATTTCTCGCACCAATGGTGCGAGTTTTTCAGAATCACGGTAAGTTAAATAAAAATTACGCATTCGCCACAGATTGGCTGCTGAATATCCCTTTGCTCTGGGAAACTCTTTTTGCAATTCTGTTGAGAGTACTTGAACAATTGATTTTCCCCAATCATTTTCTTCCTGCTGTCTATAAATTTCTTCTCCAATTTCCCAATACAAATTTACAGTTTCTGAATTGATTGATTTCAGAACCTGATACTGCTTTTTATGGATTAAATCTTTTAAATCATCCACAAGTGGTTCATATCCCACAATTTCATTCTTTCCCATGCACTTCTCCATTTCTCGCACCACTAGTGCGAGTTTTATAATTCAACCAGTTTCCCATTCTGAAAATAATAAATATTTTCTTTCTTATATCCATAGCTTGAATCAGGAATGCTTATATGCGGTTCAAAAGTAAAATATTCTACATCACTTATCTTTTGAGTATTACCCTTTTCTATATATACACGTTCATTCTTATCTTTCACAATTGAATGCCCTAAGTTTCCCAAAAAATCGAGATTAACGAAACCTTCCTTCAAAATAATCTCATTAATATGATAATAGAGTTCTTCAAATGTTGTTTCTTTGCTCACAAACTCCACTAATTCATGATGCAGTCTGTCTTCCATTGCCAAGCCGTTTTTCCACTCTTCATTGGAAACTTTACATCTATCTACTACCACACCATTTTCAAGTATTATTGTTCTGGCATAGTCTCCCCAGATATTTCCACACTGAGGGCTTAAATCAATTGTCACAATATCGTTTTCTGTAATAATCCTATTACTTGTAACATAATGTTTTCCAGATACCGATACCGTAGTTTCATCTCCTGCAAATACAAAGGCTCCAATATCCCAATACCAGAAAGAATCTGCCCCTAATTCTAACATTTTCTGCTCACATAATTTTCTTAAATGTAACAAATTCATTCCAGGCTTTATTATGGTCTTTGCATATTCAATAGTTGTCTTTGCAATTCATTGTACTTCTCTATACTCCATAATAACCTCCACCTCAATCCGTATGTAATATCCTAATTTCTTTCCCATATTCTACAGTCAGAATCTATTATCAGACTGAAGATTTTTATCTAAAGCACATAGTAAACTTGATATACTTTCTACTCCATTAGGAATCTGTTTACCAAATCTGTTTAGCCACAAAGCATTAATGCCAACTGACGAAGCACCCTTAACGTCACTACACAAAGAATCTCCAATATGGATTACTTCATCAGCCTTCAGTCCCGTAGTTCTCAATGCAAACTCAAACAGTTCTTTCCTTGGCTTATACGCTCTAGCATCCTCTGATGTAAATACATCTGTCGGAGTCAATCCATGAAACTCTATTGCTTTCAAAATATCCGCAGTGTCTATATTTGAAACAATGTGAACTACCCATCACCTAAAGGTAATGGGCTTCAGAGAGCCTAACGGCTCTTTTTAAGAAGTTTGATATTTAAGTTTCCAGCTATTGCTAGGCAATCCTTATTCTTACAGACGTGTCCACCTCGCCTCTACTGTATAGCCCCACAAGGGACACAACATTACTTTTACGAAAAATATTTAATGCACCATTTACATCAGCATTAAGACATTTACCATTTAAACATTGATCCACTTCAAATAAAAATTTCTGTAATTGATCAAATACTTTTTCTTCCTTGTGTTTGCCATAATACTTACTTAAGCCATTAAAACAACATACATTACATTTCCACAAATACTTAAAATTAATTTCCGGATGATTCTTTGGATTAGCCAATCGGTTTGTCAAAACAACCTTTTCATCTTTAATTTTGCTAATATCAGTTAACTTTTTTTTACTCATTTAGTTCACTTCAATAGACTTATAATATTCCTTCATAGTAGTAGAAGAAATGACGCTATGGCAACTTTCAAATTTTCCTAAGCCTACTCTTTGTTCTAACCATGGACGCTCTGTGTGTGTTAAAGCTTCTAATTGATCAGCTCCATACTCTCCATAAGTATCCCAAACTGCTTCTAATACTTCAACCTGCTCTGGAGTAAATAGATTTTCCATTCGAGCCATAACTTCTTCACGATTAGTAATTTTTAATTCATGCCATCCATAGCCTTTAAAAGTTTGGTATAGAGTAGGATTTACTGGACCATGTACCCATGCTTCAAATTCGGAATGATCAGCTATATCCTGATCTAAAAGAGTTAGACTCCATGCCTCAGCATAATAACAAAGCTTCTGAATCTTCTTGTTTGACATATTTCCTTTTAACAAAAACCAATCTGCTACATCAGTAATATCTGCTTTTATTGGTTTATCCACAATTGCTATCTTTGCTGTCATGCTGTATCCCTCCATTTGAAAATTTAAATGATCCATAATTTTCAAACTCATTATAGCTTTGTACAGCAAACGATTCAACCAACTTGATATCATGTTTTTTAAATTTTTCACACATTTCATAATTACATACACCTCACTTTGAGCTCTACTTATTTATACTGCACAAAGTGATTGTTTTCTTATTCTTTATAAATTATTTGCTAAAAGAAACACTTCTCTCATTCTTGACTATCCGATCAATCCTTTTATAATGCATAAAAAAACTGGTACACGAGGTACCAGTTTATGCCTTTCTTTTTGCAGCTTCTTGTCTATTCTTTTGTGCTTTAATAACTTTCTGTCTTGAGAATTCTTCTCTGTCCTTTTCATCCAAGGCTTCTGTAATCATCTTTACAGTCGCTTCAAAACGAGGGATAGAGATGTTCTGTAATGCGTTAGCACGCTTTTGTGTCTTACGAATATTATTCGCTAGACGATATACAGAGTTTTCTACTTCTGCAAGCTTTACTGTCATTTCTTTTACATGATAGAAACAGATATAAGCATAGTCTACCTTAGAGTTCGCACGTTCAAAACCATAACCAACTCTTAATGGTGTTTTCTCATATTCAATCTTAGGTAATTCTACACCCATAACTGAACGATACTTAACACTAATACCTTCATCAATAGGTACACCCTCTACTACATCAGAAATAATACCTAAAGATTCATTTGCTTCACGTAATGCTGCATAAGCACGATCATAAGAATCAGTGATGTCATCACGGATTTCTTTTACATCATCAAGTAATGACATCATTTCTTTAATTAAGACATTTCTTTTCTTATCGAGCAGGTCATAACCAAGTCTAGCAAGTTCAAGAGACTTCTTGGTTGCCATCAAATTCCCTTTAGTAGGGACAACCTGATTAGCCATTAGTTACAGCGTCTTTCAATTCTTTGATGACTACATCTTCGTGTAAATTAAATTCTTTGACTGCTTTTTCATGATCATAGAATTTATCCACAACAGCATTATCAATACGGTCCAATGTATTCTTTGGAAGAACTGATAATAGTAACCATCCAAGGTCTAGGGTTTCTTCGATAGATCTGTTTGTATCGAATCCCTGATTAAGGAAGTGCTGCTCGAAAAGACGACCAAATTCCATATATTTCTTATCAGTATCTGATAATTCATCTTCACCGATAACTGATGTTAATGACTTAACATCTTGTACATGGGCATAACATGCAAATAACTGGTTGGCAACATCCTGGTGGTCAGCTCTTGTAAAGCCTTCACCGATACCATCCTTCATAAGTCTTGAAAGTGATGGAAGAACACCAACTGGTGGATAAATACCAGTCGCATTTAATTCAGGATCAAGAGTGATCTGTCCTTCTGTGATGTAACCAGTTAAGTCAGGAACTGGATGTGTGATATCGTTGTTAGGCATTGTAAGGATTGGAATCTGTGTAACAGAACCTTTAGCACCCTTTGCAATACCAGCTCTTTCATATAATGAAGCAAGGTCAGAATAAAGATAACCTGGATAACCTTTACGACCTGGGATTTCACCTTTACTTGAAGAGAATTCACGTAATGCTTCACAATAAGAAGTAACATCGGTATAGATTACAAGAACATGCATATCATGTTCAAATGCAAGATATTCAGCAGCAGTTAATGCACAACGAGGTGTTAAGATACGTTCAATGATTGGGTCATTAGATAAGTTCATGAACATAACAACTCTCTGCATAACCCCTGCTTCTTCAAATGATCTTCTGAAGTAGTTAGCGACGTCATTTGTAACACCCATTGCAGCAAAGACAACAGCAAAGCCTTGTCCTGCTTCATCGGCAATCTTAGCCTGTTTTACAATCTGTACAGCTAACTGGTTATGAGGTAAACCAGAACCTGAGAAGATTGGTAGCTTCTGACCTCTGATTAGAGTCATTAGACAGTCAATAGAAGAAATACCTGTGTTGATATAGTTTCTTGGATATACACGAGAAACTGGGTTAAGAGGCTGACCGTTGATATCAGCACTCTTTTCAGCATAAATATCTCCTAGACCATCAATTGGTCTACCTGCACCAGAGAAGACACGACCAAGCATTTCCATTGATAATGGTAATTCCATTGGATGACCTAATAGTCTTGTCTTAGTATTCGCAAGTGATAAAGCGTTTGTTCCTTCAAATACCTGAACAACAACTCTTTCACCTTCAATTTCTACAATACGACCAGAACGTGTTGAACCATCTTTTAACTGTAGTTCAACCATTTCATCATAAGATGCATCTTTAACGTGATCTAATACGACGAGTGGTCCATTAATTTCACTTAAACCTACATATTGAAGTGCCATGTTACCCCTCCTTAGTCAATAGATGCACAAATTGCATCAATCTTCTTATAATAGTAATCAAATTTACTTAAATCATTATTAGGTACATCATATTTCATCTTAACAACTTCATCGAAGATACCTGTTTCAATGATTGTACGAATAGGTTTACCCTGAGCAACAACCTGCTGACAACGGTTATTTAAGTAAAGGATTACTTCCATCATCTTAAGCTGTTTTTCAAGTGGTACATAAGTATCATCTTTATGGAAAGCGTTCTGCTGTAAGTAACCTACACGAACTACTCTGGCTACTTCAATAACAAGCTTCTGATCATCTGGTAAAACGTCAGAACCCATTAACTGGACGATTTCCATTAATTTAGTTTCTTCTGCAAGAATAGAAGCCAATTCCTGTCTATCTCTCATGAATTTAGGATCAACATTCTTTGAATACCATCTTTCAAGATCTGGAATATATTCTGAATAAGATAAATTCCAGTTGATAGCGAAATAGTGTCTTGCATAAGCTAATGCTTTATCAAGTGCCCAGAATGTACGTACGAAACGTTTAGTATTCTGAGTAACTGGTTCTGAGAAGTCAGAACCCTGTGGAGATACGGCACCGATGATTGTAACTGAACCATTTGTGTCATTTAAGTTCTCCATATAACCAGCTCTTTCATAGAACTGAGATAATCTAGAAGGTAAGTAAGCTGGGAAACCTTCTTCTGCTGGCATTTCTTCAAGACGACCAGAGATTTCTCTTAAGGCTTCAGCCCAACGAGATGTTGAGTCAGCCATGATAGCAACATGGTAACCCATGTCACGATAATATTCAGCAAGTGTTACACCTGTATAAATAGATGCTTCACGGGCAGCAACTGGCATGTTAGATGTATTCGCAATGAGGACAGTTCTGTCTACTAATGGCTTACCACTCTTAGGGTCAACGAGTTCACGGAATTCTTCAAGAACCTGAGTCATTTCGTTACCACGTTCACCACAACCTACATAGACGATAATGTCGGCATCACACCATTTAGCAAGCTGATGCTGAGTCATTGTCTTACCAGTACCGAATCCTCCTGGGATTGCAGCTGTTCCACCTTTTGCGATAGGGAACAATGTATCGATAACACGCTGACCAGTAACTAGTGGCATACTGATAGGTAAACGTTTGTGGACTGGACGAGGTGTCTTGATTGGCCATCTTTGAGTTAATGTGCATTCATGAGCGACACCTTCATCATCAGTGAAGACCATAACTACATCATTGATTGTATACTGACCATTTTCTTTTACTTCAGTAACTGTACCTGACATACCTGGCATAACCATACATCTATGTTCGATCATGTCTGTTTCAGGAATCTTGGCATATACAGTACCACCTTCAACATGGTCACCTACTTTAACAGTAAGAGTAACATCCCATAATTTCTTTGTATCTAGTGGTTCTACAGCACTACCTGTAGGAATGAAAGCACCACTTTCTTTTGCGATTTCTTCTAGTGGTCTTTCGATACCATCATAAATATTTCTTAAGATACCAGGACCAAGTGTTACAGAAATAGGCTGACCTGTTGGGAATACTGGTTCACCTGGTTTAAGACCTGTAGTTGTTTCATAAACCTGGATAGTAGTAAATTCTTTAGTAATAGAGATAACTTCACCCATTAATTTACTGTTACCTACATACACCATTTCAAGCATTGAAAAGGCATCTGTATCTTTTACTTTAACAACCGGGCCGTTGATTGAATAAATTAAATTTTCTTTCAACTTGTTTATCCCCCTTCTTTTATTTATTAATGATTAAACCAGAATGCTGGTTAAACCATTCTTTCTGATTCTTTAATGCGAATTCTAATGTTTCATCATGAACAATAGAGCTTTCAGTGTTTTCAACAATTAAACCACCAATAGTGATATCTCCAGCTTTCACTTCAGCATCACCATAAGCAGCTTTTAAATCATCAGCAAGACCTAAGTCTTCTTCTTTTACATAAATAACTGAATGAGGCATATAATCACCTGCAAGTTTCTTAGCCTTGTTGACCATGAATTCTTTGTATTCAGGTGTTTTTGTAAATGCAACTAACTCTTCTCTTGCATTCTTGAAGATTGTTGTTACATACTCATCACGTTTATTAATAAGCTTTTTCTGTCTCTCAACATGGGATTCAGAAATTTCTGCAGCTGATTCTGACTGCATTTCATCTAATTCCTGTTTTAGTCTTAAATCTGCATCTTTCTTAGCTTCAGCACGCATAGAAGAATAAGCTTCTTCTTCCATCTTCTTTACTTCAGCCATGATTGCATCGACTTCTCTTTGAGACTGTTTTTCAATCTCATTCTTCATTGAGAGAAATACTTCTTGATTTTCTTCCATTGTATACTCTCCTATAACTTAACGCCTATTGCTTCAGAGACATAACCATCGATGGCTTCACCAATCTTAGAATGACCATGACGGTCAGGAATCTCTGTAATAAGAGGCTTTGGCTGTTTTAATTTAATTTCTGAGATAATATCAGGACAAAGTTCAATTAACTTAGTAGTCACTAAGATAATTGCGATTTCAGGATCTCTCATCTTATTTTCAAGTAAGGTTAAGAAATCATGACGGGTATGAACAACCTTGCCTTCAATACCCACGAGTCTTAGACCAGTGAGGGTATCGATATTATCACTGATCAGAAAGAACTTCATAGTAATCTCCTATAGTGTGTTGATAATTAAGATTGAGATTAATAGACCATAGATGGCAACACCTTCACCTAAGGCAACGAAGATCAATGATTTACCGAAGTTTTCAGCATTTTCAGAGAATGCACCAATTGCAGCAGGAGCAGCAGCAGCTACGGCAATACCAGCACCAAGAGCAGATAAACCAGTTGCAAGAGCAGCACCGATGAAACCAAGACCCTGAGCGATAGAACCAGTCATCTTGTCAGCACCAGCAGCTAATACTGGGCTATTTGCATATGTAAGGAATAATACAAGTGCTACAGCACCAAAGAAACCACAGATATGAGTACCAAGACGCATTTTAGCGCTCTTAGCAGTAACTTTACCTTTGAATACATTTACTAGTGGTAAAGATAATAATACAACAATTAATGCAGGGATAATGAATGTTAAGATAGTAGTCATTTTTTCTTCCTCCGTTATTCTAGACTTTCTTTCATAGATACAAATGGTTTACCATTACCTTCATAGTAACGACTGAATAATTCATAGAATTCAAGACGTAATACCTGGATACCGACAATTAATCCTTCTAGACACATTACAAATGCGTTACCAATAATAAGAACGATAATATAACCGAATCCACCAACCATTTCAGCTAATGTGTAAACAACAAGCATCATACCAGCGTGTGATAAGACGAAACCGCCGACACGTAGGAATGACATAGTGTTGGCAACAAATGTCAACAATACTTCGATCATTTCGAAGAATGATTCAGTAAAGAAGTTACCAAATCCATGTGGGAACATCTTCTTACCTTCAATTTTGTAAGTAAGAGGTTCTTTTAAGAAGATCATTACAAGTGGGGCAATGATAAGAATTGCCATATAAATACCCATAGGGATATTTAAGCCAAGGTTTAATAACATATTCATTGCGAGTACTAATACTGCAACATAGAATACTAAACCAGCGACACCATTTTGAGAGAATAGTAATTCTCCCCAATGTTTCTTCTTCAAATTTAAATAGATATTGAATAGGATTGAGATGATGATTAAACATACACCTACACCAATTGCAACACCTAATAGCGTCATAGTATTTTCAGATGCCATTGGTGCAAAGAATGGAACGAGAATCTCTTCTGATCCAAATACTGAACCAAAGATTACACCAAATATTGCAGATGAAATACCAATACGCATACCTACTTCACCAAGCTTCATGCCTTTTAATTTATAAGCAAGGAAACCAATGATTGAAAGCAGGATACCTTGACCAACATCGGCGAACATCATACCGAATAAGAATGTATATGTTACCGCAACGAAATTTGTTGGGTCAAAGTCTGTATAAGATGGAACACCATACATCTCAACGAACATCTTGAATGGTCTTGAGAACCAGTTGTTCTTGAGTTTTGTAGGTGGATAAAGTCTTGAATCTCCCATTGCTGGTTTGATTTCAACATGCACCTTGTCCATCTGTTCGAGTTCTTCTTTTAAAGAGTGTGCATAATGTTTATCACAGAAACCATAGATAGCAGCATTGTTTCCAAATACCACGACATATCTCTGTGCTTCACTTGTCTTATTAAGTTCCTGACATGAAGCATAAATGATTGATAAATCTTTTTCTTTTTTACTGAATAAATCTTTTAATTTACCATCATATTTCTTGATAGAGGCTTCTGCAGTTGCATTCTCTTCTTCAATGATTTCTAATGATTCACCTGGAGTTCCATGAAGGAATTCAGGGATATGAATACGTTCAAAGAATAGTGAAGAGAATATGTTATCTATTTCAGGTGCATTAGAAGGAGATGTTATATAGAAACAATAACATGTCTTTGCATCCTGATAGATTGATTTAAATAAGAATTCCTGTGAATCATAATAAGATAACTTATCAAGATTCATTGTAGGTAACTTACCAAATCTAACCTGAATATATTCGCTTGAGAAAAGGTCATCGAAGTCCATATCGAGATCTTTCATATATTTCAAGTACTTCTTGGCCTGATTGTTTTCATCAATCATTACCTGTAATTCATTTTTAACACGTGAGATTTTGTTTGCTTCATCAAGACATTCGCAGAAGTAATCATCTGCTTCTACAATATTGATGATTTGAGGCTTTTCTGATGTATTGATATTAATACCATACTTCTCTGCCGCTTCATCCATACGTCCTAATAAATCAGCATAAGGGTTATCCTTATTCATGACCTTAAGACCTCTTACTGAGTCCACAAACTTTGATGCTGGCTCTGGATGAAATTCTTCTGAATCAACAAGCTTAGATAATACTTCATCACTCATTGTTTCAGGGAATTCTATCTCAACGAGCTGCAATTTTGAGATAGCCATAGTATCCTCCCTTCTATTGTTTCTTATCGAGCGCTTTCTTAATGAAGTTCAATACAATGCCTAATACAAGTACAACAACTAATGGTAAATAAGAGACATGCCAAGTTGTATCTACAGCAATTGCGACATAAGCAGCTACTGCAAGTCCCATGACGATGCCAACGACACCCTTGATAGAGAATACCTTATTAATCATTGATTGTTCGTTATAGATAGCTTTTACTTTACCAATGCAGAACTGTCCTACAATAAGTAAGAGAATCGCATTAATGAAGCGCTGATAACTAAATGCATCTGCAACAGGGATTACTGATGGATAAAGATGAATACTGTAGAAAGCATCACCATAAATTAAACCACCAACAAAAGATGCAATACCAAGAACAGTAATCATCTTTCCTGATTCTTTCTTTCTCATAAGTAATCCAAGTAATACAAGCACAACACCTAAACCAATATCACCAAGCATAAGTGCAAATACTAAGATGAATAGTACTGCAGTGGCTAAAGTAGTATCCACACGATCACTCTGTTTAACTTTAGAGATTGCTTCAAATGGTTTAGCCCATGGATAGTTATTAGTAAGTGTTGGTGCAATGATCTGCTGATCACCATAAATATCTGCAGGCAAGTCCTGATATTCTACGTTGTACTTTTCAAAAGCCTTCTTAATATCTTTAGCGACTCTAACAGGTACAAATCCATAGATAGCATATTTAGACTGATAATCAACAACAAATACTTTGAATTCTTCAATTCTAGCAGCAAAAGTAAGATCAGCAAACATCTTTAATAATTCTTCTTCATGTGCATCTCTAATACCTTCTAAGCGGCTGTCTGCTTTACGAATAGAAGCATTCATACTTTCAATTTCTTCTAATAATTCCTTCTTTGCATCTTCCATTCTACCATGAACGAAATCAGGAATTTCAATTTCTTCAAAGCCAACTGACTGGAAGATGTTATCTACCTTTAAGATAGCAGCCTTAGTTGTCATATAGAGACAATAAACACTTTTAGCATCTTCACCAAGATCTAAGAACATGATTGACTGTCCTCTATAATAGTCAAGTTTGTCTTTGTTTCTTCTAGGAATACGGCCAAATCTTGCTTCCATATATTCGCATTCTTTAACCTCATCCATATTTAATTCTGTATTAGAAAGACCTTCTAGGATTTCATAAGCAGCCTGGTTCTGTCCACGTTCAGTTACAAATTCTTCTTTAATATCAAGATATTGCTTTGCTTCTTTTGTCACATCATCGAGCGCCTTACGATAATCTTCTTTTGCGAAATGAATAGATCCTTCTTTTACACTTGATGTATCAAGCTTTACATGTTCAGCAAGCTCTTTTAATTCATCAAGCATGTTCTTGTAATCCTCATCAGGTGTCATTGTAAATACATCTTTAACGTTATTTACAATCTTTGTAGCTGGCTGAGGATAAAAATACTTTGTTTCTTTTAACTGACATAGAACCTCTTTTAAGTATTTCTTATCAAAGGTCATGTCCAGCAATTCCATTTCTTCTATTGCCATGTTATTCCCCCTAGTAGATAAGCAGTTGGGCTATTTTTTCAGCCTCTTCACCATATCTTAAACCTTCAATGATATGTTTTAGATTTTCAACTTCGTTTTCGAATACAATCAGATATGTCATGTAAACCATGGCAGCATCTGTAGTAAATCTCATATATCTCTTAGCAAGATTATATTTGATCTTATCTGTGTAGTATTCAATATAAACAAATTCCTGATCATCCACATATAACTTGTAAGGTGATGAAGCAAGCTTCTTTAAGAACTCCTCTGCATCTTTTGTTTCAATCAATTCATTCATTACTGATTGTGGAATACGTGAGTAATCCAAGATCAACTGTTTCTTGATTTGTTCAGGCTTAGAATTAAAGAATCGTTTAAATCTATAGATCTTCGTAATATTTTCTAACTCAATCTGAGTATAGATCATAGTAAGTAGATCCTTCTGTTTTTTACCTTTAAAAGTAGATTTCACTGTTTCAACGAATAACTTATAGTAAGCACGTTTGAAATCAAGTTCCATCATGTTTGTATCGATCTTCTCATCATCTACAGGCATATATTTCTGTAATATATGGTAGTAACGTGTTTTCTCCATATATCTTAATAATGATGGATAATCCTCAATACTTAATAAGCCATAAAGATCAAACGTTGAATAACGAGGTAGGTATGAAGGTATATCTAATTCAGAATTCAATGTTTCATCACTATTGAATAAACGTACTTTACTCAATAGTACAGCTATTTCACGTCTAATAATACCTAGCTGATAAAACTTCTGGTCACCCTTAGGTGCATAATGAATCAATCTTATAGCACGTAAGAATTCCTCTTCATCAAGAAGTGATTCCAACTGTCCTCTATGAATGTTTGTTTCTTTCAAACCTTCAAGAATAGGACCATATGCTGTTTCACTCTTTAAGTAACTGACAACATCGTTGACAGTTCTTTTCTTTAGAAGTTCATCATAGCTTTCAGGAGTGAGATGTTTACCATACATAGATCTTGCTTTAGCAAGAACTGCATTAGATGAAAAACTCATAATCTCACCTCTAAATCTCTTTACATCTGTCTACGATAGATGCAACCCACTCCTCCTTGTGGGCTTCATAAAGGCTGGTGATCTTCTCAACAGAAGAATTGTAATCCTCTTCATTCTTCTTCTTTGTTGCGTCAATTCTTTCCTGTAACTCTTTCTTCTTTGCATCAAGTGTAACCTGATACTCTTTGACGAAAGAATCGTAGATTTCCTTCTTCTTACTGTTCATATCTGCAGTTGTATCCTGTCTCTTCTTTTTGGCATCTTTTACAGCCTGAGCACATCTGTGGTCTACAGCTATGATATCAAGAATCATTTTATCCAATCCACATACCTCCTTCTCTTTGATTCTCTAGGATAATACTCCTAAAAATTTTAAAATTCAACCAAAAACACTTCATCGTGATAAAAAAGCGTTATCTATATCAAACAGACATATTCAGACATATCAAATGTATATGTATCTTGGTTGATGAATCCATTATACTCTTAATTTTGTAAAGCGTTAACATAAATTTTTGTGAAATAACGAACATAATGAATTGTTTTTTTAGGAAATAGGCAATATGACCGAAAGTCATTTATTTCATACCTATTTTCTGCATTAGTTATACACCCATCATATAAATGCAACAATAAACAAATAACCCCCTTTGTTTAATGTAAGCGTTTCATATCACTTTACTATGGCTTTTTTCATCTATTTTTCTTATTCTTATATATATAGGAGAGAGAAAGATGAAAATATTAGCAAGTGATTTTGATAATACGTTATTTTTTAGTGATGGTGTACACAAGCAGGATGTAGAGGCAATTCGAACATTCCAGAAACAGGGAAATCTGTTTGGATTATGTACAGGAAGGCAGTTAGAAGGAATTAAATATCCTTTTAGAGGAAATAGAAACTATCCATTAACTGATATAGACTTTGATTTCTATATTACTTTAAGTGGTGGTGTGATTTTTAATAAGAAATGTGAAGTCATTTTTGAGAAAGATATTCCTATGAGTATAGTAAGAGAAATCTCAGAAGCCGTTCCTGTTCATATGTCTATTGTATATAAGGATGATATTTATATGTATCGTCCAGAAGGTGAGACATGGGGAACTACTATTGATTCTTTAGATGAATTATCTTTTAAAGATGCTGATGCATTCTCATTTCATTTTCCTGAAGGGAATCTAGAAGAAGCGAAAAACGCTATGGATTATATTAATGAACACTATAGTGATACATGTGCGGCATTCCAGAACAAGAATCATTTGGATGTATGTGGTGTAGGATGTTCTAAGGGAACAGGAATTAATCATATTGTAGATTATTTTAATATTAATGAGAATGATGTATATGGTATAGGAGATTCATGGAATGATCTTCCTTTATTAGATAGTGTTAAACATGGTTATACATTTACTTATGCCCCAAATGAAGTTAAAAATAAAGCTGAAAAGGTTGTAGGAAGCGTATCCGAAGCCATCCAGGACATTTTAAAAGAGGATTAATTCCTCTTTTTTTGTTTAATTTCTAAAAATTCCGATATTTATCGCATATAATACAAATTTCAACTTATATATAATTGACAGTGTTATATGAATATGGTAAATTTTATACAATTCTAATACTATCGGGGAGGAATTTTAAATGATTATTGGTGTTATTGGTCTAGGAACTGTTGGTTTCGGAACTGTAGATATTCTTACAAAAGAAAAAGAAAGACTAGAAAAAACAATTGGGGAAGAAGTAGTCGTTAAGTACGGTTGTGCACTTGAGGATGTAAACCTTCCTGATGGTATTATTTATACACAAGATTATCATGAAGTTATCAATGATGAAGATGTAGATGTTGTTGTAGAACTTATTGGTGGTACAACTATCGCTAAGAAGATCATCTTAGATGCATTAAATAAGAAGAAACATGTAGTAACTGCAAATAAGGCTCTTATTGCCCATGATGCGAAAGAACTCTTTACTGCTGCAAGAGAAAATGGTGTCAATCTTTATTATGAAGCAAGTGTAGGTGGAGGTATTCCAGTTGTTGTGCCTGCTAAGGAAGATCTAGTAGCAAACAATATTAATAAGATTGAAGGTATCTTAAATGGTACAACTAACTTTATTCTTACATTAATGGAAAGAGATAATCTTGATTTTGAGGAAGCATTAAAGATTGCTCAGAATCTTGGTTATGTAGAAGCCAATGCTGCACTAGATTTAGATGGTTATGATGCAGCACATAAAATCTATATTCTTACTATGAATGCTTTTGGTACATTCTTTGATTTTGATAAGATCAAATGTACTGGTATCCGTAATGTGACTAAGAAAGATATGGATTATGCAAAGAAGCTTGGTTATAGAATTAAGTTGATTGCGATGAGTAAAAAGCTAGAAAATGGTTTAGGTATTGATGTGTCTCCTACTCTCGTTCCAATGAGTGAAATTGTAGGTAATGTCATGGATGCTTATAATGTAGTAGAAATTACATGTGATTATCTAGAAAATGTCTTATTCTATGGTAAGGGTGCAGGACGTTATGTCACTGCAAGTGCTGTAGTCGCTGATATTATTAAGACAGCTAAGAAGGATGTATGGACACATGATTATGATTATACTGAAGACGTATATCCTATTACATCTTCTAAGTATTATGTAAGAAGTGAACAGCCACTCAATTTAAATTATGATGAATATTATTCATTTGGCGAAGATCATATTTATATTACTGATAAAGTAGAACTTAAAGATTTAGAAGACGCTTTAAAGGATACTCCAGCAACATATTTCAAAGTAAGAAGCTAAAAGGTGGGATCAACCCACCTTTTTTAATATGTTGATATTCTCTTTGGCGTATAGATAGAATGATAGAAGAATAAGAAATGTAGAGATAATTGTAAGAACAATAGAAAGAGTATAAGAAATATTATAGAAAACAATATGCACAATAATCATGAAATCTAACATAAATGTAGCAACTTTACCATGCCACACTGCCCCATGTACTTCCCCTGTTTTCTTGATAACAACCATACCTATACAAGCCATAAACAGTTCTTTAATAAGAATACATATAAAAGGAATAACAAGCCATCTAAAGCGTGTCATAAGACATAGGAGTACCACTGCTTGGGTTGCTTTATCCGCCACAGGATCAAGTATTTTACCTAAATCACTCATCATATTAAATGTACGAGCTATATACCCATCTAACAAATCAGTCACACCTGATATAAGTAATAATATTCCTGTTAAGACATAATCCTTTTGGTTCATATACATATATACAATTACCGGCAACAGCAACAATCTAAACACAGATAATATATTAGGTATTGTGAAGATATTCTTATTTCTCATACTATCACTTCCTTATTATTAATACTAAAGTGTATAGTGCGAATTATCAATATAAAAGAGGCAGTTGCCTGCCTCAATGTGTGTTATTTAAGTGTTACATATTTGAATACGTATGGAGTACTTACTGTATTATGAACTAATCCCTTAACGTTCTTAGCCTGTAATGCAGCTGTACCAGTTTGAACAACTGGTATATTTGGCATATCATCCATCATTACTTTTTCAGCTTCAAGTAATTCATTCCAACGTTTATTTACGTCAGTTTCATTCTGAGCCTGTTTTAATAATGAGTTGTACTGCGCATTTTCCCATTTACCATAGTTGTTTGAGTTACTGCTTGCAAGAACGTTTAAGAAAGTAGTTGGATCAGCATAGTCTGGAGCCCAACGAGTGCAGGCAATCTGGAAGTTACCACTTGCTTCTCTGTTATAGATTCTGTCTTTCTTAACAGTAGCTACCATGTTAACTTTTAAGCCCTTTAACTTAGTAAATGAACCCTGTAAGTATTCTGCGAAAGTATCCATTGGAGATTCATCAGTACCATATAATAAATCAACTGTGATTGTATCAGTACCTAATTCTTTCTTAGCAGCATCTAAGTATTCCTGTGCTTTCTTTACATCATAGTCTACATATTTACCAGATTCTTCACGGAAATCCTTACCTGAAGGACTCTTACATAACTGAGCTGGTACAAAACCAGTAGCTGGCTGTGAACCATCTTTTAAGATGTTATCACATAAATCTTTTCTATTGATTGCATAAGATAATGCATGTCTTAAGTTTTTGTTTGCAGTAGTATCTGCCTTGAAGTTACAGATTAAGTAAGCAAGATATCCTTCTCTGATAGCCTTGAAAGTATCTTCACCTTTATACTTATCTACTAATGTAGAATTGATTGTAGCGTAATCAACTTTACCATTATCGAAGTTCTGAGCAGCAGTCTTAGGATCCTGTACTAAGTACATTTCTAAGTTCTTAGTCTTAACAGACTTTGCATCATAGTACTTATCATTCTTAGTGAATGTAGCCTTGTTACCCTTGATCCACTTAGTCATCTTATAAGCACCATTACCTAAAATATATTCAGGCTTAGTTGCATAGTTCTTACCACATTTTTCAACGAACTTCTGGTTCTGTGGGAAGTAACATGGGAATGACATTAAACCTACAAAATATGGAACATTCTTTTCAAGATCAACGACAACAGTCTTGTCATCAGTTGCTTTAATACCAAGTGTGTTTAACTGTTCATCAGTTGCAGCAGTACCTAAATTAATTAAAGAATCCGCATTCTTAATTGAAGCACCTTCGCTACCTAACATATAAGCGTAGTTACCTGCATTCTTGATGATTCTGTGCCATGAGTATACGAAATCCTGTGCAGTGACTTTATCACCGTTTGCCCATTTAGCATCTCTTAAATGGAAAGTATAAGTTAATCCATTGTTGCTTACATCCCAGCTCTTAGCGATACCAGGGATTGTGTTACCCTTCACATCAACAGTTGTTAAACCGTCTGTGATTGCAGTGATTGCATTGAAAGACATTGCATCATCAACGACTGTGCTGTCCATACCAACGATATCTGTATCATTCGCAAATCTGAATGTATCAGTATCTGTCTTAGAACCACAGCCAGCAAGCATACCTGCAGCAGTAGTTAATGCAAGCAATACCTTTACTGTTTTACCTGTTTTCATTAATTATCCCTCCAAAATTTATTATTAATGTTAACAGTTGTGTAGTTTACGCTTTACATCAGATATAGTCAATCGTTTTGTACATTTTCTTTGTAAAAATATTAAAATCTCATTACATTTTAGTGATATCAGAAATATTGTAAATGTTTAATCAAAACGAAAAAAAAAAAAAAAAAAAAGGAGACAGCATTTCTGCTATCTCCTTGGCCACTCTGTTTTGACACAAAGTAGAGGTTATTTTAATTTAACATATTTGAAAGTATATGGAGTTCCTACTGGTACCACTACTAATCCTTTTACGTTCTTAGCCTTTAATGCTGCAGAACCTTTTTCGAATACTGGGATATAAGCCATATCTTCCATCATAACTTTTTCAGCCTGGATCATTAAATCCCAACGCTTAGTTAAATCTGATTCTTTCTGGATCTGTTCCATTAATGCATCAAACTTCGCATTAGCATATTTACCATAGTTGTTTGAGTTATCAGTTAAAGCTAAGTTTAAGTAAGTTGTTGGATCTGCATAGTCTGGTCCCCAACGAGTACATACTACCTGGAAGTTACCATGTGCTTCTCTGTTATAGATTCTGTCTTTCTTAACAGTTGCAACCATGTTTACCTTTAAGCCTTTTAACTTAGTGAATGAACCCTGTAAGTATTCAGCCATAGTATCCATTGGAGATTCATCAGTACCATATAATAAATCAATAGTGATTGTATCAGTACCTAATTCTTTCTTAGCTGCATCTAAATATTGCTGAGCTTTCTTCTGGTCATAGCTTACATATTTATCTGCATCATCACGGAAGTCTCTACCAGCTGGGCTAGTAGATAACTGAGATGGAACGAAACCAGTTGCAGCCATAGAACCATCTTTTAATACGTTTTCACATAAGTCTTTTCTGTTGATTGCATAAGCTAAAGCTTCTCTTACGTTCTTGTTAGCAACAGTGTTGTTCTTGAAGTTTAACTGTAAGTAGAATAAGTACCCTTCATTGAAAGTAGTGAATGTATCTTTATCTTTATACTTATCTACTAATGTAGAGTTGATTGTTGCATAGTCAACTTTGCCATTGTCAAAGTTCTGTGCAGCAGTCTTAGGATCCTGTACTAAGTACATTTCAAGATTCTTAGTTGCTACTGTTTTAGCATCATAGTACTTATCGTTCTTAGTGAATGTAGCTTTGTTTCCCTTAACCCACTTAGTCATCTTATAAGCACCATTAGATAATGTGTATTCTGGCTTAGTACCATAGTTCTTACCACATTTTTCAACGAACTTTTCGTTCTGTGGGAAGTAGCATGGGAATGCCATTAAGTCTGTGAAATATGGAACTTTGTTTTCAAGTTCTACTACTAAAGTCTTATCATCTTTAGCTGTAACACCAAGAGTAGCCATCTGTTCATCAGTTGCGTTAGCACCTAATTCCATAAGTGCATCTGCATTCTTAACTGAAGCACCTCCGTTACCTAACATATAAGCATAGTTACCAGCATCTTTGATGATCTTACGCCAAGAATAAACGAAATCATTTGCAGTAACCTTATCACCATTTGACCACTTTGCATCTCTTAAGTGGAATGTATAAGTCTTACCATCATCACTTACATCCCAGCTCTTAGCAAGTGCAGGTGCAGTCTTACCTTTTTCGTTAACGGCTGTTAAACCATCTGTAATAGCATGAATTGCGTTGAATGACATACCATCATCAACTACTGTAGAATCCATACCCTGGATATCTAATTCACTTGCAAATCTGAATGTATCAGTATCTGTCTTAGAACCACAGCCAGCTAACATTCCTGCAGCAGTGGCAGCGGTAAGCAATACTTTTACTGTTTTACCTGTTTTCATATATTCTCCTCCTGTAGTATTTTGTTTTCTACTATGGTGATAAGTTTAGTCTAAAAATTGTATACTGTCAACATAATTTCATACAAAATTTTGTATTTTAGTGACAAATCATATTTTTATTACTGTATTTACTAAATTCTAAACAAGTGTGTCTATTTTTTAGTAACTTTTTATTACTTTAATAATAGATTGTACTGATTTCTGTACAATATTTTAAATTGCAAAGGACGTATGTACAAAAAATGAACAATACAATCCTGTATTGTTCACTTTTTGTGTTTTCTATTTTTTTAGCCTATTTTGATAGTCCTGCAGAGCATCTGTGGCATAGGATCTTGCATTAGATTCATTGATCTGATTGTAGTATTTTGCCTTATTTGTGACCTTTGTAGAGAACTCTTTCTTATAAGTAGCAATGATACGATAGTCAAATAACTTATTATAATCACTGCTCATTGTGTCATAAGATTCTACAAGGGCATATTCATAAGCATGATATGTACTATGAAGCAATGCCTCTAGTAGAGTTGTAGAAGAAGCATGATCTAATTGACTGATATCAAAAGTAATTTCTTTTGATTTATTATTATACTGACAATAGGCATGTGTTAAGTTACTTCCAGCCCCTACTTTGATTCTTGAAGATATACCGAGATAGTCTCTTTCGTTATTGCATATAGTTTGTAATGTATTGAGCTTCTCTTTACGTTCAAGTTTAGACCAGTTATGTAAATTTTTAAGTGATTTTTCATCATATTTTCTCATATAGACATCTGTATTGTTTGTAATCTTAGTAGATGATTGAATGATAGAAGAACCAAATAAAGTAAAGCTTAATACAATGACAAGTGATAAGAGAGAAGCCAAACCAATCACAAGCTGTGATTTTTCTAATAATGAGTTATAGTTTCTTCTTTTGACTTTAGATAAATATAAACCGATGTAAATAACATTAAGTGTAATAAGTATTCCCCATACTAATCCAAGAGGTAGTGTAAGAAGTGGCATATATGCGATTGTAGTATAGATACCAAAAGGCATAAGCACATTAAGCGCTATACTTAAATAATTTCTTCTGTCATCTTTCTCAAAGTAAATGAGTCCAACGCTAAGTATTGCAAGTAAGAATAAAACAAGTTTGGATTGGAGTAATGAGCAGCCTGGGATGACTTTGAATAAAAATAAACAGAATATAACAAGAGTAATGAAATATACTCCTACAGATCTTATGATGAATTGTTTAAGTGTTAATGTATTATGTTGTTTCATGGGTTATCCCTCCCTTATTATTCATTTTAAAGGAAACTGTAACAAAAAGAAAGCCAGAGTTGATTCTGGCTTACATAATAAGTTTCTTCTTTTTTACTACAAGATAAGCAATCACAATAGATGCTGAAGTCACAGCCCAGCTGACTGGATAAACGACTAATACTGACTGGAATGTCTGTATTCTTGCGAATACGATGAAAATCCAGGCCAATCTTAGAGCACAAGTGAAGACGATACAGAGAACTGTAGAAATCATTGGATTGCCTAGTCCTCTGAGTGCACCTGACATGATTTCTATTGTCATATTGAGCACTTCAAATGTGACTACAATAGAAATACGAACACAAGCTATTTTCACAATGGCAGGATCTGATGTAAAGATTCCTGCTAGAGCTGGTGAGAATGATACGAAGAGTGCACTGATAGCACCTGTAAAAAGTGCACCAAGTAACATACACCATCTAATAGACTGGATACATCTTTTGTAGTTCTTTGCGCCATAGTTTTGTGATGTAAAGGTAATAGCTGCCTGCGCAAATCCTGTAACTAAGAAATAAGAATACATTTCAAAGTTTAAGGCAACAGTAGAGGCTGCAACAATATCAGCACCTAAGCTATTAATAGCTGATTGAATGATGATATTAGAAATATTGAACAACATTCCCTGTATTGCAGCAGGAATACCTATAATAAGTATTTCTTTTGTATAGACCCATTCCATCTTCATTCTATCTAGTCTGACCTGTAATGCCCCTTCTTCTTTATAAAGAATCCTAAACAACAATAAAGAACTTGTCGCATCAGCAATCGTAGTGGCTAAGGCAACACCAGCGACATCTAACTTAAACAAGATGACAAATACTAAGTTCAATACAACATTGATCGTTCCTGAAATAATCAAACAATAGAGTGGTCTTTTGGTATCTCCACCTGCCCTTAGAATCGCAGATTCAAAGTTATAGATAGTTAAGAAGAACATTCCTATGAAACAGACTCTTAAGTAGAGTACTGCAAGAGGTAGTACTTCTTTTGGTGTGGACATGAGTTCTAATAGTGGACGGGCAATGATTTCTCCAATAATAGAAACAATAAAACCAGTGATAACAGATAATACAAGCGCTGTATGAATGGCCTGATTGGCTCTATCTTCTCTTTGTGCTCCTAAAAAACGTGAAATAATAACATTCGCTCCTACAGAGAATCCTACAAAGATAGTGATAAATAGATTAGTAATTGGTGCAGTACTCCCTACTGCTGCCAATGAATGACTTCCTGAAAACTGCCCTACAGTCGCTACATCACAGGAATTGAATAACTGCTGAATAATACTTGTAGCTGCTAAAGGTAATGCGAATGCAAGGATCTTATCCCATAATGATCCTTCTAATGGATTAATTCTTTTAGCCATAATTTCCCCCTTCTTGCCTATTCTATCTTTAAAGCACGCTTTAAGGTCAATACTATACTTATTTAAATTTTAGAAGGCATTTTTTCACAATTAGAAATCATTTTCCTATATAATTAATATGAAAGGAGGTTTCAGTATGAAGAAACTATTTACATTATTATTATCGTGTATAGTAGTGTTTGGTTTAAGTGCATGTACAAACAATAATAAGGATACAGGACAGAGTAATTCTGCTAAACAAACTGATACACCAACACAAACAAAAGAATCAATTGATGATGCATTCTATAAGGATTTAAAGAAAGCCTTAGAAGCAAGATGGGAAATCGAAGAAAATGATGCAGAAGTCACAACAGAAATCTATACTCGCTATGTAGATACTGAACTGAAGTATTTAAGCAAGTATGAGCATGCAGAAGATTCTTTTAAAAATCATGAGATTGGTGATGCTGCTGAAGATTATGTAGACGCATTGCTAGATGGTAAGAAGATGGCTTATCTGATTGATAAGGATTATACTACATGGCATAGAGAACATGATGAAGATGTATTTGAAGATACGACTGAAGCTCTTTATAAGTTAAATAATATTAAGAAAATTACTTTTGAAAATGAAGAGAACCAGAAGAAGTTTGATCGTCTTGTGAAATATGGAGAAGAATATAGTAAGAGGGATGACTAATGGATAATATTGTCGTATTAAATGATGAACATGGAAATGAAGTAGAGTTTGAATATCTTGATTTGATTGAACATAATAATGAAGCATATGTTGTTTTATTACCTGTAGAGGATGATGCAGATGAAGTAGTAATCTTAAGATGTGAAGAATCAGATGATGACTCTGATGAAGAAAACTATCGTTCAGTAGATGATCAAGAATTATTGAATGAGATATTTGAAATCTTTAAAGAAAAGAATAAAGATAATTTTGATTTTGATTAAGAGCGAGGGGGGGCACCTGAATGGTGACCCCCCTTTTATGATGGTTCGATAAATTATTCATGCACAAATAAGTAAATACGTGTATATACGATATATATGTATTGAATATTTTCACATGTAGGACTATTATATACGCGAATTTTGATATTGTTATTTATGATATATATCAAATGAAGGTAAACACACTTAATGGTGTTTATGTATATATTTTGAAGGGAGAATTTAATCATGAAAACTTGGAAATTAGTTTCTGGAATATTATCAATCGTATTAAGCGTATTTGTATTATTCCAATCAGCATTGGCTGGCGTAGCCAATACAATGTCAGCAAATGGAGAAGCTGGAGGAAGTGCTGGATTATTTGTCGCAATTCTTTTACTTGCTGGTGGTATTGTTTCTATCTGTGTGAGAAAAAGTGTTAAAAAAGGTGGCAATATTGCATTAGTTGTATTATTTGGTTTAGCTGCTTTATTTGGATTTACTGGTGCTGGAAGTTATGGTGACTTATATATTTGGTCATTCTGGTGTTTAATTAATGCAGTACTTGCAGTTGTTGCGTTAGTAAAAATGAAAAAAAGTCTGAAGACAGCGTAATGAATTCCTCCTATTAGGAGGATTTTTTTATATCTAATAATATTTCTGGTTTCATCTACCACAATATATATATCTTGTTAATCTCAATCATCTGCATCCTCCCAATACATGTTTTTGTTTATACCAAGAAATATCTCATCCAAAAAATGGGAATAATAAAGGGATATGTATTATAAGTGAAGGTGGTGATAAAAACGAATTAGAAATCATAAAAGGATCATATAAATTTAAAGGAGGACTGTAACAATGGACACTTTAAAGAAGAATTATAATTCAGAGAACTTCATCCTTCTAGGTAGACCCTATGAGCAAAAAGAAACTATTGAACTTATTGTGAGTATCTATAAGAATAATCATCCAGATTTTTTTGAAGGTGAACGAAACTCATTCATATTTGAACTACGCTATACAGAACCATTTGAAAAAAATTTCACTGAGTTAAAGCGTCTTCAAGGATTAGCGGCCAAGTACGCTGGACGTAGAAATGAATTTCAAGGTTATATTATTATCAATTTAAGCAGTTATTTAAATCATTGTGATGATTGTTATCTTAAATTAATACTTTATTTTCTCATGGATATGAATGAAACATGGAAGTATATTTTTTTAATCGATAATAAGAATGAAAAATCATCTAGAGAATTAGTCAGCAAGGTTCTACAGTTATTTATCATCGACAACATTCCATGCAAAGTAATCGAAGAAAAAAAAGAAAAGAATATGATAAAAATTGTGCATTCAATGTGTGAAGAAAAAGGAATGAGATGTACAGATAGTGTAATATTCTTTTTCATTGATCTATTATGTCATCATTTTAGTGAGGAAGCTGTTTCTCAGTTAATCACAATTATTTCATGGAACTCAAATGAACGTGTCAATATGAAATTGATTGATAAATTAGTATCTAATCCAAATTCTATGATTTGTTATATGCTAAGTAAAAAAGAACTAGACGAGTTAAATCAGATTATCGAATCAAACAAGGAGAAAGAGAAATATGAAGAAACACGAAGCTAGTTATACTGGTTATGTATATGAAAAGCCTATGGCGTATTGGACACCAAAAAAAGAAGTAATAAAACAACTGACTAAAGTAGATTTTGATAAGAATGAAAAGATAGAGAAAGGCGGTTTACCAATCATTTCTGATGGTAAAACTGGCTATATTGATTCTGATGATGGACATACTGCAATCATTGCATCAAGTGGTATGATGAAGAGTCTTTCTTGTTTTACTCCTCTTATCTATACTCTTAGCCAGACGAATACACCTGAAAATATGGTTATAACTGATCCTAAGGGTGAGTTATATAATCTCACCGCAGGAATGCTTCAAAAATCAGGATATAAAGTTTTTTGTATTGATTTTCGTTCTATGGACAAGGATTGCTTTAATATTTTAAAATATGCTGCTCAAATGTATCGTTATGGTAGCAAAGATAAAGGATTATCTTTACTTTCAGACATAGTTAATGTTTTATCCGAAGATCAACGCAAAGTCACAAAAGACCTCTTTTGGATTGATTCTGCTCGCATGTATATGAACGCGACTGGAGCCTTGATGTTTGAATCTTATCCAAAGATAGAACAGATTAATGTTTTAAACTGGTCTAATTATAATATGGAGTATTCTACTAAGAGTCTTAAATTATCTTTTTTAAGTAAAATGCCTGACAATCTAACAAAGAACTCTCTGATGCAGATTGTTTCTGCTGCAAATGAAACACTTAGAAGCATTTTGGTTTCAGCTGCTGCTTGTTTTGGAGTATTTAATCAAAATCCTAAATTATCTAGAATGTTGTCTCACAATACGTTTGAATTGCATGATTTACTCAATCCTAAAACTGCTTTATTTATTGTAACTGATGATACAACATCTACAGCTGATCCAATTGTTGGAATCATTATAAATCAGATTCAAAGTTTCTTGATTGATAAGGCTTATCATTCTAAAGGTGGCCGCTTAAAAACACGTATGAACTTTATCTTAGATGAATTTGCCTCAATACCAATTCCAAATATGGATAAGGCATTAGCAACACATCGTAGTAGAAACATTAGATATTACCTTTGCGTACAGAGTTTAGCACTATTAAATGAAAGATATCAAAACCCAGAAAAACTCCTTTCTAACTGTACATCTACATTGTATCTTGGCTCTACTGAACTTGAATTACTTAATAAGTTAGAAACAAAACTAGGAAACACAAATATTACTCCTAATGGTTTAGAAAAACCATTATGTAGCATTACAGATCTTATGATGCTGAAAAAAGTATGGAATTACAAAGAAGCAATCTATATCAATATTTCAAAAGGAATCAAATATTGTATGATGTTGCCAAGCATTTATATCTATGATGATAAAAAATATGAAGTACCTTCATATGATATCAATCCACCAGAGGTTGAAATTTATACAACACATCAATTTGTGAAGGATGTAGTGACTGGTAATATACCTATTCCTTTTTCAAATGGTATTGTAATGAAAGATGAGACAGCCGTGATGTTCTTAAAAAAATAAAAATCATAGTGAAACTTAAAAATATTTTGAAGATGTATCTGATTCACCAACGGTTAAAGGAGGAATAGAATATGAAATTACCATCAACAAGAATTACTACTTCTACAGGTTATATGGTTTCTGATTGTATATCTGAAGAATTTTCTAGAAGAGTCATCTACATTACAGATGAAATCACAGATTCTCTAGCGGCAGATATCTGCTGCCAAATGAATCATTTAGCTGCAGTGAGTAATGAAGATATCACTCTTTGGATTATGTCTCCTGGTGGTTCTGTTACTGCAGGATTAGCTATTCTAGATACTATGAATAGTGTTGAATGTGATATTAAAACAATTGTAATGGGCCAGGCAGCTTCTATGGCAGCAGTGATTGCATCATCTGGCACAAAAGGCAAACGTTACATAGGAACAAATGCCTGGATGATGATTCATCAAGCTCTAGCTGGATTCTCAGGGCAGACCACTGATATTCTAAGATCTGCACAACACATTGAAGAAATCAATAATAACTTGTATTCAATACTTGCACGAAATTGTAGTGCTCATATTGAAACAATTGCGAAAGATTGTGATAGAGATTATCATATGAATGCTAGAACAGCGATTGTTTATGGTTTAGTAGATCATATATATCAAAGTCCCAGCTAATTGAAATTCATACAAAAAGGTGATTACTTTAGATAAGTCTTCACCTTTTTTGATGTGTTTCTAATGCTATGCGTTTTCTATCTTACCCTGCATAATGAATCCATTCCAATCTTCCTGAATATATTGATTATTCTTCTTTCTGACTATTTGTCCAATAGTTTCACTTTCCTCAATTCTATTGTTGAGTTCATTGAGGTTTCTTGTATATACGAAAGGATTCTTGATTTTGTTCTTCATTTCTTTTTCAAAGACATCTCTCAATTCTTTGAGTTCTTTTAAGCCATGTTCTTTCAAGTATTCCTTGGTATCCTTAAAGGACTGATAGATATTGTTTGTCTGATTGTATCTTTCATAGAATGATTTCATAAATATTGCAGAGTTAAAGTCATCTACTTCTTCTACAGTAAGAAGTAATGTCTGGCATCCTGCAAGCTCAAAGGCACGTCTAATACCATAGATACCTTCACCACTTATATTCTCACCTAAACCTGTATTACATGCTGATAATACAGCTAGTTCTGTACCCTTTAAGTCCATATACTGTATTTCTTTAGCACTGATATAACCGTAATTATTATCTTCCACGTTATATCCTGATAAGCATAGAATACCTCTATCCATTGGTTCCATATTTTCATTATCTAGATAGTCACCATGTGTAGAAACATGAAGTACTCTAGGTCTTTTTGTATTAAAGAAGTTATCATGATTGGCTTGATATGAACTATATATAGTGGACCTTTCACCATAGATATCATGAATAAACATACCTTCTAGATATGAGCCATAGAGTACGCCTTTTGTATCTCCCCTATCATTATCTTCAGATTGTGTACCTGAGAAGTCTGGATATACAAAGGATACAAGCTGATCTGTGTAATCGTCATCCGTATTCTTCTTGAAGAGTGTCTGGACAGAACTTAGATAGGAAATATTGAGACAGTCAAGTACTCTTTCAAATGATAAATTATAGAGGTTACCATCAGGACAGATATAAATATGATCATAGTCTCTAATAGAACCAATGAATAATTGAATATCTTCATCATTTATAAATGAACCACTAATGAGATCTTCATAATCAACAACACACTGTGAATATTTTCCTTTCTTTATGAGAATAAGACCATACTTTGAATTATCAAGTTCATAGAAATCAATAACAAGCTTATTACTTATCATATGAGATACTTCTTCTAGAGATAATCTTTCACCCATTGTTTCATTGTGGAATCTATTGACATCTATCTCAAAAGACAGATTCTTATTGATGAAAAGATAATCTACTAAGTCTTTGATATTTCTTTCAAAGACACATGATTTCAATAATTCATATATTTCATTGAATGATTTAAGAAAGTTTCGTCTGGAAGAGACTTCTTTTATACTAAAGGCGGTTCTCTTAAGATTATTAATATTTTTAAAATATGCGTTCAAACTCTTCTTAATAGATTGATTATCTGTTTCATCTTGTAGAATCTGTGAAACTAGTAGGTTTGATAGTGCAAGCAATGTATCAGGATGACTCTCTCCTAGATTTTCTTTTAATGCATTATAAGCTATGTTTTCTATTTCTAACGCCTTGTTGTAATCCTCTATATCACTGTAAGCACCTCCTAGATTGGAAAGTGCTATTAATGTACTTAGATGGTTTTCTCCTAGATTTTCTTTTCTTGTATTATAAACTGCATTTCTCATTTCTAATGCCTTGTTGTAATCTCCTAAACTAGAATAAAAGTACGCTAAATTGTTTAGTGCAGTTACTGTATTAAGATGTTTAGCTCCTAAAGTATCTTTGCTTGAAATATAAGCTATAGTTTGTAGTTTAAAAGCCTTATTATTATCTCCAGAATTAGTGCAAGAGTTTGCTAGATTGATTAATGAAGATAATGTATCTGGATGGTTCTCGCCTAAGGTTTCTTTGCTCGCATTATAAACTGCATTTCTCATTTCTAGCGCAGTATTGTAATCTCCTAAATTAGAATAAAAGTTTGCTAGATTGTTTAAGGCAGATAATGTGACAGGATGGTTTTCTCCTAAAATATCTTTTAATGCATTATAAGCTGTATTCTGTAGTTGTAGTGCCCTATTATAATCTCCTAATTCAAAATAAGAGTTTGCTAGATTGTGTAAGGCAGATAATGTATCTGGATGTTTCTCTCCTAGAATTTTCTTTCTTTCATTATAAACTACATTCTGTAGTTCACATGCTTTGTTGTAATCTCCTAAATCGGAATATGAGTTTGCTAGACTACTTAATGAAGATAATGTATCTGCATGTTTCTCTCCTAGTTTTTCTTTTCTTGTATTGTAAACTGCTTTTCTCATTTCTAGTGCTTTATTGCAATCTCCTAAATCAGAATAACAGTTTGCTAGATTAGAAAGTGACGTTAATGTATCTGGATGAGTCTCTCCTAAAAATTTCTTTCTTGCATTATAAGCTGTATTTTCAGTTTCCAATGCCTTTTTATAATCTCCTAAGTCACTGTAAGTAAGTCCTAGATTTGCAAGTGCTGTTAATGTATCTGGATGGTTTGTTCCTAGAATTTCTTTTCTTGTATTATAAACTGTATTTCTCATTTCTAGCGCGGTATTGTAATGTCCTAAATAAGAATAATAATTTGCTAGATTGTTTAAAGCAAATAATGTATCTGAATGATTCGCTCCTAGAATTTCTTTACGTGCAGTATAAACTGCATTTTGTAGTTCAACTGCTTTGTTGTAATCTCCTAAATCAGAATATGAACTTGCTAGATTAGCAAGTGCTATTAATGCGTCTGGATGTTTCTCTCCTAAATTATCCTTTAGCGCATTATAAGCCGTATTTTTCATTTCTAGCACCTTATCGTTGTATCCTAGATAACTATAAATGACCGCTAAATTAGAAAGTGCCTTTAACGTATCAGAATCACTTTCTCCTAGAATTACTTTTCTTGTATTATAAACTGTATTTTGTAGTTCTGCTGCCTTATTATAATCTCTTAAATCAAAATAAGAGCATGCCAAATCATTTAAAGCAGATATTGTATCTAGATTATTTTTTCCTAGAATTTCTTTCCTTTTAACATATACCTCTTCATGTAGTTCTAATGCTTTATTGTGTGCTCCCAAATCTCTATAATAATTAGCAAGATTATTCAACGTATCTAATGTAAACAGATTATTTTCTCCTAGTTTACTTTTACATAAGTCATATAACTCCTGATAAGGATTTTTTTCTTTTATACTAATGTCAATTTCTTCTTCATCTTCTTGTTTAACAAGATCATCAATCGTAAGCTTACTCATACTTATTCCTCCCAACAACATCCGTCAATTCCATTCTAATCTATTAAAAACAACTATTCTATACTCCTTTAATCAAAAGACAATAAATGCTGAAAGTTAAAATGTTTTAAGACAAAAACAGGGAATTTTAATAACCCATAAGTTATTTTATGAAAGGCATAAGAAAGTGTATCAACATTTCAACTACACTTTCCTTAATCTTTATTGCCTTGTGAGGAGGATACATATGTTAGAACTAATCTTAGTAATACTTAACTTATGGTGGTTCTACAACACCAAATACTTTGAACGTTGGTCTAAAATCAAAATTGGTGATGATCAATTTTCAATTTCCATTACAGCATTAATTATATTAATCTATATAGCCATCGGTGCATTTGGTTTTGTACGATGGTACTATTATCATCGTAGACTCTAATAATGTAATACTAATTACAGAGATAAACAGTAAAAACATAGGGACAGCAACCGTAACATTGCTGTCCCTTTAAATATGATTATTAGTTTTCTATCTTTCCCTGAATAATGAATCCATTCCAGTCTTCCTGAATATATTGATTATTCTTCTTTCTGACTATTTGTCCAATAGTTTCACTTTCCTCAATTCTTTTATTGAATTCATTAAGGTTTCTTGTATATACGAAAGGATTCTTGATTTTGTTTTTCATTTCTTTCTCAAAAACAGTTCTTAATTCTTTGAGTTCTTTTAAGCCATGTTCTTTCAAGTATTCCTTGGTATCCTTGAAGGACTGATAGATATTGTTTGTCTGATTGTATCTTTCATAGAATGATTTCATAAATATTGCAGAGTTAAAGTCATCTACTTCTTCTACAGTAAGAAGTAGTGTCTGGCATCCTGCAAGTTCAAAAGCTCTTCTAATACCATAAATACCTTCACCACTTATATTCTCACCTAAACCTGTATTACAGGCTGATAATACAGCTAGTTCTGTACCCTTTAAGTCCATATACTGTATTTCTCTAGCACTGATATAACCAGAATTATTATCTTCTACATTATATCCTGATAAGCATAAAACGCCTCTATCCATTGGTTCCATATGTTCATTATCTAGATAGTCACCATGTGTAGAAACATGTAGTATTCTTGGCCTTTTTGTATTGAAGAAGTTATCATGATTAGCTTGATATGAACTATATACAGTGGACTTCTCACCATAGATATCATGAATGAACATACCTTCTAGATATGAACCATAGAGTACACCTTTTGTATCTCCTCTGTCATTATCTTCAGATTGTGTACCTGAGAAGTCTGGATAGATAAAGGATACAAGCTGATCTGTGTTACCATCATCCGTATCATTATCGAAGAGTGTCTGTACAGAACTTAGATAAGAAATATTGAGACAGTTAAGTACTCTTTCAAAGGATAAGTTATAGAGTTTACCATCAGGACAGATATAAATATGATCATAGTCTCTAATAGAACCAATGAATAATTGAATATCTTCATCATTAACAAATGTACCACTGATAATTTCTTCACAATCAACAACACACTGTGAATACTTTCCTTTCTTTATGAGAATAAGACCATACTTTGAATCATCAAGTTCATAGAAATCAATAATCAGCTGATTACCTATCATATTAGATATTTCTTTTAAAAATAATCTTTCCCCCATATTTTTATTGTGGAATCTATTGACATCCATCTCGAAAGATAGATTCTTATTGACGAAAAGATAATCTAATAAGTCTTTGATATTTCTTTCAAAAACACTGACTTTCAATAATTTATATACACCATTGAATGATTTAAGAAAGTTTCGTCTAGAAGAGACATCTTTTATATCAAAGGCAGTTTTCTTAAGGTTATTAATATTTTCAAAATATGCAGTCATATTCTTCTTAATAGATTGATTATCTGTTTTGTCTTGATGAATCTGTCTTGAAATTAATTTACTTAATGCGATGAGTGTACCAGGATGACTCTCTCCTAAAATCACTTTTTTTGCACTATAAACTGATTTTGCAATTTCAAACCCTTTTTTATAATCTCCTACCTTACTACAGTAAATTGCTATACTATCAAGTGCCATCAATGTACTAAGATGCTTCTCCCCGAGACTATCTTTTGTTTCAGTATAAACTATATTTTCTGTTTCTAATGCCTTGTTATAATCTTCTAAATAAAAATAATGGATTGCTAAATTATGTAAAGCAGATAGCGTGTCAAAATGCTTCTTTCCCAGAATTTCTTTTCTTGCATTATAAATTATGTTCTCTAATTCACATGCTTTGTTATAATCCCCCAAATCAGAATATGAGATAGCTAAATTATAAAGTGATCTTAATGTATCTGAATGATTAACTCCTAGAATCTGTTTTCTTGAAATATAAACTTCTTCATGCAGTTTCACCGACTTGTTGTAATCTCCTAAATTAGAGTAAGAGATTGCTAAATTAGAAAGTGATGTTAATGTATCTGGATGTGTCTCTCCTAGAATTTCTTTTCTTGCATTATAAACTGTATTATGTAATTCAAACGCCTTACTATAATCTCCTAAATCAGAATAATAGCCTGCCAGATTGAAAAGTGATGTTAATGTATCTGGATGATTAACTCCTAGAATCTGTTTTCTTAAAACATAAACCTCTTCATGCAGTTTCATCGCCTTGTTATAATCCCCTAAATCAGAATAGGTGATTGCTAGATTAGAAAGCGATGTTAACGTATCTAAATCTCTCTCTCCCAGAATTTGTTTTCTAGAATTGTAAACTCTATTCTCCATTTCTAATGCCTTGTTGTAATCTCCTAAATTAGAATAAAAAATTGCTAGATTGGAAAGTGATGTTAACGTATCCAAATCTCTCTCCTAGAACCTCTTTTCTTGCATTATAAACTTTATTCTCTGTTTTTAAAGCCTTATTGTAATCACCTAAATGATAATAAGAGATTGCTAGATTAGAAAGTGATGTCAATGTGTCTGGATTATTCTCATCTAAAAATTCCTTTCTTCCGTTATAAACTGCTTTTCTCATTTCAAACACCTTGTTGTAATCTCCCAAACATTCATAAGAAATTGCAAGAGCCTCTAATGCATCTAATGTATCTGGATGTTTTTCTCCCAATTCGCATTTATATAAAACATATAATTCTTGATAAACATTTTTTTGCTTTTATATAATTTCCTGCATCAAACGCTTTATTTCCTTTATATTCTTTATATGCACCTTCTGCTTTTATAAAAAATTTACCGACTAATGACTTGCTCATACATATTCCTCACAATACTATTCTACCCTAATAAAATAGACTTATATCTTATTAGGTCCATCATTTATTCCCTTCTAACTCTAATAACGCTTCTTTTCTATCTATACCACCTGCATAACCTGTTAAACTACCATTGCTCCCTAACACTCTATGACAAGGTACAATAATACTTATTCTATTATGTCCTACTGCTCCTCCTACTGCCTGAGCAGAGAATCTTTTAACACCTCTTCTTTGTGCCAATATATTCGCAATCTCTCCATAAGTCATTGTATGTCCATAAGGAATATCACAAAGAATATCCCATACTTCTTTTTGAAAGTCTGTACCTATGAAGTGAAGAGGAAAATCAATAGATGGCTGTTCTTTCTTAAAATAAAGATCAAGCCATCTCTTTACCTTTAAAATTAGTTCTGTTTCTTTTTCTTCATAAGGTTCTTTTAATCCTGATGCATAATACTTCTGATTCTCAAACCATAAGCCATATACACCTATTTCATCTACCGCAATAAGTATATCTCCTAATGGTGATTGATAATGTCCAATATAAGTCATATGAAATCCTCCATATGTCTATCATATCAAAAAAAAGACTCATAAGAGTCCCTTAATTGAATTGTTTATGTTAATTTTCAATAAAGTCATGATACCATTTAAAGCTATCCTTCTTATATCTCTTATAAGTACCCTGACCTAGATTATTAGCATCTACATAAACAACGCCATAACGTTTTTCCATTTCAAAGCTTTCTGCAGAAACAATATCAATAACACCCCACATGCTATAGCCAATAACATCTACACCATCATCAATCGCTTCATCAATAATATCTTGTGTGAGTAGTCTTGTAGATGTTGTCGCATCAGATGTTTTTTAGATAGGGTCTACAATCCTGTGTATCTAAGCCTTTACCGCCTTCTTTATAGCCACCTTCATATTGACTGCTAGCAGTGGCTCCACCCCATAATATATCTTTTGTCTTTTTCATAATTTCCTCATTTTAAAAAAACTAATGTTTTCACCCTAGTTTCCTTGCAAGCTTATAAGCACCATATTCCGGTGTATGGATAGGTGAAATAAGATTCTCTATTGTTTCATTTAGAATAGGTAGAATATACTTGGAAGCATGTTCAAATACGCCTCCAATATAGGAAATACGAGATGTTGAATCATGTTCTTTTAAGAGTGTTTGTATGAGTGAACGAATTTCTAATGCTGCCTGTCTATATATTTCTATCGCATAAGGATCTCCCTGATTGGCAGCTAATCCATTGATATAAGCATAGGATGCAATAGATGTACGATCAAGACTATTCATAAATGTGATAATATCATAATCAATATCTAGATGACATTCTCTCATAACAAGATCATAAAGAACTGTCTTTTCTAGTCTGCCATCTATTTCTTTACAGAATGTATTAAACATCTTCTTCGCAATCCAATAAGCACTGCCTTCATCACCTAATTGATAACCCCAGCCCCCACAACGTGTCAGCTTATTATTCTTAAGGGATAAGGCAATACTGCCTGTTCCTGCAATGACCACAATACCATCATGACCATCTAATGCACCTTCTATCGCAATTCTTACATCACTTTCTACGACAAAAGTTCTATCTTCAAATGCTTCTTTACATATGTATTCTATTTTATCTCTTAATTCTTTCTGTTGGCCATATCCTGCAAGTCCTGCACCTATTATTGCAGTATGATCAGGATCTAGCTGATTGACACCATCTCTTAATATTTCAATAGATTGATCTTGTGGCTGAGTTAAAACATGTACTGTAGGAAGGATTAATTCTTTTAAACGAGATCCGTTCTCATCAAAAAGAACCATCTTTGTTTTTGTACCTCCGCCATCTATACCTATATACAACATTTCTGTTACCTCTTAATTTTCAGATGCTTCGTTTGCCTTTTCTTCTTCTAATAATTCACCACCATACATCTTAAAGAATGGATAATACATAGTTACCATTATTAACACTATTTATATTGTGTGTTATTCATCCCACACCTAAAGGAGTGGGCTTTCCGCGCAGTTTTTTTAAAGCACTCTTGAAACCAAACATAGGGATATCATAATCCGTCATACCAAAGACATTCTTGTTTTGATTCTTTACAACGTACTTATTCATCTCACATCCTCCTATAGATAACTTTTTACAGTTTTACTGATATTTCCATTGTTTTTTAGAAGAGCTTCTTCACATTCTTTTTCATCTTTACCTGTTAAACCAGATAGAATCGCAATCTTTACATTGTAGTGACATTTAGTTAATAGTGCGATTGATTCTTCTTCAGAACAATCTAAAGATTGTGAGACAATGTTGACAGCTCTGATCTTAAGTTTTTCATTGGTAGGCTGTACATCAACCATTAGGTTTTTATAGACCTTTCCTCTTTTGATCATTACAGATGTAGAAAGCATATTTAAAACAAGTTTTTGTGCGGTACCAGCCTTCATTCTTGTAGAGCCAGTTACGACTTCTGCACCCGTAATTACTTCTATTGGATAGTGGGAGTATTTTGATATTTTTCCATTGTGAACACAACAGATAGAAACTGTCTGGCATCCTAGTGTGCGCGCATATTGAAGTCCGCCAATGACATAAGGTGTTCTGCCTGATGCTGCAATACCACATACAACATCTTTGTCTGTTAAGTGGATATTCTTTAAGTCCTCTACAGCAAGTTCCTGAGAATCTTCTGCACCTTCTATTGCAGTTGTGAGTGCGATGTTCCCACCAGCTATTAATCCTTGTACTAGTTGAGGATCAACACCATAAGTAGGAGGACACTCTGATGCATCTAGTACACCTAATCTCCCTGATGTACCAGCACCAATATATATCAATCTGCCACCTTGACTCATCTGTTGATAGATACAGTCAACAGCATCTGAAATTTGCGGTAAGACGTCTTTTACAGCTAAAGCCACCTTCTGATCTTCATTATTAATAGTTGTGAGAATATCTATCGTAGACATTTCATCTATATGTAATGAGTCAGGATTTGACTGTTCTGTATCTAAGTTATTTAAGTTCATTCTTGTTCCCCCTTCCAATATCATTATAGACTTGATGAAATGTTATTTCTAAAGCAAAAGACTCATAGTGAAATATGAGTCTACTTTTTGAGTATAGAGACATTGTCTTTTGAGTCTATGAGATTCTTTTTATGTTCTTCAAAGTTCTTCTTAAATACACCATAGTACAATAAGTCAGTTATCACAAATGAAGAGATACGAGAAGAGACAGCACCAATACGCAAAGCTTTTTCTTCACTTGGTACTTTGAGTGAATAAGTACTTAGTTTAGAGATTGGATTAGCGTTAATTTGTGTTATAGATATAACTGGTATTTGTTTTTCATGTAATACTCTAGCAACATCTACTAAACCAGTGGTAGAACCTGAGTAACTGATAATAAGTGCTGCATCATTTTGATCCATGCTTTGGGCGAAGGTCATCTGTACATGAAGATCAGCGTTATAGATCACCTTCTTACCTATACGCATGAGTTTTTGGTAGATATCTAAACCAATAACTGATGAACCACCTACACCAAAGAGATAGATAGTAGAAGCATTGTTGAGTAAGTCTATTGATTCTTCTAGTGTATCTATGTTTATTAACTGATATGTTTTTAAGACTGTATTCATGTTTAGTCTACAGCCTTTTTCTACTAATGTACTGATATTATCTTCTGGTTCAAAGATGAGATCTACTTCTTGTTGTTTTTCTTCTTTAGTTGATTGAGCTAGGTTCATCTTTAAATCACTAAAGCCTTTAAAACCTATTTTCTTTGAGAAACGGATAATAGCAGCTGCAGAGGTATTAGTCTTTTCACCTAGTGCTTGAGCAGAATCCTGTAAGATATCATTTTCTAGTATATATTCAGCTATGAGCTTTTCTGTTGCAGTATAGCTATCATTGTATTCTTTAATTCTTATATATGCGTTCATGTGATCACCTCCGATTAACACCATTATAGCATATAGAAATAGTTGTTTTGTATATAAAAATATCCCCTGGAGAGGGGATTGGAAATCATGAGGTTTCCGTACTTGCCATTTTATACTGTCAAAAATTCAGTTTTCAACTCTTTATAGAAAACATCATAATTAAGTTGTTCACATCATCTTAATCAGTACTTAAGAGGATTACCAAGATTCAATTTATATCATTGTCCTTCTTATGATTTTTTGTTTATTATTCTTATCAAATTATATTTTCCCTTCAAGAATTAAATATATCACTTTGCCATAAAATATAATTCTTTTTACCTTTATGTTTTTTAACTTTTTTCCTCTATTCTTACCCGATAACATTTTATCCCAATATTCATCTATTTCTTTATTAGTTAAACTATCATCAAATACCTTTGAATACTTTTGGAATTGTTCTTTGATATCGTCATTAGTCACATTATCGGAATTATTTAGAACAGCAACAGCCATTTTATTCCCAAACATGTTTTTACGTTGTATCCATATCCCTAATTTCTCGTTTGATATATCAACTATACTAGGCTCATCTTTTCCTTCAAGTTTTTTCATACTTACCATATCACTGGTAATATCTGGATCATTAATTTCGTTATATTTATTCAAAAAAGAATTAATACTTTTATCTTTTTTATAAATCAACTTTTCTTTTACCTTTTTCTTAACTCCAAAGAAACTATTTTCTAATGTGTGTTCAGTTGTACTTTTTGATTTATTTGTTGTACCGCAACTAACTAATACTAAGCAAAGAAGCAGTATAATTATTTTTCTCATATCAACACCCCTATTCATTTCACATTTAACCCATATCCAATTATTGCACCAACTATACCAACAATAATTGCCATATTTGAAATATTGTTTTGCACCGCAATACCCTCATATACCTGCTGTCCAATATGCAACCAATATAAATGTAATAAGAATTTCTTCTTTTCTAAAATCAATAAATGAAACAAGCATATTAAAAGCAAAAACTGCTCCACTCTACCTCTTGTTGTTTTTCTTCTTTAGTAGATTGGGAAACGGATATTAGCTGTTACAGAATCTCGTAATATATAATCACTATTAGCTTTTTGTAGCAGTATAACAGTCTATTCTTAAGTATACATTCATAGGACTATCACCGATTAACCCTATTATAGCATATAGAAATACTTACTTTGTAAAGAAAAGAGCCTTTATGTTTGAATAGTCAAATACAAAGGCTTTTTCAGGAGGCTATTTTATTTGTATGTAAATTTAATAATGGCACCTAGTCCTGACAATAGGACAATTGACGGCATATATGATACAAATGTAGTAATCAAATTTGAAACCGTACTCGCAATCCAAGGCCCAAACATAGGAATAATTAAATATATTAATAAAAACTGAATAACATGTTCCATAGGCTTATATACTAATCAATCCATTGATTGATTACCTTTCTTAAGATTTTCTATTATGAGTAGTTTAATTAGACCGATAGAGATAAATCCTGCCTAAAGTGTTTCTAATAGATCTGTTACTTGGGTTATACTTTATGACAAAAGGAGGAGGCATTATTTGAATGCACAATAGGCAGGTTATTTAAAACTCTATGATTTGTTTTCCTTTTGCATCACCAACCTTCACTTATAATGTATGTCCTTTTATTTTTCCCTCTTTTTACACATTCTTTATTTGAATAATTGAATTCTATAAAAAAGAGGATAGATGGACTACAAATCATCCATACTATCCTCATATATAATTCTTACCATTAGTGATTTATTATTCTAATTTAAGTTTTCTTCGTCTACTCCCTCATATACTTTCATTAACTTATTATTGATACTCTCTTCATCTGACATCATTAAATGTTTAAATCTTTCTATAGATTCATCAAACATATTTGGATCATAAGTGATATGTTTACCCAAAAATAAATTACCAGCATTATAATAAGTATCAATCTTTAACAGAAGTGCATGTTTAGTAATCATAATTTCATCTAAACAATGTTGCTGTACAATTTCAATAAGTTTAGTGTACAAACGTACCTTGAACAAATATTTAGAGATTTTGTTTTTTCTAGAATTGTAATCATCACTCTTTCTAACAAACTCACGAGAGAATTTCATTACATATTTACTACGTTTGATATGATATTGATATGTTTTGTCATGATAGAGTTTGATGTTCTGACTAATATACTTATCAAACATACACTTATGTTGCTTTGTATAATCTTCCATTCGTTGTGATCCATAGACTAATGCATGAGTGATTCCATGTAAACGAGTCAGACATAAAGGGTGATTTAATCCTTTGTATTTAATACTATTCAATTCTTCTATTTCTTTTTTTGATTCCATTTTATCTAATGTTTCATATTTCATTGTTATCACCGTCCTCACTTATAATGTATGTCCAGTTATTTTTCCCATTTTTGTTGAATATAAACCATGTTCTTACTGAGTATTCCGCTAATGGAAGACCACTCGTTACGGTAGAGAAGTCCACCCAATACGCTGGACAAGTCCACCTCACCAAAAAATTGAATACGGTTGGAAGTCCACAATTAATTTGAAAGAAGGCATAATAATTTTTTATCATTATTATGCCTTCTCCATTTTTATTGTTTTATTCTTGAGTATTCTTCACGTAATGATTTTCCGTGTAAAGTAATAAGATAGGAACTATTAATGATTCTATCTAAAATAGCGTCTGCAATAGGTCCTCCATCTAATAATTGATGCCATCCATCGAAAGAATATTGACTGCAGAAAATGGTTGATTTTCTATTACAACGAACTTCCATCAACTCTAGAAGGTCGCTTCTTTCAGATTCGTTAGTTGGTTTCAATAAAAATTCATCGATGATCAATAGGTCATACTTCCCCAATCTCTTTAAGTACTCATTGTATTTTCCTTGAATTCTCTTTTCTTCAAATTTTGAAAATAATTCAGGCAATCTGATATATAGCACTGTCTTTCTATTGCGACAGGCATGTACTCCTAATGCATTAGACAGCCATGTCTTCCCACAGCCTGAAGCACCTACAAATATGACATTGAGACCTCTTTCTATGTAATTATTTGTAGCCAGTTCTTCCATCTGAGAGCGATTAAGTTTTCTATCTGGATTATAGTTGATATCTTCTATGCTCGCTGTAGAATCATAAAAATGGGCATCTTTTATATATTTTGTGATTGTATGATTGACTCTGCTTTCATATTCCATATCAATCAGTTCATTAAATCTTTCTTCAAAAGATAACTGATTATAGCTTGGATCACTGATTTGAATTTCATATTGTTCAGCTATTACAGGCAATCTCATCTGTCTGAGTTTTTTTACTGTATCCTGACTACTCATTGTTTTTTCCTCCGTAATAATCTTTACCACGTACAAATGCAAGCGTATCTGAGACGTATTTATTATTTGTAGTACTTCTATCTTTCATGTCTTGATTTGACTGTAGAATCATTTTAATATTCTTATAGCTAGGCTGATAGATGTGCTTCAACGCCAATTTACACGCATCTTCAAGTCTGGCTTTTCCATATTTATCAGATAATTTGAGTAATGATAGACAGCCCTTATAAGCCTGTTCTTCTACTTTGCATCGTTCAAATAATCTTTCTACAACTCTGGTTGTTTCTGGACCAATGGATAATGCCCAGTTTACAAAACGTTCCTTATTCCACTGGAACTTTCTGTGATTTTCAGGCATATGACTTTCATTGGTCGAATATTGATTTACACGTCCATAAAGTCTCTGATGTGAACAAATCTGATTCGTTTTATAGTAGACAGTTACAGTACTTTTAGTCAGCTTAACATCTACATAATTGCCTACATATTCATGCGGTACAGAATAATTCATCTTATCAACTGAAATATGATAATTGAGTTGAACCTTTGCACGCTTCCAGGAACTCAGTTCAAATGGAGTTTCAGGAAGAGGGTGCATATAATCTTTTTCCTCATCCAGATAAACTGATCTTCTTGAGCCTTCTCTTTTCTGAAAGGGTTTATTATTGAAAACATCCAGTTCCTTTAATATAGCTGCATTTAAATCGTTAAAAGAAAAGAACTTTCTGTTTCTTAGCTTACCAACAATAGCGATTGTACAATCACCAACAGACCCTTCGACAGCCGCTTTATCTTTTGGTTTTCGGACTCTTGCAGGAATAATAGTTGTATCATAGTGATCAGCCATTTCCTGGTAAGACTTATTGAGAACAGGATCCTCATACTTCTTATTTGATATGACACCTGTCTTAAGGTTATCAGGAACCAGCAGTCTAGTTACGCCTTCAAAGTATCTGTAGGCATTGATATGGCAATCAATCCAGTCTGCAATCTTCATAGTAGGACAAGCCTGAACATAACAAAGCATGCTGAATGGAAGTGTTGCTTCAAATAGATACGCTTTAATACTTTCACCAGTATAACGATCGAATACACACATGGTGGTTCCATTCCAATCCACCATTAATTTATCCCCTGGCTTATGTGTGATATGCATTGTAAGATTGTTTTTCTTTACATAATCACGATACTTTTCACAGAAGTAACTGTACTGATAGAATGGGAAGTTACTGTTTCTGCAATCTTCTGCATATTCTTCCCATAATAATCTGATGTTTGTCCCTGGTCTTAACAGTTCTTTATGAATATACTGATAATCAGGTTGCTTAATAATCAGATTAAGTTTAGTCTCCTTTCCAAATAATAGTTTCTGTACTTCCATTTCATTCTGATTCTGGATCATTGACCAACAAATATTATTTTCATCAGCTGCTTTAGATACTTTTCTTACTGTATCTCTTGATACCTTAAGTGCTTCAGCTATCTTTCGCTGACTGAAATTTTGAGATTTCATTTCCAAAATCTTCTTAACATCTCGCATATAAAAACACCTCCTAGTTGCAAGATTTGATAAGTATTTATTACTTATCAAATCCATTTTACAACCAAGAGGTGCAAATCTTTATATTAATATAGTGGACTTGTTTAACGGATTCACTGGACTTTCCTAGCGTAACGTATGGACTTATTTTACCGTATGGAGTGGCCTTGCCACTCCGTAATATTCACTTACTAAAACAGGGAAAAAAATACTCCCTTACATTATGAGTAAAGGAGTTGAGTAAAATGTCAAATAAAGTATGGGATGAAGAAAGAATTAGAGAAGAATTTAAAAAGCTAGATAGTATTACTGGACTACATGGAGCTGATTTACCTATCACATTCGGAAAAGCTAAACATACATTAGGATGTTTCTATATTGACACTATTAATAAGAAACCTAAGAAGTTTCATTTCTCATTGTTTTATTTTGGGAATCCTGAATGGTCAGAAGCATCTGCTTTAGATGTAATCAGGCATGAATATGCGCATTATATGGATTATATGTTTAATGGTAATTCAAGTCATGGTGCTTCATGGAAAGCTTGTTGTCGAAAGATTGGAGCATTGCCTTCAAGGCTTTATAATCCAAAAGTAGAAGAGATTAATCTCCATATGGAGAATAAACAAAAGGAAATTGATTCACAAATTGAATCTATTAAACAAGGAAATATGGTTATTCACCCTACATATGGTATTGGTATTGTGAATAGTATTTCTGATGATAAAACAAAACTATACATTAACTTCAACAATGAAGTGAGATGTTTAAGTGCTCCATGGGTGACTGAACATTGTCAGATTGTTAAATAAAACATCCTCTAGGGGATGTTTTTATTTTTGTGTCCCCTGAAGGGGTACTTATTATGAATTTTACATTTGATGTCACTGAACTTACTGAAGCCATTCTTCCGTCCCCAACAGGGGTTAAGTATTATGAATGTCATAATCAAAAACTATTCTACAACCTTGTTTTGTTTCCGTCCCCAACAGGGGTTAACCATTATGAATCTTTTTGACAGAGAAGCAATGGGAACTTTCAAAAATAAGTAGTTTCCGTCCCCAACAAGGGTTAACCATTATGAATAAACAAGCAGTTTTACTACATTGCTAAAAAGCAAGGGTTTCCGTCCCAAAAAGGGTTAACCATTATGAATTCTTCCACTAATTTCTACATCTCAGAAGTTTGTTGAAATTTTAGTTTCCATCCCCAACAGGGGTTAACCATTATGAATGCCTTAAGTGTTGAATATAAGGTTTTGAAGCGTGCTTGTTTCCGTCCCCAACAGGGGTTAACCATTATGAATAGAATGTACGGTATTGATATTTCGAAACACAACGGGTTTCCGTCCCCAACAGGGGTTAACCATTATGAATAGTATTTTATTGATACTTTGGAAAATATGGAAAATTAGTTTCCGTCCCCAACAGGGGTTAACCATTATGAATAATTAAAACAGTTAGGTTTTAACGGTGGTGTGTTTACTGTTTCCGTCCCCAACAGGGGTTAACCATTATGAATAGAACAAAGAAATGATTGAAAAAAAGACAATTAGAAATTTATAGTTTCCGTCCCCAACAGGGGTTAACCATTATGAATTTTTAAGGATTTATAAGCCTTTTCTGAGGCTTTCTTATCCATGTTTCCGTCCCCAACAGGGGTTAACCATTATGAATAGTGTTATTGTATTACGTGCTGAACTCTTACCTAATGTTTCCGTCCCCAACAGGGGTTAACCATTATGAATAAATTGACGAAAATTTAAATGTTGGCGTTTATGAAATTGAGTTTCCGTCCCCAACAGGGGTTAACCATTATGAATAGAAAGGAGACATAGTACTTGTTGAAGGTTCAATCCGTTTCCGTCCCCAACAGGGGTTAACCATTATGAATATGATATTCTAATGATGTGTCCTAATGAAGAACTAGTAGATAGTTTCCGTCCCCAACAGGGGTTAACCATTATGAATATGATATTCTAATGATGTGTCCTAATGAAGAACTAGTAGATAGTTTCCGTCCCCAACAGGGGTTAACCATTATGAATTATAAGTATATCCCTATATTGATGTATCAATATTTTAAAAAGTTTCCGTCCCCAACAGGGGTTAACCATTATGAATTTAAAGAAATCTATAAGTTGAATGAAAAGGCCACAGATTTAAAGTTTCCGTCCCCAACAGGGGTTAACCATTATGAATGAAATAATTGGAATTTGACAGGTGCAAAAGTATTAAGTTTCCGTCCCCAACAGGGGTTAACCATTATGAATCCTTACCTACAAAACCCTGATAAACACTACTTAAAATAACCAAAATGCGTGGCAAAACTACTTTTAGAAATCATAACCATAAGATTTCCTACAAAACCTTCATTTTTCCTAGTATTTATCAGTAGCGTGGCAAAAAGTATAGATAAGAGTGTTCTATATCGCCAAGAACACTCTTATCATACTTTAATTAATCAATTCTTTCAATAATCAACTGATTCATCAGATCATAACTATTCCAGTATTCATCCTTAATATCTAAATCTGTATAACTAAATACTTTCTCTATCTTTTTCATAATCGCATTAGAAGAGAAGTTAGTCTTATCCTTTATTACATCATCTGTAACACAAACCATTTCATGTGCTGTAATATTACGAATATTACCTTCTACACTACGTAGATCTGAAACGAGATCTGCTGCTTCTTTTCTACTACTAGGTATAAAATCATTCAATAATACAACCAATGGTTCAGAATATATAGGACCTTCTTTAAAACCATTTAAATAGTAATTATTCAATGATTTCAAAACATCACTACCATTTAGTTTCTCTAAATCCCATACACGCATAGAATGTTTTTTCTTCTTCTCTATTCTACAATACTTATTAATATCAATGCCTGTTTCATGTTTTAATACCAATTCAAACAAGTCTACAAATAAAGGCGTAATAGATCTAATAAAATCCGCATATTCATGTCTTCTTCTCTTTACATCAATATTTAATGCATACTCAAATAGTTTAATACCTTTATCATCCGTTACAGGAAAACAATAAACTTTCTCTTTTGAAGAGATTTCTAATGCTTTCTTATAATCCAATGATTCCCTATACTTAGCCATTTCAATCAAAGAATAATAACCTTTATCCATAGCACTCTTTTTGATAGTCTTCGCTACTTGTAATGCTGCAGAATAATCATAAGCTTCTATATGCTTCTTAATAATTTCTTCTTTCTTAATAATAGCTAATGTAGGACATTCTACTTCTATACATCTATTTGCAGAATCTGGATTATTGTCTTCGTCTAATTCCCATAAAGTCTCATAATCATTTTCTTTATGAGAATGTTCATTAAGTTTACCTGTTGGTGTGACAACCTGTATTGTACGACAAGGTAATTCTCCTAATGTCTTTAATACAACTAACCCACTCTTCATTGCTGGTGTACCAGAAGATATATTTAAAAGGAATTCATCATCTTCATCCATATCTCCCATAATATCCATTAATATATTTCTGAAATCCTTATAGAAGTAATCAAACTCTTGTACTTTAGTTAATTCATTACGTTCTATATATTCCACATCTATATGTCTACTTTGTAATTCAGCTAACTTCTCTATACAGTACCCATATGGATTATATTTATGATGCTTTTCAGCCATCTCTTTAGATAAATATAAAATAACTTTATCTGGCTTATAATGTCTGCATATATGCAGCATAGAACCATCTCTATAGTTATTTTCAGATATTGGATCAGTACCTCCTACAGGAGAAAACAAAATCTTTTTACCCATGTTATATCACAATAATATCCTCAGACTCTTCACTTTCATCTTTACCCCAGGATATTATCTGCCCCTTTCCGTTAATCTTATATATTCTTACACTATCTTGAGTCCCTATTCTTTTAGGTATACCTTTAACTAATTTATCAAATTTGTTCTTTCTTAAATGTGCTTCAAAAGCTGATTTCTGTACTCTTACTCCATAGCCTGATAGCCATCTCGCAAATCTTTGTCTCTTTCTATTATCCACAATATCATAGATAATCAATACAAACACTTTCCTGATTGATTTATTCTCATCAACCTCAAAGAAATAATCTTCTCTTTCCATAATGGTTACCTAATCATGATAGGAGAATACATTGATACATCTTCATGTATAATCGCATCTACTAATGAACTCATTTGAAAAGATATAGCACTTCTGAAACTTACTGGATAATCAATATAGTCTAAGTATTTCTGACATATCTGAAACTTATTTTCTAGTTTCTTGATGAATTTATTTAATGCTTGTTTAAAGATATAAACCCCTTCTCCATCATCTGAATAAAACTCATCAATATGTACTTCATGTCCATTAATCATACTCATCACTGTAGAGTCTATAAGAACAGCTCTCCATTCTTCCATCATATCACTTGCAAGTGTTGGATGTTTTTCTGCATCTCTATGAAGAAATCCAAAGTATGCATTTAAACCTTTTATCTCTATTTCTCCATAGAGTTCATTCATCAAGATAGAATAACCTAAACTCAACATAGAATTAAATGCATCATGAGGCGGTCTTTTACTTCTTCCTTCAAACTTAAATGCTTCATCAATACACATAGATAAGCCTTTAAAGTAATACCTTGCAGCACTTCCTTCATATCCCATGAGTTCTTCTATATTCTTTACATAATTCACTTTTCTTAAAGCACTCTTCATATGTAATTCAATATCACTTATATTATGATTTGTGCTTCTAGAATATCTTCTCAATACTACAATCTGGTTATGTATCTTAGCATAAATAATCTTCTTAGAAAGTTCTAATGCGAATGGTTGGTCATATAAACCTGCCTGCTTTCTTTGAAGAGAAGCTTTAATATGACCTGTTGAAGATAACCTGCCAAAATAGTGACCACCCTTAGAAAAATAAGATAAAGAAATACCTTTCTTTAAACATTCTTGGATACATTGTGTTGTGACTTGTGCATGACCTAATAGAGTTATACCATCAATACTTTCTACTGGAATAGTACGAAACATTCCATCTTTATACTTGACTGTTATTCTATTATCCTGCTTACCTATCACACAATCACTTTTATCAATATACAATATACTCATAACGCTTCCTCCTTGTATTGTCCCTTAAAAGAGGAGGAGAAAGCTGATACTTGGTTATCCAAGTATCAGTTAAGTTCTTCTATTTTGTCTAATTGACATAAACCCATTTGTAGTAACTGATCGTGATAATATGTACATTTGATTGTATGTGGAGAAATACCATAAAGACGTAAGTCATCCTCATGTTTATGAAGATTACGTCTTGTCTTCTTATCAAATGTTGTTGTATTAACCATAATCTGCTGGACTATACGAACTGTTTGTTCACTGTCTTCTCCATCAAATAGTGGATAAACAGCTGTTTTACTTGCATATCCACTTCCTCCACCTAGAAATACAGATCCATCATCTATGTACTCAACTGCAGTAAATGGTTCAACAAAGTACTTATTATAATTGTCATCAAAGTAGTTAATGGATTCTATAATATCCTGTTTAGCATATGGGCAGATACTTGTATCAATAGTAACTGTAAATACAATGTCTGTACCAGGCTTTAAACATTCTCTTACTGAAGGTAAATTTTTAGCCCCTTTCTTAACATGTACATCTACTTTCTGAGCTAAAGTGAGATCTTCTACTGATAATGGTTCACTATCACTCACAATAAATCCAGCCATTATATCATTGACTGCATCATCAACCTTTGTATCAGGTCTATGTAATGTTCTAAAGGTTTTTGCTTCAATATCCTGGATATTTCTAGATAAATATCTCTTTTTGTTAGTTTCTTTTTCAAATACTTTCTCTTTGAACTGCTTTCTTTGAATCGTATAATCCTTTGAATGATTAATTAATCTATCTGCAAAAAAGATTGTTCTAAACATACCTTTAAGAGAACTACCAGGAACATAAGGGTTTCCATAAGGGTCCTTTACAAACTCCAACATGACATTTCTTCTTTTAGTTTCTTCGATATCCCCTTTATCCAAAGTATACTTAATACATCTATCAACAATAGAATTATTAACATTGTTTTTTCTTATCCAAGTACCTAGATGTTCGTGTTCATCTAACATAAAAGCTTCAAAAGAATCCAGTTTTTTAATCTTCTTTAGTTCTAGATAAAACTTCGCAATATCAATGATTGCAATCTGATTATTCTTATAGAACAAGTATTCCTTTTTAGATAATTCCTTCCCACTCCCAATAAATACAGGGCCTAATACTTTTAAATGTATACGATAAGACTTTAAATAGTTCTTCATACTTCTACCCCCATAAATAATGGTTTTGCATACTTATACACAGGATGACTACCTCCTGATGATACATTGTAAATATCTCCCTGGTATGTCTTATTAAAGCAGGAACCTGCTTTAAATAAGTAAATATCTTTCTTTCTACGCTGTTCTTTAGAATAAGTATATGAGTCTACGAAACCACTTCTTTTTACAAGTAAGTAACGAGAATCATCTAAGATATCTTCTATTTCCTTATCTGTAGGAAGAGATACAGAGAGAGTCATGACTTCACCTTTTGTATTCAAACGATTATTTAATTCTTTTGGTAATTCTACTGTATTATATCTGAAGTGTCCTAAACCAGAATTCTTCTTACCACCAATACCTGATAAACTTAACATCTTGAATAATTTATCAAATAAGTGAAGTGTTTCTTTAGAATCATAACCTACAATTATATATAAACCATTGTGTTTTTCAAAGCGATAAATACCTACACGATAAGGAAGTGCTTCTTCATTTCCTCTAATTGATGCAGATGTTTTTAAAGCATGTACACCTAATTTCTTTATATCAGAACCTTTATCAATAGGATATTGTCCTTTAAGATACTGATCTAATAAAGAAACTTGTACATATTCTAGTTTCTTAAACTTCTTACGTATTGTCATATCTTCACTTTGAGTGACTTGTTCAATCTTCTTCATTGGTTTAGGAACAAAAAACTCTTGATTCATATAAGGAAATGCATCAGAGAATACCAAATGATTCTCTTTAACACTTTTTAATAATGTCTCTAACTTATCAATCTTAAGTGCTTCTATACATAAAGCAGAAAAGAGAGTATCTGCCTGAAAAATGATTTCTGACTTTTCTAAGGAATGTTCACCAAAATGTACACCCTGTGTAAAAATCATTTTATAAATCTTATAGTTCATGGTGCCTACCACCTTTCATTATTGAGATACTTTACTTAAAATATCATTGATTTTATCTTCTATACTCTTATCTAATTGACCAATTACTGTTTCTGCATATAAATCAGTGAATTTTACTTTACCATATCCTCTAGAACCACTACCGCCTAAATAATCAAACTGAAGCATCTTTAAAGCTTCTGCGATGAGTTCAATATCCTCATATAAGTCATCCATGTTATCTACTTCATAAAGAATATCTAAATCAAATTCTGAACCTCTTACAACTCTTTCAATTTGTCTAGGATTCGCAACTGCAGTAGCACGGTTAATAGTATTTTCAAACTTAACTTCTGTTAAGCTGTTTAAACCTTTCTTTCTTAAATCTTTATCATTCGAAAGAATCATATCAGAAATCTGAATTCTACTCTTTTTTATATGATTCTTTTCAGCACTACCAAATACTCTTTTGATTCTTTCACAATCCTGATCAGGTTTATCCGCAACTGATTCATTATATTCTTTCGCAAGTAGTGTACGCATCTTTCCTTTTAATGAGCTTCCTGGAATCATTGGACAACCTGAAAGTACATCTTTAATAACTGGAGAATCAACTGCACCAATTGCAGCGAAAGCTGACGAACCTCCAATATGCATTCCTGTTAATACTTCAATTGTTCCTGTAATCTGAATTTTTGTATACATAATCCTACTGATCCTTTCCACCATAATATCTATGAAATGCAACTAACGCTTCCATATAATGATAATAATCAACATAATCTTTTTTAGTTTTTGCATTTTTCAATTTTTCAATGAGTTTAGCTTTTTCAACAAACTTTTTCACTAATTGATTACGACCTGCTTCATAATATAATCTCACTGTTAAATAACTTATTCTATCCAACAAATCTTCTGATAAATTTTCTGTTGGACTTTCAAGTACAGAATTATAAATATCTGCAGACATTGCTAATATATTTCTTATCTGGGACACAGTTAATAAACCTTTAACATTTCCCCATTTATCTCTGAAAGTGATTAATGACTTAATAACTTCTTCTGCATATTCCATATCTGATTTCATAAATTACTCCTCCCTTACTCTTAGAGAATAAACAAATATATTAATAGCTGTCTTTAGTTCACGACAGTCTTTTTCATTTTGATACCACTTATACATATGATCTGAGAATTCTTTATATGCTTCTTTTTCAGCTATAGTTGCTTGAGAATTAGGTTCCATTCTTGCAAGTAAGTAAACAAATCTAGCAAAGTTAATTCCTTCATTTCTCTTTCTAATTAACTCTAATAAGTGATATAAGAACGCTTTTCCTCTTTCTGTATCAGACTTATCACCATTCATAGACTTTCCAAAGAACTGGTCTAATACTTCATATTTCTCTTTAATAACTCTTTCTGTAAAGTCATCCCAAGTATATGTACCATCACTAATATGATCCTCTTCACCTTCTTTATGATCTTTACCATCTTCAAATAATGTGATTGAATTCTTACCTTCATGACCTTTAGACTTATCTTCCATTTCTGCCACTTCATCCGCAATAACACTAATTGGATAAGTAGATGTATATAAACCAATACCACCTGATATAGTGAGTGTATTTTCTGTATAAGCCTTTAAAGAATCTTTTATATCAACAGCAAGTTCAATGACATCATTCCATGCACCAACTATAAATAAGTCATCTCCACCTGAATAAACAATAGCTGCATGACGTGGATGGCCTTCTTCATGATCAATATAATAAGACCCTTTCTCTAAAATACTCTTGATATGATATTTAAAGAATAAAGATAACTGTCTTGATAATGTAGCGGTACGAGAGAGTGTCATATACTTGTCTGGAAAACCTGCAATAAAGGCATGTCCTAAGTTATCTACATCAGCTCTGAGTACTGCAATTCTCTTGATACCATTTGATTTTTCAGCTAACTTTACAAATTCATCTTCAGAATGGTAATCCCCTACCCATAGTTTTGTAGAAATACTTTTACCTGTATGAGGGTTATTCTTACAATAGGCTCTTACAAAAGAGTCATCATTAACCATTCTTTCTTTTAAGGTTTCTTCACTATCAGATACAAGGTAATAGTCACCAGGTAATGGTAAACCTTGTTTCTTTTGTTGAGTAATAGAGAAGAAATCCATATCCATTAGTTTTTTAGAGAACTTAATTAATGATTCACAAATAGAACATTCTCCATCCTCATTCACTTTACCTAGTCTCTTACATACTCTACATTCTCTTTCATAGTCATCTGCCTGTATCTTGTTTAGTGCGATGATTTCTGCCGCTGTATAACGATGTGATTTGTTTAATGAAAGCTTTGTAGAAAGTTCTCTATAAAGTTCTGAATAGGAACCGTTTGGTTCATTCTGTAGATCTTTACTACTACAAGGAACATAAGCCCCTGCAATAAATAAAGCCGTCTGGAAATGTTTTAAGAACCACTTATTCACATTCTTGATTTCTTCATCAAATATTGTTTGTGTTGCTTTTGTATTAGGCAGAATCATATAACAATGACCACCACCACTATAAATAAGATTAGCACGTGAAAGATGAAGTTTATCTAAGAGTGTATCAATAATATGTTCCATCATGATTTCTAGATAGAAAGAACGTGAGCGTAAAGATTTTAATGCACTCTTAGTTGTAATAGTGTAAATAAACTTCTGTATTCCTGAGATATCTAAAGAAGCAAGTAAGAAGGCTTTCTTATCATAGAATAGAGACGCATTCTTATATAATTCTGTCTTATAATCTGTAATATTCTGTTCCTTTAAGTAGGCATAGATAGCACTTGCGAATGCAGCTGTGAGCTTTACATGATCATAAAGTGATATATCAGCTACTTCTTTCTTAGATGTAGAAGAAGGGACAAATGATAAATTAGCTTCTAATACTTCTAATAATGAATTGATATAAGCATGATCTTTTAAATCTAATCCATTCAAGTTAGAAGATATATTACTCAGTATTTCGCTGTATTGTGATGCATTAAATTCTGTTTTTGTATTGGTAGGATAGTTTATATTATCCTTTAAACTTCCTGCATGATAATATAAATTACCTTTATTCCCATTTAAGAGATTAAATACAGGTTGTAATGCAGTATGTATTTCAAATCCTTTGTCTTCTATTTCTTTGTTTCTTCTATCTGCACCTGATGCGATATTATCCGCAATATAAGTAATATAAGCAATAGAATCATCATCAATAGAAGATTGACGTAAAGCATCAGCGTGATGATATCTTACTGCATTTAGGATATCTTTATCATCTGTATAGTTTTTGAGATATTCATAACCACTTTGACTATGTTTACGACCATCCATTCCTTTTCTATAAACAACTTTACCTATATCATGAAGCAAGCTTCCTATGATGATTTTAGTTTCATGATCTGTCATTCATTATCCCTCCTTACGATTTGTATAGCACCCATTCCTAAACCTGTTTTAATACCTACTCCAGAATATTCCCCAAATTCTAGTAATAGTCTTATAAATTTTGCAGCTGTATCTGTACTTGTGACTTTAATAGTCATAGTACCAAAGAAAGAAGGAATCTTTACTCCCTGTAGTGGGAATAAATAAGAGCGGAGATTATATTTTACTATCTCACTTCCTTCTACAAGCATATCTAATGTATCTTCATCAAACATACTGGCTTCTTTTAATACAGAATCATATTTATTCATTAAACTCTGATAAATTAAGCGTAAATCAGGATAATTGATATATCTGCCATAACTTTTAAAAGACATAGGTGTGAGTATTCTTATTTCTAAATATCTTTCTGCAGGCTTATTGTAGAAGTGATCCATTAATTGTTCCTGGGATACCATCTTTAACTGTTTAGAAACAAATGAAATGGGTTCTTTTTCTTTGTTTAAAGAAATCTGTTGGATAGAATCATCCAGTATTGGATTCATCATATAGTGTGATGAATCATCATCACATGTACATATTGTCCAATATACTTTGTCTTTGTCTTTATAAACATACTGGCTATAAGGATGTCTATTCTGTTGATGAAGAATAGATACATAGTCTGTATCCATTAATTCAAATAGTGCTCCCTGAAAACAAGAAGACTTTCTAAAGTCTATTTTGTCTGTAGCCAGTTCTATTTTTAGTTTCTTATACATTAGGTGCCCTCCTCAATAATGTATACGCTTACTATATTATAACATAATATTTATTGTATCCTTTCATCCACCATCCGATAATTGTAAGTTTCATTGTTTAAATGAGATGAATATTTTATCGAATAGTTTATTATATAGTATTTTGTTTCGTTTTCAAATAGTTATTTAAAATTTAGTAAAAATAGAGAATAAAATACTCCTTTACATCATGGGTAAAAGAGTTGATTGGAATATCAGATAAAGTATGGAATAAAGAAACAATTAGAGAAGAATTAAGAAAACTACGCATAACCTACAACAATAAAATGAGATGTTTAAGTACTACATAGTTACTGAACATTATCAGATTAGTAAATGAAAACATCCTCTACTATGGGGATGTTTTCATTATGTGTCCCCTAAAGGGGTTAACTATTATGAATCAAAACCTTATAAATACTTAGAAAAGAGGACACGAATTGTGGTTTCCGTCCCCAACAGGGGTTAACTATTATGAATAAAAGAGTATAAAATCTAATGGTTTTGAAATCGTTGTTTCCGTCCCCAACAGGGGTTAACTATTATGAATACTCATCTTATGAAGAATATAAGAAAAAGTCTATAAAATGGTTTCCGTCCCCAACAGGGGTTAACTATTATGAATATGTGATGATTTGTATCATGAAGATGATATGGTTTGGGTTTCCGTCCCCAACAGGGGTTAACTATTATGAATACAAATAAAACAGCTAAAATTGAATGTTATATCACGTTTCCGTCCCCAACAGGGGTTAACTATTATGAATACCAAATTGAAAGGATGTGATTGAAATGAGAATATAAGCGTGTTTCCGTCCCCAACAGGGGTTAACTATTATGAATACAAGCCATCCAAGCCAACACGAGAAGGGTCTAGCATTGTTTCCGTCCCCAACAGGGGTTAACTATTATGAATATTAGCAAGTTTCTTTTCAGGAATTGTTACAGGGAATAATTTAAAGTTTCCGTCCCCAACAGGGGTTAACTATTATGAATTAGTACAATGGACTCAGAAAGGAGGACTTATCAGTGAAGAAAAAGTTTCCGTCCCCAACAGGGGTTAACTATTATGAATCCTTACCTACAAAACCCTGATAAACACTACTTAAAATAACCAAAATGCGTGGCAAAACTATTTCTTGTAACCATAGCCTTAAAATCTCCTACAAAACCTCGATTATTCCTAGTATTTATCAATAGCGTGGCAAAAAGTATAAATAAAAGTGTTCCTACACCATTAAGAACACTCTTATCATACTTTAGTTAATCAATTCTTTCAATAACAACATCAACTGTTTAACCAATAAACACTACCTAATCATTAAGTAAGTACTATTAGAAGTCTATTTCATATTTCAAAATACTTTTAGCTTCATTTTGTGCTTCACTTGATACTGTAGTATTACCTGCCATCTTCAAACTTTTCAATATCATATCTACCTTTACTGCATCAGTTTCCTTTAATCCAGATGAACTACTTAATTTAATATTTAATATCTGATGTTTAACAGGTCCTTTAGTATCCATACGCATCTCAATCAAATTCAGTATATTAGGATCATACTTCAGATATCTTACATGAGGCATGACTGGTTCATGTCCAGGAAAACTCATTTCAGCTGCAATATCCATTCTATCATACTTCTGCTCTGTCGCATTCATTTGTACTGAACCATTGCCCTTTTTATGAATTGATCCTTTTCCATTAGCGCTCTTCTTACTTAAAGTTGTTTTTTCTTTCATATATGTAACTTTAAAGTATTTAGCACCTAAATCTTGCGCAATCTTCTGTAATTCACTCACACGTGCCTGTTTCAATCGATCAAAGTACTCATCTAGCACAATATAACTATCACCATCTGTAGGATCCATATAATAGAAATTCACTTCATCATTCGGATAGAAATTTAATCCAAACTTATTGACTGAATCCTTAAAGATATTCATCCATCTTTCACCTTTACAAGTAGCCCAATACCCAATAGAACCCTTGCATACTTCTATGTCGAATTTCTTATCTCTTTCTACAATTCTAATTAGTCTTGAATAGCGCATTCCATTTAAATCTTGCAAGAAAATTGGCTTTAATCTATTTAAATCCCATTGACGTTTACCTTCTTCAATTGTTTTAGCCAAATTCTGAGCTGCATCTACTGTCGCATCACCAAATTCCTTTGCACGTTTATCTAATTCAGCCTTATCAACAACATCCACTACTTTTAGTTTAGCATCATCAATACCATCTTTTACATCATCAATAATTTTACTGATCTTCATAAGTTCTTCCCTCCTACATACCTTGTTCTTTTCTTATTTGTTTGATTTGATCTTTAAATGTCTTATTATTCTCTTCACTCTTTACTGGAACAGAATATCTCTGTATATATTCTATCACTTTCTTTTGTTCCTCTAAAACTCTAATCGTATAATTGATTTTATTTACTTTCTCTTCTATTACAGTTTCCTGCTTCATTCCTTCTAGAATCAGTTTTATTTCCTTTAAATCTAACCCCATTTCCTTGTACCATAAGATTTTCCATAGTCTTTCCATTGTTTCATCATCATAGAGTCTATAATTATTCTTAGAGCGTTTCACAGGTAATATACCTTCATCATCATAATATTGTAATGTACGCTTACTGACTCCTGATAACTTACTCACTTCTTCAATCTTTTTAAACACTTTTTACATCCTCGTAACTTGAGGATACGCTATCACGTAAACGTGATAGCAATACCCACCCTACGAATCTCCTTTCTATTAGAGCGGATGTAAAAATCGCGTAAAAGAAAAGATGGGCAAAAATGCCCATCTTGAGTCTTATGCGTGTTTATTTCTTTTTTTACGTCTTTCTTTTCTATTCTTAGGTACAGGTGCTTCTTCCTCTATACCTACTACTGTTGTTTTCGCAATATAGTCATGAATAGCTCTTCTAGAGCCTGTATTATAGACCATTACACCTGAGATAATAGTCAATACAGCACCAATAGCTGTTAAGTAATATTCAAAATAGATTCCTGTCGCAAGAGTCAACATCTGTCTTAAATAGCGGCTCACAATCATAGATACACTTTCAATAAGTAATAAGCCAACAATGTTTCTTAATACAAGTGTTTTGATATCTAGTGGCTGCCAGTCTAGTCTTACAATCTTTAATTTCATGATCTTCTTACCAAGTGTCTGACCTGGATACACTTTATATGGGATATATACAAAATAGATTACTGCAACTACTAAGCATAATAATCCTGCGACATAACCCCACCATTTAGGAAATCCTAAAGCGGCAAATACATATAAATCACTAAACATATCATCACGTTTCGTGACCATGCTGTAAATTGCGACGGCAGGTAATCCACAAAGGATTCCTCCAATTACCCAGTCTAAAACATAGGCAAATACTCTAGAGGCAAAAGGGACTTTAGATGGCTTTCTATCTAGCCAGAATGTTAGTTTGTTCCATAAAATACGCATAAGACAATCTCCTTCTATTTATTATATAAGTAATCCATTGCTTTCTTGAATCGTTTTAATCCTTCTTCAATCTTAGAGCGAGGACAACCTAAGTTCATTCTTAAATACTTTGCACCATTTTCACCATAGATTTCACCTTTCATAATGGCGACTCCTCCCACATTCACAAGTGCATCCTGAATCTCATCAGAAGTGAATGGGACATCTCTTGCATCAATCCAGGCAAGATATGTGGCTTCTGGTCTTTGAAACTTGAAGTCTTTTAATTCATCTCTTATAAAGTTTTCTACGAGTTCCATATTTCCACGAATATATTCGTTTAACTGATCAATATAGTCATCACATTCAGTATAACCAATCATAGTGGCATACATACCAAATATACTTGCTGAATTAAGAAAATCTCTTCTTCTTGTTACACCTAGGAATTCATCTCTGATCTTTTCATCAGGAATAATGACATAAGAACCTATGAGACCTGGTGTATTTAATGTTTTACTTGAAGAACTTGCTGTAAAGATTTCTTTATATTCATCATAGTATTTCATTAATGGATGATGTTTCGCATCTTTAATTCTAATATCCATATGAATTTCATCTGAAATGATCTTTACCTGATATTTCTTACAGATTTCAATCATACGATGCATTTCCTCATCACTCCATATTCTACCTGTTGGATTATGAGGTGAACAAAGAAGTAATAGAGCACTTTCCTGAGCCTGCTTTTCAAATACATCAAAATCAATCTTGAATGTACCCTCTTCCTTTATCAGATGATGTGAAACAAGTTCTCTATCATTTTCTTTAATCACACTAATAAAAGAATCATACATAGGGTTCATAGTCAATACCTTGTCATGAGGTTGACTTAATAAGCGAATGAGTAATGACACAGAATACATCACAGATGGGCTATAAAGAATCCAGTCTTCTTCTATATCTGTATCAAATCTTCTTTTAAAATAAGTAGTAATAGAAGATTTGAAATCATGATGATTCCATCTTGTATAACCATAAATCTGATGATCTGCTACTTCATGAATCTTTTTTGTGATTGGTTTAGGAATAATAAAATCTGTATCAGAAATAGAGAATGGTATTAAATCCTTCTTATTAAAACGGTCTTCAATATAATCCCATTGTGTACAATAAGTACCTAAACGATTATGTACTTCATCAAAATCATAATGCATACTATTTTTCCTCCAGTATTATATAGTCCTTAGTTGTTTTATTAAGTGGAACACCTACTCCATTTTCAATAAGGACATCATCTTCTATTCTAATGCCACCTACTCCAGGTATATAAATACCAGGTTCACATGACATCATCATACCTTCTTTTAAAACTGTCTGACTCTTACTATTTAAAATAGGTCCTTCATTACTATCAGTCACACCTATTCCATGTCCAAGTCCATGATCAAAATACTCACCATAACCTGCATCAACAATCACTTGTCTCGCAGCCTGGTCACAATTACTTGCAAGAGCGCCTTCTTTAATAGCCTTTAAACCAGCAAGCTGTGCTTCTAATACAACATCATAGATTTTCTTGTAACGTTCCTCTGGCTCACCAATAAAGCATACACGTGTCATATCTGATTGATAATTATCATACTGAATCCCAAAATCAATCATAATAGGTTCATGTGCCTTTACTCTTCTACCAGTTGGTCTACCATGAGGTAAAGCTGTTCTTTCACCACTTGATACAATCGTATCAAATGACATCTGCTGTGCACCTGATGCAATAGAATAATATTGAACTAAAGCACTGATTTCATACTCAGTCATACCTACTTTAATATGTTGAATCACCTTTGAATAGATATCATCTGTCATCGCAATCGTTTTTCTCATTGCAGCTATTTCTTCAGAGTCTTTCACAATTCTTAAATTCATTATATCTTCATCTAATAAACAAATATCAACACCCAATTGTTTCATTTGTTCATATTCATTAACTAGTACTTCATCCGCTTCTACACCTAAATTCTTACAGTTTTCTTCCTTAAGTAGTCTTTCTACTGCAGCTAAATAGTTACGGCCTGTTGTATGAGGATTATGAAGAACGATTTCTAAATCAAATTCTGTTTCTTTTGCTTCTGTAAGATATCTACCATCTAGAATCAAATAACCCTTAGATTGTGTAATCAGAATCTTACATCCACTTCCTGTCATTGTAGACATCCACTTCTTCATTGTTTTGCTTTTGAGCAATAAAGCATCTATGTTCTTCTCTTTTAAATAGTTCTGAACTATATCTATTCTTTTAGCCATATGTATATACCTCTTATAAAAATATAAGGGGCAAGCAAATGCCTGCCCCTTTGATATTAAAAGTCTAAGTCTAAATCGTCTAAAATTGCAGCATCTTCGTCTGAAATAACATTATTAGTATCTTTCTTTTCAACATCTTGTCCATAACGTTTTTCATAAATCTTGAAGAATGGATACCACACAACAATTGATGCAATCATCTGAGCCGCATTGACTACAATAGACATCACATCGAAGTTAGTTAAGTAACCTTCTAAGAATACACCAACGTATGGAGGTGTAAAGATAGATTTTTCCATAATTCCAAAGTACATAGCGAAACCACCAAAGCTTCCGATAATTCCACCAAAGATTACGTAAGGAATAAAGAATATAGGGTTTAATACGATTGGAGCACCAAATAGGATTGGTTCATTGATACCAAATAATGCTGGAATAAGTGCAACACGTCCTACCTGTTTTAAAGCCTTGTTCTTAGATAATAAGCACCAGAATACTAATCCGATTGTAACACCAGTACCAGTGAAGTTACCGAATGCTGATTCAGGACCTGGGCAGTAGAAATGAGGTAATGGCTGTTTAGCTAAGCTTGCAGCGATATTGTCAGCTAAGAACTGAGTTGAGATTGGGCTTGTAATAGGGCTTAATACTGATGGATGAATACCAAAGAAGAATAATAAGCACTGAAGCATTCTTAAGAATAAATAAGCAATTGGGTTATCCATTGAACCTACTAAAGGTGCGAATAACTTAGTAAAGATTAAAGGTGGCATTGTATTGAATACATTGATACATACAATACGTACGATTAAGAAGAAACCAATGACGATCACTGATAATGGAATCATTTCAAATGATCTAGATACGAAGTCAGGAACTGATTCTGGCATCTTGATAGTGAATTTCTTCTTTTTACACCAGCGGAATAATTCAACCGCAATAATAGATGCGAACATAGCCGCAAATAGACCCTTTGGACCAAAGAAAGTAGTATCTAATCCTCCACCTTCTTTTGTCTGGTAAGTCATAATAAAGAAAGAGATTAATGCCATGCTGACAGCACCAGGAATGTCCTGTTTATAACTGTTAGCTAAATGATATGCAATAATGATTGATACATATACTGACATTAAAGCCATACCTACATTGTATGGAATGTAGATTAAATCAAGATTCTTTAAGATCCAAACTGATACAGGATGTTTTGCACCAATCATGTTTGGGATAGCTTCTGGAATCAAACAGAAACTACCAATGATTAATAATGGTGTTAAGGCAACCATTGATTTTTTAATAGCACTTAAATGAACCTGTTTATCCATCTTGTTTGCAAGTGGAGTCAAGTACTTGTTCATAAAGGCTTCGAATTTATCAAACATTTTAGTCCCTCCAAATTATTTTTTTATTTTGCCATGTCTGCTTTTCTACGTGCGATTAATACCTGTTTCATAACAGTTGCGCCATCCATTTTTCCATATACTTCTTGATCAACGATTACATATGGAATATGGTATGGTTCAATAATTGGCTTGATGTAGTCCAATTTATGCGCAATCTGTGGTCCAATAACTAATACATCGCAGTCTTCTACTTCACTCTGTAAGATATCTACTGGAATCGCAACAAAGCTGAAGTCATCTTCATTTAGCTTTGCACTTTTTTTAACGACAGCTTTCATGCTGTCCATCAACATAGTTGTTGAGAAACCACCTGCACAACATAATACGATTTTCATTTTACTTTCCCTCCTTTGCTTCAAAGATTGTTATTAACTCTTCAATTAGATCCCTTGCTAATTGAGATGTCATGTAATGGTCCTGGGCATGAACCATTAATAACCCAACTACTGGCTTTTCTTCAGTGTCTGACATTTCAGCCTGAATAAGCTTAGTCTGAATAGAATGTGCTTCGATGTCTATTTTTCTTGCTTCATCTAATAGTCTTCTCGCTTCATCATATTCTCCTGTTTTTACTTTCTTCAATGCTTCAAAAGCCATAGATTTGCTTTGTCCTGCTGAAGAAATGATTCCGATAATTTGTTTTTCCATTTCAGTCATGTTCTTAACCCTCCGTAATAAATGTTGTCATTGCCTGATATTGTGAATTATCTATTTGTATTAATTTACAAATCAATTGAATCAAATGTTGTAAGTCATTGCTATGAACCATTGAATAAGATCCATGACAATAACGTAGTGGAATACCTAATACAAGTGCTAAGCGTCCTCCCGCTTCTAAATGTGCATTACCTGCATCTGTTCCTCCACCCTTAAACATATCGCACTGATAAGGAATGTTATTCTTATCAGCCACTTCTTTAACATAGGCCAATAGTTTTCTATTAGGAGCCATTGTTTTATCATAATGAACAATCATTGGACCATGTCCAATCAATCGGGTATTTGTATAGTTCTTTACAAGTTCTGGATTATTTGCGACATCAATCGCATATACGATATCTGGATCAATAAGATGTGTAGCTGTTTTTGCACCACGTACACCGACTTCTTCACTACTTGTTGCAACGAAGTATAAGTCATGTTCATTGAACTTCACCTGCTTTAAGGCTTCTGCAAGTACATAACATCCTGAACGGTCATCCATTGCTTTACCCATATAAACATGGGGCTGAATTTGACGCATACTTGATGCAAAGCAGACCATATCACCAATAGAAATACCAAGGTCTTTCACTTCCTGGGCTGTTTCACAGCCAATATCCACATACATATCTTTAACCTGGCCATTACTATCTTTAGTCACATTCAATAAGCCTTCATACTTACGTCCATCAGATGTTGTCACACGCACAATCTGCATTTCCTTACTCTTATCTAACACACCACCTAATGGCATTAAATAGAGGAAACCAATATCTGAGATATATCTCACTTCAAATCCGACTTCATCCATATGTGCACAAAACATGATTTTTAAAGGATTTAAACTACATCCCTTTTTATGAAAAATCACACTGCCTAAAGAGTCACAATAGACTTCGTCACAATAATCTTTTAATTCATGATAGAGAATATTTCTTACTTCATCTTCACATGATGCAATACTATCTGCATCACTGAGTCTTTTAAGTAATTCATCATTCATGTTGAACACCTCCTAACTCATCTAACACTGCCATCATTTCTTCAAATGACTGGACTTCTAAAATTCTTTCTATATATTTTGGTTCATGCATAAGCGCATAGAGCTTCTTTGTAAGAATCTTATACATTTCTATCTGATCCTTTCTTAAACAAACCATGAATACGAGTTTGACTGTTTTTCCATGAGATTCAAATGGTTTCTTTAAGATTCTTACAGATATCATGTTTTTTAATGCATCTGTTTCTAATGGGTGAGGAATACAGATTCCATTCATATAAATCGTACTGACATAGGATTCACGTTCTAATACAAGATCCGCAAATCCCTTCTTCCCATAGCCTTGTTCTTCTAATTCAATCGCCATACGATAAATCAAATTCTCATAATCATCATCTTCATCTATCTTAAAGAAGTCTTTAGAGAAGAATGACTGATACATTGGTTTATCATTAATCAACGTATAAGGATCATAGTCATCTGTCTGTAAGATCTGCTTAATACGCTGTAAATCCTTATCATCCAGTAATTCCTTGATATAGATAATAGGTGCCTGGATATCAAAAGAAAGCGGCATAATTGTAAATACAAGGTCAGGACAATAATCTAGTAAAGCATCCTGTTGTAAGAATGAGAATGTCTTGACTGTTGCTTTTGGAAAAAGTGATTCTATCTGCAGTTTAATCATATAAGCACTGCCTCCTCCAGAGGAACAGACCACACCAATACGATCATAAAGCTGTAGTTTTTGTTGTTTTTCCTTTTCCATATGTCCTGCAAAATGCATAGCGACAAACCCGACTTCATCAAAGGTTGGCTTGACATCATAGAGTTCATGAAGCATATCACAGAACTGTATGGCGATATTAAATACTACTGAATTGGTAATACTTAATTCGTTGGCTAATTCATTCTTATAGGAAATCTTGTCATGAAGACGATCTATAAGTAATGTGACATGGATAAGTAACATCTTCTTAAAGTCTTCATCCTGTAAGAATGTTGTTTCATAAATTTCATCTGTCTTCTTTAAGAAGTCATTGATGACTTCTTCGAGGTTGGTACATTTAAAACCAATATTTTCTAAACGTTTTCTAAGATTCTTATTTAAGACTGTAATCAATCCATCAATGCTTTCATTTGAGAACTGAACTTGATAGAAACCTTTCAACATATCAATCACTTTTTTAGCTAAGCGATGGATTGTGATATCTTGATATATGTAGTCTTCATCCTGTTCACTATGAGTAGAAGCACTATAAACCATGATTTTTAAATAGTTTGTAATGTTAAGTAACTCATTGTAGTTTACATTCACATTTTCCTGCGTAAGTAAACCTATAAAAGATTGTTCGACAAACTTAAAATCTCTTGTAACATCATTGACTGCTGTCTGAATAAAGAAACTGCCGTTGATGTATTCTTCTGTAAGGTACATCTTAAAATCTTGGTCCAAGCCATTGATTTTAATTCCATAGTGTTGTTTTCTTTCGATTTCAAAATGATACACCTTCGCAATTCTTTCTACGATATGCATATCATTCTTGATTACTGTCTTAGATACCTGGAAGATATCCGCAATCTTATTCATCGAGATATAATCTTCTTGAATGGCAAGAAATGATAATATATGCGCTGGTCTTTCATTAGTAGAAACATAAAATGTTTCATTTAATGTTTCTAAGAAATCATTGAATAGTGTTTCGTTGGTGATTTCTAATAGGTATCCCTGTTCTCTTTTCATATGAAGGAGGAACCCTTTACGTGGAGAAATGCGCATGAGATAAGAGATATCATTTTGAATTGTTCTTTTGGAAACATTGTATTTTGTCACAAAATAATTCGTTGGCAGATATTTAGAATTATCTCTGAGTTCTTTAAGTATTGAATATAATCGCACGCTTCTCCCTCCTTACAATCACATTATACAAAGTAAGCCCTTCCAACAAAAGGCAACCTTCTTCATATATACATGCAATAAAATGTCCTTTAGTGATATTTTACCATACAGTTTTTTTTAAGTAACTTTCATAATGATTGGGGGAGATGTATGATTAATGAAGAGGTGATGCCAATGAAACATATTCATAATAAGTTAGTCAGAGATCGTATTCCTGAAATCATAGAGAATGATCATAAGACTTGTGTAACAAGAATACTACTCAATGACGATGAATATCTTGTATGCTTGAAAAGTAAATTATTAGAAGAATGTCATGAGGTAATGAATGCTGAAGGTGAAGATATTAAGAAAGAGATAGCAGATGTATTAGAGGTATTAGAGGCATTAGAAAATACACTTCATATTGATCAGCAGGAAATAATATCTATTAAAGAAAAAAAAGCACACAATAATGGTGCTTTTGATAAGAAAATCTATCTGGAATATGTAGAGGATTCTTATGAATAAGTATATACAGGACTGGCTTGATGTGATTGAGTATATGAATAATGATAATACATATAAGTTAGCCTGGGGACGTGCTATTCTTGAAAATGTTTATTCACTTAATTTTGTAGAAGAAAATAATGTGATTACATTTGATGCAATAGCACATAAGATGGTGAAGTATTACTGGAATCAGACATTCTTCTTTAATCTAAGACAAGGATCTAATATCAAAAAGAAACCTGTCATAGTCCAGCAGGTTGATTTACTTATTGAAAAATATAAAGAGTTATCCGGATCTTCTATTCCTATCTGGTTTGATAAAGCAGAACTTGTATTAAATACAGAAGAAAACTTCTATAAGAATGTATTAAAGAAATGTGCAAGAAAGCTGAAGGATGATGTATCTTGGCGTTTTATGAATGTGAATAAGGAAACTAAGAATCTATATGTTCTTAATAAAGATTATCTCTACATATCGATCAATAAAGAACAGGTATTGTTGTTGAAGGAGTATGGTTTTGTCTTATCACAACTACTCAATTACAAATGGGCACAGTTATTAGAGAAGTTCAATAATGCCCCACGTATTACTTCTAAAGTAAAAGGTATCTCTGATAATCAAATCAGAAGAAATAATCTCACTAAATATAAAAATATCTTACTTGAAAATATGAATAAACCAATTGATTTTTATACAGGAGAAGAATTAAAACCTGATGATATTAGTGTAGATCATGTGATTCCTTGGTCATTCATGTATAGTGATGATATCTGGAATCTTGTTTTGACTTCTAAGAGTCATAATTCTTCTAAGTCCAATCATATTCCTAGTAAAGAAGTGATTGAACAGTTGAATCAAAGAAATAAAGAACTTGTAGAAACAATCAACAATAGTAAATACAAAGAAGAACTCAATATTGCGATTACGCATAGTTATGTGGATCAGTTCTATCTCTCAATGAAACTATAATTTTTTCTAGTTTTTTGAATTTTATTGAATTTATGTATAGAGTTTTCTACAATAATCATAGAGGAACTTAATTGATATTAAGCTGACTCCTTAAATAAAAAAGCCTATTGAGATGCTCATCTCGCCAGGCTTTTTTAGTTTGTATAAAATAATATTTATAAGGGGTTTTATTTTTAAATTTTTATTTGATTTTTTGTATTCAATTGCATTGCGACAAGGATTTTATTAGTATACTTATAGAATGTTTTTTTCATAATATATTTTCCTTTTTGTCTGGCCTGTCTATTCATTAGACAGGCTCTTTTCTTGAATACATTTAAGCAGGTCTTCGGGTGTGACCTTATATAATCTTGATAGGGCAATAAGATTGGTTGTATTGGGATCACTTGTTCCATTCTCCCATTTAGAAACAGCTTGTCTACTTACACCTAATGTTTCTGCAACAAACTCTTGAGTCATCTTACAACGGAGACGGTTTTCTTTAAGGGATTCTCCTAAAGATTTCGCATTCACTTTTTTCTCTTCTCGTACATCTTTAGAATTAATATATTTCTTAAGAGCTTTGACTATCAATATGAAGAGATAAACAGCTGCACAAAATAAGCAAATCATAAATACAATATACATGATGGCAATAATATAATTAATCACTTCATAGTTCATATCTCTCTCCTTTCATCTATTTTGTTCCATGACTCTTGATTTGATTTAAAGCACGTTGTGGAACTTTCGATTCAGATATAATCCTTTGGTTGATGACTATCTTCTTCTTTGTTTTTAACTTGATGTAAGTTCCTGGACAATAAGAGTCTGCATGAATAAATGTCACACGCATTGACTCTCCTAATGCATTATAACAAACAAGAACATATTCTTTACCAATGGGTTGTTTATGACCAAAATCATCGATGAGCCATGATTCTCTATTCACATCCACACGAGGAATCTGTGTATAGTAGCAGTCAGATAAAGTATGGTCAGTACTGTAATATCTGTTTACTGCAATTGTTACTATACCAATTAAAATAATAATTACAAACAATATGACCTTCTTTTTCATATTCACCCTTCGATTCTCCTTTTTGTTGAATAATGCAATAAAAAATAGACTTTCATGATCATGTAGGAAGATATTGGTTACTATGTCAAAAGGATCATGAAAGTCTTTATAAGATTCAGTTGGGGTTATAGTTTAAGCAGGATGTCACTAAAGACTGATGTTGACTACAAAATGAAAGCTTCACTCCATTTGAAAAAATTATCCGGTTATTTATTCTTCTGTATATTCTAGGAAATTGAGAGTATCCATATTAATGATTTAATCCTATTATGAGTGGAAAGAAGTCGAGAAATGTATATCTCTGGATTAAATAGTAAAAAAATTGAATGATGTAATAACCCCAGAATCTTATTGGCATACTTATTCATGATTCAATCAAAGAGTTCCCTCCTTAATCTCTTTGATAGTTCCATATTCTATGATGCAATGGTGCGTGACAAGTCCTTTTAAGTGGTTGATACAATGACTAGAGAGCAGTATCGTAATACCTTCTTTATTGAGTGCAAGAAGAAGCTGTCTAATAGAAGCTATTTCGTCATTATTGAGATCTTCCATTGGTTCATCAAGTAGGAGAATAGCTGGATGTCCTAAGAGAGCTTTCGCAATCGCAAGACGACATTTCATTTCGTGTGAGAAGTCACGATAAAGTAACTGTTGGTCCTGCAAGCCCACGAGAGATAAGACATGTTCAACTTCTTTTTTGTCATGAATACCTTTTATGAGACAGTGATAGTAAAGGTTTTTAGATGCATTCAAATGATTAAAGAAATGGCTGTTGACAGTATAGCCTATTCTTTTTCTATTACGTCTTAAATACTTTTCTTGAGTACTTTCTAGAATACTCACTTGTCCTTGATCATAGTAGGTTTTACCAAGAATGATTTTAAATAGAGTTGTTGCCTGTTTCCCCACTATGCCATATATTTCTCCATACTTCACTGTGATGCTGATGTCATTTAATAAGGGATATCTATTAGATATATGGTTGAGTGAGATTGCGTCCATTTTTTCAACTCCTTTTCATGAATAGTGCCTCTACAAGTGTAGTGCGAAAAGACAGTTTCCTCCACCAACTATCACGTAAACTTGAGTTGACATTTGCAGTTTTCCTCGGAAATAAAAAAGCCCCAGAACGGGGCTGTACATCAATTTTCTAATAATGATGTAGAAGATGATATCGCAAATATAAATGTTGAACCATTATGAATAAGTGATGTTGTACTTGCAGGTAAGACACCAAACATACCTAATAAGATTAATCCAGTATTTAAAGTGACTATTCTTGTATAGTTACGCTTGATTCTTTTCATCAATAGTTTTGATAATTGTTTAAATACGACAATTTCTTCTAATGATGAAGAAGTAAGTGTCACATCCGCAAGTTCTCTCGCAATATCTGAACTATCCTGTAAAGAGATAGAGACATCTGCACAAGATAAGGCTGGAGTATCATTAACACCATCCCCAACCATCACAACAATATGTCCTTCATCTTTGAGTTTCTTGACATAATCGGCTTTGTCTTCTGGTAATACACCTGCAAGATAACCATCAATATTGAGTTCTTCCGCAATATGCTTAGCCGCATTCTCACTATCACCTGTTAACATGATGATCTTCTTAAAACCACTGCTTCTCAAATTTTGAATAGTTTCTTTCGCTTCTTGTTTAAGTGGATCATAGATAGAAATAATACCAGCGAGTTCTCCACCTATTGCGAGGAATATCAAAGAGCTTGCTCCTTCACTTTGTAAGTTATTGATGAGTGTTTCTATTTCTTCTGTTTTAGTAATATGTTCATCTTCAAACACAAAATGATCACTACCAATAATAGCACGCTGATCACGATAAATAGTCGCAATACCATGCGCAATAATATACTTTACTTCAGCATGTTCTTCTTCATGATGCAAATGTTCAGATGATGCCTGTTTTACTATCGCATTCGCTACACTATGTGGGAAATGTTCCTCTAAACAAGCTGCAATACGTAATACTTCTTCACGTGTATAGTTACCTATTGGTGTAACCTTCTGTACAAATGGCTGAGCATTTGTAAGAGTTCCTGTTTTATCAAAGACAATCGTATCTGCCTGATCCATTGCTTCTAGGTATTTACCACCCTTAACCATAACAGAATGACGACCTGCTTCCTGCATTGCACTAATAATAGAAATAGATGTAGAAAGCTTAATTGCACATGAATAATCCACAAGTAATACAGAAGAAGCACGTGTAAGGTTTCTTGTGGCAAGTAATAATCCAAAGAAAGCCACAAAACTATAAGGGACAATCGCATCAGCTAAATGTTCAGCCCCTGATTGAATACCTGCTTTCAGTGATTCGTTTGTATCAATCATATCTACAATCTTATTAATACGGCTTTCTAATTGCAGATTTCTTACCTTGATATAAATCTTACCTTCTTCTACAACAGTCCCTGCAAAGACAGAACTTCCCTGTTTTACCATCTTACTTAATGGTTCACCTGTAAAGCTAGATTCATTAATCATGGCTTCACCATTTACTACTTCACCATCTACTGGAACCATAGAACCTGTCTGTACGACTACAATATCTTCTTTCTGTAAATGAGTTGTAGGAATCTGTTTTTCTTTTCCTTCTTCTAATACCCATACTTTATCAATATTGACAGACAATGTTTCTTTAAGCTGTAATGATGTTGTTTTCTTTGTATAGTCTTCAAGTAATGAAGAGATATTCAATAGGAACATGATATTACGTGCTGTACCCCATTGTCCTGATAATAAAGAAACAGAGATACTTGTGGCATCAAGTACTGGTACATCAATACGTTTATGTACAAGAGAATTAAGTCCTTCTTTCACATACTGGATGGTATGATAAATGGTTAATACGTTTCTTACTGGTAATGGTAAAAACCATTTAGAAGCATATCTTCTTGCGATGATTGCAGTGAATTTTCCAATGTATTGATCGTTGATATCACGGTGATCTATAAGATACTTGTTTTCTTTAATGATCTTTTCATAGGGTGCATCATCAAAGTGAGGGATATCTAGAGAGTTGATTTTGTCAATCAAAGCATCTCTTTGATCAACACTATAAGTAAATAGAATAGAACCTGTTCTTTCATTGACATCGGCTGATTCAACCATATCCCATTTACATAATGCGAAATGTAAGGCAAGTGCCTTATTTCTAGAAAAGCGATAACGACCATAACGTATTCTCATACGTCCTGGTATGTCATGTACTATACGATACTCTAACATTCTCTTATCACCTAAAAAATAGGAAATATAAATTCCCTATTTTGCTTCTTTCTTGCTTTTCGCTTCAGCATAAATATCTTTTGCATCTTCTACAATTGTATCATATGATGCAAGTGCCTGATCCTTTAACTGCATACCAGTCGCAACTGATTTTACTGCAGCTTTTCTTGCACAGTCGCTCTTTGCGAACTTACTACCTGCAATAGTGGCAGCTACACCACCTACAAATGACCATAATAATTTGTTTTTGAATAAGTCTTTCATATTCTTTTCCTCCTCCGTTAGTCTTAACTAACAAAATCATAATAACACTATAGAGAAGGTTTGTGAACAAAAAAAGTTAGAGGAGTGTAACTTTTGTTAGAGAAGCATACCCAAGGTACCAGATACTATTAGTATTAATCCAAGTAATGATTTCTTAGAGAGTTTCTCATGAAAAATAAGATAAGAGAATAATACAGTAAATAGAATACTCAACTTATCTATAGGAGTGACTAGACTTGCTGGTCCACTTTGTAACGCATGATAGAAGCATAACCAAGATCCTCCTGTAGCTAAGCCTGATAACACAATAAAGAGATATTCTTTCTTTGGTATACTCTTCATATTCATTTGACTATGCGTCACAAAAACCACAATCCAGCTCATAACAAGTACAACACTTGTACGAATGGCTGTTCCTAAATTACTTTCAATATTTGTAATACCCATCTTACCAAGTATAGTAGTCAAACTTGCAAAGACAACAGAAAGAACGGCATAAAGTAACCAAGCATTACTTGTCTGTTTATTATCTTCCTTCTTTTCTACCATTAAATATGTACCTGCTGTAAGGCTGATCATACCTATAATCTTATAGACTGTGACACTTTCTTTGAAAAATATAAGAGAAAGAATAATCGTCAATACAACACTTGTCTTATCTACAGCTGTGACTTTATTAATATTTCCTAGCTGTAATGCCTTAAAGTAACATAACCAGCTCGCTCCAGTAGATATTCCAGAAAGAATTAAGAATAGAAATGTCTTATGGGTGATTGTATGGATTGTATCAAATGAGCCAACTATTCCTACCATGATCCATGAAAAGATGAGTACGACAATAGTACGTAATGCTGTGGCTAGATGAGAGTTTGTATGTTCAATACCACATTTTGCGAGAACTGCTGTAAGTCCTGCAAAAAAGGCAGAACCAAATGCATAAAGAATCCACATAAAAAAGCCTCCTTATAATACTATTATAGGAGGCTAAAATGAATTTGTTTAGAATTCTTTGATTGCTTTGATTACATCTTCTACAGTTAAATGGAATGCCTTGAATAAGTCTGCTGGCTTACCTGAAGCACCAAATGTATCCATAGTGACATATTTGCCCTTGAATCCTGCGAATTCACCCCAAGATAAACGGCTTCCTGCTTCTACAATAATTCTATTTTCTACACATGATGGTAAAATAGATTCTTTGTATTCTTCAGACTGTTCTCTGAATAATTCCTGGCAAGGCATAGAAACGATTCTGATATTTAAGTTAGGGTCTTTTAATTGTTCTTTAGCTTTGACTGCTAAGTCTACTTCTGAACCTGATGCAATGATGATGATATCTGGCTTACTCATACAATCATCAATAATATAACCACCTCTTAAGGCACCTCTGTTACTGCCTACCATCTTAGGTAAGTCCTGTCTAGAAAGGATAAGAGATGTAGGTGTTTCTTTTGAACTCATTGCGACATACCAGCCGGCTTTTGTTTCAAATTCATCACATGGTCTAAATACATACATGTTAGGCATTGCACGAAGCATAGTCAACTGTTCTACTGGTTCATGTGTTGGTCCATCTTCCCCTACACCAATACTATCATGAGTAAATACATAAGTAAGTGGAAGCTTCATTAATGAAGACAAACGAGCCATAGGTTTTACATAGTCACTAAATACAAAGAATGTAGCCACATATGCTTTTAATCCACCATATAACATTAAACCATTACCTACTGCAGCCATAGCCTGTTCTCTTACACCAAAGTGAATATTACGTCCACCATAGTTGTCTGCACTGAATTCACCTTCACCCTTTAAGACTGTCTTATTAGAAGGTCCTAAGTCGGCTGAACCACCAATGAAGTTAGGGGCAAAATCCTTAATAAGGTTCATTGTTTCACCACTTGCAGCACGAGTTGCGATATTGTGATGTTTATTTGCCCAGAATAATGGGTTATCCTTGAAGATTCTTGCAAAGTCAGGGTTAAAATACTGTTCCCATACAATCTTCATTTCAGGATATTCTTCAAAATATTTATCCTGCATGTTAGTCCAAGCATCATATAAATCATCTACACGTTTTTGTGTAGAAGCTAGATAGTCATATACTTCTTCTGGTACATAGAATTCTTCCTGTGGAAGACCTAGTTTTTCTTTTAATGCCTTGATGTTATTCACGCCTAATGGTGCACCATGAGTGCTTTCTGAACCTTCGTTTGGACTATCTTTACCGATAGTTGTCTTGATTTCAATGAACTTAGGTTTACCTTTAATAGTTTTTGCTTTTTCTAATGCAGCAAGTACTTCATCTAAGTTATCACCATCTTTTACAGTTAATGTTTCAAAACCAAATGCCTTTACTCTGTCTGATACATTTTCTGTAAATGTAATGTTTGTGTTACCTTCGATAGAAATGTTGTTTGAATCATATAAGATGATGAGCTTTTCTAACTTAAGTGTACCAGCGAGTGATAATGCTTCTGAAGAAATACCTTCCATCATACATCCATCACCAGCTAATGCATAAACATAATGATCAAATAGATCATAACCTGGTTTATTAAATACAGTGGCTAAATGAGCCTGACCCATTGCCATACCAACAGCCATGCCTAAGCCCTGTCCTAAAGGACCTGTAGTGGCATCTACACCTACTGTATGTCCATATTCTGGATGTCCTGGTGTAAGTGAACCTAACTGTCTAAACTGCTTTAAATCATCCATAGTTAAGCCATAACCATATAGATGTAATAAACTATAAAGCATGCTTGAACCATGTCCTGCTGATAAAATAAAACGATCTCTGTTAACCCATTCAGGATGCTTTGCACTATGGTTTAATACTTGTGACCATAATACATGAGTGAATCCAGCAGCCCCTAAAGGAAGTCCTGGATGTCCTGAATTTGCTTTCTGAATCATATCTGCACAAAGTGCTTTAATTGTATATACTGTTTTTTGATCAATCTTGTTCATTTTTTCTGTTTTCTCCCATTCATCATTGTTAAATATTATACCTGTTCTCTTTTTGTGAATGCAAGATATTTAGTACTTCACATTCCAATTCATTGCCGCATTATATAAGAAATACAGGCCATACATTAAGCAGCCTTCATCAAAGATAGTGGCTTTGTTATGAAGACCATAAATATAACCATCCTGTTTACATCCTGCCGCAAGAGTCACAAAGAGTGAAGGTACATTGGCAGTAATATGGCCAAAGTCTTCTGAGATAGTAAGAGGAAGTTCTAACTTCTTGATATAACCGCCAAATACATCTTTTTCTACATCCATAATAGATTTAAGTAATGCAGGATCATTATAGACACTTGGTGCCTGCTGTAAAATTGTGATACCTGCCTGGGCATGATACATAGAAGCAATACTTTGTACTAATTCATTGACTCTTCCCATAATATATTCCTGATCATCTGGACGATAACTTCTTAGTGAACATTTCATATAGGCTTTTTCTGGAATAATGTTATGGGCTTTACCTGCATTCATAATACCGATTGTAAGTACATCATCATGACTCATGCTGATTTCTTTTGGAATGATTTCCTGTAATTGCTGGTATATATGAACAGCCACACGCAATGCGTCAATACCTTTTTCTGGCATAGAACCATGTGAACTCTTACCCGTAATATTGATTTCAAAGATTGTAGAAGCGGTTGTCATTGCTTTACGAATCGTACGGATTGTACCTGTCTTATCTTCTGTCGCCGGCATGACATGTAAGCCTACTGCCGCATCAACACGAGGATACTTTAATACCCCATCTTCAATCATCATCTTACAGCCCACTAGTCCTTCTTCATGGGGTTGGAAGACAATCTTGATCTGCCCTTTGAGTTTCTTTTCATTCTGTTTTAATAGTTTGGCACACATTAACATCATAGAAGCATGCATATCATGTCCACATGCATGCATTGCCCCATTAATGGACTTAAAAGGAAGATTTGTATGTTCTACAAGTGGTAAAGCATCCATATCACTTCTAAGTAAAAGAATCTTCTTATCATGAGGTCCTACAAGTATTTCAATACTGCCTCCTGGATTCACAATAATATTCTCATAACCATACATCTCAAGTAGCTTCACTATATATTCCTGTGTCTGAGGAAGAGGATGACCGACTTCTGGATGTTCATGAAAATGTCTTCTCAATCGTATTAATTCCTGTTCAATATCCTTGTTGTTTGATATCCATTTTTCTATCTTTTCCATAACTTACACCTACTTTTCCATTTCTTGAATAATACGTCTTGTATTAATAATCTTTTGTGCATATTTTTCTTTATTACGTTTCACTAATCCATAGTAAAGAAGATCAACAACAATAAGTGAAGAATAACGAGAACTCATCGCTCCGATACGTAATGACTGTTCCTGTGAAGGAATAGTTAATACATGATCTACTAACTTACCAAGCTTATTATAAGCAGATTGTGTAATTGCGACAGATGGGATGTTCATTTCCTTTGCCCATTTAGCCGCAGTAACTATACCTTTTGTTTCTCCACTATATGAAACAAAGATGGCTAAATCTTCTTCAGTCATATTGGGAACAGATGTCATCTGAAGATGAACATCTGGATAAAAGCAGGCATATTTCCCTATTCTCATCAGTTTATGTATAAAATCATCACAGACAATAGCTGAACCACCTACACCAAATAAGTAAACATGTTTCGCTTGTTCTAAAGCTTTCACAACATCTTCTAGTGTAGAAGCACTAAGAAGATGATATGTTTTATCAATAGTCACAATCTGAGAATGATGTACTTTATTCATAAGTGTTGCCATATCTTCATCTGGATGTAGTAAGTTATCTACTTCAGGAATTGATCCTACTAGATCCTTGGCAAGTTCAATCTTCAATTGTGGAAAACCTGAATAACCAAGTTTTTTCGCAAATCTAACAACTGCTGCAGAAGATGAATGTGTCTTTTCTCCAAGTTTCATAGCAGAATCATCAAGAACCTGTTCTGGATGTTCTATGATATATTGCGCTATTTCTTTTTCTGTTTCTGTAAGGCTTGCTTCTTTAATACGTGTAATACAGCTCATTAGAACCTCCTTCTCATATATGACTACGCATATATGTTTTTATTTGTCTTTCCTTATACAAAAGTATACCATGTTTTTCTTTTACATCGCATTTTTTATGGCACATTATATGAATTATATGCATTTTTAATAAAATTTTATCATTTTAAAAGAAATTTTATTATCATTTAATAATTCATTTTATCATGAATATGAGGTGCTTTTTTTCGCTTATTCCGATAATAATGTATGATAATTTAACGTTACGATGATAATTTTTTATTGACATGACTATTTTCTATTCGTATAATGCAGTCATACCAGAAAGGTAAAAAGAAAACATAAACATGATAAAGGGGGAGTGCTTATGGCAAAGGTTTTAACTGAAGTTTTTGGTATATGGTATTTAATTGGTGCCGCGTTTGTATTCTTTATGCAGGCAGGCTTCGCAATGGTTGAGGCAGGGTTCACCCGTGCTAAGAACGCCGGAAATATCATCATGAAGAACTTGATGGATTTCTGTTTAGGAACTGTTGCTTTTCTTATTGTAGGTTATAGCTTCTTATGTGGGAGTGATGTAGCTAACGGATTTATTGGCTGGGTTGGTTTTGGAAATGGTCCATTAACTAACTTTGCATCCACTGATTGGTCTAGCTTCGTATTCAACTTAGTATTCTGTGCAACTGCAGCAACTATCGTATCTGGAGCCATGGCAGAAAGAACTAAGTTCTTAAGTTATTGTATTTATTCATTCGTTATTTCTTTAGTTGTTTATCCTATTGAAGCTCATTGGGTTTGGGGACCTGATGGCTGGTTAACAGCAATGGGATTCCATGATTTCGCTGGTAGTGCAGTTATTCACTTCGTTGGTGGTTTAACTGCTTTAATTGGGGCTAAACTTCTTGGTCCTCGTATTGGTAAGTTCAATAAAGATGGAAGCCCAAATGGTATTCCTGGTCATAGTTTAACTATTGGTGCTTTAGGTGTATTCATTCTTTGGTTTGGCTGGTATGGATTCAACGGTGCTGCTGCTAAGAATGGTACTCAGTTAGCAACAATCTTTGCAACGACTACTGTTGCACCAGCACTTGCAACATGTACTGTTATGATCTTTACTTGGTTAAAGTATGGTAAGCCTGATGTAGCTATGAGCTTAAACGGTTCTCTTGCAGGTTTAGTTGCAATTACTGCTGGATGTGATGCAGTTAATGTAATGGGTGCTTGTATTATTGGTATTTTATCTGGATTTACTGTTTGTTTCTTTACTTGGTTATTAGATTATAAATTACATATTGATGATCCAGTTGGTGCTGTCGCTGTTCATTTTGGTAATGGTTTACTTGGTACTATCTGTGTTGGATTATTTGCCTGCGGTACTGATACAATGCCTAAGGCTCAGGGTCTATTCTACGGAGGAGGCTTTAAGTTATTAGGTACTCAGTTACTTGGCTTATTATGTATTGGTGTTTGGACTGCTGTATTAATGACTATTACATTCGTAGTTATTAAGCATACTGTTGGTCTTAGAGTTACTGAAGAAGAAGAAATTACTGGTCTTGATAAGCTTGAACATGGTTTAGAGAGTGCTTATGCAGGTTTCGCATTAGAAACAGAAACTTATACTGGTGCTACTGCTGTAACTGTTTCAGCTCCTGAATTAAGTGTTGCAGAAGCTGTTCCTACTGTTGCAGTCAATGGGGAAGGTAAGATCAGTAAGATTGTTATTATTGCGAAAGCAGAAAAGATGGATGCTTTAAAAGTTGCTATGAATGATATTGGTGTTACTGGTATGACAGTGACAAGAGTATCAGGCTGTGGTGTTCAGAAAGGACAGACTGCTTATTATAGAGGCGCTAAGGTTGATATCCAGTTATTGCCTAAAGTAAAGGCTGAGATTGTTGTGTCTAGTATTCCTGTACAGACAGTTGTAGATGCAGCAAGAAGTGTTCTATACACTGGTCATATGGGTGATGGTAAGATCTTTATCTATAATGTAGAGAATGTCGTAAGAATCTCTTCTGGTGAACAAGGTCCTGAAGCCTTAAGCTATGAAGACTAAATAAAGATGAGACTCGATTAGTCGAGCCTCATTTTTTTCATTATTTGTTTGATTGGTACTGTTTATATTCTCTTCCTATATAATATAGATATATAAAGGAGACAGATATGGGTAAAATAATATTTCTAGATGTAGATGGTACATTAATTGATTATGAAGCAAAGTTACCTGCTTCAGCAGCTAAGGCAGTAGACATGGCACGAGCAAATGGACATAAGGTATATATTTGTACAGGATGTTCTAAGGCTGAAGTACTACAGCGTAATTTATGTGATTTAGATGGTATGATTGGTGGTAATGGTGCTTATGTAGAAGACCATGATGAAGTTGTTATGCATCAAGGATTATCAAAGGAAGATGTAAAACATATTGTAGATTGGTGTAATGAGAGACACTTAGGATTCTATTTAGAAGCTAATAGCGGCATGTACTGCAATGACTATATGTTAGAACAGGGTCCTGAAACAATGGTTAAGTATGCTCAGGGTAAAGGAGCCGACCTAGAGAAAGCAAAGGAATCTTCTAAAGCATTCATGGATGGATTTATTTATTTACAGGGTGAAGACTTATATAGAGATGATGTAAATAAGATCAGCTTTATCTTAAGCTCTTATCAGGATCATTTAGATTCTAAGGTGGAATTCCCTGACCTTATTGCAAATACATGGGGTGGTAAGGGTGAAGTAGCCTTATATGGTGATTTAGGCCCTACTGGTATTACTAAGAGACATGCGATTGAAGTGTTGATGGAACATCTTGGTGCTGATTTTAAGGATACTATTTCTTTTGGTGATGCAAAGATTGATTTATCAATGTTTGAATGTTGTGCTTATAATGTTGCTATGGGTAATGGTGGTCCTGAAATTAAGGAAGCAGCAGATTATATTACGACTGATGTTAATGATGATGGACTTTATAATGCGTTTAAGCATTTAGGATTAATTTAAACAAATTTGAAGAAAAATTCGAAGAAAGCCGGGGAGAGAGAAATTCGAAAAAAAAATAAAAAGACCTCTCTGATTTTAAAATCAAAGAGGTTTTTGGCATTTAGCCGTTTAACTTAATACCATTGGGTGAATCTCACCCCTTACTACGTGATAATTCAAATATAGGAAACCCCTAGTTATTTTAAATTATCCCTTTTTATACTATCTAAGTTAGTCTGAAATCATCACGTCAATATAGTTCCGTATACAAAATACATAGGTATCTACATTATATATTAATTTTGTAACTTATAAGGATAGAAAAATTAAAAAATGACTATATTTGCTTCTTTTTGCTTCTATGTGTTTCATCTACACTTTTCCTAATTGTAAGGCTTATTGTATTAACTGTAAAAGTAACTGTTTTGATTTAACTAATTCTTTCCAAGTATCTGTGTACTTTATTTGAACTTTGATAGAATTCTTTTTAGAGTTTTTTACTTTTTTTCTCCTAGAAGTTTCAACAATGGTCTAATAACATATCGATTTCTGACACAAGGAGTTCTAACAGTTCCTTTCAAGTATCTGTTATGAATACATCCTCCCAAACAAATTGGGAAGTATTTACATTCAGCACAGGTATCTCCGACATTCAAATAATCAACGAACTTTTGATCATCACTCCAATCTTTTGTTGATGAAAATTCTTGTACACAGGCGTGTAAGGATCCATCTGGAGCAATTACAACCGAGTGCGGATTTGTTGCAAAACAGCCACTCTTTTTAGGCATGGGAAATAAATCTATTAAGTTTTGAACAAATCCTCGTTCATACATAGCGTTGAAAACATCAAAAAACAGTTCTTCTTTTTGATCATCTCTTATATAGCTCTCAGGCATCACAAATTCCGGAGGAAAAAGAAATGTAGGAAATAAATGGAAATTATCGTAAGCAAAAAACGGTTCAATTTCATCAAGCATTTTTCGGAAGTCTTTTTTATTATTATTATCTAAATGGATTCTTAAATTAACATATACTCCCATTTGTAAAAGATCATGTATGGCATTTAATGTGGTTCTAAAAGCACTATTCCCACTAAAACTTACACTTTTCCTTGTATTGTGTTGTGGTTCTGTACCATCGATTGTAATATGCGCCACTGTTAGATTCCAATTATTAATGGCATGTTTAATAAGTTCTCTGCTAAATAAGGTGGCATTAGTAGTTATAGATGATGTCCATTCTCTATTAGCAAAAGCTCCTTTTTCTGATAACATTGAGATAATTTTATCAATCTTATCTACGCATAATAGGGGTTCTCCTCCATACCAGTCTAAGGTAAACGAATCATCATTTCCCACCTGACTAATTATGTATTTCACTAAATCATTTGTAGTGACATCGGACATAGTTTGCTTGCAATAATCATCTTCATAACAATAAAAACATTTTGCGTTGCAGGATGTTGTGGGAATGATTGTGAAAAAATTAATATTGCTTTTTTCTTCTAACTTTATCGTGCTTGTAAATTCGCGTAATTCGTTGCATCCATCAGGAACTAAAAAACCATTTTTTATGAGTAAAAATTTGTCTTCTTGCGTTAAAAATTTCATGACTGTACCATTCCAACCATAAATAATTGCGCCACTAGCTGTATTATAAACAATATTACCATGTCGATAGCAAATATTATAATGTGAACTGTGATATAAAGATTTTTCATCATATTCTCTATTTTTATTTCCACTTCTTAATAACAGCATATTAAACCTTCTTTCTAGCAAGAACTAAACCATGATTAGATGCTCCCAATAGACTTGGTTCTCTACAAACCATACGATGATATTTCATCCAAACCTCTAACTGTTTATCATCCAATAAATTAATGACGTTTTGAAAGACAATGCTCTGACCGTCTGTTGCCAAATGATCTATAATAGTTAACCCAAAACTATTGAGAACATTTTCAATGTCCTTTGGAGAATAATAATTATTATCTGTCCAAAAACATAGCTTATCCTCACTTGAAATTTTTCTATCAATTAGTATTTTATCAACAAGCTCATTACTTATTCTTGACGTGTCTCCGCGCATTACGCACGGAAATACAGAAAAAGGGCTTATATAAGAGAATGCTATAATGCCAAAGTCTTTTGTGACACGGATGCATTCTCTAATACATGATGCTTGTTCTTTTTCATCAATCAAATGATATAACGGTCCCATACATAATGTAATATCAAAACTATTGCGTTCAAACATAGATAAATTGGTTGCATTTCCCACAATAGATCTAATCTTTATGTTTTCATTAATGGCAATTTCTCTTAGTCGAGAGATATGCTTAGGTACTAAATCTAGTGCTGTAACATGAATACCCATTTTTGCATAATATAAAGAGTATATTCCTACACCGCACCCACAATCTAATACATTTATATTCTTTTCCATATAAGGTTTTAGTGCATCAACTGTTGATAAAAATTCTATTTTGCGTGCATTAGTACTTTGAAGACGATTTTCTTCATCAATTTCATTGTATGAATCAATAATATTTAATCTATTCATCTATTCACCATCCCTAATCTATTTTGCTACCATACACAAAACATCAGTAGATTCAAAATATGGTGTTCCTGTGCAAGAACTATAAAATTCGAATTCTGTAAATCCTGCTTGCTCAAATTCAAATCTTAATGTGTCTGATGTAAATGTTTGAATCCAAGAATTCCATACTTTTATTTCCTTGTTAATTCTAACAGTTTGTATTAATATAAGCCTTAAGTCATCATACCTATAAAATGCATTCAATTCCAAATAAGGTTTATCAGACCAAAAACCGTCACTCTGGATATATTCCCAATCTCTTGATTCCTTTCGATTTTTGTAATGATTTTCCGTAAAAACTTCTACGATAACCATACCTCCAAAAGCTAATGAAGATCTAATTTTTTTAAGAAGTTCTAGTCTTTCATTAGGGGGATAAAACGAATAAATGCCATACAGCATTAAAACCATATTATACAGTTTGTTACAATTTATCTTCCTAAAATCTAAAGTATCGAATTCAATATTATTACCAAAGTAATTTTTTTTTGCAAATGCAATATGATATTTGGAAATGTCAATTCCATAATAGAAAAAACCGGCTTTTTCTAGAGGTCGTGCATATAATCCAGGCCCACACCCAACATCTAGTAAATTTCCCTTCTGTGGATTTATATTAGCGAACCAATTTATAGAATTAACAATTGTGTCTCTCTTCCTGCTTCCAGAATCAATGTTAGGATTCAGATGTTTTTTTAACACATTTGCAGCAATATATTCGTTTTCCCACAGCGTCATTTCACCTTGTTCAAAGGGCATGGGTTTTTTTAACTTTTCAAGATTATAAATCATTAATTTCAAGTGCCGCCCTTTTTATTAATTCTTTTATAGCTCCTTTTACGGATGTGCAAGCATGTTCTTTTCCATACTTGAATTCTCTATATTTGCAACCACCTTGACAGATTGGTAACAAATTACAAGAATTGCATTTTTCATCATCAATAATTGGATTTGCGTAGTATAAGGCAATATCATTTTTAATTCTGCCAGAAAATACATTTCCACTAGAGTATTCCTCATGTCCTAATAGTCTATGACAATTATAAATATTTCCACCGGAATCAATTGTCAAGGATGACTCGCATCCCCCATAGCAGCTTGTAGGTATAGGAGATAGATAGTACTTTCGTAAAATAGCATCATATTTAGAGCCACTTTCAACACGTTTGTCGTAATTTCCAAAGCTACAAAAATCTTTTTCTGCGTCTAACAGTGCTATTAGTGGATGTTTCTGGCTTGACGTAAATTTTTCAGTGATTGCTGGGATTTCGATTGAATCAATCGGAGCTAAATATACGAAAAAATTAGAATCGTTGCCAAATTTATCTTTTAAATAATCTACTGTATTTATCGCTTTTTGGTATTCTAATGGATTGAAATTAATTCGAATACGGATATTGATTTGAGCTTGCAGACATCTGCTGATATTCTCCATTACTATATCAAATGGATTGGTATCTGAATAAACATAATCTTTAATTCGATTGTACTCTTCATTCAAATCATCAATAGTTATTTGTATGATTTTTACATTCCATTGATTAATAGCTTGTTCTACTATGGAATCATTTAATAAATATCCATTAGTAATTATTTTAGAATCAAAACTTACACCTCTAGAACTAAGATATTCTACGATATATGAAATTGTTTTAGGTTCAAGTAAAGGTTCCCCCCCAAACCATTGAATTACGAGATGTTCTGGATCATGGTTCTGAAAAATGTACTCCGCAACTGCTCGCGCTGTATCAAGATTCATTCTTTTTTGTACAGCGCCTTTTTCAAAGCAGTAATAACACCTTGCGTTACATCCTGTTGTAGGACAAATAATATAATAACTAGGGGAATCATCGTTCGAGGCCAATGTTCTCATCCTTAGTGATTCTAAAAACGTTAACTCATTCACATCATCTGAAATTAAAAAACCCATTTCTAATAATGCAGCTGTTTCATCAGAATGATCATCATATTTAGAATATACGAAAATATCTTCGTATATTTTCTTTTCTAGTTCAACCATTGAAGTAGTAAACGTTGAGTATAGAAGGACTGAGTCCTCAGAAAATCCAGGTTGTTCAACTATAAACTGTGATTTTTTCATTTGTTCCTCCCATAGAACAGATTTGTTCTTTATAAATAAAAAAACTGCATCAACAGACTTTTCAGTTGCTGACGCAGTACTACATTTGCCTGTATTACACTTTTTTAAGGAATGCAGATGGCATGATTAGCCGTCACTGCAACGGCATAGGCAACTACTAGCCATTTCGTTTGCTACAAATTTTTCAGATGCAGCTTGCTCAAGTTTCTTAGAAGCAACCTCAGAAGATACATTACGAATAACTTTCATTCCGACTCTCCTCCTTTCTTTTAAGGTAGTGTCAAAAATCTATATCACATAGCATAAATACACTACCCTCAATTTTATCTATATAAACAGTAAAATGATTACTGAGTATATCTTAGTAATCATCTTTTTTTCGTATTTAACTAAAAAAGATGAAACCTCCTGTGTTATACTTTTAGCGCCAACCAAAATATCACGAAAGGATGTTTCATCATGGAAAGTATAACACATTTAATTAATTCTATTGAATCTTTTTCTAAACAAAATTTTAAGTTCTCTCAGTATTTTCAGGCTTTGAATCTCCTTGGCAAGATTCCTGATACTGTTTCCTATCGTCTGAATAATATTGATGTTATTCATCATCTTGAAGAGGCTTCAAAACACATTGATTGGCTTAACAGTTTCTTTGAGGATAAGATCAATCCAATTACCAGGAAGGAACTATCCAAACTTAAATCCAGTAAGAATAAGGATGTTCAGATTCCTTATGCAGACTTCAAGATAGATGAGCCTCCTATATTCAGAGACGAGCTTATCAAGCAGATCTCATTTGAAGATATCATCAGAGAAAGCTACCTGAAACCTGTAAAGCGCAGAAGCGATGACTCCTTCACATTTGATGGCGTCTGTCCTTACTGTGGTGCTCCTAAAGAGTACATCTATGACAACAGCAGAGGAAGAGGCCAGTATAAATGCAAGGCCTGTAAGAACACATTCACCTTAAAGACTACAGTCAAGGAAGATGTTGGAATATACTGTCCCTACTACAAGCATAAGCTCACTTTGCATCATGACCGCAATGGCTATCTCGTCTATGTCTGTCAAAATCATGACTGTTCATACTATAAGCATAACAAGAAGATCCAGGACAGTGATGATAGTGATTCACTTCTCACTTCAAGCAAGCAGTATCGTCTCCATTACCACTATCGTGATTTCAAGTTCAACTTAGAATCTCTCAAGAATGTCAGTAACGACTTGAATATAAGCTATAATCTATCCAGAATACACTTTGATTCTAAGGTTCTAAGGCTTATCCTGACCTATTACGTCAACTATGGCCTTGGCGCCAGAAAGACTGCTCTCATCATGAAACAGGTTCATGGCGTACGTATTTCACATCAGACCGTCATTAACTACACTAATGGCGTATCAGCTCTTGTGAAGGATATGGTTGACCATTATCCCTATAAGATTGGTTCTGTATTATCAGGTGATGAAACATACATCAAGGTAAGAGGAAAGAATCAGTATGTGTTCTTCTGGTCAGACCCTAGTTCGAAGTCATCACATCACATACCATCTATCCTACACGTGATACAGAATGCACCTGCAGATCAATCTATGACTGTCTGAGACACTATAACGGGAAGATTCCAGAGAACCTTACACTCATCACTGATGGCAATCCTATTTACAATGCAGCTCAGGTATTCTTTGATATCAACGGCATCAAGTTCGACCTTCACCAGATAATCGGCGTTAAAAACAAAGATGAGATATTCAAGAAATACAGACCCTTCAAGCAGATTGAAGAGAGACTGAATCGAACATACAAGCAGAACTACTATGGAACTAACGGCTATGACAAGATAGAGGGTGCCAACAGCTATATGATTCTCTTTGTATGCTTCTTTAATTTTCTGAGACAACATTCATCACTGAAGTACAAGACACCTGTAACTGGCTTGTTTGATAATAATATGCTTATGCCAGATCAGTGGCTCAAGCTCATTGAGATATCACATAAGTACCATCCAGCTGACAATTAATCATTTCTCCAAGCAGTGCTCAGGAGACGATACCCTCATTGCGCCTTTTTTAGGTGTTTTTTTATTACCTTTATAATCATTCGGTTTAGAAAAATTCAAAATATTCAATTTTAATACTACATGAATGATATCGCATCGTTCATCGAGCCCTGAAATCTGTCATTCATCAAGTTTTTCATAAACTTTTGACTCTACCAACTTCTAAATTCTAAATAGTTTCCATACATTCGACTGAATCTTCAACAATATTTAGCTCTGACCCAATCATAGAACAACAATATGATATAATTTCTTTTTCTGGCAAAACAACAATTGGAAAATATAGTAACTTCTTTGATTCAGGCATTACACCCAGTATATTTTTAATATAGGTAATATCACCTTCAGATAAGGTTGAAACACTGTGGAAATGTGTATGAAATAACCCATAAAATTCAATATCCTTCTCTGCCCATTCAAGAAGGATAGAATTCAACATTTCAACATTTGGCGTATAATGACAATGCCTAAATTCATCTTGCTTGCCCTCATCAAATACTACAGATGTAATCGTGTTATTATTACCTTCTAGCATACCTCCTGATTCAGGCATATGTTCAGGAACATTGTTGATTATTTTCTCATATATTGACTTAAGAATTCTCATAACAATATACTCCCTTTCAAATATCGTTTATTTTGGGTTATCTAGATATTGTGGATAATTACAACGAGCATCATTCATTACATCTAGAATATATTCGCTACCTCCTGGAATTCCATTATCAACCAAATGATTAAGAAGTGTTAGTGCATCAGCACTTTCCTTAGGAGCATTATCAACATGTAAATAGGCACAAGATAACCAAAAAACCACATCATCTAATGTATATCCATTATGATCACCTATCATAATCATATTAGCCAATTCTATTTGTGATTTTGCATGTCCTTGTTTAGCCGCCATTTCAAAATATTGCAATGCTTTTCTTTCTCTTCCAAATAATCCTATTTTTCCTGTGTTATAAAGAAATCCTAACATATACTGTCCAAAGGCAGATCCATTGTCAGCACCTATTTTCAAATATTTAACTCCTGTTTTTTTATCCTTGGGGATACCATAACCAAATAATAAATGTATCGCAGTTCTGACATGAGCTTCTATATGACCGTGATCTGCTGCCATCTTATAATACTTATATGCAAGTGTATCACTCTTCTCAACATTCATTCCTGCATTATAACAACCAGCAACCTTTATCATAGCATTCACATCACCACTCTCAGCTTGCGCAATTAATGCTTTAAAATCTTGATCCATAACTAACTCCTTTCTCGCTTCTATTATCTATATCAGTACATATTAAACTTTTACTTCCATATCGATTGTGAAGCGTTTTCTTTTTTCTTGTTAATATATTATTAACATCTTTTCCACATTATTTTTGTTTATATGCAATAAAAGATTTTTAAAATTCATTTAACGTTCTATACACGCTCTATAACGAAAAGCCGTTGTGAGTGTAATGCTCACAACGACTTTTTTTATGTCTTCATCTGTATCTGTAGAAAACTTAAAAGGTATCTTCTTATCTATCTTATAGGTCGTACTGTATTCATGTAATTCATTATTTTCGTCATATGTCTTAATCTGAATGTTGATATATTCTTCTTTAAACTTATATGAGTTAATATGCAGACATAGACTATAATGATCACCATCTATACGTGATTTAGAAGTAGTACATGTAATCCCATAGGGTGCATCTATTTCTACAGCGATAGATGTCTCAAAGCGATGATATGCAAAATAAAGAGTAATAACTGCAACAATAGATAGACCTATTATAAACTTCTTCTTTCTCATATCATCGCCTCCCCTCTTATTAATATTCTAACATAGATATATGAATTATTAGAATTTTTTATGAAGGTATTGAAACTATTACAAGCAAAATTATTCTGCTCAATTGTTAATACTTTTTATTTGAATCATTATAGATTAAATTCTTTTTAGAAACGCTCAATTTAAGAAAATTGTTGCTTTGAGTAATCTTATTCAGCGAATATACCATAACGATATTCGTAATATGCTTCCTTAAGTGAAATAGGCATAGGTGTAGCTCTTACCATTTCATTACTGAAAGCCTCAGTATCCATCATCATTCTTAGAATCTCAGATGCCATTTCCTTTCTCTTGAATGTATACTTAGCCTGCTTCTTAAGAAGCAGGAAATCTAGATAACCTTGTATGTATCTGGTGCCAACGCCTCTTGTTGTCTGTATCATTGAGCTTACTTCTGTCATCATCTCATTGACAGCTCCTAATGATTTACCATCATCAGTAAGATATCTCTTCTCTAAAGGAGATGTCTTTATCTTATTGTTTACTGCTTCAAGATAGTTGGCAAACTGCTGTATGCTTGCCTTTGAATCTGATATGAACTCTTCCACATCCTTAAAGTAGTCTTTATTCGCTTTATATTTATCGAATGACTCACTTCCAAGACCTGATACCTGCATCATCATATGATCATTTTCATCTGTAGCACAGACAATGGCAACCTTGTGATGAGATATTCCTCTATATGCAGCCTGTTTACCTCTTTTCTTTGAGTATCTAGGCATATTTTGAGGACGTGTTCCCTTTAGGTTTATACTTTTATACTGTGTATCTATTTCAACTTCACCAGATAATTTCTGATGACCCATGATTTCAGATGCTGCATGATAAAGTTTATGACGCATATAGAAGCAGGTCGTCTTGCTTGTCTCTAAGACTTGAGCCTCACCCTCTAGAGGCATTTTATATAGTTCCAGTTCAATGAAGTGAAGCCACTGGTCCAAAGTAAAATGAGACCAGTAGAATAAGGTGTTGGTTCTATCACTAAAAGACTTGTGACAGTCAAGACAGATATATCTCTGATGTCTGTTCTTATCTTTTCCATTCTTCTTGAAATGGACTGAACCACATATAGGGCATGCCTTATGAGATGGATCAATGTCTTCATCATCCTGTTCATATAATGATTCGATAAGTTTATTTACATAATCCTTATCCTTAGATCTTAAATAGTTTTTTACCTGGTTTTCAGTTATCATAGCACTCACCTGACCTTTTAAGATCATTTTACAACTGTTCGAGAAATGATGATTTGAGTTAGGTGGCTATAAAGTAGAAAAATAGGCGTTAAGTTAAATTTAATGATCTAGTAGCAACATTTTTCATAAACTTAGCGTTTAGAAATAAAATTTGTTATTTCTTGTTTTGTTTCAACGGCTTTTACCAATGCATCATAATATTCTTGCTGAGAACATTTATAATTTTTATAGCAAGGAACATATCCAAATATTTCTCTATATTTAATATTTATCAATCTACATTTTTTTCCAAACTCTATAGAATTCATATTACATCTCCTTAAGTATTTCATTAAATTTTTCCCATGTATTAGGAAAATATTTCTTCATAAATTCACAAGACTCATTATTTCCTTGGGCTAGCATACTAAAATTATTTGCAAATATTTCTGCTTCACAATTACCAGATATATTCCAATAATCATTATCATGTCCATAGTAAGCAATTCCTTCTTTTGAATAACTTTCCATAAGTTTTGGATCATTTTTAAATAGTGCTGACATATTATCCGATATTGCCATGTCAAAAGCTACATCTGATTTCACAAGGTTATCAATTAAATCATTTAAATTACTTAGTCCATCTTTTGTGTTAGAATCATATTTTTTCAAATCATTCTTTATAGAAGTTACAAATTGTTCTGAATTAGAAATATCATTAAATTGATTATCTACAAAATGTCCGTATTCATGACTGAAAATTTCAGCATATTCAGAATCGTCAATATTTTCCTCCATTTTTATTTTCTTATCTAAAAGATCATAATAACTGTCTAAAATGGACCCTGTAAAAAGGACACGATAAAAAAGGATATTTATTTCGTGACCCTGTTTTACAGGGTTTTTATTTTGCATAGTATAATGATTATAGAATGGTGGTGTTATTATGGGAGTAAACTATTTTAGTGATGAACAAGTAAAGGAACTCGAAAAGAATCCATATGTAAAGAAAGTATCTATCAAAAGCATAACCTATTCAGAAAAATTCAAAGAACTCTTCTGGATTGATTTACAGAAAGGCATGATGCCTGGAAACATATTTAGAAAGTATGGATTTGATCCTCATATGTTAGGATCTAGTCGAACTCTCAAGTTCACAGATCGTGTAAGGAAAGAAGCAGCAAGGGAAGAAGGATTCAAGGATACCAGAGGCACAAAATCCGGAAGACCTTCTACAAAGAATCTTACCATTGAGGAACAGCTAGAAAGGCTTAAGCAGAAAAATAAAATTCTCCAGCAGGAGAACGATTTTTTAAAAAGAGTGAGATTTATCAACAGAAAGCAAATATTAAAACTGCAGAAGGGCAAACAATAAGAGAAAAATATAAAATGATAGATAGAACTCTTGAATCACCTAGTAATAATCTGAGTGTCTCAGCATTATGTGATACTGCAGGTGTTTCAAGAAGTGGGTTCTATTCATGGAAGAAACGAAAAGGTTCCATAAGCGAAAAAGAAGAACAAGACCGTAAGGATTTTGAACTGATTTTAGAAGCATACAGGTTCAAAGGATATGACAAGGGCAGACGTGGTATTCATATGCGTCTTCTTCACATGGGCATTGTGATGAACCATAAAAAGATTTCAAGACTGATGAAGAAATACGGACTATTCTGTCCAATAAGAAAAGCCAATCCTGCAAGAAGAATGGCTAAGGCAATGAAAACATCAAATTATGCAGATAATATTCTAAACAGACACTTCGAGGAATATGGTCCTGGATATGTGCTTGAAACAGATATTACTTATCTATTCTACGGTCACAAAAGATCTAAAGCCTATCTATCGGTGATAAAGGATGGATTTACAAAGCAGATTCTTGCATATGTATTATCACCGTCTTTAGAAGTAGACTTTGTCCTGGAGACAATCAATCAGCTTTACAGTAAACATAAGCATAATATTCACACTGATGCTTTGATACACAGTGATCAGGGTGTGCATTATACAAGTGTCAAGTTTATTGACTTACTCAAGAGCCTGGAAATCAGACAGTCAATGTCAAGAAGAGGAAACTGCTGGGACAACGCTCCCCAGGAATCCTTCTTCGGACATATGAAAGATGAGATAGGTAGATATACAGAGAATGCCTGCTCATATGAAGAACTAAAGGAAATAATAGATTCCTATATGGTTTATTACAACAATGATCGTTATCAGTACAATCTGGCCAAACTTTCACCAAATGAATATTTTGAATATTATATAACTGGTGAATACCCACTAATTCATGTCGCAAAGGAGCCTGATGAATATAAGGAAAAATTCAGACAGATAAGAAATAATCTTGATAGAAACTCAACGCTCGAGAAATTAGTAGCTATCCTTCAAAGAATAACTCATTTCAAACAGTCCATCAGGTAGTCTGCGTAAATGACTTCTGATTATATCTATATCATTATTACTTAATGATGCAAAGCCAAAATCATCCATCTTAGTGAATATAACAGTGCCATTAAAATAACCGTCAGCATCATCTGGAAATGATCTGTAAACAATAGTATGACCAGTATCATATACACTTAAATCCTTTACAAGAAGATAGACTGATGGATCATCATCAAATATATAATCTCGGTAGTCAAATACACCAAGTTCATTTCTTATGACTTCCTTCATTCTATCTGTTTCCAATACACATAAAACTCCATCTTTAATAATTACATATTTACATAGTTTACACATAAAAATATCCTCCTGGTTAATTACACCTAGAGGATATCTTTATTTCTAATCATTTTTAAGCGCCTTTTTATTTAATGTCCTTGACTCGGGGTCCACATTAGTCATCATCGATCACTTTTTCTACAGATAATTTATCTTTTAACATATTAGCAATATTTTTGACTTCATTAGGTGATTTTTTAAATAAATCATAAACCGTTTCTTTCCTATCGTCTGGCACCGCATCAAATGCACCATCTATGTTGATATCTAAATCACGTTGATCAGCAAGCATTTCTTTACAGTTGTTCTCATAATTATTATTGATTATATTTTGTTCTTCATATCGACCTAAATGTGCATTTATCATCCTCTTAATGCTAGGCGTTTGTATATTATTTTTAGGTTCTAGATTCATTTTATCAGATTTATCTACTAAATCTAAATCATTACCAAACTTACTTAATTCTATTTCTTTTAGTTTATCTAAATTAGATAATCGGTCTTCAAATAAATCACTAGTCTCCTCAGAAAATTCTTCTTGTATTGTTACATCTCCTTGAGTTTCAGGAACTGACACATCCATATAATTTTCAAAACGTTCACTCTTTCTTGTTCCCATTAAATCCCTCCAATGCCTTATAGCAAAAAAGTCCATCACATTCAATCTGTGATAGACTTAAAAATTACTTAACAGATTTAAATAGCTGCTAAAAATAAATTCAATATTCGAATTTTAATACGAAATTATACTAATGTTTTATCTAAAGAACGCTCCTGTAGCGATATAGTATGCAAGTTTGATAATTGCAACGATACAATTCCATAAAAAGCGAACAAACCATCCACCAAACTTTGCTGCTAATTCACCAATATAACTTACCAAAGATTCAAGTGCACCCATTTCTCCAGTTACATAAGTTTTGTTAATCTGCCAATATGGTCTAAAACTAAAATAAACAAGAATCGCATCAATAAGTAATAATGGTACCCCAATCATCGGAATTAAGAAGAATAGAATAAGACCATAAATTGTTAATGATTTTATGCTCTCTACATTCCAAGAATTCCATTTTTTCTGTCCATAAAACTTTGCATCCTCTAGCTGATTTTGAGTATGTTCATCACTATAAATTTCAGCTGCTTTAGTACGTAACTTCAGACATTTTTGGTAGTCATATTTACTTGCAATAAATGTAGAATTGTCCTTTTCATCGTAAAAATAACAATTATTTGAATATGAAATAATATTATATGCAGTATTACGCTTAAAGTCATTATCAGCAGGATGTGCCTCAATATAAGTATCAATTTCCTGGAACGCCAAATCTTCGTCACCCTTATTAAGGTGTAAATTGATTTGTTCTGAATGACCAATAGAAGAATTTGGAGTTAATTCCAATAATTTATTAATTCTCTTTTGAGCATCTTCATAATCCTTAGTTCCTGTAATAGCCATTCTTGCTCCTAACCAATGAAGATTGATGGCGTCGTTAAAAATATTAATTCCATCATCAATAGTTTTAACAGCCTTACCGTAATTCTGCATATCAAAATAGCATCTAGCTAATACATTATATGCATCTGGATCGTTTACCTTACCTTCAATAGCTTCTTCAGCACACTGAGTAGCCAATTTAATGTCACCCTTACGATAGTACTGCTTAGCTTCTTCAATAAGACTCTTCATCTTTTCTTCTGCGTAATCTTTTATTTTTCCTTCTTTATAGGCTTTATCTAAAGATGTATCATACTCTTTTCTTTTAGTTGCTTTAACTAAATATCTAAAGCCCTCACCAACTTTTTCAAGAATGCTGTCTATAAGTATTAATTGCTCTTTATCATTACATGCACTTTGTCTCTTTGTCCAAAGTCTCTGAATTTCTTTTAATTTGCTTTTGATAGTCGGTTCATCCCAAGAACGGTCAAGAGCTAATTCTTTATAAAGATCATATGTAATAACCATAACTTTTCTCCCTATTCACCACTAATATTTAATCTACTAATACTATCTATGTTTCTTTTTACCTCTTCTTCAGATAGGTTTGAAACACGATCAATATGCATTTCACCTAAATCACATTGTAAATCCTGGTCATATACCCTTACATGAATTATTGAATTCTCATCACATGCAATAGTAACCTCAATACCAACTATTTGTTCACGAGGAGTAATTTCAATAACAGCTGTACCAATTATTGTAACATATCGCAAATCTTCTTCTTCACCTTGAGTGACTTGAATTTTTAATGTCTCCTGATACGGAACAGTTGTTTGGTAATAATTTGTTTTTTCAGCCGGAACCTGAACATTCTTTGGTAAAATTACAGAATTTGATTGTTCATTGTATTCATTAGTAATAACAATCCCAATACCATGTGAAGTTACATCTGTAAATGAATATTTCTTGGCTGGTTCAGGTATATCTATTACTTGAACATCTTCTTTTGTACTTCCTGTTGTTTCTGATTTAGCTTTTTGCGTTTTTAACACATCTAACACATGGTATGCTGCACCAATTGCAACAGCCTCATCAGGATGAACTTCAGAAGAAGGTATAATTCCAGTTTCTTCCTCAATAAAGTCACGAACAACTGGCATTCTTGTTGATCCACCAACGATCAAGATTTTATCTAAATCTTCATATTCAATTCCTGCTTCATCGCAGGCATTCTCCATACTGCTGACTGTTTTATAAAGTAATGGTTCTACAAGATCAAGAAAATCTTCTTTAGTAAGCGTATATTTGAATGGCTGTCCACCAACATTTAAAGTGATTTTTGTTTTATCTTTTGATGATAATGATTTTTTTGCACTCTCAGCTTTTAATTGTAAATCTTGACGTGCTGTCATATCCTTAGAAATATCAATTCCATTTTCTAGTGCTTCTTCCATTACAGCTTCAATAATCTTAGAATCAAAATCATATCCACCTAATTTTCTATCACCAGATGTACCTAATACAGTTATAGAATCACTATTAAAACGTATAATAGTAACATCGAATGTTCCACCACCTAAGTCATAAACCATAACTGTTTGCTCTTTATCTGTTCCTTTAGAAATTCCAAAAGAAAGTGCTGCGGCAGTTGGTTCATTGATAATAGCAAGCACATTTAAACCAGCAATTTTCCCTGCATCCATAGTAGCTTTACGTTGTGCCTCATTAAAATATGCAGGTACTGTTACAACTGCACCATCTACAGTATCTCCGAGATAACTTTCAGCATCTTTTTTCATTTTTGACAAAATAATAGCCGAGATAGCCTCAGGTGAATATTTTTCTCCTGATTCAGTAGTGAAAAAATAATCTCGTTCTCCCATATGACGTTTGACAAACTGTTCAAAATTTTGAGGATCAAATAGACTTTGTGATTTAGCCTCTTTACCTACTACAGTACTATCCTCATCAAATAATACAGCCGAAGGAGTGATGTTATCTCCTTCACTATTTGGAATAATTTCAGGTTGTCCATTATCATTTATGTAAGCCATGCATGAAAAAGTTGTACCTAAATCAATCCCTATGTACTTTCCCATAATAATCTCCCTTCTTTATTTAAATAATTTATTGAAAAAGCCGTTTTTATTCTTTTTTCGTTTTGCTTTAGACACAACGACATTAAAAACACGACTAATTCGATTAGTTGAATTTGTAATTACAATTGTGGTTTCGCCACACTTCTTTGCATATAATACATTTTTTACAACATTCACAATATCAGAATTATTTGATCTAATTGTAATGTCTCCGTCCATACAATCATCCGGAACACATTTATATGTTAATTCTACTTCTTGTAATGCTTCTATCTTTATATTTCCATTTTCATCAACAGGAGCACCAAATTCCAAGTCTTGTAGATGATGTTTAACTGTACAAATACACTGTGCTGACACATTCTCTGCTGTACAAATAATTCTGCATGATCCCGGACCAACTGCCTCAACATTTCCTTTGTTATCTACTCTTAGTACTTTCTCATCTGTACTTTTCCATAAAATAGCATCGACATTGTCAGCATCAACAGGATAATAATCTAATATAAGATTTTCAGTATCAGAAACACCCATCAATAAAGTATCATCAGACAAAACCAAACTTGTTATTCTATTACGCTTATATACATGTATATTTTTCGTAAAAAAGGGCTGTTTAGTACCCAATTTATACACTTCTAAGACACAATCACCCTCTGATAAACCATAAACTGATAATCCATCACAAGAAGCAATCTTTTCATTTCTCACTTTAAATATAAGCTTTGGAATTATTCCAACATTAGGACTTTGAGTGATTTCTATGCGTATACTTTTACCAGTTTCTACACTTTTTTCAGTTTTTATATTGATAATTGGCTCTATTGCTGAAATCACTTTAAGTTCTTTAGCTAATTTATTACCACCCTTAATACTTTCTAAGCATCTTCTAAATGCCACAGTTAACGGCATTTGTATAAAACATTGAAAAATCATGTCAAACACTTTATCTTTTGTTACTTCAAAACACCAATTATTATTAGCAATAGATAGAATTCTATTTTCATTTCCAATAACCAAAACAAATGCTGGTTTGTGAACTGATATTCTTTCCAAATATCTTGCTCCTTGCTCCAAACTATCAATTACAATAAAAAGTATCGAATTATCTGTTTCTTCGTATTCACATTTTTCACCTATCGTACTCACTCTAACGGCACAAAACAGATTATTAATATCAATCTTTAAAATATCATCTAATAGATCTTGATGAATTGATGAAACCAGAAATGTTGCATCAACTACCGTTCTATGGTAAGACGTTATTCCAGCTTTCTTAATCAACTGATTCAGTTTCCCCATTCTCTTTGGAAGAGAATCAACAATTGGAAATTGTGTATTTCTGAACCCTACGCACTTATCATGATTATTCGATATAAAACGAACAATCTCTGCATCTTGATCAGTTCCAATAAATGAAAGAATAAAATCATCGTGCACCTCGGCATACAGAGCATCTATAATTTCCGGTGCCCATTGCCAAATATATTCATCCGAGTACTGAACTAGTCTACTAAAAGCTGGAATTTGAACGCCATCTATTACAACCTTAAGCTGAGGCTTATATGGATTATATTCAATTTCAACTTCACGTGGCATATAAATACCTCCCACATACTATATTTTTTATCTGTCAAAATCATCGTCTTTATCTTTGGTATTCTTCTCAGTGTTATTTTCCTTATATTTAACACGAGCTCCTCCATCTCCATGCTGTTTGTCATCACCTTCATTACCCTCGCTTGAAGACTCTTTTTTCTCTTCATTTCCTTCTTTAGGTTTAGAAACATCATAACGAAGATTATTAACAAACTTATCGCGCTTTTCCTTAGCAGTCTCTACTGGCTTATCACTTTTATCGCCTTCTTTATTTTCTTTACCATCATCCTTTTTAAACAAACGATTTTTTATTCCCGTTAAAAATCCTTGTTTTTGTTCACCTTGATTTTCATTGGCCTCTTTTTTATTTCCTTTTTCACCAGATGATTCTTTAGAATCTAATGCATCTAATTTTTTATTAAAGTCATCATTACAAGCTTCTTTTGATTCCTTTATTTTACCAGTAGATTTTTCTGCATTATCGGTCTTTTCATTTGCTTCATTTCCTTCTCTTTTTGAATCGCTAGTTTCATTAAATTTTCCAATTGACATTTTGATATCTCCCTATAATTCTATTGAAAACATTCTATATAACATTCTACAAACCATTGCTAATTTGTTATTTCTGTTATATTTTATCTGTCCCCCAACTCCTGCAATATAAATCAAGAACAAAATTAATTCTGTTTTAATTTTTTCTGAATCTATAGTCACATAAAGAGAAAGAGCATTAAATATCTTTTCAAACCATACCTCCATACCTTCCTCATATTCAGTTACAAGGTCTCTAAATTCTTTTGTATTCTCATCATATTCCAAGAACTCAGTGTATGTAGGAATTCCAGTAGTAGGAATAATTTCAAATAAATGATCGCATTCGACTAAATCCATTAATAGTTGTCCAAAATACTTACGGCTACAGTTCTTCTGTGAAAATATTTTTTCATTATATGATAATACAATTTCATCCATTTCACGTTTCTTATCCGCAGTCAATTCTGATTTTTTAATAATTGATCTTATTTTCATAGGCGAAAAACGATTGCTATGATATTGATTAATAAGTTCAACAACTATATTCCCTTTAACACTTCTAAGTAGAGTTGTATCAGTATATTCAACCTCAGCATTATAACGATCATCCCATCTGTCTATTTTCATAAGAACTGGTGAGAGCCACCCTTTTTGGAATACTGCTGCAACACCCACATTTAAACGAGATAACTCGCTTGTCTGTTCCTCATTTAGAGAGAGCGCACTTCCAAGTTCTTCACAAGCGTCCTTTGCTGGTGTATTCATAATGATTTTAGTAGCTGTGTTTTCTATCGCTGATGTATCGACCGCCATCGGAGATTGGTCAATAATAATAAAACCTTCTCCATATGTTCTCATTTCTTTAATAGAATTACTGATCATTTCTACTGATTTACCAACCATATTTGCTCCCTCTTGATTCTGATCTTTAGAAGTTCTTTTTAAGAGGTTGTGTGCTTCTTCCAAAACTGTTACATGTTTAAGTTGAGAATTAAGAGATAGACTCTTATTTTCTTTTCGTTGTGATTTTCTATACTCATTAAGTTTCATAATAAGTACACCCATAATTAAGGCAATTGCTTCATCTGAGCCTAATTCGCTCAAATCAATAACAACGTTTGAATCAAATAACAAAGAATCATCAATACCTACACTATTTTTAAAAATCACACCATTAATACCTACTGTCATGGACTGTACACGCGTTAATAATGCACCTTTGTAATCACCCTTAGAATCAGCAGAATAGTCTGATGTATTTATAATTTGAGGTAATAATTCTAATACATCTGCAAAAACAGGATATTTATGATCACAAATTCCAGGAATCCAAATCGATTTTTGTACATCCCATCCACATTTAACATACGCATTCACCACAGCTTCTTTTAAGATTGCTGGCATCGCTGCATAAAGTGGCCAAGATGCATTAAATATCTGTAATAGTTGTTCTATATGCGATAATAAGTGAATACTTTCTGGAAATTGAAACGGATTAATTTTTAGCATTCTGTAAGCATTAGGATCTGTTGTAAATATTTTAATTCCTTTTAATCCACCAAATATTTGTTTATATTCACCCTTCGCTGGTTCAATTATCATTATTTTTACATCATTTTGAATTACTGATTCTAGCAATTGATAAGTAGCATAAGATTTACCAGAACCTGAAGACCCAGTAATAAAACAATGGGATGCTAATAAATCCAAGTCCATTTTCACACGAGTATCTTCAACAACTCCCATATGATAAATGCTGCCAAAATCGATACTACGCTTTGGCTGTTTATTTTCATATACAACAGAGCGACCAAATTCAGCCATTTCTACAATAGCAAGTCCGGCAACTGATTTTTTTGGAAATCCCATCACCAATGGGAGTTCATATCCACTTACTAAATTTGTAGGTGTTACCAACTGTTTTGTATACCCCCCATCAAAAGATGGCATTTCTGCTTCAGGATGTGCAAAATGTAATATATAATCCAATATTTTTTCTATTGAATCACTTTGATTCATTGACCATATATTTAAATGAGCACTTTCAACATTCGAATTATCTCCTGTCATTAGCGCCTTATAAGTATTACTAGAAAGGGCTGTAGTATGAATATCTTTAGATATAAAGTAACCACAGAATTCCCACATTCCAAATGACTCACATGTTTTAAAACGTTCTAACTCATCTTTTGCACGTTCAAGTAAAGTGGTTACACCTTTATTTTCATAATTTAGTGTTATTGTTTTAGAACTACCTGTTGATGTTGTTGTTCCACGTGTTCTTCCTTCTGTGGAACTTGAACCTGTACTATCTGAAATAGATTGTGTAAATGAATTACCAGATGTATATGAAGAGAATGAACCATTAGAATAACCTGTACTGCTTCCCCCTCCTAGTGACCATCCACCAGAGGAATAGCTACCATTCGAGCTACTAGTAGAACTTTGCCCATAATTTGATCCATTTGATTTTGAGGAACTTTTCGTATTTGAATTACTCACACTTCTATTTACTGATTTAGAAAAACTTGCAGAGATACTTTCATTTACTGCACTACTTTCATTTTCACCATAAGCAATCGATAATTTCGCATGTGGTGAAAGAGATGAATATAGTTCTTCATATCCATATTTTCTTTGTTGCATTGTTGCATCATCTAATGGTGTTGCAATAAAAATAGCTGTGTATACCTTCCCACTTAATGTATCGATAAACTTTTCCATCCCCTGAACAAAAGATTCTGTCTCAAATTCTTTTTCTCTCATAGATGGAACCATTGAAACTGAAGAAAGACTCTTTATTCCTGATTTTTTGATCTTTTCAATCATCAGTTCACTCTCTGATATAGTTAATGAATTATATGTAATACCAGGAAAATTACCTTTTAGCGTAGACTCTAATACATCCCCTGCAATAGCGGCATTATTTCTAGATCTTATACCTATATAGAATCTTATTTTATTTCCTTCACTATCAATAATAAGAGAAACAGCACTTCCAAAACTATGAATAGCTGAATAAACACTTTTTAACTTATCTACAAACTTTTCTTTTTTATCAAATACAAGTTTTGTGATTTCAATAATTCTCATATTTGAAACATCCAATACACTTCTTGAAACAGGTAAAATTGGAGCTGAAGAAAAAGAATCTAAATAAGAGCGATTCAAATAAATATCCGCCACATTAAATCCCTGTGCAAGTTGTAACTCAGTATTCACTCTTTTTTCAGATTCATTCCATGCATCTTCATACTGTACATATCTCTTTTGTTCGGTCATTTCTCTGTCTCCTTACTACTGCTATACTTTTTAATCGTTAATTATTAAACAATACGTTCTTCAATCACTAATTTTAAAAAAATCAAAATCAGATGACCAATAAATGTAACAAATTATTATCCACACAATTAGAAAATTTACATTTTTTAATTGTTCAAGTAACCTATATTTTTTTAGATACATTGTCTCTATTACGATATCATTTATCACCTCTTCCAATTATCAAAATGTAATAATATGTATTTATAGTTCACTAATAAAATGTGCACAATGTAAGAATTAACATCTCCGAGCATTAGAAAACATGCCTCTCAGCATGTTATGACTAGCTATCCTTAATAACCACTGTTCGATTTAGTTTTGCTACCTCTTCATTAAACCCTTCTTCATTCCATTCATTTTTATAGTAAAGACTCTTATAACTCAATGAAGAGACTTTATTAATCTTTGTGGAATCAACTCCTTTCTCCAACAAACGATTCCTTACAGTTAGACCACGCTCATACCCAAGCTTCTGTAGTCTTTCGCCAGATGTGGTCTTGTCAAAGGCTGTCGCACCATAGATATTTACTGCACTAGCATAGTTACTCAAATAGAGACAACACTATTCAATTTTTCTGGATTCAACAAAGTGAAGGAGTTCTTTTCGAACCCTAGCCCAGTCAACCAATACTTATTTTTAATATCATTATAGTTATTACTAACCATAAATACTGCATTATAATCAGTGTCTTGGCCTACCTTACTTACCTTTGGCGAACTTTTGTAACCTTTGTTACTGATGGGGTTACTGTCACTGAAATGAATATTGTCTTTGTTCATACCCGATTCAATTAGGCTGACCAATTATATTTTACAGGAACAGGTTTTCTTATTTTGAAACCTTTTGCAAAAATTGAAATTTATGTTAAAAATTGCATATATTTACAAATATAACACTATATCCAAATGTAAATTTATTCTTATGGTAAACTTTAGAAAATTATTAAATTCTTATTGTATAGGTGAAGAAGAAAGGAATAATGACGTCAAATGAACAGAAAAATGATATTCCAACAATTTAAAGATATTGCTAGTGACAATTGGAAGTTAATTGACTTTGTTGCTTTGAAATCAAAAATAGGCGATTTGTTTTTTGATACATACTACTTAGAAGGACACGCTATGTATGAGCATTCTTTAACAAATACAGATATGAAGTTCATCGATTTCACTCGTGAAATTGGAGTATATGGAATATCTGAAAAAATGGATTCGAGCAATAAAGATATTGATAAATTTTATATTCGAACAAATATAAGTAATGAAAAACAAGAATTATCTTTAATTAATTACCTAGTAAAAAATAAACTCCTATCAAATAATCAAAAAGACATTATCAATTATTTACGAAATATGGATATTGGAATAAATGATAATGATTATAGAGCTCTCTATTTTTGTGGATTTTCAAAGAATGTCGCATCAAAGGAATTTGATAGTATTCGCTTCTATTTCAAATGTTTTGGCGTTAATGAGATGATAGACAACAGTTTAGATTATTTGAAGTACTGCGAACAAGATCCAATGATTAGAAAAGATATAACATTTCAAATAATAAAACAAATGATTATAGAAGAACAAGTCAAACTACGTTTTATTGGAATTGAAATATCGAATACCAATGAATTAAAAATAAAATACTATATTTCACAATCAAAAGAAACTGTAGATTTAAGTGATCTTTTATTATATTTAAAGAATTATAAACAATATGAAATCAATGCTGAAAATTTAATAAAAAGTCTACCTGATATATCCATATATAAATGTTCATTAATACAATTATCGAGTGGTTATACTAATGAAGGAGAATGCATAAACATGTATTTTGAAAAGAATCAAAACAATAAAAAAATATTTTATTCCATTAAGGAAGGAATAGTTTTAAGAGATGTTGGCGGAGTTGTTTTTTTGATAGATATTCATGAAAAATATTATTATGACTATAAAAACTTGTTTTCTGTTAATGATATTGGGAAAGTAATTATAAAATTTGCATTGAATAATAAGGTATTTACCATTGAAGCAGTTGTCTCATATTTAAAATCAATAATTAAAGATTATCACCCTGAAATGTATTCTTTAATTTATTCGGATTGTCAAAAATTCATTAATGAATTATTAGATTTAGGTTATGTGGAGGAGATAAAATAATGTTTGCAGAAGAGTTTCATACTAATGGAAATAGTTCTATCGAACAAATTAGAGAAGAAATTTGGATAAAAAAACGCCACCCACATGTGGGAGGAATTGAATTAACTCCTTATTGCAATTTAAGATGCGTACATTGTTATTTGCAGGATCAAATAAATGAATCTTTACTTTCAACAGAAGAGATTAAGAAAATTCTGGATATGCTTTGTACTGCAGGAGTTCTATTTTTATACTTTACTGGAGGAGAAATTTTTACGCGACCAGATTTTTTAGATATATATGTATATGCTAAGAAAAAAGGATTTATTATTGAACTTCTGACTAATGGTACGTTGATTGATAATAAAGTAATTGAAATTTTTAACAAATATCCACCTGCATCAGTGAGCATTAGCATGTATGGTAAAGATGAAGATAGTTATTATCGAGTGACAAAACAAAAAGGCATGTATAAAAGAGTGATAAATACATTTGAATTATTATCAACTAATTCTATCCATTTTGAAATTAAATATATTGGCATGAAAGAAAATCAAGACGATTTCTTTGCAGTACAAGAAATAGCTAAAAAATATGATGCAAAATTCTCATATTCTATGGAATTATTTCCAACTTTAAAAGGAAACGATTGTACAAAAACTCATATGATTTCTTTAGAAAAAATATTAGAAATAGAAAAAAATATTCCAGGAAAAATTGAAGAATATAATCATTTATTTGAAATTAAAAATCCATTTGCTGATAAAGATAATGTTCCTTTATATTTATGTGATATGGCTATTTCAAATTTCTTAATCGATTACCAAGGATATTTAAATCCTTGTCATAAATGTAGAATAAAAAAGTGGAATTTATTGGAAAATGATTTTGAAACTGCGTGGGATGACTATAAATCACTTCTCAAATTAAAAGCATCTAAGGAAAATAAATGTTTAAAATGTAAATATCTAATGATGTGTAGTCCATGTGTAATTGTAAATCACTTAGCTACTGGTGATTATAATAAGCCGGCAGAAAGCGTTTGTAAATTAACACATATGCGATTTGAAATGTGCAAGTTAAAAAATAATATTCATAACACTATGTAAAAATACACTAGTGTTTTGAAAATATATTGAAAGGAGAAAGAATATGGAATATACAAGTCCAAATTTAACAACTATTTCTTTAGAAGTTAAAGGAACAGAAAGACAAAATTCTGCTGATGGTCCTTCTAAATGTAGCAATTCTTGTTGTTATTATAGAGATGGAGCAACTTGGTAAAAAGTGTTGTATTTTATAGAAACCACTTACAAAAAAAGGAGATTAGGATAAGATAAAAATTTCTGATTTTTTCCTTTTCTCTAAAGAATCTCAGAATTTGAAGAGAACAGTTTGTTTGATAACAATAACATCTGTTCTCTTTTTTTGTAATCACAGAATTAAGAAACCTAAAAAATGGTGATCAAATCATATTAAATTTGATTATCATTCATCTCAAAGTAAGTGCCAAATTATATAGTGGTTAGAAATAGACCTCACCATATTAGATAATTAGCAGTGTTTTTAGATACTAAATTTGCTATATGTAGTGATTTTAGCACTAAATTCACTATATAGAGGATGGTGAGATCATGGATATTCAAAGCATTAATGATCATATCAAGACCAAGCAATGGATAGAAAGGATTAAAGAATGCAGGGAAAGTGGACTTCCTGTCAGAAGATGGTGCAAGCAGAACAACATATGTGAGCAGACCTACTACTGCTGGCTAAAGAAACTTCGAAAGATGGCAATCGAAGCAGGTGCTATACAAACTCCGTCATTCGTACCTGTTGGTCAGAGCACATTTGATAACCAGAACATAATTATAACTAAAAGTGATGTTCGTATAGAATTTCCCTGTGATACAGATATAGGAACCGTAACGTACATCATTGGTTCACTATTATGCTAGGTGATATCTCCAGAGCTGAGCATATCTATATAGCTATTGGCTATACAGATATGAAGAAACAGATTGATGGTCTTAGTGCACTTATCACAGTGCAGTTCAAGTTAGATCCCTTTTCAAATTCAGTGTTTCTGTTCTATGGAAGAATTACGAGAGTGATGAAAGCACTGTACTGGGAGGGTGACGGCTTTGTGCTCCTTTACAAGAGACTGGAAAACGGCAGGTTCAAATGGCCTAGAGATGAAACTGAAGCAAGAGAAATAACACCCTAGCAGTTCAGATGGCTCCTGGGGGGGGACTGGCAGTTGTACAGCATGGAAGAATAAAGAAAACAAGTCCAAAAGCATTCATATGATCTTCTTAATAAGAATCAATTATATCTTTATATAATTCATTATCATACATCCCTTTAATATCCATGACTCTCACCTCCCATTCATCTACTTTTCAAATAAAATAAATGTAATAATTACACTTTATATCACATTTCATGACATTCATGACGCTTAATTGCTCTTATATGCAAAATCACGCGTTTTCGTGATTTCATGGCTTATAATAATGAGCGTAGGAGGCTCATATGCAATCATTTATTATATTTATACTTTATATGCTATATGTACTAACTAGCGCCCAGTACTTATATTATCAGCTATTAAAACCAAAAACAGATCATATTCTGCTTGTTGGTATCATACTTCATATTCTCTTTGTAGTACTTTATCTATTACTACAGAAACATTCATTTCTAGCTACCTATCTATTATACATCTTTATGTTTCTTCCTTCACTATTCTATGAAGGAGATATGAAACATAAATTAACACTTACATTTATGTTACTTACCTTTTCATTGACTGCAGAAACAATTCTTGCGATTGTTTTTGTTGCAATCAGTCCACTATTTCCACATATTAATATGGTTCCTGTATTATTTAAGACAAATAATCAATATATACTTATTAGTATATTCTCATTGTTGACCGGATCATTCGTCTTGTTACTCACAGTAAAAGCTGCTTTTCTTCTTAAGAACTCCTTTACTGTTTTAAAATCAGGATTAATTTTAAGAACATGTTTCTATTTTGTGGCAGTGATCTTTATTAATAATTTATTTGCAGCACCATCTGCTATAAAATTCTCTTTATTCCTTGTTCTAATTAGTATGGTTGCAACGATTTTCTTGATTATTTTATTCAACCGACTATTTAATGAGATTTCTGAGTCCAGTCATGATATTGCCTTGAAACAACAGCAGGTAGAACTTGTAGAATCCCAATTAACATCTTATAAAGAAACAGAAGCGCAGTATATTGAGATACGTCATTGGAATCATGATATTGCGAATCACTTATTATCATTGGCACATTTAATTGAATCTTCTAAAAATGAAGAAGCTAAAGAGTATATTCGTAATATTATTGAGGAGGAGAAATAATGAAGTCTTATAAAATGACCTTTTTATGTATTATCTTTTCTTCTATCTTTGGCCTTTTAAGTAAAATGAGCCTTACTTCACCAAAATTAAGCTCTTTTATTGGTTTATTTCAGTTCCTTATGCTTATCACAATAATGAGTATTGTTGTATCAGTGTACAATACTATTAAAAAGATCTTTGACTTAACTGAACAGAATATTAAGCTCGATACAATGATGAAAAATCAGGAACTTAGAAAGAAACAGGAAACAGAATTAAAAGTAATGAAAGACAATGCAGAAGAGTTCCAAAATGAAATTAAAAAAGCCTTAAAGGCTGTAAGTGGGATGTTGGAAAACAATGATATAGATCAAGCAAAAGAAACACTTATGCAGTTATCTGATCATTTTGAATCTGTAAGAATGCATCCTATTTGTTCTGATTCCTTAATGAATGCGATTTTGCAATCAAAGAGAGAATATGCGAATACATTAGGTATTGATGTTCATTATCATGTAGTGACTGAGTATGCGAATAGATTTGATACAGATTTATCTGCAGTACTCTTTAATTTATTAGATAATGGAATAGAAGCGTGTCTTGGATGTTCTAATTCATCATTAACATTGACTATAAGTGATCATCTAGGTTATTTACATATTAAGATGGTGAATTCAAAACAAGAGAAGAAGTTTACAGGAGAAACAACCAAAGAAGATAAAGTACATCATGGTTATGGTTTATCTATTATTACAGATATTGCGAATAAGCATGATGGATCAGTCCAATGGATTGATAATGGTGATACATTTACATCACTTGTTATGTTGAAAGTATAGGAGGTAACAATATGCTTAAGATTGGGTTATGTGAGGATAATGAAATACAACATAATCAGATATTATCCTTTTTAGAAACGATTTCTTTACCTAAGCATGCGATTAATTCTTTTTATAAAGGGAATGATTTATGCAATAGTATTCAAGAAGCAATGAAAAATAAAGAGCCTTATGATATTGTGATTATGGATATTGATTTACCCGATGGTAATGGCATTAAGTTCTCTAAACAGATTAATGTCTTTTCACCTCATACAATTATTATTTATATGACATCTTATGAAGATTATGTGAGTGATGTGTATGATACAGAACATATCTATTTTATTCTTAAGAAAAATTATCAGAAGTATTTACCACATGCTTTATCACTCGCAAATGAAGCATTAAATAAACAAAGAAGAGCTTCTTTAAAGATTTTCTGGAATAAAGAAGAATATAACATCTTACAGAAGGATATCTTCTATATGGAGAGACAATTAAGAACAACAATGATTATGACTCCTACACAGACTTATTCAACATCTGAAAAGCTTGCAGATTTACTGGAACGTTTAGAAGATTCATTTGCACTGTGTCATCGTAGTTATATTATAAATTTAAAGATGGTCCAGGAAATCACAAAAGATTCTGCACTTCTTGTAAATGGGACTTCTATTCCTATTAGTCGTCGTTATTATAGTTCTTTAAAGGATAAGATAAACAATATGATCTCGTAAAAAGACCTAGACACCTAAATGTCTAAGTCTTTTAATATATCTTCAGATTCCACAAACTCAGGATCCATGTGTGTTAAGAAATGCCACTCACCTGTATCTCTATATAAGATGGCTTCGCCATCTTCAGAACCAAAATAAGCTCTCTCTACCTCATATCCTTTAGATTCTAAGTATTGTTTAACACATATATAGTTATATTCTCTTTTCTCTATATAATCCTTAAGTTCATTATTAGGAATAGAATAAGCATCCACTCTTGTTGCTCCTTCAATCATTCCACTTCCTGGTATAGATAAGTCTACTATCTCATCCCAATAAATATCTACTTTACCATCACCAGTAAACATATATGTAGTAAAAGGTACAATATGTCCATTATATTTTAGTTCTACATAATCAGGTACAATAGTAGGATCAAAGTATTCATACTCAAATCCTTCTATCACTTCATAATGATAACCATGTAATTGTGATATAAACTCTCTACCTTGCTGTATTGTATGAAACAAACCAACATTGGTACTTAACTCACCTTGGCACAATTTTAATATATACATAGTGTACTCCTATTTTTTATAGTAGCTTAAGTTCTCTTCTAATGCAGACACAATAGAATCCTTTAATTTTTCTGGACCTACTACAACCATCATAGGACCAAACTGTCTAATCCAGTTCATCAAACCTGTATTAAAGATAATCCCTTCAATACGTGTTTCATACCATAACTGCTTATTATTGTAACCAGTTGGAGGAATAGTCTTAGTCATAGTAATCTCATTTCCAAAACGAGAAACAACTTCTCTAATAAGAGCTGCATCAAACTTAATATGTAATGTAATTTCTTCACCATCAAAGAAACTATTCATTGATTTCTCTAATGATTGTCTTAAAGATTCACTAATCTTCTTTTCATCATCAAAATCAAAATAATATGTACGACTATACTGTAAATCTCTAATACGATCCATACGGAATGTAGTCAAAGAATCCTTATGCTTATTATAATACGCACGTAAATAGTAATGACCATCCACAATAACTGTATTATAAGGACTTACATTATAATATTCATGACTAATACCAGCATTCCCTTTTGTAGAATGTGTTTCTACAGGATGTCCATCAATGATTGCATAATCGATATACTTAAAGCGTATATCTTTCTTATTACGTATTGCGGAAGTAATGGTCTTTAAGTTTCTACTAAGTGAATAAACTTCTTCTTCATCTTCTTCTAATTCAGGAATGATTAAATAATCCTTCTGTTTTGCAGAAGAGAATTTTAAAAGTTTATTAATCAATTCTACTTTATCTGCACGACTTAAGTCCTGACGATAATTCACCATATCAATCAATAACTGTAGTTGTGCTTCATCAAAATAGCCCGTTTCAATAATATAACCAAAACGTCTGACTGCTTTGATTATTTCTTTTCCAAACATTAAAGATGTAAATGCATTAATCTGTTTAATCACTGCATAAACAGCTTTTAAACCAATATCATAACCTTTTTCTTCTAATTGACGCTGTATTTCTTCTGCACTGATACATTCTTCTGAATTCATCAATAATGAGAAGACAGCCCACATTTTTTCTCCCATCTTATGCCTCCTGATACCTGGTAAGATACCTTTTTACTATAATGATCCACAAGTAGGAAATAACCAATCAAATCATAAGATGCATAAAGATTTAAAAGTGATTCATCTGGTTCCACAACGCAATTTTCTAAGTAGTCATAAGCCCCTTCAATATCTTCTTCTACCAAAGAGAAGTAAGCAGCCTGTGCATAAGTAATGACTTCTTTCTCTACTAATATAGAAATAAGAGCAACATATGAGAAAGGCATCAGATGTCTCACAATACGATACACATCTATTGGTGATCCATTGTGCAGCATATAGTTACATAACTTTTTATTCAATGATTGAATACGTGGATGATCTCCAAATAAATATTCAATCATTACAAGATGATTTTCTAGACATTGCATATCATCAATTTCATAGAGTTTCTTTAAAGCAAGTCCTAAGTATTTCTTTTGATGTGCCTTAATATAAGCCTCTATTTTCTTCTGACTTCTGCAAGTATCAATAAATGAATCATGATATACATCAATGATATCTAAATAGTCCTTTAACTTATTTAATGAGATTGATGTAATTTCTTTATAACTTTCTAACATATTCTTTCCCTCCTCTTTTTTCTAACACTATTATAGCGAAGAGAAAGAATTAATGCGTCAAAGTTTGCACTGATAAAACCTATTTATAGGTGTTTTGAATATTTTCTTTTTAATTAGTAGTCCCATAAGTTCATATCTGGGTAGTTTGTTTCATATAAGAACTGTTCATTCATGACTTTAGTCAATATAGCGGCCCAGAGTATCAATGCATAAAATGAGTTATTTAAGCACTGAACAGTACCTCCGCCATTGACCTTATCTTCATATACATAAAGTTCTTCTTTTTGTGATGGCACATAATCTAACTCATCCAGATCATCTAATATACCATCATAAGGACGAGTACTCATTTCTTCTATCAAAGTGATCCACTTCTTATAAGCTTCTTCTGTATGATCATATGAGAAGAAACGTATTGCGGCACGTAGTTTATATATTGCAGCATAGACTGCATTGAATGTCATTTCTGTATATGGCTTTTCTGTAAGTAGCTTAGGTAGGAATATACCTGGTTTAAATGTAAGATGAATACTAGGCTTCACATCTGTATAATCATGAGTTATTCCTACGCTTGTGCGTACATATTCTCTTGATAATTTAATTAATGCAAGACATACACACATATTCGCATATTTCATATCATCCACTAATGGAAGTGAAAAACCTAAGTCTGCCCCATATTGTCTAGAGAAGAAAGGTTTAAAGACAGCTTCTTCGTCATATTTATAAGTCACCGCAAAGGTATAATCCTTAAACACAATTCCATGAGTCTGAATAGAATCTCTTAATGCTTCATCATAATCCTCATAGGTATTCTCCAACATATCCTCTACGACTTCACCACTTGTCATAACAGCCTGAAAACTTAAATCCTGTAAAAGGACTGCCGCTTCTAGTCTTTTAGTAATTTCTCCCTTTGTGATACACGTCATATCACCGCTTTTTAATAAATAACGTAAACTCTGTGTAGCTGCACTTGTCTGTACAACCATTTCAAATTCTCTTTGCACGAGCATTCCTCCTTTCTATACAAAAAAAGCAGATTCATCATCTGCTTCCTATTCTGCGAGATTTTTGATGAATTGGATTCCTACACCACCAATTCCCATATGAGCACCTACAACACTTGGTAACTCTCTCATGGTAACTTGACATGGACCTAATTGTTCTTCAAGATAGTCTCTTACACGCTGAGCTTCTTCAGGTGCAAGAACATCTTCAACCGCAAATGTATAATCTTTCGCATTTGCACCTCTTTCAACAACACGATCAGCAAGCATCTTACATGCCTTACGTGTTGTTCTTACTTTGCCTAAAGTATCAATCTTACCACCTAATTCACTATTCAATTCCATAACTGGAACAAGCTTCAACATATTGCCAAGCATTGCGACTGCAGGCGTAATACGCCCACCCTTTTTAAGGTGATTCAAGTTTGGTGTAAAAATAATTGTACCTGAATGCTTAACCATATCTTCAAGCTTTTCTTTAATTTCAGAAACAGACTGACCCTTTTCTATGAGATTTCGTGCTGCTTCAATAAGCTTTTTTTGAACATGTGCTGTTCCTTGAGAATCGATTAAAGTAATAGGCATTTCTACTGTATTAGCTGCAACCTGCATACCATTTAATGTAGATGATAAACCAGTTGCGATAGGAATCCCAATTAACTCATCATAACCGTCGCTTTTCGCATCTTCCATAGCCTTCATTAAAGAACCAGTCGAAGGCTGAGATGTTGTATACATATCATCTGTTTCCTTCATCTGATTAAATACATCAAGACTTGTGATTTCTAATTGATCTAAATATGTCTGACTACCATGACCAATACATAATGGTGCAATATAAATACCTTCATGCTCTCCATTGATATCAATCTGACAGCCACTGTCTGCAATAATCGCTATTTTACTCATTTTTAACACCCCATCAGTGATAATTCACTATGTATATTATAGTTTATTTCTTTTTATTTTACAACCAATGGGATATAATACGAACGGGTGAAACTATGAGATCAATTAAAGAAACAACGACAAATACAATCATTATTAAGAAATCAGAGTTCATTACAACCCTGATTCCATGTAATGATGAAAAAGAAATCAAAGACTTAATAGAACTCTATTCTAAAGATGACGCAACACATAACTGTGTCGCTTATCGTGTCGGTCCTTTAGAAAAAGCGGATGATGATGGAGAACCATCAGGTACTGCAGGACTTCCTATGTTGAATGTATTACAGAGACAGAAGATCGATAATGTGATTGCGATTGTGACACGTTATTTTGGTGGGATTAAGCTAGGAGCCGGAGGATTGACTCGTGCATATACAAATAGTGTTGCAGATGCTTTAAAAGAAGCAGAAATAGTCGATAAAGAACTCGTCAAGCTTTATCGTATTAGTGTTGACTATCACTTCAGCCGTAAGGTATCTTATTTAATACAATCTAAAAATCTATTATTAATGAATACTGAGTATGATGAAGAAGTTCATTATGATGTTTATTTAAGAGATACTTCTTTCTTAGATGAACTTAATGAACTGACTGCATCCAATATGCATTATGAGGTTATAAAGGAAGATTATATTCCAGTTGAGGTGTAAAGATGTCTAGTATAGAAATATTATTAATTGGTATTGGGTTATCCATGGATGCTTTTGCGGTATCTGTATGTAAAGGATTATCTGTAAAGAAGTTATCTATTAAGAATATATTGTTATGTGGTGTATGGTTTGGTGGATTCCAGGCATTGATGCCATTTATTGGTTATTGTCTTGGTTCTACATTGAGTGGTTTAGTGGATTCTATTGACCACTGGATTGCGTTTATCCTACTCGCATTTATTGGAATCAATATGATTAAAGAATCTTTTGAAGAAGAAAAACAGAATGATGACTTCTCTTGGAAGACAATGTTGATGCTTGCTATCGCAACTGCTATTGATGCACTTGCAGTAGGTGTTACGTTCTCTTTTGAATCAATCAATATCTTCATGGCTATTTCTATTATTGGTTTAACGACATTTATTATTGCATCTGCTGGTGTTTATATTGGTCATGTGTTTGGAAATAAATATGAACAGAAAGCACAGATCACTGGTGGTATTATTCTTATTCTCATAGGTATTAAAATTTTAATAGAAGGTTTAGGAATTATTTAGGGAATCTACGTGATTCTCTTTTTTAATTGACTATAATAGTATATAAGAGGTGATTTAAATGAATGAATTATCAAAATTATATCAGTTAGTATTAAACAGAGAATTAGATATTCCTAAGGGTCAGATTCTAGATATTAAGAAGATTGACCATAAACTTCTAGCATTTATGCAATGTGTATATAATACAGGAGAATTAGGACATGTTTATACATTCTGGGATAAAGATACTCAGGTTGATCAAAACGCTCTTTTAGACACTTATATTGAAGGTATGCGCTTATTAATGAGTATTGCGTATGACTTACAGATTGATGAAATCAAGAATCATGAAGAAATGCCTGAAAAGAGTAGTTCTGTTGATTTACTCTTTAAAGTCAATCAAGATATTCTAGATTTAAGAAATGGTTATAGTCCTATTAAGTTACAGGATGCTTTGGATGATTATTTCCATTTTGGTTTTTCTTTAGGTATCACATTTGATGATATGTTAAAAGGCTTGTAAAAAAACATAATAAATACATAGAGAATACATATGAACTACACAACTTACATGTATAGTATAGACATGAAAGAGGTGATTCTTATGATTTATATTATTCTAACTATTATTGCAGTATTATTAAGTGCTTTAATCATGGGAGTTGCAAATAAGTATACAAATAAAAAAATCCATGATATTGATCATGAATTGAATATACATTGAGACTCCCCCCATGAATGAAAAGAAGGCAGCTATCATGGCTGTCTTCTTTTCATTTGAATTCCTTCATATTCGTTATGAATACTTTTTACTATACTATTGAAATCATTGTCCGGTACTATGACATCACATATTGAATCAGATGAACCATAGACAAGACTTTCTTTAATATCTAACTTTTCCTTTAATCTTTCCAGCATGTTTTGAGGTGTCGCTTCATAAGACAATATCTTAAGTAAGCACATGCCTTCAAAATAATCTTCTTCTACAAAATAACGCAATTGTTTATGTAATCCTAAATCTATCAGGTCATCTATAATATCATAGATAATCTCTTTTGTATTAAGAACACTGATATAAAGAGGTTGATATGAGTGTGTAGGCATACCAAAGATGTAATTACGATAAGGGGATTGACGCATCATATCATAATAGTCCATTTGTTCGGACTGGTCGAAACTATTATAATATGTCAATAATACATCGTCTTTGAGAACGTGATAGAAGTAATTAAGATGTTTATCATCTAATAATCGAGTGATCTTTGAACCTAATGTTTGTGGTAAGGAATAGGTACATAATAGTTCGTTTTTTGGTACGTCATACAATATTGCGCCATCTAATGCGATCACTGGTAGATGTAGTTTAAGATGTTCAATTTCTGCCTGCATGGATGCAGGTGTTCTTTTTGTGATGATAGTAAACAAGGCACCATCATCTACAAGTTTATTCAATTGAGTCTTATTGAAGTTATTTAACTGCTGGTGTGCTGTCTGTTCCATATCATCAAGTTCAGCTACAAAGAGAACATCATTTCTTCTTTTAACTGGTAAGTGTAATGTACAGACAAGATAACCTACCCCTACACCAATACATGTATCTAAGACACGATAGAATAAAAATGCATAAGGTGAAATACCAGCATGAGGAATTACTGCAACACTTAGATAAGCCACACAGGCCATAAATGCCATATGTTGTACTTTAAATAAGACTGTTAAGTAAATAGTCAACATAATAAATAATGCATTGAGTAAATCCCATGCGAGATCAATATGGATGAAAGGCTGTAAAAACATGACAATAGCTCCAGTAATAGCCCCTATAAGTGTACCGAGGGCTCTTACAAGTGCCTGGTTTTTTTCATTCTCTTTATCTGGCTGAATACAGATAATTGTGGTTATAAGGACATAGAAAGGTGATCTCTGTACACCAAAGAGAGTGAATAATACCATGATGATGAAGACGGCAATACTTGTTTTAATAATACGTAATCCGATTCTAGGCATAATTACAACTCCAAACTATCATTACCGGCTTCAGCCATCATTTTTTCTCTACAAGATAGAACTAATCCATCAATGATTTCCATATTTTCAACCATCTGTCTTCTAAACAAATGAGTAGGAAGTAATATTGCGATTTCATCATAGTCTTTATCATTCTTCTCTCCTGTTTCCTGTCCATAATAGACACGAGCAAGAGGTGCTTCTTTTTGAATACTGAAGAATGTATCCCAGATGATTGCATAAACCTGCGCAGCTGTTAGATGAAGCTTCTTAGTATCAGGAAGTGCATAAAGAAGTAAGATGCCTCTGACTGCATCTGTCTTTCTTTGGTCTACTGATCCATCATGCTTATAATAACGTTCTATATCATAGCCATCAGCCAGATAAACAAGGGAACGGGGAACAGGCTGATGTTGTGAGAGGATATTTTTAAAACGTCTCATTGTATGGTGTGAGACATCCTTCCCCTCTAACAGATCTCCAGAAGGTGATGTAAGTAATACTGGATTTTCTCCTGCTTTACCATGAAATGTTTGAGGAACCAAATAAGCATCACGTAATAAATCAAACATAGATTTACCACATATAGCGAGTAGTAATGCACTGATATCCTGATTTGAATAACTATCTAGAACGACTTTTGAAAAGGTCTCATTGTTTAATTCTTCTGATCCCTGAAAGTCTTCTAGACTTGAATTGAATGTTTCTCTCAGTCTTGCACAAGCTTCTTTACTTGCGAGTATTTTGTGAAATATGTTCTCTACTTCTTGAACACGTGGAAATAATGGTGTCATAGTTTTAACCTCCATCCACTTGTGATTATAGACTTTCTATATCATATGTAAAATGTATCTTTTAGATGTTGATGATATGTTTATTACATAATAAAAAGTGATCCGTAATTGAATCACTTGTAATAGTCTTTCGTATATTGAGACATTTCTTTTTTAAATAAACGCATAAGTATAGGTGCACAAAGTAAGTAAAAAACAAAATTACCTACTGCATGGAATGTATCAAATAAGAGCCCCTGGGCATAATAGATACCAAACCAGACAGGACCACCTATAATTAATTGTTCGAGTGAGACGATAAATCCAAAGACATAACCCATTAAAAAGGCATAGAGAGCCATAAGAAGTAATGGGGGTTCTTTGTTGATCTTCTTATAGAAGTCACTGATACGTTGAGTGAATAAACAGATGACTACCCATGAGAGAATCTGAAAGATTGTCCATGTTCCCATACCTAGAATCATATTGGATGCAATAGTTGTTACTACTGTGAGTTTAATTCCAAATGATAATCCAAATAAGAGAACAGATATAATAATGATAGATGTAACAGGTTTAAAGTTAGGTAAGGCCTGCATTGCGACTCTAGAGGCAATATTCACTGCGGCAAGAATACCTATCAAACAGATTTCTCTTGTCTTATTACTGGGCGTTGACATAATACCAGATGACTGTGTCTCCTGCTTTCACTTTATAGGCACCTGCCCCAATATTAGGTGGTGTGCCATTCACTTTATACATCCATCCAGAACTTGGTCCATGATCAAATTCCTTTAATCCATCTATACCTGATACATAAACAGTAGACCCAAACCCTTTTGTAGAGATACTCTTACCATTCTGTTTCGCAAGTTCTCTTAAGACACTATAAGCTGTAGAAGAACTATTCACTTCTATATTTCCCTGCATCATTGTCGTATTAATGCCAATGACTTTAATAGAAACTGTCTGTTTTACAGGTGTGTCCTGCTTAGGTGTTTCTACATGCTGAGGCGCAGATGTTTCATGTTTACTAGAAGAAGTGTTTGTTTCTGTCTTCTTTGTCTTATGTTTAGTAGAAAAAGATTTTGTTTCTGTCTTTTTTGTATCTTGTTTCTTAGTCTCTTGTTTACTAGAAGCGGATTTTGTCTCTGTTTTCTTTGTTTCCTGCTTCTTAGTCTCTTGTTTACTAGAAGAATCAGATGATTTTGTATCAGTCTTCTTTGATTCTTCTTGTGACTCTATTTGTTTTGTCTCTTCTTGTTTTGTTTCTTCTTTTTTAGAAGTATCTTTCTTCTTTGTGGCGCTCTTTACTTCATTACTAATAGTAGGTTGAGACTGGAATTGTCCAGTTACACCACGATAAGCTGTAAAGCCAAATATAAAGAGAAAAGCGATTGCGACAAAGGCAATCGCTAATTTTTTAGTCGTGAATTTCTTCATTACTTCTTCTTACTTTTTATAGTTAATACAATCACACCAATTGCCGCAATTGCAGCCACTACATAAGCCATCGCATTTGTATTGTCACCTGTGTTGACTTTCTTTACTGTTTCTTTCTTTGGTTCTGTTGTAGTTGTTGTTTCTGGCTTTACAGCTGGTTTAGTTGTACTAGGTGTTGTTTCTGGCTTTACAGCTGGTTTAGTTGTAGTAGTACCAGGTTTAGTCTCAGGTTTTTCTGGTGTAGTACTATTTGAGATAGTCTTTGTATAATCTTTTCTTGCCTTTAATACAAAGCTTCCGTTATTGATGACACCAAGTGCTCTTGCTCCTTCTACTGATGCATAAGCGTTTGGTTCAAGCTGGTATGTGTTATAGTTTAATGCATTGAATGTACCATCTTCATTCTGATAAGAAAGAAGATAGTTATATGCCTGATCATCTAATTTATAACCAGCCGCATGTAATCCTTCTAATACACAAGACTGTGTATCTGCATTACCGCCCCATCCAATATCATAAGAGCCATCTTTACTATTTAACTTAGACTGTACAAAAGTATATGCTTTTGAGATAGCTGCATCATAAGTAGAACGTCCTGCAACACTTAATGCTTCCATAGCCCATCCAGTTGTATCTAGATCCGCATTTGGACCCTGGTATTCATACCAATATGCACCATTGTCCATGGCCATAGTTGAAAGCTTATCTGCAACAGTTTTTGTTTTATCTGAATTCACTGTTTCTAAAGCCATTAATGTCCAAATAGTAGCTCCACATCCACCATTTTTATCATCTGTAAGAGTACCATCAGCCTGTACTCTGTTTTCTAAGATTTCTACTAAGTTAGTCTTATTGAAATCTGCAGGGTTATCCCCTAATAAAGAAATCGCAATAATAGATTTAGCTAAATCGCCATAAGAGGCAGTTGTATAATCTACATCCTTAAAGTTTTCTAATAAAGAATCAGCTTTACCATCTGCTTCAAATCCTGCTGCTTCATACGCAATAACTGCATCAGGACTATCTAAAGTAATTGTCTTTAAATAGTTCTGTGATTTGATTAACGCATCATCACTCGCAAAAGCGGCTGAGAATGATAACGCAAAAGTTAATGCGATTGAAGTTATAACTGTCAATATTCTTCTCATTTTTATTCTCCTCCAAATACTTTATCCGCAAAACGCACTGTTTCCATTGCGTCTTTCGCATAACAATCTGCACCGATACGACCTGCATATTCCTGAGTCATAACGGCTCCACCTACAACTGTTAATGTATCAGGCTTCTTTTCCTTCAACAACTTAATTGTATCTTCCATACTCACAACTGTCGTTGTCATTAAAGCACTGAGTCCTACAAGTTTTACATCTTCTTGAATGGCTGTATCCACAATTTGTTCTGGTGGTACATCTTTACCAAGATCAATAACATCATAGCCATAGTTTTCTAACATGACTTTCACAATATTCTTTCCAATATCATGAATATCACCTTTAACTGTCGCAATGATGATTTTTCCTTTCATTTTTCTTGGTTTTCCTGCCATGGAATCCTTAATGACTGCGAAAGCAGCTTTGGCTGCTTCTGCACTCATTAACAACTGTGGCAGAAAGATTGTGCCTTTTTCAAAGCCTTTACCTACTTCATCAAGGGCAGGAATCAATTCTTCATTGATGATTTCTAATCCTTCTTTAGACTCAAGCTGTTTCTTTGTCGCTTTACCTGCATTTTCACTCATACCACGCTTGATACTTTCATATAACGACATATCAACAGCTTCACTCTTTATAGGAGTGGCTGGTGCACTATTACCATAGGCGCTAATATATTCTGTAAAGTTTGTATCGAGTCCACTTAAGGCAAGATAGGCACGATATGATTTCATCATTGCTTCTGATGAAGGATTGATGATTGCACAGCTGAGTCCTGACTGCATCGCCATAGTAAAGAAGTTCGCATTCACAATGGGTCTTTGTGGAAGACCAAAAGAGATATTAGAGACACCTAGAATAGAATGTCCATGAAGTTCATCTCTAATAATACGTAGTGTTTCTAATGTCGCAATGGCAGAAGTAGGATCTGATGAAATAGTCATAGCGAGTCCATCGATTACGATGTCCTTAGGTTCAATACCATATTTACCTGCTTCTTTATAAATTTTCTTTGCAATACGAATACGATCTGCCGCATTATCAGGAATACCATCTTCGTCTAAGGCAAGTCCTACGACAACACCACCATATTTCTGAACAAGAGGGAAAACAGCATCCATGGATTCCTGTTTACCATTGACTGAGTTAATCATGGCTTTCCCATTATAATGTCTTAAAGCTGCTTCTAAGGCGATTGGATCTGATGTATCAATCTGTAATGGCAATGCAATGACAGATTGTAATTTCTTCATCACTTCTACCATCATCTTAGGTTCATCAATTTCTGGTAAACCTACGTTGACATCTAGAATATGTGCCCCTGCATCTTCCTGTTTTAAACCTTCAGATAAAATATAGTTAATATCTCCATCACGTAAGGCCTGTTTAAATTTCTTTTTACCTGTTGGATTAATACGTTCACCAATAATCACTGGCTTAGGTCCTATTTCTACACTCTGAGAGAATGAAGTCACAACACTCATATTCTTCTTTACAGGTGGTTCAATAGGTAAATCTTTCACTAATTCAATAGTTTTAGAGAGATATTCTGGTGTTGTTCCACAACATCCTCCAAGTACATGTACATTCAAAGAGGCAATCTCTTTCATCTCTAACGCAAAGTCATCTGCACTCATATCATAATAAGTATGACCTTCATCATCTGTCTGAGGTAAGCCTGCATTTGGTGTCACAATAATTGGTGTAGAAGAGACTTGAATCATTCTTTCTACAAATGGCTTAATTTGACGAGGACCTAATGAACAGTTAATACCTAATGCATCAATATGTAACCCTTCAAGTAAGGCAACAACTGATTCAGGTGTACCACCTGTCAACATCTTACCTTTTTCATCAAATACGACAGTGGCACATACTGGAAGATCTGAATGTTCCTTAGCGGCTAGTACTGCAGCTTTTAATTCATAGCTATCCTGCATTGTTTCAATAAGGATCACATCTGCCCCCGCTTTAGTTCCATACTCAATGACTTCTGCATAGATATCCACTGCATCATCAAATGATAAATCTCCTAGTGGTTCTAAGAGTTTACCCGTAGGACCTAAATCAAGCGCAATCAGGGCATCAGCACGTCCTGTAAGTTCTCTTGCCTTTTTTGCATGTTCTACTGCTTTTGTAACTATTTCTTCTAGATTATCAGGATATTTTAATCTATTAGCACCAAATGTATTGGTGTTAATAATATCACATCCTGCTTCTAGATAACCTTTATTTAATTCTACAATCTTTTCTGGATGAATGATATTCCATGTTTCAGGTAGTTCACCAGCCTGTAAGCCCCAGCTTTGAAGTACTGAACCAGTACCACCATCCCAGAATAACCATTCTTTTGTCAGTCTTTCTTTAAATCCCATTACTCTACCCTCCTGAATTCACATTGTGCAGGACAATTGGCACAGTCTTTTGTATGACGTGGCTGTGCGTGATGTGTAATACCAATGATCGCCGTCACTGACTTGGATGGGACCATTAAGAGACTTTCTAATAAACTGATACCAATCTTATCCATCTGTAATATACGCATAAAATCTTTTTGATGATCTAATGCAAGATCTCCATAACCAGGCGAAAAGCGTGGCTTTAAGAATTCATTATTCTTATGAGCCTCCTGATTGAGTTCTTCATTCACTTCATCACAATACGCTTCTATCATCGCTGCCCCCGCTGCTTGATAGATCACTGCATCACTCATCTTAGTCAGTTCTGTACGTTTAATCAAACGATCGACTTCTATTCCAATTGTAGCCGCAAAGAGATAAACAGCATGACAGCCTTTTAAGTTATTCTCTAGATTACGACTATGAATCACCATATCACCAATGGTGATTGTATGATTCTCTATTGTGACAGGAAATCTTTTCACAATATGACGCGGTACAGCTGTTTTCTGTAATACTTCGATACAGTGATCAAGTGCGTTATTGATTTCTGTGAGATTGCCTTCAATGGATTGACGATATCCTAAGTATCGTAATGCTTCTTTACGATTGATTTCTATCATTTAAGAAGCTCCGATAAATTATTCATAATACCTTCAGCAACATCTGGTTTATTCATAGTATAAACATGAATATGTTTTACACCATTCGCAATCAAATCAATAATCTGTTCAGAAGCATAAATAATACCAGCCTGCTTCATGATTTCAGGATTATCACCAAACGCATCCACCATCATCTTGAAATGATAAGGAATAATAGATGTACCTGACATCTGTACAGCACGACTTACCTGCTTCGCATTTGTGATAGGCATAATACCAGCTACTACAGGTACATCGATTCCTGCTTCCTTGATCTTATATAAGAAGTTATAGAAAACATTGTTGTCAAAGAACATCTGTGTTGTTAAGAAGTCTGCCCCCGCTTCTACCTTCTCTTTTAGATGCTGGATATCTTCCTTAATACTAGGTGATTCTACATGTCCTTCTGGATAACATGCTGCCCCAATACAGAAATCACCTTTCTCTTTCAATTCTTTAATTAACTGACAGGCATACTGGTAATCTTCTCCCACCTTACCATCAGATGGAATATCTCCTCTTAATGCCATGATGTTTTCAATACCATTCTCTTTAAACTGTTCTACCATGGATTCTACATGTTCTTTTGTAGAAGAGACACATGTCAAATGCGCCATGACTTCAACACCATATTTCTCATGGATATCTTTCGCAAGTGCCACAGTATGTGCACTTGTTCCTCCACCTGCACCATAAGTCACAGACATGAAATTTGGATTTAAAGATGCAATCTTTTCTGCAGCTTTTAAGACATTTTCATATCTGCCACTTGTTTTAGGTGGAAATACTTCAAAAGATAAAGTCACTTTATCTTCATTTAATAAATCAATAATTTTCATTGATACTCCCCCCTTTTTTCCTATTCTATCTTATTTTATTTTTAAACACTAGTGTGTGTTTTATAATATTGTTTCAAAACTGTGTCTAAAAATTCAGTAGATGCAGAAACATAGTATGGTTCCATACCACTCACAATCGTCAACATACCTTCTGTATATTTCATTTGTGGCTTCTTGAACATATGATTCACATATGCAAAGAACTTCTGTCCATCTAGGTCTTCTAAGAAGACTTTAGAGAAACGCATCTCTAATCCCTGGCTTCCATCCTTGACATCTTCAATAAGTGGATCATGTGAGAGGATATCAAATCTTCTCTTTACGACAATATTACGTACCTGTGATGGTAGTACACCATAAAGGTCTGTTAATTCCTGTTCCACACGTTTGAGGGCTTCTAAGTCATTGGCTTTATAAACACGCTGGTAGAGTTCCAATTTCTCCATATCACTCTCTACATAGTCTTCTGGAATATAACCATCCACAGATATATTACGTGATGGAACTGTATCATCTTCCTTGATCTTACCCTGCTTTTCATCTATCGCATCCTGCAAGATCTTCATGTACATATCAAAACCGACCTGATCAATAAATCCAGCCTGTTCACCACCAAGAATATCACCACTTCCTCTAATAGACAGGTCTCTCATCGCAATCTTATAACCAGAGCCTAATTGTGTGAATTCCTTAATGGCAGTGAGTCTCTTTTGGGCTTCTTCTGTCATAGCACGATCTTTTGTATAGAGAAGATAAGCATACGCAATACGTGCACTTCTACCAACACGTCCTTTGATCTGATAAAGCTGTGCTAAACCAAACTTATCCGCATTCTCAATAATAATCGTATTCGCATTCGGTATATCAATACCTGTCTCAATAATAGTTGTACATACTAAGATATCATATTTCTTTTCTACGAAATCAGTCATGACATCTTCTAGTTCTGTCTTATCCATCTGACCATGTCCTACCCCAATACGTGCATGAGGTAAGAGAGTCTGTAAAGTAGAGGCTATTTCATAGATATTCTCTGTTCTATTATGAAGATAGAATACCTGACCATTACGTGATAATTCTCTTTCAATCACCTGTTTAATGAGAGCCCAACTTTTTTCTGATACATAGGTCTGTACAGGTAATCTATTTAATGGTGGTGTTTCTATTTGTGAGAGTCCTCTAATTCCCATGATGGACATCTGTAATGTACGCGGAATTGGTGTGGCAGTGAGTGTAAGAACATCAATTGTTTTTCTAAGGTTCTTGATCTTCTCTTTCTGTCTCACACCAAAACGCTGTTCTTCATCGATACATAGTAACCCTAAATCCTTGAACTCTACATCCTTGGATAAAATACGATGTGTACCAACTAATAAATCAATATTACCTTCCTTTAAATCAGATAGAATCTGTTTCTTTTCTTTAGTCGTCGTAAAACGATTGAGTAACGCAATATTCACTGGGAACTTCTCAAAACGTTTCTGCATCGTACGATAATGCTGGGAAGAAAGAATAGTTGTAGGACATAGGAAAGCACACTGTTTCTTCGATACAATTGCCTTAAAGCAGGCTCTTAAAGCCACTTCTGTCTTACCAAACCCAACATCCCCACATAATAGTCTATCCATAGGACGTGGTGTTTCCATATCTTTCTTGATTTCTTCTACAGCCTGTGCCTGGTCTGGAGTCAATTCATAACCAAACTCACTTTCAAACTCTAATTGAAGATCCCCATCAGGTTCAAACGCAAAACCTGGCTGTCTCATTCTTTCTGCATATAAGTTAATCAGATCATCAGCAAGACCATCTACCTTCTGTCTGACTCTTGCTTTCTCTTTTGCCCATTTAGGTGAGCCTAAAGCATGAATACGAGGTGGTTTACCATCTCTAGATGAATATTTTCTAATTAACTGGAACTGTTCTACTGGAACATAGAGGATATCATTACCTTTATAAGCAATATGTAGATAATCCTTATGCACACCATCAACGACTAATGTTTCAATACCCATATATTGTCCAATACCATTTGTATCATGAACAACATAGTCTCCTACCTTTAATTCATTGTAGTCAGAGATTTTAGTCGCATCTCTGTATTTAATATATTTCTTCTTTGTTTCTTGTACCTTGAAAAGTTCCTGGCTTGTGAGTAATACAGTCTTCTCTTCTACAAAGTTCATTCCACAAGGTAAATGTCCTAAGAATAGATTAACGCCATCATAGATCTTATTTGTGGCACTTGTGAGAGTAAAAGGAATAGCATGATCGGTAAATAAGTTGACTAATACATCGATCTGACGCTTTTCATCTACACCAATCATGACACGATTGTATGTAAGTAAATCCTTTAACTGACTAATAAAGATTTTTTCATTAGCCATAGAAATCATGACAGGCTGCGTCATAAACATGATCTGTTGATCATTTTCTCTAAATCGAACAAAGTCTACATTCTGACGTTTTAATATAGTCTGAGGATTATTAATCAGTTTAAGTCCTCTGATCATCTGTCCTATTTCTTCTAATTCATGGTAATAGAGGTAGTTCTCTTCCATATATGTCTTATAAGAAGCAAGAATAGAAGCGAGAGATGCAGTAATAATTGTATAATCACGTGCATAATCCATGATTGTGGCCGTTTCAGGGAATAAACCTAAATACTGATAAATACGTGGATTATAATCATGTGCTTTAAGTGATTCAATATCTAATGCATAGGTCTGTTCAAGTTCATCCTTGAAATCATCCTTGACAGTCATCTTATCTTTTAATGTCTGAATAGATGCTTCTACCTGCGATAAGCCATCATCTTCATACATCATATCTGTAGCTGGAAGAATATCGATAGACTCTATTTTATTTGTTCGTCTTTGTGAGTCTTTATCATAGAAAGAGATTTCTTCTATTTCATCATCAAAGAATTCAATACGCACAGGATGGTCATATTGGATTGTATAAACATCAAGTACTTCCCCTCGTCTAGAATAATAGAAAGGTGAATCAACTCTTTGCGTATTCTTATATCCAATAAACTGTAACATCTTCTTGAGTTCTAAAGGATCAATCGTATCTCCCTTCTTCAAGCTTATAATACTCTTCTTAAAAAGGTCTACAGGAGTAATATAACGTGTCATTGAATGCATATGACAGACACAGATCATCGGTTTATCCTGTGTCATCGCATATAATGCATTAATTCTCTCACCTAATAGTTCATAAGAATAAGCCACTGATTCAACACGTAATGATTCATCTGCAGGGAAATAGACCACCTGATTCACAAGTTCAGTTAATGTTTTATAGAGGTTAAATGCCTCATATTGGTTGTTTTTAATAATCAGGATTTTTCTTGGATTATGCCAAAAAGAACCAGCAATGAGATAAGCCTCATCGCTAGTTGAGTTTGTGACAATAGTTCCATTGTCTGTATCTAAGGTACGTAGGGCCTGATTATCTTTTAAAAGATTCAGTATTTTTTCCATAACAATCACCTAGTTATATTTATTCATTGCTTTATTAAAACTATCATCTAAATAACATAAAACAGCTTCTGTCGCACGTTTAGCACCTTCTGAGATTAGCTTTTCTTCTTCCTTAGAGAAGTGTCCAAGTACCCAGTCCACTACACTATAAAGCTTATTCTTAGAAATACCTACACGAATACGCTTGAAGTTCTGAGTACCTACATGAGCAATAATACTCTTGATTCCATTATGTCCACCCGCGCTGCCTTTTTCTCTTAAGCGAAGCTTACCAGTAGGCATATCCATATCATCATAAATAACTAATAGATCTTCAACAGGAATCTTGAAGAACTGCATCACTGCCGCAACAGATTCACCAGAATTGTTCATATAAGTCTGAGGCTTAAGTAAGATAACATCCTCACCCTTATACTTGAATTTAGTATATAAGCCTTTGAACTTTTCTTTATCAATAGATTGATTCATTTCATCACTTAAGACATCTAAACAATAAAATCCTGTATTATGTCTTGTCATATCATATTCTTTACCAGGATTTCCTAATCCAACAATTAATTTCATTACATTCTCCTATCTTGCACATACAACCATGGATACACCAAATACATTGAGCTGTCCATTTTCTATTCTTTCATTTGACATACTATATAATATCTTAAAATCATCTTCAATACCAATAGTAATCACATCATATGAAGGATTAAAATAAATCTTAAATTCTTTATAATCTCCTTCATCCTGAGTCAAATGATATTCTACCATACGATAGTAGATATTGTTGATAAATACATGCTGATGCATCTCTTCATAGTCATAATATCTAAAGCACTTGTTGTTTTTTCTTAAATCTATAAAGAACTTTACAGCCTGTACAACATTCATATAACGGTCATGACGTTCCCAGTCTAATTTATTGACTGCATCTCCTGCATTATAAGAATTCTGATTACCATTCTTAGTTCCTAAGAATTCCTGTCCGGCATGAATAAAAGGAACACCCTGAGCTAGAATAGTCATTGCAAGTGTTAATAAGCATCTCTTCTGACGACAATATTCATCTTCATGTCCATTAGAAATAATGAATTTATCAAATACAGTCGCATTATCATGACATTCAGCATAGTTAATACTCTGTTCTATTGATGAGAACTTATTGTAGTCACACATTGCGATAATGGCTTCATTTGTCTTATATGTATCCCCAGATGTATAGCCTTTGACTTCCATCTGATTAGGTCCCTTGATTGTATCTCTGAAATGATCATTAAAGAAACCTACATGAGGTGTTTTATGGTTATTTTCAATTATTGTCTTTTCTGAATCAGGTAATGCAGTACCCATATTCCATCCTTCACCATATAGCATAAATGAAGAATCTAATGAATGGCCCTGTTCATAAATCATATTCACTGTATCAATATCCACAATACCCATAAGATCCATTCTAAAGCCATCTACACCATAAAGAACCTGCCATCTCTTGCACATATCTAAGATATATTTACGACACATCTTGGCAGTACTATTTAAATCATTCCCACACCATGAACCATTAGATAATTCACCCTTCTCATCTCTTCTAAAGAAATAATAAGGGACTGTCTTTTCTAATGCATTATTATTTACATCATGCATATGATTATAGACTACATCAAGAATGACTCTCATATTATGCTTATGAATACGGCGTACCATACGCTGACATTCCTGGATTCTCTTATAACCATCATTAGGATCAGTAATATAACTGCCTTCAGGTACATTATATTGTGCTGGATCATAACCCCAGTTATAAAGTAAATCTGGATGATCTTCATCCACAGTTGCATAATCATTAACAGGTAATAACTGTACATGAGTCACACCAAGCATATCTAAATAGTCCATACCTGATGAAAAGCCATTCTTAGTCACTGTGCCTTCTTCACAGAAACCTAAGAACTTACCTTTATGTGTGATCTGTCCAAATTCATCCACAGAGAAGTCTCTGACACCTACTTCATAAATAACTGCATCTGTATTATGTTTTAGTTCTGTCAAAGGATAATCGACTCTTCTAACTTTATCTAAATCAATAACAACTGAACTATGCATATTAGCTGTACAAGAATAAGCATATGGATCCGCTGTTTCAGTGGATTCCTCATTCATTCCAATAACATAAACATATTCATAACCATCTAGATCTTTCTTAATAGTTGTACTATAGACCCCCTTATCTCCTCTTTCTAAAGGATAATAATGAAGGTCTTCATCTTTCCAAATTTTTAATACAACTTCCGTAGAAAGAGGTGACCAAACCTTGAATGTTGTTTTCTCTTTTGTATAATGACTGCCTAAATCATCACCATCATAATAAAAATGATCATCAAACTCTTTACTCATAGAAAGCTGACTAAAATCTAAAAAACAAGCAAGACCATAATTATCAAACACTTTATATCTTGTACCTACAGAAAAGTCTGTATGCAAAAGATACGACTGGAATCCATTTTCTTTCTCAGTCGCTTCGCCTTTAAGTATCTTGACTTCACTTGTATCTAAATTTTTTAAATAATACTGACTTGAAATTCCGTTATAATAATTTAATGATAAATTGACCTTGATCAAATCAAAATCAATCGCATAAGCATACATACGTATTGATTCCCTTTGCATATTATAAACCTACCTTTTCACATTCCCTATTCTATCATAAAAATATGAGAAAAAAAGAAAGTATTTAAATTTGAAAAAGAAAGCCATATAACACAAAAAAGACTTAACAACATAAGTCGTTAAGTCTATATAAATCTATTACTTTGTGATTGTAAATGTACGAATAATAGGTGCTGCCTGATAGTTTCCACCTACAGTCACTGCTGTCATAGTATATACACCAGGTTCAGTAGGTGCTGTAGTTGTACTAGAATAAGGCTTTAAGTTAGACTGTACACCAGTATATAAGTAATGAACGTTTTCATCAGAAACAGCTGCACCATTATATGTAACTGTAGCCTTGAAATCAAAGTTCTGAGCTTCTTCTTTAGAAATCTTAGTTAACTTCTGATTCCATATTAATTTAACACCCTTTACATGCTGTTTTACAAGTAATGCACCAATACCAACACCAGTTTCATAGTTCTTGTTGTCAGTAACTGCAGTGACTGCATATAAACCAGGTCTATTTGGAGTACCAAATCCTACACGTACATTATCCGCAATACCAGGCAATTTGTTGATAACTTTTAAGATCTGTCCAAATGTACCTGTATCGATATGTAACTTTTCTAATAAGTCTAATAGCTCCTGAGTACTGAATAGTTTTCTTAATTCACCAACAGTCACACCATCCTGCATCATCTGAGTAAATGTTTTACCAAATACCTTTTCTACTACAGGATCAAGAACCTTTATAACAGCTTCATTATCAGTGAAACGAGCAGGAAGATCTAAATAAAGACCTAAACTTACATTACTTGTAGCACCTGCATAAACAGTATACACATCGAACTTATCAGCTGGATTTATAGTAATGAAATCCTTTGATAATTCTTCATCCGCAAAGATATTAGTAGAATGAACGCTTACTTTTACCTTTGCCTTCTTAACAGTAATAGTTGTCTCACCACTTGTGCTTGGACGATAATCACTATTACCTTTATAAGTGATTCTTACTTTCTGTTCACCTGCTGGCATCTGTGGATAATCTAATAAAGTAACTTTACCACCTTCAACAGGAGCCCACTGTTTTATACCACCATCAATATTACCGGCAACAACATTTGTACCAAAATATTCATAAGTGAAATCATCTACTGATAATTCATCTTTTGAAGGTAATGTAGACTTACTGAAATCAATTGATTTAAATAAAGCCTTCTTCATTTCCTGTGCATCCATATTATAAGTAACAGATGTACCTTCTTTAAGTGTAACTGCAGATTCTAAACGATTGTCTTCTACATTTACTGTTACAACAATATTACCGCCTTTATATTCTTTTGTCGCATTCCAAGAAAGTCTGATTTCCCAAGTACCTGCTTTAAACTTATTAAGATTTAAAGCTGCACTATTGCTTAATTCATACCATACATCTAAAACGCTTGTTGGATCTGCATTGTATTCAATCTTGAAATCTTCAAATGATAATTCAGGATTTGTAGACTTGATAACTGCTTCATAAATAGCTTTTGCAGTGGCATCATAGTCATAAGACTGATTCTTATTGAACTTCATAGAAACGTTATAAGGACCTTCATTAGTCACTACATCTACAGTAGCACGGTCTACTACATTGATTGTAGTTTCTACAGTATGAGGTTTATAATCCTTGCTTCCCTTATAATTGATTCTGATTTCCTGCTCACCTTCAGAAATTGCAGGATAGTTTACACCATTAACTTTTTCACCTTTAATACTTACCCATTTATTTGTAAGACCTATTAAGCCCTTTGCATGATACTGAATAGTCACATCATCTACAGTTAATTTTGGAGTAGAAGTCGCAATGACTTTATCAAAGATGTCCTTTTCTACCTGAGCATAATCAACTGTTAGATCATCATTGTAAGCTAATTTGATAGTCTGTCCTTCATTCACTGTGATGTCTGAAGGTGTACGATCCTTTACAGTGATGTTGACTTCTTTTTCTGCACCATAGTAAGTATCATTTCCATTGTAAGAAATTTTAATTTTCTGAGTCCCTTCAGAAATTGCTGGATATTCTGTAAAAGTATCTTTACTACCTTCAAGAGAAGTCCAATCTTTTTTCGGTATACCATCAAAAATAACTTTACCAGTCGCATAATACTGAATATTAACATCATTCACTGTTAATTCTGGATTACTGCTCTTTACAACACTATTAAAGATGTTTTCTTTTAAAGCAGCATAATTCACATTTGCATCTTCATCATAAGGTAGTGTGACTTCAACGCCTTGATTCACTTCAATGACACTCTTAAGCTTTGCGAACTTAGTGACAGTGACTACATTATTATTCCCTTTAATTCTTACCTGATAGCTGCCATCACTATTTGCAGCTAAAGATGGATGTGTATAAGTTGTAGTAGTAGCACCAAAAAGGGTCTTTTTCGTTGATTCAAATCCGTTAATTGAACCCCATTCAGTATTTTTTGATGCAAATGTACTTTTCCCTTCACACTGATATTCCCACTCAATGCTAGAAGTGTCCACATTGTCTAAATTCTTAATTAATGCCTTATTAAGAATTTCTGTTACCTGTTCTACTGTTGCATCAGATGGAATAAGCACTGTCGCATTCTGTAATACAGGAGATTCTGTTGTTGTTTGTACAACTGGTGTTGTATCTAATGCATGTACATTAAATACGCGTGCTGGCTGTGCAAGTGGTGCGACAATCATGGCAGTCGCAACAACTTCAACCAAAATCTTCTTTGTCTTCATTTATTTTCCCCTTTCATTATATGACTCTTTAATTATACTAAATAAATTACAGTTCGACTACTAAATAAATGTTAAATGTTGGAAAAAGGTTACATTTACCAAGAAAATGTAAACAAATGAATTATTCGTGCGAAAAATCACACTTTTTTGTGTTTATATAATTTTATTCTACATATAGAAAAGAGGATAGACATGCTATCCTCTCATTCATTATTCTTCATCTTCAGACATCATTGAGTCTAATACTTCCTGTACAAATGCATATTCTTCTTCTGTTTCAATAGGAAGAATATTATCTGCATCCTCAGGATCTACCTGTGAAGCATAGATATTCAACTGATCATCTTCATCTGAACTGTTATCTGTATAAATGATATATTCTTTTCCTGTTGCGTCATCTGTAAATCCTAAGATAACTTCACAAGTCACTTCTTCACCATCTACGTCTAGTACGAATGTATCTTTCATTAGATTTTTACCCTATTTAAATGCCAGATATCCTTTACATAATCTTCAATAGTTCTATCGCTTGAGAAATGACCACTCTTCGCAATATTAGCTAAGCACATCTTAGACCAGTTCTGACGATTCTGATATAAGTTGTTGATCTTTTCCTGAGCAAGTCTATAGCTTTCGAAATCTTTTAATAAGAAGTATTCATCATTTCTGCTCATTAATTCATCAAAGATAATTTTGAATTCTTCTCTTGATGGATGGAAAGTACCATCGACTAATGAATCAACAACCTTCTTGATGTTTGGATTATTGTTGTATTCATTCCAAGAATTATAAGTACCTTTTGCCTTTAATTCGTTGACTTCATTATCCTTCATACCGAAGATTACAATGTTGTCATCTCCAACTAAGTCAGCAATTTCTACATTGGCACCATCTAATGTACCAAGTGTTACAGCACCATTCATCATGAACTTCATGTTAGAAGTACCACTTGCTTCCTTACCAGCAGTAGAGATCTGTTCAGATACATCTGCAGCAGGAATAATCTTTTCAGCAATAGTAACACCATAGTTTTCAATAAATACAACCTTTAAGTATTTATTTGTTTCTGGGTCATTGTTTACCTTATCCGCAACGCTGTTGATTAACTTAATAATCTTCTTAGCTAAATAGTAAGAAGGAGCAGCTTTTGCACCAAAGATATAAGTATGTGGATAGATTCTGAAACTGCTATCTTCTTTCATTCTCTGATATAAATAGATAATATGCATTACATTTAATAACTGTCTCTTGTAAGCATGTAATCTCTTAACCTGAATATCAAAGATAGAATTAACATCTACATCAATACCATTATGTTCCTTGATGTAATCTGCAAGAATCTGTTTTCTCTGCTGTTTTACATTGTAGAATTTACTCTGAGTAATTGAGTCTTCTACAAATGGTGCTAATTTCTGTAAATCATCAGGTCTATGCATCCAGCTATCCCCGATTGATTCATTGATTAATGAAGTTAACTGTGGGTTACAATATGCAAGCCATCTTCTATGAGTCACACCATTCGTTTTATTGTTGAACTTGTTAGGATATAAAGTATCGAAATCCTTCATTTCTCTTTCTTTTAAGATGTCAGAGTGAAGCTGCGCTACGCCATTAACACTAAATGAACCTGCAATCGCAAGTCTAGCCATATGTACCTGACCATCTTTAATGATCATAACTCTCTGTAATAAGTCATTATCATTTTCAGTCTGCTGTTTAACGAAGCCAATGAAACGTCTATTGATTTCTTCAATGATCTGATAAACTCTTGGTAATAAGTCTCTCATCATATCAACAGGCCATTTTTCTAATGCTTCAGCAAGGATTGTATGGTTTGTATAAGCACAAGTCTTACATACGATATTCCATGCATCATCCCATTCCATTCCATAATCATCAATAAATACACGCATTAATTCAGGAATAACTAATACTGGATGTGTATCATTTAACTGAATAACATTCTTTTCATGGAAGTTAGTTAAATCAGGATATACTCTTAAATGTGCACGAATAATTGAATTAATACCCGCACATACAAAGAAATACTGTTGTTTTAAACGTAATACTCTACCAGCATGAGTAGAATCATCAGGATATAATGTCTGGCAGATATCATTCACTTCCTGAGCATACTGACGGAAATCCTTATTTGTAGGAATATTTTCACTAGGTTCAGCTTTCCATAATCTTAATGTATTAGTCACCTTAGTATCATTACCAACAATTGGCATATCATAAGGAACAGCACGTACTGCTTCATAATCTACATGCTTCCATCCACCAGTTGCATCATCCCAGATTACTTTACCCCAGAATTTAACTTCTGTTGCATGCTTAGGTTTTCTTACTTCCCACATATTACCTAAACGTAACCACTGGTCTGGTACTTCTACCTGATATCCATTTTCAATCTTCTGTTTGAAGAAACCATAATCATAACGAATAGTGTTACCGAAAGCTGGATAAGATAAAGAAGCTAAAGAATCCATGAAGCAGGCAGCAAGACGGCCTAAACCACCATTACCTAAACCAGCATCAGATTCTAATTCTTCTAGATCATGGATATTAATACCATAATCAGCAAGACCTTCTTTTGCAATTTCATAAATACCTAAGTTCATCATATTGTTGACTAATAGACGACCAACTAAGAATTCCATTGAGAAATAGTGAACCTGTTTCTGCTGCTTAGCCTGAACTGCCATCTTTGTCATAGCCCAGTTAACAGATGCATAGTCACGTACCATAGTTTCAAGAACCATGAACTTTTCTGTTAAATGTGCTTCTTCTACTGTACGACCATATGACTCAATGATTCGCTTAGAAAATTCATATTTAAATTCCTCTTTTGTATTAAACATTTACTACTTTCCTTCCTTTACAACACTTTTCTTTGTCTTCTTTGGAGAAGACGCTTTTTTAGCTGGCTTATGATATTCAAATACCACCGCGCTAAATGGCGCTAATTTCACATGAATACTCTGTGCTTCATTGATACAAGTACCCTTCTTTGATCTTAAAGCACGTGTATTTGTGTAATTAGAACCGTTATAACTATCTTTATCTGTATTCAAGATTTCTTTATAGCTTCCAGCAAACGGTACTGGTACAGCATAATTCTCATGACTATTACCAATAAAGTTAGCGACTACAACTAAACAGTTGCCTTTCTTATCAAATCGAGCATATGAGAATACACTCTGATTATGATCATCTACAACCAGCCATTTAAATCCTTCTGGATCATAATCCATACTATAAAGAGCTGGATGTTCTTCAACCATCTTATTTAAATCCTGCATAAAATGATGGAAAGAATCATGCTGTGGATATTCTAAGATATTCCAAGCCAATGCTTTTCTTTCATCCCATTCCTTGTATTCACCTAATTCATTACCCATGAAATTAAGTTTCTTACCAGGATGAGTCATCATATATGTATATAAAGCTTTTGCCTGTGCGAACTTGTCTCCATCAAGCCCCCACATCTTATTTAAAATAGTGGCTTTACCATGAACCACTTCATCATGTGAGAATGGTAAAATAAATCTTTCTGAATAGAAATACATCATTGAGAAAGTTAAGAGATTATGATCATATTGACGATAAACTGGATCTTCTTTGAAATACTTCAATGTATCATTCATCCAGCCCATATCCCACTTATAATCAAATCCTAAACCGCCATCCTTAACTGGTTTAGTAACATATGGGAAATCCGTTGAGTCTTCTGCAATAGTCATAACTGCAGGATATCTTTCATGAATCTGTTCATTCATAGTCTTTAAGAACTCTAAAGCCCCATTGTTTGTACCAAAGTCTTTATTACCTTTCCAGTAAATAAGGTTGCTGACAGCGTCAAAACGAATACCATCAATATGGAATTCTTCTGCCCAGAAATGAACAGCACTCTTTAAGAATGAACGTACAGTATCTTTTGTCACATCAAAATATACTGAATCCCATTCAGAATAACGATTATTCACATCTGCATATTCATAAACCCAGCCTCCATCAAACTGATAAAGACCATGTCCATCCTTTACAAAATGAGCAGGCACGAAGTCCATAATGACACCTATACCTTCTTTATGACACGCATTAATGAACTCCTTTAACTGTTTTGGATGTCCATAACGACTTGTCGCACTAAAATAACCTGTTGCCTGATATCCCCAAGAGCCATCAAATGGGAACTCATTTAAAGGCATTACTTCAATATGTGTATAGCCCATCTTCTTTACATAAGGAATGATTTCATCAATCATTTCTTCATATGAATAGAACTCTCCGTCACTTGTGTCTGTAAATTCCTTTTTCATCTTCCAAGAACCAAGATTCGCTTCATAGATATTCATGTTGCGATCATAGTTATTAGAACGTGACTTCATCCATCTAGAATCATGCCAGCGATAGCCTTCTAAGTTATATACCTTAGATGCTGTTCCTGGTCTAATTTCACTGAAAAAGGCATATGGATCTGCACGATCAACAATAGCACCAGAAGGTGTTTCAATTCTATATTTATAAAGGTCATACTGCTTTAGCCCTTCAATATAGAGAGTCCACACACCTCCATCATTATATCTCTCCATATAATGTTGTGTTCCATCCCAGTTATTAAAATTACCTACAACCTGAACACTTCTTGCATGTGGTGCATATACTGTAAAGCGAACGCCCTTTTTATCCGGATGAGCACCGAATACCTTATATGCCTCTAAACACTTTCCTTCAAAAAACAATTTTATCAAGAAATTATCTAACATACCTATATGTCTCCCTTCATAAATTTCATTATACATTAAATATGACCAAAATTCATTCATTTCAGACAATATAGGCAAAAAAATGTAAACGGTTACTTGATTGTAATGTCTTGAATATTATTTAATACGATAGAAACTGTTCCATCAGGGTTTTCTTTCTTTTCAAAAGTAGAGCCATTCACATATTCATCTACTGGCATAGTAATCTGAATATTTTCATCAAGAGTAATCTTTACAACCTCAACAGAACGTCCTAAAGCATTTAAAGAAATTGTATCATCTTCACCAATCCCAAGATCTTTCATCATCGTTTCTGATTCTTCCTGAGCCTGATAATCTCTTTCCATGACCTTACGAACGACTTCAATTGGTTTAACGAGTTCACCCATCTGTGTTCTTTCTAATATTTCCTGCTTCACAAGTGGAAGTGCTTCTTTATCATTCACATGATAAATATCATCAATCTTATTTACCACTTTCTTCATAGTAGAAATCTTCTGACGATCAGTTAACTTTTCTTCACCCTTAATCCACTGACTATTTAAATAAGTATCCATCTTACCATCAATGAGATACTTCTTTTCAATAAGAGAAAGTTTCTTGTGGTCTGTATCTATAATAATGGCTTCATCAACTGCTGTACCAATCTGAGGAAGAACCTGTCTTCTTGTAATACGGACATTTTCCTCTTCTACAAGAGATACAGAATTATACTTATAATTAAGCTTTAAAGCAGCAATAATATGCACACCATCACGATAGCAGTCCACATAAAGAATATTACTATTAGGCATTTCTTCAATCACTGAACCTAATGCAAAGAACTTTTCACTAATTTCTTTTGCCTGTTTCTTGAATTCTTCATCATCTTCAAGCATCTTATCTGCACGAAGTAATAATTCATGAAGTGAAGGCACAACAAGTTCTTTAATAGCTGGACTGTATAAAGCTTTTTCTACTTTTTTATGATAATATTCCTGAGTTGTATCATTTAATTCACAGAAATCTTCGCTTAAGTATATTTTACGATGTTCAAAATCAAGCATATGCATCATAATCTTATTAATAATAATAGTGTTCATCTGAATTCTCCTTTTACGTGTGTCATTATAGCAAATTTCTTCTATTCCTCAACCTTTTCTTCTTCAATTTATTATAACAATACCCCTAATTTTGTGGTACTATTTCCTTAGGTGATTAATCTGAATAAAAATTGAAAGAGAAAACAAATTTTACCCTAAAAAAGTGCATAAAGCCCCTTTCCCCAAATGGAAGGCTATTCTATTTGAGGTGAGTTCTTAGATTCTTTTCTGATGAGTTGTAGAATCTCTGCTTCAGACAAGCCTGTGCGGCTGAGTTGATTGAAGGCATTTCGTAAATTATTTTTAACGTATTCAATTCGTTGCTTCTTTGTTGTTTCAACATCTGCCATGTCTGTTGGATTAAATGCTTCACCTGTTTTTAAAAGATGATAGACAGCAATAAGTATTTTTCTCGCAATCGCAATGATAGCTCGTTTCTTACCGCGTCTTTTAGATATCTTGTTGAATTTGTCTGCATAGTATTCGCATTCCTTATCTTTTACGGCAGCATGTGCAACCTGAACAAGACAAGGCTTAAGATAAACGCCAGCTTTTGAAACTTTAACCGATTTCTTTTTGCCAGCTGATTCATTACATCCAGGAGCTAATCCAGCCCATGCAGCAAGTTTGCGATGAGAGGACCATTGAGACATATCAGTGCCGATTTCAGAGATAATGGTAATAGCAGATTTTCTATTGATTCCTGGTATTGTACAAAGAAGCTGTATGTAGTCTTCGTAGTTGGCAACCATCAAGTTGATATGGTGCTGTATTTCATCAAGAAGAGAATCCAGATAGTCCATATGTTTCTGAACGATTTTAATTCTAGCCTTTTGAAACTGATTTAGCTGAATACCATCAACAGCACTCAGGATGTCTTCATGAGATGCTTTACAACCGGCATGAACTTTAGAAAGAATATCTTCACTTGTATATGGATCATTTGATAAAATAGTATTGACAATAGCGGAAGCAGATTTACCAAAGATATCAGAAAAACAATATCAAGTTTACAGTTTCCAGTAGTCAAAGCATTTTGGAAACGATTCTTTTCAGAAGAACGCATATTGATAAGTTTATACTGATAGCGGGTAAATTCCTGAGGACGCGGATATCCTTTTCAGGGATATAGCTGGATCGACAATACCGAATTTAAAGAGGTCGGCAATCCATTTGGCATCCTTATTGTCATCCTTCTCACCTTTGATAGCCTTGACCCATTTAGGATTGGCAACAACGACATTAGAAATATGGCCTTCTAATGCATTGTATACAGGGATATAGTACTTGCCGGTTGATTCCATGCATACATTTTGACAGTTGTTTTCAATAAGCCAATCCCTGAATTGAATGAGCTGGTTATTGAAGGTTGAGAATCTTTTTTTAATGTACTTGGGTTTGACGGATTCAGAGATGCAGATAACAGCAACAATGAAAGATTTGTGCACGTCAACACCACAAGATCTAGGGTAAACAATCTCCATAAATAAAAGGCTCCTTATAAGAATATAGAGAAGGAGCTCAGTGACTGACTGATCAACACTAAAAGATTAAACTCAAGTCAATGATTAATCTGCAGACTTAAAAGACATACTCATGTGTGCTTGAAAAGATCAGCCTTGCACTGGTTATTATACTGTTTTGACTTGAACGAGTTGCAAGAATCTACAACTCACCTCGCCGTGCTTTGTAGTGTAAGACTCCTTCAATTAAAATATAAAATAAGATGCCTGCACAAACAAGAATTATTCATTTCTATGTGTGCCTTGGAGCCGCAGGCGGAAAGGAATGTGAGGTTATAATCTGAATAAAAATTGAAAGAGAAAACAAATTTTACCCTAAAAAAGTGCATAAAGCCCCTTTCCCCAAATGGAAGGCTATTCTATTTGAGGTGAGTTCTTAGATTCTTTTCTGATGAGTTGTAGAATCTCTGCTTCAGACAAGCCTGTGCGGCTGAGTTGATTGAAGGCATTTCGTAAATTATTTTTAACGTATTCAATTCGTTGCTTCTTTGTTGTTTCAACATCTGCCATGTCTGTTGGATTAAATGCTTCACCTGTTTTTAAAAGATGATAGACAGCAATAAGTATTTTTCTCGCAATCGCAATGATAGCTCGTTTCTTACCGCGTCTTTTAGATATCTTGTTGAATTTGTCTGCATAGTATTCGCATTCCTTATCTTTTACGGCAGCATGTGCAACCTGAACAAGACAAGGCTTAAGATAAACGCCAGCTTTTGAAACTTTAACCGATTTCTTTTTGCCAGCTGATTCATTACATCCAGGAGCTAATCCAGCCCATGCAGCAAGTTTGCGATGAGAGGACCATTGAGACATATCAGTGCCGATTTCAGAGATAATGGTAATAGCAGATTTTCTATTGATTCCTGGTATTGTACAAAGAAGCTGTATGTAGTCTTCGTAGTTGGCAACCATCAAGTTGATATGGTGCTGTATTTCATCAAGAAGAGAATCCAGATAGTCCATATGTTTCTGAACGATTTTAATTCTAGCCTTTTGAAACTGATTTAGCTGAATACCATCAACAGCACTCAGGATGTCTTCATGAGATGCTTTACAACCGGCATGAACTTTAGAAAGAATATCTTCACTTGTATATGGATCATTTGATAAAATAGTATTGACAATAGCGGAAGCAGATTTACCAAAGATATCAGAAAAAACAATATCAAGTTTACAGTTTCCAGTAGTCAAAGCATTTTGGAAACGATTCTTTTCAGAAGAACGCATATTGATAAGTTTATACTGATAGCGGGTAAATTCCTGAGGACGCGGATATCCTTTTCAGGGATATAGCTGGATCGACAATACCGAATTTAAAGAGGTCGGCAATCCATTTGGCATCCTTATTGTCATCCTTCTCACCTTTGATAGCCTTGACCCATTTAGGATTGGCAACAACGACATTAGAAATATGGCCTTCTAATGCATTGTATACAGGGATATAGTACTTGCCGGTTGATTCCATGCATACATTTTGACAGTTGTTTTCAATAAGCCAATCCCTGAATTGAATGAGCTGGTTATTGAAGGTTGAGAATCTTTTTTTAATGTACTTGGGTTTGACGGATTCAGAGATGCAGATAACAGCAACAATGAAAGATTTGTGCACGTCAACACCACAAGATCTAGGGTAAACAATCTCCATAAATAAAAGGCTCCTTATAAGAATATAGAGAAGGAGCTCAGTGACTGACTGATCAACACTAAAAGATTAAACTCAAGTCAATGATTAATCTGCAGACTTAAAAGACATACTCATGTGTGCTTGAAAAGATCAGCCTTGCACTGGTTATTATACTGTTTTGACTTGAACGAGTTGCAAGAATCTACAACTCACCTCGCCGTGCTTTGTAGTGTAAGACTCCTTCAATTAAAATATAAAATAAGATGCCTGCACAAACAAGAATTATTCATTTCTATGTGTGCCTTGGAGCCGCAGGCGGAAAGGAATGTGAGGTTATTATGGACAACAAAAATTTTAATTTTCCAGATGATAAGATTTTCCAATATATTACATATGGTATTGTCTTAGCTTTTATTCTTTTCAATTTAGAATCAGTATGGGACTTCTTCCTTAATGCATTAGGGCTTGCAAGACCCTTCTATATTGCGATAGTCATTGCATTTGTGATTAATATTCCAATGAAACTAGTAGAGAAGTTACTTGTGAAAGCAAAAGGTCAGTGGATGAAGAAAAATCCTGATTCAAAACTCCCAAAATTCTTATTAGAAGGTACACGTGGTATTGCGATGGCTATCACTATTATATGTTTACTATTAATATTAGTGATGTTCTTCTCTTTTATTATTCCTAGAATTGGAGAAAGCTTTTCACTCTTATTCTCTAACTTAGATAATTATGCAAGTAGATTATCTGTTTATATTACTTCTATATGTAAAAGATTTAATATTGATTATTCAGTAACAGTAGATGAAGTACAGAAATGGTTTGCCTCTATTGATTTAAGTACAATCCTTGCGACTGCAGGAACCTTCTTAGGTGATCCTCATTTTAAGACAACAGAATTTGTATCAAATGTTGGTGGTTCATTCATTACTGCCATCACTTCGTTCTTTATGGCTCTCTATCTTCTTGCAAATAAAGAAAAACATCTTGAACAAGGCAGAAAACTTATTGCATATATATTAGGTCATAAACGTGCAGGTATAGCCTTTGATATCATGAGTGAAGCCAATCATTATTTTAATAGTTTTGTGACAGGACAGATGTTAGAAGCCACATGTTTTATGTTAGAAGTCTATATTGCGATGCGTTTATTTGGGATGCCTTTCCCTGAATTAATTGCGATTATGGCTTTCTTGTTTAGTTTTGTACCAATGTTTGGTAATTTCATTACCTTCTTTGCAGGATTAATCTTAGTAGCTGCAGCACAGAGTAAGAGTATGCTTGCCTTTGCGATTATTTATCTATGCTTACAGCAGTTTGAAGGAAATGTGGTATATCCTAAGATTGTAGGTAAGTCCGTTGGTATTGGTGGGTTATTTGTCTTACTTGGTATTACGATATTTGGTAATTTATGGGGTGTTATTGGCATACTTATTGGTGTACCTCTTACTGCCCTTATTTATGCCGTTATCTCTAGAATCATTAATATCGGACTCTATCAGAAACATATAGAAGTCACATACAATAACCTCTATAAATTAGATGAAGATGGAAATCGTTTAGAAAATAAAGTCAAACCAAAAAAGGATTCCTCTATCTAACAGGAATCCAAATATTGTGCCAGTTAAAGTATTCTTCTTCTGGTTTCCACATAGAAACAATCTGAGTAAAGATATCACCATCTAACTCTAGATTGTTTTTTTTCATATATTCAAAAGCAGGTTCTAATACTTCATAAGTGAGTATTTGTGAAGAACGTGAGGAGAAACTCATATAAAGACAAGTTCTAGGAGGATAGTAATGCACATACTCTGTTTCTTTAATATCAAATAATGATGCAAACTGTTCTTCTATCCCAATTCCAAAATAGAAATCTTTATTTTCTGTTTCTATATGTTCTTTTGGGAATAATGCGGTAGAGAAAATAAAAGGAACATATTGTGTAAACTGCTTCAATTCTTCTTTTTCCTGTTCACTCAAATCCAGAGTATAACATTTCTGCGTATCTATACGATATATACCTGGACTTGTTCTTAGAGTGAGATTCTTTTCTTCAAAATTATTAATGAGAGCTCTATTAGTACGCATCTTCTTTAAAAGATTCATATTATAGATGATATTCTGTTCAATGATTTTTTCCTGGTTATCTAATACTTCATCTATTTCTTCTAATGTGCGCTTCTGAAGGATTTTAGATGTTTCATCAATTGAAAGTCCAAAACCTAAATAACAGCGTGCACGAATAATCATATGAAGATCCCAGGTTGTATAATAGCGATAGTTTGTCTTTTCATCATGAATAGGAGCAATGATTCCTTTTCTTTCATAATAACGTATTGTTTCTGGTGTAATACCTAGTATTTTCGCAAGTTCTCCAATTGTATAAGTATTATACATTTCACGTCCTCCTTAAAACCATTTGAGAGTTCTTACCCATTATACCAAAGAAAACCCTATCATTTATGCTTATTTTAAGCAAATTTAGACTATTGACTCTCAAACTATTTGAGACTCTATAATCAACTTGTAAATTTTTTAACAAAGGGAGAGAAATAAAATGAATGAAAGAAAAGTAGTTTTGATCACTGGCGGAGCCATGGGTCAAGGACGTGCACATGCATATAAATATGCAGAAAATGGATTTGATGTTGTATTAGCTGATATGCAGGAACCAACAAGTGAAGCATTTAAAGAAACAATCGCACATTGTGAATTATTAGGTGCAAAAGTACTTGCTGTTAAGGCAAACATCACTTCTACAGAAGATATGGAAAACTTATTCAAGAGTGCATGGGATACTTTTGGACGTATTGACGTTGTCATTGCGAACGCAGGAGTTATTAACTTTGCCTACACTTGGGAACTAACAGATGAACAGGTAGAAAAAGTCATCAACATTAACCTTATCGGTACTTGGCGTACAGATAAGTATGCAGCACAGTATATGTTGAAACAGGGATTTGGTCGTATTATTAATATTTCTTCTACTTCAGGATTATATGGCACACCAAAGCTTGCAACATATTGTATGAGTAAATGGGGAATCTTAGGATTAACTAAGACACTTGCGAAAGAAGTAGGTTCTAAGGGTATTATCGTGAATGCATTATGTCCTACAAAAGTTAAAACACCTATGTGTGAAACAATGGAATATGTACAGTTTATTAATGATTTAACAGGTAAAGATTTCAAATCTGTTGAAGAAATGTACAATGGCGTACCATTCCTTGATGTAGAAGATATTTCTTCTATGGTTTATTGGTTAGGTACTAGCCGTGAAGCGGGTAAATTTAATGGCCGTGAAGTCGCTTTAGACTTAGGTACATTACAGTAGGAGGATTATCATGAATATTACGAAAGCAACACGCTGGCGTGTGTTTGCAGGAGTATGGATTCAGTCTTTATTCACTTCTGCCACTGCCTTCTTCAGTTTATTCTGTTTGCCATTATGTAATCAGTTTGGATGGAGTACATCTGATTTCTCAATGGCTTATACTATTTATATGTTTATTTATTGTGCTGTAGGCTTTATCGGTGGTATCTTAGCTGAAAAGTTACAGCCTAGAGTGGCTATCTATATGGGTCTTGCATTATTTGCAGGTGGATGGGTATTAACAGGTTTTGCGAATACAATCCCATTCTTATATGTAGCTTATGGTGTGATTGCCGGAGCAGGAGCTGGTATGATCTATCCAGCGTGTCTTCCAACAGCTTTAAAATGGTTCCCTGACAAGAGTGGTTCTATTTCTGGTTTAGTACAGGCTGGAGCTGCATGTGGACCATTCATTATGTCACCAGTGGCTCAGATGCTTATCTCTACATATGGTGCACAGACTGCATGTAAGATTCTTGGTGTGATCTTCTTAATTGGTGTTGGTGCTGTTGCTTGGATGATCGCACCTTGTCCTGATGGATGGACTCCTGAAGGATGGACACCATCAACTACACAATCTAAAGAATTAAATACAAAAGACTATAACATCCCACAAATGGTTAAAACGCCTATCTTCTGGGTATTAGTAGTAATGTTTATCTTTGCGAATGCAGCAGGAACTATGATGGTCTCTGCTACTTCACCAATCGCTCAGAAACAGATTGGTTTAAATGCAATGAGTGCAGCACTTTGTGTATCACTTATGACTTTATTTAATATGTTTGGTCGTATCTCATTTGGTTTTGTTTATGATAAATTAAAGGGATGGAACTCACTTATTCTTGTATTACTTATTAATGGTATCTCAATGTTGATGTTAACGATGGCTCATTCTTATGCCTACTTCATCTTATGTATTGCCTTAGTAGGATTCTCATTTGGTGGATTACTAGTCGTATTTGCGCCTATGGTTAAGATCATCTTTGGTTCTAAGTTTTATAACAGAAACTATGGTTTAATCTTTATTGGTTATGGTATTGGTGCTTTTGTAGGTCCTAAGATTTCAGCAAGTTTCTTCGATGCCACTGGATCTTATGTAATGGGTTATATTGGTTCAGCTATTCTTGCAGCACTTGCAATTGTATTAGTACTAGTAGCTAAGAAATTACAGAAAAGCATGAACTAACATTAAAACGACACTTGATGTGTCGTTTTTTTAATCGTAATAATTCATAGTCACTTACCTCGTAGCTAAATATAGATTATAATATAGCCACAAGAAAGGAGCTGATTGTATGAAGATTATTCCAATGCGTGATTTGAAAAATACAGTTGAAGTAGAACATCGCTGTGCAGAAGAAAACGGTCCTGTATTCGTAACCAAGAATGGATACGGCAGATTGGTTGTTATGGATATCGATTACTATGAAAAAACTATGAGAAAGATGGATGAAGCAACAACAATCCTGGATGGTTTGAAAGATGTGAAATCTGGAAACACAGTAGAGGGAGAAACTGCAATATCTAAAATAAGGAGCAAGTATGGCATCTAAATTTGGTTTATTCTTTATTAGTTATGATATCAGTGCTTTTGTAGGACTTAAGATTTCACAAACTACTTTGATGCCACTGAATCTTATATAATGGATTATATCAGTACAGCTACTCTGCGATTGTATTAGTACTTGTCACTAAGAAGTTACAGAAAACTATGAACTAACATTAAAACGACACTTGATTATGTCGTTTTTTCATAGTTCCTTTATTTCTTCTATTGCATAGAGAGGAAGATTAATAAGCCAATCTTCTTTTCTATAATCAGACATAGAAGTACGAACACAAATATCTGGAGAAAACTTTTCACTATATGTTTTAAGACTCTTCGCCCTTAAATTTTCTTCTGCTTTGACTTCTATTGGAATAATCTGATTGTCTCTATCTACCACAAAGTCTATTTCACAGTTTCCTCTTTCGTTTGTATAATAATATATATTCAAATCTTCTATTGTCTTGAGTTGTTGGCATACATATTGTTCAGTCAGTGCACCTTTAAATTCCACAAATAAATTATTACCTTCAATAAGCGTCTTTTGTTTCAAACCAGTCATGCACCCTAAAAGCCCTACATCTAATAAATAAATTTTAAAAGCCTTTAAATCTTCATACGCCTTTAAAGGTATACCCGCTTGATTTACACGACTAATTTTATGTATTAATCCACAATCAGATAGCCACATAATAGCTGTTTCATATTCTTTAGCACGCGCACCAGTACGAACAAGACCATATATAAATTTTTTATTTTCCTTAGCTAGCTGTGATGGAATACTATTCCAAAGCATCCTTATTTTAGGAACAATTTCATTAGGTGCATGTTTAGAAAAATCCTGTTCATAAGCGAATAGAATTTTTCTCTGAATATTACGCACTTCATTATAATCATTATAATTTGCAAAAAATTGGACAGCTTCTGGCATCCCACCCACATAATAATACTGTTTCAACGCATCAATATATGTCTGCTTAAAACTTTTGATCATTTGATAATTCTGTTGATCAAGTAGTTCTACAAATCGTTCTTTACCTGCAGCCATTAAAAACTCTTTAAAATTAAGAGGATAAAGATTCATAAAATCCACTTTCCCTACCGGGAATGATGTACCTTGATGAAGCGCGATACCTAAAAGCGAACCTGCACATATAATATGATATTCAGGTGCATTTTCATAAAAGTATTTTAACGAAGATAATGCTTGCGGAACTTCTTGAATTTCATCAAATATAAGAAGCGTGTTATCTGGATCAATTTTCTGACCACTATACAATTCAATCCCAGTTATTAAACGATTTGTATCTAAATCATAAGAGAATAAGTCAGACATTGTTGTATTTGAATCAAAATTAATATAGATAGTCTGATTATATGCTTTCTCTCCAAATTCTTTCATCAGCCACGTTTTTCCAACCTGTCTAGCACCTTCAATAATCAAAGGTTTACGATTTGGCTTTTCTTTCCATCTAAATAATTTTTTTATAGCTAAACGATACATATAGACACCCCCTCGTTTTACTTTATTATAACACTTTTTAACACTTTTTACAGTGAATAAATGCAGCATTATACATTTTTTACAGCGTAAAAGTGTGACTATAATACATTTTTTGCAGTGAATAAATGTGCTACAACTACACTTTTTACACCGAATAAGTGTAGTAGTTCACATTTTTTGAGCCTAAAAAAAAGACTATCACATAAGGGTTCTTAAATTTTTGTGGAGGGTCTTGGAAACAGCACCTTTAAATCTGTGAGGGCCCACTGTAGCTCCCACTTTTTTAAATATTTTTGTGTAATTAAAAACCTTTCGCTGTATCATTAATTTGCTCATATTAAATCAAAGCGAAAGGAGATCACAAATTGAACAATAATCTAAGAATCATTTTAGAGGATTATGAATCCTTTGTACAGTCATATACGATTGAAATTAATGAAAAAAAGTGATTTATTTTATCACGCTTAAGAGAACCATTATTTCTTGTCCGGAGTGTGGCAATAAAATGAATATTAAGGACTATATGTGCAAAAGATAAAACTTCAGAATAAAATATAAAACACGTGGAAAGAATCTGATTCAAATAATTTGAAAAATCAATTTACATTTAAAGTGACGCTCAACAATGAAAGCATTATGGTGGATGGAAAAATTGATATGTCTAAGGTCACGCCATCCCATTTGACCTCTACACCCACGAGTATTATAAAGTCACCGAGCGTATGGGCGATGCATTCCGAGATGGCTTAAAGCTGAAAAAGTAAGGTGTTTAGAAAAGAAGCTTTCGCATAAGCGAAGGCTCCTTCTTAAAATATGTGGATTTTACAAATTTCAAGTTGTCAAACCGCGTTCGTTGTTTCGCTTTGTGGCATTTTTACACACTGCTGAATCACACCTGCAACATACGTAATGGAATCGGTGCAGTCGTTCTTGAGCCATTCTGAGATAATTGCCATCAGTCCCCGAATATAAAAGGCCATGATATAAGGTCGATCTTGTTGTAGTACACCGTAGCGGTCGAGAATCGGCGAAAACACATGACGGAACATCCTATCATAGCTTTTATCCATCCCCAGCACCGCCGCATTTTCTGTTGCTGTGAGGAACAGTCTCTTGTTGTTCTTAATGTAGCTGAGGTAAGGTGTTAAATAATCCGGCGTAATTAGGTATAATTCATCCCTCGGACAATTCCGCAACTTTGCAGAAAAGACGTCTGAATCTTTCTCCATGCAAGCATGAAATTGCTCGTTCATACGACTGATACTCTCCGAGAGCAAGTCTGACATCGTTTCATAGTGCAGATAGAAGGTAGAACGATTGACCCCAGCTACTTCACAGATTTCTTTGACTGTAATATACTTAAAATCCTTTTTTGCCAGAATAGTCAGAAAGGCATCGTCCATTCTAGCTGCAGTAGCAAAATATTTGCTTTCTGATTTATTCAATCATTCTCACCTTCTTTCGTGTTATTGTTTACTTCTCACTGATTTCTTTTGCCAATTCCATGATTTCAAAAGCGTATTTCTGCTTGCCCTGAGCCAGCAATTTTTTGTAGATGGGGTAATTAACGCCCATACCCAGCAGCCCGATAATGCCGACAATCACTCCGAAAACAAACATACCAGCACTACCGTTGCCGATAACCTTCATGGAAAAGCACATCCCAACACCAGCTACCATCGCACTGATAATACCGAATGTGTAGGTAAAAACAGTTGCGGGAAGCTTGGCTTTTATATCCAGCTTGCGAAGAGCGACCACCTTAGTAGTGTCCTTGGGTGCATATTCGTTTGCGAGTTGTTCTGCATAGATTTTATCTGTATTCATGACTTATTTTCTCCTTCATTTGAAGGTTCAATGATACCAGCAAAGAACGAGCAACGGAACAACACTGATTGCAGTTTGTGTTGAGTTCAAGAATTGTACAAATTGCGATTTGCACTTATTTCTTAAACAGCTCAAAATGTGAACCAAGGCGATAAAGCATCAAAATAAGAACATCTCCACAAATCTCATAAATAAGCAGTCTGGGTCGATGTGACACTCACGCGTGCCCTTGTAGTTTCCTGTAAGGCCATGATTCCTCTATTTTGCATTAAGTATACCACCATTCGCCAGAATATCGATTACCTCAAACAGCTTATCAAGATTTTTATTTTGCTTTTTGGCAAGCTTCAAATCTTTTTAAAACTGATTGGTAAACTGAATGTCGTATTTCATACGTCAAGAACTTCCTTAAGCGCATCCATACTAGAATAACACGGAGCAGAAGAATCCTTCATCATTTTTCTGCCTTCCTCAATGGCAGCAGCTGTCGTATCATTCGGTACTTCCAATTTTAATCCAAAAGGAATACCATGCTCACAGATAGCGGCTCTCAGGAACATATTTACAGCGGTTGTCATATTCAGACCAAGTTCATTGAAGATTTCCTCCGCCTGGTCCTTGATTGCCTTGTCTGTACGAATATTTAAATTAGTTGTTGCCATACAGAACACCTCCATTCAAATATAATATACTCAAATAAATGTGTATCGTCAACACATTGTCATTGCATAAGATACATAAATAGCGTTTTTGATTTAGTAATGGTCGAAGTATATCTAATGGACCAGTAGAAGGAATCAACTCTAGAATAGATAAGATACTTTCAAATACATGTGGATATCAGAACTTTGCAAGAATGAGAAATAGACTAATGTATTCTCTTAATAAATCCTCTAATCCTTCATCTCACACTATTAACGAAACAAGTAAAAGAGAAAGAAAGAGAAGATATTATAAAAATAAGAATAGATGAAGATAGAAGTAATATGGGCGCGTTAAAGGGTAACCTCAATAATTTAAAACTTAAAAAAAGACTATCACACATAAGTGTCATAGTCTTTTGATGTTATAATTTGAAGTTTGCTGCGTCTTTCTTGAACTGTTCAACATCTTCATCAGTACCTAATACAAAGTGTGTTTCAGTAATCTGATGCTGAGTACCAGCATTATAATCAAGACCGCTTGTTTCATAATCATAAGAGAATGATTTTCTTACCTTCTCTACTCTTGGGTTAGAATGAGGGATGGCAGATAATAATGATCTTGTATATGGATGGAGAGGATTACTAAAGATTTCATCTGCAGTTCCTGTTTCTACTAAGTGACCTAAATGTAATACACCAATTCTATCAGAGATGTATTTAACCATTGATAAGTCATGAGCGATAAATAAGTAAGCAGCACCTGTTTCTTTCTGCATCTTCTTCATTAGGTTTACAACCTGTGCCTGAATAGATACGTCTAGGGCTGAGATTGCTTCATCGGCAATGATTAGATCAGGGTTCATAATTAAGGCTCTTGCGATACCAATACGCTGTCTCTGACCACCAGAGAACTGGTGTGGGAAACGGTTCGCATGTTCTTTTGATAAACCTACCATTTCAAGAATCTTATAAACCTTTTCTTCTCTTTCTTTTTCATCTTTATAATCATGATGAATATCAAGACCCTGAGCAATAATATCAATAACCTTCTTACGAGGGTTTAAACAAGCCATTGGATCCTGGAAAATCATAGCCATCTTAGTACGTAATGTCTTAAGAGCTTTCTTAGACATCTTACCAGTGATATCTTCACCTTCGAAGATGATCTGACCATCAGTTGGATCATATAATCTAATAATGGCACGACCAGTAGTAGATTTACCTGAACCAGATTCACCTACTAAGCCATATGTTTCACCTGGCATGATTTTGAATGAAATACCATCAACGGCTTTTACAGTAAACTTTCTAGTTGGATAGAAATACTGTTTTAAATTCTTGACTTCAAGAATTGGAGTCTGACTATTCTTGTCCATTACTTGGTACACCTTCTTTCATCATGTTATCGATTCTCTTTCTTAATGCTTCAGGCATTTCTACCTTTGGCGCATTTGGATGCATTAACCAGCTGGCTACCTTATGAGTTGTAGAACCTTCTACTTTGAACATAGGTGGTTCAATTCTCTTATCGATATTTAATGCATATTTATTACGTGGTGCGAATGCATCACCTTTGATTTCTTTTGTAACGTTTGGTGGTGAACCAGGAATTGTATATAATTCTGGATCATCAGTATTTAAATCAGGCATTGCTGATAAAAGACCCCAAGTATATGGATGTAAAGGTCTGTAGAAGATATCTTCAATAGAACCTGTTTCTACAATCTTACCTGCATACATAACGTTTACGAAGTCAGCTACCTTAGCAACTACACCTAAGTCATGTGTGATATAAATAACTGAAATACCTTTTTTCTTCTGTAAGTCCTGAATTAATTCAAGGATCTTAGCCTGGATAGTTACATCTAGGGCTGTTGTAGGTTCGTCACAGATTAATACATATGGATCACAAGATAAAGCGATTGCGATAACAACACGCTGTCTCATACCACCAGATAACTGATGAGGATAATTCTTCATACGTTTTTCTGCGTTAGTGATTCCTACTTCTTCAAGAAGTTCTACAGCCTTTTTATATGCTTCTTCTTTAGATGTTCCATAATGATACATCATTGGTTCCATGATCTGTTTACCAATTGTCATTGTTGGGTCTAGAGAAGTCATTGGATCCTGGAAGACCATCGCAATCTTACGACCACGGATTTCCTTCTGGATTTCCTTTTCTGTCATCTTAGTAATATCTACTGTATGTTTTTCATCAGTATCTGGATCATGCCAAGTATAGTCGATTGAACCACTTTCAATACTACCATTCTTAGCTAAGATACCCATGATAGCTTTTGTAGTAACTGATTTACCTGAACCAGATTCACCTACAATTGCAATTGTTTCTCCCTTATAAAGGTCTAAGTTAACACCACGGATGGCATTCACTTTCTTACCTTCAATCTTAAAGGAGATATTTAAGTCTCTGATTTTTAAAATTCTTTCTCTGTCAGCCATAATTACATCTCCTTCATAGTAGGATCAAGTGCATCTCTTAAACCATCACCTAATAAGTTGAATCCTAACATTAATACTGCAAGGATAATAGCTGGGATAGTCATCTGAGTTGGATATACTGTGAATACTTCGAAACCTGAGTTGATCAAAGTACCAAGTGAAGCCTGAGGAACAGTTAAACCTAAACCAACGAATGCTAGATATGCTTCATAGAAGATTGCATTTGGGATAGTCATCATAGACATGATGATTAACTGACCAAAGATGTTTGGTAAGATTTCCTTGAATAAGATAAAGATATTGCTTGCACCTAATGTTCTAGAAGCAAGAATGAATTCATCTTCCTTGATTTTTAATACCTGTGCTCTTGTGATACGAGACATAGGAATCCATTCAGTGAAGATTAATGCAAGAATAACGGTATATAAAGAAGGCTTTAATACTGTTAAGAGAATAGTTAATACTACTAGTGTTGGGATAGAGTTGATGATTTCCTGAATTCTCTGAAGGACAGAGTCAACTAAACCGCCAAAGTAACCAGAAATTAAACCATAAGTCATACCAACAACGATATCAATAACTACTGCAACTAATGCGATAATTAATGAAATACGAGTACCCTGCCATGTTCTTACGAACAAGTCACGGCCATATTTATCAGTACCGAAGAAATGAGTACCATTTGGAAGAACATTCGCAATAGTTGTATCAATTGCATCATATTTCCAATGAGAAATCATTGGTACAAAGATAGCAAGTAAAGCAATGATAATAATACAAGCTAAACCAAAGATTGCACCTTTGTTCTGAGTAAAACGGTAAATAACGTCTTTCCAAGCAGGTCTTGCAGGAGCAACTTCATCAATGTTGATATTCTGTTTATCACCGATAAACTCAAAATCATCTGGCAAAAATTCATACTTCTTGTCATCCATCTTAGTTGTCCCCCTTTCCTAAACGGATACGTGGATCGATAATACCATAAGATACATCGATTACTAACATCATAACGATATACATGAATGCATATAAGAATGAACATGCAACGATGATGTTGTAGTCATTGGCACGAATACTGTTAATTAATAGTTTACCTAAACCTGGTACAGAACAGATCTGTTCTACTACCATTGTACCGGTCATCAAGTTAACTAGGATTGGACCTAAGATAGTGATTACTGGAATTAAGGCATTACGTAATGCATGCTTAAAAATTAATGTCTTACGATCTAAACCTTTAGCCATTGCAAGAGTCATATATTCACTATTTAATACAGAAATCATTTCTGTACGAGTGAAACGTGCTACATTGGCAATAACGCTCATAGATAAAGCGATAACTGGCAATATAGATGAGAAGATTGGATTCATATCATCATACATTGTTGGTAAGATGCGAAGATCATTACTGAACAAGATAACAAGTAATAATGCGAATACGAATGATGGGATAGATACACCTAAGATAGAAATAATAGTTGCGATTGTATCCCAAATAGTGTTCTTGTTTAATGCAGCAACGATACCAAGTAACATACCTACTAATGTACCTAAGATACATGCAGCAATACCATAAGCAAATGAGATCTTAGCTGCGTCAAATACTAATTCAGAAACATTCTGATCTTTGTATAAAACGTAAGAAACACCGAAGTCGCCTGATAACATATTCTTTAAGTATGTACCATACTGTACAAGAACTGGCTTATCAAGACCATATTTTGCCATAATGACTTTCTGCTGTTCTGGACTCAACTTTTCTGAGTTGAATGGAGAACCTGGCATACAACGAGTCATAATGAACAGAACTGTTAGTATAACAAATAGAGTAATTGCTGAAATAAGCAATCTCTTTAAGATATACCTAATCATGGATTTATCCATATAAATATCACACCTTTCATTTAAAAAAGAAGAACACATTATAGCAAGAGCTATAATGTGTTTATTCTCACTATGTTCTGTTTATTCTTATTTAATAGTTACGTATTTGAATGTATAAGGAACACCAACTGCTGAATGAACAAGTCCTTTTACATTCTTAGCCTTTAATGCTGCAGCACCCTTTTCGAATACTGGAATATAAGCTAAATCATCAAGTGCAGTCTTTTCTAACTGAGTCATTAAGTCCCAACGTTTATTTACGTCTGATTCAGTCTGAACCTGTTTCATTAATGAATCAACCTTTGCATTGCTGTACTTACCAAAGTTATTTGAGTTACCAGTCAAGAATAAGTTTAAGTAAGTTGTTGGATCAGCGTAGTCTGGACCCCAACGAGTACATGCAATCTCGTAAGTACCATGTTCTTCTCTGTTGTAGATTCTGTCTTTCTTAACAGTTGCAACCATGTTTACCTTTAAGCCTTTTAACTTAGTGAATGAACCCTGTAAGTATTCAGCCATAGTATCCATTGGTGATTCATCAGTACCATATAATAAATCAACTGTGATTGTATCAGTACCTAATTCTTTCTTAGCTGCATCTAAGTATTCCTGAGCCTTCTTAATATCGTAACCTACAAGAACACCTGCATCATCACGGAAGTCTCTACCAGCTGGGCTCTTAGATAACTGTGATGGAACCATACCAGTAGCAGCTCTAGAACCATCCTTTAAGACGTTTTCACATAAGTCTTTTCTGTTGATTGCATAAGATAATGCTTCTCTTACGTTCTTATCAGCAAGAGTCTTAACTTGGAAGTTTAAGTTTAAGTAGAATAAGAAACCTTCATTGAATGTTGTGAAAGTATCTTTACCTTTATACTTATCTACTAATGTAGAGTTAATTGTTGCATAGTCAACTTTGCCATTGTCAAAGTTCTGTGCAGCAGTCTTAGGATCCTGTACTAGGAACATTTCAAGGTTCTTAGTCTTAACTGCTTTTGCATCATAGTACTTATCGTTCTTAGTGAATGTTGCTTTGTTCCCTTTGATCCACTTAGTCATCTTATAAGCACCATTAGATAATGTATATTCTGGTTTAGTACCATAGTTCTTACCACATTTTTCAACGAACTTTTCGTTCTGTGGATAGTAGCATGGGAAAGCCATTAAGTCTGTGAAATATGGAACCTTGTTGTTTAATTCAACAACTAAAGTCTTATCATCAGCTGCTTTAACACCTAAAGTGTTCATCTGTTCATCAGTTGCCTTTGGGCCTAGGTCAATCAACTGACTCGCATTCTTAACTGATGCACCATCATCACCTAACATGTAAGCATATGTACCTGCATTCTTAATAATTTTCTTCCAAGAATAAACGAAATCGTTGGCAGTGACTTCATCACCATTTGACCACTTAGCATCTTTTAAGTGGAAAGTGTAAGTCTTACCATCAGCACTTACATCCCAGTTCTTAGCTAATGCTGGAACAGTCTTGCCTTTGTCATTTAATGCTGTTAAGCCGTCTGTGATTGCGTGGATTGCGTTGTATGACATACCATCATCAACTACTGCAGAATCCATACCCTGGATATCTAATTCACTTGCAAATCTGAAAGTATCTGTATCAGTTTTGCTTCCACATCCAGCAAGTAATGCCGCTGCCATACTTGCAGCAACTAAAACCTTTACTGTTTTCATATTTTCCCCTCCATAATGGATATAATTGTATGATAGCATCCAGCTATCATGAAAAACATCTTACACTTTTTGTGTATACATGTCAATATTCATTAGCACAAATCTTTGTGCATTTCATGAATCTATTTTAGTTATTTGTTTTTTCCACAAATTGACCAATTTATATATTTTTTGCACTTAATTTTTTATCATAAAGAGAAAAATCAGGCGTTTAAAAAAGGCACCAATCAGGTGCCCCTTAGTCCATAAATGGGTTGATTTTATCAAGGATTGCATCCTTATTTGCGAAACCAATGATCTGTGTAACAGCCTTTCCTTCTTTAAAGAAAATCATGTTTGGAATTGACTGGACACCGTATTTAGATGCTAAATCAAGTTCATTGTCTACATTGACTTTAACAACTGTTAACTGATCATTTTCAGCATCTAATTCTTCTAATACTGGACCAACCATCTTACAAGGGCCACACCAGTCTGCATAGAAGTCTACTAATACATACTTATTGTTTAATGCTTCATTAAAACCGTTCTGATCTACAATTTTCATATTCTTCACCTCACCTATATTTAAACAGATTGAGGAATATTCCGCAACTTATTTGCTTAGATGAATATCATAGGTCGTATAGGCAAGTTCTATGCCTTCTTCGTTGAAACGCTTATTCATATTTTCAAGTAAACTACATCTAAGTGTTTCATAGTTTTCTGTAGCTGCCCATACTCTAAGTGTAAAGGTTAATGCACTATCCTTATATTCTGTCATATTCACAAATGGTGGAATATCATGGAGACAATAAGGATTAGATAAAGCTTCTTCCATAATAACCTTCTTAACTAATTCTGTATCACTATCCATTATAACGTCGAAATTTAAATCTACACGACGCATTTCTTCACTTGAATAGTTCACTAACGTTGAGTGTGCTAACTGTGAATTAGGAATCACGATCTTCTTATTATCTAAAGTAAGTAGGTTTGTATAGAGTAAAGAGATTTCCTGGATTCTTCCTGTGACACCTACAACTTCAATTAAGTCTCCTTTTGAAAAAGGTTTTGCTAGTAAGATGATAATACCATCAAAGAAGCTTGCGAGTGAGTCTTTAATAGCAAGTGCAAAAGCAGCAGAAGCTGCAGTGAAGATAGCAAGAATAGAACTTGTATTAATACCAAGCTGTGATAAAGCCATAATCGCAATAATCACAATAAAGACTGTCTTGATGATTGTCTTAAAGAAGTTTAAGACAATTTCATCCTGAGATGATTTCTCAATGAATTTTGTAAATAACTTATCAAAAATCTTATATACAATATATCCAATAACTATAATGATAAGGGCCTGAAGAGCTTTCTCTCCCATGCCATAAAGTGTTTCTAAGTATTTTTCTATCATTTCTGTAACTCCTTTCATGTGCATTTACAATAATTCGTCTACCTTGATTAGTCAAGAAAATGTTGATTTATTCCTCAAAATTGTTAAAATTGAGTTTGACTGAAGGAGGTCCTTGTATGAAAATTGCAATCATGACAGATAGTAACTCTGGCATTACACAAAAAGAAGCAAAAGAATTAGGTATCTATTGTATTCCGATGCCTTTCACTATAGATGGTAAAGAATTTGAGGAAGATATCAATTTAACACAAGAACATTTCTATGAAAAATTAATGGGCGGCGCAGAAGTATTTACTTCACAGCCTACAATTGGGATTATCGCAAAGAAGTGGGATGAAATATTAAAAACACATGACGCTATTATTCACATTCCTATGAGCAGCGGCTTATCTGGAAGTTGTCAGACAGCAATGATGATGGCAGATGAAGATCAGTATAAAGGGAAAGTATTTGTTGTGGATTCTCAAAGAATCTCAGCTACGCAAAAAGCTGATGTTCTAGATGCTATTGCTATGGCAGATAAGGGATATAGTGCCAAAGAGATTTATGATTATCTTATGAACAATAAGTTGAATGCCACTATCTATATTACTGTAGATACCCTTGAATATTTAAAGAAGGGTGGACGTTTATCACCTGCTGCTGCAACGCTTGCGGGTTTACTAAAGATTAAGCCTATTCTTACTATTCAGGGTGAAAAGTTAGATAAATATGGTACTTCACGTACTATGAAAAAAGCCCGTAAAATGATGATTGACCAGGTAAAGCAGGATATTAGTGATCGCGGCTGGGGTGATGATTATGAAGTAGCATGTGTTTATTCTTATGATAAAGAAGCTGCTTTAGATTATTTAGAACAAGTGAAAGAAGCATTTCCTGATAAAGAGGTCATCTTTGACCGTTTATCATTAAGTGTTGCTTGTCATATTGGTCCAGGTTCACTTGCAGTAGCTGCTTATAAGAAAGGTTCTTATTAAGATGTTCGATAGAACATCTTTTTTTAATTTTTGCTTGTATTCCCTTACAACATTGATTATTCAGTTTTTTTATATTATTATTTTAATGAATGATTTTACATTATTTGAGAAAGAGGTGGATAGTAGTTTATGTCAGTCAATAATACTGAAAAGAAAAAGACATTCAAACCTCATCGTTCTAAAAGAAGATTCCCTTCAACACATCATAATGTTAAAACACAAGGGACAAAAATATTCGCATTAGGCGGTTTGAATGAGGTTGGTAAGAATACTTACTGCATTGAATGCAATGATGAAATGATTATTATTGATGCAGGTGTTAAGTTTGCATCTGAAGGTCTTCCTGGGATTGATTATGTTATTCCAGATTATACTTATTTAAGAAAGAATAATAAAAAGATCAAGGGATTGTTTATTACACATGGTCATGAAGACCATATTGGTGGTATTCCTTTCTTATTAAGACTAGTGAATATTCCATTTATTTATGCTTCACCATTGGCTTGTGCCATGATCAGAAGAAAACTAGAGGAGCATCATCTCACTCATGTGACTAAGATGATTCCTATTACTCACGAAAGTTCTATCAAAACTAAATATTTTAATATTGGTTTCTTTAATACTAACCATTCTATTCCTGAATCTATGGGAATTATTGTGAATACACCTGACGGACGTATTATAGAAACAGGTGACTTTAAGTTTGACTTATCTCCTGTAGCAAATCCTGCTGATTATCAGATTATGAGTTTCTTAGGTGAAACAGGTGTTGATTTATTAATGAGTGATAGTACAAATGCTGAAGTACCTACATTCTCTATTAGTGAAAAGACAGTGGCTTCACAAGTACAAGAAGAATTCAGAAAAACTGAAGGACGTATTATTGTTGCAACATTCGCATCTAATATACATAGAGTACAGCAGATTGTAGAAGCAGCTGTTAAGTTTAATCGTAAGATTCTTGTATATGGACGTTCAATGGTCAACAATATTGATGTTGCAAGAAAAATGGGTTATATCAAATGTCCTGATCGTTTCTTTATTAAGAATGATGAAGCAAGACATCTTCCTGATAATGAAATCTTGATTCTATGTACTGGATCTCAAGGTGAAGCACTTGCGGCCTTAAATAGAATTGCGAATGGTACACATCGTCAAATTAAGATTAAGCCTGGGGATACAGTGTTATTCTCATCTAACCCTATTCCAGGTAACCAGTCTTCTGTATCACGTTTAATTAATAAATTATATCGTTCTGGGGCAAGAGTTCTTGAAAACTCTATGATCAGTAACCTTCATACTTCAGGACATGCATCTCAGGAAGAACAGAAACTGATGATGTTATTGACTAAGCCTAAGTACTTCTTCCCTATTCATGGTGAACACAAGATGCTTTGTATTCATAAGAAATTATATGAAGAAGTAGGCGGACAGGCTGATCATGCATTTGTATTAAGTAATGGGGATTGCTTATGCTTAAAAGATCATGAAGTATTCCAGACAAGAGGTGTACATGCAGATGATATTTATGTAGATGGTAATGATTTAACTGGTTTATCTACTGCAGTATTACATGACCGTCAGATTTTAAGTGAAGATGGTATGGTTGCAGTTCTTATTAGCATGGATTCACATGCTGGTATTTTACTTCATAAGCCAGTCATCATGAGCCGTGGATTTGTATACATGAAAGATAGTAAGCCTATGATTTATGGTGCTGAAATGGCTGTAGATCGTAAGCTACGTGCTTTATTACAGGAAAAGACAACATTTGGAGAAATTAAGAATACAATTAGAGAAACATTAACAACTTATTTCTATACTAAGACAAAGAGAAGACCGATGATTATTCCTGTCATCATGAATAAGAAATAATGAAGAAACAGAAAATTATTCGTACTGGTATTCTTGCTATTATTGTCTTAGCATTGGTGTTGTTTGGTGGTTATACATGTCTCTTTTCTAGAACACATTATTCTTTTTCAAGAATAAATTATAGTTCTAGTTTGTTACCTGATGGTTTTAAAGGTTTCAAGATTGCCAATTTATCCGATGTCCACATTACTACATCTAAGGATATTGATCGTCTTGAACAGATTGTAGATGAGATTGAAGATCAAAGTTATGATATGGTTGTTTTTACTGGTGATTTGTATGAAGGCAAACCTATTGAAGATACAAAAGTACAGAAAATCTTAAAGAAGCTTCAGCCTGGATATGGTAAGTTTGCAGTATTAGGTGATGAAGATCATGCCCATGCTGATGAAGTGACTAATATCCTTAATGAGGGTGGATTTGAAGTATTAAACAATAGTACACGTACAATTCATTATCGTAATAGTTCTTTTATCCTTTATGGACAGTCTCTTAACAGCCAGGAAGATATTCCTGATTATGATGGTTTTGTCCTTACTTTAAGTCATTATCCTGATAGTTTTATTCAAAACAAAGGACATACACAATTACAGTTATCTGGACATAGTAATGGCGGTACCATCTGGTTCCCAGGTATTGGACCACTTGTAAAATGTAAAAATGCAATCACTTATAATCATGGCACTTATACAGAAAATAATTCTGAACTTATTGTAAGTAACGGTATTGCGCCACGTAAGAACTATCATTTTAAAGTATTATGTGAAAATGAAATTATTATGATTACATTCGAGTAGGGATTTTTATCCCTACTCTTTTTTTGCTTTCATATAATGAGTAAGATTGGTAAAATAGAGATAGGGAAATGAGGTGATTCCCATGAAAACAAAGAAGAGCTATATCTTGAATATTGCGTTAATTCTTGTGATTAGTGGTATTTCTTTATATTTATCAGTAGGTTCTGAAGTTTCTACTGTATTTAAGACAATTACAACAGCGCATCCCTTCTGGCTATTCATCTTATGTTTCATCATGTTTATGTATTATATATTTGACGGACTGGCTACTATGATCTTTGCGCGTTTCTATAAAAAAGACTTTACTCTCAAAGAAGGTTTTGTGAATGGACTTGTAGGTACTTTGTTTAGTGGTTTAACACCTTCTTCTTCTGGAGGACAATTTGCCCAGGTGTTCGTATTTAATAACCAAGGCATCTCTCCTGCAATATCTACAAGTATATTACTCATGTGCTTTATTAGTTATCAAATAGTGATCATGGGCTTTACAGCTGTGATTATGATAGTGGATTCATCCTACTTCCTTGATAAAGGTGTTGGTGTATCTTCTATGGCAACCGTAGGATTTCTTATTAATGCAGTTGTCACTCTTCTATTATTTGCCGGAGCTAAAAGTAAGAAGTTCCAGAACTTTATAGTAGATAAAGTCGTTTATCTACTGTCTAAAACTCCACTTATAAATGATTATGAATCGACATGCTTTAGAATCCAGAATTATTTCAGTGAATTTAGAGAACAGATGAATGTACTACAGAAAAATAAAAAAGCATTATTACAGACAGTATTATGTAATGTAGTGAAACTTACAATCATTTACTCTACACCATTCTTTTCTTGTCTTGCTTTAGGAATAAAAGTACCAGTTACCCTATTTGTACAGTTCTTAGGACTTGCATCCATTATTAATCTTATTAATACATTCCTCCCTATTCCTGGTGCATCAGGTGGCAGTGAAGGATGTTATATGATCTTATTTGGTTTTCTTGGTCGAGCTAATGCCTCTAGTTCTATGTTCTTATGGCGTTTCTTCTCTTTCTATTTTGGATTAATACTTGGTATGATCACATTTATCGTTGCGAAAGATACAAAACGAAAAGACGATTAAGTCACTCTTTACTCAGGAGTGGCTTTTTTTTGTGCACTTTTATCCAATCTGCCCAAAAACAAATTAGCACTCGCCTTGACAATGTGCTAAAACGAGCTATAATACTTTTTAGCAATTGAATAAAGAGAGTGCTAACAAGGAGGAATAGAAAATGTTGAAACCTTTAAATAAGAATATCGTATTAAAGAAAGAAGAAGTAGAAAATAAGACAGCTAGTGGTATTATTCTCACTACTGAGACAAAGAGTCTTCCTACTGTTGGAGAAGTTGTGGCTGTAGGTCCACAATGTGAAAATGATTTAAAAGAAAAAGATCGTGTTGTATTCAAGGAATACTCTGGTACAAAAGTTAAACTTGATGGTGTTGAATATATTGTGATAGACGAGAAAGATGTTCTCGCATGTATTGAATAGGAGGAATGAACTATGAGTAAAGAAATACGTTTTTCTAGTGATGCACGTCAATCAATGTTGAAAGGTGTGAATACTCTTGCTGATGCAGTGAGTGTTACACTTGGTCCTAAAGGTAGAAATGTAGTATTAGAGAAGAGTTATGGTTCTCCTTTAATTACGAACGATGGTGTTTCTATTGCCAAGGAAATAGAGTTAGAAGATCATTTTGAAAACATGGGTGCAAAACTTGTATATGAAGTAGCCAATAATACAAATGATATTGCAGGTGATGGTACAACAACTGCCACAATTCTTGCAAGAGATATGATTGTGAATGGTATGAAGCAGGTTGAAAAAGGTGCAAACCCTGTACTTATGAGAGAAGGTATTGAAAGAGCCTCTAAAGCAGTGGCTGAAGTATTATTAAAGAATTCTCATAAAGTAGAAACAAGCAGGGATATTGCATCTGTAGCCACTATTTCTTCTTCTAATAGTCATATTGGTGAATTGATTGCTCAGGCTATGGATAAGGTTGGTAGAGATGGTATTATCAACGTAGATGAATCTAATAGTTTTGATGATGAATTAGAAGTGAATGAAGGTATGCAGTATGATAAGGGTTATGTATCTCCTTATTTTGTAAGTGATACAGATAAGATGGAAGTAGAAATGGATAACCCATTGATCTTAGTCACTAATCAGAAGATTACTAATTTACAGGAAATCCTTCCAGTACTTGAACAGGTATTAAAGGCTAATAAACCATTATTACTTATTGCTGAAGATTATGAGAATGAAGCGATTTCTTCTCTTGTATTGAATAAGTTAAGAGGTGCCTTTAATGTTGTAGCAACTAAGGCTCCAGGATTTGGTGATAAACAGAAAGAAATGTTGGAAGATATTGCAGTATTAACTGGTGCTAAATTCTACAACAAAGATCTTAATATGAAGCTTTCTGATTTAACTATTGAAGATCTTGGTACAATCAAGAAAGTGATTGTAAAGAAAGACAATACGACTCTTATTGGTCATAGTTCAAGTGAAGCAGTGAATAACCGTGTTGAAGAATTAAAGACACAATTAACTCATACTAAGAGTGATTATGAAAAGAAGACTCTAAAAGAACGTATTGGTAAATTATCTAACGGTGTTGCAACAATTAAAGTCGGTGCTACAACTGAAGCAGAATTAAAAGAAAAGAAATTAAGAATTGAAGATGCTCTCAATGCGACTAAGGCCGCTGTAGATGAAGGTATCGTTGTTGGTGGTGGTGCTGCGTTAGTAGAAGCCTATGAAGAATTAAAGAATCAGGTCAGAGATACGAATGTAGATATCCAGAAGGGTATTAACGTAGTTATGAATTCTTTATTTGCGCCTCTTACTCAGATTGCAATCAATGCTGGTTATGATGAAGAAGAAATTGTATCTATCCAGAAGACTGCTGAAAAGGACTTTGGATTTGATGCAAAGACAGGTGACTGGGTCAATATGTTCGAAACAGGTATTATTGATCCTACTAAAGTCACTCGTAGCGCATTATTAAATGCGGCTAGTATTTCAGCCTTGTTCTTAACAACTGAAGCAGGTGTGGCAGAACTTCCTAAGAAAGAAGAACCACAACAGCCTGTTATGCCACAAGGTGGCATGTATTAAAAAAAAGCCAGAAATGGCTTTTTTTTACTTGCAGAATTGATATGTTAGTTCTCCTAAAATCTGAATACCTTTTTCGATATTCCCCATAGAAGCCGCTGAGAAGTTCATACGAATAGATTGACATGGCTTAGTACTATCTACCATGAATTCATTACCTGGTACGATGGCTACATGCTTCTTAATAGAAGCATGAACGAATTCTGGCATACTGACTCCATCAGGTAAATCAAACCATATAAACATACCACCTTCTGGTTCAATGACATGAATAGAAGGATGGAAATACTTCTTGATCATCTCTAACATGAAATTACATTTCTTTGCATAAAGAGACTGCAAATGTTTAATATGTACATCCATATCTGTTTCTCTCAAGAATGCATCCATCATATATTGTGAAAGATTGTTTGTATGATTATCTCCTGATTGTTTAGCCATAAATAGCTTAGAGATAATATCTTTACTTGCACAGATGATTCCTGTACGCATACCAGGTGAGATAATCTTAGAAAGACTGGCTGCATAAACAACACGATGGTCTTGATCTAAAGATTTAATAGAAGGGACTTCTTCGCCTGTAATACGTAAATAACCATAAGGGTTATCTTCTAGAATAACTACATCATACTTTACTGCAAGGTTATAGATTTCTTTTCTTTTTTCTAGAGATGTTGTGACTCCGGTAGGATTCTGGAAGTTAGGAATTGTATAGAATACCTTTGGTCCTTTCTTAAAGGCTTCTTCTAGTTCTTTTAGATTTACACCATCTTCTTCTAAAGAAACACCAAGCAGCTTTGCCCCATTACATTTAAATGAGTTTAAAGCACCTAAATAGCTTGGGTTCTCTACTACAACATAATCTCCTTCATCGCAGAATATCTTAGACACAAGATCTAATCCCTGCTGTGATCCTGTTGTAATAATAATATCATCATCACTTGTACATATACATTCATGCTTATTAATGAATGATTTAGAAGATTCTATTAAACCTGTATAACCCTGCGCAGAGCCATACTGCAAAACTTCATAAGTCTTTTCTTGAAGAATCTTATGTCCTACTTCTTCTAGTTTCTCCTGTGGAATAGCTTCTGGATCAGGGAATCCACTCGCAAAACTAATATAGTCAACAGTACCATTCTCACTTGCATCAGCCATGACACTTCTAATGGCGGATTTTTTTACGTTTTTCATCTTATCTGCGTATCTCATATATGTCACTCCATTCACTTTTTTCTCATTCTACTACTATTATTTAAAAATACCTAATTATTTTTTATGTCTGCGTAAGTTATAATCTGAATATCGTGATCCTTGATGAACTGTTTGAATGCATCACTCTTAAGTAATTCTAATTCCTTGATACGATTCATATTGTAACTAGATACGTTCATGAGTCTTTCATCAACTAAAGCAGGATGACAAACAAGTTCTACTGTATCATAGCCCTCTGTTGAACAGATTTCTTTGAATGTTTCAAAGCTTACACCATCTTTATAAAATTCACAACGTGCTGGGAAGTAGTTTCCATCCACATATCTTGTTTGTCTGATAGGAAGGTTATATTCCTTGGCAAGACGCTTGATGACTTCCAATTGTCTATGTTCCATATGGACATAGTGATGAGAATCTAGATGTGTAGGAAGATGTCCTGTGTGTGCGATAAAAGCTTCAATCTGTGCTTTCCATTCTTCATAAACTTCCTCTGGTTCTCCATCTGGGAATTCATCTTCATAAGCACTTGGTCTTAGGAAGTTTCCCTCTTCATCTGTATAGCTTTTCTTGCCAGGTAATAATGGTTTACCTGCAGTGAGTGTTAAATGAACACCTATTCCTAAATTTGGATATGCCTTCGCCTTCTCGAGGGCCCATAAAGCATATGGCATATTCATCATCACTGTAGTGGAACTTACAAGTCCCTGCTCGTGTGCAAGAAGGATACCTAGGGAGTTTCCTTCACACATACCGAAATCATCAGCATTAATAATTAATTTCTTAATCATACTTTTCACCTCTTGAATCCATTGTACTAAATATTATAAGAACAGTCACACATATCGAGAAAATGATGTATAATACAAGACAAAAGGAGACCGTTATGAAAAATACAATTACTGGATATACAGGTTTATATGGGGTTGTCGCAAATCCTATTAAACATTCTTTTTCACCAATGATGCATAATACTGCATTTCAAACATTAGGTATTAATGATGTTTATCTTGCATTTGAAGTGACTAAAGATCAGTTAGATGATTATATTACGTCTGTTAAGACATTACCTATTAAAGGATACAATATTTCTATGCCTTATAAACAGGATATGATGAAATATATGGATGAACTCACAACACAGGCAAGACTTGCGAAGAGTATCAATACGGTAAAGAATGAGAATGGTAAACTCATTGGTCATATTACTGATGGAGAAGGTTTTGTGATGGCCTGCCGAAATAAAGGATGGGGTATTGCGAAACATAAGATTGTAGTGCTTGGTGCTGGTGGTGCAGCAAGTGCAATTATTATTTCTCTTGCATTAGCAGGTGCTAAGGAAATTGTGGTTTATAATCGTTCTGATAAACCATTTATTAAAGAACTTAATGAGAAATTAGATTGCCCTATTACTTTAAAGAAAATTGATCAGGAAAGTATTAAGGAAGACTTAAAGGATACTTATCTATTAGTCAATACAACAAGTGTTGGTATGGCACCTCATCCTGAAGGATGTATTATTGAGAGTGCTGATATGTTACCTGATGGTTTAAAAGTAGCTGATATTATTTATAACCCTAAGGAAACAAAGCTATTAAGTTATGCAAGACAAAGAGGTCTTGATTATATGAACGGAGAACGTATGATTGTCTATCAGGGTGCATGTTCTTTTAAGTTCTGGACTGGAAAGGATATGCCTATCCATGAAGTCAAAGTAGCGTTAGGAATGGAGGAAAGTGAATGAAAGAAATCGTAGTTGCAACAACAAACAAAGGGAAACTTAAAGAGATTTCCGCAATGTTGGAAAAGTTAGGGATTGAAGTAAAGTCTATTAAAGATGTATTAGGTTATAATCCTGATATTGAAGAAACAGGGACTACTTTTACTGAAAACGCAGTGATTAAAGCTGAAACAGTGATGAATATGATTCATATGCCTACTCTTGCAGATGATTCTGGTTTAGAAGTAGATGCATTAGATAAACAGCCTGGTATTTATTCTTCTCGTTTTATGGGTGAAGATACAAGTTATGATATTAAGAATCAGTGGATTATTGATGCTGTAAAGGATAAAGAAGATAAGACAGCACGTTTCGTATGTGCGATGGCTTTGGCTATTCCTGATGAAGAAACAAAGACTTTCTTAGGTACTTTTGAAGGAAAAATCAATGATTGTATTGATGGTGAAAATGGCTTTGGTTATGATCCTATTTTCTATTATCCACCATTAAAGAAGACTTCTGCAGTGATGACTATGGAAGAAAAGAATAAAGTCTCTCATCGTGCAAAGGCATTAAAGGCTTTATATGATTATTTAGAGGAGGAACATAAATAATGAATCATGTTGTATTAGTACATCCTGCGATTCCACAAAATACAGGTAATATTATGAGAACATGTGCAGCGACACATACACCTTTACATATTATTAAACCTACAGGGTTTAAGTTAAATGATCCAAGAATGAAAAGAGCGGTTATGGATTATTTTGATCACCTCACTTTTAAGGTTTATGAAAACTTTGAAGAGTTTGAAAAAGAGAATCCTGGTATTTATCATTTCTTTACACGTTATTCTAAAAAAGTATATAGTGAAGATGATTTTAAACAGGAAGGTGAACATTATCTTTTCTTTGGTCATGAGCATGATGGTATTCCTCATGATATCTTAAAGAAGTATATCGATGATTGTGTACGTATTCCTATGTATGGAGATTCACGTAGTTTGAACTTATCTAATACTGTAGCCATTGGTGTTTATGAAGCATTAAGACAGCAGGGTTATCCTGATTTATCTACAGTAGAGGTTCAAAAGGGAGAAGACTTCTTATACAATGAAGAAATTTAAAGGTATTCTTTTAACTGTATGTTTGACTTTTTTGATTATTGATTGTGCTATTCTCTTAGTCACATTTGTGCCTGTACTCTATCCTTCTTCATTAATAGCCTCTAATATTGGGGTAAGTGAAAAGATAGTAAGAGAAAGCTATATGACGATTATCCACTATTTAAGTCTATTCTCACATAAAGCACTTTCTACTCCTGCATTTCCTATGACTAAAAATACAGCTTTTCATTTTTATGAAGTGAAGGTATTAATGAATCGTTTAGAAGTGATTGGGTTAGTGGTACTGATTGGAACTATTTATCTCATCTATTCTACAGTCAAGGAGAATGATTATAGACCTTTTAAATGGGCAGGATTCACTACTTTAGGACTCGTATTTATTGTAGGTGGAACAGCCTATGTTGATTTTGACGGGGCATTTACTATGATGCATCATATCCTTTTCAACAATAACTACTGGCTGATCAATCCTGATATTGATCCTATTATCAATATCTTTCCAGAAAGTTATTTTGTGACATTAGGAATTGCGCTATTTAGTTTAATTGGAATAGGTGTTCTTATTAATTTAGGTATATATTTCAAACATATTAATTGCATTAATACAAATAAATGAGTATAATTTATGAAAAATAGACACGAGATTCTCGTGTCTTTTCATATGAGGGAGTTAAAAAATGAAAGAAATGATTAAAGACTTCTTAGATGAGTTATCTTCATCTTCACCGACTCCTGGTGGTGGAGGTGCTTCAGGACTAGTGGGCGCTATTGGATGTGCTTTAGGACTCATGGTAGGTAACTTAACTGTAGGTAAGAAGAAATATAAAGATGTAGAAGATGAAATAAGAGAAATCATAGAGAAGTTAGAAGACTTAAAGAAGAAGCTTGTAACTTCTGTAGATGATGATGCAGAAAACTTCAAGCCTCTTGCAGAGGCTTATAGACTTCCTAAGAATACTGAGGAAGAAAAGAAACATAAAGAGTTTGTGATGGAGTCATGTTTATTGGATGCATCTCTTGTACCATTACAGGTCATGGATTTAAGTTATCAGTCTTTAAAGTTATTTTCTACTTTAAATGAGAAAGGTTCAGTGATGGCAATCAGTGATGTAGGTGTTGGTGTACAATGTCTACGTAGTGCATTGACTGGTTCTATTATGAATGTCTATATTAATACGAAGTCTATGAAGAATAGAGAAATGGCTGAGAAGATGAATAAACGTGCTGAGAAGCTATTAGTTGAAGGGCAACTGCTTGCAGATGGAATAACTAATAGTGTTATTAAAAAGTTAGGAGGAACATCATGTTAGAGTTAAGAGGAAAAAAGGTTTCTGATGGGATTAAAGAATATGTATCAAAAGAGTTAGAAACATTATCTTTTGTACCTAAGCTTGCGATTGTGAGAGTGGGTGAAAACCCTGATGATATGAGTTATGAGCGTGGTGCAACTAAGAAATTAAAATCGTTTGGTTTAGATGTGGCTTCTTATGTTTTCCCACAAGATATCAGTGATGAAGCGTTCAAGAAAGCTTTTAAAGATATTAATGAAGATGATGAAGTGACAGGAATCTTATTATTAAGACCACTTCCTCGTACTATTAATGAAAAAGATATTGAAAATATGATTGATCCTAAAAAGGATTTAGATGGTATTTCTCCTATTAATATTGCAAAGGTATTTGCGGGAGATACAACTGGATTTTCTCCATGTACTGCAGAAGCAGTTATTGAAGTATTAAAGGCATATGATATTGAGTTAACCGGTAAAAGAGTGACTGTCGTAGGAAGAAGTATGGTTGTAGGTAAACCAATGTCTATGCTGCTTCTTAAAGAGAATGCAACAGTAACTATGACTCATACAAGAACTGTCGATTTAAAGAAGACATGTTCTGATGCAGAAATTGTGGTTGCGGCTGCAGGACGTGCAAAGATGTTAAATAGTGATTATTGTGGACAGGATGCTGTGATGATTGATGTAGGAATCAATGTGGATGAGAATGGTAAGTTATGTGGTGATGTAGACTATGCGACTCTTGATGGCAAAGCCTCTGCCGCTACCCCTGTTCCTGGTGGTGTTGGTACTGTCACAACTGCAGTACTTGCAAAACATTTAATCCAGGCAGCTAAAATGCGTTAAAGACCTCTTTCGAGGTCTTTTTATTATGGTCTTCTCCATTTTCTATAAATCCAATACCCTTTCACAATTGAAAGCGCAAATAACACAGCCGCCACAATAATCAATATCTCTGATGCTTTTGTATGAATATAGATGATCATTGTGACTAGCAAAAAAACTGATAATACGATTGCATAGATGAAATCTAACAGATAGAGTATCTTTCCTTTCATATCCTGTTCCCTCCTTGCTATTATCATAGCACTCTAAGCAAGAAAAAAAGACAGCTTTCGCTGTCTTTGCACACAATTATATTAATCAAAGAATTTGTATTCTTCAAAGTAAGCCTGTGGATGGTTACAAGCTGGACATACTGTAGGAGCTTCTAAAGATTCTACGACAAATCCACAGTTGTTACATTTCCATAGTACTTTATGATCTTTCTTGAATACTGTGCCGTCTTCAATCTGTTTAGCAAGTTTTAAGTATCTTTCTTCATGCATCTTTTCAGCCATAGCGATAGCTCTTAAGATAGCTGCAATTTCAGGTAATCCTTCTTCTTCAGCTTTCTTAGCAAATTCTGGATACATATGTGTCCATTCTTCGTTTTCACCAGCAGCTGCAGCTTTTAAGTTTTCTACAGTTGTACCCATTAATACTGGGAATTCACCAGCAACAGGTAATGTTTCGCCCTGAGCAGCAGTGTTCATAAGCTTCATTAAACGTTTCGCATGTTCCTTTTCCTGGTTTGCTGTTTCTTCAAAGATTTTAGACACTTCTACATAACCTTCTTTTTTCGCAATACTAGACCAGAAAGTATAACGATTTCTTGCCTGTGATTCACCTGCAAATGCAGCCATTAAATTCTTTAATGTTTCAGTACCTTTTAAATTAGACATCTTCTTTATCCTCCTTTATATTCTTACAATCATTACAGATTCCTTGAAATAACATATCAACATGTGTGAGGTGTACTTGATCTAGTTCTTCTATATCATGAACAAGTCCATCAAATGCACCATGTGGAATATGTATATCCACAATCTTTCCACATTTTGAACATACCATATGATGATGTGGTGTCACATTACCATCGTAATGTACAGTCACACCATCTATATTTAATTTTCTGATATACCCATTTTCAACTAAAACATTCAGATTACGATAAACAGTACCTAGTGATATATCCGGAATGATTCTTCTTACATGAGAATAAATAACTTCTGCTGTAGGATGCGTGTGATCATTCACGAGCATATCATATATCGTATCTCGCTGCTTAGATCTTCTAAGTCTTGTCTCCGCCATATGTTCCCTTCTCCTAATCAGTAATGATTACTACTATTAGTATACTATTTACTAGTAAGAATGCAAGCCAGATGCATTATTTTGACAAAATTGTATGTATAAGTGTATAGAAATCATTGGTTGCATAAACAAGAGGATCAATTACATACACAGGAACAGAGACAATGGACTCTATATCCCCTTTTAAATGCATGACTGAAGGAGATAAATAAAGTGCATCATAGTCTCCTTCTACTTCTTCTAATGAAGAAAGACTCACTGATTCCACTTCTAGATTAGACTTTTCTATTATCAGACTTTCTTTCATTAAACTAATTAAATAACTAGAAGAAAAGCCATCCTGGTCTACAATCCCTACTTTCACACGTTTAGGATCTGCATCTCTTAAGAACACAACCATAAAATCTCTATAATAAGATAAAAACTGGGATAAGCTCTTTAAAGTATAATGGAGATAGAAATAGATTTCTTTCCCTTCTTCATCTGTAATCTGTTCTTCAATAATGCCATTATGCCAGACAGTTAAAAAAGCAACACGATTCTTTAAATAAAAACGTACAGTATGATAGTCTTTAGTATCTTCAATAATGTCACATCTGACATTTTTCATATTCTTTCTTGTATAGTAGTAAGACCATTTAAAAACAATCATTAAATAGGTCTTTTGATAAAATTCATCCATATCCCTCACCTATAATAATCATATCATAATTCAACTATTTTTTTTGATGATTATGTTCTGTTTTGCATTCCTTTTTGGGTATGATAAAATGTATTTGAGAGGCAGGTGAGTATTAGTGAAGAGAATTTTTGTCATGTCTGATTTACATGGACAATTTGTGTTATTGCAGCTGATGCTCAATAAGATTCAATTCACTGATGAAGATGAGTTATATATCCTAGGTGATATTATGGATCGTGGTCCTAATTCAATTGATATATATTACTTTGTGAAAGCAATGCCTAATGTTCATATGATCAAGGGTAATCATGAAATCATGATGAGACAATCTTTAGCAGCCAGCTTAAAATATAATGATTTAGATTCTGATTTGAATAATGCATATCGTTTATGGAAACAGAATGGTGCCACAGGTACTGTAAATAGTATAAGAGAGTTCTTACAGAAAGATTCTATTCCTTATGAGGAATATTTTGATATAAAGAAAGAGTTTGTACAGGAAATTATTGATTTTATTGATAGTCTACCTAACTATATAGAACTTGATTATCAGGGCAAGCATTATGTGATGGTGCATGCAGGAGTGGATCCTGAGGTAACCAATATAGAAGATAGTGATCCTGAATTACTTGCCTGGATTAGAGAATATTTCTATATGAATCCATGTAATCCTGAATATACTTATATATTTGGTCATACGCCTTTATGTTATGTGAATGATGATCATTCTTTTAATATCTGGTACGATCCTGATTATCATAATAAGATTGGTATTGATGGTGGACTCGCTGTGGCAGATAGAGGACAATTAAATTGTTTATGTTTAACAGATGGTTCTTCTTATAAAATACCTTATAAGGATGGTCAGCCTGGAGAATTACAACGCATTATAAAAGACTTAAAGTAAAACGGAAGGGAATGATGAATCCCTTCCGTTTATTCGTTTATCTAAATAAATACTAATTATTTTCTAAACATTTTTAATATTTCTTCTGTTGGTCGACTTAGATGATTTTCTCGTAAATATTTTGACAAACCACGCAAATCATAAAAATATTCTCCTGGTTCATACTCTGAACCATTTTCTATAGTCCCGGCATATAAACCTTCAAAGCCTTGCTCTGGTGTTGGATCTGGTATAGGTTCAAATTTATCCTTCATCATTCATACCTCTATTTGTATTTATTAGATAGAATAACAACCAATCACTCATTTTCTATAGTTAATAATGTTTTATTTTCTGACAACAAATGTGTTTTGATGTCTTCTGGAATATGATCATCTGTAATGATTGTATCAATACGTTCTTTTAACTGAAGAGGTACAACACCATGTTGATTAAACTTTTCACTTTCAGTTAAGACAATAATATGTTCTGCCTGTTCAGCCATATCTCTAACAGCCTGTGCACGTAAATGATCACTATTTGTGAAACCTACACGAGGATTATAACCATCAGCACCAATAAATAACTGGTCTACACAGAAATTTTGCGCACATTGTGCCACGATAGGTCCTACCATAACCTGTGAATCTTTCTGGTAAGCACCACCTAGAAGAACCACATTGGTATTCTTTTTATCGCGAATATATCCTGCAATAAAAGCACTGTTAGTCACAATAGTGACATCTTGTTTCTCTGATGCAATCGTATCTGCAAGAATCGCACAGCAGCTCCCGCTTTCAATCATAATGGTATCTCCATCATGAATAAGTTCTGCAGCCTTTTGTGCAATTCTTTTCTTTATTTCATAATGATACGCTAAGCGTCCATTGATATCATCTTTATTCGCAAGGATGGCATAGCCATGTCCTCTTTTAATAATCCCTTTTTCTTCAAGTGCATCTAAATCTTTACGTATAGTGACATTGGATACCCCAAGTATTTGAGATAATTCATTGACTTCTATTTTCTTTTCTTTTGTAAGTAGTTCTAATATTTTATTATAGCGGTCTTTCATAGATTACCTCCGCACTCATTATATTAATCTAGAAGAAACAATTCAACCCACACTTGATAAACTCATTTTGATAATCTACTAAATCTTCAGGATGTAATGCTTCCACTTCATGAAGATTATAGTCTTTACCAAGTAGTTTATATTTGTTTTCACCAAATTGATGGAATGGAAGAAGCTGTACATCTTTTGCGCCTGCTTCTTTAATACATGTTGCGAGTTCTTTCGCATCTTCTAATGTTTCATTAAAGCCAGGAATAACAGGTATTCTAGGCAATACATTCAATCCCTGTTCAATAGCCCATTTGAAGTTCTTTTGAATGACTTCATTTGTGACATGTGTTCCCTTCTTATGCTTCATTGGATCAGCCTGCTTCACATCAAATAATAAGAGATCAAATAAAGGAGCTGCTTTCTTAAACTTCTCATGATCCACAATACCTGTTGTTTCAATCGCAAGATGAAGTCCTTTTTCTTTTAATGCATGGACAAGAGCCATCATGAAATCATATTGCACCATGGCTTCTCCACCAGATAAAGTGACACCACCATTAGATTCTTCATAGAAATCAATGTCCTGCATACAAATATCAACAACTTCTTCTACAGTCTTGATTTCACCTTCCTGTGTTAAGGCTTTACCAGGGCAGGCTTTAACACATTCCATACAATGATCACATGTTTTATGATCAATTCGAATCAAGCCATCTTCCATCTTTATAGCACCTTTAGGACAGGTATGTACACATGTCGCACAATGAAGACATTTCTCATTATTGTATAAAACCTGAGGACTCACTGCCTGACTCTCAGGATTAGCACACCATTCACATCTTAATGGACATCCTTTAAAAAATACTGTTGTACGAATACCAGGTCCATCATGAATACTAAATTTCTGTATATTAAATATAATTCCTTCCATATCATATCCCTCTCGTATAATATGTACGTAATCAGTTAATGAATTTTATTATTCATTATTGATTGTACATTCTAATTTCTAGATAATAGTTTTGTTTTGAATGAAGGTTTTATTCCATCCCCCTGTGGCTACTTCATGTACGTCCACTTCAAAAAGACTTAATCCTTTAGACTTGACATCACTTTATACCCGAATTAGTTTGTTGCAGCAGTGTTTCTACACTTGTCTCCGTATTTGCGAGGTTGCGTTTGTCTTGATTTAGAGGTGCAATTCAAAACCGATTACATTTGAAAGAAGGTCATTATTTATGGAAAACAATTATATTCTTTATGTTGGCATGGACTCCTCTAAAGGCAAAGCAGATGCTGCTATCCTCAAGGTCAGTGATCGTAGATCTGTTAAACCTAAATTCTTGCGAAAAAAATTATCTTTTAAATTTGTTAAATCAGAAGTTACTTCTTTTTTGGAAACTGTAAGAAGTTATTCCGATGATAACTGTACCAGTATCTGTTTTGCTTTAGAAGTTACTGGTATCTATTCTACTAATGTCTATAACTTTATTAAAGACAATCTCAATGATAATGAAAGCATCAAATTTTTGAATACTGATTTTGTCAATCAATGGCGTAACGCTCATAACATTGCTAAATCTGATCCTTTAGATGCTCAAACCATTTCAACTATCATTGGTACTGATTCCGATGTTCAATATGTCAATGACAACGTTTTTAAAAATAAAAACGGATATCAAGATTTGAAAGCTTTAGTACACAGACATTATCAGATCAAAAAAATCTATTCTCAAGAAATCAACCGTCTCATCGCCCAATGTGATTGTTTATTTCCTGAACTTCAATATGTTTTCGAACCTAAATCAGCTGCTTTTATCGCTGTCTTATCTTCATATCCTACGACACATGATATCATAAATGCTTCAAGACTTGAAGTCTTCAATGTCGTTTATGAAGCTACGAAACATCGCTGTTCGATGGATAAGATCGATAAGCTCTTTGATTTGTGTCATGATACTCTGGTTCCTGATAATATTTCTTCTTATGGAAGAAGTATCATTCTAGACCTCGTTGAAAACATAAAAAACATAAAAGGTCAGCTTAAAATGATTGAAAGATATATTAGAGATGTTGCTTCTTTAAATCCAGCTTATAAACTGCTTCTTACAATTACAGGATGTGGTCCTTTAACTGCTGCAACTGTTATTGCTGAAACTGGCGATATAAAACGATTTAAAAACGCAGACTGTTTTGTCTCTTATTCGGGAACAAGCCCTAGAAACAAGCGCTCTGGAACGTCTGTAGAAACCATGGGCAAGATTTCTAAAAGAGGCTCTAGATATCTCAGACATGCAATTTACATGATTGCTGAATTTGCCAGACGTCATAATCCAGTTCTCAAACAACAGTTTGAAAGAATCAAGAATGGAAACAAGAAAAGACATAAGCTGGCTAATATCGCAATCGCAAATAAAATTGCACGATATATCTATTCCATTATGAAAAACGAAAGCGGCTTTGTAATTTTTCATGAACATATCATGAGATTACCAGAAGAAACCCAAAATACGTTCTTCAATTCAATATCATTAGACTTTCCTGAAAATACTAGAAAACAGATCTATCAGCATTCTGATATCGACGGTGAAGTACACAAGTTTGTATACACCAAATTAGAAGAGACGATGATTATTTAATAGTATATAAAAGTCTAGTGTAAGAGCTTTCAACGATACGATGTTGAAAAGTTCTTTTTAGTGTACTCTTTTTTAGAAAAGAAAGAGGATTTTTATAGAGGATTCACCTCTAAATCAAGACAAATGCCTATAAATTCAATAAATTCCTAAAAAATAGATTATTTATTGACATCTAATAGTTTGTCTTTTCGCTTCTATCCTATCATTTCTACTTATGATTCGCAATATAAATGTTTCATATGAAAGTTTATAATATTATTTTCATAATTTATAGTTGACTGATAACGCTTTTATGCGTATGATGTGCTTGTAATGAAAGATATAAAACTTACGTATGAAACTTTAGGAGGAACAAAAATGGAAAATACTCAGCATTTTGGTCAGTTAACCGAAAGAATGAAAGCTTTCAGAGAAGAAGTATTAGATGAAAAGCCTTATGTAGATGGAGAACGTGCTGTTCTTGCGACTGAGGCTTATAAGGAAAACTTAAATCAGCCACGTGTGATGGTTCGTGCAAGAATGTTGAAGAAGATTCTTGAAAACATGTCTATCTATATTGAAGATAAAACACTTATTGTAGGTAACCAGTCTACAAAGAATTGTAATGCGCCAGTATTCCCTGAATATACAATGAAGTTCATCATGGATGAATTAGATCTTTTTGAAAAGAGAGATGGTGATGTATTCTATATTACTGAAGAAACAAAACAGCAATTAAGAGATATTGCCCCTTTCTGGGAAAATAATAACCTACGTGCAAGAGGTGAAGCTTTACTACCTGATGAAGTGAGTGTATTTATGGAAACAGGTGTCTTTGGCATGGAAGGTAAGTTGAATGCCGGGGATGCACATCTTGCAGTTAATTATGAACGTATTCTTGCACAGGGTTTAAAGGGTTATGAAGCTTATACAAAAGAAATGAAAGAAAAGCTTGATTTGGCTCAGCCTGATAGTGTTGATAAGTATGTGTTCTATAATTCAGTTTTAACTGTTATTGAAGCAGTGCATACATTTGCTCTTCGTTATAGTTCTCTTGCAAAGGAAATGGCAGAAAAAGAAACAAATCCTGCAAGAAAAGAAGAATTATTAGAAATAAGCAGAATTTGTGCAAAGGTGCCTTATGAACCAGCACATTCATTCCGTGAAGCAGTACAGTCTGTATGGTTTATTCAGTTGATTCTTCAGATTGAATCAAATGGTCATTCATTAAGTTATGGTCGTTTTGATCAGTATATGTATCCTTACTATATTAAAGATATCAATGAAAAGAAGATCACTGAAGAAGAAGCATTAGAACTTCTTACTTGTTTATGGATCAAGACACTCACAGTCAATAAGGTACGTTCACAGGCTCATACATTAAGTTCAGCTGGTTCTCCAATGTATCAGAATGTGACTATTGGTGGTCAGACTACTGACAAGAAGGATGCAGTGAATGAATTAAGTTTTGCGGTATTAAAATCCGTGGCACAGACAAGACTTACTCAGCCTAACTTAACTGTACGTTATCATGCAAACTTGAATAAACATTTCTTTGATGAATGTATTGAAGTAATGAAACTAGGATTTGGTATGCCAGCCTTAAATAATGATGAAATCATTATTCCTTCATTTATTAACTGGGGTGTTAAGGAAGAAGATGCTTATAATTATAGTGCTATCGGATGTGTAGAAACAGCTGTTCCTGGTAAATGGGGATATCGTTGTACAGGTATGTCTTATGTCAACTTCCCAAGAGTATTATTATGCACAATGAATAATGGTGTTGACTTAACTACAAACAAACGTTTCACTAAGGGCCATGGTTACTTTACTGAAATGGAAACATATGAAGATTTACTCGCAGCATGGGATAAAACAGTAAGAGAAATGACACGTTATAGTGTTATTGTAGAAAACTTTATTGATAAGGCATCTGAAAGAGATGTACCTGATATTCTATGTTCTGCATTGACTGATGATTGTATTGGTAGAGGTAAGACTATCAAAGAAGGTGGTGCAGTGTATGACTTCATTTCAGGTCTTCAGGTCGGTATTGCGAATATGGCAAACAGCTTGGCTGCTATCAAAAAGCTTGTTTATGATGAAAAGAAGATCACAAGAGAACAGTTATGGAATGCTATCTTAGATGATTTCCAGTCACCTGAAAACAAGAAGATTCAGGAAATGTTGAATGATGAAGCACCTAAGTATGGTAATGATGATGATTATGCAGATAACTTAATTGTAGAAGCATATGATTCTTATATTGATGAGATCAAAAAGTATCCAAATACTCGTTATAATAGAGGTCCTATTGGTGGTATCCGTTATGCAGGTACTTCTTCAATTAGTGCCAATGTTGGTCAGGGTATGGGTACAATGGCTACTCCTGATGGAAGAAATGCACATGAACCACTCGCTGAAGGATGTTCTCCAGCACATAACACAGATAAGAATGGTCCTACTGCAGTGTTCAAGAGTATATCTAAGCTTCGTACTGAAAAGATCACAGGAGGCGTACTTCTTAACCAGAAGATGACACCACAGATGCTTTCTACAGAAGAAAATAAACAGAAACTAGAATTATTGATTCGTACATTCTTCAATCGTCTCCATGGTTACCATGTACAGTACAACATTGTTTCTAAAGAAACACTTATTGATGCACAGAAGCATCCAGAAAATCATAAAGACTTAATTGTACGTGTTGCAGGATATAGTGCATTCTTCAATGTATTATCTAAAGCAACTCAGGATGATATTATCGGTAGAACTGAACAGAGTTTATAGGAGGAGAAAAACAATGGAATTTATTATTGATACAGTAGATTTAGAAGAAATTAGAGATGCGGTAGATCACTTACCAATCGTAGGTGTCACAAGTAACCCAAGTATTGTAAAGAAGACTAGCCCAAAGGATTTCTTTGGACATATGAGAGAAATCAGAAAAATCATTGGTGATGAACGTTCTTTACATATTCAGGTCATTGCGACAGAAGCAGATGAAATTGTGAAAGAAGCACACAAGATTTTTGAAGAAGTAGATGACAAGGTATATGTAAAGGTCCCTACTACTTATGAAGGTGTTAAGGCAATGAAAATCTTAAAGGCTGAAGGTAAAAATGTAACTGCCACAGCTGTTTATGATTTGATGCAGGCTTATATGGCACTTGCAGCAGGTGCTGATTATATTGCACCTTATACAAATAGAATTGGAAACTTAGGAAATGATCCTTTTGAATTAATGGCTCATTTATCTAATAGAATTGTAGAAGACGGTTATGACTGCAAGATTCTTGCAGCAAGCTTCAAGGGTGTACAGCAGGTAAGAGATGCATTTAATGCAGGTAGTCAGGCTATCACTGCACCAGTGAGTGTATTAAAAGCAATCTTTGAAAATCCAAGTATTTCTAAAGCTGTGACTGATTTCAATAATGATTGGTATTCAGTATACGGAGAAGACAAAGGTCTTTGCGATATGTAAACATTGAGGAGAAAATTCTCCTCAATGTTTTTTTCATGTTCTATAATAGAAATAGGAGCGTGATGTTATGAGTAAGGTGATTGGTGCACCAACAAGATATAGACAAGGTAAAGATGAATTAAAGTGTCTTGGTGATGATTTAAAAGATTATAAAAGAATAGTCGTAATTACAAGTGAAAACTTGAAAGAGATGTTTATACCTCAGATAGAGGAAAGCTTACATGAACAGGAAATGACTGTTGTATTGTTTCAAAATGAATGTAGTATGAGTGAGATTGAAAGAATACAACATATTGTAGAAGAAACGAATGGTGAAGTAATTGTCGGCGTCGGTGGAGGTAAGGTATTAGATACGACTAAAGCATGTGGTTATTATGCGAAAAAACCTATTGTCGTTATACCTACTGCGGCAAGTACGGATGCCCCATGTTCTTCTTTATCAGTGATTTATCATGATGATCATAAGTTTGATCATTATTTATATTTACCTAAGAGTCCAGATCAAGTGATTGTGGATACACAGGTCATTGCGAATGCCCCAGTAAGATTACTGAGAGCGGGTATTGGTGATGCATTTAGTACTTATTTTGAAGCCAAGGCTTGTTATGTGAGTCATAGTGAGAATTGTCTTCATAGTCAGGTGACAAGAAGCGCTTTGGCGATATCTAAAGCTTGTTTTGATATTGTCTATTCTTATGGATTGCAGGCTGTAGAAGATTGTAAGCAGCATAAAGTCACAGAAGCACTAGAAAATGTGATAGAAGCTAATATTTATTTAAGTGGTATTGGTTTTGAGTCTGGTGGAGAAGCAATCGGACATGGCCTGCATAATGCATTCACTCTTATTCCTGAAACAAAGAGTAAGATGCATGGTGAAAAAGTCGCTTTTTGTACACTTGTACAATTGGTATTAGAAAATACTCCTAAGGATACATTAAAGAGCTATTATGAGTTTTTAGAAGCTTTAGAGTTACCTACTACACTTTCTGATTTAGGGATGAAAGAAGTAGATGAAGAAGCATTACTGCATGTATGTTTAGAAGCAGTTAAAGAAGGATCTACGACATTAAATATGCCTTTTGAAGTGACTTCAAAGAATTTATTAAAAGCTATTATCAAAGCAGATCAATATGGACAGAAATGGAAAACCTCTGGAAAATAATCCAGAGGCTTTTCTATTAGAAATACAATTTTGCGATAATCGCAATAAGAACGATAATGATAACTACAAGACTATATGCCACTGTCATCGCGCCATAGCCTTGCCAATCTTTTTGAAGTTCTTTTGTCTTTTCTTCTGAAATGACGCGTTTCTTTTTACTCATAATCATCATCCTTTCTTTCAAGTTTTATATCTATTTATATTATATACTACTTGTTAATTAATATATATATATCGCGCTTTTTCAAAAAATTATTAATATAAAAAGCTATCAAATGATAGCTCTAAAATTCCATTACTTCTAAATCATCAGGAACAAATATATTTCCTGTATAATAGTGTGCACCTTCTGCCTTGTAGAGTTCTTTACGATTGTCTACATGATCATCTTCTGTATGATAGAGTACAAGATTCTTAATATGAAGTTTTTGTGCAAGTTCGCAGGCATCTTTCACTGTTGAATGATGTTTTTCATAAGGATGTCTGAAGTCTCTTTCTTCATATAAACAGAATGCTTCATGCAAGAGTACATCTGCATTTTCTGCATAGACTTTCTCTTCTTCACAATAAGGTTCATCACCACAACATGTCAGCTTCTTACCATCATATTCCACCACGAAGCCAAACTGTTTGGCTTTAGTTGAATGAATATCAAAGAAAGTGACTGGATGTCCCATAATTTCTTTAGTTTCTTGATCCTTCACTTCTACTAAGTGAAGTCTTTTTCCAATAAGTGCACTCTGTTTTGGTACAAGAAGTGTATCAGCCATATCCTTTAAAATATGAATGACTTCATCATGACCATAAATATAAGCATCACCTTCATATTTACCTGCATTCATAAACTGTGTAATCATACGCATCATCCAGACCATACCTAATAAATGGTCAATATGCTTATGAGTCAAGAAGATATGCTTCATATCCTTCCAGTCATATCCTGCTTTTTTTAGCTGAGTTAGGATTTGGTTTCCTCCTCCTGCATCAACCATAAAGTATTGATGGTTGTCTTCTAAGACGAAACATGTGTTATAAATCTTAGTGACTAAGGCATTCCCCGTACCTAACATTGTTAGTTTCATATTCTTCCTCCCAATAATTTACTCTTATAACATATCAAATATGAAATAAGACCAGATATTCCGCCTACCATAATACCACCTAGAACATCTGTTGGGTAGTGCACCATGAAATAATTACGACTTAGACCCATTAATGCGACAAAGATAAAAACTAACCAGCTGTATTTCTTATTACATGTTAAGAATATACACATCATAACAGCCATAGTGGCTGTAGTATGTCCTGAAGGAAATGAGAATTCTTTATAATGTAAGCCTCCTACATACTTCCACCAGTTATAGTATTCGTCTACACCGGATAAATAAGGACGATGACGTCCTATCGCATTCTTTAAAAAGAGGCTTGTAAAGATAGCGCCTATCGCAAGACTAATGAGAATACATATACCGAGTTTTCTTGTCTTTTTAAAATAAATGAGTACCAAGGATAAAGCGATAAAGAAGATGCCTTTATCACCAAAATAAGAGATAAAGCGAAAGAATGGTGTAAGTGCACCATTTGTACTTTCAGCAAGATGATGAAGGAAATGAAGGAGTGTATAGTCATATAATTGTCCTAATTCTCTCATTTTCTCTTCAAGTCCTTATCATCAATTGCGCTCATTACACGACATGGATTGCCTCCCGCAATCACAAATGGTGGAATATCATCCTTTACAACTGATCCTGGTTCAATAATAGACTCTCTATTGATCTTTACACCTGGATAAATAATACTATTTGAACCAATGCATACTCCTTCATAAATACGTACTGGCAGTGTACTTTCTAATCCTTTTGCACGATCCTGGCTACTGATTGGTGTAACTGATGTGAGTATTGTGACATTATATCCAATAGTCACATTATCGCTAATAGACACTATTCCACTATCATCAATAAAGAGATTATCTTTAGAATAGAAGTTCTTCCCTAAAGAGATATTATAGCCATATGTACAATGAAAAGGTTGTTCAATAAAAGCTTCATTCCATTCATTTAATAGTTTATCGAGTATAAGATTGATATCATCTCTTTTTAGCGGTGAAAGATTGTTTAACTCATGACAGAGACTCTTACAATAAAGACGATCATTATAGAGTTCTTTTGAAAATGGCTGATAGAGTTCACCAGAGATCATATCGCTTTTTGTATCACTCATTCGTTATTCCTCCTATAGTAATATTGAATCTGTTTGTATAATGCACCGCAGTCATATGTCGCAAAGACCTGAGGATCAATCACACCTACATGTTTATGTGTCAATGTCTCTATCTCTTCTTTCTTATAACCCATTTGTGGTGCTAATAATACAAGATCATAATAGAGACACTTCTTTTCTACAGTATGAACTGCTGCCCCTTCTATAATCAATGGGAGGTTGTTTTTTAAAATATAGTTCTGCATCTTTTCCTTAAAGAATCCTGATGTCATTCCCCCACTACAGCATAATATCACCTTCATTGGTTCGACTTTTTCTTCTATGAGTTTATTAATCATACATCGATAAAGTTCTAAGGCAATAGGAAATGTAGTCAATGGAAAATGAAGATAAAAGATCTGCTTATCACCGCTGATGATTTCTTCTTCTATCATGCCTATATCATGGAAGTGAATAGATGCTGCGCGTGATTGATAAGTAATGTGATATTCATTGTCATTGAATACTGTTTGAAAACGGGAATCATCTTTTAACTGGAAATAGAGATATCGCTTATAGACTTCTAGATTTTCTTTTTGATAGAACGTATCAATCATGTTTGTATTCCTCTAGAAGCGTTTTAAATGTATCAATATCTTCTTTGATGATATCAATAGAACTCTGCCAGAATGATTCATCTGTGAGATCTATATCAAGTGTTTTCGCAATATCTTCTAAATCCATCTTACCGGTGACTGAAAGGAATGTTTCATAATCCTCTGGGAAGTGTTCAGGATTTTTTTGATAACGTGCATAAAGTCCTTTCGCAAGTAATGAACCAAAGGCGTATGGGTAGTTATAGAATGAATAATCCGGATCATAATAATGAGGTTTCCATGTCCACATATAGGGATGGAGATAATTATGATCTAATCCATCACCATACGCTTCTATCTGTGCTTGAAGCATGATTTTCTTTGTTTCTTCCGCACTCACTGGTCCTTGTTTTCTTGCTTCAAAGAAGCGGCTTTCAAATAAGAAACGGGAATAAATATCACAGATCACCTGTACCGCATTACTTAATGTATTCTCTAATATCACAATCTTTTGAGTAGATGTTGCTGATTTTAATGCACCTTTTCCCACTATTGTTTCACAGAAGTTAGAGGCTGTTTCTCCAATCGGCATTGGATAATGGGTATTCAATATTGTTTGATCACCTAAACATCTTCCATGGAAACCATGACCAAACTCATGGGCTACAGTAATCACATCAGAAAAATGATTTCCATAGTTGAATAAGAAACGACTTTGTTTCAAACTTCTAATATTTTCACAGAATGCACCACCGACTTTATTTTCTCTTGGATAGACATCAGCCCAATGGTTCTTAATTGCATGAGTCGCAAAATCACCTAAATGTTTTGAGAATGTATAGAACTGATCCACGACAAATTGAGAACCTTTCTCAAATGGATAGTCTTCATCATCTTCAACAACAGGCGCATAAAGTTCAAACCAAGGTAAGCCGTTCTGATAGCCTAGATAGTCTGCCTTGATTTTAAGGTATTCTCTTATTTCTGGCATATTCTTTTTCATAACTGAAAGTAATGTATTAAGAGTCTCCATCTTTAATCGTGATTTGATACATGATTCTTCTAATGGTGATTCATAACCTCTCAGTTTACTTGTATAGAGTACTTCACCCTTGATTCCACTTAAACATGTCGCAATCGTTTCTTCATATGGTTTATAGGCATCTAGTTCTGCGAAATAAGCTTTCATTCTTGTCTGCTTATCGGGACTATGAGCCATGTTCAGTACTTCAGTAAGTGGATAATCATATCCATCTATATTCACTTTAATAGAAGATACAACCGCATCCTTATGGTTCATCCAGGCATAAGAACCTGTATTTTTCATATGGGCTATGATTGATTCCTGTTTTTCATCTAAGCGGTATTTTTGATTATGTTGAATCTCTTTTAAAATATACTCATGTTCCTTGATAAAAGAATCCTGACAACTATCTAAATCAAACTCAGCAATATAGGCATTATTTTTGATATCTTCTCCTACCATTGAGGCAGTTATATTATTTAATTGATCAAGATAACGTGCTGCTTTGGCATCATCTGTATGAGCTGATAAAGAAAGCTGTATAAAAAAATGCAGCCTTTCTACTCTCTTTTCAATTTCTATTTTTGTCTCTATTATTTTATGTAATGCCGCTTCTGTTTTCTCGCTTCTATAAGTGGAATAGTTCTTATTTAAATCCTTAAGCGTATTTAAATCTTCTTGAAATTTTTTGTCTTGAAATGACGTATATAGGGCATCAAGATTCCATTCGTTCATTATTAATCATCTCCTAATTGTATTATACCTTATCTCCCTCATTTGTGTTAAACTTATCATGGGTGATAAAAAAATGATAAAAGAATTACAGAAAAGATTAAAAGAACAAAATATCAAGTTCTATTATGTGCCTACTGATGATGATCATCAGAGTGAAATTGTAGGCGAACATGACCAGTTTAGAAAGTATCTAAGCGGCTTTACGGGTTCTGCTGGAGTCCTAGTTGTAGGACAGGAAGAAGCATGGTTATGGACTGATGGACGTTATTTCATTCAGGCAGAAAAAGAACTCTATCCTGGTATTAAGCTCATGAAGATGGGTAATGCAGATGTTCCTAGTGTGAAGGATTTCCTCATTGATCATCTTGATGATGGTGATGTACTTGGCTTCAATGGTAAAGTAACAACTGCTTCATTTATCATTGATTTGGATGAAGGCAGAGAAACTGATTTTGAATTAAAAGATATCGATATGACTGATGTATGGACTAATCGTCCAGAACGTTCTCATGAACCAGCTTATATCTATGATGTGAAGTATCATGGACAAAGCACAGCACAGAAACTTGAATGGATTCGTGGTTATATGGAAGAAAATGAATGTAATGCGCACATCATTACATCATTAGATGATATTGCATGGACATTCAATATCAGAGGTAAGGATATTCCTCATTCTCCAATGGCTATGGCATTTAGTATTATTACTTTAGATAACGCTTATTTATATCTTCAGGATGGTACTTATGATGAAACAATGATTGAAGCTTATAAGAATGATGGTGTTGAAATCCGTTCTTATGATGATATCTATCTAGATACAAAGAGATTAAGTGGTCAGGTACTTGTAGACTTAAGTGCCATCAACTATTCCATCTATTCATTTATTGACTGCGAAATCATGGAAGGATCTAACCCATCTCAATACTTCAAGAGTATTAAGTCAGATATAGAAATTGAAAATACAAAGCATGCCCATTTAAAAGATGGTGTAGCAATGACTAAATTCATGTATTGGTTAAAGACTTCTATGCCTGATGATGCGACTGAATGTTCTATTACTGATAAGTTATTAAGCTTTAGAGAAGCACAGGAATTATTTACTGATATTTCATTTAATACAATTACTGCTTATAAAGAAAATGCGGCATTAATGCATTATCATCCATCTCATGCACATGATGTTCATGTTAAAAAAGAAGGTATGCTTCTTATTGACTCAGGTGGACAGTATTTAGATGGTACAACTGATATTACACGTACATTCATCTTAGGTGAAATCAGCGAGACTGAAAGAAAATACTTCACATATGTATTAAAGGCTATGTTGAAGATGCAGGAAGCTGTTTTCTTATATGGTGCAAATGGTATCTGGATTGATGGTCTTGTAAGACATGAGTTATGGAAGCAGCATATTGATTTCCAGTGTGGTACAGGTCATGGTGTCGGTCATTTCTTAAATGTCCATGAAGGACCAAATGATATTAGACCACGTTTACGTGATCCACGTAAGCCTTCTGCAATTCAGGAAGCAGGTATGATTACAACGGATGAACCTGGTGTTTATATTGAAGGTCAGTTTGGTATCCGTTTAGAAAATGAATTATTATGTGTTGAAGATATCAAGAATGAGTATGGCCAGTGGATGAAGTTTGAACCTCTTACTTTATGTCCTATTGACTTAGATGGTCTTGATGTTTCTTTACTAACAACTGATGAAAGAGAAGCATTGAATAAGTATCATGAATTCGTAAGAGAATCATTAAAGCCATACTTAACTGATGAAGAAAATGAATGGTTAAAGACTTACACAAGAGGTATTTAATATGAAGTACTATGATCTACCAAAAACTGATTTAAAAGTATCTGAAATCGCCTTGGGCTGCATGCGTATTGCCGATAAGAGTATTGAGGAAGTAGAGGAACTTGTGAAGACTGCATTAGATTGTGGTATTAACTTTTTTGATCATGCTGATATTTATGGTGGAGGAAAGTCAGAAGAGTTATTTGGACAAGTTCTTGAAAAACATCCTGAATATCGTGAAAAGATGATTATTCAGACAAAGTGTGCCATTGTACCTGGAAAACGTTATGACTTTTCTAAAGAGTATATTATGAATGCCGTCAATGGGTCATTAAAAAGACTCCATACTGATCATGTAGAAATTCTTTTATTACATAGACCTGATGCATTATGTGACCCTCAGGAAGTGGCAGAAGCATTTGATGAACTGTATGTTAGTGGTAAGGTCAAATACTTTGGAGTATCTAATCATACACCAGGACAGATTGCCTTATTACAGAAGTATATTAAACATCCTATTATTATTAATCAGTTACAACTTTCTATTGTGCATTCTGTGATGATTGATAGTGGTATGAACATGAATATGAAGGAAGACTTTGCGATTGATAAAGATGGCGGTGTGCTTGATTATTGTCGTTTAAATGATATTACAATCCAGGCTTGGAGTATTGTGCAGGCATCCTGGGCTGAAGGGACTTTCTTAAATCATCCTGATTATAAGAAATTAAATAACGTTCTTGATGATCTAGCAAAGAAATATAATGTTACTCCTGCCACAATTGCGACTGCATGGATTTTAAGACATCCTGCCCATATTCAAGCAATTACTGGTACGACTTCTCCTAAACATTTAATTGAAACAGCAGAAGCTGCGAATATCGAATTAACACGTCAGGAATGGTATGATCTTTATCTAGCAAGTGATAAACCTTTACCATAAGGGGGTAAATTTATGAAAGTACTTATGATCAATGGAAGTTCCCGTAATAATGGCTGTACACGTGCAGCTTTAGATATTATGGCTGAAACATTTAAAGAAGAAGGTATTGAAACAGAAATCATCTTTATTGGCAATCAGCCTATTGCGGATTGTATGAACTGTAAGAAGTGTGTAACTGAACATCAATGTATATTTGATGATGTCGTCAATGAAATCACTACAAAAGCAAAAGACTGTGATGGCTTTATCTTTGCCTCACCTGTCTACTATGCTCATCCGAGTGCAAGATTACTTGCGGTATTAGACAGAGCCTTCTACTCAAATAAGAGTGTCTTTGTCTATAAACCAGGAGCTTGTATCTTTAGTGCAAGACGTGCTGGACAGGTGGCAAGCATGGATGTTGTCAACAAACATTTCAGTATTTCTCATATGCCTATTGTATCTGCCAATTATTGGAATGAAGTCTTTGGAAGTGAACCTGAAGATGTTTATAAAGATGCAGAAGGTGTTGCGACTATGCAGAATATCGCAAAAAATATGAGCTGGCTTCTTAAGTCTATTGAAGCAGGTAAAAAAGCTGGTCTTGAAAGACCAGAACTTTCTACTGGACATACAAATTTCCATCACTAAGAGAAGAATTTTTCTTCTCTTTTTTATATATTTGTAAGCGCTTGTTATATTGACGATTGTTTATATGAGGACTAGAATACAGTTGTATATGGGGAAAGAAGGCATTTCAATGAGTAACTCTATCATGATGCGATTAATTAAGTGTTTATCAATTATAATGTTAGTGATTGGCTGTGTACAGCCAACCTCTGTACAGGCTTATTCACCTGTTCTTACAGAAACAGTTCAAAATACAAATAATACAAATAAGAATGCTTCAGTAACAGTTCAAGAGAAAGATCAACCTAAGCAGAATACTTTAGAACTCTTTGTGATTACTGTCTTAGTCACAATTCTTATTCTATTTTTTGTTGGAATAGTTCATAAAGATTTAAAAATATAAAAAAGAGATGTTGAACATCTCTTAGTCAGCAGGGAATATAACCCCTGCTTTTTTTCTTGCTTCAGTAAGTACTTCCATAACATCTAATGTATCCTGCAAAAGTGCATCCATCTTTTCTTTATCATTTGTTTCAATAATGTTCTTTAATTCCACAAATTCATAATACATACGGTTATGTGGTCCGTTTTCGTTATAAGTCACTTCTTCCTGCTTATTAAAAGCCATCTGGAATTCAGTAATCTGACTTGATGGACTTCTCATGACAATATAACCTTCATCTCCCTGAATAGTAGAAGATAGCGGTGCCTGGCAATCCTTTGCGGCAACACAAACTGCTTTCATATAACCATAATCCATCACAAGTACACCTGATGTATCAATACCTCTTTCAATATTAGGATAATAATCCACGTTTTCAGGTTTACCAAACAATTCCATAATAAGATTGATATTATACACACCTAAATCCATTAGAGAACCACCTGAATGATTTGGATCAAAAGCAGGCGCAATATCTCCTTTTTTAAAACGATCATATCTTGATGAATATTGTGAGAAGTTAAAGTTAATCACACGAATATTACCTAGTTCCTTTACCTTTTCTTTTAGTAGATAAGTGTTAGGGAAGAATCGATTAGGAATAGCTTCCAAAAGGAATAAATCCTCTTTCTTAGCGATTTCCTTGAGTTCTAAGGCCTCTTTGAGGTTAGTCGTGAATGGTTTTTCACATATCACGTTTTTACCTGCAAGAAGCGCTTTTTTAGACATAATGAAATGTAAGTCGTTTGGTACAGCAACATAGATAGTATCAATATCTTTATTTTCCAACATTTCTTCATAACTTAAATAATAACGTTCAATAGGATACTGAACACAAAGATTCTTTAAGTTTTCTTCATTTCGTGCTGAGATACCTAATAGTTCAATACCCTTTAATTCATTAAACATCTTTAAAAAGTCTTTAACGATCATTCCTGATCCTACAATACCAAGTTTCATAATATACCCTCCTATTTTAATCCTTTGATTGCATCTTCTAATATCTTCATCTGTAATAATGTTTGTTCCTTAGTAACAAGCTGTGGCTTATGATTGATGATTGTTTCATACAATGCATCATAGTAGTAACCATAATCACCTTTCACTGTCTCGATCTTCTCTTCATGATAATGACCCTCTTCATCATAGATAAGAGTGCCATAATCAGCTGGTGTATCTAAGCCAAAGTCATCATGTTCATAAGGCATATAGAAATGTTTCAAATCCGCTTCCTGACGGTCTTTTTTTGTTTTAGTAAACATTCCCTTCTTACCATATAAAACAAAGCTAGGACGCTCTTTTATACGGAAATATGATGATTTTACTGAGACCTTTAGAGTTCCATAATAAAGATCTAAATCAAAGTAATCATTCATACGTCCTGTACCTAATAACTGGCGCACATCATAATGTGCATGATCTGGTTTACCAAAATAAGAGATCACCTGATCTAAGGTATGACAAGCATGACCATAGAGATAAGAATCGATTACTGAGAATTCATGAATGCTTTCTGGTACTTCTGGACGATAGTAATCAAAATGCATTTCTAATTCTAATAGGTCCCCTAGTTTTCCAGATTCAATGACCTCCTGAACAGTTAAGAAGTCACTATCAAATCTTCTATTTTGATAACATTGAAGCATGAGTCCTTTAGACTCAGCTAAATCAAATAGTTCTTTTGCCTGTGCATAACTTGCTGCGAATGGCTTTTCTACTACGCAATGTTTTCCTGCTTCTAATACTTTTTTCGCATATTCATAATGAAGACTCGATTTTAAAGTCACTACAATAACCTGAATGTCTTTATCATGGAGTAATTCATCTAAGTTATCTGTATAGTGAATTTCTTCTATTTTCTTCCAAGTATCAAAGTGAATAGAACGGTTATAGATTGTCTTTACTTTAATTTTATCTTTTCTAGTGAGTATAAATGGCATATGGTAACGATTCGTGCTTTTACCATTTCCAATAAATCCAATTGTAAGCATCATATATGTTCCTCTCTTCTTCACTACTATTCTTTATTATTTGAAGATCAATTACAAGTATTCACATTAGAATCGTAAAAAAAGTACGTAATAGATGTGAATAACTTTTTTTAGAGAGAACTAATAGTTCACAAAAAAAAGAACCCAGAGGTCAATGTCATTAAGTTAATAATGCTAGAATTTAAGTCAGATGATATATCAGCAGATATATTATTCTGACTTTTATTTTATTGCAGCCAAAAAAGTATCGTTTTCACGATTTTTTAAAAAATATTCTATTTCATCGCAAAAAGGTTTATAATTTGTCCGACTAGTCAAATCTGTAGTTAAAATATATGAACGACTTTCGTTTGACGTTTCTATTATGAGATCTACCGGGGCGAATTGGTAAGATTTCATTAGCTATCAGATTCTCTAAAGATGGATTTTTTCCATCTTTTTTGTTTAGAAAACTTCTTACTAAATGACAGGCTCTAGTGAAATTAATCTGATAAATATATTTCTTGTTTCTTTTTTCAATCTTTATCTTCCTTATAAATCTCTGTATCAGATTATAAAGAGTAAGACTTATATAAATCTCCTGCTTTATATATTTTCTCTTCTTTGCGTGATGTGAATTCAAACCTATTGCATACTTTACATGTCTGAAAGAAGTCTCTATACCCCAGCGTTTATTATATAGTTCCTTGATGTCTTCAGATGAGAATTCAGTCCTATCAAGATTAGTAATTATACATTCATATGTATCTTCAGTGATTTTGAATCGAACTATCCTGCAATTAAACTCATACCAGGGATCTTCTTTAGACATATAGTCAAATCGCATATTAGTAGGACATACTTTATATAGCTGAGGGCATGCTTTTATCATTGATGTACATTTCAGAGTAAGCATTCTAAACACGTCAATATCAAACTCATCATTCGGATACGGCCCTAAAGATCTTGTCATACTGGTTTTAGAATTGATATCCTTGACTCTGACAAGATACTTGTTTCCAGATTTCGCAACATGTTCAAAACCGTTATAAGATTCATATCCTCTGTCCGCTATAAAAATCGCTTTCCTTCCCTGATAACGATCCACAAGCTGGCAGAAAGCATCATTTTCATCCCTTACTGCCTGACCCTGTATAATAAGATCATCATATGATCGCTCAAGGAGATCGTAGCTGGCATTAATATGAAATGCGGAATAAGGCTTATTGGTACCGCCTGTTCTTAGAACTCTTGTTTCTTTATCATATATGGAATTATCGATTGGCAATTCACTCCCATCAATAGCGAGAAGGCGATATCCTTTATACAGTATGTCTTCATGAGTTCTATCATTAAACTTATTGAAAATATGTTTAAAAGCATCCACCTTGATTTTATTTCTAGCCTGCACAAACGCAGATGCAGTAGGTGTATCAAGTGCATTATCAAAAGACTTAAATAGTTCATCTCTTAAAGAGCCGTTTTCCATGCAGAAGAGGATTTTGATGGTATTTTGAAAATCCAGTTTACGAGAACGAATGAAGTCTGTTCTGGGATTTTCACAGAAAATAGAACGTGAATCATTCATTTTTTGATAATGTGATTTAAAGTTTTCTCAAGTTGTTTATAGTTGTCCATAATGTATACCTCCGACGACATCTATAAACAATTGGGCTTTTGTCAAGAGACAATAAAAAAGGCATACATTTTGTTTGTATGCCTTGATAGCTGTCAATTCTTAACTTAATGACATTGCCCAGAGGTTCTTTTATGCTTTAATAATCTTTAATACTGATTCATTCTTTTCTAATAATCCAAATAAGAATGCACCGATTTCTAATACAACAACTTCACCTACAAATACATAAACTGCATTTAATAGGAATGGTGTATGGAATGCAAGTGTTAATTCGATACCTACAATGATACCGTTGATTAAACCACCTAAGATACCACCAACATAACGGTTAGATACTTTGTTCATTGCGATAACTGCAAGTAAAGTCGCAAATGTACCAAATACCATGTCATAAGCACCAAGAGATGATGGAACGTTCGCAATGAAGCATCCTAATACTAATCCTGGGATATATTTCTTATTGTAGAATGCAAGGAAGATCATTACTTCTGAAATTCTCATCTGCACCTGCCCATAAGAAATTGGCGCTAAGCCAATAGTGAGTGCTGCGTAAACTGCAGCGATGACTGCGTTTAATGCAATCGTTTTAATGTCTAGTTTTTTCATATTCGATTTTCTCCTTCTTCTAAAGAACAGTTAGAAGCCAAACATCATGAATTATATTCATATGTTCTTAGTTTTTTATACTGGGTTTGGCTCTCGAACCAGTTCCCAACTACTATATCATTTATAAGTATAGGAGACAAGAAAAAGAGTAAAAAAAACGAGTCAAGAAAAAGAGTAAAAAAAACGAGTCAAGCGGTACTTGACTCATCGGCTCATCGCATTTTTAAATTGCGACCTGGCAGCTTGCTATTGTCGCGTCTTCACACTATCGTCGCCGTTATGATGCTTAACTTCCGTGTTCGAGATGGGAACGGGTGTGTCCATCATGCTATCGCCGCCAGATCCTCGAGGGATCCCTCAAAACCAGATACGTCATCTCTACTATTCTCTACTCTCTCCAATCTTGGCCAAGTCCTCGGCCTATTAGTACCGCCCCGCTAAGCACATCGCTGCGCTTGCACTCGCGGCCTATCAACCTCGTCGTCTTCGAGGGGCCTTACTTGTCGCCAATGGGAGGTCTCATCTTGGAGGGGGCTTCACGCTTAGATGCCTTCAGCGCTTATCCCGTCCGGACTTGGCTGCCCAGCTGTGCCACTGGCGTGACAACTGGTGCACCATCGGTCCGTCCACCCCGGTCCTCTCGTACTAGGGGCAGCTCTCCTCAAACCTCCTGCGCCCACGACAGATAGGGACCGAACTGTCTCACGACGTTCTGAACCCAGCTCGCGTACCGCTTTAATGGGCGAACAGCCCAACCCTTGGAACCGACTTCAGCTCCAGGATGCGATGAGCCGACATCGAGGTGCCAAACCTCCCCGTCGATGTGAACTCTTGGGGGAGATCAGCCTGTTATCCCCAGGGTAGCTTTTATCCGTTGAGCGACGGCCCTTCCATTCGGATCCGCCGGATCACTAAGCCCGACTTTCGTCCCTGCTCGACCTGTATGTCTCGCAGTCAGACACCCTTATGCCTTTGCACTCTATGCATGGTTTCCATCCATGCTGAGGGTATCTTTGGGCGCCTCCGTTACTCTTTGGGAGGCGACCGCCCCAGTCAAACTGCCCGACTGACACTGTCCCGTGGCCCGTTGCCTCCGGTTAGGACCTAGATGCATGAAGGGTGGTATCCCAACAGCGGCTCCCCGTACGCTGGCGCGCACGGCTCACAGCCTCCCACCTATCCTGTACATCATGCATCCAAGCCCAATGTCAACCTGCAGTGAAGCTCCATGGGGTCTTTCCGTCTAGTCGCGGGCAACCTGCATCTTCACAGGTACTAAGACTTCACCGAGTCTACAGCTGAGACAGCGCCCAAATCGTTACGCCTTTCGTGCGGGTCGGAACTTGCCCGACAAGGAATTTCGCTACCTTAGGACCGTTATAGTTACGGCCGCCGTTTACTGGGGCTTCGGCTCGCTGCTTCGCTTGCGCTGACAGCTCCCCTTGACCTTCCAGCACCGGGCAGGCGTCACCCCCTATACTTCGGCTTGCGCCTTCGCAGAGAGCTGTGTTTTTGGTAAACAGTCGCTTGGGCCGTTTTACTGCGGCTCCATTTCTGGAGCACCCCTTCTCCCTAAGTTACGGGGTCATTTTGCAGAGTTCCTTAGCTATAGTTCTCTCGCTCACCTCAGGATTCTCTCCTTGCCCATGTGTGTCCATTTTCGGTACGGGCCGATGCGTGTTGTGCTAGAAGCTTTTCCTGGAAGCCTGCTCTCAGCTTTTCCGTACTTGCCGCAGCTTTCCGTATGCTTCGCGCCTTCCCCCTGCGCGCACCGGATTTCCCTGGTGCGCAGGTATCTCGCTTGCCCCAGCTATTCCAGCAGCTGGTTGCCTGAGCCTTCTCCGTCACTCCATCGCCACACATCGGGTACGGGAATATCCACCCGTCGTCCATCGGCTACGCCTTTCGGCCTCGCCTTAGGTCCCGACTATCCCAGAGAGGACGAGCCTTCCTCTGGAGACCTTGGGCCATCGGTGCGTGGGATTCTCACCCACGTGCCGCTACTCACGCCGGCATTCTCTCTTCCATGCGCTCCACATGCCCTCTCGGTCATGCTTCTCCGCTGCATGCAATGCTCCCCTACCACATTCCTGTCCATAGCTTCGGTGTCATGCTTAGCCCCGGTAAATTATCGGCGCAGAGTCATTCGACTAGTGAGCTGTTACGCACTCTTTGAAGGATGGCTGCTTCTGAGCCAACCTCCTAGTTGTCTGCACGTCTCCACTTCCTTTTCCACTTAGCATGCACTTTGGGACCTTAGCTGATGGTCTGGGCTGTTTCCCTCTTGACGACGGACCTTATCACTCGCCGTCTGACTGCCGCAGATGACACCGTGACATTCGGAGTTTGATTATGCTCAGTACCGCGGGATGCGGCCATCGCATATTCAGTGCTCTACCTTCACGGCTCTCTCGCTGCGACGCTAGCCCTAAAGCTATTTCGGGGAGAACCAGCTATCTCCGGGTTCGATTGGAATTTCACCCCTAGCCACAAGTCATCCGCCAACGTTTCAACGGGGGTCGGTTCGGTCCTCCATCGGGTCTCACCCCGACTTCAACCTGCTCATGGCTAGATCACCCGGTTTCGGGTCCACGACCTCAGACTATGTCGCCCTGTTAAGACTCGCTTTCGCTGCGGCTCCGCATCTCCTGCTTAACCTCGCCTGCTGATCGTGACTCGCCGGCTCATTCTACAAAAGGCACGCCATCACCCTTTGACGGGCTCTGACTTCTTGTGGGCATGCGGTTTCAGGTTCTCTTTCACTCCCCTCCCGGGGTTCTTTTCACCTTTCCCTCACGGTACTGGTTCGCTATCGGTCACAGAGTAGTGTTTAGCCTTTCGGGATGGTCCCCGATGATTCCGGCAGGATTCCACGTGCCCCGCCGTACTCAGGTGCCGCCTCGATCCATGTCGAGCCTTCGGATACGGGTCTCTCACCCTCTGCGGATCCCCTTCCCATGGGATTCTCCTGACTCTTCATGTCATCTTTCTCGGCGGTCCTACAACCCCGGACTATGTCCGGTTTGGGCTCCTCCGCTTTCGCTCGCCGCTACTTACGGAATCGACTTCTCTTTCTCTTCCTGCAGGTACTTAGATGTTTCAGTTCCCTGCGTATTGCCCCGTCATGACGGTCGTCATGCGGTCTCCGCTTCGAAAGCGGAGGGGTTTCCCCATTCGGATATCGGCGGGTCATCGCGTGCTTACCGCTCGCCGCCGCATTTCGCTGTTCGCTGCGTCCTTCATCGCCTCTCTGTGCCCAGGCATTCTCCGTACGCCCTTTCTTCCTTGACCTTGTGATTGGTTCTCTTTAGTTCGCTTGAGTATTTCTGTTCTTAGTATTTTTT